>NZ_BOMV01000069.1 GCF_016862375.1 Paractinoplanes rishiriensis | reverse complement strand
AACAAACATCAAGCCAAAGCGGGTTCTCGGATCAACCGAGTGCCCGCTTTTGGTTCCTGGACCGCCTTTTGAGGCATGCGCTCGTGCGTAGCATTGCGCATAACTTGGCTGGTGGAGGCGAGCCTCGGACCGCGTCCTCGCGACGTTGTCGAACCGGAGATCGCGACGGCGCCGCTCTCCCCGCAGTCCGCTGCTTGCCGACGCCTTCCAGCGGATCGGCCGGGGCACTAATCGCATGTTCGCCGAGCAACCCGGGCTCGGCCGCCCGGCTCTGGACCATGGCCGAAGCTTGGATGCGCGTGCCTGATCGGGGGAGAGGGGCACTGATGGGTCTCACGTGGGCGGATCTGGCGCAAGCCGTGGTGGGTGGGCTGGCGGCGGTCCTGGGGGTACAGGCGGCGCAGGCGGGTCTCGCGGCGTTGCGGCGGCGAGGGGTGTGTCCGGAGCGCTGGGTCCGGGCGCGGACGTTTCTTCTGCGGCGGCGGCGGCGATGGGAAGATCACTCAGCGTGGTCGGACTGACCTGGACTCATCGGCCAAGCTTTGGGGGAAGTTTGTCGATGGATCCGGAGGAGCTCGCGGCCGACTGGGCCGCCCGCGTTGAACGGCAGTCCGCACTCGCGATGGAGCTCAGCGAGCGCCTTCGGCAGGCGACGGCGTCCGCGGCATCGTCCGGGGTGAGGTGATCACGCGGCGCACCGGCCGTGGCTGGCGTGGATCGGCTATGCCGTGGGCGTCGTGGCCCTCGTACCCCTGCTGCTGTTGATTTTGATCTTTAAGGAACTCCCAGCGAGAGCACGCCGACGGTCTGGCCGCCCATGATCTCGCCGGTCGGGCGGAAACCCAGCCTGCGGTAGAACGGTTCCGGGCCGCCCGCGC
This sequence comes from Paractinoplanes rishiriensis, assembly GCF_016862375.1. GTDB lineage: Bacteria > Actinomycetota > Actinomycetes > Mycobacteriales > Micromonosporaceae > Actinoplanes > Actinoplanes rishiriensis. The sequence continues at coordinate 253,526 of NZ_BOMV01000069.1, read as the reverse complement.
GGGGTTCCCAGCTCACGTAGGCCTCGGTGGCGCCTCGTCGGCGGAGCTCAGCGCAGACCTCTTGCACGGCGAATCGGCCGTACCCCTGACCCTGATGATCTGCCGCTATGTTGAGGCGCCACAGGCCGGAACGCGGCTCGCGGCCGTCGTCGCGGGGGAAGTTCAGGAACGCCATCAGGAAGCCGACCACCTGGTCGCCGTCGTAGATCAACCGAGGCCAGGCATAGTCGGGATAGAGGTACGCCTCGGCCAGCGACTTCACCACCGGGGCCACCAGATCCTGCTGGTCGTCGCGGATGCGCAGCGCGATCGCGGCCGCGAAATTGTCGGGGGTCACCTCTGCCAGGTGCATGGTAGGAACCCTAGTGGCAGCCCGAAACGCGAAAATTGCTACTTTTGCGTGGTATCTCTGGAGCAAGTCTTCGGAGGTGACGCATGAAAGCTCCCCTGCCCGACAACGAAACCGACCGGCTCACCGCGCTCTACGGGCTCGACATCCTGGACAGCGCTCCCGAGCAGGACTTCGACGACATCGTGGCGCTCGCGGCGAACGTGTGCGGCACGCCTGTCTCGCTGGTCACGCTGGTCGACACGGATCGCCAGTGGTTCAAGGCCCGGGTCGGGATGGATCTCTGCGAAACCTCGCGCGACCTCTCGTTCTGCGCGCACGCGATCCTCGGCGAGGATCTGCTGGTGGTGCCGGACGCCACCAAGGACGCCCGGTTCAGCGACAACCCGACGGTGGACATGGAGGGCGGCATCCGGCTCTACGCCGGCGCGCCGCTGATCACCACCGAGGGGCACGCACTCGGCACGCTCTGCGTGATCGACAACGAGCCGCGCCAGCTCGACATCGAGCAGTTGCAGGCGCTGCGGGCGCTGGCCCGGCAGGTGACCTCGCAGATCGAGATGCGCCGGCACGCCATCGCGCTGGCCAACACCACGGCCCGGCTGCAGGAGCTGGAGCGACGCAAGGACGACCTGGCCAACCTCGTCGGCGGAGACCTGCGGGCGCCGCTGCGGCTGATGTCGTCGTACCTGGACAAGCTCGGCAGCACCGGCATGCACGACGCCGAGATGGCCGAACTGGTCGGCCGGGCCACCGCGGGGCACATCCGCGGCTTCCTCGACCTGTTGCAGCACCTCACCACGATGGCCGAAGTCGGCGTCGGGAGCGAGAGCCTGCACATGCGGCAGATCGACCTGACCCGGGTCACCCAGCGGGCGGTCGAGGCGGTGCGGCCGATCGCGGCCACCAAGCAGATCTGGATCCTCAACCAGGCCGGCGGGCCGGCGCTGCCGATCATCGCGGATCCGGTACGTCTCGAGCAGGTGCTCACCCACCTGCTGTTCGCCGCGGTCAAGTACACGCCGTCGGGCGGCCGGGTGCGGGTGGGCACCGAGATCGAGTCCGGACCGACCGTGCGGCTGGACGACATGGACATGCCCGACGGCATCCGTCCCGAGCTGTTCCCGCACCTCTACTACGGCGCGATCGCCCACCCGTCGGAGATCCCGGGCCCCGATCGGGGACTCGCGGTGGCCAAGAAGATCCTGGACGCGCACCACGCCACGGTCGCGCTGGCCGACCGGCCCGGCGACGGGACCTCGCTGCACGTGGTGTTCCCGTTCGCCCAGCCCACCACGGCCGAGCAGATCGCCGACCTGGTCGCGGCCTGACTTTTAGCCGGCCCGGTTTGTCGCCGGCCCGCACCGCGCCCGGCTGCAGATCGGGCGGGTGCGGGCCGGCGCGTTACCCGGTGTAGACCGGGCCGGAGCCGCCACCCGGGGGCGAGCCGGCTGACGGTAGGTCCTCGGGGTCGTAACCCGGCGGCGTCTGGGTCGGCACCACCGGCCGGGCCACCGCGCGTCCGGAGGCCGGGTGCCGGGGCTCCCGGCGAGTCTGGTCCAGGGTGGGCGGCCAGGTGTCGACCTCCGGGGCTAGGCCCTGAGCCGGCACGGGCGGCGGGGGAACGCCCTGACCTCGGGGGGCCAGCCCGGCCCGCTGCAGCTTGTGCCAGCGCAGCCGGCCGCCGGTCAGCGCGGTGGTGGCCGACTGGATCAGCACCAGGTACATCAGCTGCCGGTAGGCGAACTGCTGGAGCGGCAGCCGCCACAGGGGCCGCAGCGACTCCTTGTCGAAGCGGAACGCCACCGCCGCCGTGAACAGTTGCAGGCACAGCATGCCGAGCCAGGCCGTCACGGTGTCGCGCAGCTCCCAGAACACCAGGCCGTACACCAGCATCACGTCGACCACCGGGGCGAGCAGCGGCAGCGCCACCCCGAACAGGGTCAGGAACGGCAGCCCCACCCGGCCGAACCGGCCGGACGGACCGGTGTCGAACAGCGCCCGGCGGTGCTTCCACATCGCCTGCATGGTGCCGTAGCTCCACCGGTAGCGCTGCCGGTACAGCTGCTCCAGGGTGGTCGGCGCCTCGGTCCAGGCCTTGGCCCGCTCCTCGTACACCACCCGCCAACCGGCCCGGCACAGCGCCATGGTCACGTCGGTGTCCTCGGCCAGCGTCTCGTCGCTGATCCCGCCGACCTGGCGCAGTGCCTCGCGGCGGAACGCGCCGATCGCGCCGGGCACGGTCGGCATGCAGTTAAGTACCTCGTAGAGGCGACGGTCCAGGTTGAAGCCGATCACGTACTCGATGTGCTGCCAGGCGGCGACCATCCGCTCCCGGTTGCCGACCTTGACGTTGCCGGCGATCGCGCCCACGGTCGGGTCGGCGAACGCCTGCACCAGCATCCGGATCGAGTCCTCCTCGAAGATCGTGTCGCCGTCGACGGTCACGATCAGGTCGTGCTTGGCCAGCGCGATGCCGGTGTTCAGGGCGTTCGACTTGCCACCGTTGGGCACCCGGATGACCCGGACGTTGGGCAGCGCCATCCGCTCCACGATGGCCGCCGTGCCGTCGGTGGAGCCGTCGTCGACCACCACCACCTCGATGGCCGGGTAGTCGCCGCCGGCCAGCGAGCGCACCGCCGCCTCGATGCCCTCCTTCTCGTTGTAGGCCGGCACGATCACCGACACCGGTTCGGTGACCGGCGGGCCCCAGCTCCAGCCGGGCTTGCGGCGCTGCCGGGCGTGGCGGGTGGCGAGCAGCAGGAGGAGGAGGGTACGCCCGATGGTGAGCAGACCGACCACCAGGAACAGGATCGCGATCACCCAGACCATGCCGTCGGCAGCACCGACCGTCCAGATCACGGCTGCGCCCCGCCAGACGTCGCGCTCGGCGGCCGGCGGGTTCTCCGGCAGTTCCGGTACCGGAGCCGCGGCGGCCGCGATGCTCTGGTTGAGCCCTTCGGTGATCGTGGTGAAGCGGTAGCCGCGTTCCTTCATCGCCGGGATGAACTGGCCCAGCGCCGCCAGGGTCTGTGTACGGTCGCCGCCGGAGTCGTGGAACAGGATGACCGCCGAGGCGTCGCCCTGCGGGGTGGCGTTGCGCAGGATCTGCTCGACCCCGGGCCGCTGCCAGTCCTGGCTGTCCAGGTCGTTGACCACCACGAGGTAGCCCTGCTTGCCGGCGTCCTTGATGATCCGCCAGTTCACCTCGTCGATGGCGTCGGCCTTGGACGAGTACGGGAAGCGGGCCAGGTTGGTGTGCACGCCGGTGGCCCGGGCGATTGCCACCTGGGTCTGGGACAGCTCGAGCGAGCGCCGCCAGGGTGCGATCCGTTGCATGTTGGGGTGGGTGAACGTGTGCAGACCCAGCTCATTGCCGCGCGCCGTGATCCGCTTGGCCAGCTCGGGGTGCCGGGCCACCTCGGAGCCCACCACGAAGAAGGTGCCGTGCGCGTCGTGCTCGGCCAGCAGGTCGAGCACCTTCGGGGTCCAGGCCGGGTCGGGACCGTCGTCGAAGGTGAGCGCGATGGTCTTGGCCGGCATCCGGCTGCTGCTCTCCTGGCCGCCGGTGGTGTTGATGACCGGCCCGCCGGAGCGGATCGCCGCCGGGACGCCGCTCTGGTCGCCGACCTCGCTCTCCAGGTGGTCGCCGCGAAACTCGGCGTTGATGTACGCCTGCACGACGAGCACTCCGACGAAGACCGCAAGCAGCAGCGTCCCCAGCACGATCCGCGGTTTGGGCAGCAGCCGGCGGCGGACGGGTCCGCGCGCGCGGCCGCGTGCCCGGCGGGCGGCACTCACGCCGACGCCTCGGGGTCCGGGGCGCTGCTGGGCTTCGGCTCGTCGGGCTTCGGGGCGGGCAGCGACGTGGATTCGGTGACCGGCTCCGTGGTCGACTTCGTCTCGACCGGGGTGCCACCGCCCTGACCGCCGCCGCCCTGACCGCCACCACTCTGACCGCCGCCGGCCGGCGGCGGCTCGGGCGCGACCGGCTTCTCCTCGACCACGACCGGCGGCGTGGTGGTCGGCGCGGTGGTGACCGGGCCGGTCGCCGGCGGCGTCGTCGTCGACTCGGTCGGCTTGGTGGTGGTGGTGGCCGGCTTGGGCGCGGTCGTCCGGGTGGCCGCCGGCCGGGCCGTCGCCGGGCTGCTGGCCCGGGTCGACTCGACGCGCGGCGCCACCGAGCGCGGTGCGGCGGTGCGGCGCGGCAGGGCGTCGGTGACGTAGGTGGCCGTCGGCGGCTGGCTCGGCGTGGGTGCCGGTGTCGGCTTCGGCTGGGGCTCCGGCTCGTCGAGTTTCTCGGCCAGCCCGGGCAGCGGCAGCACGGCACTGGAGCGCACCGGTCCACCGGCCAGGCTCACGCTGATCAGGCCGCCGTAGACCATGACCAGAGCGCCGAACGCGTACGCGAGCCGCCGCAGAAGCCGGCTGCGCCGCCCGGTGGTGTCCACGAACACCGGAGCCGGCATCGCGACGGAGATCACCTCGGTGTCGGGGATGTCGTGCTCGGCGGAATGCGGGTTTTGACGCTCGTGCAAAGTCACGCGGCGAGCTTAAAAAGCATCAACGGAGATCGTGCGATCACTCACCCGATGGGATGACGGATGATCGCTTTCCGGAAATCAGCCGAAATGATGAGCGTCCACGTTTGACCAGATGGACATCGGTGTGTGCCACCGGAAGAAGATCGCGCTGAGCTGCGGGATAATGACACTCGGTAGGAGGTTACGCCAATTCCGCAAACTATTTGATGTCGCTTTCCCGACTGATCCGCGGAGGTGGAAGCGAAAAGAATTCACGCGGCAATTAATCGGGTTAAAGCAGATTACGGGGAAATGTCCGATTTGGCAAACAGGCATGATCGAAATTTGAAACTTCGGCAGCGACCCGTTGTGTCCGACATCGGAGGTCGTTAAGCTTCATCTTGCGCGCCCCTATCGCCCGCTTCCCCCGTGGCAGGCGATCGGGGCGCGCCCCTATTTGTGGATCTTCCGGGTGGATCTTCTGTGGATCCCCGGTCTGCCGATCGAGTCGGTCAGATCCAGCGGCCGCCCAGCCACATCCTCGTCGACCAGCTGTCGTAACTGATCAGCTGCCCCACGAAGATCGGGTAGAAGTAGGCGAAGCACAGGGCCACCAGCACCACGAACGCGCCGACCGCCACCGTGCCGATCAGCTGCCGGTCGGTGCGTTCCTTGCCGGTGGCGACGCCGTCCGCCGGCGTCATGATGGCGCCGAGCACGAAGACCACGGCCAGGATGAGGAACGGCAGCGCCGGCAGCGCGTAGAACGCGAACATCGTCCGGCCGTCCTTGATGGCGTAGTAGAACCACGGCAGCAGGCCGGCCACCACGCCGACGCCGATGCCCCAGGCCCGCCAGTCGCGCCGCGCGATGCCGAACCAGACCAGCGCGAACAGCGCCGGCAGGAACGACCACCAGAGGATCGGCGTGCCCAGCAGGAGGATCTCGCGGGCGCAGCTGGGCGCGCCGCAGTTGCCGCTGTTGTTCCAGTAGAACGCCACCGGCCGGCCGAGCAGCAGCCACTGCCACGGCCAGGACTGGTAAATGTGCCGCTCGGTGAGGCCGCTGTGGAAGTCGTACGCCTGCTGGTGGTAGTGCACGAGGTTGAGCAACGCGCCGATGATCGGCGGCTCGCTCATGTCGTTGGCCTCCCGGTAGTGCCGGAAGTAGCCGGTGTCGGTGACGAACCACCCGGTCCAGGTGGCCAGGTATCCGAGGATGGTGAGCACGACGCTGAGCAGGCCCCAGCCGATGTCGCCGAGGATGCCGGCCACCACCGGCTGCCGGATCCCGGCCGAGCGCCGGGCCTGCCACCGCCAGACCAGCACCAGCACGCCGAAGAACGGCAGGAAGAACGCGGCGCTCCACTTCACGCCGCAGGCCAGGCCCATCAGGACGCCGGCGGTGAGCAGCCACCACGGCACGATGCGCGGCACGGCCGGGGTGCGGGCCGGGTCGTACCCGTCCTCCAGGGCGCGGAGCAGCCGGCGCCGGTAGTGGTCGCGGTCGAGCACCACCGCGCCGAACGCGGCCAGCACCCACAGGCCGATGAAGATGTCGAGCAGCGACGTGCGGGAGAGCACCAGGTGGAAGCCGTCCAGCGCCATCAGCAGACCCGCCGCGCCGGCCAGCAGCACCGAGTGGAACAGCCGGTAGGCGATGCGGACCAGCAGCAGGATCATCACGGTGCCGGCCACCGCGGCCGGGAACCGCCAGCCCAGCTCGGTGTTGCCGAAGATCATTTCGCCGACCGCGATCATCCACTTGCCGAGCGGCGGGTGGACGACGTACGCGGGCCCGTTGGTCTTCTCGTCCCACTCGACGCCGTGCTGGAGCATGTCCCAGGCGTCGGTCGGGTAATACACCTCGTCGAAGATGTAGCCCTTGGGCTGGCCGAGGTTTTGGAACCGCAGAATGGCGCCGATCGCGACGACCAGCAGCGTCACCAGCCACGAGTGTGGGTTGAGCCAGTTGTCGAGGGTGGCCAGCCGGCGCCGGACGATGTCGGGAACGCCGCGCACCCCGGTGCGCTCCGCCGTCCTGGGCGGTTCCGGAGTGAGCTCTGTCTCAGCAGTCGCCGTCGTCACCCCGCGATCCTAGGACGTGCGCCTGGGAACCGACGCCCGCAGGAGGCGCGTCCTGGCATGTGATGGACTTTCGCCGTGCCTGCGAACCAGAACACTCAGGGCCGGGTGGTGCTCGCCGGAGCGCCGCTGGGCAACGTCGGCGACGCGTCGGCCCGGTTGCGCGAGGTCCTGGCCTCGGCTGACGTGATCGCGGCCGAGGACACCCGGCGGCTGGCCCGGCTGGCCCGCGACCTGGGCGTCACGGTGACCGGGCGGGTGGTCTCCTACTTCGAGGGCAACGACGAGCGGCGTACCCCCGAACTGGTCGAGGCCCTGGCCGGCGGCGCCGTGGTCGCGGTGGTCACCGACGGCGGCATGCCGAGCGTGTCGGACCCCGGATACCGGCTGGTCCGGGCTGCGCTGGAGGCGGGCTTCCCGGTGACCGCGGCGCCCGGTCCGAGTGCGGTCACCACCGCGCTGGCACTGTCCGGGCTGCCCAGCGACCGGTTCGTCTTCGAGGGCTTCCTGCCGCGTACCGGCTCGCATCGCCGGTCCCGCCTGCGCGAGCTGACCGCCGAGCCGCGCACGCTGGTGTTCTTCGAGGCGCCGCACCGGATCGCCGGCGCGCTCGCCGACCTGGCCGCGGCGTTCGGCGCGGAACGTCCGGCGGCGGTCTGCCGGGAGCTCACCAAAACCTATGAGGAGGTACGCCGCGGCGCGCTCGCCGAGCTGGCCGAGTGGGCCGCCACCGGGGAACCGCGCGGTGAGATCACGCTCGTGGTGGCGGGTGCGCCGGCCGGTCCGGCGGTCCGGCCGGACGACGGCGAGCTGCGGGCCGCGGTCGCCGAGCGGGAACGGGCCGGTGCGTCCCGGCGGGACGCGATCCAGGCGGTCGCCGACGCGTACGGCCTCAAGAAGCGCGACGTCTACGCCCTGGTGCACCAGCCCGGGCCGGCGTGACGCCGGGCGCCGGGCGAGCGCACCGTCATGGGGGGCCAGGGCGGCCATGAATGACTAACTCCTCCCCTGTCCGGATGCCGGATGACGGGGGAGAGAGTGAGCGGTGGTGGCGGGCGGCGGCCAGCGGCGCCCGGAAAGTTGCGCAATTGCGCAACCGGAACCCCGTTGCGCAGATGCGCAGTTCTCGATGTGGTTCCTGGTCAGTAGGGTGCCCGGTGCGGTAGTCAGGCTTGCACAACGGAGGGGGAGTTGTCGATGCGCGCAACGCCGACGGCGGTGCCATCGCTCGGTCGGTGGGGCCTGTCCGCCCACGCCGACCTCGTGTTCCGTGCCCTCACCCTGGACGGACCCAGCACCTCCGGGTGGCTGGCCCGGCACCTGGACGTCGCCGCCGCCCGGATCGACCGGGCGCTCGACGAACTGGCCGCCTGCGGTGCGGCCGCGCCCGGCGGCACCGGTCCGCAGCGGCTCTGGACGGCCGGGCCGCCGGCCGAGGTGATCGACCGGCTGCGCCGGCGCCGGGAGCCGATCCTGGTGGCCGAGCAGGCCCGCCGGCACCTCGGCACGGTCACCGACCTGCGCCTGGAGCGGCTGCTGCCGGGTGCGGTGCGGCGACTGCCGTCCCGGTCGCTGGTCCGGGATCGGATCGCCGAACTGGCCGGCCGCGAGCGGCACGAACACCTCGCCATCAACACCGAGGACGTCATCACCGCGGATGCGAAGGCGGTGGCGGATCCGCTCGACCGGGCACTGATCGCCCGGGGCGTGCGGATGCGCTCGGTCGGCCTCCCGGCCCGCGACGGCAGCGTGGCACCGGCTCCGCCCGGCGCCGAGTTCCGGATCGCACAGTCCCTCCCGATCAAGTTGATGATCTTCGACCGCCGGGTGGCACTGATCCCGGCCGATCCGCTCGAGCTCAGCGCGGGCGCGGTCGAGATCGCGGACCCGGAGGCGGTCGCACAGCTCGTGGGGCTGTACGACCGGGTCTGGTCCGCCGCCGAGTCGTACCGCCGGGAGGTACCCACCATCGAACTCAACACTCGCGAGCGGGCCGTCGTGACCATGCTCGCCGCCGGCGCCACCGAGGAGGCCGCGGCCGTCCGGCTCGGCCTGAGCCGGCGGACGGTCGTCACCACCCTGCGGGTGCTGATGGACCGGCTCGGTGTGGAGAACCGCTTCCAACTGGCGCTCATCCTGGGCGCCGCGCACGCCATCCCGCTACCACCGGCCGGCACGCCGGCCGCGAACAGAACCGAAGAGGAATCCTGATGTCCCGCTTCCGTCGCGCCGCCGCAGCGGTCGTCGTCCTGCTGACCGGCGTGCTCGCCGCTCCGACCGCCGCGCAGGCCACGACGCTGCCGTGGAACAGCGCGCCCTGCATCACCGGCGGGTTGTACGACATCGTCACCGACACCCACCAGAACTGGTACGTGGTGCGCGGCAGCGCCACCCAGTGCGCGCCGACCGTGGAGTACGGCGGGTTCCGGGTCGTCGTCTACAAGGAGAACGCGGCCCGCGGATTCTCGGCCGGCTGGAACGCCCGGCAGTTCCCGAGTGCCGAGCCCGGCGAATCGGTGTGGTTCGGGGCCGCGGCGCTGCAGCGCAAGGCCGGCAACTACGGGCTGTGCCTGGTCGCCGCCGGTGACAAGCGCATCGACTGCGCCTCGGCCACGATCTCGAAGGCGTCGGCGGCCGTGGGTTCTCCGCCGGTGCTCTGGCCGATCAGCGTCGACGATCCGCTGGTGGCGAAGGAGTTCGACGCCGACCCGTACACCGCGGCGCCCAACCCGGCCGTCGGCAACGGCCATGACGACAACCCGCACACGTTCTGCGGCACCTGCTGGTAACCGTCACCAGGCGGCGATCAGGAACCCGCCCAGCAGCAACAGCGGTCCGGCGAGGCTGGCCAGCACGGCGCCGCGCCGGGCCCGGCCGGTCTCCAGCCGCCGGGCCCCGGTGACGCCGGCGATCGCGTATCCGCAGAACAGCACCAGGGTGAAGCCGAGCAGCCAGCGCAGTTGCAGCAGCGGGCTGGTGTCGCCGAGGTAGGAGCGGTGGCTGTCCCGGCTGACCATCCGGGCCGGGCTGACCGTGCCGGCCACCCGCTCGCCGGGGCCGACCCCGAGCAGGGTGACCCGGGCGACCGTGAAGCCGCCGTCGGCCGCCGCGAACCGGCCCACGCAGCGCTGGCCCACCCCGGAGCCGGTGCACTGGGTGGTGGTCGCGTAGCCGCGCTCGCCGTGGCCCATCGACAGCCAGAACGGCTCGGCGCTGACCCAGGCGAAGAACGCCGACACCAGGCTGAGCACGATGAGCGCGAGAAGTGCTCCGACCGGCTGGCGGGTGACCCGGCCCGGCCGGCGGCGCGGCAGGGCGTGCGCCGGGCGCTCGGTGGGCGGCGGCTCGGTCGCTTCCGGGTCGGCGTTCCAGAACGGGTGGTTCTCCAGGCGCTCCAGCCGCGCATCGGTACGCGGCGATCCGGTGAGCGGCGGCAGCGGCTCGGTGGGGCGGTTGCGGTTGTGCCGTTGCGGCGCGAGCACCGGGGGCACCGGGGGCACCGGGGTGCGCTCGATCGGGACCGTCGGCCGGTTGCGGGCGTTCGGCTCGGGCAGCACCATCACGTCCGGCTCGGCGGGGGCCGGTTGGACGGGGGCCGGCTGGGCCTCAGCCGGGGTCTTCTCGTCGGCGGCCACCGTCTCCGCGGTGTGCTTGGGCTGGTGGCCGGACGGCGGGCGGAGCGGGTCGTAGCGGTGCGGGTCCGGCTGGTCGTGGTCGCGTTCCACGATGGCCGGCTCGGTGCGCTGCAGTTCGGCGGCCACGTCCTGGGTGCCGGCGGCATGCCCCTCGGCGGCCTCGCCGGTGCGGGTGTTCTCCACCTCCCCGGGCGGCACCAGCGTGCCGGTGCCACCGGCGGCCGCCTGGTGCTGCGGCGAGCGGCGGCGCGGGTGCCGGGTCTGCCCGGTGGGCGGGTCGGTAGCGGTCCGGTCGGTCCCGCCGCGCCACCACGCCGGGTCCGGATCGGCAAACGACCACGGGCTGCCCTCGTTGCGAGGCGTTTCCCCTGGCTGCGGCGTTTCTCCGATCACGGGTCCATTGGACTACGCGACGGCTTGGCGATCACGTCACTACCGGGGCGTGTCGTGATAAATGGGTATCACGCTATGGTCACGGCCGATCCGTTCGCGGGGCATGTCCGGCCGTCATTACTCTTAGGAGCCATGAGTCACGTTCTCGCCGCGGTTGCCTGGCCCTACGCCAACGGCCCGCGCCACATCGGTCATGTCTCCGGCTTCGGGGTGCCCTCCGACGTGTTCAGCCGGTACATGCGGATGGCCGGCCACGACGTGCTCATGGTCTCCGGCACCGACGAGCACGGCACCCCGATCCAGGTGCAGGCCGACGCCGACGGGGTGACGCCGCGTGCGCTCGCCGACCGGTACAACCGGGTGATCGTGGAGGACCTGGCCGGCCTCGGGCTGAGCTACGACCTGTTCACCCGCACCACCACCCGCAACCACTACGCGGTGGTGCAGGAGCTGTTCGCGGCGCTGCACCGCAACGGCTACATCGTGGCCCGCACCACGCTGGGCGCGATCTCGCCGTCCACCGGCCGCACCCTGCCCGACCGGTACATCGAGGGCACCTGCCCGATCTGCGGCTACGAGAGCGCCCGCGGCGACCAGTGCGACAACTGCGGCAACCAGCTCGACCCGGAACAGCTGATCAACCCCAAGTCCAAGATCAACGGCGAGGTGCCGGAGTTCGTCGAGACCGAGCACTTCTTCCTCGACCTGCCCGCCTTCGCCGAGGCGATCGGCAACTGGCTGAACCGCCGGGAAAACTGGCGGCCCAACGTGCTCAAGTTCTCCCGAAACCTGCTCGACGACCTGCAGCCCCGGGCGATCACCAGGGACCTCGACTGGGGCGTACCGATCCCGCTGGACGACTGGCGGGACCGTTCCGACAAGCGCATCTACGTCTGGTTCGACGCCGTGATCGGCTACCTGTCCGCGTCGATCGAGTGGGCCCGCCGGTCCGGTGACCCGGACGCGTGGCGGCAGTGGTGGTCGGCCGACGGGCTCGGCAAGGACGCCCAGGCCTACTACTTCATGGGCAAGGACAACATCGTCTTCCACTCGGTGATCTGGCCGGCGCTGCTGCTCGGCTACTCCGGCGAGGGCGACCGCCGCGGCGAGCCGGGCGAGTTGGGCCGGCTCAACCTACCCACCGAGGTGGTCAGCAGCGAATACCTGACGATGGAGGGCAAGAAGTTCTCCTCGTCCCGCCGGGTGGTCATCTACGTCCGCGACTTCCTGGAGCGGTACGACGCCGACGCCCTGCGGTACTTCATCGCCGCGGCCGGCCCCGAGTCGAACGACACCGACTTCACCTGGGCCGAGTTCGTCCGCCGCAACAACGACGAGCTGGTCGCCGGCTGGGGCAACCTGGTCAACCGGTCGATCTCGATGGCCGCCAAGAACTTCGGCGCCATCCCGGCGGCCGGCGAGCTGACCGCCGAGGACGAGGCGCTGCTCGCGGTGGCCCGGGCCGGATTCGGCACGGTCGGCGAGCTGATCGGCCGGCACCGGCAGAAGGCGGCCATCGGCGAGGCCATGCGGGTGGTGGCCGAGGCCAACAAATACCTGTCCGAGCAGGCGCCGTGGAAGCTCAAGGACGAGTCCGACAAGCCGCGGCAGGCCACCATCCTGCACGTGGCGCTCCAGGTGGTCAGCGACGCCAACACGCTGCTGACCCCGTTCCTGCCGCACTCCGCGCAGAAGGTGTTCGAGCTGCTCGGCGGCGAGGGCGTGCACGCGCCGATGCCGCGCATCGAGGAGGTCGACGACCTCGACGGCGGCCCGGGCTACCCGGTGCTCACCGGCGACTACACCGTCGGCGCCCGGTGGGAGTCGGTGCCACTGGTGGCCGGCACCCCGTTGGCCGCGCCGAAACCGGTGTTCCGCAAGCTGGAGCCGTCGGTGGTCGACGAGGAGCTCGCCCGCCTCGAGGGCTGAGCGCTCAGAGGGCGTACGGGATGTCGGTGATGTGGTGGTCGGCCAGCTCGTGCAGCGGGGCCCAGCTCTCGTACACGCCGCGTTCGTAGCAGCGGGCCCCGGTCGCGGCCAGGCCGTCGCCGTCCGGGCGGACCAGCCGCAGCCGGGCCCAGCTGTCGTCGCGCTGCAGCACCCAGCACGGCGCGCCGCGCCACCGGGCCTGCTCGGCGCGGCGGCTCAGGGTCTGCACCGGATAGCGGGCGGCCCGGGTCAACGCGCGTACCCGGAACTCGTCCGGCGGATCGGCGATGGCCTCGTACTCATGCTCCTTGATCCGCCCGATCAGCCGGGCCGAGGCCGCGCTGGTGCACGGCAGGTACTCCCGGTCCGGGCTGATCCCGGGCAGGTTCGCCAGCACCGGCCGCCAGCGCGGGCCGGCCAGCCGCAACCAGCCGTGCTGCTCCGGCTGATAGGCGTAGAGGATGACCTCCTCGCCGCCCGGCACGTACGCGATGATCTGCGCGTTCGCCGGCAGCGGCAGGTCGGCGAATCCGGCCGTCACGAACTCCGGGATGAGGTCCTCGGTGCTCGGGCTGAAACCGGTGCCCAGCACCATGGCGCCGATCCGGGAGTGGGCCGGCAACGCGGCGAGCCCCGGCTGGGCCGGCCCGGCCGGCACCTCGTAGTCGCTCGGGTCGACGGCCCGCCAGCGTAGCGCGTAGACCACGTCGACGTCGCTGGACCCGTCGGTGCGCAGCAGGCCCAGGTCGGCCGGCTCGTGCAGGTGCGCCAGGTCGCAGGAGCGGTAGCAGAACCCGTACGGCAACCAGCCGCCGAGATGACCGGCGACCTGCGCGGCCGAGAGCACCTTGGTCATCCGGGTGCCCCGGCGGATCGCCGCGGTGGACCGGATCACGCGTAGCTGCCGGTCGTCGCGATGCACGGCGGACTGGCTCATCCGCTGTACCTGAGTCCAGCCGAGATCGCGCCGCAGCGGCGCCGACAGCGGCGGCTCGAGTGGGTCAACGCCGACCGCGTTGTCCGCACCGGTCAAGGTCACCCGGCGCAAGTTAAGCGACCCCGGTGGATATCAGGTGAACTTTCGGTTGCCTCCGATGGCGAGTGCAGAATGTCTCACATGCCTTCGTCACCCGCCCAGTCCTCGCCCGCCCAGTCCTCGCCCGCCCAGTCCCGCCGGGACAAGGACGCCCGCCGGGCCGGCGAGTTTCCGCCCGCGCCCGAGCCGCTGCGGGTGCCGGTCTTCGACAGCCACACCCACCTGGACCTGACGATCCAGGAGGCCGGGATACCCGGCGGCGGTGCCGGCGACCCGGTGGCGGTGCTGCTCGACGCGGCCACCAAGGCCGGGATCGACCGGGTGGTCCAGGTGGGCGTGGACGTGCAGTCGTCGCGCTGGGGTGCCGAACTGGCGGCCGGCAACGACGCGGTGCTGGCCACCGTCGCGATCCACCCGAACGAGGCACCCCGGCTGTCCGACCTGGACGAGGCGCTGCGCGAGATCGAGGCGCTGGCCGCGCTGCCCCGGGTCCGCGGGGTGGGCGAGACCGGGCTGGACACGTTCCGGACCGGCGACGACGGCCGCGCCGCCCAGGAGGCCAGCTTCCGGGCGCACGTCGCGATCGCCAAACGGTACGGGAAGGCGCTGGTCATCCACGACCGGGACGCGCACGCCGAGGTGCTGCGGGTGCTCGACGAGGAGGGCGCACCGGAGTCGGTGGTGATGCATTGCTTCTCGGGCGACGCCGCGTTCGCGGCCGAGTGCGTGCGGCGCGGCTTCCACCTGAGCTTCGCCGGGACGGTCACCTTCGCGAGCGCCGGCGATCTGCGCGAGGCGGCCGCGCTGGTGCCGGCCGGGCAGATCATGGTGGAGACCGATGCGCCGTACCTGACGCCGATGCCGTTCCGGGGGCGGCCGAACGCGTCGTACCTCATCCCGTTGACCGTGCGGCGGCTCGCCGAGGTGCGTGGCCAGGACGTCGACGACCTGTGCGCGGCGATCTCGGCGACCGGCGAGCGGGTGTTCGGCGGCTGGCGCGCCCCGATTCCCTGATTTCCACCCCGTAGGCTCTGCTCTCATGGCTGACGCTCTGCTCGGCCCGGCGGAGATCCGGGAACTGGCCGCGCGCCTCGGCGTCGCGCCGACCAAGAAGCTCGGCCAGAACTTCCTGCACGACCCCAACACGATCCGGCGCATCGTGGCCGCGGCCGGGCTGCGGCCGGACGACGTGGCGCTCGAGGTCGGGCCGGGCCTGGGCTCGCTCACGCTGGGGCTGGTCGGCGTGGTGCGGCACGTGCACGCCGTGGAGATCGATGCCAAGCTGGCCGCCGCGCTCCCGGACACGGTCCCGTCTGCGCACCTCACCGTGCACCCGGCCGACGCCCTGCGGCTGCGTGCCGCCGACCTCGATCCGGCACCGACCATGCTGGTCGCCAACCTGCCGTACAACGTGGCGGTGCCGGTGGTGCTGCACCTGCTGGCCGAGCTGCCGGCGCTGCGCGGCGGCCTGGTGATGGTGCAGAAGGAGGTGGCCGACCGGCTCACCGCCGGTCCGGGCTCCAAGGTGTACGGGGTGCCGTCGGTCAAGCTGGCCTGGTATGCGGAGGCGAAGCCGGCCGGCAAGGTGCCGCCCGCCGTGTTCTGGCCGGTGCCCAACGTGGACTCCGGGCTGGTGGCGTTCACCCGCCGGGACCCGCCGGCCGATCTCGACCGGGCCGCGGTGTTCGCGGTGGTGGACGCGGCGTTCGCGCAGCGGCGCAAGACGCTGCGGGCGGCGCTGGCCGGCTGGGCCGGCGGACCGGACCGCGCCGAGCAGGTGCTGCGGGCGGCCGGGGTGAGTCCACAGGCGCGCGGCGAAGCGCTGACCGTGGGCGAGTTCGCGGCGATCGCGGCCGCGGCGAAACTGTCAGGGCCCGGCGGTAAGCTCAGCGCGTCCGCACGGCAGCAGGAGGAGGTGGACTCGTGACCGCGCAACCGACAGGTCCCGTCGCCTGGGCGCTCGACCCCACACGACAGCGGTTCGCCATCGAGCTGCCGACCATGGACACCACTCCGTGACGGAGGCGTGGGGGCCGGACGACGACGAGCCGCGCCGGCACCACGGGCCGGTGCGGGTGCGGGTGCCCGCCAAAATCAACCTGCATCTCGGCGTGGGTGCGCTGCGGCCGGATGGCTTCCACGAGCTGACCACGGTCTATCACGCGATCAGCCTGTTCGACGAGCTCACCGCCCGGCCGGGGGACACCCTCGCGCTGACCATGGAGGGCGAGGGCGCCGGCACCCTGGCGCTCGACGAGAGCAACCTGATCATCCGGGCCGCCCGGGCGCTCGCCCAGCGCACCCGGATGCCCGCGCACGCCCGGCTGCACCTGCGCAAGACCATCCCGCTGGCCGCCGGGCTGGCCGGTGGCAGCGCCGACGCGGCCGCCACGCTGATCGCCTGCGACCTGCTCTGGGGCACCGGCCTGACCCGCGACGAGCTGGCCGAGGTGGGCGCCGACCTGGGCTCCGACATCCCGTTCCTGCTGCACGGCGGCACCGCCCTGGGCACCGGCCACGGCGAGGCGATCAGCCCGATCCTGGCCCGCCCCACCACCTGGCACTGGGTCCTGGCGCTGGCCGACGGCGGCCTGGCCACCCCCCAGGTGTATGCCAAGCTCGACGCCCTGCGGGAGAGCCCGTTCCCGCCCAAGGCGGTGGCCGGCGCCGACGATTTGATGACCGCGCTGCGCCAGCGCGACCCGTCGGTGCTCGGCGCCGCCCTCGGCAACGACCTCCAGCCCGCCGCGCTCGCGCTCTGCCCCGAGCTGGCCGGCGTGCTGGAGGCCGGCGAGCGGGCCGGCGCCGTTGCGGGTCTGGTGTCCGGCTCCGGACCCACCTGCGTGTTCCTGGCCACCGACGCGGCGCATGCGGAGCGGCTCGCGGCCGCCCTCAACGCGGCCGGGGTGTGCCGCGAGGCGGTCACCGCGCGCGGGCCGATGCCGGGCGCGCGGGTAACCTAGAACCCATCGTGGCCAACATCATCAACCTGGACCGGGTCAGCAAGGGATACGGCGCCGCCGGGCAGCTGCTCACCGAGGTTTCGCTCGGGCTCGACGACGACGCCCGGATCGGCATCGTCGGTCTCAACGGGGCCGGCAAATCCACCCTCCTGCGGCTGCTCGCCAAGGCCGAGGACCCCGACTCCGGTCGCGTCACCCATCGCCGTGACCTGCGCGTCGCCAGCCTCCCGCAGAGCCTCGACCTGGCCGCCGAGGCCACCGTCCGGGACGTCGTACTGGGCACCGCCTGGCTGGCCCAGGGCATGGGCGCCGAGCACGAGTGGGCCGGCGACGCCGGGGTGCGCGCCATCCTGACCGGCCTCGGCATGGGCTACCTGGGCCTGGACACCCCGGTCGGGCCGATGTCCGGCGGCGAGCGGCGCCGGGTCGCGCTGGCCGCGCTGCTGGTCCGCGACAGCGACCTGTTGATCCTCGACGAGCCCACCAACCACCTGGACGTGGCCGGTGTTGACTGGCTGGCCCACCACCTGCTGACCCGGCGCGGTGCGCTGGTGGTGGTCACCCACGACCGCTGGTTCCTCGACGAGGTCTGCACCGCTACCTGGGAGGTCGCCGACGAGCAGGTGCACACGTACGAGGGCGGCTACGCGGCCTGGACGCTGGCCCGCGCGGAACGGCAACGGGTCGCCGCGGCGGTCGAGGCCCGCCGGCAAAATCTGCTCCGCAAGGAGATCGCCTGGCTGCGCCGCGGCCCGCCGGCCCGCACCTCCAAGCCCCAGTTCCGGATCGACGCGGCCAACGCGCTGATCGCCGACGTGCCGCCGGTGCGAGACACGGTCAGCCTGCAGCGGCTCGCCGTCACCCGGCTCGGCAAACAGGTGTACGACCTGACGGACGTCACCCTCACCGCGGGCAGCAAACCGATCCTGGACGGCCTCACCTGGCAGGTCGGGCCCGGCGACCGGCTCGCGATCCTGGGCGCCAACGGGGCCGGCAAGACCACCCTGCTGCGGCTGCTGGCCGGCGTCACCACCCCGGCCGGCGGGCGCCTGGTCACCGGCTCCACCGTGCGGGCCGCGTTCCTCTCCCAGGAACTGCGCGAGCTGCCCGGCCAACTGCGCCTGCTGGAAGCCGTGGAGGAGGTCGCCAAGCGGGTCAAGCTCGGCGACCGGGAACTCTCCGCCGGCCAGCTCGCCGAGGTGTTCGGCTTCACCGACAAGCGCATCTGGACCCCGGTCAGCGACCTGTCCGGCGGTGAGCGGCGCCGGCTCCAGCTGCTCCGGCTGCTCGCCACCGAGCCCAACGTGCTGCTGCTCGACGAGCCCACCAACGACCTGGACACCGACACCCTGGCCGCCCTCGAAGACCTGCTGGACAGCTGGCCGGGCACCATGGTCGTCGCCAGCCACGACCGCTACCTCGTCGAACGCGTCACCGACACGGCGTACGGGATGTTCGGTGACGGCCGGCTCGTGCACCTGCCCGGCGGCATCGACGAATACCTGGCCCGGGTGTCGGCGAGCGGCGCTGCGCCCGTACCCGCGTTGTCTGCCCAGGATGGCAAATCGCAAGCCACCGCGGCCGCAAGCGGCATGTCCGCGGGTGATCTCCGCCAGGCCCGCAAGGACCTGACCCGGCTGGAGCGGCAGCTCGCCAAGCTCGAGGAGCGGGAACACAAGATCAACGAAAGCCTGGCCGAGCACGGCTCCGACTACGCCAAGCTGGTCGAGCTGGAGGCCCAGCTCAAGGCCGTCCAGGAGGAACGGGCCCAGGTCGAGGAGGCCTGGCTGGAGCTGGCCGAGAGCGTGCCGGGCAACTGATCCGGGGGGTGTGCCTGCGCCGTCTGACCGCGATGCGCGAGAATCGGGCGGGAACACCTCTGACCTTGGAGACGGACACCATGGCGCACAATCCGGTCAACCACCCGCTGCGGCCGATGTACCGCGTGCTCGGCTTCGTCGCCGGCGCGTACCTCGTCCTGTTCGGGGTCGTCGGCCTGATCCAGACGTCCGGCGAACCCTTCACCGGCAGCACCGGGGTCCGCGTCCTCGGCCAGGGTTCCAACATGCTGTGGTCGATCATCGCCCTCGCGGTCGGCGCCATCGTGCTGGTCGCCACCCTGATCGGCCGCAACATCGACGTCGAGGCCGACAAGTTCCTCGGCTGGGGCCTGCTCGTGATCGGCAGCTACGAGCTGGCGTTCAGCCGCACCGACGCCAACGTCTTCGGCTTCACCATCGCCACCGTGGTGGTCACCTACCTCGTGGGCCTCGCACTGATCACCGTCAGCCTCTACAGCAAGGTCGCACCGGCCGAGCAGGCCGGCGCACCCCGACAGGTAAGGGAGGGCCGCACGGCCTGATGGCGCACTACCCCCTCAATCATCACCTGCGTCAGACGTACCGCTTCCTCGCCGGCCTGGCCGGCCTGCATCTGGCCCTGATCGGCATCCTCGGCCTCGCCGCCACGTGGGGCGACCCCCTGTTCCACCGGGGTGCCGACTGGGTCCTCGGCATGCGGGTCAACCCCGCCTCCGCCTGGCTGTACGCCGTCGTCGGCGTGCTGCTGCTCGCCGTCGTGCTGATCGGCGGCAACATCTACCACCACGTCGCGCTGGTCCTCGGCTGGACCCTGCTGGTCGTGGGCACGCTCGTGATGGCGTTCCTGCAGACCGACGCGAACGTCCTCAACGCCAGCATGTCCAACGTCATCTGGATCATCATCGACGGACTCGTCGTACTCACCGCCGGCCTCTATGGCAAGGTCGGCACCCCCGATGCGGCCCGCGCCGAACAGGAAGCCGCGCACAGCTCGCGCTAGCGCGTCTTCCGGGTCAACAGGCTCGGCTTCGGTTCGAGATGGGACAGGCCGTTCCACGCCAGGTTTACCAGGTGGGCGGCCACCATCTCCTTCTTCGGCTTGCGCGCCTCACGCCACCACTGGCCGACCAGTGCCACCATCCCGACCAGTGCCTGGGAATACAGTTCGGCGAATTTCGGGTCGAGGCCGCGCCGCTTGAACTCGCCGCCCAGGATGTGCTCCACCTGGTGCGCCACGTCGTTCATGACACTCGAGAAATTGCCCGCCGGGGACAGCACCGGCGACTCCCGCACCAGCACCCGGAAGCCGTGCGGTTCCTCCTCGATGTAGTCCAGCAGGGCCAGCGCCGCCTGCTCCAGCAACTCGCGCGGGTGGCCCGCGGTCAGCGCCGCCGCGATCCGGTCCAGCAGGGCGCGGACCTCGCGGTCCACCACCACCGCGTACAGGCCTTCCTTGCCGCCGAAATGCTCGTACACCACCGGTTTCGACACCTTGGCCCGGGCCGCGACCTCCTCCACACTGGTCGCGTCGAAACCCCGCTCCGCGAACAACTGCCGGCCGATCGCGATCAACTGTTCCCGGCGCTGCGCGGCCGACATGCGAACCCGTGGCGGGGTCACGGCCGGCCGCGCACGTCGCACCCGGGCGGGCTGCTCATCGCTGCTCTCGTTGGGCTCGGTCACCCGGCCATCCTGCCAGGTATGCCGCTCCGCCAAGGTCCCCGTAGGTCAGCCTCTGGCCATCTTGGCGGCCAGACGTTCCTCGGTCGGCCACTTGACCGCCCACGCGGCACCGGTCTTCTCGAAGATCCAGATGAGCCGGGCCGAGATGTCGATCTGGCCGCGCAGCACGCCGTGCCGGGCACAGGTCGGGTCGGCGTGGTGCAGGTTGTGCCAGCTCTCCCCGAAGGACACGATCGCCAGCGGCCAGAAATTCGAGGCCTTGTCCCCGTTGCGGACCTCAAACGGGCGCTCACCGTACACGTGGCACACCGAGTTGATCGACCAGGTGACGTGGTGCAGCAGGCCGATCCGGATGATGCCGGCCCAGAAGAACGCGGTCAGCGCCCCCTGCCAGGACCAGGTCACCAGGCCGCCGATCAGCGCCGGGCCCAGCGTCGAGAAGAGGACCACGGCCGGGAACAGCCGGTCGATCCGGTTGATGTCCTTGTCGGCCAGCAGATCCGGGGCGAACCGCTCCCGGTTCGACAGTTCCCGGCTGAACATCCAGCCCATGTGCGCGAAGAACAGCCCCTTGGTCAGCGCCCAGTAGCCGGTGCCGTAGCGCCACGGCGAGTGCGGGTCACCCTCCTGGTCGCTGAACATGTGGTGCCGCCGGTGGTCGGCCACCCACTGGATGACGTTGCCCTCGATGGCCAGCGAGCCGGCCAGGGCCAGCGTGATCCGCAGCCAGCGCTTCGCCTTGAACGAGCCGTGCGTGAAGTATCGGTGGAAGCCCACTGTGATCCCGAGACCGGACACCAGGTAGAAGACCGTGCCGATCGCGATGTCGGTCCACGACAGCCAGCCGCCCCAGGCCACCGGCACGGCGACCAGGACCGCGAGGAACGGGATGATCACGAACGCGTACAGGGCGATGAGGACGCCGCGCGTCTGCGGTCCCTCGGTCAGCGGCTTGGGCGCGGCCTTCGGGGAGACCTCGGCAGTGGAAGTCATGACACCTCACTGAGCTGCGGGGATGGTGTGGGGGAGATCAACTACTTACGCCTACGTCACCGTAACTTACGCAACCGTAACTCCCGCGTCGCACGCCTCCAAGGGCTTCCCGGAATTCAGGTTGGCACATCTACAGGCTTACCGCTCTGCGTTCGAGCGTCCTAATGTCGGTACATGACAACGAACGATCTGGTTGATGAGGGTTCTATTGATGACGGCCCTACTGATGACGGCCCTACTGATGACGGCCTTATTGATGACGACGTACGGCGAGCGGAGGCGCGGCGGTTGCGGGTCGACCCGGGCCTGTCGCGATCACAGCTGATGGAGCGGTTCGGCGTTGGCAACGGCACGCTCACTGATTGGTTACAGGGCCTCGACCCACCGGAGTGGACCCGCCGCCCCCGGGCGAGGGATGACCTCCGGGAGCAGGCGGTCGCGCTGCGGCACGCCGGGAGCACGGTTCCGAAGATCGCCGCCACGCTCGGTGTCTCGAAATCCACGGCGTATCAATGGACTAAGCACCTGCCGCTCGATCGCAGCCCGGCGGAAAAGGCGGAACGGCAGCGCAGGCACATGGCAGACATGCGCGAGGCCCGCTGGGAGCCGCACCGGAAAGCTCGCGACGCCGAGCGGGTTGCGGTGCACCAGCAACTGAGCTCCTGGGTCGGGGAACTGACCGACCGCGAGTTGGTGCTGATCGGCACGGTCGCCTACTGGTGCGAGGGCACCCGGGAGAAGCCGTGGCACAAGTCGGCCAACAGCATGGAGTTCATCAACAATGATCCCCATCTGATTCTGCTGTTTCTGCGCTACGTCGAGTTGCTCGGCCTCCGGCGCGAGTCCCTGACCTACCGGCTCAGCATCCACGAGTCGGCCGACATCGCAGCGGCCACCGGCTGGTGGGCCGATCTCGCCGGGGTGTCGCTGGAGCGGTTCCGTAAGGCCTCGGTGAAGACGCACAACCCGTCCACGGTTCGCCACCACATCGGGGATTCTTATCGAGGGTGTCTGATCGTGCGTCTTCCCAAGTCGAGCCGCCTGTACTGGGAGGTGGAGGCGGTCATGGAGGGGATCGCGGCGAGTGGGGACGACTGGGGTGCCGCTAGTATGTGACGCGAGGCCATGCCCATAGGGATATGTCCGAAATAGGTCCCGGATCGTCTAATGGTAGGACCGCGGCTTTTGGTGCCGTTTATAGGGGTTCGAATCCTCTTCCGGGAGCAATTTGTCCGCGGCTGAGTTGACGCCGCAGCGCGTGCCTAAGTGCCCTACAGCGAACAATGGAGTCCCGCGTGAGTCACGCCCCTCGTCGTACCGTTGTCGTCCTTGCCGCCGGGGAGGGAAAGCGGATGAAGTCCGCCACCCCCAAGGTGTTGCAGCCGTTGCTCGGGCGCACGCTGCTCGGGCACGTGCTGGTCGCGGCGGGCGCGGCCGAGGCGGAGCGGACCGTCGTGGTGGTGGGGCACAAGGCCGAGCAGGTCGAGGCGCACCTGTCCGAGGTGGCGCCGGCCGCGGTGCCGGTTCTGCAGGCGCAGCAGAACGGCACCGGGCACGCGGTGCGGATCGCGCTCGAGGCGGTTCCGGACGCGGCGGGCACCGTGGTGGTGCTCAACGGTGACGTGCCGCTCTTGCGGGCCGAGACGCTGGCCGGCCTGATCGAGGCGCACGAGTCCGGTGGACGGGCGGCGACCGTGCTGGCCGCCGAGGTGGCCGACCCGGCGGGGCTGGGACGGATCGTCCGGGACGCGCGCGGTGACCTGGAGCGGATCGTCGAGGAGCGGGACGCGTCGCCGGAGGTACGGGCGCTGCGCGAGATCAATGCCGGCATCTACGCGTTCGACGTGGCGCTGCTGCGGGAGGCCCTCGGCAAGCTGTCCACCGACAACGACCAGGGTGAGGAATACCTGACCGACGTGTTCGGGCTGCTCGCCGGGTCGGGCAGCCCGGTGGGTGTGTTCCTGGCGCCGGACGCCGAGGAGACGCTGGGCTGCAACGACCGGGCCGAGCTGGCCGGGCTGCGGGCGCGGCTGCGCGACCGGGTCAACACGGCCTGGATGCGGTCCGGGGTGTCGATCCTCGACCCGGCGACGACCTGGGTCGACGTGACCGTGTCGCTCGAGCCGGACGTGGTGATCGACCAGAACTCGCAGTTGCTGGGCTCGACCAGCGTGGCGGCGGGTGCCGTGGTGGGTCCGGACACGACGCTGGTCGACACGACCGTGGCGGCGGGGGCGGCGGTGCTGCGGACGCACTCGATCGGCGCCGAGATCGGCCCGGAGGCGACCGTCGGCCCGTTCTCCTACCTGCGGCCGGGCACCCGGCTGGGGCGCAAGGCCAAGGTCGGCGGTTTCGTCGAGACCAAGAACGCCGAGCTGGGCGACGGCGCCAAGGTGCCGCATCTGTCGTATGTGGGTGATGCGTCGATCGGTGCCAAGGCCAACATCGGCGCGGGGACGATCTTCGCGAACTACGACGGGGTCAACAAGCACCACACCTCGGTGGGCGAGGCCGCCTTCGTGGGGTCCGACACGGTGCTGATCGCACCGGTGGAGATCGGCCCGGGTGCATACGTGGCCGCTGGCAGCGCGATCGACAAGGCGGTGCCGCCCGGCAATCTGGGGGTGACGCGGGCGCAGCAGCGCAACATCGAGGGCTGGACGGCACGGCGCCGGGCGGGCACGGTGTCGGCCGCGGCCGCCGAGCGGGCCGAACAGGCGGCGGCCGACCCTGCCGAGTAGGCCTGCCGAGTAGGCCTGCCGAGTAGGGCCTGCCGAGTAGGGCCCGCTGAGTACGCCTGTCGAGTGGGTACTGCGGTCGGCGGGTACCCGACAGTGGGACGCCGCGGGCATTCCGGGCGGGCATGTCGCTGAGCTGGAGGTCCAGCCAGGGTGAGGCATCCCACCCGGCGGACTCGGGACGTCGCGGCACCGCAGCCGCGGGGGATACTTCAGTCGACTACACCCCCTCGATCTAACGGGAGCAGCGTGCCGATGGGCAGCATCGTCGCGGAGAACCGTAAGAGCCTGATGCTCTTTTCCGGCCGGGGTTTCCCGGAGCTGGCGGATGAGATCGGTCAGGTGCTCGGCGTCGCGCCGACCCCGGCCGATTCGTATGAGTTCGCGAACGGCGAGATCTTCGTACGGTTCAAGGACTCGGTTCGTGGTTCGGACGCCTTCGTCGTCCAGTCGGTGACCGAGGGGGTGAACCGGTGGGTCATGGAGACGCTCATCATGATCGACGCGTTGAAGCGTGGGTCAGCGAAGCGGATCACGGTGGTCCTGCCGTTCTACCCGTACTCGCGTCAGGACAAGAAGCACCGGGGGCGTGAGCCGATCTCGGCGCGGCTGGTGGCCGACCTGCTCAAGACCGCGGGCGCCAACCGCATCCTGACGGTCGACCTGCACACCGCGCAGATCCAGGGCTTCTTCGACGGGCCGGTGGACCACCTGTTCGCGATGGACATCCTGGCCGAGCACGTGGAAAAGAAGTTCGCCGGCCGGCCGCTGACCGTGGTGGCGCCGGACTCGGGCCGGGTGCGGGTGGCGGAGCGGTGGACAGACCGGTTGGGTGGCTGCCCGCTGGCGTTCATCCACAAGACCCGCGACCCGTCCAAGCCCAACCAGGTGGTGGCCAACCGGGTGGTCGGCGAGGTCGAGGGCCGGGTGTGCCTGATCGTCGACGACATGATCGACACCGGTGGCACGATCACCAAGGCCGCTGACATCCTGTTCGACGAGGGCGCGGCGGACGTGATCGTGGCGTCGACGCACGCGCTGCTCTCCGATCCGGCGACCGAGCGGCTGAAGAACAGCCGGATCAGCGAACTGGTGGTGACCAACACGTTGCCGCTGCCGCCGGAGAAGCGGCTCGACAAGATCACAGTGCTGTCGATCGCGCCGTTGCTGGCGCGGGCGATCCGCGAGGTGTTCGACGACGGTTCGGTGACGACGCTGTTCGGCGGTCTGAGCTGACCTTTTCCGGCGATATCGCCGGATTCGCCGGGGCTCCGCGCGATGCAACTTGCATCGTGCGGGTGAACCTTCGCGTGGTACGCACGGGCTGACCGGACCCGTTGAGGCGCATGCGCGCGCGGCAGGTAGGATAGTGCGGTTGCCACGGCGAGGGTGCCACGCGGTCTGCTGAGGTTCGCAGCCGCTCGTGAGCACCGTGATCGACGCGGTGCTCCGGGCCTGTGCCCAGCGCGCCTCCTTGCCCGGCAGCGCCGACGACGGCCTCCAGCACCGCCGGCGGCTCACCGCCACACTGCCGGACCCGCAGCTTTGCAGCCCGCCGACCACGACGCAGCCCGATCGAAGAGTTTCAGGAGTTTCCCCGTGTCCGAGGTAAAGATCAGCGCCGAGCCCCGCACCGAGTTCGGCAAGGGTGGTGCCCGCCGCACGCGCCGGGCCGGCCTGGTGCCCGCCGTGCTGTACGGCCACGGCGAGAAGCCACAGCACATCGCGCTGCCGGCCCGCGAGTTCGCGGCCGCCATCCGGCACGGTGGGCTCAACCAGGTGTTCACCATCGACATCAACGGCGCGTCGGGCACCACGCTCGCGCTGCCCAAGGCGATCCAGCGCGACCCGATCCGGGACACGTACGAGCACGTGGACCTGCTGATCGTCAAGCGCGGCGAGAAGGTCCAGGTCGACGTCCCGGTGACGCTGACCGGTGAGGCCGCCCGCAACACGCTCGTGGTCAGCGAGTCGACCACGCTCGCCGTGGTGGCCGAGGCCATGCACCTGCCGTCCGGCTTCGAGGTCTCGATCGACGGCCTGGAGGCGGGTTCGCAGGTGACCGCGGCCGACGTCAAGCTGCCGCGGGGCGTCGACCTGGCCGTGGAGCCGGAGTACGTGCTGGCGATCGTGTCCCAGGCGCAGACCGCCGAGCAGATGGAGGGCACCGAGGCGGCCACCGAGTCCACCGCGGACGAGGGTGCCGGCGAGGCTGCGTCCGAGGAGTAAGCCGCCCGCGCGGCGGGTCCGTGCAGTCGTCCAGGGAAAGTGCCGGTGCGGCACTTTCCCTGACGCGTATCTGGAGGAGCAGTGGCGGACGAGGACGCACCGTTTCTGGTGGTCGGTCTGGGCAACCCGGGCAAGGAGTACGCGGGCAACCGGCACAACGTCGGCTTCATGGTGGCCGAGTTGCTGGCGTCCCGGCTGGGTGCCAAGTTCGGCCGGGCGAAGCGTGCGCAGGCCGAGACGGCGGAGGGGCGCCTGGCCAATCAAGGTGGATATTGTGGCGGCCCCAAACTGGTGCTGCTCAAACCGCTGACCTACATGAACCTGTCCGGTGCCCCGGTGGTGTCTCAGGCGCAGTTCTTCAAGGTGCCGGTGGCGAACGTGATCGCCGTGCATGATGAGCTTGACGTGCCGTTCGGGCAGGTACGGGCCAAACGGGGCGGCGGTGAAGGCGGCCACAACGGGTTGCGTTCGATGTCCAAGTCGCTGGCGAGCAAGGAGTACGCCCGGGTCCGTTTCGGGATCGGACGTCCGCCGGGACGGCAGGACCCCGCCGACTACGTTTTGTCCGACTTTTCCGGGGCGGAGCGTAAGGAACTGGACTTCCTCGTCGACCGGGCTGCCGACGTCGTGGAGGCGGTCGTGCTCGAGGGCGTCGAGTGGGCGCAGAACAAATACCACGGCGGTTGATCCGGCGGGGCAAGATCGAATAGATCGTTTGGGGGGTTTTGTCCGCCTCCTGGCCCCGTGACGCTCTCCGCCGTCCGAGCGTTGGTCACACGAACGCACCACCCGGTGCGAGGGGTGGCATGGCGTGACGGGGAGGTCGGGGGTGCAGCAAAACCTGTCCGCGGAGCAGGAGTCGGTGTTGACCGAGCCGACCGTGCTGCTGCCGACGCTCCGCCCGGACGCCGGCCCGCCGCCCGAGGGGTACGGCCCGGCCAACCATCCGCCGGCCAATCACGGCCCGGTCAACCACGGTCCGCGGCCCCATCGCACCGCCGCCCGGAACACGGCCCGGAATGCGAAGATCCCGGCGCCGGTGGTGCCGCTCAGCCCGCCACCGGCCGGTGCCGGCTCCCGCCCGACGGCGGGCGGAGGCGCCTCGGTCCGCAGCTCCGGCGGCGCGCCCGACAGGGCTGCCGGCGGCGCGTCGGTCCGCAGCTCCGGCGGCGCGCCCGGCAAGGCTGCCGGCGGCGCGTCGGTCCGAAGCCCCGGTAAAGCTCCCGGAAACGCCCCGCCTCGCGGCCCGAAGCCGGACAACGCGCCGCCGCTGGCCGTGCGCGGTCCGGTCGACGTGGAGCGTAACCAGGCGGTCGACCGGCTCTGGTCGGACAAGCCCAACCGTTCGATGGCCGTCCGCCCGGTGGCCCGGCCCTTTGTCCGGGTGCGCGGCCGGCACGCTGCCATGTCACGGCGGCAGCGCTGGGAACGCCGCTATGTGCGCTCGTTGGTGCTGTGCGACCTGCTGGCCGGCACCGCGGCCGGGGCGGTGACGTTCGGGCTGCGGTTCGGCGACGACGTGACCGCCTACAACCGGGGCTACATGGTGATCAGCGGGCTGTTGCCGCTGCTGCTGCTCGCGGTTCTCGCGGTGTGCCGGGCCTACGAGAGCCGCTTCCTGTTCGTCGGCATCGACGAGTACCAGCGGGTGCTGCGGGCCGGAGTCGGGTTGATCGCGGGCGCGGCGCTGATCTCGTACGCCCTCGATCTTGATCTGGCCCGAAGTTATGTTCTTGCCGCCCTGCCCACCGCGATCGCCTCCTCGGTGGTGCTGCGGTTCGCGCTGCGCAAGCGGCTGCACCTGGCCCGCTCCCGGGGCGAGAATCTGCGCCGGGTGATCCTGGTCGGCCACGAGCTGTCGGTGATCGGGATGACCCGCCAGCTGCGGCGCGAGCGCTACCACGGGCTCGAGGTGGTGGGCGCCTGCCTGCCGCCGGGGCACGACGGGGTGGGCGTGCAGAACCTGACCGTGTACGGGTCCTTCGACGACGTTGCCGCCGCGGTGGAGCAGGCCGACGCCGACACCGTGGTGGTGCTCAGTTGCCCCGAGCTGGACGGCGCTGCGCTGCGCCGGCTGGCCTGGCGGCTGGAGCGGGACGAGGTCGACCTGGTGGTGGCGAGCGCGCTGGTCGACGTGGCCGGCGGGCGCACCACGATCCGGCCGTTCGACGGGCTGCCCATGCTGCACGTCGAGCATCCCCGGCTGCACGGCGGCTCCCGGCTGGTCAAGGATCTGTTCGACCGGGTCGGCGCGATGCTGCTGTTGATCGGCTTCGGCCCGCTGCTGTTGGGTGTCGCACTGTGTGTGCGGTTGACCTCGCGGGGGCCGGTACTCTTTCGGCAGGTACGGGTCGGACGCGACGGCCGCCTGTTCCGCATTTTCAAGTTCCGGAGCATGTATGTCGATGCCGAGGCCCGGCTTGCCGAGCTGCGGCACCTCAACGAGCACGACGGTGTGCTCTTCAAAATGCGTGACGACCCGCGGGTGACCCGGGTGGGTCGGTGGTTGCGCCGGTTCTCACTGGACGAGTTGCCCCAGTTGCTCAACGTGCTGCTCGGCCAGATGTCGCTGGTGGGCCCGCGCCCGCCGCTGCCGTCCGAGGTGGCGGTGTACGCCGACGACGTGCGACGTCGGCTTGCGGTCAAACCGGGTATGACGGGCCTTTGGCAGGTTTCCGGTCGTTCGGATCTCCCGTGGGAGGAAGCCGTCCGGTTGGACCTGCGCTATGTGGAGAACTGGTCGCTCAGTTTGGACTTGGTGATCCTTTTGCGGACGATGACCGCCGTGGTGCGCTCGTCGGGAGCGTACTGACTGTGGAGGACAGCATGACTAGCGAGCGGACAGAGACGTCGGCACGCGTACTGGCTCAGCGTGAGGGCAGCGGCAGCCACGAGAACGGGAACGGCGGCACGCCACCCGTGATCGACGCGGCCTTCGCCCGCTGGCTGGCGGACCGGGCCGGCCAGGTGCTGCTCCAGGTCCGCGACGAGGTCGGGTACGCGGACGGCAAGGCTCTGAAGACCGCCGGTGACCGGGCCGCGCACGACCTGCTGCGGGCCGAACTGGCCCGCTGGCGCCCGGCCGACGCGGTGCTCTCCGAGGAGGACGACCACGCCCGCGTGGCGTGGCAGGACGGCGAGCCCAGCACGGTCCGCCCGGAGCGGCTCGGCGCGAGCCGGGTCTGGATCGTCGACCCGCTGGACGGCACCCGCGAGTTCTCCGAGGAGGGCCGCACCGACTGGGCCGTACACGTCGCCCTCTGGAGCGCCGAGTCGTCCACCCCCAGCCGTCTGGTGGCCGGCGCGGTGGCGATGCCCGCGCAGCACCGCACCCTGGCCACCGACCAGCCGCCCGCGTACCCGCCGCTGCCGCCGGACGGCCGGCCGATCCGGATCGCCGCGAGCCGCACCCGGCCGCCGGCGTTCGTCACGGCACTGGCCGGGGACATCGGGGCGGAACTGGTTCCGATGGGCTCCGCCGGGGTGAAAATCGCGGCAGTGATCTGTGGCGATGCCGACGCCTACGTGCACGCGGGCGGGCAGTACGAGTGGGATTCGGCGGCACCGGTCGCTGTGGCGCTGGCCACCGGGCTGCACGCTAGCCGAATCGACGGTTCTGCGCTGAAATACAACGAGGCCGACCCTAAGTTGCCGGACCTGGTGGTGTGCCGTAAGGATCTCGCTCCTCGGTTACTTGCAGCGTTGCAACGTCACCTTCCGTCAGAATGACGAAGTTCTATGAACTGGGCACGGCCGTAATCCCCCGGAAAGGTCGGGAAACCGAATGAGCCAACCGCAGTCGTACCGCGTCTCGCATCTGGATGCCCTGGAAGCCGAGAGCGTCTTCGTGATGCGCGAGGTCATGGCGGAGTTCGAGCGGCCCGTCCTGCTCTTCTCCGGCGGCAAGGACTCGATCGTGATGCTGCGCCTGGCGGAGAAGGCGTTCGCCCCCGCCAAGATCCCGTTCCCGGTCATGCACGTCGACACCGGCCACAACTTCCCCGAGGTCCTGGACTACCGGGACACCCGGGTCGCCGCCCTCGGGCTCAACCTGGTGGTGGCCAGCGTCCAGGAGGCGATCGACACCGGCCTGGTGCGCGAGTTGCCGGACGGCACCCGCAACCGGATCCAGACGCCGGTGCTGCTGGCCGCGGTGGAGAAATACCGGTTCGACGCCCTGTTCGGCGGCGCCCGCCGGGACGAGGAGAAGGCCCGCGCCAAGGAGCGGATGTTCAGCTTCCGCGACGAGTTCGGCCAGTGGGACCCCAAAAATCAGCGGCCCGAGCTGTGGGCGCTGTACAACGGCCGGCACCACGCCGGCGAGTCGATCCGGGTGTTCCCGCTCTCCAACTGGACCGAGCTGGACGTGTGGCACTACATCGCCAAGGAGCACATCCCGCTGCCGAGCATCTACTACGCCCACGACCGCGAGGTGGTCGAGCGTAACGGGATGTTCTACGCGGTGAACGAGTTCATCCGGCTCCGGGACGGCGAGACCTCGCAGGTCCGCCGGGTGCGCTACCGCACGGTGGGCGACGCGTCGCAGACCGCCGCGGTGCTCTCCGACGCCGACACGGTGGAAAAGGTGATCGACGAGGTCGCTGCGACCCGGATCACCGAGCGCGGCGCGACCCGCGGCGACGACAAGGTCAGCGAGGCCGCCATGGAAGACCGCAAGCGAGAGGGTTACTTCTGATGAGTCAGGCCGTCCTGGAGAGCGAGACGGCGCCGCCGGCGCGCATGGATCTGCTCCGGTTCGCCACCGCGGGCAGCGTCGACGACGGCAAGTCCACCCTGATCGGGCGTCTGCTGTACGACACCAAGACGATCTTTGCGGACCAGTTGGAGGCGGTCGAGGCGGCCAGCGCCTCCCGCGGCGACGAGTACACCAACCTGGCGCTGCTCACCGACGGCCTGCGGGCCGAGCGGGAACAGGGCATCACCATCGACGTGGCGTACCGGTACTTCGCCACCCCGCGGCGCAAGTTCATCATCGCCGACACCCCGGGCCACATTCAGTACACCCGGAACATGGTGACCGGCGCGTCCACCGCCGACCTGGCGCTGATCCTGGTGGACGCCCGCAAGGGCCTGGTCGAGCAGTCCCGCCGGCACGCGTTCCTGACCAGCCTGCTGCGGGTGCCGCACCTGGTGCTGTGCGTCAACAAGATGGACCTGGTCGGCTGGGACAAGGCGATCTACGACAAGATCGCCGACGAGTTCACGTCGTTCGCGGCCAAGCTCGACGCCCCCGACCTCACGATCATCCCGATCTCCGCGCTGAACGGCGACAACATCGCCTCCCGGTCGGAGAACAGCCCGTGGTATGAGGGCCCGTCGCTGCTGCACCACCTGGAGCACGTGCACATCGCCTCGGACCGCAACCTGGTCGACGTCCGCTTCCCGGTGCAGTACGTGATCCGGCCGCAGTCGACCACGGTCACCGACTACCGCGGTTACGCCGGCCAGGTCGCCTCCGGCGTGCTCAAGCCCGGCGACGAGGTGATGGTGCTGCCGTCCGGGCTGACCAGCACGATCGCCGCGATCGACACCGCTGACGGTCCGGTCGACGAGGCGTTCCCGCCGATGTCGGTCACGGTCCGGCTGAACGACGAGATCGACATCTCCCGCGGTGACATGATCTGCCGGCCGCACAACGCGCCGGCCGTGGCCCAGGACCTCGAGGCGATGGTCTGCTGGATGGACGAGACCGCCCCACTGCGGGTGGGCGCCAAGTACGCCATCAAGCACACCACGCGCAGCGCCCGGACCGTGGTCCGCGGCCTGCAGTACCGCCTCGACGTGAACACCCTGCACCGCGACGAGGACGCGACCGACCTCCAGCTCAACGAGATCGGCCGGGTCCGTCTGCGCACCACCGTGCCGCTGCTCGCCGACGAGTACCGCCGCAACCGCACCACCGGCGGTTTCATCCTGATCGACGAGGGCACCAACCGCACGGTCGGCGCCGGCATGATCATCGAGGCCCAGTAAGCGTCGCCCAGACCACCTTTCCGGTACGCGTCGGCAGCGACCCCCACGCCGTGGCGGTCGCTGCCACGATCCGCATGCCCTGACCCCGGTCGTCCAGTGGACGGTTGCGCTGGGGCCGGATCGGCGGCAGCAGCCGCGGCGGCGTGTGCACCCCGTCCGACACGCTCAGGTGGACGCCTCCGCCGCGGCGGCAGACGCCGACCGTGACGGTCGTGCGGGCGTGCCCCACCGCGTTGGTGACCAGCTCGGACATCACCAGCCGGGCCCGGTGCAGCAGCTCCGGCAGCTCCCAGGCCAGGCAGGCGTCGCCGACCAGGTTGCGGGCGATGCTGGGCGAGTCCGGCTCGGGCGGCAGGGTCAGGGTCAGCCGCTCGGTGCCCGGCAGGCGGCCGGCGACGGCCACCCGGGCCTGTCGCACCCGGGCGAACACCGGCAGCTGGCCACGCCCGCAGAGCCGCTGCATCCGGTCGGCCAGGGGCAGGCCCGGCGGGATGCACAGGGCCACCGGCAGGACCGGCTCCACGCCGGCCGCGGCCTGCTGCGCGGCCACCCAGGTGGGGGCGCTCTCCGACCGCGGGTCGGTCAGGTCGGAAAGATCGACGATCAGCGCCTCGGGGTGCTCGGCGAGGCACTTGTG
This sequence comes from Paractinoplanes rishiriensis, assembly GCF_016862375.1. Taxonomy (GTDB): domain Bacteria; phylum Actinomycetota; class Actinomycetes; order Mycobacteriales; family Micromonosporaceae; genus Actinoplanes; species Actinoplanes rishiriensis. The sequence continues at coordinate 220,520 of NZ_BOMV01000069.1, read as the reverse complement.
CAGGGCAGTGGTGACCACCTGCCGCAGCGCCCAGCTCCAGGCGCCGTGCACGGACATGAGGGCCACCGCGGCGTCGAGGTCGCCCTCGACGTGGACACAATCCTGCAGCGGTGGGCAGGCGGCGCTAACGGACATGACGTCACGGTAATAGCGCCCGGTGGCTCCGTAGCGTGACCTTAGCTCGCCCGGGTGATCGGACGTAAGTACTGCATCGTTGGAAAGCTAACGATCCGGCTCGTCCGAAAGCCGTCCGGCGCCCGGCCCCGCGGTGACCGTCCAGGCGGTCGGCGGGGTGAAGGACCTTTGCGCGTACGCGGCCTCGACCGCCTCGGTCGTGGCGCCCGCCCGGTCTGCGTCGATCAGGGCCAGCACGCAGCCGCCGAAGCCGCCGCCGGTCATCCGGGCACCGTGCGCGCCGGCCGCCAGCGCCGTCTCGACGGCCACGTCCACCTGGGCCACCGTGATCTCGAAGTCGTCCCGCATCGAGGCGTGCGAGGCGGTCAGCAGCGGGCCGATCTCGCGGAGCCGGCCGGTCCGCAGCAGCTCCACGGTGTCCAGCACACGCTGGTTCTCGGTGACGATGTGCCGCACCCGCCGCCGGATCACGGCGTCGTCCAGCCGCTCCAGCGCCGCCGCCAGACCGTCGGCCGGCACGTCCCGCAGGGCCGGCACGCCCAGTTGGCGGGCCGCCTCCTCGCAGGACTTGCGGCGGGCGCCGTACTCGCCGTCGACGTGCTGGTGCGGGGCGTTGCTGTTGATCACCAGGATGGCCAGGCCGGCCGCGGCCAGGTCGAACGGGATCTGCTCGACCTCCAGCGTGCGGCAGTCCAGGAACAACGCGTGGCCCGCCCGGCAGCGGATCGACGCGGACTGGTCGAGGATGCCGGTGGGTGCTCCGACGTAGACGTTCTCGGCGCGCTGGGCGAGCGCCGGGCGGCGGTCCACCGGCAGGTCCAGGCCACCGAGGTCGACCAGGGCGGTGAGCACCGCCGACTCGAGCGCGGCCGACGAGGAGAGCCCGGAGCCGACCGGCACCTCGGAGGTCAGCGCGATCCGGGCGCCCGGCACGTCGAAACCGGCGTCCCGCAGCGACCACACCACGCCGGCCACGTACCCGGCCCAGCCGGTCACCTCGCCCGGCGCGGTGGCGCCGAACGAGACCGGCTCGTCGGCGAACGCGGAGCACACCGTCCACTCGCCGGCCGGTGCCGGACCGGCCGCCGCGACGGTGCGCTGCGGCAGGGCGAACGGCAGCACGAAGCCGTCGTTGTAGTCGGTGTGCTCGCCGATCAGGTTGACCCGTCCCGGCGCGGTCCAGAGGCCGGCGGGGTCGGAACCGAACTGGCGGCGGTAAAGGGCGGCGGCGTCAGAGGCAGCCTTCAGGCCGGTCATGGGCGGTGGGTGGGGCGGTTGGATGGCATGGCGATGATCAGATCACGCGACGTGCGCGCGGTAGAACTGCCAGGCGTCCCCGATCATCGCCTGCAGCGTGTTCTTTTCCGGCACCCAGCCGAGGTCGGCCCGGGCCCGCTCGGACGACGCCACCAGCGTGGCCGGGTCACCCTCGCGCCGCGGGGCGACCTCGACCGGCAGTGCGGCGCCGGTGACCTCGCGGGCCACCTCGATCACCTGCCGGTTGGAGAAGCCGTTGCCGTTGCCCAGGTTGTAGATGCGGTGCTCGCCCGGGGTCGCCGCGTCCAGCGCGAGCAGGTGCGCGCGGGCCAGGTCTTCCACGTGGATGTAGTCGCGGACGCAGGTGCCGTCGGCGGTCGGGTAGTCGTCGCCGAACAGCTGGAGCTTCTCCCGCTTGCCGGCCGCCACCTGCAGGGCGATCGGGATGAGGTGAGTCTCCGGGTCGTGCCGCTCGCCGATCTCGTGCCCGTCCCGGATGTAGGCTCCCGCGACGTTGAAGTAGCGCAGCGAGACCGCGGCCAGCCGGTGGGCGAACGTCTCCGAGGTGAGGGCGTGGTCGAAGGTGAGCTTGGTGGCACCGTACGTGTTGGTCGGCGCCTTCACCGCGGACTCGGTGATCGGCAGTTCGACCGGGTTGCCGTAGACGGCGGCCGTGGACGAGAAGATGAACCGCGGCACCCGGGCGGCCCGCACCGCGTCCAGCAGGGTCAGCGACTTGACCACGTTGTCCTGCCAGTACAGCTCCGGCTTGACCATCGACTCGCCGGCCGCGATCAGGCCGGCGAAGTGCAGCACCGCGTCGAACCCGGCGTCCGGGGTGAGCACCTCGGCGGCGTCGCGAATGTCGCGCTGCACGAAGGTCGCGTCCGGCGCGACCGCCTCGCGGAAGCCGGTGCTCAGGTTGTCGAGCACCACGACCTCGTGCCCGGCGTCGAGCAGCAGCCTGCTGGTGACGCTGCCGACGTAGCCGGCGCCCCCGGTGACGAGCAGTTTCACGTGACTTCCCCTTCGCAGAATCGTCACTCCTAGAATCCACCAGAAACGCTCACGAGTCAACAGTTTCAAACATCAGACCCGCGGGGGCAGGTGGTTCGCCGACCGCCCTACGAGACTGACACAATGGCGCTCATGTCCGACGCCGCCCGCCGACCCCGTGTGCTCTCCGGCATCCAGCCGACCGCCGATTCGTTCCACCTCGGCAACTACCTGGGCGCGGTGCGTAACTGGGTGGCCATGCAGGACACGCACGACGCCTTCTACTGTGTGGTCGACCTGCATGCGATCACCATGGGCCACGATCCGCTCGCGCTGCGCAACCGCACCCGCATCTCGGCCGCTCAGTTGCTGGCCCTGGGGCTCGACCCGGAGCGGTGCACGCTGTTCGTCCAGTCGCACGTGCCCGAGCACGCCCAGCTCGGCTGGGTGATGAGCTGCATCACCGGCTTCGGCGAGGCCGGGCGCATGGTCCAGTTCAAGGACAAGTCGGCCAAGGCCGCCGACACCACGACCGTGGGCCTGTTCACCTACCCGGTGCTGCAGGCCGCCGACATCCTGCTCTACCAGGCCGACCAGGTGCCGGTCGGCGAGGACCAGCGGCAGCACCTCGAGCTGACCCGTGACCTGGCACAGCGTTTCAACACCAGGTTCGGCCGTACGTTCACGGTCCCGTCGGCTTACATCGTGCGCGACACCGCGAAGATCACCGACCTGCAGGACCCGACGGCCAAGATGTCGAAGTCTGCCTCGTCGCCGAACGGCATCATCGAGCTGCTCGAGGACCCGGCCCGTTCGGCCAAGAAGATCAAATCGGCGGTCACCGACACCGGCCGCGAGATCCTCTACGACGAGGAGAACAAGCCCGGCGTCAGCAACCTGCTGACCATCTATGCGGCGCTGACCCAGCGGACCATAGACGAACTGCTGGAGCAGTACGAGGGACGCGGCTACGGCGACCTCAAGAAGGACCTCGCCGAGATCGTGGTGGACTTCGTCCGGCCGGTCCAGGAGCGCACCCGCGCCTACCTGGAGGACCCGGGCTACCTCGACAAGGTGCTCGCGATCGGCGCCGAGAAGGCCCGCGCGGTCGCCGCGGTCACGCTCGCCAACGCGTACCACAACGTGGGTTTTCTCAGCCCGGCCCGCGAGGCCTGACCCGACGTGGTCCACGGTGCCCCGACGACGCGGATCGGCGTCGCCATCGACATCCCCGAGCCGTGGGGCAGTGCGCTGACCCGCCGGCGGGCCGAGGCCGGTGATCCGCAGGCGGCCTACACGCCGGCGCACGTCACGCTGCTCGGTCCCACCGAGGTGGCCACCGAGGCGCTGCCCGCCGTCGAGAAACACCTTGAGGCGGTGGCCGCCGGGCAGCAGCCGTTCACCATTAACCTGCGCGGCACCGGCACGTTCCGGCCGATCACCGAGGTGGTGTTCGTGACCCTCGCGGTCGGCATCAGCGAGTGCGAGTTGCTGGCCGAGGCGATCGCCGCGGCCGCGGACGTCAACCGGGACGCGCGGTTCCCCTACCACCCCCACGTCACGGTGGCGCAGGACGTGCCGGCCGATGCGCTGGACGCGGTCTTCGAGGATCTGGCCGGCTTCTCGGCGAAGTTCCACGTCACCGCGTTCACGTTGTTCTCGCACGGCGGCGAGGGCCCGTGGCGTCCCCGCCGCGACTTCCCGCTGGGCGCCTGAGCCACCTTCGTCGTAAATTCGGTTACGGTCGCCGCGTGAATGCGATCGATCGGGCCTATGACGCCGCCGAGTCGCGGATCATGCGCCTGCGGCATCGATCGCGCTACTTCGACCACTTCTGCCGCGCCGTGCTGCGCTACACCGATCTCCAGGGCGGACGACTCGCCGCGGCGATCGCGTACTACGGCTTCTTCGCGGTCTTCGCGCTGCTGCTGATCGGCTACTCGATCTTCGGCATCCTGCTCACCAACAACGACGAGTTGTTCGACATCGTCCGCGACTTCCTCCGGCAGAACCTGCCGTTCCTGGACCTGCAGGCGATCCTGGACAGCGGCCGGACGGTCGGCATCGTGGGCATCATCGGCCTGACCTTCACCGGCATCGCCTGGGTCGAGGCGATCCGCTCCTCGCAGCGGCTGATCTGGCAGGTCCCCGAGCAGCCCGGCTACATCGGCATCCGGCAGGCGCTCGACCTGCTGGTGCTGATCGGCATCCTGCTGCTGCTGACCCTGTCCCAACTCGCCGTGTACGGCCTGGAACTGCTGGCGACCTGGCTGGCCGAGGGCGCCATTCAGTCGCTGATCAGCCTGCTGCTCACCGCGGCGGTGAACATGATCCTGGCCGCCGCGCTGCTGGCCGCCGTGCCCCGGCTGCGGATGACGGTGCGCCGGCTGGCCCCGCCGGTGCTCCAGGTCGGCCTCGGCATCACCCTGCTGAACACGGTGGGTAAGTCGTTCGTCGGCCTGGTGCAGCGCAACCCGGCCTACGGTCTGGTGGGCTCGGCCGTCGGCGTGTTGGTCTACCTGTACGTCTTCAATCAACTTCTGCTGTTCGGCGCGGCCTGGGCGGCGACCAGTCCGCACGGCCGCGTGGTGGATCTCTCAGCTGACGATAAAAATACCCCGGTGGGGCAAAACACCTGGATTCGGCACAGCCGCCCGGAATGATGGGCGCGTGGGCACACTCGTGACGTTGGACCTGCCGGTCGATTCGCCGGTGGCCGACCTTCCCTGGGTCATCACGATCGGGTCGCTGGGCGACGAGGAGGACTGGGAGCCGGTGGTCTGCGGACCGTACGAGCGGGCCCACGCTCTCGCGCTCGCCCAGGCGGTTGTCGCCGACGAGGACCTCATGGCGGTGGTCGAGCCGCTGCTGCCGAGGGCCGACGCGGAGGCGATAAGAGACGAGGTGGAACTGGCCCGGGCTGCGGCCGAGGACCAGGTGGAGGACCCGGACGGCGACGACGACTACGAGACCAGGCGGGTACGCCCGGGCCGGGCACCCACCGAGGCCGAGGTGCGCGCCGGCTGGGCCCGGATCGCGGCCCGGCTGGTAGCCGAGCCGGCTTAGGCGCGGCCGATCAGGGCACGCACCCCGGCGAGGTAGGTGGCCCGGTCGGGCACGCCGGTCAGCAGTCGCTGCAGCGCATAGCCGGGAATCAGGGAGAAGAACGCCGTGGTGACGGCGTCCACGTCCGTGCCGGCGGGCAGTTCGCCGTCCTCCACCGCGTGCGCCACGAGCGTCCGCACGCTGTTCCGCAAGCCCGAGTAGCGCTCCTTGACGATCTCGCCGATCGTCGGGTCGAGCGTCGCCTCGCCCCACATCTGGAGCGCGATCGGCAGGTTCCCGCCCCCGATGATCTGGGTCTCGATCGCGATGAGGATCGCGTCGAGCGAGTCGACCATCGGCAGCCGCCGCTCGGCCACCTCGTCGATGTGCTGGGTGATGCCGCCCACCACGGTGTCCGCGATGGCGTTGATGATCTCGTTCTTGGATTTGAAGTAGCGATAGACCGCGCCCACCGACAGCCCGGCCTCCTGGATGAGGTCCTGCATCGAGGTGTTGTGCAGACCCTTGGCCAGAAAGCACGTGCGGGCCGCGGTCAGGATCTGCTCGCGGCGGGCGAGGAGATGGTCTTCGGATACGCGTGGCACGGGGCACAGTGTAAAACGAACGCTCGTTCTTGACGAAGCTGTGGCCCATGGCGCACTCTGATGTCAATAAAGAACGAACATTCGTTTTAAGGAGTACGAGATGCGCCGCACCCCAGTGGCCCTCGGTGTCCTCATCGCCGTCGCGGTGGTCGCCGTGCAGGCCCTGCTCATCCCGCTGTTCGCGGGGCCGGCCGCCAATCTGGCCCCGCGGGACCTGCCGGTCGCGGTGGCCGGCCCGCCGCAGGTCGCGGCCCAGGTTGCGGCGCAGCTGGCCGCCGCCCACCCGGGCGCGTTCGTGATCACCACGGTGGCCGACCCGGCCGCGGCCGACGCCTCCATCCGCGACCGCGCGGTGTACGGGGCGATCGTGGTCACGCCGGCCGGTCCCGAGGTGCATGTGGCCTCGGCCGCCAGTCCCACCGTGGCCCAGCTGCTGACCCAGGCCGCCGCCGGCCTCGGCCCGGATGTCGCGGTCCGCGACGTCGTCCCGGTCGACCCGGACGACGCGCGCGGTGCCGGGTTCGGTGCCGGCTTCCTGCCGCTGGCGATCACCAGCCTGCTGGCCGGGGTGCTGGTCTTCCTCCTGGTGTCGCGGCGGGCGGCCCGGCTGGCCGCGCTGCTCGCCTACGCCGGGCTGGCCGGGCTGGCCGGCGCCGCCGTGCTGATCTACTGGCTGGGCGTTCTGCCCGGTGCCTACCTCGCGGTGGCCGGCGCGCTGGCACTGACCACGTTGGCCGTTGCGGCCGCCATGACCGGGCTGGCCGCGGTGCTCGACCGGGGCGGGCTGGCCCTCGGTGCGGTGGTGATGTTCCTGGTCGGCAATGCGCTGTCCGGCATTCCGGCGGCGCCCGAGCTGCTGCCCCAGCCGTGGGGCGAGGTCGGACAGTGGCTGCCGATCGGTGCGGGCGGCACGCTGCTGCGGTCGGTGGCCTATTTCGACGGTCAGGGCGCGGCGGCCGCGGTGACGGTGCTCTCGGCGTACGCCCTCGGTGGTTTGGTCTTGGTCCTGGCCGGACGCCGCGGTCTGAGCCCGCGCCCGGCGGTTGTGGCGGCGGAGGTCGCGCCGGAGCTGGTGCCGGCGCGCTGAGCCGGCGGACTGGGCTGGGATAGTGGTCCGATGGTGATCACGCGGCGATGGGCGGTCTTCCTGACGGCGGTCGGGGTGTGGACGTGGCTGATCTGGCCCCGGTTCGCGCTGGCGATCTATCGGGACGACCGCTCCTTCGTCGACGGAGCCCCGGCCGCGTTCTTCTGGATCCATGCCCTGCTGATCGCCGCGTCGCTGACCATAGGAACCGTGGTGGGCGTGCTCGGAGTGCGAGCCTGGCGGGCCTCGGGCCGGCGGCGAATCGCCGAAGAATCCGTGGCCGGTACGCCTTCGAGGCCGCAAGATTAACGGCATGTTACGTCCCCAGCAGGGCAATTCACTCGTAGATTGACCTAAACCGACGTTCAAGGCGAGTCCCGGTTGCGGCGAGATAACGGTGCGCCAACAGTCCGGGACAAACCTCCGCCGCCGTTCTGGCCTGCGGCTACGCTCCCGATTCTGAAGACTCACCGACGCCGGTCGGTGTGCATTGGAAGGAGGGCGTTTTGCGCCCAGTACGTGGGAAGCGAATCGTTGCGATTCTCGCGGCGGGTGGGCTGACGCTCGCCGCCGCCGCCTGTGGCGACGCCCCGGCCGAAACTCCCAGCGGTGGCTCCTCGAGCGCTGCCGCCGCCGCTTACCAGGCGTGCATGGTCACCGACACCGGCGGCATCGACGACAAGTCCTTCAACGCGTCCGCGTGGGCGGGTCTGCAGGCCGCCAAGGCCCAGGCGCCCAACGTCGACCCGAAGTACGTGGCGTCCACCGCCGAGGCCGACTACGAGCCCAACCTGCGCGGTTTCGTGACCAAGAAGTGCAACTTCATCCTGTCGGTCGGCGGCCTCATGGGCGACGCCACCAAGGCGGTCGCCACGGCCAACCCGACCCAGCAGTTCGGCATCGTGGACAGCGGCAGCAGCGGCTCCAATGTCTACCCGATGCAGTTCGCCACCCACCAGGCCGCCTTCCTCGCCGGCTACCTGGCCGCGGGCTACTCGAAGTCGCAGAAGGTCGCGACCTACGGCGGCCTGAAGATCCCGCCGGTCACCATCTTCATGGACGGCTTCGCCGACGGCGTGGCGCACTACAACAAGACCAAGAGCAAGAGCGTGCAGGTGCTCGGCTGGGACAAGGCCAAGCAGGCCGGCAGCTTCACCGACGACTTCGCCAGCCCGGCCAAGGGCAAGGCGCTGACCAACACGTTCGTGGCACAGGGCGCCGACATCATCTTCCCGGTCGCCGGCGGCACCGGCCTGGGCGCGGCCGACGTGGCCAAGGGCTCCTCCGGCAAGGTCTCGGTCATCTGGGTCGACCTGGACGGCTGCCAGAGCGCCGCGCAGTACTGCGACGTGTTCCTGACCACGGTCGTCAAGAACATCACCGACGCGGTGGAGCAGGCGGTCGTCGCCGGCGCCACCGGTCAGCCGCTCGCCGCCAGCCCCGGCTACCTGGGCACGCTGGACAACGAGGGCGTCTCGCTGGCCCCGTACAACCAGTTCGAGAGCAAGGTCGACGCGGGTCTCAAGGCCGAGGTCGAGAAGCTCAAGGACGACATCATCGCGGGCACCGTGAAAGTCGAGTCCGCCAACGCTCCCAAGTGAGCATTTACTAGGTAACATCCTGGCCGCCGCGCGGCCGCGAGAATCTCTCGCGGCCGGGCGGCGGTTCCCCATGTCCGCCCGAGCTGAGGAGATCCGCTGAGACTCGAACTGCGCGGCATCACCAAGCGCTTCGGCGACCTGGTGGCCAACGATCACATCGACATCACGGTCGAGCCGGGCGAGGTGCACGCGCTGCTCGGCGAGAACGGTGCCGGCAAGTCGACCCTGATGAACCAGCTGTACGGCCTGCTCCAGCCGGACGAGGGCGAGATCCTGGTGGACGGCGAGGCCAAGGTCTTCCGCAGCCCCCGGGACGCCATCGCGGCCGGCATCGGCATGGTCCACCAGCACTTCATGCTGGTACCGGTCTTCACCGTGGCGGAGAACATCGCGCTCGGCGCCGAGGAGGTCCGCGGCGGCCCGCTCGGCATCCTCGACCGCCGCCGCAACCGCCGCGACGTGCTGGAGACCTCCAGGAAGTACGGGCTGCCGGTCGATCCGGACGCCCTGGTGGAAAACCTCCCGGTCGGCGCGCAGCAGCGGGTCGAGATCGTCAAGGCCCTGACCCGCGACGTCGACCTGCTGATCCTGGACGAGCCGACCGCGGTGCTCACCCCGCAGGAGACCGACGAGCTGCTCAGCGTGATGCGGTCGCTGGCCGAGACCGGCAAGTCGATCGTCTTCATCACCCACAAGCTGCGCGAGGTCAAGGCCATCGCCGACCGGATCACCGTGATCCGCCGGGGCAGAACAGTGGGAACCGCGGCCCCGGACACCTCGGAGGACGAGCTCGCGGCGCTGATGGTCGGCCGGGACGTCAGCCTCGAGGTCAGCAAGGGCCCGGCCGAACCCGGACGCGAGGTGCTCAAGGTCGCGGGCCTGGTGGTCGACGACGACCGCGGGGTCCGGGCGATCGACGGCGTCGACCTGGAGGTGCGGGCCGGCGAGGTGCTCGGCATCGCCGGCGTGCAGGGCAACGGGCAGACCGAGCTGGTCGAGGCGATCATGGGGCTGCGCCCGATCCGGGCCGGCGCGATGGCGCTGGACGGCGAGAGCCTGGTCGGCATGGGCACCAAGAGGATCCTGCGCTCCGGCGTCGGCTACGTGCCCGAGGACCGCAGCCTCGACGGGGTGGTGAAGGAGTTCACCGTCGCGGAAAACCTGGTTCTGGACATGTACGACCGGCCGCCGTTCGGCAACGCGGTGCGGCTCAACCCTAAGGCGATCGTCGAGTCGGCCCGGGAACGGGTGACCCAGTTCGACATCCGTACCTCGTCACCCGAGGCCACGGTCGGCACCCTGTCCGGCGGCAACCAGCAGAAGGTCGTGGTGGCCCGGGAGATGTCCCGCCCGCTGCGCCTGATGATCGCCAGCCAGCCCACCCGCGGCGTGGACGTCGGCTCGATCGAGTTCATCCACAGCCAGATCATCCGCGAGCGGGACAACGGCACCGCGGTGCTCGTGGTCTCCAGCGAGCTGGACGAGGTGGTCGGCCTGGCCGACCGGATCGCGGTGATGTACCGCGGCCGCGTCCTCGCCACGGTCTCGCCCGACATGCCCCGCGAGGAGATCGGCCTGCTGATGGCCGGCATCACGGAAAGCCCGACCGCCGCCGCCCCGCAGGAAGAAGACCCCCAGTGAGCACCGACACCGAGGCGCCACCGGCCAAGGACGACAAGAAGCCGGACGACGCGTTCCTGAGCCTCTTCCTCCGCAACCTCTGGTCGGCCAACACCGTGACGGTCACCGTCCTGTCGATCTTCCTGGCGCTGGTCATCGGCGCCGTGCTGATCGCGCTCTCGGACCCGAACGTGCTGGCCACGTTCGCCTACTTCACGGCCCGGCCGAGCGACGCCGTGGAAGCCAGCTGGACGCTGATCAGCGCGGCTTACGCCGACCTGTTCAAGGGCGCCATCTTCGACCCGGCCGCGGTGCAGGCCTGGGCCAACGGCACCGGCACCTGGCAGGCGGCGCTCAACCCGATCTCGGAGACCCTCACCTACGCGGCGCCGCTGGTCTTCACCGGCCTGTCGGTGGCGATCGCGTTCCGCGGCGGCCTGTTCAACATCGGTGGCCAGGGCCAGGCGATCCTGGGCTGCGTCGTGGCCGGGGTGGCCGGTTTCGCGTTCGGCCTGCCGCCGGTCGTGCACATGCTGGTGGCCCTGCTCGGCGGCGCGATCGGCGGTGCGCTCTGGGGTTTCCTACCCGGCCTGCTCAAGGCCCGCACCGGCGCGCACGAGGTGATCACCACGATCATGCTCAACTACACCGCGCTGCTGTTCCTGAGCTGGCTCATCCTCCAGCCCGGCGTGCAGGACCCGGAGCGGTCCGACGCGATCAGCAAGACCATCGACAGCTCGGCCGCGCTGACCTCGATGCCGGCGCCGCTGCGGATGCACCTCGGCATCGTGTTCGCGGTGCTGGCCACGGCCGGGGTGGCCTGGCTGATCAACCGGTCGGCGTTCGGCTTCGAGCTGCGCGCGGTGGGCGTCAACCCGCCGGCCGCCAAGACCGCCGGAATTAGCGTCGCCAAGACGTACACCCTCCTCATGGTTGTCGCCGGCGCCCTCGCCGGCCTGGGCGGCGCCACCCAGGTGCTGGGCACCGCCGACAAGCTCACCGCCCAGGTGGCCGGCAACATCGGCTTCGACGGGCTGCTGGTCGCCCTGCTCGGTCGCAACCGGCCGTGGGGCACGCTGTTCGCCGCGATCCTGTACGGGGCGCTGCGAGCCGGTGGCAACCTCATGCAGGTCGACGTGGGCATCTCGCTCGAACTGGTGACCGTGCTGCAGGCCCTCATCGTCATCTTCATCGCCGCCCCCGCTCTGGTGAAGGCGATCTTCCAGCTCCGCGCCGCCCGGTCCGCACGGCTCGGCGCCTCGATGGCGAAGGGCTGGTGACCATGTCGACCACGACGACCGTTGAGGTTGCGGCGCCGGACCGGTTCTGGAACCGGGAACGCCGCCTCGGCGCCGGCATCGCCGCCATCGGCCTGTTGGCGACCCTGGTGTTCGGCTCGGTGGCCGAGTCCGCGACGGCCCGCTTCACGCTGAGCACGGACGCCAGCGGCGCCGCCCTGTCGATCAACGGGCAGGTCGGCACCATCATCTTCGGCCTGCTCACCGTGGTGCTGGGCGTGATCATGCTGATCGGCCGGGCGCCGCGCTGGCAGACCGCGCTGCTCAGCTGCGGCATCGCGTCGTTCGTGCTCTCCTTCCTGTGCTGGCAGGTGGCCGGCAAGTTCCTGCCGCTGGTCGACACCATGAGCGGCAGCCTCGAGTACGCGCTGCCGCTGATCCTCGGCGCGCTGGCCGGCGTGCTGGGCGAGCGCTCCGGCGTGGTGAACGTCGCCATCGAGGGCCAGTTCCTGATGGGCGCGTTCGGCGCCGCGCTGATCGGCACGCTCGCCACCAGCGTCTGGGCCGGCCTGGTCAGCGCGATGGTGGGCGGCGTGATCATCGCCGCCATGCTGGCCGTGCTGGCCATCCGCTTCCTGGTCGACCAGGTGGTGGTCGGCATCGTGCTCAACCTGTTCGCGCTCGGCGTGACCGGGTTCCTGTACGAGCGCCTGATGCAGCCGGACGCGCTGAAGTACAACCAGCCGCCGCCGCTGCCCCGGTGGGAGGTGCCGCTGCTGTCCGACATCCCGGTCATCGGCCCGGTGCTGTTCCACACCCACCTGCTGGTCTGGGCCGCCCTGATTCTGGTGGTGGTGATCCACTTCGCGCTGAAGTGGACCCGCTGGGGCCTGCGTACCCGCGCGGTCGGCGAGCACCCCACGGCGGCCGACACGGTCGGCGTCCGGGTGCGCGGCCTGCGCTACGTCAACGTGCTGCTGGGCGGCCTGATCGCGGGTGCCGGCGGTGCCTACTTCACGCTGGTCTCGACCGGTGCCTTCAACAAGAACATGACTGCGGGCGCCGGCTTCATCGCGCTGGCCGCGCTCATCTTCGGGCGGTGGACCCCGTTCGGGGCGCTGGGCGCGGCGCTGTTCTTCGGGTTCGCCCAGAAGCTGGCGTTCTATCTGAGCGTGGCCGGCAGCCCGGTGCCCAACCAGTTCCTCAACATGCTGCCGTACATCGCCACCATCATCGCGGTGGCCGGCCTGGTGGGCCGGGTGCGTGCGCCGGCGGCGGACGGCGTGCCGTACACCAAGAGCTGACCGGCCCGCGGGTGGAGTGGGGCAGAATCGGCGGCATGGAGATCGACTGGGCCGCCTTGCGGGCGGCCGCCATCGAGGCCATGCGGCACGCGTACGCGCCGTACTCCGACTTCCCGGTCGGGGTGGCGGGGCTGGTGGACGACGGCCGGGTGGTCGTCGGCTGCAACGTGGAGAACGCCTCCTACGGCGTCGGGCTGTGCGCCGAGTGCGGGCTGGTCAGCTCGCTCGCGGCGACCGGTGGCGGGCGGCTGGTGGCGGTCTCCTGCGTGGACGCCAACGGCAACCCGCTGATGCCGTGCGGGCGCTGCCGTCAGCTGCTCTGGGAGCACGGCGGCGCGGACTGCCTGGTCGAGGCCGTGCCGCGGCCGCTCACCATGGCCGAGTTGCTGCCACACGCGTTCGGCCCGGAGGACCTCGACAAGGTGAACGGGCCGGCGTCCGGGCCCGAGGTGCCGGCCGCGCTGGCCAAGTGGCGCGGCCGGGGGACGGTTTTCGTGCACCCGGACCTGTCCGGCGGCGCGACGGTCTGGACCGGGTACTGGGAGCGGTCCGGCGGCAGCCCGCAGGAGAGCGACGTCGCCAAGGGCGTGCTCGAGGAGGGCCCGAACTTCCCGACCGCGGCGGAGGCGGTGGCCTGGGGGCAGGTGCGCACCCCGCGGATCGTGGTGGTGGCCGCGGACGGCGGCCTGACCTGGGCCGGCGAGGGAGAACCGCCGGAGGGCATCCCCGACCGGTGGCAGCAGGACTGACGAGAGGCCCCGATGACCGAGTTCGCAGCAGTTGACGTAATCCGGGCCAAGCGGGACGGCCACCGGCTCAGCGACGCCCAGATCGACTGGGTGGTGGACGCGTACACCCGCGGTGTGGTGGCCGACGAGCAGATGTCGGCCCTGGCCATGGCGATCCTGCTGCGCGGCATGGAGGCCGGCGAGATCGCCCGGTGGACCGCCGCGATGATCGCCAGCGGGGAGCGGCTCGACCTGTCGACGGTGACCCGGCCGACCGCCGACAAGCATTCCACCGGCGGCGTCGGCGACAAGATCACCCTGCCGCTCACCCCGCTGGTGGCGGCCTGCGGCGCGGCCGTGCCGCAGCTGTCCGGGCGCGGGCTCGGGCACACCGGCGGCACCCTGGACAAGCTCGAGTCGATCCCGGGCTGGCGGGCGTCGCTGGCCAACGACGAGTTCAAGCGGCAGCTCGACGACGTCGGCGCGGTGATCTGCGCGGCCGGCGAGGGCCTGGCGCCGGCCGACCGCAAGCTGTACGCCCTGCGCGACGTGACCGGCACGGTCGAGGCCATTCCGCTGATCGCCAGCTCGATCATGAGCAAGAAGATCGCCGAGGGCACCGGGGCGCTGGTCCTCGACGTCAAGGTCGGCTCCGGCGCGTTCATGAAGGACCTGACCGCCGCCCGCGAGCTGGCCGCCACCATGGTGCAGCTCGGCAAGGACAGCGGCGTCACCACGATCGCCCTGCTCACCGACATGAACACCCCGCTCGGGCTGGCGGTCGGCAATGCGGTCGAGGTGGCCGAGTCGGTCGAGGTGCTGGCCGGCGGCGGTCCGGCCGACGTGGTGGAGCTGACCCTGGCGCTGGCCCGGGAGATGCTGGCCGCGGCCGGGCTGGACGCCGATCCCGCCCAGGTGCTGGCGTCCGGTGCCGCCATGGACACCTGGCGGCGGATGATCCGGGCGCAGGGTGGCGACCCGAACGCGCCGCTGCCGGTGGCGCGCGAGACCGAGGTGGTGCGGGCGGCGGCGGACGGCGTGGTGACCGCGGTGGACGCGTACGGCATCGGGGTGGCCGCCTGGCGCCTGGGCGCCGGCCGGGCCCGTAAGGAGGATCCGGTCAGCTTCGGTGCCGGGGTCGTGTTGAAGGTCAAACCAGGGGATCCGGTACGCGCCGGCGACGCGCTGTTCGAGCTGCGCACCGATGATCCGGCCCGGCTCGCCCCGGCCCGGGAAACCGCAGCTCAGGCAGTGACGGTCGGCGATGCCCCGCCCGCCCTTACACAGCTGGTACTGGACCGCATAGCCTGACGCACCATGACGAAGGCCGCACCCGACCCGCGCGCGGTCCGCGAGGCCAGCCTCGACGAAGTCGCGCGCCTGGGCCTGCCGGTGCCACCGCCCGGATTCCCGCTGATCTGGGAGCTGGGCGACACGGTGGAGCTGCGCCCGACCGCCGACCTGGAGGCGCGGGCCGCGGTGCTGCACGTGGTCGTGGCGCGGTGCTTCGGCATGCCCACCGAGATCGCGATGAGCTGGCTGCTGGCCGCGCACCTGGTCGATCTGGTCACACCGCCCGAGTGGCAGTTCGTGATCGGGGCCAAGGGCGATCACCGGTCCTTCGTGCTGCACCACGACGCGGTCTTCGCGCTGGCCTGGCTGCTCGGCCTGAGCCGGCACCTCGACCCCACGGCCCCGCCGGAGGGCCGGATGATGTCGCAGATGCCCGATCTGCCGGCCGGTGAGACGTTCGTGAGCTGGCGCTCCCGGTCGCTGATGTCGCCGCGCGACCCGGTCGAGGCGGCCGTCCTGCTCGACCTCTACTACTGCCTGGACTGGGCGTTCCAGGAGTCGGAACGCGTCGGCATGCGGTTGCCGGGCGAGATCAACGCGAACGCGATCGGCCAGCGCCGGTGGGCCCTGGAGTGGGCGGTGATCTTCCACGGCCCGTACCACGACAAGCCCCCGGAGTGGGAAGAGGTGGACCTGTCGGTCTAGCTGGTCAGCGCGGCCGATAGACGGTCAGGTCGACCGCGGCGGTCACCTTGACCGCGGCGGTGGGCAGCGTCGCCACCGGGACGTGGTGCGCGCTCGGCGTCATGCCGATCAGCGTGCGGGCCTCGGCGGCGCTCAGGTCGAGGCTGTGTTCCAGGGCGGTGACCGACTCCACCGCGAAGTGGTCGTCGAGCGCCTCGCGGACCCGGGCCGCCTTGTCCGGTGCGACCCGGATCAGCCCGTGCGCCGCCACCAGTTCGTGCAGGTGCCCGGCTGCGGGCGTGACCACCAGCAGGCGGCCGTCCGGGCGCAGGACGCGGCGGAACTCGGCGCCGTTGCGCGGGGCGAACACGTCCAGGATCACCGCGGCCGCCCCGTCCACGATCGGCAGCGGGCGCCACAGGTCGGCCAGCACCGCACCGGCCCGGGGGTGGCAGCGGGCGGCCCGGCGCAGTGCCGGTTTCGACACGTCCAGCCCCAGCCCGGTCGCCGCTGGTGCGGCCGCCAGCACCCGGGCCAGGTAGTCACCGGTGCCGGTGCCGGCGTCCACCACCAGGCCGTCGGTGGCGGCCGCCGCGGCCAGCGCCGACCCGATGAAGTCGTAGTGCCCGGCGGCCAGGAACGCGGCCCGGTCGGCCACCATGTCGGCGGTGTCGCCGACGTGCGGCAGCCGGCCAGCGCTCAGGTCCGCGTACCCCTGCCTGGCCAGGTCGAAATTGTGCCCGCGGGGGCAGCGCAGTGCCCGTTCGGCGCGAGCCAGCGACTGTTCGCAAACCGGGCACCGCAGATACGGGATTGCTCCATCGATCATTCGGTCCGGCCCCCTAAGCTCGGCTGATGGCCGCACTCATGCACTCCGACATCGTCAAGGCACCGAAGGCGCTGCTGCACGACCACCTGGACGGTGGTCTGCGCCCCGCGACCATCCTCGAACTGGCCGACGCGATAGGACACCCCCTGCCCGCCGGCGATCCGCAGGCGCTCGGTGAGTGGTTCGTGGCGGCGGCCGACTCGGGCTCGCTGGAACGGTACCTGGAGACGTTCGCGCACACGGTGGCGGTCATGCAGACCGAGGCGGGGCTGCATCGGGTGGCCAAGGAGTGCGCGCTCGACCTGTCCGCCGACGGCGTCGTGTACGCCGAGGTCCGCTACGCCCCGGAACAGCACCTGGAGCGCGGCCTCACCCTGGATCGGGTGGTCGACGCGGTGAACTCCGGGTTCGTCGACGGCGCCGCCGAGGCGGCCGCGCAGGGCCGGCCGATCCGGGTCGGTGTGCTGCTGACCGCGATGCGGCACGCGGCCCGCTCGCAGGAGATCGCCGAGTTGGCCGTGCGCTACCGGGACCAGGGCGTGGTGGGCTTCGACATCGCCGGCGCCGAGGCCGGTTTCCCGCCCACCCGGCACCTGGACGCGTTCGAGTACCTCCAGCGGGAGAACTTCCACTTCACCATCCACGCCGGCGAGGCGTTCGGGCTGCCGTCGATCTGGCAGGCCATCCAGTGGTGCGGGGCCGACCGGCTGGGGCACGGCGTGCGCCTGGTGGACGACATCACCGGCCACCGCGGCGAGGGTGCGGTGCTGGGCCGGCTGTCCGCCTACGTCCGGGACAAGCGGATCCCGCTCGAGCTGTGCCCCTCGTCGAACGTGCAGACCGGTGCCGCCCGCTCGATCGCCGAGCACCCCATCGGCCTGCTGCACGACCTCCGGTTCCGGGTCACGGTCAACACCGACAACCGGCTCATGAGCGGCACCTCGATGTCCCGCGAGATGGCACTGCTCTGCGAGGCGTTCGGCTGGGGCTGGGCGGAACTGCGCTGGCTGACCATCAACGCGATGAAGTCCGCCTTCATCCCGTTCGACGAGCGGCTCGCGATCATCGACGAGGTGATCAAGCCGGCATATGCCAAGTTGCTCGCCTGACTCCCCGCCGGGCCTGGCGGTTCGGTGGGGCCGATCATCCGTTCGGTCAGAATGGTCCCTACAAACACTGCAAAATCCGGCATCTCACCTTGCTCTGGAGCCGGGACCGCGCCATCGTCTGTCCTGCCGCGATCCATTACGATCGGGCCCGATCGGCTGGCGACACCCCCGAGCCGCGCCGATCGGCGGAGTGACACAGAGAGATACATGCCTGCACAGGTAGTGATATCGAACCGGCGAAGTCCAACTGCGACGGAGCAACATTCCGTCACACAACCGGTCCGTGTCCGCCTGCTCTTTCTCTTTGACACTCGTCGTGATGGAATCTCGGGGGCCCGACGCGGCAGTCGGCCGTGCGGTGTCCGGCGACCCGAAGGCCGGGCCCGAATCAGGAGGACGGTGACGTGAGCAAGCGCCCCAAGACGGCGACCGGCGTCATGTCGCGTCTCCGTCGGCCGGCCGATCGGCTGCGAGACCTGCCGATCTGGTCGAAGCTCGGCCTCATCATGCTGGTGCCCACCCTGGCGACGATCATCGTCGGCGTCAGCGGCCTGGTCGACCACATCGAAGAGGCCAGCAACGCGGAGCGCGCGCGAAACCTGTCGGTGCTGTCCGAGGCCGCCGGCGGTCTCGTCGACCACCTGCAGAACGAACGCGCTTTCGGCGTGATGCTCGTGACGAATGACCCGAAGAGTCCGGTCCGTGCGGCTTCGCTCAAGGCTTACAACGAGGAGCACGCACAGGTCGACCAGGCCAAGGTGCCCTATTCCCAGCAGAAGGCCGCGCTCGACGACGTACCGGCCAAAGTTGGCACGCTGCTGCTGCGGCTCGACCGCAACCTCGAGGACCTGCCGGCCAAGCGCAGCCAGATCGCCAACGGCAAGCTCAAGGTCGACGACGTCGAGGACACCTACAACAACCTGATCGACGACCTTCTCTCGGTCCGCGACGCCTCGGCCCAGCTGGCCGCCGACACCTCGCTGAGCGATCACCTGCGCGCCGTGGCCGCCGTGGCCCGCGCCAAGGAGTACGCCGCCCAGCAGCGCAACGTCGGCCACGAGGTGCTCGGCGACGGCGACTTCAACGCCACCCTGCGCCGCAAGTTCCTGCTCACCGACACCGGTTTCCAGCTGGCCGGCACCACGCTCCAGACGGTCGGCACCGACAGCGAGAAGCAGCTCTTCGAGCGGATCAAGGACGTTCCGGACGGCCGCGCCGCGACCAACCTGACCGGTCAGCTCCAGTCCCTGCAGGGCGCCAACACCAGCAACATCCCGTTCGACTCCCAGTCCTGGGAGGCGGCGATGACCGGCTACAACAAGCTCTTCCGCCAGGTCGAGCAAAAGATGGACGCCGACATCGTGGCCCAGGCGACCGAGCTGCGTAACAACGTGAACCGCCGGGTCTTCGTCGAGACCAGCGTGCTGCTCGCGATGCTGCTGCTGGCCATCCTGTTCGCCTGGCTGGTGGCCCGGTCGATGGCCCGCTCGCTGCGCGAGTTGCGGCAGGGCGCGCTCTCGGTGGCCCAGTTCGGCCTGCCGCACGCGGTGAGCCGGCTGCGTGACCCGGCGCTGTCCAGCTCGCTCACCCCGGCCCAGGTGGCCGACCAGATCGCCGAGCCGCTGCCGGTACGCAGCCGGGACGAGTTCGGCCAGGTGACCGAGGCGTTCAACGCGGTCCACCTGGAGGCGGTACGCACCGCGGCCGAGCAGGCCGCGCTCCGCTCCTCGGTCGCCACGATGTTCGTCAACCTGGCCCGTCGTTCGCAGATCCTGGTCGACCGGCTCATCGGTCACCTCGACCGGCTGGAGCGCGGCGAGGAAGACCCGGACCGCCTGGCCGAGCTGTTCCAGCTCGACCACCTGGCCACCCGGATGCGCCGTAACGACGAAAACCTCCTGGTTCTCGCCGGCGCCGACTCCACCCGTGTGCAGCGCGAGCCGGCCGCCCTGATCGACGTGCTCCGTGCCGCGCAGTCCGAGGTCGAGCACTACACCCGCATCGAGTTCGGCATGATCGACCGGGACATCGAGGTGGCGGCGCACGCCGTCAACGACATGGTCCACCTGGTCGCCGAGCTGTTCGACAACGCGACCGCGTTCTCCCCGCCCAACTCGACGGTCATCGTCGAGGCCCGGCGGCTGGGCGACGGCGCGCTGCTCTCGGTCGAGGACCGCGGCATCGGCATCAGCCGCGAGCAACTGCGCGACCTCAACGAGCGGCTCGCCAACCCGCCCATGGTGGACGTGGCCGTCTCCCGGATGATGGGCCTGGTCGTGGTCGCCCGGCTGGCCAACCGGCACGGTGTCAAGGTCGAGCTCCGGCCGGCCGACGCCGAGCGCGGCACGGTGGCCGAGGTCAGCATGCCGGTCCAGGTCCTGATCGCGGGCGCCGCGGTCGGTGGCCGGCCGCCGCAGCCGGCGGTGGCCAACCCGCCCGCCCGCCCGGCCATGCCCGAGCCGCTCGCCCTGGAGAGTGGTCGCGGTGGCTACCCCGGTGGCCGCCCGTTCGACCCCAACCCGCCGATGAACAACGGTGGCATGCTCGGCACCGGCGGTGGCCGCGCGGTGCCGGCCTGGTCCGACCTCACCGGCGCGCCGGGCTCCAACGGCAACGGTTTCGGCCCTAACGGCCTGCTCAACGGCGGCAGCAACGGCACCGGTGGCAACAACACCAACGGTGCCAACGGCTTCTACGGCCCGCGCAGCAACGAGCCGATCCCGCCGCTGCCGTCCGGTCCGGTGTCGCCGTCCGGCCCGCAGGGCTTCGCCGGCCCGGACGGGCTGCCGCGCCGCACCACCGAGACCCGTGAGGGCGACGGCGGCTTCGGCGCCAGCATCCCGCGCCAGCTTCCGGCCAACCCGGAAAACCAGGGCCGCGGCACGTTCGTCCCGCCGGTGTCGGCCCCGCCGGTACCGCCGGTCTCCGCGCCGCCGGTGCCGTCCGCGCCGCCGTACGCCCGGCCGACCTCGGTGCCGCCGTCCGCCGAGACCCCGGTCTCCGGCGCTCCGACGTCGCCGTCCGCGCCGCCGGCCTGGCCGCCGGCTCCGGAGCGCGACCCGAACGCGGCACCGCACGTGCCGGAGAGTCTGGCCGCGGCGCTCGACATGACCGCCGAGATCCCGCGGTACCGGCCCGACGCGACCCAGCAGCAGCCGCAGGTGGAGCGCCCGACCAACCCGCAGACCGCGCCGATCCCGTCGTCCGCGCCGGTGTCCGGCATGCCCACCTCGGGCGGGCCGCAGACCGAGGCGCAGCGGGCTGCCGCCGCGGCCAAGGCCGCGCACGAGGCGGCCGCCGCCGAGGCTGCCGCGGCACAGGCCACGGCCGCCGCGCAGATCGCCGCGGCGCAGGCCGCCCGGCAGCGCGAGGCCCAGGGCCAGTACACCGACGAGACGATGGAACTGCCGATCTTCCGCGAGTTGGAGTCGGCCTGGTTCACCACCACGACCGCCCAGCCGGCCGATCGGGCCACCACCGGTGCCGGCGACGAAACGGTGACCACACAGCGGATTTCGACCGGTGAGCCGGCTCGTACGGTTGGCGTGCCACACCAGGCCGGTTCGCCCGAAACCCGCGAAATGGACCCCGCGACGGTGGGCGTCGGCGCGGCGAACGGCTACGGTTCGAATGGCTCGGCAGGTGGCGTGGCGACCAACCCATGGCGCACCGCGGCCGACGAGGGCTGGGAGGCTGCTGCGGCGGCCGCCGAGCGCTCGGTCGAGTCGACCACGAACGCAGGGCTGCCCAAGCGCACCCCCATGGCGCAGCTCGTACCCGGCGGTGTCGACCGGGGCGGTAACTCCGTCCAGCGTCGTACCCCCGAGGGTGTCCGCGGACTCCTGTCCGCGTACCACCGGGGTGTGCAGCGCGGTCGCACCAAGGAACAATCGACCAACCCGGAGGAGACTCCGGGAGGGCAGCAGTCCTCGCAGGCTGGCAAGGAGCATGAGGCATGACATCTACGCAGGATCTCGGTTGGCTTCTGGCCAACTTCGCCGACCGCGTTCCCGGAGTCGCACATGCGATCGCGGTCTCCGCCGATGGTCTGCTCCTGGCAGCATCGCGGGACCTACCGCGTGACCGTGCCGACCAGCTGGCGGCTATCGCCTCCGGCCTGGTCAGCCTCACCCAGGGCGCCGCGCGGTGCTTCGAGGGCGGCGCGGTTCTCCAGACGGTCGTCGAGATGGACAACGGATTCCTTTTCCTGATGTCGATCTCCGACGGTTCGTCGTTCGCGGTGCTTGCGGCGCGCAGCTGTGACGTCGGCCAGGTGGGCTACGAGATGGCCCTCCTCGTCGACCGGGTCGGCGAGGCACTCACCCCGGCGCCGCGGTCGGCGGCCGGGGTCCTCGGCTGAACGGGCGGTGGACCGGCCTCGACAGCTCGGCCGGCGACTGTCCAAAACATTGACGACAAGAGACACTTCTAGGGTTCGAGGAAGGGGTGAGCTGTGACGATGCCCGAGCGCGATGAGCCGACCGGCGCGCTGGTCAGGCCGTACGCCGTGACCCGCGGTCGGACCCGGCCGAAGCTTGAGATAGCGCTGGAAGCGCTGGTCGAGACAACCGTGCGCGGTCGATCAGGAATGATCCGCGGCGGGCAGGGTGGAAGCGAGCATCAGTACATCGCGGCTATGTGCGACGGCGGCCGTGTGCAGTCGCTCGCCGAGATCGCCGCACGCATGCAACTGCCGCTCGGTGTGGCTCGAGTGCTCGTCGCCGACATGGCCCACGACGGCCTTGTCGCGGTGTATGAGCCCACCTCGCTGGAAGACGAGACCGACGCGGTAGGCACGGAACTGCTGGAAAGGGTGCTGAGTGGACTTCGCAGGCTCTGAGTCGCACCGTCCCGCTGCGGGGCGCGTGACATCGGCGAAGATTGTCATCGCCGGTGGGTTCGGCGTCGGTAAAACGACGCTCGTCGGGTCGGTCTCGGAGATCACCCCGCTGACCACCGAGGCCATCATGACCTCGGCCGGTGTGGGTGTCGACGACAACCGGCAGGTTCCGGGCAAGATGACGACCACCGTCGCCATGGACTTCGGCCGAATCAGCATCGACCGTGATCTGATCCTCTACCTGTTCGGCACGCCGGGCCAGACGCGGTTCTGGTTCATGTGGGACGAACTGGTGCGGGGTGCGATCGGTGCCGTGGTCATGGTGGACACGCGTCGTCTCGCCGACTGCTTCGCCGCCATCGACTTCTTCGAGCATCGTCGCCTCCCATACCTGGTGGCGATCAACTGCTTCGACGGCATGCAGTACCACAACGCCCAAGACGTCCGGGACGCTCTCGCGATCTCCAGTGACGTGCCGGTGGTGAGCTGTGACGCCCGTAACCGCGAGTCGACCAAAAACGTCCTCATCTCGCTCGTCGAGTATGTGCTGACGATGCGTCGCTCGCGCGCGGTAGCGCCCGCCTGACCTTCGGTAGAAGCCCCGCTCCGACCGGCCGGAGCGGGGCTTCTGCGCGCCCGTCAACGGCCGATGAGGGCCGGCAGCCCGGCGAGATCGTCGATCACCAGCTCCGGACGGTAGGTGTCGGGGTCGGCGCGCAGGCCGGCGGCCCCCGGGTAGGCCGCGTTGGTGACCAGCACCGGGCGCATCCCGGCCCGGCGGGCGCCGTCGTGTTCCCGGCTCCCGCCGTCGCCGACATACCAGCACTCGGTGGGGGAGACCCCGAGACGCCCGCTGACAGCCGCGTAGAGCCGCGAATCGGGCTTGCGGTACCCCCCTCTTGCCAGGAGAACACCGCGGCGTCGATTCTGGCGGCGTACGGCGTCTGCGGCCACGCCTCGCAGAGTTCGCTGGAGCAGTCGCTGAGCAGCCCGATCCGGTAGCCGTCCCGGCGCAGGCGGTCGAGCAGGTCGAGAACCCCCGGCCGGGGCGGCCGGACCCGCTCGGCGGCGGCCAGATGCAGAGCCAGCGCCGCGTCCAACTGGCCGGCCGTGGGTTCGGCGCCGCATTGCCGGGCCATCGCCAGCAGTGTCTCCCGGGTGCCGCCGTGGCGACCCACGATCCGGTCCGCGAAGCTGCCGCCCATCACCTGCCAAAACCGATGACCTGGTATGCCGAGGGCCGCGCCGGTCGCCTCGTAGAGTTGCTGCCGGCCGGCCTCGGCGCCCGGATCGGTAAGCGTTCCGAAGAAGTCGAAGACCACCGCGCGCACCGCGTCATGATGCCAAGCGGAGGGGCAGGATGGTGACATGACCAAGCTCACTGGACCGCAGATCGCCGCCGAGGGCCTGACCGGCTGGGCGCTTCTGATCAACGGCCTGCAGACGCGCCTCGAGACGAGGGACTTCACGACCGGCCTGACCCTGGTCAACGCGATCGGCGCGGCCGCCGAGGAGATGAACCACCACCCCGATGTCGACCTGCGCTACGCCCACGTCGACGTGCGCCTCACCAGCCACGACGCGGGCGGGGTCACCGAACGCGACATCCGCCTGGCCCGTGCCATAGCCGAGATCGCGGCGGGCGCCGGGGTGCCGCTGACGCTGACCGGGGTGGCCCGCCTGGAATTGGCCCTGGACACACCGGCCGCCAAGTCGGTGCTGCCGTTCTGGGCCGCGGTGTGGGCCGCCGAACCAGCCAGCGGCCCGGACTTCGACGACGAACTGCGGGACCGGGCCGGCCTGTTGCCCACCATCTGGTTCCAGGAGTCCGGCAGCGAGGAGCCCCGCCAGCGCTGGCACCCGGACATCTGGGTCGACCCGGCCGAGGCGCAGCCCCGCAT
Source organism: Paractinoplanes rishiriensis (assembly GCF_016862375.1). Classification (GTDB taxonomy): domain Bacteria; phylum Actinomycetota; class Actinomycetes; order Mycobacteriales; family Micromonosporaceae; genus Actinoplanes; species Actinoplanes rishiriensis. The sequence goes on along the minus strand of NZ_BOMV01000069.1, from coordinate 196,248 downwards.
CGACGCGGCCCTCGCGGCCGGCGGCACGCTGGTCAGCGACGAGGAGGCACCGAGCTTCTGGGTACTGGCCGACCCGGAGGGCAACCGCGTCTGCCTGTGCACCTGGCAGGACCGCGCTCCCGCGTCCTGATCATCGCGCCGGCGCTGGGAGACCCGGAGGTTTGCACGCCAGGACGCCGCGTCGGAGCGGAAGTCCCTGGACGCCAGATCGACGTCAAGCAGCGTCTGCGAGACCTGCTGTGCGAGGCCGGTGTCGAGCCGGAGCCCGCGCGGGTCGCCGGCGATGGCCTGCGCGAGAACGGTGCCGGCCCGCCTCGCGTGGGGCGAGACGAGCCGGTTTCGGACCCTGGTCAGCGGGTGCTGTAGCCCGCGTTGTCGTTGCGGTATTCGTCGGCGCCTTGGCCGTCGCGGGTGAAGTCCCAGCCGCCGGCGGACTCGCGGCCCGGACGGCCGCCCATGGCGAAGCCGCCGATTTCCTGGCCTCGCCGCCAGCCGCGGAAGTAGCCCGTGGTGTGTGCGGCGATGCTGGCCGCGTCGCGGACGATGCGCAGCGGGCGTTCGTCGCGCAGCGGGGAGCCGGGCACCAGGTTGGCCTGCGGGACGCGCTTGGGCAGGCCGGCCGGGGTCTCGGCGGCGATCGACGGGGTGGCGGCGCGCTGGGCCGCCTTCCAGCCGCTGTCGTTCGGGTTGGTCCAGTCCAGGTTGGACGACGAGGAGTCGTCGTGGCCGGTGAACCAGGCCGAGCGGGCGGCCGCGAAGATCAGCAGGTCGCCGTCGTTGCCGTCGGCGGGCACCGGCGGCGTGGTGCTGCGGTCCAGGGCAGTCAGCGTGGTGGTGCTGGTGCCCGGCGCGGTGCCGTTGCGCCGCGGCATGGCGCCGGGACGGCGGCTGTCGCCGTCGATCAGGCGCAGCGGGGGCGTGCCGCTGATCGCCGGCAGGTCGGTGACCGTGGCGTCCAGGCTGCTGGCACCGCGCAGCTGCGAGTCGACCAGGCGCAGGGCCGGCGGCTCCTTGGGCATGTCCTGCCACGGCGGCTTGACCCGGCCGTTGTCACCGGGCGGCGAGCTGACCGAGGCGGCCGGGGCGGCGCCCGGGTCGTCGCCGCCGGTGTTGAGAAGCGGCCAGTTGGCCCGCGAGCCGGGCTCGGGCGTCGGCTCGGGCATCTGCCGTGGGGCCGGCATCGGCAGCGAGTAGTCGGTGGCGCTGCCACCGGCCGGCGACGACGAGGCCAGCGAGGAGGGTGCCATCGACGACGAGCCCCTCGACGAGGAGCCCATTGTTGACGAGCCCATTGTTGACGAGCCCAGCGAGGACGAGCCCAGCGAGGACGGGGGCGACGACGACGGGGCCGCCGGCCGGTTGGAGCGGGGCGGGATCACCGTGCGCTGGCGTTCGGCGCGGGCGCTGTTGATCGCCGCGTTGGTGAGCGTGGCCCGGAACGGCTGACCGCTCTCGGCGGGGGACACGGACGCCGGCGAGAGGGAAGCGGCCGGCGACCTCGTGGGCGGCGGCGGCATCGACGCCGGCGACAGCGGGGCCGGCGGCATCATCGACGGCGCGGCCGAGGCGGCCGGCGCGGACGATGCCGGTGCCGACGGCATCGGAGCGCGCGACCCCGGCATCGGCCGGGAGCCGGGCGTGATCGGCGTCATGCCGGGCGGAGGCGGCGGCACCGACACCGGGCGGTTGCTCGGTGCGGGTGCGCGGTTGGGGAAGGCCGCGGCGGCCGCCGGAGCGGACGGCTGCGCGGCGGCCGGCCGGGTGCTGACCGGCCGGGGTGCCAGCGGGGGCGCGTTCAGCGGGTCCGGAGCGACCGGCGGCGTGGTCATCGGGCGCGGCATGACCGGGCCGTTGCCGGCGCTGACCGGCTCGCGGCGGCCGCGGCGTCCGCGGTCACCGTGGGCGACCGGCTGGAGCGGCGCCGGCTCGACCGGGCGGCGGCGGGTGGCCGTGCCGGTGGCGGACATGCCGCTGCGGGCCGCGATGGTGCCGATGAGCGAGGCGCAGGCGGCGTCGCAGGAACGGACCGCGGCGATCGCCTGGCGGACCGTGTTGGCGGCGGCGGGCGCGAGCGACTTGTTGACGCCGCCGCGCCGGGGCGACTCGCTGATCGCCACGTGCAGGGCGGTGACCGCGGAGATGATCTCGTCGTCGCTGCCGGCCCCGGACCGGATCAGGTCGGCGGCGATCTGCTCGGCCATCCGCTCGGTGTCGTTGCCGGCCACGGTGAGGCGGCCCGGCTCGGGCAGGGCGTCGAGCACGGCGAGGGCGAGCGGGTGCGCGGGGTCGGGGTATGCCCGCAGGGCCGCGGGATAGAGCTCGCGGAGCACCTCGCGCAGCGCCACCGCGGAGGCGTGCCGGCCGCCGAGCAGCGCCACGTGGGCGGCCAGCACCGGTTTGTAGCTCACCAGGTCGCGCGGGGTGGGGAGGGTGACCGCGGCGATGGCGCCGGCCTGGAGTGCCCGGGCCAGGCCGACCGCCCGGCGGGCGGCCGGCGGGGCCTGCATCTCCTCGACCGAGTCGTCGTCGGCGAAGCGCTCGGCGAAGTCGTCGGTGGTGTCGTCATCGGTCACCACCAGCGGCCGTCCCGCCGCGGTCAGCAGCGACGTGACCAGATGGTCGTCGCTGTCGGCGGCCACCGCGGCGTCGGTGAACCCGCTCGTCCGTTCCACGAGCAGCATCCCCAGCTCGGCATAGCCGCCCGGGTCGTCGCTGATCTCGTGAACGCCGAGCAGCCGGCCTGCGTCATCCACCACGGCGATGGTCAGGAACGCGGGTGAACCCCCGCGGACCGAATCATCAGCCGACGCCAGACCGCAGTACACGCGCACGAGCGCCACGGCGTCGTCCTCCTCCCCGGGAGAGCTGTTTTGGCCAAGCACTGATGGTCCCTGGTGAGGGGTCAGTCGCGCCAGTCCACAGCAGCAGAGATCTTGCCGATTACGGAGCGCCACCCGAGACTTGCCTGTTGTGCCCCGATTTTCTTCAAGCGGCGCCGACCGAAGAATCCACCCATGCCACCGCTCTCCGCGGATCGGAGGGACTCGTCCAGGTCATCGAGCGGCGAGCCGGGCGACAGGGCGAGGATCACGGGCTTGAGCCGGAGCGCAAATCCCAGGTCGCGGGCCACCTCACCGGCGGCGATGAGCAACGGCAGGTCCCAGGTGTCGTGCCCGCCGCGCAGATTTTCCACCACGAGGTCGAGCTCGTAGCGGTCCTCTGCCTGCGGGTCGATGTCGGTCGACTGTATCCGCTCGGCCAGGGTGTCCCAGGTGTCGAGTTGTGCGAGATCGTGCGGTGCACCCGAACGAATGAAGGAGACGAGCGACTCGGGCGTCTTGAAGGCGAGCAGACGGCCCTTGTGGCTGAGGAACATGGGTACTTCCTCATCGGCCGGCTTCTTGTCGGCCTCGTCCTTCTCGTCCTCGAACTCTGCCGGGTCGGGCTCGTCGGCCGCCTTGGCGTCGGGGTCGTCCTCGCCCTCGGCGAGCAACGCCTGGTATTCCTCGTCGACGATGACCTCTTCCTCGTCATCGTCGACGGCGCCGCGCTTGCGGGCGTCGAACAGGTCCTCCTCTTCGGCGTCGATCTCGGTCGGGGTGAGCTCGGACGACATCCGGTAGGCGCGCAGGGTGAGCCCGACGCCGCCGGGCAGTGCGATCTCGACCGGTTCGATCCGGACGTCGTCCCAGAGGTCTGTCCCGGAGAGCCCGGCAGCGGACTTCTCGGCCACGGGCGTGGACGCCTCGGGCTCGTCGGACTGGCTGGTCACGGTGACCTCCGGGGATGATTCGGGCGCGGTTGACGGTGATTCTGCCGACACACCCTAGTGGGCGAGCCTGAAAGCAAACCGGAAGGGTGGGTCAGAAACCCTTCGGATGCCAAACCGTCTTGGTCTCGAGGAAGGCCGTCATCGGGCCCAGACCGGGGTCGGCGCCGAAGTCGATCTCGTCGGCCGGCGGCCGCAGCACCCGCTTGAGCGTGCCGGCGGCGGCCCGTTCCAGCTCGGTGGCCAGCTCCGGATCGGCGACGCCGGTCAGGTCGAGGCCGTTGACGTCGTCGTGCGAGGCGAGCCAGGGCGCGGTCTCGGCGGGTCGTCCGGTCAGGATGTTGACCACCCCGCCGGGTACGTCCGCGGTGGCCAGCGCCTCGGCCAGGGTGATCGCGGCCTGCGGGGCGGTGGCCAGCACCACCACCGTGTTGCCGGTGACGACGGCCGGGGCGATCACGCTGACCAGGCCGAGGAACGAGGGCGGGGCCACCACGCCGACCACGCCGGTGGGCTCGGGCGCCGAGATGTTGAAGAACGGACCGGCCACCGGGTTGGCGCCGCCGGCCACCTGGGCGATCTTGTCGGACCAGCCCGCATACCAGACCAGGCGATCGACCGCGGCGTCCACCTCGTCACCGGGGACGCCGAGCGCCTTGAACTCGCGGCGCCGGGCCTCCACCATCTCGGCGATCCGGTAGAGCACCTGGCCACGGTTGTACGCGGTGGCACCGGCCCACTTCGGCTGGGCCTTGCGGGCCGCCACCACCGCGTCCCGGGCGTCCTTGCGGGAGGCGAGGGCCACGTTGTCGCCGTCCACCAGATAGGTCCGTCCTGACTCGCTGCGCGGGAACGCCCCGCCCACGTACAGCTTGTAGGTCTTGCGCACGGAAAGACGAGACTCAGGCAAGGTACGCCTCCAGACCGTGCCGGCCACCCTCGCGGCCGTAACCGGATTCCTTGTAGCCGCCGAACGGCGACGTCGGATCGAACTTGTTGAACGTGTTGGCCCACACCACGCCGGCTCGCAGCTGGTCGGCGACGGCCAGGATCCGGGAGCCCTTCTCGGTCCAGATGCCGGCCGACAACCCGTACGGCGTGTTGTTTGCTTTTTCGATGGCCTCGTCGGGCGTGCGGAACGTCAGCACCGAGAGCACCGGTCCGAAGATCTCTTCCCGGGCGATCCGGTGCGCCTGGGTCACGCCCGTGAAGATTGTCGGCGCGAACCAGAAGCCCTTGGACGGCAGCTCGCACGGCGGCGACCATCGCTCCGCACCTTCCGAGCCACCTATTTCCGACAATTCAGTAATCCGGGCGAGCTGTGCCGCCGAGTTGATCGCGCCGATGTCGGTGTTCTTGTCGAGCGGGTCGCCCACCCGCAGCGTGGCCATCCGCCGCTTGAGCGAGGCCAGCAACTCCTCGGCGATCGACTCCTGCACCAGCAGCCGGGACCCGGCGCAGCACACGTGGCCCTGGTTGAAGAAGATGCCGTTGACGATGCCCTCGACCGCCTGGTCGATCGGCGCGTCGTCGAAGACGATGTTGGCCGCCTTGCCGCCCAGCTCGAGGGTGAGCCGCTTGCCGGTACCGGCCACCGCGCGGGCGATCTGCCGGCCCACCTCGGTCGAACCGGTGAACGCCACCTTGTTGATGTCCGGGTGCTCGACCAGGTACCGGCCGGTGTCGCCGGCACCGGTGACGATGTTGACCACGCCGGGCGGCAGGTCGGCCTGGCGGCAGACGTCGGCGAAGAACAGCGCGGACAGCGGGGTGGTCTCGGCCGGCTTGAGCACCACCGTGTTGCCGGCCGCCAGCGCGGGCGCGATCTTCCAGGCCAGCATCAGCAGCGGGAAGTTCCACGGGATGACCTGGCCGGCGACGCCCAGCGGGCGCGGGTCGGGGCCGAAGCCCGCGTACTGCAGCTTGTCGGCCCAGCCGGCGTAGTAGAAGAAGTGTGCGGCGACCAGCGGCAGGTCGACGTCGCGGGACTCCTTGATCGGCTTGCCGTTGTCGAGCGACTCCAGCACGGCCAGTTCGCGTGAGCGCTCCTGGATGATCCGGGCGATCCGGAACAGATACTTCGCGCGTTCCGCGCCGGCCAGCGCGGACCAGCGGCCGAACGCCTTGCAAGCGGCGGCCACGGCGCGGTCGACGTCCTCGGGTGCGCCCAGGGCGACCTCGGACAGAACCTCCTCGGACGCCGGGTTGACCGTCTTGAAAACGTCCTTGCCGGGAGTGAAGTCGCCGTCGATGAACAGGCCGTAGGAGGGCGCGATCTCGACGATCGAGCGGGATTCGGGGGCCGGCGCGTACTCGAACATCTCAATCCACCGTGAAGTAGTCGGGGCCGGCGTAGTGCCCGGTGGTCAGCTTGGTGCGCTGCATCAGCAGGTCGTTGAGCAGCGACGAGGCGCCGAACCGGAACCAGTCCGGGTCGAGCCAGTCGTCGCCCACGGTCTCGTTGATCAGCACCAGGTACTTGATGGCGTCCTTGGTGGTCCGGATGCCGCCGGCCGGCTTGACGCCGACCTGTCGCCCGTACCTCTCCCGGAAATCACGGACCGCCTCCAGCATCACCAGCGTGACCGGGAGCGTGGCGGCCACCGGGACCTTGCCGGTGGAGGTCTTGATGAAGTCGGCGCCGGCCAGCATGGCCAGCCAGGAGGCGCGGCGGACGTTGTCGTACGTGATCAGCTCGCCGGTCTCCAGGATGACCTTGAGATGGGCCGGGCCGCACGCCTCCTTGACCGCGACGATCTCGTCGAACACCTTGGCGTAGTCGCCGGCCAGGAACGCGCCCCGGCTGATCACCATGTCGATCTCGTCGGCGCCGCCGGCCACCGCGTCACGGGTGTCGGCGAGCTTGACCTCGAGCGGCGCCTGCCCGGACGGGAACGCGGTGGCCACGCTGGCCAGGTGGACGCCCGAGCCGCCCAACACCGCGGCGGCTACCGGGACCATCGACGGATAGACGCAGACCGCGGCGACCGCGGGACAGCTCGGGTCGGCCGGGTCGGGGCGCAGCGCCTTGGTGGCGAGCGCGCGGACCTTGCCGGGCGTGTCGGCGCCCTCGAGCGTGGTGAGGTCGACCATCCGGATCGCCAGGTCGATGGCTTGGGCCTTGGCCGTCGTCTTTACCGAGCGGGTGCCGAGCGCCGCGGCCCGTGCCTCGACGCCCACCTTGTCGACCCCCGGCAGCCCGTGCAGGAACGCACGGAGGTCGGGCTTCGACATCGCTGTCGCAGTCATGAAATGGATTCTACGCGCGGGGTTTACAGATGATCTTGGCTGACCGGTAGGTTGACCCCCGTGGACGTACTGGTCGTAGATCACCCGCTGGCGCAGACCCGGCTCACCGCGATGCGCAACGCGGACACCGACTCCGGTGTCTTCCGCGCCGCGCTGCACGAGCTGACCACCATGGTGGTCTATGAGGCGGCCCGCTCGTTCGCCGTCGAGCAGTACCCGATCACCACCCCGGTGGCGCCGGCACAGGGCACCCGGCTGGCCAATCCGCCGCTGATCGTCCCGGTGCTGCGCGCCGGACTCGGCATGGCCGACTCGGCGCTGGCCCTGCTGCCCGAGTCGTCGATGGGCTTCGTGGGCCTGGCCCGCGACGAGCACACGTTCGAACCCCGGGCGTACATGGAGTCGCTGCCCGGCGACCTGTCCGGGCAGCCGGTGCTGGTGCTCGACCCGATGCTGGCCACCGGCGGCTCGCTGCTGCACTGCTGCCAGCTGCTGGCCGACCGGGGCTGCACCGACGTGATCGTCTGCTGCGTGCTGGCCGCGCCCGAGGGCATCGAGCGGCTGAGCCGGTCCGGCCTGCCGCTGCGCCTGGTGACCGCCGCGATCGACCAGGGGCTGAACGAGAAGGCGTACATCGTGCCCGGCCTGGGCGACGCCGGCGACCGGCAGTTCGGCGGCATGCGCCGCTTCTAGGCGGTGTAGGACCAGCTCTGCGCGACGCCCCGCACGAACGGCATCACGCCGTGGAACAAGCGCGGCCGGTCGGCGAAGACCAGCGGCAGGAAGTGCCGGTCGGACTCCCACATCGGCACCCGGCCGGCCAGGATGTCGGCCCGGTCCACCCAGTGCAGGGTGCCCTCGTCGTTCTTCGCCAGCGGGGTGCCGGTCCATTCGGGCACCCGGAACAGGAATCCGAACCAGTTTTCGCCGTTGCGCCCGAAGCCCGGCCACGAGATGGTGCCGGCCAGGTCGAGCGGGCCGCAGGCGAGGCCGGCCTCCTCGGCGATCTCCCGCCGCATGCCGGACGCGACGTCCTCGCTCGGTTCGACCTTGCCGCCGAGTCCGTTGTAGTACCCGAAGTGCACATCGTCCGGCCGGGCGTCCCGGCGGATCATCAGCACCCGCTGCCGATCGGCCGACAGCACGTAGCCGAGTGTGGCGAGAATTGCCTGCACAGAGACCTCCGCTCGGTTGCGGTGCGACGTCATGATGGACAAGGGGCCGGGCCCGGCAGGGCGTCCAGATGACGGTCATGCGGCCGTTTGGTGAATTTCCAAGGTGGTAACCTAGCCGCCCGATCGCGCTGTCCGAGCAGCGCGCCAGCGTGCTGTGCGGCTCACGGCCGCCAAAACCCAGACATCTTATGGATCCCGGTGCGGTCGGGCGGAAAGGATTGCGGCGTGTCCCCCCTGCGTCTCGTGCGGAAGGCCGTACCCCGGCCGGTCCGCCGGCTCGTGTTCACCGCACTGCCGGCGCCGGTGCGGGACGCGCTGGCGAAGCGCAAGGAGCGACGGGATCCGCTGGTCCAGGAGCGGAACGTGGCCGGCATCGACCCGGACGCCTCACCCCTTTCGGTACGCACCCGCAACCTCGACCGGGTGGTTGACGCCCTGGACGAGGCCGGGGTGGGCTACTTCCGGGTGCCCCCGGTGCAATGGCAGCGGACCGCGCTGGCCGTGCCCGAGTCGGCCCGTCCCGGGGTGGAGCGCGTCCTGGCCCGTCTGGCCCGGGCCGGCGCCACCGTCGCGCCGGTCGTCGATGACAAGGCCGGGCTGCCGGTGGCCACGGCGGTCTACTGGCCGATCACCGACCCCGGCCGGCACCTGCTGCTCGGGGTGGAGCACGCCTGCGAGATCGAGTTCTGGCGCGAGGAGGCCGACCGGCTGGTCGCACCCCGGTTCAACCTCTCGGTCGACGTGGTGCTGCACACCGATGCCGAGGTCGAGGCCGACGAGAGCGCGTTCGGTGACTTCCGGGCCGCCGCCCCCGGGCGTACGTACCGCACCCGCCAGCCGTTCCTGCTGCCCGCCCTGGAGCACGTCGACTTCCCGATCGACGTCGTCTACACCTGGGTGGACGGCGCCGACCCGGCCTGGGTGGCGCGCAAGAACGCGGCCCTGGTCGAGAACGGCTGGGTGAGCGTCAACGAGGAGGCCGCGAACGCGTCGCGCTACGTCTCCCGGGACGAACTGCGCTACTCGCTGCGCTCGCTGCACGCGTACGCGCCCTGGGTCCGCCGGATCTTCCTGGTCACCGACGACCAGGTGCCGGAGTGGCTGAACGTGGACCACCCGCAGGTCACGGTGGTCAGCCACAAGGAGATCTTCGGGACCGAGGGCCGCCTGCCGACGTTCAACTCGATGGCCATCGAGACGCGGCTGCACCACATCGAAGGACTTTCCGAGCATTTCCTGTACGTGAACGACGACGTCTTCTTCGGCCAGGCGTTGCCGCCGGGCTTCTTCTTCACCGCGTCCGGGCAGACCCGGGTGTTCCTGTCCCGGATCCGGGTGGACTGTGGCCCGCCGACGGCCGACGAGCCGCCGGTGATGTCGGCCGGCAAGAACAACCGCGCGCTGATCGAGCGGGAGTTCGGCCGGTTCCTCGGATTCAAGATCAAGCACACCCCGCACGCGGCCCGGCGCAGCGTGCTCGCCGAGATCGTGGAGCGGTACCCGGAGCAGATCGCGGCCACCGCGGCGCACCAGTTCCGGCACCCCGAGGACATCTCGCTCACCTCGTCGCTGCAGCAGCACTGGTCGTACCTGACCGGCCGGGCCGTGCTCGGCGACGTGCAGTACATGTACCGCGACCTGGCCGACCCGTTGACGCCCCAGCGCCTGGCCACCACGCTGCGCCGGCGACACCATCAATTGTTCTGCCTGAACGACACCAATTCGACTGGTGCCGAGGCTCAGGCGCAGGCCGCGATGCTGGCGAGCTTCCTGCCCGCGTATTACCCCTTCCGCTCGCCGTACGAGCTGTCCGGAGGAGTTTAGTTGTTCAGGGTTTCGATCATTTTGGCGTGTTACAACGTCGAAGCCTTCATCGATGACGCGTTCCAGTCGATCGTCAAGCAGTCGGAGTTCGCCAATTTCGAGGTGATCCCGGTCGACGACGGCTCCACCGACGGCACCTGGGAGATCATCGAGCGGTACCGCCGCCAGTACCCGGACAACTTCTTCCCGCTCCGGTTCGACAAGGGCTCCGGCGGGCCCGGCCGGCCCCGCAACGCCGGCCTCGACCGGGCGCGTGGCGAGTACGTCATCTTCATGGACCCGGACGACCGGATCCACAAGGACGGCTACAGCAAGCTGTTCAAGACCATCGAGAAGCACCAGAGCGACGTGGTGATCGCCACCCGCTACGGGGTCAAGGAGAAGCAGGGCCCGGAGAGCAAGGTCTGGGTCGACTGGATCGCCGACAAGCCGTACGTCAACCAGGACAACTATGCGATCAAGCTGGACCTGCTCTCGCAGCGCCCGGTCATCCTCAAGACGATCTACCGGCGGGATCTGATCGAGGAGTACGGGCTGCGCTTCCTGGAGGGCGTCAGCAGCAGTGAGGACGAGATCTTCGACAAGAAGTTCCTGTTCCTGTGCCGCAAGATCACCAAGATCAACGACGTCGTCTACCTCTACACGGTGGCCCGCACCGGCAGCATCACCAGCAAGATCAGACTGAAGGTGTACGAGGATCTCGAGCCCATTTTCGCGGGCCTCGACGACGCGCTCTCGGTGTACTTCAGCGAGGCGATCGTGGCGTACCGGGTCGCGGCGCTGCTGCGTACCTTCTATTTCCCGAAGTTGCTCTTGCTCGACCCCGAGCTCACCGACTCCGCGCTCGACCTGACCCGCAAGGCGTGCGAGTCGTTCGGGTTCGACCGGCTGCTGCTCACCACGAACGCCACCGACCACCGCATCATCGAGTTGCTGCGGGACCGCAAGTACAGCCAGCTGATGCTGTTCTTCATGGACCACCGGGCCCGCGGCCTGGCCCGGCGCAACCGCCTCCAGGCCAAGGAGCTCAAGATCCTCGAGGCCCGGCCGGTCAAGCTGGGCATGAAGGCCACCCGGGCGATCGGTCTGGGCCGCCGGGTGGTGCGCGAGCGCGGTCTCGGCAAGGTCTGGGCCAGCCGGGTCCGCAAAAATCTGTCCGGTACGGCGAACGGCTACTGGGTCTTCATGGACCGCCGGGACAAGGCGTCGGACAACGCCGAGGCGCTCTACCGCTACGTCCGGGCCAACAAGATCCACGACAAGATCGCGTTCGTGATCCGGCGGGACTGCCCGGACTGGGACCGGCTGGTGGCCGACGGCTTCAACGTCGTGGAGTACAACACCGTCGCCCAGTGGCGGCTGCTCTACAACTGCGAGCACTTCTTCGCCTCGCATGTGGACGACGTCATCATCACGCCGTGGACCGAGTTCGGCGGCGACACCGGCAAGCCGCGCTACAAGCTGAACTTCCTCCAGCACGGCATCATCCGCTCCGATCTGTCCGGCTGGCTGGGTGCGAAGAAGTACCACACCTTCTGCTCGTCGGCGCAGCGCGAGTACGACGGCCTGCTCAACAACGTGCGGTACAACCTGACCCCGCAGGCGCTCAAGCTCACCGGCCTGGCCCGGCACGACCGGCTGGAGCGGCGGGCCGGCGACTACATCCTGGTCAGCCCCACCTGGCGCAACTTCCTCGCGGAGGTCGACGAGCAGGAGTTCCGCACCTCCGAGTTCTTCATCAACTGGCAGAAACTGATCTACGACCCACGGCTGCACGAGACGCTCGCCGCGGCCGGCCTGCACCTCAAGTTCGTGCTGCACTCCAGCCTCAGCCAGTTCGCGAACTGCTTCCGCGAGACCGAGCAGGTCAAGGTGATCCGGTACGAGGACGTGATCAGCTTCGCCGACCTGCTGTCCGAGGCGCAGATGCTGGTCACCGACTACTCGTCGATCTCGTTCGACGTCCTCTACCTGCGCCGCCCGGTGGTCTACTTCACCTTCCCGGAGACCCGCAAGCACAGCACCAACTCCGGTGCCGACCTCGACCTGTACGGCGAACTCGGCTACCGGGTGGAGACCCCGGAAGCGGTCGTCGACGCGGTGTTGGCGGCGGCCGGCCGGGAGTTCCGGTCCGAGCCGGAGAAGCTCGAGCAGGCCGACGCGTTCTTCGCGTTCGGCGACGACGGGCAGAACTGCAAGCGGATCATCGAGGCGGTCCTGGAGAGGAACACCAAGTGAGCAGGATGATGTTCGTCTTCGGGACCCGTCCCGAGTTCATCAAGCTGTACCCGGTGATCATGGAGGCGCAGCGCCGGCAGCACGACGTGACGATCGTGAACACCGGCCAGCACCGCGAGATGCTCGACCAGTTGCTGGACGAGATGGGCGTGACGGTCGACTTCGACCTCAAGGTCATGACCCATCAGCAGAGCCTCGCCGAGATCCTGGCCCGCACCCTGGGCCCGCTGGACGAGGTGGTGGACCGGGTCCGGCCCGATCACCTCTTCGTGCACGGCGACACCTCGACCACGCTGGCCGGCAGCCTGATCTCGCTGTACCGGCAGGTGCCGCTGTCGCACGTCGAGGCCGGCCTGCGTACGTACAACAAGTTCTCCCCGTTCCCCGAGGAGATGAACCGGCAGATCACCGGCGTGCTGGCCGACTACCACTTCACCCCCACCGAGGTGACCCGGGCCAACCTGGAGCGCGAGGGCAAAAACCCGGAGCGCATCTTCGTGGTCGGCAACACCGCGATCGACATGCTCAAGTACACGATCAAGGACGACTTCCGGCACCCGGTGCTCGACGAGGCGGGCGATCGCAAGCTGATCCTGATCACCGTGCACCGCCGGGAGAACATCTCCGAGCTCAGCCAGATCTTCGCGGCGATCAACGACGTGGCGATCAAGTACGGCGACACCCACCGGCTGGTCTACCCGATCCACATGAACCCGGTGGTCCGGCAGGCCGCCGACCAGTACCTCACCGCCGACGCGATCCGGATCATCGAGCCGCTCGGCACCACCGACTTCCACAACATGCTGGCCCACTCGTACCTGGTGATGACCGACAGCGGCGGCATCCAGGAGGAGGCACCCAGCCTGGGCAAGCCGGTGCTGGTGCTGCGGGACACCACCGAGCGGCCGGAGGGCGTCGACGCGGGCACCCTGCGGCTGGTGGGCACCGGCCGGGACGACATCGTGCGGGAGGCCTGCCGGCTGCTCGACGACGAGGTCGAGTACCGGCGGATGGCAGCGATCGCCAACCCGTACGGCGACGGCACCACGGCCCCGCAGATCATGGATGTGATGGCCGGCCTGAGCACGCGTTCCTGACATTAGCGCCGGGTGGGCGCGAAGCGGAATTAGCCGACCTGGCGATCGGCGAGATGTGCGCGGGCGCACTATCGTTGCGAGCCATGACCTCCATTCCGCTCGCGGAGGAGTTACTCCTCCTCGCCTACGACGACCAGACCGGTAAGGCGACCGGTTCCCGCATCGGACTCGACCTCGGCATGTCCGCGGCCGTGCTGGTCGATCTTGCCTTGGCGGGACGCGTGGCCTATGTCGACGGCTACCTCAAGATCATTGACGCGACCCCGATCGGTGAGCCGATCGCCGACGCGGTCCTGGCCAAGGCCGCCGAGGACGAACCGCACACGCCGGCGCAGTGGCTTCAGCGCCTGCGGCACCGGCTGCGCAGCCGGGTCCTGGAAGATCTGGTGGCCCGCGGCGTGGTGCAGGACGTGGACGAGACCCAGCTCGGGCATATCCACGTGCACCGCTACCCCACCACCGACCCGGCGTTCGAGGCCGAGATCCGGCAGCGGCTGGCCGAGGCGCTGACCGCCGACGGCCTCTGTGACGAGCGGACGGCTGCGCTGGCCACCCTGCTCTGCGCCACCCGGATGGAACCGGCGCTGCGGCTGTCCGAGGAGGAGGCGGCCAAGGCGCACGAGCGGCTCGAGCAGATCGCGGCCGGGGCGGGCTTCTCCGGCAACGCCAACCTGGAGGACTCGATCGTGCGCCCCAGCGTGGCTCTGGTGGTCGCCACCCTGGGCAAGGCCATCCAGGCCGCCCTGGGCAATCCCAAGACCGTTTAAAGACCCAACGCGGCGGCGATCTCCGGTCGGAGGCCCTCGTCGAGAGCGGCCCCGGCCCGGAGGCGGGCCGCGGCGACATCGCCGTCGCGCACCGGCTCGACCACCTCGAGGTACGCCTTGAGCTTCGGCTCGGTGCCGGACGGGCGGATCACCACCCGCGCCCGGCCGGTGCGCAGGGTGAGCACGTCGGCCTCGGGCAACCGGTCCTGGACCGCGGTGACCTCGTCGCCGAGCAGCCGGTCCGGCGGGTTGTCCCGCACCCGGTGCATGGCCCGGGTGATCTCGGCGAGATCGTCCACCCGGACCGACAGCTGGCTGGTGCGGAACACCCCGAACTCGGCGTAGATCTCGTCGAGCCGGTCGCCGAGCGAGCGGCCCTCGGCCTTCAGCGCCGCGGCCAGTTCGGCGATCAGCAGCGCCGCGGTGATGCCGTCCTTGTCGCGCACCAGGTCGGGCGCCACGCAGTAGCCGAGCGCCTCCTCGTAGCCGAAGGCCAGGTCGGCCGCGCCCCGGACGATCCACTTGAACCCGGTGAGGGTCTCGGCGTACGGCACCTCGCGGGCCGCGCACATGACGCCGAGCAGCGACGACGACACGATCGTGGTGGTGAAGACGCCGGGCCGGCCGCGCCGCATCAGGTGGTCGGCGAGCAGCACGCCCAGCTCGTCGCCGGTGGCCGGGCGCCAGTCACCGGCCGGGGCCGGGAACATGATCGCGCAGCGATCGGCGTCCGGGTCGTTGGCGATCGCCAGGTCGGCGCCCGTTTCGGTGGCCAGCGCCACCAGCCGGTCCAGCGCGCCGGGCTCCTCCGGGTTGGGGAACGAGACGGTGGGGAAGGCCGGGTCGGGTTCGGCCTGGTCGACGACCACGGCCGGGGCGCCGAAGCCGGCCCGCTCGAACGCGGCGGCCAGCACCTGCCCGCCGACGCCGTGCAGCGGCGTGTACGCGATCCGCAGGTCGCGCGGGCCGTCCCCGATCACCCCCGCGGCCCGGTCGACGTAGTCATCGGCGACCTTGGGGTCGAGCACCGTGCCCGGGTCGCCGAGCGGCACCTCGGCAAGCGTGCCGACCGCCCGGATGGCGGCCTCGATCCCGGTGTCGGCCGGCGGGACGATCTGCGCGCCGTCGCCGGCCGGGCCACCCAACTGCCGGCCCAGATAGACCTTGTACCCGTTGTCCTGCGGCGGGTTGTGGCTCGCGGTCACCATCACGCCGGCCACCGCGTCCAGCGCGCGCACCGCGTACGCCAGCACGGGCGTGGGCAGCACGCCGGGCAGGACCAGGGCCTCCCGGCCGGCGCCGGTGGTCACCCGCGCGGTCTGCTCGGCGAACGCCCGGGAACCGTGCCGGGCGTCGTATCCGATCACCAGCGGGCCGGTGCCGCCCTGCTCGGCCAGCCAGCCGACCAGCCCCGCCGCGGCCCGGGTGACCACCGCGAGGTTCATCCCGTTGGGCCCGGCCCGCAGCCGTCCGCGCAGCCCGGCGGTGCCGAAGGTGAGCGGCCCGGCGAACCGGTCACGCAGTTCGCCGGCGGTGCCGGGCAACCCGTCGAGCAACGCACGAAGCTCGGCCCGGGACGCCGGATCGGGATCGTCGGCCAGCCACGCTTCGGCCGCTTCCACCAAGTCAGGTGCCATCAGGGATTGATAGCACGGCGCCGGCGGGTCAGGCGGCCTGGAGCGTGTAAGTCTTGATCATCTGGTCGAAGATGGGCTTGCTCTCCTCGAACTGCGCCTCGGTGGCGGTGAGGTAGAACGAGTACGCCTTGCCGTTGGTCACCACGGCGCCCCACAGGCCGTGCCGGGCGCTGTCGCCGGTGCCGCAGGTGTATTCCAGGACGGCGCCCTCGCGGTCCGCGATGGTGGTCTCGGCGAGCGCCACCTGCCGGTACGGCTTCGGGCAGTTCGCCGACCGGTTGATCAGGCCGTCCTCGGCGATCTTGAGGAACGACGAGGGCGTGGCGCGGGAGTTTTCCACCAGGATGCGGACCTTGTGCTTGGCGTCGTCCGGGTCGGAGTAGTCCACCCAGGAACCGGAGGCCTTGCGGGTCCAGCCCTTGGGCACCTCCACCGAAATGCCGCGGTCGTTGTATTCCTGGGTCTCGAACGGCGGCTGGGCGGCAGCCTCGGTGGGCTGCTCCTGCGCGGTCGGCGGGGGCGGCGTGGGGTCGCTGCCCATCATCGAGAAGACCAGGACCAGCACCAGGACCGTGGCGAGCGCGCCGCCACCGGCGATCAACTGCTTGTTGCGCGGCCAGCGCTGGACCGTCTCGGCCGCCCGGCCGGTGCCGTCGCGGACCGTGGCCACGGCCTTGGCGAGCACCGCCTTGCGCTTGGCGCCCGGGCTCATCACCACGGTGCCGCCGGGCATCGGGTCGCGGGCCGCGCGGGCGCCGTTCCAAACCTCGCGCGGCGGCACCACGGCGGTCGGATCGGCACCCAGCGGCGGCAGGTAACCGCCCGCCATGGTCTCGTCCGGCTCGGCCGCGCGCCGGCGGCCGCCGCCCGGGTGGTTCTGCTGCTGGAGCTTGGCCAGGTGGTCGGTGAGCGACTCGCCCGGCGCCAGCATGGCCCGGCCGCCGATCTGGCCGCTCGGCGTGGGCGGGATCGGCTGGGTCTCGGCCGGTGCGGCACCGAGACGCTGCGACGGGACCACCGAGTAGGGGTCGGTCATCATGTGCGGCGGGGCCTTGCTGGCCAGCGGGCCGGCCAGTTGCTGGCGCAGGATCGTGCGCGCGGTCGGCACGTCCATCCGGCGGGCCGGGTCCTTTTCCAGCAGGCCCATCAGCACCATGGTGAGTGAGCCGGCCCGGACCGCGGGTGCGGGCGGGTCCTCGACCACGGCGTGCATGGTCTCGATCGGGTCGCCCTTGTCGAACGGGGGCCGGCCCTCGACCGCGGTGTAGAGCGTGACGCCCAGCGAGAACAGGTCGCTGGGCGGGCCGAACTCGCTGCCCATGGCCCGCTCGGGCGAGATGAAGTGCGGCGAGCCGAGCACCATGCCGGGGGTGGTCAGCTGGACGTCGGTGGGCATCCGGGCGACGCCGAAGTCGGTCAGCACGCAGCGGCCGTCGGAGCAGATCAGCACGTTGGCCGGCTTGACGTCGCGGTGCAGCACGCCGTGCGCGTGCGCCACCTCGAGCGCGCCCAGCAGGGCGATGCCGATCTTGGCAACCACCCGGGGCGTGACCGGCCCGTCCTCGATCACCATGTCGGCCAGGCTGCGGGCGTCCAGCAGCTCCATCACGATCCACGGCCGGCCGTTCTCGTGCACCACGTCGTAGACCTGCACGACGGCGGGGTGCTGGAGGGCGGCGGCGGCGCGGGCCTCGCGCATGGTCCGCTCGTACATCGAGTCGCGGTCGCTGGGGGCCAGACCCGGTGGCAGGACAACTTCCTTGATCGCCACGTCCCGGCGTAGCAAGGTGTCCGCCGCGCGCCAGACTGTGCCCATGCCGCCGTGACCCACCGCGGCACGCAGTGTGTACCGCCCGCCGATGAGCGTGCCCGGGGCTGCGCGTCCGTTGGTGGGAGCGGTGTTACCACTGCTCCACGTCGGAATCTGAGTCACTGAGGATGCCACCGAGGGGGAAGTAGGGGCCGTCGACCAACCACGCTATCTTGCCCGCTGCGCCCCCTGATTTGAAAGCCGCGCGGCCGGTGTTGTCCCGAACTCGACGTACCGTGATGGCTTCTTCGCCCTGCGTACGCCTGATCGGACTCTCTGTGCAAAAGGCCTCACGCTATTCGGCTGAACGGCGATTTAGGATCAGGGTCGTGAACGCAGAGTCGGGTTTCGAGATCAAGCCGGTTTACGGTCCGGCGGACGTGACGGGCGACGGGGCGATCGGAACGCCCGGCGAATTCCCGTACACCCGCGGCGTATACCCGACGATGTACACGAAACGCCCGTGGACCATGCGGCAGTACGCGGGCTTCGGCACCGCGGCCGAGTCCAACGCGCGCTATCACCAGCTGCTCGCGGCCGGCACCATGGGCCTCTCGGTGGCGTTCGACCTGCCCACCCAGATGGGGTATGACTCGGACGACCCGATCGCGCACGGCGAGGTGGGCAAGGTCGGCGTCGCCATCGACTCGATCGACGACATGCGGCAGCTGTTCGCCGGCATCCCGCTCGACCAGGTGTCCACCTCGATGACGATCAACGCGCCCGGTTCGGTCCTGCTCCTGCTCTATCAGCTGGTGGCCGAGGAGCACGGGGTGCCCGGCGCGGCCCTGCAGGGCACGATCCAGAACGACATCCTGAAGGAGTACATCGCCCGCGGCACGTACATCTTCCCGCCGAAACCCTCGCTGCGGCTGGTGGCCGACACGTTCGCCTACTGCCGGTCCGAGATCCCGAAGTGGAACACCATTTCGATCTCCGGCTACCACATGGCCGAGGCCGGTGCGTCGCCCGCGCAGGAGATCGCGTTCACCCTGGCCAACGGCATGGAGTACGTCCGGGCCGCGCTGGCCGCCGGGCTCGCGGTCGACGATTTCGCGCCCCGGCTCTCGTTCTTCTTCGTGGCCCGCACGACCCTGCTCGAGGAGATCGCCAAGTTCCGCGCGGCCCGCCGGATGTGGGCCCGGATCATGCGCGACGAGTTCGGCGCCAAGGACCCGAAATCGCTGATGCTCCGCTTCCACACGCAGACCGCGGGGGTGCAGCTGACCGCCCAGCAGCCCGAGGTCAACCTGGTCCGGGTGGCGATACAGGCGCTCGGCGCGGTGGCCGGCGGCACCCAGTCACTGCACACCAACGCGTACGACGAGGCGATCGCGCTGCCCACCGAGAAGTCGGCCCGGCTGGCCCTGCGCACCCAGCAGGTGCTCGCCTACGAGAGCGGCCTGACCGGCACGGTCGACCCGTTCGCCGGCTCGTACGCGATCGAGGCGATGACCGACGAGGTGGAGCGCCAGGCGACCGGGCTGATCGAGCGGGTGTTCGGGTACGGCTCGGCGGTCGACGCGATCGAGCAGGGCTTCCAGAAGCAGGAGATCGAGTCCTCGGCGTACCAGATCGCCAACGAGATCGACGCGGGCGACCGGGTGGTGGTGGGCGTCAACCGCTTCGCCGCCGACGAGGAGGAGCGGTACGAGCCGCTGCGGGTCGACCCGGCGATCGAGGCCGCGCAGGTGGCCCGGCTGGCCGAGTTGCGGGCGAATCGCGACGGTTCGGCGGTCGAGGTCGCGCTGGCTGATTTGGCGAAGGCCGCACAGGGAACAGAGAACGTCTTACCGTTGATGAAAGAAGCGTTGCGTGCACATGCCACCGTGGGCGAGGTATGCCACACGTTGCGTGGCGTGTGGGGCGTCTACCACCCGGTGGAGCGTTTCTGAGGTAAGACCCGAATCGGACTCGTGGTGTGTTAGCTGTTTTGTAACCTGTGTGAACGTGGAAAGCATCACCTCCGAGATCAGTTACCCGTTGTAGGAGGTGATGGGCGAGATGCTCCGTTGGGACGACACCCCGAGCATCACAACGCCCCCACCGAGCGCTCTTATCGGGGCATTCGTGACCCGGCGCAACTCGGCGTACACGGGAATGACGTTGCACAGCGTCACCGAAATGGGTCTAAGCTGTCGCGCGTCCAGAAAACCCGACAAACCTTCGAGAGCGATACGGAAACCGACGTGACTACTACTCTGACGGAGCCTGCAGAAGAGGCCCAGACGGAGTGGCCCGGGCCGCTGCCCGGCGCCGAGCCCCTGCCCGGCCAGCTCGACCGCTGGCTCGCCTCGCACGGCGCGGAGCTCGTAGCGATTCGTCGGCACATTCACGCTCACCCCGAGCGCTCGCACCACGAGTTCGAGACCGCGGCGCTGGTCGCCCGCGAGCTCGCGGTGGCCGGGCTGTCCCCGCGGCTGCTGCCCAAGGGCAACGGGGTCATCTGCGACATCGGCGAGGGCGACCGGGTCATCGCGTTCCGGGCCGACCTGGACGCGCTGCCGCTGCAGGACACCAAGGACGTGCCGTACCGCTCGACGGTCGACGGCGTGGCCCACGCCTGCGGGCACGACGTGCACACCACCGTGCTGCTCGGGCTGGGGCTGGCCCTGGCCCAACTGGCCGAACGCGGCGAGCTGTCCGGCCGGGTCCGGCTGATCTTCCAGCCGGCCGAGGAGCACATCCCGTCGAGCGTGCCCGAGGTGATCGAGGCCGGCGCGCTCAAGGACGTCGCGGGGATCTACGCGCTGCACTGCTTCCCGCAGCTGCCGGCCGGCCTCGTGGGGGTCCGCTCCGGGCCGTTCACGGCCGCCGCCGACACCATCGAGGTGCGGCTCAGCGGTCCCGGCGGGCACACCGCCCGCCCGCACCTGACCGCCGACCTGGTGTCCGCGCTGGGCCGGGTGATCGTGGACGTTCCGGCGCTGCTGGACCGCCGGATCGACCCGCGGGCCGGCGTCTCGCTGGTCTGGGGCGCGGTGCACGCGGGGGAGGCCTTCAACGCGATCCCGGCCGGCGGCGAGCTGCGCGGCACGGTCCGCATCCTGAGCCGCGACGCCTGGCGCGAGGCACCCGAGCTGATCACCAAGCTGATCCACGACGTGGTGGCGCCGACCGGTGCCCGGGCCGAGGTCGGCTACGTGCGCGGCGTGCCGCCGGTGATCAACGACCGGATGGCGGCCGCCGTGGTGGCCGGCGCGGCCGGTGCGGCCCTCGGCGCCGAACGGGTGGTCGAGGCCGAGATCAGCATGGGCGGCGAGGACTTCGCCTTCTACCTCGAACACGTGCCGGGCGCCATGATCCGGCTGGGCACCGGCCGGCCGGGCTCGGCCGAGCGGCACGACCTGCACCAGGGCGGCTTCGACGTGGACGAGAGCTGCATCGGGTACGGCGTCCGGGTCATGGTGCACACCGCGCTCGCGGCGCTGGCCACCGGCGCGTTCTGAGAGAGCCCGCGGAGGTTTCTCCGCGGGCCCTTCCGTCATTCCTTGGGGGCGGTGCTCTCCGTGGTGTCCGGCGTGGCCGACGGGGTTGCCGCCACCAGGGCCGGCCGGCCGAGCCGGCCCCGCCCGAGCCGCCGGTAGAGATAGAGCAGACCCCAGATCGGCAGCCCCAGCGCGATCACCCAGGGCAGCAGCGCGCCGAGCACGGTCAGCAGCACCTTGAGCGACGCCAGCAGCGCGTCCCAGCCGGCAGCCAGACCGGACAGGAAGCCCGGCGGCTCCTCCGGCGCGACCGCGGCGGCGTCCGGGCCGAGGAACGTGACGGTGATCGTGGACAGTGCGGTGAGGTCGGCCAGCCGGCGCTTCTTGCCCTGCAACGAAGCCAGGTCGGCCTCCCGGGTGGCCACCTCCTTCTCCAGCATCACCAGTTCGTTCAGCGACTTGGCCTGAGCCAGCAGCTTGCGGCCGCTGTCCACCCGGGCCTGCTGCACCGCGATCCGGGCGTCCAGGTCGACCGTCTCCTCGGTGACGTCCTCGGTGTTGATCTCGCGGTGCTCCTCGGTGCCCAGCTTGGACAGTTGGTCCACCGTGGTGCCGAACTTGTCGGCCGGGATCCGCAGCATCAGCGTCGCGGTGCCGGCGCCGTTGGTGGTACTGGTGCGGTTGTCCGAGCCGATGAAGCCGCCGGCCGTGGTGGCGATGCCGGTGGCCTGCCCGGTCGCGGCGTTCACGTCCTTGACCCGCACCGTGACCGAGCCCCGGTAGATGATGGACCGCTGGTCGACGCGCAGATCAGGGGCCTGCGCGGGGGTGTCCTTGCCCTGGGCGGCGCTGCCGTCGGCCTGATCTCGCGCGGCTTCGG
Organism: Paractinoplanes rishiriensis; assembly: GCF_016862375.1. Taxonomy (GTDB): domain Bacteria; phylum Actinomycetota; class Actinomycetes; order Mycobacteriales; family Micromonosporaceae; genus Actinoplanes; species Actinoplanes rishiriensis. The sequence continues at coordinate 174,374 of NZ_BOMV01000069.1, read as the reverse complement.
GCGCCGCCAGCTGGGCGCCGCCGGCGTCGTTCTGAGCGGCCACGCTGCCGGACTCGGTGTCCGAGCCGCTCATCCCGCAGCCGCTGAAGAGAAGTCCCGCGCCGAGCGCGGTGATCAGTAGTAGTGAGGATCGTGCACGCATTGGTTTCTCCCGTCCCCGTTGGGCGTGCCACCTGGGACGTGCGGCGCACGCCCCCCGGTTCCGGCAGACTGCGTGATGAGCGATTACGTTTCGGCAGCGAAGGAGTTGCGATTGGTCTTGTAGCGTTAACCCGACCGGACGTTCGTGGAACGTATCGGCCGTTCCGTCGGCATTGTCCGCGGGTGGGATTCGGAGGGCGGCCACCGTGAAACGCGCGTTCTCCAGCTGTGGAACGGTTGGCCGGCTGTGAAGGTGACCCGGATTGCCTATTCACACCGGATCAACACCGGTAAGTACGCCAAACTGGTTGAGCAGGCGGCCCGGCTTGGGCGGGTCCGCTCCGAGGTGTGGCAGCGCTACGACCTTAAGGCCGATCGGTGGGCCTCGGGCGTCGTGCTGGAGACCGGCTTCACTGCACCTCGTGCGGGGTGGTGTGGCCGGCCGACGTGAACGCCGCGATCAACATCCTGCATCGAGCCGCCGACTCCGACATCGGCCTGCACACCCCGCACCGCGTAGTGAGGCAGATCTTGCAAGAGCGGACCGATCGCCGCCGGACCAGACTGCCGGTCCCGGACTCCAGCCGGCCTGCCGGGCGGAGAGCGAATTATCCAATCTGCTCAGCAACGAGCAGTGAAAGGAAGCAGTCCCGTGCGGATTACGAAGTTCACCCATTCCTGCCTGCGGATCGAGGGTGCCGGGGTGCTGGTGGTCGATCCGGGTGAGTTCAGCGAGGAGTCGGCGCTGGCCGGCGCGGACGCGCTGCTGATCACGCACGAGCACTTCGACCACCTCGACCTCGCCAAGGTGGCCGGCGCGCTGGCCCGGCAACCGGGACTGCGGGTGTACGCGCACGCCGACGTGGTGGCCAAGCTGTCCCAGTTCGGTGACGTGGCCACCGCGGTCGAGCCGGGCCAGGAGTTCGAGGCGGCGGGATACCGGGTGCGGGCGTACGGCGGGCAGCACGCGGTCATCCACCCGGACATCCCGCGGATCGCCAACCTCGGCTATCTGGTGGCCGACGACGAGACGAACGTCTACACCCCCGGTGACTCGTTCACCGTCCCGGAGGACACGGTCGTGGACACCTTGTTCGTCCCGTTGAATGCTCCTTGGATGAAGCTCATGGAGTCGATCGACTTCGTCCGGGCGGTCAAACCCGGGCGGGCGTACGCGCTGCACGACGCCCTGCTGAACCCGACCGGGGCCAAGGTGTCCGACGGCCACCTGGAACGCCTGTCCGGCACCGCCTACGCGCACGTGGCGCCCGAGACGACGATCTCCTGACGTGCCGCCCGCCACCGACGAGCTCATCCAGCGGCTCTACGAGAACCCGCCGGACGGTTTCGTGGCGGCCCGGACCGCCGCGATCAACGAGGCCCGGCAGTCCGGCGACAAGGACACCGCCAAGCGCCTGGCCGCGCTCAAGAAGCCGACCGTCGCGGCCTGGGTGGTCAACCTGCTCGCGCTGCGCCGCCCCGACCTGATCGCCGAACTGGTCGAGCTGTCCACCGCGCTGCGCGAGGCCCAGCGCGGCCTGGACGGCGACTCGCTGCGGGAGCTGACCGCGCAGCGCCGGCAGGTGGTCTCGGCGCTGGTCGGCGCGGCCCGCCGGCTGGCGCTGGCGGCCGAGCCGGGCGCCAAGCTGCCGCTCGGCGAGGTGGAGGCGACGCTGACCGCGGCGCTGGCCGAGCCCGAGATCGCCGCCCAGGTCCGCACCGGCCGGCTGATCCGGGCGGCCAGCTACGCCGGGTTCGGCGAGGTGCCCCGCCCCCGGCTGCGCCTGGTCACCGACGACACCGACATCGACGACGAGCCGGCGGAGGACGAGGGCGAGGTCGTCGAGTTCCCGCAGCAGTCGTCCCGGGAGCGGGCCGCCGCCGAGCGCCGTCGCCGCGAGTACGAGCAGCGCCACCGGGACCTCACCCGGGAACTGTCCGCCGCGCAGGCCGCCGAGCGTCGCGCAGATGAGCAACTGGCCCGGGCCGAGGCCGCCGAACGTGACGCGGGTCACCTTGTGGAGGACCTGGACGCGGAACTGGCCGAGTTGGAGCGGCGCCGCACCGAGGCGCAGGCCGACGTGGCCCGGCGCAAGCAGGCCCGACGTACCGCCGAGCGGGAGACCGCCGCGGCCCGCCGTCAGGTCGGCGACGTACAGGCCGCGCTGGAGGATCTTGAAGGAGACCCACCCGAGTAAGAGGCCCGAGTAAGAGGAACGGGAAGAACGTTTTCCAATACCGGTCAGGGAGAGCACAATCGGGCGCGTGACCCCCGAACAGGCTGCCGCCAACGCCAAGACGGGACTCGCCTCGCTCGTCGGTGCCTTTGCCGAGTCGCCGCAGACGCTGCGCCGGGCGCGGCTGCTGGGCCTGTCCGGCTGGGCCTACCACGTGTCGGCGCGGGCCGGAGCGCTCGGCGACGTACGCCCCGAGACCGTGGCCGCGGCGATCGGTTTCATCGCGCCGGAGGCCGTGATCGACGGCTGGGAGGCGACTGCCAAGACCTCGGCCCCCATGGAGGTGGCCACCTGGCACCTGCACGAGCTGTGCAAGTGGGGCACCGAGCAGCTGGGCGGCTTCCCGCGCCTCAACCGGCTGCTGGAGCTGGCCGGCCGGGTGGTCGAGGCGGTCGACTACGCGGGTCTGCCGCTGTTCGCCGCGTGGCGGGCCATGCCGGTGCCCGACCAGGAACCGGGTGCCCGGGCCGCGGTGCGCCTGCACCTGCTGCACGAGCACCGGCTCGGCGTGCACCTGGTGGCGATCCGGGCCAGCGGCCTCACCCCGCTCCAGGCGATCATCGCGGGCCCGGAGGGCGAGACCGGCGCGGTGGCGTTCGGCTGGCAGCCGCCCTATCCGCCGGCCGGGCCGATCGTCCGGCGGCTGATGTGGGCCGACTCGGTGGCCGACTCACTGGCCGGGCAGGCGTACGCGACCCTCGAGATGCCGGAGCGGATCGAGCTGGTCGGCCTGCTGGAGTCGCTCAGCCAGCGCCTGACCAGGTAAGAGTAAAACGGTCGCGCCCGGCAGCGCCGGTGTGGTCCGATGCCGGGCATGACCGCCGTTACCACCGCGCTGCCCGAGGGCTGGACCCTCCGTCGTCCCACCCTCGACGACGTCACCGAGATCCTCGCTCTGGCCCACGCCAGCGACGTCGCGTCCGTGGGCGCGCCCGACTACACGGCCGAGGAGGTGCGCGAGGCGCTCACCGAGCCGAACACGGACATGACCCGGGACAGCTGGGTGGCGCTGGACGGCGACGGCGCGATCGTGGGCTGGGCCTACCCGCACAACGCGGACGGCGGCCCCCGCGACTTCGCCGACATCTACGTCTGGCCGGAGCGCGGGTTGCCCGCGATGCGGCCGCTGCTCGCGCTGATGATGGATCGGATGTCCGAGCGGGCCGCCGAGTTGGGCCACGACCCGTACGAGGTGCGGGCCGGCGCCATCCCCACCGAGCAGCCGTACATCGACGCGCTCACCGACGCCGGCTTCGTCTTTCTCAAGCAGCACGCCCGGATGCAGATGTCGCTGGCCGGGGTGTCGCCGACGCCGCCCGCACCGCCGCCGGGGGTGACCGTACGCACGGTGCGCAGCGACGACGAGACCGAGATGCGCCGGTTCCACGAGGTGATCGCGACGGCCTTCCGGGACAGCGACCACCAGGCCCCCGGCTACGACGACTGGCGCAAACAGGTCGACAACGCCACCAGCAACTCGTTCGACGAGTGGTTCGTCGCCGAGGTGGACGGCGAGGTCGTCGGCGCGCTGCAGTCGTCCGACTCCGGCGCCGAGGACAACGAGGGTTGGGTCACCCGGCTCGCGACCCTCCGGGCGTACCGCAAAAAGGGTGTTGGTGCGGCCCTGCTGCGTCAGGCCTTCGCGGTCTATGCCGGAAAGGGCCGGATCCATGCGGGGCTCGGGGTCGACCTGGCCAACCCCACCGAGGCGGCCCGGCTCTACTACGCGGTCGGGATGACCCCGCTGTACCGCGCGAACGTCTACCGCACCTACGTAGCGGCGAAGGCGGTGTAGGCCGTGCTGCCCGCTGGCTGGACCACCCGCCGGCCCACGCTCGACGACGTCGCCGGGATCCTCGCGCTGACCGAGGCCAGCGACATCGCCGCCGTCGGCCGGCCCGACTACACAGCCGACGAGGTGCACGAGACCCTCATCGCGCCGAACACGGACCTGAGCCGGGACAGCTGGCTGGCCCTGGACGGCGACGGCACGATCGTCGGCTGGGCCTATCCGCAGAACGCCGCCGCCGGCCCGCGCGACTTCGCCGACGTGTTCGTCTGGCCGGAGCGCGGCCTGCCGGCAATGCGCCCGCTGCTCGCGCTGATCATGGAGCGGATGGCGGAGCGCGCCGCGGAGTTCGGCCACGACCGCTACGAGGTGCGAGCCGCCGCGATTCCGGCGCAGCAGGCGTACATCGACGCCCTGACCGACGCCGGCTTCGCGTTTTTCAAACAGCAGGCCCGGATGCAGATGTCGCTGGCCGGCGTCTCCGCGAAGCCGCCCGAGCCGCCGCCCGGGGTGACCATCCGCGAGGTGCGCCCCGACGACATGCCCCGTTTCCACACGGTGATCGAGACGGCCTTCCGGGACAGCGACCACCAGATTCCCGGCTACGAGGCCTGGCAGCAACAGATCAAAAACCAAACCAGCATCTCGTACGACGAATGGTTCGTCGCCGAGGTGCACGGCGAGATCGCCGGCGTGCTGCAGTCGTCCGACTTCGGGGTGGCCGACCAGGAGGGCTGGGTGGCCGACCTCGGAACGCTGCGGGCGTACCGCAACCGGGGCATCGGTTCGGCGCTGCTGCGCCGGGCCTTCGCGGTGTACGCCGCCAAGGGCCGCACCCACGTCGGCCTGAGCGTCGACCTGCAGAACCCGACCGGAGCGGCCCGCCTCTACGAGGCTGTCGGCATGACCCCGCTCTACCTGGCAAACGTCTACCGCACCTACGTAACGGCGGCCGCCGGCTGATCCGGGTCTAGATCTCCGGGATCGAGGTGCGGCTGGGGCGCCGGCGCAAGTCTTCGACGTAGTCGTCGGGAGCACCGGCCTTCTCGGCCGCGTTGGCGATCTCGGAGAGGTACCACGCCGTGGGCAGGCCGCCCTCGTAGCCGTCGTAGACGTACACCCAGGCGCTGAACTCGCCCTCCAGCGTCGAAACACGCACGGTGAGCTTCTGGTAGGCGCCGGCGGCTACCCCCTCGACCTCGTCGAGTTGGGCCGCGTCCCACGGGTGCACGTCGTACAGCGACACGAAGACCCGGTCGCCCTCCGACTCGACGATCGTGGTGACCGCGCCCTCCCAGCCCATTTCCCCCTCACCGGCGAAGGTCAGGCGCCAGCCTTCTATCCACCCCACGCCGACCATCGGCGAGTGCGGACAGTAGGCCCGCATGCGGGCCGGGTCCAGGTTTGAGCCATACGCGGCGTAATGACGCACGGCGATGACGATAGCCGGACCGGACGGTGGGGGAGAATACAACCAGTGCGTGTCGGCACAAGAACCACAGGAGGCGGAGCGTCGTGAGCCGGATCGTGATCATCGGTGGGGGCCCGGGCGGGTATGAGGCGGCGCTGGTCGCCGCACAACTCGACGCGGACGTCACCCTCGTCGAGGCGGAGGGACCCGGCGGCGCCTGCGTGCTCACCGACTGCGTGCCGTCCAAGACTTTCATCGCCAGTTCCGAGGTGATGACCGGTTATCGGCACAATGAGCGGTTCGGTATCCGGTCGGCCGGTCTCGAGGGTGTCTCGGTCGACGCGGTGGCGGTCAACTCCCGGGTCAAGAAGCTGGCCCTGGCCCAGTCGGCCGACATCCAGGCCAAGCTGGTCAAGGCCGGCGTCGACGTGGTGCAGGGCCGGGCGCAGCTGGGCGAGGACACGCTCGGTCACACCCATCAGGTGCTGATCACCCCAGACAAAAGGGAGACTTCAGTCCGGTCTAGGGCGATGGCGGGGCGGTCGGACGGGCAGGCGTACGCGGTGGACGCGTCGATGGTGCTGCTGGCCACCGGCGCCACCCCGCGGGTGCTGGCCAGCGCCCGGCCGGACGGCGAGCGGGTGCTCGACTGGCGCCAGGTCTACGACCTCACCGAACTGCCCGAGCACCTGGTGGTGGTCGGTTCCGGCGTGACCGGCGCCGAGTTCGCCAGCGCCTATCTGGCGATGGGTGCCAAGGTGACCCTGGTCTCCAGCCGCGAGCGGGTCATGCCGCACGAGGACGCCGACGCCGCGATGGCCATCGAGCGGGTGTTCCGCGAGCGCGGCATGACGATCCTCAACCAGTCCCGGGCCGAGTCGGTGGTCAACACCGGCTCCGGCGTGCTGGTCACGCTCGCCGACGGGAGAACCGTGGCGGGCTCGCACGCGCTAATGGCGGTCGGCGCCATCCCCAACACGGCCGAACTGGGCCTGCGCGAGTACGGCGTCGACGTCGCGGACGGCGGCTACGTGACCGTCGACCGGGTGTCGCGCACCAACGTGCCGGGCATCTACGCGGCCGGCGACTGCACCGGCGTCCTGCCGCTGGCCAGCGTGGCCGCCATGCAGGGCCGGATCGCGATCTGGCACGCGATGGGCGAGGCGGTGGCCCCGCTGCGGCTGCGCACCGTGTCGGCCAACGTCTTCACCGACCCCGAGTTGGCCACCGTCGGCGTCTCGCAGAACGACGTGGACGCCGGCCGGGTGCAGGCCCGTCAGGTGATGCTGCCGCTCAGCGGAAACGCCCGGGCCAAGATGGCCGATCTGCACGACGGTTTCGTCAAGCTGTTCTGCCGGCCGGCCACCGCGCAGATCATCGGCGGCGTGGTGGTGGCGCCCAAGGCGAGCGAGCTGATCCTGCCGATCACCATGGCGATCGAGAACAACCTGACCGTGGACCAGCTGGCCCACACCATCACTATCTACCCGTCATTGTCCGGGTCGATCGCCGAGGCGGCGCGTCAGCTGATGCAGCACGAGCTGCAGTGACGTCGGCGGCGCCGGCCGACCGGGCGGCGGCCGCGACCGCGTTCCCGTCCGCCGGCTTGCCGCCGAACAGGGCGAGGATCCAGCCGGCGGTGCCGAAGACCAGGGCCGCGGTGGCGGCGATCGCGAACAGCCGCCACGCCGACTGGGTCACCGCGGTGCCGCCGACGTGACCGACCAGGCCGCCGTAGCTCGCCCAGCCGATCGCGGCGGCCCCGTCGTAGAGCAGGAAGAGTTTGATCGGGTAACCGGTGCGGCCGGCGTGGAAGCCGGCCGCCATCCGCCCGCCCGGCACGAATCGGCAGAGCAGCAGCACCAGGGGACCGGGCCGGCGCAGGCCGCGGGTGAAGCGGACCGCGGCGCGCCGGGTGCGGGACTCCGCGCGGTCGTCGTCGTTGCGCGGGGCGTACCGGTTGCGCAACTCGCCGAGCCGGCCGGTGAGCCAGCCGCGGCCGACGGTACCGGTGGAGCGGCCCAGCGCGAACGCGATCGAGTCGCCCAGCAGCATGCCGAACGCGCCGATCGCGATCACCAGCGCCAGGTTGAGGTTGCCGTAAACGGTCAGCGCCCCGGACGTGATCATGATGGCCTGGATCGGGATCACCGGGATCAGCGCGTCGACGGTGAGGAAGCCGAACAGCGCCAGATAGGCCCACACCGGGGTAGCCACCATGGTCAACAATTCGGTCATCAGATCGGCCACCTCACGGCGTCGGGCTCACCACATTGTCGACGGGCATACCTGAGAAAGTGCTGTGTTCAAGCATGCGCCCTGGCCAGGCCCCCTGGGCGGTGATGCCGGACACGGTATTGTCTCGGTCCCGGTCTTGGAAAGGGGTTTACCCGCGCCGGTTTTATTCCCATATTTCCCCACGCCTGGGCGAACCGATTTTTCGCGCAGGCGGCCTCGGCGTACCGTGAAGTTGCCGGAGACGCCGGGTCCCCCGTTCTCGGTGCTCCGGCCCGGGCCGTCGGTAGGTCCCGTACCGACGGCCCGCCCCCGGTGCCGGCCTGTTTCCTCTGTTACGCGTGTTACGCGCACGCAATGAGCCGTGCGTAGATTCACCGCATGGCGGATCTTTTCGAGGAGTACCGCCTCGGCCCCGGCTGGGACGAGATGTTCAGCGCCCTCGGCATGCCCCGCGAGAGCTACGAGGCGCTGCACGCCACCCTCCAGCCCCTGTCCAGCGCCGAGCTGGGCGTACGCGCCGAGGTGCTGGCCCGGGCGTTCCTCGATCAGGGCATCACGTTCGCCCTCAAGGGCGTCGAACGCCCGTTCCCGCTCGACATCGTCCCGCGGATCATCGCGGCCGCCGAGTGGCGCTCGGTCGAGCGCGGCGTGGCCCAGCGGATCCGGGCACTCGAGGCGTTCCTCGCCGACGTGTACGGCGCCGGTCAGGTGCTCGCCGACGGCGTGGTGCCCCGGCGGATCATCGCGACCAGCGCCCACTTCCTGCGCGCGGCGGCCGGCATCAACCCGCCCAACGGGGTCCGCATCCACGTCGCCGGCGTCGACCTGATCCGGGACGAGGAGGGCGCGTTCCGGGTCCTCGAGGACAACGTGCGCATCCCGTCCGGGGTGAGCTACGTCATGGAAAACCGGCGGGCCATGGCCCAGGTGCTGCCCGAGGTCTTCGCGTCCACCCGGATACTGCCGGTCGAGTCGTATCCCGCGATGCTGCTGCGGGCGCTGCGGGCGGCCGCGCCGGTCGGGGTGCCCGATCCCGCGGTGGTGGTGCTCAGCCCCGGCGTCTACAACTCGGCATACTTCGAGCACGCGCTGATCGCCCGGGAGATGGGCGTCGAGTTGGTCGAGGGGCGAGACCTGGTCTGCGTGGGCAACGACGTGGCGATGCGCACCACGGCCGGCGAGCAGCGGGTCGACGTGATCTACCGGCGGATCGACGACGACTTCCTCGATCCGGTGCACTTCCGGGCCGACTCGGTGATCGGGGTGGCGGGCCTGCTCAACGCGGCCCGGGCCGGTCGGGTCACGATCGCCAACGCGGTGGGCAACGGGGTGGCCGACGACAAGCTGCTGTACACGTACGTGCCCGACCTGATCCGGTATTACCTGAACGAGGAGCCGCTGCTCCCGAACGTCGACACCTACCGGCTGGACGAACCGGGGGTGCTCGACGAGGTGCTGCCGCAACTCGACCGGCTGGTCCTCAAGCCGGTCGACGGCGCGGGCGGCGCGGGCATCGTGATCGGCTCACAGGCAACTGAAAAAGACCTTTCAGACGTACGGGAAAAGGTCCTGGAAAATCCCCGAGGATGGATCGCGCAGCGCGAGGTCAAGCTCTCCATGGTCCCGACCCTGATCGGCAATCGGCTCCGCGGCCGGCATGTCGACCTGCGGCCGTTCGCGGTGAACGACGGCGACAAGATCTGGGTGTTGCCGGGCGGGCTGACCCGGGTGGCGCTGCCCGAGGGCGCGCTGGTCGTCAACTCGAGCCAGGGCGGCGGCTCCAAGGACACCTGGGTGCTGGCCGGCGCCGACGACGTGGTCCCGTTCGAGGTGCCGCACCTGCCGGCCGACCCGGCGCCGCTGCCGCCGGCCGCCAGCCCCGACCTGGGCCCGGGCGTATCCGGCACCGAGGAACAGCAACAGCAGCAGCAACAGGGCCGGCAACAACAGGGCAGGTGCACATGCTGAGCCGCATCGCCGAGTCGCTGTACTGGATCGGGCGGTACGTCGAGCGGGCCGAGGACACCGCCCGCATCCTCGACGTCCACCTCCAGCGGATGCTCGCCGACCCGTGGACCCACGAGGACGCGGCCTGCCACTCGCTGCTGGGGGTGATGGGCATGCCGACCGAGGACGGCCCGTTCACCTCGGCGCGGGTGGTCGGACTGCTCGGCCTTGACGACCGCAACCCGAGCTCGGTGGTCGGCTCGCTGGCCGCGGCCCGGGAAAACGCCCGCGGCGCCCGCGAGACCGTGTCGTCGGAGATGTGGGAGTGCCTCAACGCCACCTGGCACGGTCTGCCGAACGCCCGGCGCCGGGTCGAGCAGCAGGGCGTGCACGCGTTCTTCCGGTGGGTGCGGGAGCGCTGCGCGGTGATGGCCGGGCTCACCGACGCCACCATGAGCCGGGACGAGGGCTGGCTGTTCCTGGTGCTCGGCCGCAGCGTCGAGCGGGTCGACATGACCGCCCGGCTGCTGCGCACGCACGAGCGGGCCGGCGGCAGCATTCCATCCTGGATGACGCTGCTGCGGTCCAGCGGCGCCTGGGAGACGTTCCTGCGCACCTACCGGGGCGCGCTCGACGACCGGCACGCGGCCGAGTTCCTGCTGCTCGACCGGCTGTTCCCGCGCTCGGTGTTCGCGGCGCTGTCCACCGCCGAGGGCTGCCTGGCCGACCTGGAACCCGACCCGGGCCGGGCCGGGGTGGCCACCGACGCGCAGCGGATCGTCGGCCGGGCCCGCACCAACCTGGAGTTCCGCGGCGCCGACGAGATCATCGGCGATCTCTCCGCGGTGCTGTCCAGCCTGGAAAAGACCTGCTCGCAGGTGAATGACGCGGTGTCTCGGCGCTACTTCCGGCAGACGACGGCGGTCAACTGGGTGCGGGGGGCGGTCGCATGACCGCCTGCACCGAGCGGCATCCAGCCGCAGGCGAGGGCCAGAAGGGCATGCCTAAGGAGGACACAGCGTGAGCGTGGATTCCTGGCGTTTGCGGATCCAGCACAAGAGCGGTTTCGAGTACGCGGGGCAGGTGTCCTCGTCGTACAACGAAGCCCGGATGTGGCCCCGCAACGAGGCCCGGCAGGCGGTGCTCGACGCGCGGGTCGAGGTGTGGCCGCCGGCCCGCACCTACCGGTACGAGGACTACTGGGGCACCGTGGTCACCGCGTTCGACGTGCACGCCAAGCACGCGGAGCTGACGGTGACCGCGACGTCCACGGTGGAGACGCTGCCGCCTGGCGACCTGCTCGACGCCGGCGAGGGCTCCACCTGGGAGGCGCTGGAACGCGCGGAGAGCGTCGACCGCTGGTACGAGCTGCGGCTGCCGACCCAGCGCACCGGCCTCGACGAGGAACTGGCCGGCATCGTGGCCGACATCCGGGCGGCGCACGCCACTCCGCACGCGGCGGCGCTGGCGGTCTGCGAGTTCGTCCGCGGCGAGGTCACCTACCAGCCCGGTGCCACCGGCGTGCAGAGCGACGCGCTGCACGCGTGGGCCCAGCGCAAGGGCGTCTGCCAGGACATCAGCCACCTGACCGTGGGCATGCTGCGCGAGATGGGGCTGCCGGCGCGGTACGTCTCCGGCTATCTGCACCCGAAACCGTCGGCCGGGATCGGCGAGAGCGTGGTGGGCCAGAGTCACGCCTGGGTCGAGTGGTGGGTGGGCCGGTGGACGGCGTTCGACCCGACCAACGGCTGCCCGGTGGGCGAGCGGCACGTCGTGGTGGGACGCGGGCGGGAGTACGGTGACGTCCCGCCGCTCAAGGGTGTCTACGCCGGACCGAAGAGCACCGGGCAGGTCGTCGAGGTGACCATCACCCGGCTGCGCTGACCCGCCGGCCGGTCCCGTCAGTCGATCGAGCAGATCGCGGTGCCGGCGGTGACCGTGGTGCCGACCTCGATGGACAGTCCGGACACGGTGCCCGGCCGGTGCGCCTGCAGCGGCTGTTCCATCTTCATGGCCTCGACCACGACGATCGTGTCGCCCTCCTGCACCTCGTCGCCGTCGGACACCGCCACCTTCACGATCGTGCCCTGCATCGGCGCGGTCAGCGTGGCCGCGTTGCCGCCGCCGGACGCGCTCGCCGAAGCCGACGACCGGCGCGCGGCCGGACGGCTTGCGGCGGCGGGCTGACCCGTACCGGCCACCAGGTTTTTGGGGAGGCTCACCTCGAGTCGCTTGCCACCCACCTCGACCACGACGGTCTCGCGCTCGGCCGGCTCGCCGGCCGGGGCCGCCGCACCGAACGGCTCCACCCCGCCCGCCCACTCGGTCTCGATCCAGCGGGTGTGCACGGTGAACGGCTCGCCGGTGAACGCCGGGTCGCGCACCACAGCACGGTGGAACGGCAGCACGGTCGCGATGCCCTCGACCACGGTCTCGTCGAGCACCCGGCGGGACCGCTCCAGCGCCTCGGCCCGGGTCGCGCCGGTCACGATGATCTTGGCGAGCAGAGAGTCGAAGTTGCCGCCGATCACGCTGCCCGCCTCGACGCCCGCGTCCACCCGGACGCCCGGGCCGAGCGGCCAGGTCAGCGCCGTGACCGAGCCGGGGGCGGGCAGGAAGTTGCGGCCCGGATCCTCGCCGTTGATGCGGAACTCGAGGGCGTGCCCGCGCGGCGCCGGGTCGTCGGTCAGCGCCAGCACCGCGCCGTCGGCGATCCGGAACTGCTCGCGTACCAGATCAATGCCTGCGGTCTCCTCGCTCACCGGATGTTCCACCTGGAGCCGGGTGTTGACCTCGAGGAACGAGATGGTGCCGTCCTGGCCCACCAGGTATTCGACGGTGCCGGCGCCGTGGTATCCGGCCTCCCGGCAGATCGCCTTGGCGCTGGAGTGGATCTGTTCGCGCTGCGCGTCGGTGAGAAAGGGGGCCGGCGCCTCCTCGACCAGTTTCTGGTGGCGGCGCTGGAGCGAGCAGTCCCGGGTGCCGACCACCACCACGTTGCCGTGGGTGTCGGCCAGGACCTGCGCCTCGACGTGCCGGGGCTGGTCCAGGTAGCGCTCCACGAAGCACTCGCCGCGCCCGAACGCGGCCACCGCCTCCCGGGTTGCGCTCTCGAACAGCGCCGGGATCTCCTCGATCGTGCGGGCCACCTTGAGCCCCCGGCCGCCGCCGCCGAACGCCGCCTTGATCGCGACGGGCAGGCCGTGCTCGCGGGCGAACGCGACGATCTCATCGGGGCCGCTCACCGGTTCGGCGGTGCCGGCCACCAGCGGAGCGCCGGCCCGCTGGGCGATGTGCCGGGCGGTCACCTTGTCGCCGAGGTCGCGGATGGCCTGCGGGGCCGGCCCGATCCAGGTCAAGCCCGCGTCCTGCACGGCCCGGGCGAACTCGGCGTTCTCGGAGAGGAAGCCGTAACCCGGGTGCACGGCGTCGGCGCCGCTGCGGGCCGCGACGTCGAGCAGTTTGTCGATGCGCAGATACGTGTCGGCGGCCGTCTCCCCGCCCAGGGCGTACGCCTCGTCGGCGAGCCGGGCGGGTAGCCCGTCCCGGTCACTGTCGGCATAAACGGCGACGCTGGCCAGGCCGGAGTCCTGACAGGCCCGGATCACCCGGACCGCAATCTCGGCTCGATTCGCGATCAAAACCTTGCGCACGAATGAGAGCCTAGCGCCAGTATTACTCTTAAGTAGTGTCTGCGACCCGCATGATGATTCTCGGCCTGGTCCAGTGGATGCAGCCGGTGCACGGATACGACGTCCGCCGGGAGTTGCTGAGCTGGAGCGCCGACAAGTGGGCCAACGTGCAACCCGGATCGATCTATCACGCGTTGCGCAAGCTCTCCGAGGAGGGCCTGCTCCACGAGGTGGCCACCGAGCAGGTCGGTGGCCGGCCGGCCCGCACGTCGTACGAGATCACCGAGAAGGGCAAGGCCGAGTTCCAGTCGCTGCTGCGGGCCGGCTGGTGGAATCTGGCGCCCGGGCCCGACCCGTTCATGGCCGCGTTCTCGTTCCTGCCGGCGCTTGGCCAGGACGAGGCGGTGTCGGCGCTCCGCAACCGGGCGCTGCAACTGAGGGCCGGTGCGGCTCAGCTGACCGCGGCGACCACGGCGGACTGGGCGGACAACAAGCCGATCTATGTTTCCTGGCTGTGGGAGCGCAGCATTGCCATGGCCGAGGCCGAGATCGCGTGGTGCGAGAAGACGGCCGAGCGTCTGGAGGCTGGCTTAATCAAGTTTGACTAGTCAAACTTGACGGACGTAACATGCCCGGCATGATAGAGACTCGCGGACTACGCAAGTCGTTCACCTCACGCCAGGGGCGGGAGAAAAAGATCGTCGAGGCCGTACGCGGCGTCGACCTGGACGTGGCCGAGGGCGAGATCTTCGGCTTCCTCGGTCCCAACGGGGCCGGCAAGACCACCACGCTGCGGATGCTCGCCACGCTGATCGAGCCCGACGGCGGCACCGCGACCATCGCGGGCGCCGACCTGCTCACCGATCCCGGTGCCGTGCGGAGGCGGATCGGGTACGTGGCGCAGGGCGGCAGCACCTGGGACGACTCGACGGCCCGGGAGGAACTCGTCCTGCAGGCCCGGCTCTACGGCATCAGCAAGGCTTCCTCTATGGAACGGGCGGCCCGGGTGCTCGACGGCTTCCAGCTGAGCGAGTACGCGGACCGCAGGTGCAAGACCTACTCCGGTGGTCAGCGGCGCCGGGTCGACATCGCGCTCGGCATCATCCACGAACCCAAGGTCGTCTTTCTCGACGAGCCGACCACCGGCCTCGACCCGCAGAGTCGCGCGCACATGTGGGACGAGGTCCGCCGGCTGCGGGGCGAGGGCATGACCGTCTTCATCACGACCCACTACCTCGAGGAGGCCGACGCGCTCTGCGACCGGATCTCCATCATGGACCACGGCGAGATCGTCGCGTCCGGCACGCCAGCCGAACTCAAGCGCGAGATCAGCGGCGACGTGGTCCGGGTCGACCTGCCGGTGGATGCGGTGGCCGCGGCGACGCAGGCCCTCTCCTCCTACAAGATGGAGACGTACGACGACAACGTCCGCCTCTATGTCGACGACGGTGCCGTGGCCATTCCGCAGATCCTGCGCGCGCTGGACGCCGCCGGGGTGCCGCTGGGCGCGATCGAGTTGCACCGCCCCAGCCTCGACGACGTCTTCCTGACCAAGACCGGCCGATCCCTGCGGGAGGACTGAGCCATGAAACTCCTGCGTGACACGTCACTGATCCTGCAGCGACAGTTGCAGTTGCTGCTGCGCAATCCGGTGTGGATCCTGGTCGGCGTCTTCCAGCCGGTGATGTACCTGCTGCTGTTCGCCCCGCTGCTCAAACCCGCACTCCAGGTCAACTCCAACGCCGAGGCGTACGAGATCTTTGTGCCTGGTCTTTTGGTTTTGCTCGCCATCTTCGGCGGCCTGTTCCAGGGGTTCGGCCTGATCGCCGAGTTGCGGGCGGGCGTGATCGAGCGCTCCCGGGTGACTCCGGTGAGCCGCCTGGCGCTGCTGCTGGGCCGCTCGCTGCGCGACGTGGTGTCGCTGATCGCCCAGGCGGTCATCATCACGCTGCTGGCCCTGCTGTTCGACCTGCGCGTGTTCATCGGCTACCTGCTGCTGGCCTACCTGATGCTGGGGCTGATCTCGCTGATGACGTCGGCGGTCAGCTACGGCGTGGCGCTGAAGGTGCGCAGCGAGGACGCCCTGGCCCCGATGATGAACACGGTCGCCCAGCCGGTCCTGCTGCTCAGCGGCATCCTGCTGCCGATGACCTTCGCGCCCGGCTGGCTGCAGGGCATCGCCGACTGGAACCCGTTCTCCTGGGCGGTGAACGGCACCCGGTCCCTGTTCCGCGGCGACCTGGGCGCCCCCGAGGTCTGGCAGGGCCTGCTGATCATGACGGTCCTGGCGGTGCTGGCCGTGCTGTGGGCGGCGCGGGAGTTCGCCCGGAGCGTGCGGTAACCGGTTTTAGGACCGGTTTTCGGCGCGGGGTTAGGCCCGGTTTTCGGCCCGGTTTTCGGTCCGCCACAGGCTGGTGATCGAGACGTCCATCTCCATGAGCAGCCTGCGCAGCAGCGGCAGCGAAAGCCCGATGACGTTGCCCGGGTCTCCTTCGATGCGCTCGACGAATGCGCCCCCGCGTCCGTCGAGCGTGAAGGACCCGGCAACGTTCAGCGGCTCGTCGGTGGCGACGTAGGCTTCGATCTCCGCATCGGTGACGTCGGCAAAATGCACCACGGTCGTCCCGACGCTCTCCGCCTGCCGCCCGCTGACGAGGCCGGTCAGGTGGTGGCCGGTGTGCAGCACGCCGGAGCGCCCGCGCATCATGGCCCAGCGCTTGGCGGCTTCCTCGGCGTTGGCGGGCTTCCCGAAAACCTGCCCTTCGAAGGCCAGCACCGAGTCACACCCGAGCACCAGAATCCCGGGGTCGGCGGGCAACTCGGCGGCCACGGTGCGAGCCTTCATCCGAGCAAGAGCCAAGCAGAGCGTGTACGCGTCCGCCGCCTCCACCCCCGACTCATCCACCCCGCTGACCATGACCTCGGCATCAATCCCCGCCGACTTGAGCAGAGCCCGCCGAGCCGGACTGGCCGAGGCAAGGATCAACCGGTACGCGATGTCGTTCTGCACGCTTTCGAGGCTACAAGCCCAGGACCCCACAGAAGCACCACAGACCCGGTGTTTCCAGCCCCTTCTTCTCAGAGGCGCCGCCGCCGCCGGACAGCGAGGGCCGCAACGAGGCCACCGGCAACGACGAGGCCGGCTAGGCCACCGAGGACCAGGGGGGTGGCGCTGGAGGCGGGTTCGGCACCGTCGTCGGACGCGGTGGCGGAGGTGGGCGGGAGGGTGGCTGGTGCGGTGGTTGCGGCAGCACTGCTCGCGGCCGCAGATGTCGGGGTGCCGCCTGCGGGCGCGTCAGCGGTGAGCGCCTTGACGATATTCAGAAGCCCGAAGCCACACTCGTTGTCCCGCCCAGGCGGCCCGATGTCATCGGCTGTCGAGGTGATCCGCTCAATGACTTCAGGCCCAGAGAGATCCGGAAACTTAGCCCGCACAAGCGCCACAGCCCCAGAAACAATGGCCGTCGATTCTGATGTTCCGCTGACCGTTACGTATCGATCTTTGGGCTGGGCGCTGGTGATATCGACACCGGGTGCGCAAATCTGAACCTTGGGATCCTTTACGGAAATCGGAGAATACTTGCCGTTTCGACCGGTTGCGCCTACGGCGAGGACTCCGTCAAGAGCAGCCGGGAAGTTGATCACGGCATCCGATGAGGTATTTCCGGAGGCTGCGACTACGACCGCGTCGCCATCGAGGGCAGCGTCTACGGCATCCTGCAGGGCGAAGTCGGGCCCGGTTCCGGCGGAAACATTGATCACTTTCGCGTCATGGTCGGCGGCCCATTTGATTCCACTGGCCAGAGTGGTGGGCTGGATATCCTTGCCAACCTTCGAGATCCGCACAGGTAGTATTTTGGCGGATGGTGCTATTCCCTGGACTCCGCTATTTGTGGTTTTGCCGTGCGCGGCGATCAGGGAAGCCATATTAGTTCCGTGGCCGATGCTGTCGACCTTCCCGTTTCCGCTGCCTGCAATCTCGTCGGTTCCGTTGAGGAGATTCCGCCGCAAGTCCGGATGTGGATAGGTCCCAGAGTCGAGAACTGCGACGACAACTCCGGATCCGGTCGAAATCGGTCGAGTCTGTGCGATATTCAGGCTGCGCAGGTGCCATTGGCGGTCGCGGACACTATCTGCGAATGCGGGGCTTGCTGGGACTGAGACGGCCGCAATCGATAGAGCTGCGGCCGCACTCGCGATGCGACGAATTCTCAATGGAGTCCGATCGCCGGACCTGGATCGACGCGCTGCTCTCGCGGAGGCATTACCACGGGCGCGACGCCCTCCGCGGTCTCCCAGGGATTATCGGGGTCCCAATGAGAACCGTCCGCGTCTTCGCGTCGGCCCGAATTGCCACGACCGCCGGGGCCGTAAGCGCCACCTGCGTGTGGTGCGGCGAGGGACCCACCGGCACTGTTCCCGGGCCTGGCGCCTACGCCTTGACCCTCGCCGATCACTCCACCAACTGGATTGACCCGCGTGCTCCCCGGTCGTCCAGCGCCCGGATGGACGGGACCGATGGCCGGGGCGGCGCCTATGACGCCGCCGGGCGGCATAGGCCGAAGCATGTCCGGGCGGGCACCTGGACGGACAACACCATCACGCGGTGTGCCGAGGTTGCGACCTGAGCCTGGCCCAGTTGTCGGCACGACAGACTGGCCTCCGCCGGGGAGGAGAGGGTTGCTCGGGGGAAGTGCACCAGGAGACGGAAGAACGCCTGGGCCGGCGGGCGTCGGCAAAGCCGGGTTGATGGGGGTAGGCGGAGTCAGGCCCTGCGGAGTGGTACCGCCGAGAATCAGGCCCGGTTGCGTCGTCGCCGGAGGGGTGGGCACACTCGTCGCCGCAGGGAAAGTCGTTGAGGGCCTTGTGGATCCCGACCCCGATGAGTTGCTGCCACCGTAATTGGGTGTGATTGGCGGAATCGGCGGCGGGAAGTAGCCGCCATCGTCGCCGGTAGGCTGCTCGCCCTTGAGGTCACCCGGCTTTTGGTATGGGGCCGGCCTGGCAATGCGGGCCTGGGCCTGGGCCAAGTCGGTGCTTACGCCGTTGAGCATTGATGACGCCTGTAGTCGCAAGGCTTCCTGGCGGCCGGTGGCTACCGGTGGCTGCTCGCCGCCGCTTGGGCTCGGGCTTGGCGTCGGGGTGGGGTTGTTTTGTTGCTCCTGCTGTTTTGCGGCGAAGTTGGCCAGGAGGGTCTCGTTGTTTTTGTACTCCTGGTAGATCTTTTCCATCTGGACCTGGGCCTGGTAGATGGATCCGGTCGCTGAAACGACGGCGTCGTAGTTCTGGAGGGCGGCCTCGTAGGTTTCCGTCAGGCTGGCGATCATGACGTCCAGGCGGTCCAGGTATGCCGCCGAGGCCTGACTCCTGTCCGGAGGCCACGCGCTGGCCAGGTTGTCGCGGTAGTCCTGGACCTGGAAGCGGTGGGAGGAGATCAGTTCGGCGGACTTCTTCCAACCGTCGGCCAGGGTCCACTGCTTGTCGGTGTCGGCACTCTTGATCAGCTCGTACATCTTGTCGACGGTGAGCAACGCCCACGGGGTGCCGCCGCCTCCACCACCGCCTGCGTCCAGCATCAGACGTCTCCCTCGGTGGTCTGGCCGGTCGGCACGCCCACCTGGTCCAGTGCCTTGGTCACGTCGGTGACATTGGCGTGGGCGAAGGCGTCGGCGCCGCTGTACTTCTTGCTGATGTCCTGGGCTGCCGTCGCAAGGCCCTGCGTGCCGTTTGCGTAGTTGTACACGTTCTGGTGAGCGACGTTCTGGGCGTCGTGGTGGACGGTCAGGAACGACACGAGTTCGTAGAAGCCGCCGTCCGGCTCCGGGAGGCGGGTGGACATCGCGGTGGAGACGGTGGAGAGGTGAGGGGCGTAGTCGTCCTTCACGTTCGCGGAGAGTTTTGTGGCGAACTGCTCCATTGCCTGGATGTCGGCTTCGATCTGGCTGTAGTCGGTGTAGCCGTAGTCGCGCAGCCACGCGGGGCCGCGGTCCTCCTCCGGAATCATCCCTGCCTCCCCCGACAGAAACCTCGCCACCGGCAAGCGGACTACCGGTGAAGCATTGGTCAGCGTAGTCGGTCCCGGCCACCGGCGGAGAGCCCCGGTGCGTGCCTGTGGACAGTCGCAACGGGACCGAGATCGATCGACGGCGAGGAATCTATCGGGGGTGGGCGGAGTGGCGCCACGAGGCGGGGCGGGTGGACGGGCGGGCTGATCTTGCCCAGGCGGACACGGCCGGGCGGGGCGGTAGGGCATCCACCGAGGTGGATCGGGTCGCCACGACGGCGACCAGGGCGGCCAGCTCTACGTCGGTCAGGGTGCCGCGAACTACTCTGACCAGCGGTTCCTTATCCATCGACCGAGCGTACGACGAAACCGGGGGATATCCGGTGACACGCGTCCCACACTCGGCTGATCGATTCGCTGCCGGTGGACATGACCGGGTATTTTCTGCGTGATGTCTTCTTCTCCCCCGCTTGTTGTCGCTGACCGTTACCGGCTCGTCGCGCCGCTCGGTCAGGGCGGGATGGGTCGTGTCTGGCGGGCGACCGACGTCGTCCTGCACCGTGACGTGGCCATCAAAGAGCTCGTCCCGCCTCCGGGCCTCACGGCGGGCGAGCGACAGGAGATGCGCGAGCGGTCGCTGCGTGAGGCGCGCGCGATTGCCCGGCTCAACCACGTCAACGTGGTACGCGTCTTCGACGTCCTGCGCACCGACGCCGACCCGTGGATCGTCATGGAATACGTGCCGTCTCGGTCGCTGCAGGACACGCTGGCCAGCGACGGGCCGTTCCAGCCGGTGCGGGCCGCCGAGATCGGCCTGGGCGTGCTCGGGGCGCTGCGGGCCGCGCACCGGGCCGGTGTCGTGCACCGGGACGTGAAACCCGGCAACGTGCTGATCGGCGCCGACGGCCGTGTGGTGCTCACCGACTTCGGCCTGGCCACCGTTCCGGGCGACCCCAACGTGACCCGCACCGGCCTGGTGCTCGGCTCCCCGGCGTACATCGCTCCGGAGCGCGCCCGGGACGGCAGCGCCGGACCCGCCGCCGACCTCTGGTCGCTCGGTGCCACGCTCTACGCTGCGGTCGAGGGTGCCTCGCCGTTCGCCCGCCCCTCGGCCATCGCCACTCTGGCCGCCCTGGCCACCGAAAATCCGCCGACCGCGCGCAACGCCGGCCCGCTCAAGCCGGTGCTCAACGGCCTGCTCCGCAAGGATCCGTCGCACCGGATCAACGCCGAGGAGGCGGAGCGCCTGCTCAACCGGGCCGCCGGCCGCCGGTCGCGAGTGACCTTCCCGATGAGCCCGACCATGCGCCGCCCGGGCGTCGGCCGGGAGCGTCCGGCGCTGGCGTCGCCGACCGGCTCGGCGCCGGTGGTTCCCGGTCCCCGGCCGCCGGTCGTGCCCGCCCGCCCGGTCGATCCGCCGGGCCGCCCACCAGCTTCGGGTGGCCGCCCGGCGGCCGGCGGTGGCCGGCCGCCGGTCTATGTGCCGGGCAAGGCCCAGGTAGGCCGCCCCGCCGACACGCCGACCAGGGTCGACGGCCCAAAGATCGACAAACCACACCTCGATGCCACGCGGGTGGATACACCTCCGGTCCGAGATGACAGATTTGGTACGCGACCAGGCAGCCCCCCGCCGACGGGGCAGCCGCCGGCCAACCCGCCTGCCCGGGGTTGCGGCGTTCAGGGTGCTTTCGCGGCCCCGCCCGACGCCGCCCCGCGTGGCCGGCGACCCCTGCCGCCGCCCACCGACCCGACGGCCCTGATCAGTCGCGTAGGCAACCCGCCGGCCGACCCCACCACGGTGGTGAGCGGCCCGCCGGTGGACGCCACGACGGTGGGCGACCCGTCCACCGATAGGGCGACAAAGGACAAATCGCCGGCGGGTGGGATTGCTGGGGAGCGCGCAGCCGCCAGTCGCGCAGCCGCCAGTGCAGCCGTTAGTAAGGAAGCCACGGCACCGCCAGCCACAGACGAGACGCCCAGCGAGACAGCCACCGACCAGAGCAATGCGGCCGGCTCGGCGGCAGGTGCCAAGTCGGCGACGAGCGGCGCGGCGACGGGTGCGCAATCGGAAACCAGCGACTCGGCGAGGAGTGCCGCAGCCCCGGCCGGGGCTGCGACGGTCGCCTCGAGCAGTGGCACGAGGGTTGGCGGTAAGGCGACTTCGGACGCCGAGGGCGCGGCGCAGACGGGTGAGTCGGCCGCGACCGGCAACGCGGCGGCGAGCCCGCCGCATCCGGCGTCTGCGGACACCGAGAAGTCAGACTCGGTCGCCGACGATGCTGCGGCGAGCGGCGTAGCCCCGGGTGGAGTTGCTTCCGCGAGCACGCCGACAGCGGACAGGCCGACAGCAGACAGGCCGACAGCAGACAGGCCGACGGCGGGCAGGCCGACAGCGAACAGGCCGACAGCGAACACGCCGGTGGCGGACAGGTCGACAGCGAACACGCCGGCGGCGGACAAGTCGGCAACTGGCACGCCGGCAGGGGACGAGTCGACAGCGGACAAATCGGCTACCGCCGGAAAAGCTGCGACCAGCGATGCGGACGTCGACGGAGTCGCTGCGGAGCAGACGGCTGCCGGCCAAGCTGCGAGCGGCCGCACCTCGAAGAAGCGGAAGGCGGCGGCAAAGAAGGCCGCGGCGAGCCCGAGCGCGGACGAGACTGACCGCGAGGGTGCTGCGGGTTCGGCTGGGAGCACGGGAGCGAGCGCCGGCGCCGTCGATGCCACGCCGGCAGGCCAGGTGACCGGTGCAGCCGCGGGCGTGACCGACACATCGACGGATGTGGCCGGGGGCGCGAAGGGCAAACCGGCCGCCGAGCGCCAAGACGTCACGGATAAGCAAGACGCCACGGATAAGTCGGAAATGGGCGGCGAGGAGGCGGTGCCGTCTCAGGTCCGAGTCCCGGTAGGCCGCTCGGCGAGCAGTGCCTCGACGGGCGATGGCCGGTCGGGGAGTGGGGCGCCGCTCGACGACGATGACGACGACGCGTCGGTTGCACCCATTTCGCCTATGGGGCGGTCTACCCGGCCGGCCTGGCAGCCCATGGAGCCCCGGCCGCTGCCCAGCGGGGTCACGGTCTTCGGGACCCGGCTCACCTATCGGCAGGCCGCCGTCGGTGCGGGCATTGTGCTGCTGGTGCTGGTCCTGATCGGCACGCTGGTGGTTGGTGCGTTTGGCGAAGAGGAGAAAGAGCCGGCCGGTGGTGAGCCGAAGGCGGTTCCTACCGCGGCGGCCGGTGGTGAGCGGCCCAGCGCCGGTGCACCCGCGGCCGGGCCCGGCGGGGGTGACCCTCAGCCGCCGACTACCGGTCCGTCGTCGCCCAGTGCGGCACCGACCACGGCCGCGGCGCCGGGGGCGGTGAAGCTTCCGGCCGGCTGGAAGTGGTACACGGGTAGGGCTACCGGCAACGCGCCGGCCTTCGTGCTGCCGATTCCCGACGGCGCGAACGTCAGCGGGAGCGGACAGGAGATGCGGTTCCGGTGGAACAACCGGTTGCTGATTCTGGGACGGACCACGTCGCCGCAAGCGGATGCGTATGACGACTGGAAGCGTCAGGAAGCCAGTCGCCGTGGCACCTACCGGAACTACAGCCTGCTCCGGCTCGCCCGGGTGAATTACCGGGACTACGAGTCGGCGGCCGACTGGGAGTTCACCTACACGACCGATGACAGCGGGAACCCGCAGCGGGTGATCCGCCGCAACTTCCGGGTCGACGCCGGGGCCGCGTACTCGCTCAACTGGTATGTGTCGCCCGACGACTGGCAGGCTTCGCAGAAGGATTTGCAGCTGCTCTACCAGGGGTTTCAGCCGAAGTAGGGCACCGGATGTGCGTGATCCTCGATAACTGGGTATGACCCCTTCATCACGGATGGAGGTGCAGTCATGAACTGCCGACGACACGGCAAGAAGCCCACGATCGCACTCTGGATGCTGGTGGCGATTGCCGATGTGGCGATCCTGGTCGCTGCGGCCGGCGTCGTCACGATGCTGCTCATCCTCGCCGGACTTCTGGTGCTCGGTGGCGGTGTGGTCGCCGCCCGCATGCTCATGAACTCCCAGCGGACTCCGGTTCCGGTGCGGCAACGGTCCGCCGAAGCAGCGGTCGTCCGCCGCCGCGCCTAGCGTGATCGGCTACAGTCCCGGTCGTGTCGATCGACGGTGTGACTGACCTCTGGGACAAGCTGCTCGGCGCCCAACCGGATCCGCCAGGGCTGCTCGTGTTGCTCACCGCGCTGGCCGGGCTCGTGGCCGTGGCGTTCCGTCCGGTGTGGCGGGTCGCCCGCAACGCCGTGACCATCGCGCACGAGGGCGGTCACGCGCTTGCGGCCCTGCTCACCGGGCGCCGGTTGCGCGGCATCCGGCTCGAGTTCGACACCTCGGGCCTCACCCTCTCGTCCGGGCGACCGACCGGGCCGGGGATGATGTTCACCCTGCTCGGCGGCTATATCGCACCTTCGCTGGTGGGTGTGCTCGGCGCCTGGCTGCTCGGCGGCAACCGGATCACCCTGTTGCTCTGGCTGGCCGCGGTGCTGCTGCTGGTGATGCTGATCAACATCCGGAACCTGTTCGGCGTGGTGTCGCTGCTGGTGACCGGTGCGATCGTGGTCGCCGTTTCCTGGTACGCGTCGCCCGAGGTGCAGGCGGCTTTCGCGTACGCGGGCGTCTGGTTTTTGCTTTTCGGTGGTGTGCGGCCGGTCTTCGAGTTGCAGAGTCTGCGCAGCCGCGGCCGGATGCCCGAGTCGGACGCCGACCAGTTGGCGCACGTCACCCACGTACCCGCGCTGTTTTGGGTTGGCTTTTTCCTGCTGGTCAATGTGGCGGCGCTGGTGGTCGGCGCCTTCCTGCTGGCCGGGCAATGGCTGCCGGCCGCCGCTTAGCCGACCGCGAGTCAGTCCGCAGGGTGACAGCCACCGCTTAGCGACGTCGATACGTTGCGGCGATGGCGGATCCCGGTATCGCCTGGACCACAGGGGTGGTCGCCTTCGTGGCCGCCGTGCCGCTGTGGCGGTTCACGACGCACGCCATCACCATCGCGCACGAGGGTGGCCACGCGATGTTCGGCCGGCTGACCGGACTGCTGATCAAGAAGGTCCGGGTGGACCGGGGCGGCGCCGGCAGCGTGGTCTTCCGCAACACCGAAGCGACGGTGCTGCAGACGCTCGCGATGGGCCTGGCCGGTTACCTGGGACCGTCGATCTTCGGGCTGGCGGGCGCGTGGATGCTGGTGCACGGCGTCGCGCCGCGCACCATCCTGCTCCTGACGCTGGTCCTCATGGCGTTGTTGCTGATCATGGTGCGCAACGTGTTCGGCCTGTTCGTGGTGCCGTTGACCGGGCTGCTGATCTGGACCGTGGCGATGCGAGCCAACGAGCAGGTGCAGCTGGTCTTCGCCTACATCTGGGTGTGGTTCCTGCTGATGGGCGGGGCGCGCCAGATCCCGGAGCTCTATTTCAACTGGCAGGCCGGCGGCGAGCCGGACACCGGGCAGCTCGCCGCCAAGACCCACCTGTCCAGCGCGTTCTTCGTCGCACTGTTCTGGCTGGGGTCGTTGGCCGCGCTGGTGTTCGGCGGCGTCCTGCTGCTGCGGAACCAGCCTTAGAGCGGGATGTTGCCGTGCTTCTTGGGCGGCAGCGTCTCGCGTTTGGTGCGTAGCGTGCGCAGCGCCCGGACGATCTGCCCGCGGGTCTCGGACGGGCGGATGACGGCGTCGACGTAACCGCGTTCGGCCGCGATATAGGGGTTGGCCAGCGTGTCCTCGTATTCCTGAATGAGTTCGGCCCGTCGCTCGGCGGTGCCGATCTCGCCGCGGTAGAGGATGTTGACCGCGCCCTGGGCGCCCATCACCGCGATCTGGGCGGTGGGCCAGGCGAAGTTGAGGTCGGCGCCGAGATGCTTCGAACCCATGACGTCGTACGCGCCGCCGTACGCCTTACGCGTGATGACGGTGACCTTGGGGACGGTCGCTTCGGCGTACGCGTAAATCAGCTTGGCACCCCGCCGGATGATGCCGTCCCACTCCTGCGACGTGCCCGGCAGGAAGCCGGGCACGTCGACGAACGTCACCACCGGGATGTTGAACGCGTCGCAGGTGCGCACGAACCGGGCCGCTTTCTCGCTGGCCGCGATGTCGAGCGTGCCGGCGAAGTGCATCGGCTGGTTGGCGACCACGCCGACCGGGCGGCCCTCGACGCGCCCGAAGCCGACCACGATGTTCTGCGCGTAGAGCGGCTGCACCTCGAGGAAGTCGTCGACCACCGTCTCGACGACCTTCTTGATGTCGTAGGGCTGATTGGCCGAGTCCGGGATCAGCGCGTCCAGAGCACGATCAGCTTCGCCGGGGTCGAGGTGGGCGGGAACGTCATAGGTGGTCGGTTCGTCCAGGTTATTGCTGGGGAGGTACGAGAGGAGAGCGCGCACATAGTCGATCGCGTCCTCCTCGTCACTGGCCAGATAGTGCGCGTTGCCGCTGCGGGAGTTGTGGGTGCGGGCCCCGCCCAACTCCTCGAAGCCGACCTCCTCGCCGGTCACCGTCTTGATCACGTCGGGGCCGGTGATGAACATGTGCGAGGTCTGGTCGACCATCACGGTGAAGTCGGTGATCGCCGGCGAGTACACGGCGCCGCCCGCGCACGGGCCCATGATCAGCGAGATCTGCGGGATGACGCCGCTGGCCCGCACGTTGCGGAAGAAGATGTCGGCGTACAGGCCGAGCGCCACCACGCCCTCCTGGATGCGAGCGCCGCCGGAGTCGTTGATGCCGATGATCGGGCAGCCGATCTTCATGGCCAGGTCGAGGACCTTGACGATCTTTTCGCCGAAGACCTCGCCGAGGGAGCCGCCGAATACCGTGAAGTCCTGCGAGAAGACGCACACCTGCCGGCCGTCGACGGTGCCGTAGCCGGTCACCACGCCGTCGCCGTACGGGCGGTTGGCGTCCATGCCGAAGGCGGTCGACC
Source organism: Paractinoplanes rishiriensis (assembly GCF_016862375.1). GTDB lineage: Bacteria > Actinomycetota > Actinomycetes > Mycobacteriales > Micromonosporaceae > Actinoplanes > Actinoplanes rishiriensis. The sequence goes on along the minus strand of NZ_BOMV01000069.1, from coordinate 148,018 downwards.
GGTGCCGGGCCAGCCCGTCCAGTTCGACGAACGAGTCGTCGTCGAGCAGCAGGTCGATCCGTTCGCGGGCGGTCTTCTTGCCGCGGGCGTGCTGCTTCTCGACGGCCCGGGCGGAACCGGCGTGTACCGCCTCGTCGGTGCGCTGCTCGAGGTCGGCAAGCTTGCCGGCGGTGGTGTGGATGTCGGCCTGGACCGCGTCCTGCTGAGTCGTCACGGGATCCACCAATCCTCGTCGCCTTAACTCTCGCTAACTTTGTGATCGTAATCCGGTACCGATCCGGCGTCGCTACGGGTGCGTTTCGCACCCAATGCCCCATTCGTTACTCCGAGCGTGACGAACTGGATGACCGCGGCCGGGCTCGCCCTCATCGCCGGTGGCCTCGCCACATTGATCAGCTTCCGCTCGGTGCTGTTCGGCGGGGGCGAACGGCGGGCCGGACGGCGCCAGCGGCGGGCCATCGACGCACCGCGGCGGCGGGCCGCGCTGGCGGGGCCGGTCGAGCCGGTGCTCGGGCCCGATGCGGCGGACGCGGTGCCGGTGGTGGACGAGCCGGTTTCGGGTGAGCCGGGTTCGGGCGAATTTGTGCCGATTGTCGAGGAGGCGCCTCGACGGCGCGGGCGGCGCGGGCGTCGGCGGGCGCTGGTCTCGGCGGGGAGTCACTCGCTCCATCCGGAAGACGCGGACGAGGACGAGCGGGGGAGTCTGGCCGCGCTCGGCCTGGGGGCGGATGACGAGCGGGGCGGGCTCGCCTCGATCGGCTTCGCCGAAGCGGACGAAGACGGCCTGCCGGAGGCCGCGGCGCCGGAGGTTCTCGTCGCCGACGACGAGAACTTCACGCGCGACCGCGATGAAGTTCTCGGGCGCGAGGACGAAGGTCCCGAGCGTGACGACGACGGCTTCGGGACGGACGCCGCTGCCGCTGGGCAGGACGAGCAGGCGATCTTTGCGCACGAGGAGCAGAAGGTCATCGCCCGCGAGGACCTCCAGACGCTGGTGCACGAGCAGGCCCTGGTGCACGAGGAACTGCCGGACGAGCCCGCCGAACCCGTCCGCCACCCGGACCGCTACGGCGACCGCATCGACGGCTGGGTGCGCCCCGAATACCAGTCGCCGTCCGAGGAACCGCGCCCCGGCGAGTACTGGACGCCCATCCCGGTCGACCTCGGCGGTGACCCGGAACCGTCGGCCAAGGGCTACGGCTGGCCGCTGCCTGTCGAGCGTCTCCCGGCCGTGCCGGCCTACGAGCCGGCCACCGGGTTCGACCTGGTCCCGGTGGCCAGCGAACCCACCGAGGTGGTACCGGTCTGGTCGGCCGGCGACGAGGAGCGGCCGAGCCGGATCCGGCTGCCGCGTTCCTGGTCGAGCCGGAACGAGAAGGCCGAGCACGAACCGCGTCGCCGGCCCCGCCCGCGCCCGCAGCCGGATCCCCCGGCCGAGAACCGCACGGTGTACGTCAGCCGGCACGCCGCCGACCCGCCGCACTGACCAGCTAGCACTAGGCTCGACCGGTGCCCGCGTCGCCGTACACCGATCTGGACCGTCCGCCGCTCTCCGCGCGGGCCCTCGACCGCGCCCTGCTCACCCCCGGCGGTCTCTGGACCCGGATCGACGTCCGCGCCGAGACCGGTTCCACCAACGCCGACGTCGCCACGGCCGCCGCGACCGGTGCGCCCGAGGGCCTCGTCGTGGTGGCCGAGCAGCAGGCCGCCGGCCGGGGCCGCCGCGACCGGCAGTGGGTCTCGCCGCCGCGCGCCGGCCTCACCCTGAGCATCCTGCTGCGCCCCGGCGAGGCCCGCCCGGACCGCGGCTGGCCGGCCGTCGCTCCGGGAGCGTTCAGCTGGCTGCCGCTGCTGGCCGGGGTCGCGCTGCTCGAGGCGGTGCACCGGGTGGCCGAGGTCGAGGCCGCCCTGAAGTGGCCGAACGACCTGGTGGTCGGCGGCGGCAAATGCGCCGGCATCCTGGCCGAGGTGAGCGGCGACGCGGTGATCGTCGGGATCGGACTGAACGTCACCACCCGGTCCGAGGAACTGCCCGCGACCACCGGTCTGCCGCCGACGTCGCTCCGGCTGGCCGGCGCCGCCGCTACCGACCGCGACCCGCTGCTGCGCGCGCTGCTGCGCGGGATGGCCGGCTGGTACGCGGGCTGGCGCGAGGCGGACGGCGACGCCGAGTTGTCCGGCCTGCTGGCGGCGTACCGGCGCGGGTCGGACACGGTGGGCCGCCAGGTCCGGGTGCTGCTGCCGGGCGGCGGCGAACTGGCCGGCGACGCGACCGCGGTGGACGACGGCGGTCAGTTGGTGATCCGTACGGCTGACGGCACCGACCATCGCGTCTCGGCCGGTGACGTGCTGCACGTACGCTGACGCTGTGGCGTTCCCGGACGAGGTGTTGACCGAAGAGGAAGAGGTCGTCCTCCACCTGCACCCGCATTGGAAGACGGCGGTGCGCCCGGCCCTGGTCGTGGTGCTGGCCCTGGCCGTGATGACCCTGACCTGGGTGATGTTGCCGCAGAACAGCGGCGGCTTCCTGGGCTTCGGCGTGGTCTCGGCGATCATGCTCTACCACGGGATCCGGTACGGGATCAGCCCGCTGGTGATCTGGCGGTGCACCCACTACGTGCTGACCGACGAGCGGGTCCTGCTCCAGGACGGTGTGATCGCCCGCGAGCGCCGCGACCTGCCGCTCAACCGGATCAACGACCACGTGGTGACACAGTCGTTCGTGGACCGTCTGTTCGGCTCCGGGACGCTGACCGTCGACTCGATCGGCGACCAGGCCGCGGTGCTGGCCGCGGTGCCGGACGCGCAGCAGGTGCAGACCGTGCTCTACGAGCTGATCGAGCAGGACCGCGTGCGCCACCCCGAGGACGAGGAAGAGGAAGTGGAGGAGGCGCCGCCGGCCCGCCGGCGGATCTTCCGCCGCTGACCCCGCTCAGTCAGGTAGCGGTCGCGTCCAGCTTGGCGATGCTGCCCGGCTCGTTCTCCGTGCTCAGCTCGGCCAGGCCGGCCACCGCGTCCAGGTCGGCCAGTTCGGCCTCGTGTCCGTCCACCGGCGGCTTGAGAAAGACGAAGGTGCGGTACGCCCAGAAGCGGAACACCGTGCCGATGGCCACGCCGAGCGCCGTGACCCCGAGGAACATCAGCTCGTCGTGCTCCTCGGTGAGGCCGAAGCCGTACTTGCCGATCGCGATGGTGCCGGACTGGATGACCATGCCGACCAGGTTGAACCCGAAGAACAGCGTGTACTCCCGGCGCAGTGCCGTCCGGGTGTGGTGCCGGTAGGTCCAGTAGCGGTTCGCGAAGTAGGCCAGTGTGGTGGTCACCAGCGTCGCGATGACACTCGCCTTGACCGCGCCGATCGGCAGGCACACCCAGGTGATCGCCATGTAGAGCATGGTGTTACCGGCGCCGATGACCCCGAACGCGATCGCTTCGGGGGCGAGACGGCGCAGGCGATCCGTCAGCGAACTGGCTGAAGGCATGTGGCTACCTAACGGGAAGATGTGGCGACGGTCACGCCGTGTCACGTACGGGGGAGGGCGGCGTGGACACATTAGTCGGGCGGTGCTCGGGATGCTGTCCCGTGCTGACCGGATCGTGTGCGGGTGTGTCGCGGAACACGAACCGGCGATAGGACCAGAACCGGAACAGGGTGCCCACCGCGGTGCCGACCAACTGGCCCGAGATGTTGTCGGCCAGCGGGGTCTGGAACGCCGGCCAGATCTGGCCGAGCCCGTAGTGGCTGATCGCGAGGCAGGACAGGCCGATGCCGAGGCCGATCGCGTTCAGCACGAAGAACATCGTGTACTGCCGGGCCATGTGCGAGTGGGCGCGGTGTCGCCACGTCCAAAAGCGATTGCCGGTGAACGCGACGGTGGTCGCGAGCACCGTGGAGATCGTCTTGGCGACCAGGGTCTCCACGTCCGACTGGAGCAGCACGTTGAAGATGGCCAGGTCGATGGTGAACGCGATGCCGCCGACCGTGCCGAACTTGCTCAACTCGCGGAGCAGCGCCCGAAACTTGGTGCGCAGTCGGTGCGGCTGCGTGGCGGGTATCTCGGGCACGCTCCGAGAGTACCGGGGGCAGTCACGCACCGCTGTTTTCGTTGGCGAGTCTTAACCGGTGACGCTGCCGATACGGCCGGTGACGCAATCCGTCGATCTCGCTGATCTCGGCGAACCGGCTCCGGCAGTCACCGCACCAGCCCAGGTGGGAACGCATCCGGGCGTCGTCGCGCGGTGCCAGGCGACCGCGCAGATGGCTGCCGAGCCGGTCGCCGGCCCATCGGCACTCCGGGTGATCGGCCACCGCCACGTGTTGCTGTAGGTAGAGACTGCGCAGTCCCTCCCGGGCCCGGTGCGCGAGCACGGCCACCGCGTTCGGCGTCATCCCGAGCATCCCGGCCACCTCGGCCGGCGTGTTGCCCTCCACCGCGGTCTGCCACAGCACGTCGCGCCATCGTTCGGGCAGTTGCCGGAACGCGGCCGCGGCGTAGGCGCGCTCCAGCCGGTCCAGCGCCGGGTCGGTGAACGGCTGGCCCTCGTCGTACCTGGTCAGGTCGTCGGTGAATTCGAGCCGCCGATCGCGCCGGGCCCGGTGGTAGCAGACGTGCCGCATGGTCGTGTGCAGGTAGGCGCGGAAGGCGACCAGTGGCCCGCGCCCGGCGCGCAGTGACGCGAACACCTTGGCGAACGTCTCGGCGACCAGGTCGTCGGCGTCGGCGGGGTCGCGGGCCAGGCCGAAGGCGAGTTGCCGAGCCGCGGCGCGATGGCGTTCGTACAGCACGCCGTAGGCCGCGGTGTCGCCGGCGCGGACCGCGGCCAGCAGGTTGGTGTCCGAGTCCGATTCGCTGCCCGTGATCGTCATTCCTGCCTCCTGATGCGGGAGTGGGAGGAAAGACCAGTTACCGGAAGCTTAAGACGTTTGGTCCGTTTTGTGAAAGTCGCCGAACGGGCGGGCCTGTCCTGTCCGTTAAGCCAGCGCTGCGCGTACGTGCATCAAGCGGTGAAGAATCGATCGTCTGCAAGCAAAGTTTCCGAGGATTGTGCGGTTGTCCACAGGAACAACCGATGAACCTCCAGTCACATCGGCTTAGGCTGAGCTGACTCCCATGACCACGGGCCGGTGCCGCCGGCCGCTGCGGTCATTGGTCAGTGCCGACCGAAGGAGATCATCTTGCTGCAGCCCCCGACCTCCGCTGGCCCCACCTCCCCCGGCCCCACCTCCCCTGGCCCCACCGAGCACGGCCGTCTGCTCGCCTGGGTCGACGAGGTAGCCGCCCTGACCACGCCCGACCGGATCGTCTGGTGCGACGGATCCAAGGACGAGTGGACCGCCATCACGGATGCGCTGGTCGACTCGGGTGCCCTGGTCCGGCTCGATCCGGAGAAGAAACCCAACTCGTTCTGGGCCCGGACCGATCCGGGTGACGTGGCCCGCGTCGAGGAACGCACGTTCATCTGCTCGGCCGACGAGGCCGACGCCGGACCGACCAACAACTGGGTGGCGCCGGCCGAGATGCGCGCCACCATGACCGGGCTCTACACCGGCTGCATGCGGGGCCGGACCATGTACGTCATCCCGTTCTGTATGGGCCTGATCGAGGCCGAGCACCCGATGTTCGGCGTCGAGCTCACCGACAGCCCGTACGTCGTCGCCAGCATGCGCATCATGACCCGGATGGGGGCCGAGGTCCTGGACGCGATGGGCGACGACGCCGACTTCGTCCCGGCGCTGCACTCGGTGGGCGCGCCGCTCGAACCGGGCCAGGAGGACGTGGCCTGGCCGTGCAACGAGACGAAGTACATCTCGCACTTCCCGGAGACCCGCGAGATCTGGTCGTACGGGTCCGGCTACGGCGGCAACTCGCTGCTCGGCAAGAAGTGCTACGCGCTGCGGATCGCCAGCGTGGCCGCCCGGGACGAGGGCTGGCTTGCCGAGCACATGCTGATCATGAAGCTGACCTCGCCGGAGGGTCAGGTCCGCTACATCGCGGGCGCGTTCCCGTCGGCGTGCGGCAAGACCAATCTGGCCATGCTCGAGCCGACGCTGCCGGGCTGGAAGGTCGAGACCATCGGCGACGACATCGCCTGGATGCGGTTCGGCGAGGACGGCCGGCTGTGGGCCACCAACCCCGAGTTCGGCCTGTTCGGCGTCGCACCCGGCACCGACTTCCACACCAACCCGAACGCGATGCGCACGCTGGCCCGGGGCAACTCGGTTTTCACCAACGTCGCGCTCACCGACGACGGCGACATCTGGTGGGAGGGCATGGGGGAGCCGCCCGCGCACCTCACCGACTGGAAGAACCACGACTGGACACCGGCCTCGGAAAACCCGTCAAGCCACCCCAACAGCCGATTCTGTACGCCGATCGAGCAGTGCCCGATTCTCGCCGACGAGTATCACGACCCGCGCGGCGTACCGATCGACGCGATTCTCTTCGGTGGCCGGCGCAAGACGACCGTGCCGCTGGTGACCGAGGCCCGCGACTGGGTGCACGGCGTCTATCTCGGCGCCACCCTGTCGTCCGAGACCACGGCCGCCGCGGTGGGCCAGGTCGGTGTGGTCCGCCGCGACCCGATGGCGATGCTGCCGTTCATCGGCTACCACGCCGGCGACTACTTCCAGCACTGGATCGACATCGCCAAGAACGCTCCGGGCGACGCCGCCAAGCTGCCCAAGATCTTCTACGTCAACTGGTTCCGGCGCGGCGACGACGGCCGGTTCCTGTGGCCGGGCTTCGGCGAGAACGGCCGGGTGCTCAAGTGGGTCTGCGAGCGGCTGGACGGAGAGGGCCAGGCGGTCGAGACGCCGATCGGTCACGTGCCGACCGTGGCGGCTCTCGACCGCACCGGCCTGGACCTCGACGAGGCCGACCTCCGGGCCGTGCTGACCGTCGACCGTGACGAGTGGCTTGCCGAGATCCCGCAGGTGACCGAGTGGTTCGCCAAGTTCGGCGACAAGCTGCCCGCGGTGCTCTGGGCCGAACTGGACGCCCTGCGCGCCCGGCTCCACAACGGCTGAGGCAGAGCCGGCCTCCCGGTGCCTGTCCGGGGGCCGGCTTTTCGCCCGGATGGTGGAGTTACCCCGCCCTGACCGGCTTCTCCGTCTTCGCATGATCGGACGCATCACGCCCCGGACGCGCCGGGCAACCCTTGAGCGTCAACCGTCGCGGGCTAGGGTCTTAGACGATGAGTCTGCGGTCCCTGGTCTACACCTTCTACGAGCGGCGGCTGGCCGGAAAGCTGGCCGGTAAACCCGTGCCCAAACACGTCGGTGTCATGTGCGACGGCAACCGCCGCTGGGCCCGCGAAATGGGCTTCGTCGACCCCAACGACGGCCACCGGGTGGGCGCCGCCCGGGTCAAGGAACTGCTCACCTGGTGCGACCAGGCCGGCATCGAGCACGTCACGCTCTATCTGCTGGCCACCGACAACCTCCAGCGCCCAGCCGCCGAACTCGACCCGCTCGTCAAAATCATCGAGGACCTCGCCACCGAGCTGGCCGAGGACGGCAACCCGTGGCGGCTGCGCATGGTGGGCGCGCTCGACGTGCTGCCCGGCCCGACGGCCACCGCGCTCAAGGCAGCCCAGGAAAAAACCCGCGACCGTACGGTCGGCGTCGAGGTCAACATGGCGGTCGGCTACGGCGGCCGGCGCGAGATCGCCGACGCGGTGCGCTCGCTCCTCCAGGAACACGCCGCCCGCGGCGGCACCCTCGAGGAACTGGCCGAGATCCTCGACGTCGAGCACATCGCCGAGCACCTCTACACCCGTGGCCAGCCCGATCCTGACCTGGTCATCCGCACCAGCGGCGAGCAGCGGCTGTCCGGCTTTCTGCTCTGGCAGTCGGCGCACTCGGAGTTTTACTTCCACGACGCCAACTGGCCAGATTTCCGGCGGACCGACTTCCTCCGGGCGCTGCGCTCCTATGCCGGACGCCAGCGCCGTTACGGTGCCTGACTATTGGGCCTGAATTCGCCGTAGCCCATCGGTCAGGAACGCGGTGACCGCGTCCGGTGACTCCAGGGTGAGGTCGGCCGCGTTGGACACGTCGGCACCCGTCTCGGGGTTGGCCACCGCGACCGCGACGCCGAAGAACGCCGGGTCGACCGCCTCGCGGGCGCGCAGCGCGTCGAACGCCTTGATGTCGGACATGTCGTCACCGAAATACCAGGCGCAGCCCGCGTCCCGGACGCCCTCGGTGATCACCATGCCCTTGTCCTGGTCGACCGGCGGCTTGAGCTCGACCACCATGCGGCCACCCTGGATCTTGAGACCGAGGCGCTCGGCCTGCTCGTGACCCCAGCGCTCGACCACCGGCGCCAACTGCGGCGCGGTGCGCCAGTGCAGGGCCACCGAGAGCCGCTTGAACTCGACCAGCACGGCGTCGGGCAGTTCGGCCCGGGCCCGCTCGGTCAGGTCGGCCATGGCGGGAATCCAGGGCAGCGCGGCCGGCTCGGTGACCACCTCGCCCTCGTGCCACACCTCGAGCCCGTACAGGCCGTAGAGGTCGACCCGCTCGAGTGACGCAAATCTCGAGCGGAGGAAGCTCACCGGCCGGGCGGAAACGATCGCCACCCGCCGGACGGAGGCGGCCAGTTGCTCCAGCACGCCGGGCACGGCGGCGACCGGTTGTGAAGCCTCCGGGTCGTCGGTGACCGGCGAGAGGACGCCGTCGAAGTCGAAGAAGAAGGTGGTGTCCGCCGCGCGGTCGGCGGTGACCGACCAGGCCTCGGCGACGCTCAACGGATGGGTCGGGCGCGGTGTCTCTGCCACAGCGTCAGATTACCTGCCTGACGTCCGGTTGCGAGCCCGGGAAATTGCCGCGACCAGTGTTTTGCGTACTACCGCGTAGGGCAGTTGACCGCTAGCGTTCTAGACATGGCACGGGGTCATCCCGAGCCAGCCGGCCGGCCCGGACCTGCGACAAGTGCGCCACGGGGCCCGCAATCCGTCCCCGTGCAAACGTGCCGGGCGCCGGAGGTGGCGGACCGCGGGCGTCAACGGGTTGCACGCCCGCTGGAGCAGGCCTGTGACATCACGCCGTTCTGACGCCGAGAGCACAACCTCCAGCCGCACCGCGACGGGTCGCAAGACCCGGGATCGGCACGCGGACGCGGAACCGGCCCCAGCGGGCCGTGTTTTCGTTCTGGACACCTCGGTCCTGCTGTCCGACCCGGCGGCGATTCGCCGGTTCACCGATCACGAGGTCGTCATTCCGCTCGTGGTCATCTCTGAACTGGAGGGCAAGCGGCACCATCCCGAGCTGGGCTGGTTCGCGCGGCAGGCGCTGCGCATGCTGGACGAACTGCGTATCAAGCACGGCCGGCTGGACCAGCCGGTGCTCTGCAACGACGAGGGTGGCACCCTGCGGGTCGAGCTGAACCACGCCGACCAGAGCGCCCTGCCGCACGGCTTCCGCAACGACAGCAACGACACCCGGATCCTCTCCGTCGCCCTCGGGCTGGCCGCCGAGGGCCGGGGCGTCACGCTGGTCAGCAAGGACATGCCGCTTCGGGTCAAGGCTGCGTCGGTGGGCCTGTCCGCCGACGAATACCGGCACGGCCAGGCGAGCGACCCGACCTGGACCGGCATGGCCGACCTGAAACTCGGCGAGGACCAGGTCTCGGCGCTGTACGGCGGCGAGGAACTCGAGCTTGAGGAGGCCGAGCACCTGCCCTGCCACACCGGCCTGGTGATTCACTCGCCGAAGGGTTCGGCGCTGGCCCGGGTCAACCCCGACAAGACCGTACGCCTGGTGCGCGGCGACCGGGAGGCATTCGGCATCCGTGGCCGCTCCGCCGAGCAGCGGGTCGCGCTCGACATCCTGCTGGACGAGACGATCGGCATCGTCTCGCTCGGCGGCCGGGCCGGCACCGGCAAGTCCGCGCTCGCGCTCTGCGCCGGTCTCGAGGCCACCATGGAGCGCAACCGCCACAAGAAGGTCGTCGTGTTCCGCCCGCTCTACGCGGTCGGCGGCCAGGAACTGGGCTATCTGCCCGGCACCGAGTCGGAAAAGATGTCGCCCTGGGCGCAGGCGGTCTTCGACACCCTCGGCGCGGTGGTGCACGCCAACGTGATGGAGGAGGTCCTGGCCCGCGGCATGCTCGAGGTGCTGCCGCTGACCCACATCCGTGGCCGCAGCCTGCACGACGCCTTCGTGATCGTGGACGAGGCGCAGTCGCTGGAACGCAACGTGCTGCTGACCGTGCTCTCCCGGATCGGGCAGGGATCGAGGGTCGTGCTGACCCACGACGTCGCCCAGCGGGACAACCTGCGGGTCGGCCGGCACGACGGCGTCACCGCGGTGATTGAGGCGCTCAAGGGCCATCCGATCTTCGCGCACGTGACGCTGACCCGTTCCGAGCGGTCGCCGATCGCCGAGGTCGTCACCGAATTGCTGGAGGACATCCCCCAGTGAGGTGACCCCCGACCGGGGGAGTTATCGACCGGTTTGCGCTGAAAATTGGTGTGGGCAAGCTCACAAGAGCGCGCCACCGTTTCACATCGACTTCACCTTGCGCCATGGTGTTCGGCGAGCATCATCGCGTGGTCAACGACGTCGGGGATCGACATCGGGCCACCTCCTCGATCGAAAACGGTCGAGGTCGCGGCCCGGTAGGTCGCGGTGCTCGCGGCACGGCCGGCCACCTTCGCGGTGGTGGGACGTGCCGCGTCATTGCCCCCGACGAAGGGATACTTCGTGAATCGGCTCTGGAGCCGGGTCGGAGTACGAGCTACGTCGGTCGGCCTGCTGGTGGCGGGTTTGATCGGCGGCATCTACCTCGGACAGGACCGGGTAGTCCAGCAGCGGAGTGCCGAAGAGTCGACCGTCGTCCAGGTGGATGTCGACGACATGCAGCTGCTCAAGCAGCGGCAGAACGAGCACGCCGCCGCCCGCGCGTGGCAGCGCCAGGCCGAGGGTGACGCCGCCGAAAAGGCGGCCGCCGAGGCCAAGGCCGCAGCCGGTAAGGCGCACGAACTCGAGGCCAAGGTGATCGCCGAAAAGAAGGCGGCCGAGGCCAAGAAGAAGGCCGAGGAGACCGGCGGCCCGGTGGCCTTCACCGGTCCCATTCCCAGCTCGTGCAGCGAGTACAGCGGCAGCCGCGCGATCGGGTGCACGCTGATGCTCGACAAGGGATTCGGTCTCGACCAGTTCCCGTGCCTGGACAAGCTGTGGAAGAAGGAGAGTGGCTGGAACTACCGGGCCACCAACCGCAGTTCCGGCGCGTACGGCATCCCGCAGGCGCTGCCCGGCGGCAAGATGGCCTCGGCCGGCTCGGACTGGAAGACCAATCCGGCCACCCAGATCGAGTGGGGTCTCGGCTACATCAAGGGTCGCTACGGCACCCCCTGTGGCGCCTGGGGCCACTCGCAGGACGTCGGCTGGTACTAGTACTAAGTAGACAAACCCGCCAAAACGGGCCGCGCGGCATCACCGCTCGGCCCGTTTTGTTGTGATCAAATGTTGACATGGTCCGAAATGTCGCTTCGCTGGTGCTGGTCGGTGTGCTGGCGGCCACACTGGCCACTCCGGCCCACGCGGGCACCGAGCCGCAGCCGATCCGCGAGGTGGTCGGCGGCCGGCTTGCCCCGGCGGGCAAGTTCCCCTGGGTGGTGCGGCTGTCGGTGGGCTGCGGCGGCGCGCTCACCGCACCCCGGGTGGTGCTCACCGCCGGCCACTGCGTCGACGGCTCGGGCGACGACAAGTCCATCAAGGTGACCGCCGGCACCGTGGACCTCCGATCACCTAAGGCACTCACCGCGCGTTCGATCACCGTCATCCGGGCGGTGGGTTTCCGGGATGAGGTACGCGGCGAGGACTGGGCGGTCATCAAGCTCGACCGCGCCCTCGACCTGCCCACCCTGCCGCTCACCAAGGACGACAACGACCGCGGCGTTTTCGTGGTGATGGGTTGGGGACAAACCCGTGAAAACGCGTTGAAACAGGAACGTCGGCTGCACTACGCGAAGGTGCCGACCGTGCCCGACGGGCAGTGCGTGGCCGAGTATGAGAAGGCTCACGTCAAGCTGGTGCCGAGGGAGTCCATCTGCGCCGGCAAATCGGGCATTGACACCTGCCAGGGTGATTCCGGCGGACCGATGGCCGGCAAGGACGCCAAGGGCGAATGGGTGCAGGTCGGCATCGTCAGCTGGGGTCTCGGCTGCGCCCGGCCCGGCTACCCCGGCGTCTACACGCAGATCTCCACGTTCCGCGACGAGATCCGCCGGGCGGTCCGCAAACTCAGCTGACGTGGCAGGGATGGCGACTGCCTGGAACTATCGAACTATGAGTTACGACCCAGCGGCCAAATTCGGCACCGACCCGTTCTACGCCTCGCTGGGGCGTGCCTTCGTGACGATGTGCGCCGTGATCCCGGTGCTCTTCCTCATCGAGGCGATCGACGTGGGCATCGGCGCCGGCGAGCTCGACCTGGCCGGTGGCATCATCCCGCACCGCATCGACGGGCTCGACGGCATCCTGTTCAGCCCGTTCCTGCACGCCGGCTGGGACCACCTCTACGGCAACGCCGTACCGCTCATCCTGGTCGGCACGTTCGCGCTGGCCGGCGGCAGCCGCCGGTTCATCTGGTCGACCTTCGTGATCATGATGGTCAGCGGCATCGGCGTGTGGTTCGTGGGCGACCCGCAGAGCGTCGTGGTGGGCGCGAGCGGCGTCATCTTCGGATACCTGGGCCTGCTGGTGACCCGCGGCCTGGTCGAGCGCAGCTGGTGGAACCTGGGGGTGGCCGCGTTCATCGGCCTGCTGTACTGGTACCAGCTCTACAACATCCTGCCCACCGACCAGCCGGTCTCCTGGCAGGGCCACCTGCTGGGCCTGCTCGGCGGTGTGCTCGCGGCGATCATGTTCCGGCGCAAGCGGTCGTCGTCGTCGCTCAACACGACGACGCTCACCGACTTCTAATCCCGTCGCACCGGCCGCCGCCGCGGGGTACCTTGCTCCGGTGAGCTGTTCCTGCTTCGCCGCCCTGCGGACCCGCTGTGCCCTGAGAAGCCAAACATCAACTTCTTACGGGTACGGAGAAAACGCATGCTCACTCGATTTCCGGCACTTGACGCGCTACTGACCGAACTGGTCGGCACCGCGCGCGACATTCTCGGCAACACGTTCGTCGGGGCGTACATCCAAGGCTCTTTTGCTCTTGGCGGTGGTGACGAGCACAGCGACTGCGACTTCATCATCGCGACAACGGTCCTGCCCAGCGGCCGGGCCGAGGCCGACCTGCGCCGCCTGCACGACGAGATACCCACCCGCACCGGACCGTGGACCAGCGAGCTCGAGGGCTCGTACGCGGACATCGCCTCGCTGCGGAGCGTGGCCGACATGGGCGTGCCGTGGCTGTTCAACAACCACGGGCACCGCGAGCTGACCTGGGACACCCACTGCAACAACCCGCACGCGCGCTGGATCCTGCGCAACCGCGGCATCACCATGGCCGGGCCGCCGGTCACCGACCTGGTCGACGAGGTGCCGCCGGAGGCGCTGCGCGACGAAGCCCGTGCGGCGCTGCCGACGATCATGTCCGACCTGCGCACCTGGGCGCCGTTCGACATCGCCTGGACCCAGCGGTACGCGGTGGCGACCTACTGCCGGACGCTGTACACGCTGGACACCGCCGAGGTGGCGTACAAGCGGCAGGCGATGGAGTGGGCGCGGGACCACCTCGACCCGCGCTGGCGTCCGCTGCTCACCCAGGCGATCGAGGACCGCGCACTGGGCTGGGACCCGGCCGCACCACCGCGGCCGGGCAGCATGGCGGAGACGTACGCGTTCGCCGCCTACGCGGAGGCGAGCGGCACGGTGGGCAGGTGACCGTCGAAGTCGACCGCTGAGTAGAGGGCCAGCTTCTCCAGGCGGTGGTACGAGTCGATGACCCGGATCGTGCCGCTCTTGGACCGCATCACGATCGACTGGGTATGCGCGCCACCGGACCGGTAGCGCACCCCCTTGAGCAGGTCGCCGCCGGTGACGCCGGTGGCAACGAAGAAGCAGTTGTCACCGGTCACCAGGTCGTCGGTGGTCAGCACCCGGTCGAGGTCGTGGCCGCCGGCCAGCGCCTTTTCCCGTTCGGCGTCGTCCTGCGGCCACAGCTTCGCCTGGATCATGCCGCCCAGGCACTTGAGCGCGCACGCCGCCGTGATGCCCTCCGGGGTGCCGCCGACGCCCATCAGCACGTCCACGTCGGACTCCATCCGGGCCGCCGAGATGGCGCCGGCGATGTCCCCGTCCGCGATGAATTTGATGTTGGCGCCGGCCTGGCGGACCTCGTCGACGAGCTTGGCGTGCCGGGGCCGGTCCAGGATGCAGACCGTGACGTCGGAGACGCTGGACCGCTTGGCCTTGGCGATCCGCCGCAGGTTTTCCGCGGTGCCGGCGTTGATGTCGACCACGTCTGCGCAGTCCGGGCCCACGGCGATCTTGTCCATGTAGAAGACGGCGCTCGGGTCGAACATGGCGCCGCGCTCGGCCACCGCCAGCACCGCGATCGAACCGGGCATGCCCTTGCTCATCAGCGTGGTGCCGTCGATCGGGTCGACCGCCACGTCGACCTCGGGACCGGTGCCGTCGCCCACCTGCTCACCGTTGAACAGCATGGGTGCCTCGTCCTTCTCACCCTCGCCGATCACCACGATCCCGCGCATCTGGATCGAGTTGATGAGCTTGCGCATGGCATCGACGGCCGCGCCGTCGCCGCCGTTCTTGTCGCCGCGCCCGACCCAGCGTCCGGCCGCCATGGCGGCGGCCTCGGTGACACGGACCAGATCGAGGGCGATGTTGCGGTCGAGATCCTGCGGGACGCGGGCGGGCATGCGGCCTCCTCGCTGCGCTGCGGGGTTGGTGGTCGGGCTGTTGGTCGGGCTGGTGGTCCACCGATCCTCACATGCCCGGATGCGCAAAGTCCCGCATCAGCGACATGGTTAACAATGGGTGTGTGGAACCCGCATCCCCGCCTCGCCTGGAGCGTGGACAGGAACGCTCGCCCCGCGACATGGCCATGTCGCTGGCCGTGCTGCTGATCCCGATCGCCCTGCTGCTCGTCTTCTACCGGGTGGTGCTCAGCGGCGACGCGCCGATTACGGTCGACCCGGCGCCGGCCATCGACGAGGCGCGGCGGGCGGCGGCGTTCACCGTCCTGGTGCCGCACGAACTGGGCGAGGACTGGCACACGTCGTCCGCGACGTTCAACCGGCACGACGGCGGGGCGACGCTGCGGCTCGGCTACGTCGACCCGGACGACGACCCGGTCCAGCTGCTGCAGAGCAGCGTCGCGCCGGCCACCCTGCTGCGGAGCGAACTGGGCGACTCGGCCAAGGCGCTGGGCAACGTCCGCAACGCGGTGGGGGTCTGGCGGGTCTACGACGCGCGGCCGGGCGAGCGGGCGATCGTGCTGACCGAGGCGAACCGGACAATCGTCGTGGTGGGCCGCACCGACCTCGCCAATCTTGAGACGCTTGCCACCTCGCTGCGGTAGCGCGTTGATCTAAGCTCCCCGGCCATGACTGCTCAGCGGGTCCTGGTCGTCCTGGTGGCCGGCATCTTCCTGGCCGGATGCACCAGCTCCGGCAATCCGGATGAGTCCGACCCGCCGGTGGTGGTGCCCACCGACCCGAAGGCCGCGCTCGCCGCCTCCACCACGGAGCTGCGTGCCGGGAACTACGCCTTCACCGCCCAGACACCGACCGGCGCGGCGCGGGGCGCGGTGCACTTGGCCAGCAAGAGCGCGACCGTGGAGCTGACCACCACCGGCCCGGAGCCGACCAGGTTCGAGGCGGTCGTGGTCGAGCCGGACCGCTGGGTGCGGCTCACCGCGGACACGTCGGGTTTGGCGGCCGCGCTGGACAACGTCGACACCACCGACGCGGAGGCCGCGGCGCTGGCGGCCGGCCTGCGCGAGACGGTCGAACTGTTCAGCGGCCAGTCCTGGCTGCACGTCGAAGCCGGCAAGGCGAAGCCGGGCGGCGACCTGGACATCGACCTGTCCGATCCGGACCTGACCGGCGCGTCGGCCCTGGTCGCCGGCGCACTGACGGTGCAGCGCGACAACCGCACGATCACCGGCAGGCTGGACGCCTCGAAGGCTGGCGGCTCCGGCCTGCTGGACACCGACACGGCAGCCGCGATGGGCGCCGCCGCAAAGTCCCTGCCGTTCACTGCAACGCTGGACGACCGAGGCCGCCTCACCAGACTGGAGTTCGACGCACCCGCCGCCGACGACGTACCGGCCGGCAAATGGAGCATTTCCATCGCTGGGTATGGCGAACAGGCACCGACCGCAAAGCCGACCGGCGCAGTGAAGGAGATGCCGGCGAGCGGCTACGAGGCGGTAGACGGCTGACAGCCGCTCCGCCCCGCCAAACGGTCGCCAGGCGCCTGGCCGCCGCGCCGCCAGGCCGTCGCCCGGCGGCGGGTCGCGTCGGGTCCTGCGTCGCCGGTCGGCGTCCTTGCCGCCGGGCCGGCCCTAGCCGTCTGCCTCTGCTCGGGCTGCCCGGGCCGCGTCGATCCGCTCCCGCGCGCCGTCCAGCCAGCGCTGGCAGACGTCGGCCAGTTTTTCGCCGCGTTCCCAGAGGGCCAGTGACTCCTCCAGCGAACTGCCGCCCTGTTCCAGCCGCTCCACCACCGAGGCGAGCTCGCTGCGGGCCTGTTCGTAACTCAGCTTTTCGTCGGTCATTCGTTCTCCCGTACCGCCGCACGCAGCTCGCCCTCGGCGAGCCGCACCCGGAGAATCTCGTCGATTTTCACTTCGTCTGCCGCGCGCACCACATGGCCGTCGTCGCGCTGGACGATCGCGTATCCGCGCTGAAGCGTGGCGGCCGGTGACAGCGCGCGCAGCCGGGCCACCGTGTGCCGCAGGTCGTCGTCGGCGCGGCGCAGCCGGTGGTCGAGGCTGCGGACCGCCCGCTCGCGCAGCGCCGTCACGTCGCCGGCGCGCTGGTCGATCAGCAGCTCGGGCCGGGCCAGCGAGGGCCGCGACCGCCACGCCTCGATCCGGTGTTCCTCGCGCTCGACCAGGGTGAGCACGGCCCGCTCGATCCGGCGGCGGGCGATGTCGATCAGCTGGCGTTCCTCGGCCAGGTCGGGCACGATCCGCTTGGCCGCGTCGGTGGGCGTGGAGGCGCGCAGGTCGGCCACGTAGTCGAGCAGCGGCGCATCGGTCTCGTGCCCGATGGCGCTGACCACCGGCGTGCGGCAGCCGAAGACCGCCCGGCACAGCGCCTCGTCGGAGAACGGCAGCAGATCCTCGACGCTCCCGCCGCCGCGGGCGATCACGATAACGTCGATGGTGTCGTCGTTGTCGAGCACCTTGAGCGCGTCGATGATCTGCGGGACGGCGGTGGGGCCCTGGACGGGCACGTTGATCACCCGGAAGTCGACGGCGGGCCAGCGGCGGCGCGTGTTCATCAGCACGTCGCGCTCGGCCGCGCTGGCCCGTCCGGTGATCAGGCCGATCCGGCCGGGCAGGAACGGCAACCGGCGCTTGCGCTCGCGGGCGAACAGCCCCTCGGCGGCGAGCAGCTTTTTCAGCCGCTCGAGGCGGGCCAGCAACTCGCCGAGGCCGACCTGGCGGATCTCGTCGGCGCGCAGGCTCAGCGTGCCGCGGGCGGGATAGAACTCGGGTTTGGCGTGCAGCGTGACCCGGGCGCCCTCGGCCAGCTCGGGGGCGCCGCTGTCGAGCACGTCGCGGTGGGCGGTGACGGTGAGGCTGAGATCGGCCGAGGGATCGCGCAGGGTGAGGAAGACGACCGACGAGCCGGGCCGCCGGCTGATCTGGGCGACCTGACCGTCCACCCACACCCAGCCCAGCTTGGCGATCCAGGCGCCGACCTTTTGGCTGACCACCCGAACCGGCCACGGCTCGTCGGCGGTGCTCTTGGGGGGCGCGGTCGCCTCGGGCTCGCTCACCCGGCCAGATTACGGAAGCCCTCCGACATTTTCGTCGCGCGGTGCCGGGGCCCGGTGCTCGGCGTGCGTGGCGTGCCGGCCGGCCGGTGCGCGCCGGGACCGCCCGCCGGCCGGGCGCAGCTGCGTGACCAGGACCAGCACGAAGAAGCCCGCGCAACCCCAGAAGATCAGGTCGGCGACCAGATGCGACACGTCGACGTGCCATTCGCCGGCACCGCCGCCCAGCAGGGTGAACGGAAAGCCGTGCCGTTCCGGATACTGACGCAGGCAGCACCCGGCCGAGGTGGACGGCAGCGCACTCAGCACCAGGCCGGCCACCGCGACCGCACCACCGGCCAGATACCCCGCCGGTCCGGACCGTTTGCGCAGCAGCCCCACCGCGAGCAGGGCCAGGCCGGTCGACAGCAGCATGCCGTGGAAGATCAGGTAGGGCCCGTCGGTGCTGCCCGGACCGGTGTCGATGCCCATGGCCAGCCCGAGCAGGCCGAGTGCGGTGCCGGCCCACCCGGCGAGCAGCCGGAGCATGGTCACCGCGGACTCGATCAGACCGGGTTCGTCCGCCTCGGCGGTCGGCACAGCCATGCGCCGAGTATCCCGTCTGAAACCGACCCTACCGGGCCGAATCGGCCCAACTCACTCTCGGTCGCGACGCACCAGCACGGCGACGACCACAAGCAACAGGCCGACGTACGCCCACAGCAGCAGGTTGCCGGTCAGCGAGATCACATTGATCTGCCAGTCGGCGTCCTGGGCCAACCGGTACGCGGTGTCCGGGTCCTCGGCGACCGCACCGCGCCCGGCCCAGCTGAACGGCCAGCCACGGTCGATGACGTACGCGTAGGCACAGCAGATCTGCGCCGTACTGGCGAACAGGCCCGCGACGGTGCCGGCCAGCGCGGCGCCGGCCACCGTGACCGTGGTGGCCATCCGGGGCAGCCGGATCCGGTGTGGCATGAGCAGCACCAGCGCGCCGGCCGACAGCACCACGCCGACCAGCAGGTCGAGGAACGGATTGGGCCCGGTCAGGTTGACCAGGATCCAGGTGAGGCCGCCCACCAGGGTGACGGCGCCGAGCAGGAACCGGAGCAAGCGCAGAACTGGAGCCCACCAGGGGTCGGCGTGGGCGGTTTCGTCATCAATACGAGTTTCGTCGGCTTGGGGGGTGTCCGCCATCGCACGAGTATGGCCCTCTCCCGGCCCGAGCGGCAGCCTGTGGCGCACCTCGCAGACGAGCAGCCACGGGTGACCGGCACGTACCATTGCCGCGTGACCGAACCCCGTAAGCGTGTGTTGCTGGCCAAGCCGCGCGGCTACTGCGCCGGCGTCGACCGGGCGGTGCAGACCGTCGAGGAGGCGCTGAAGCTGTACGGTGCGCCGGTCTACGTACGCAAGCAGATCGTGCACAACAAACACGTGGTGAGCACGCTCGAGGCCCGCGGTGCGATCTTCGTCGAGGAGAACGAGGAGGTCCCCGAGGGGTCCACCGTCGTCTTCTCGGCGCACGGTGTCGCGCCCGAGGTGCACGAGCAGGCCCGCGAGCGCAACCTCAAGGCGATCGACGCCACCTGCCCGCTGGTCACCAAGGTGCACCACGAGGCCAAGCGGTTCGCCGCCGACGACTACGACATCCTGCTCATCGGCCACGAGGGCCACGAGGAGGTCATCGGCACGTCCGGCGAGGCCCCCGAGCACATCCAGCTGGTCGACGGCCCCGACTCGGTCGACCAGGTCGTGGTCCGTGACCCGGCCAAGGTGGTGTGGCTGTCGCAGACCACGCTCTCGGTCGACGAGACCATGGAGACCGTAGCCCGGCTCAAGACCCGGCTCCCGCTGCTCCAGTCGCCGCCCAGCGACGACATCTGCTACGCCACCCAAAACCGCCAGCACGTGGTCAAGGAGATCGCCCCCGACTGCGACGTGGTGATCGTCGTCGGCTCGACCAACTCGTCCAACTCGGTGCGCCTGGTCGAGGTCGCGCTCGACGCCGGCGCCCGGGCCGGCCACCTGGTCGACTACGCCTCCGAGATCCAGGACGAGTGGCTGGCCGGCGCCACCACGGTCGGCGTCTCGTCCGGCGCGAGCGTGCCCGAAGATCTCGTCATGGAGGTGCTGGCACACCTGGCCGAGCGCGGCTTCGGCGAAGTAACCGAATACACGACGGCCGAGGAACGCCTCACCTTCTCGCTGCCCCAGGAGCTGCGCCGCGACATGAAAGCGGCGGCTGCTGCCGCTCGTGCCAGCTAACTGGCCTCCTCCATCAGCTCGGGGGCCTGCGGTTGCCGGGGCGCCAGCTCGACCTGGGCGGGCACCGGGAGTGGGTGGTCGGAGACCCCCATCTCGGACAGCTTGCGGGCGCTGACCAGCACCCGGGACTCCAGCGAGCCGACCGCGCGGTTGTACGCCGTGACCGCGCCACCCAGGGCCGTGCCCAGCTTGCCGACGTGGTCGCCGAGCGTGGCCAGCCGCCCGTACAGCTCACGGGCCAGCCCGTGCACGGCCACCGCGTTGCGGGTCAGCGACTCCTGGCGCCACGAGTAGGCCACCGTGCGCAGCATCGCCACCAGCGTGGCCGGGGTGGCCAGCACCACGTTGCGCCGGAACGCGTGCTCCATCAGTGACGGGTCGTGCTGGAGCGCCGCGTCCAGGAACGGGTCGGCCGGCACGAACAGGATCACGAAGTCCGGGGCCGGCTCGAAGGCGGTCCAGTATTCCTTGGCGGCCAGCGCGTCGACGTGCCCGCGCAGGTGCCGGGCGTGCTGGCCGAGCGACGCGTCGCGCCCGCGCTCGTCCCGCGCCTCCATGGCCGACAGGTAGGCGTCCAGCGGCGCCTTGGCGTCGACCACCACGCTGCGCCCGCCGTGCAGCCGCACCACCAGGTCGGGGCGTACGCCCTGCCGGTCGGTGGTGCCACTGACCTGCTCGGCGAAGTCGCAGTGCTCCAACAGCCCGGCCGCCTCGACCACCCGGCGCAGCTGGTGTTCGCCCCACCGGCCCCGCACCTGCGGCGACCGCAGTGCCGCCACCAGCTGCTTCGTCTCGGTGCGCAGCTCACCCGAGACGGCGCCCATGGCGCGGACCTGCTCACGCAGTTCGGCGTAGGCGTCGATGCGTTCCCGTTCCAGCTCGACCACCCGCAGCTCGTAGCGGCGCAACGCGTCCTGCAGCGGGGCGACCGCGATGGCGACCGCCTCCTGGGACTGGGCGGCCGACTCGTAGGAGAGCGCGCGCAACGACTGCTCGAGCCGCTCCTCGCCGTCGCGGTGGGCCTGCACGGTCGCCTCGAGCCGGGCGATGTCGGTGGCCGCCCGCAGCCGGGCCGCCAGCCAGCCGAGCGCGGCCCCGACCGCAAGACAGACAACCACCACAGCCAGCGTCGAAACGGTCACAAAGCGCAGATTGCCAGACCGGTACGACAAGAACCGCGAGGGTACCGTGGAAAACATGAGCGTGTTGCTGGTTCTCGCCATTGTGATCGTGGTGCTGCTGGTCATTCTGCTGGTCCGGCAGGGCGTCCGGAGCGCGGACCGGAATCGGCTGGACGACGCGCGCGCCGACGCCCAGCGCTGGTATGAGCGGCTCGGCGGCCAGGTGATGAACCTGCATGCCGAGGACGCGGCGGCCCGTCAGGCGCTGGCCGACGCCGGCGAGCGCTACAACGCGGCCGGCGGTCAGCTGCAGCAGGCCAAGACCGTCAAGCAGTACGAACTGGCCCGCGAGTCGGCGCTGGAGGGTTTGACGTACGTGCGGGCGGCGCGCACCGCCATGGGCATCGACCCCGGTCCGGAGCTGCCCCCGCTCGCGGGTGCCCGCGGCGCCGGGCAGCTGACCATGGATCGCGAGGTCAGCGTGCAGGGCCACGCCTACAAGGCGGGCCCGCGGCCGGGCCCCGAGACGCCGTACTACTACCCCGGCGGCCGGGTGCAGGGCCGCCCGGTGCCGGCCGGCTGGTATTCGACCCCGGTGTGGAAGACCGCGCTGGGTGCCGGCGCCGGCGTCCTGGGCGGCATGCTCATCTTCGACGCCCTGTTCTCGCCCTCCTTCGGCGACATGGGCTACGGCGGCGGCTACCAGGACGGCTTCGAGGACGCGAACGCCGGCGACTTCGGCGGCGACGCGAGCGGCGACATGGGCGGCGGCGACTTCGGCGGCGGTGACTTCGGCGGCGGCGATTTTGGCGGCGGCTTCGACTTCTAGCTTTAGCTCATCCGGCGGTCAAGCTCGCGGCGCAGCGCCCGCGGCCCCGGCCAGAGCTCGCTGAGGTCGGCTGTGAAGGCGGGCACGTCGGCGGTCTCGCTCATCGGCGGTCCACCGAGGTCCTCGTCCTGCACCGGGTGCACCCGGTCCAGGTCGACCGGCGTGACCTCGAGCACCGAGCGCAAACCCACCCGCCGCACCACCACGGCCGAGATGTCCGCCCAGGCCAGCAGGATCGGGTCGCTGCCCTGGGCGGCCAGCTCCAGCCCACCCGACGAGACCCGCACCCACGTGGTCAGCGCCCCCCGGATCGACCACGCGTAGCATCCCGAGGCGAGCAGGCTGATCGCTCCCGCCTGAATGGCGGTGTGCCACCAGGGGTTCCCGGTCCCGCCGGACACCAGCGCCACAATCGGCGACACCAGCCCGAACGACACCATCAGCAACACGAACACCACCACAAACGTCCGCACCGGCGACGACCGGAACAACACCGCGTCGGTTGCCGGCGCCTGCACCTGCTCGGGCGCGATTGACATACCCTCCATGCTGCCCCGTCAGGCTCGCGACTCGCGCAGGTTCAGAAACATCACGTGCAGCCCGACCAGGCCATGCTCCGGGTGGTCGAACGCTTCCGGCACCGTGGCCAGCACCTCGAACCCGAGCGAGCGCCACAGGCGTACGGCAATCTCGTTGGTCTCCACGACGGCGTTGAACTGAATGCTGCGGTACCCACCGGCCCGCGCCCACGCCACGACATACTCGCCCAGCGCCCGCCCAACACCACGCCCCGAGTGCGCCGGATCAACCATGAAACTGGCGGTGGCCACGTGCGCCCCACGCCCCGGCCGGTTGGGCCCCATCTTGGCGCTGCCGAGCACCACCGCCCCGTCCACCGCCACCACCGTCCGACCGGGCGCCCGCTCCATCCACCATTCGCGGGCCTGCTCCAACCCAAGATCTTCCGGATAGGCGTACGAATCCCCCGCCGCAACGATCTCGCGGAAGAACGGATAGATGGCCGGCCAGTCCGCGCCCGAAGCGTCTCGGATAATCACCCGGCCACCGTAGTCCGACTCGCGGAGGACCGGCCGCCGCCTACAGACCGATGATCCGGACCCGCTTCCCGCGCAGCTTGACCATGTCGTCGACATCGGAGGTCAGCATCACCACTGGCGCAGGGAGTTGTCGAGCCGTCGGGCCGGAATCAGACGTTGAACCTGAACTCGACCACGTCGCCGTCTTTCATGATGTAGTCCTTGCCCTCCATGCGGACCTTGCCGGCCGCCTTCGCCGCGGACATCGAGCCCGCTGCCATCAATTCGTCGAAGCTGACGATTTCGGCCTTGATGAAGCCCCTCTGGAAGTCACTGTGGATGACGCCGGCCGCCTCGGGGGCCGTCGCGTTGCGCGGGATCACCCACGCGCGCGCCTCCTTGGGGCCCGCGGTCAGGTATGTCTGCAGGCCCAGCGTGTCGAAGCCGACACGGATCAGCTGGTTGAGGCCCGGCTCGGTCTGGCCGGTGGACTCCAGGAGCTCCTGGGCCTCCTCGGGGTCCAGGTCGATCAGCTCGGACTCGATCTTCGCGTCCATGAAGATGGCCTCGGCGGGGGCCACCAGCGCGCGCAGTTCGTCCAGGAACGCGGCGTTGCCCAATTCGGCCTCGTCGACGTTGAAGACGTACAGGAACGGCTTGGTGGTCAGCAGGTGCAACTCGGCCAGCAGGGCCACGTCGATGCCCGCGCCGGCCGCGCCCTGGTAGAGGGTCACGCCGTCGTTGAGCAGCTTGAACGCTGCTTCGGCCGCGGCCGCCGCGGGGGCCTTCTCCTTCTTGAGCTTGGCCTCCTTCTGCAGGCGGGGCAGGGCCTTCTCCACCGTTTGCAGGTCGGCCAGGATGAGCTCGGTGTTGATCGTCTCGATGTCGTCGGCCGGCGAGATCTTGCCGTCCACGTGCAGCACGTTCGGGTCGGAGAACGCGCGCACCACCTGGCAGATCGCGGACGCGTCGCGGATGTTGGCCAGGAACGCGTTGCCCCGGCCCTGACCCTTCGACGCGCCGCGGACCAGGCCGGCGATGTCGACGAAGCTCACCGGCGCCGGGATGATCTTTTCGCTCTGGAAGAGGGCGGCGAGCTTCTCCAGCCGGTCGTCCGGCAACCCGACGACGCCGACGTTCGGCTCGATCGTCGCGAACGGATAGTTCGCGGCGAGCACGTCGTTCTTGGTCAGGGCGTTGAACAGGGTGCTCTTGCCGACATTGGGCAGGCCGACGATTCCGATGGTGAGGCTCACGGAACGCCAGTCTACGCAGCCGCTAACCGAGGAACTTGCGCAGTTCCGCCGCGACGAGTCCGGGCTTGCCGTGATTGTCGGCGGCGAGATGACCCACCCCGTCCAGGGTCACCCGGCGCACCCGCGGCACGACCGCTTCCAGACCGGTCAAAACCCGTTTGAGGTACGACGCGGAGCGCGCACCCCCGAGCAGCAGGGTCTCCGCCGTGATCGCCGCGTATCGGTCGAACGGTCCGGACGCGTCCTCCACGACGGCCGCGTCCAGCAGCATCGTGGGGACGAGCCGGCCCACCTCACCCGTGCCGGACCAGCGCTCGGCCCGGAGAAACAGTGCGGCGAGTGGAATCAGGGCGGCTCTGGGCGCGTACCGCAAATCGCCTGTGCCCTTGGAGACCGTGACAAATGCAGCAGCAGTACGCCCGGCAGCCAGCTCTTTCTCGAATCGGGGCCGCCAGGCCACCGGATCGTCCGCACCGAGGCGCAGTGGCGGCTCGTAGAGCGCGAGCCGCCGGATCGCCGGCAGTTCGAGCGCGGCGTTGAGCGCAATGACCGCGCCCGAGCTCAGCCCGAACACGTTGCCCGCCCCCGTTTCGTCGAGCACCGCGGCCAGGTCGTCGATCTCGGCACGCAACCCGTGGTCGTCGGCCGCCGGTCCGCTCCGGCCCCGCCCGCGCCGGTCCGGCACGTACACGGTGAACGCGGTCGCCAGCAGCTCGGCGAGACGCGTGAAGTTCGCGGACGTCTGCAGGCCACCGTGCAGCAGCACAAGTTTCGGCCCGCCGCCCGCCGTCGCATAGGTCCGGTAGCGGATGTCGCTCCTCAACGCCTTCATGTGTCAACCGTAGTTGACGAAGCCGCGCGCGTCAACCGGAGTTGACACGCACAACCATGTCCGAATCCCGCCAGCCGAATGCCCCCGATCGGAGCAGACTCAACGGCATGGAACTGGACTTCGAACGGTGCTACCGGGCCGTGGACAGCCGGGACCAGCGGTTCGACGGCTGGTTCTTCACGGCCGTGACCAGCACCCGCATCTACTGCCGGCCGTCCTGCCCGGCCATCACGCCCAAGCGCGAGAACGTCACCTTCTATCCCAGCGCGGCCGCCGCCCAGCGAGCCGGCTTCCGCGCGTGCAAGCGTTGCCGCCCGGACGCCGCACCCGGCTCGCCCGAGTGGGACGTGCGCGCCGACCTGGTCGGGCGGGCTATGCGCCTGATCGGCGACGGCGTGGTCGACCGCGAGGGCGTGCCCGGCCTGGCAAGCCGCCTCGGCTACACGGAACGCCACCTGCACCGCCTGCTCACCGCGGAACTGGGCGCCGGCCCCCTGGCCCTTGCCCGGGCGCAGCGGGCCCAGACCGCGCGCATCCTGATCGAGACCACCGACCTGGGCCTCGCCGACATCGCGTTCGCCGCGGGTTTCGGCAGCGTCAGACAGTTCAACGACACAATCCTGCAGGTGTACGCGCAGGCGCCGAGCCAGCTGCGCGACCGCCGCCCGGCCCGGCAGACCGAGTCCGGCACGATCCACCTCAGGCTCGCCTATCGTTCGCCACTGCACATCCCCTCCCTGCTCGACTTCCTCGAACTGCGCGCTCTACCCGGCGTCGAGGAACGGTCCGGTGCCACGTACCACCGCGGTTTGACCTTGCCGCACGGAACCGCGACGGTCGCACTCACCCCGGCCGACCGCTGGGTCTCCGCGCAGCTGAGGATGGCGGACGTGCGCGACCTCGCGCCGGCCGTGGCCCGCTGCCGCCGGCTGTTCGATCTGGACGCCGACCCGGACGCCGTCGATGCCACGCTGGGTGCGGATCCCGCGCTCGCCGCCGCCGTGCACGCCGAGCCCGGAGTCCGGGTGCCGCGCGCGGTGGACGGCTTCGAGATGGCGGTGCGAGCGGTCGTTGGCCAGCAGGTCAGCGTGACCGGCGCCCGCACAACCCTGACCCGCCTGATCCGCGCACACCAATCCGCCGACCTGCGAACCGCCTCCGCGGAAGCCCTCCCCGGCTCCGCCGCCGCACCTGGCGGGGACGGCTCGCGCTCCGATTCTCCCGCCGTACCCGGCCGGGGCGCATCAGACTCAGGTCTGATTGGGTTTCCCACCGCGGCTGCGGTCGCCGAGCTGCCGGATTCCGCGTTCGGGATGCCGGTGGCGCGGCGGCAGACCATCCGGGCGCTGGCCGAGGCCGTCGCGGCCGGCAAGATCGATCTGGATCCGGGGGCGGATCGGGACGAATCGGTCGCCCGGCTGCTCGAACTGCCGGGGATCGGGGCGTGGACCGCCGGTTATGTGGCGATGCGCGCGATCGGTGACCCGGATGTCTTTCTGCCGACCGATCTGGCGGTGCGGCGGGGTGCGGCGGCTCTCGGGCTGCCGGCCACCCCGAAGGCTCTCGCCGAGTATGCCGAACGGTGGCGCCCGTGGCGGTCGTACGCCCTCATCCGATTGTGGAAATCAAGCTGAAGCGCGGTTATCCACAGGCCACCAAGATTCTCGCTCACGGCTGGCCCGAAGAGGCCAGGCTGTGCCCAACCCCCAGGAGGACCCGATGTTGAAGTACCAAATCATGACCACCCCGGCCGGCCCGTTGACGATTGTGGTGGGCCCGACGTCCGCGGTGCGCGCTGCCGGTTTCACGACCGACGTCGGCGAGTTGGTGTCGCTCATCCATCCCCGATTGCGCGGCGAGGCGGTGCCGGCCGACGACGTCGGACCGGTCACCTACCAGGTTCGGTCCTATTTCGACGGCGACCTCACGGCGCTCGACGAGGTGGAGGTCGAGCAGCTCACCGAGGGTGCCTTCATGTCGCACGCGTGGCGGGTCATGCGCGAGATCAAACCGGGCAGCCCGGTGACCTACACCCAGTTCGCCGAGCTGGCCGGTCGGCCGGCGGCGGTGCGCGCGGCCGCGGCGGCGTGCGCGCGCAACCCGGTCGCGCTGTTCACGCCGTGTCACCGGGTGCTGCGGCTGGACGGGTCGCTGGGCGGCTATCGATGGGGCCTGCCGGTCAAGCGGCAACTGCTCGATCACGAGGCATAATGCCGCGCTCGCGGCGCCCGCCAGCCGTAGCATCAGCCCATGACTGATACGGGAATGACCGCGCGCGCCGGTCTCCCCGAGCGACCGTCGCTGGACGG
This sequence comes from Paractinoplanes rishiriensis, assembly GCF_016862375.1. Classification (GTDB taxonomy): domain Bacteria; phylum Actinomycetota; class Actinomycetes; order Mycobacteriales; family Micromonosporaceae; genus Actinoplanes; species Actinoplanes rishiriensis. The sequence continues at coordinate 120,461 of NZ_BOMV01000069.1, read as the reverse complement.
CCTCGAGGACAAGTGGGCGCGCCGCTGGCAGGAGGAGGGCACGTATACGTTCGACCGTTCCAAGGAGCGGGCGGACGTATACGCGATCGACACCCCTCCGCCGACCGTATCGGGCGAGCTGCACATGGGGCACGTCTTCTCCTACACCCACACCGACACGGTCGCGCGGTTCCAGCGGATGCGCGGCAAGACCGTCTTCTACCCGATGGGCTGGGACGACAACGGGCTGCCCACCGAGCGGCGGGTTCAGAACGTCTACGGTGTCCGGTGCGATCCGGCGCTGCCCTACGACCCCGACTGGCAGCCGCCGGCCACCGCACCCAAGGACACGGTCGCCATCTCGCGGCGCAACTTCGTCGAGCTGTGCGGCCGGCTCACCACCGAGGACGAGCAGGCGTTCGAGGCGCTGTGGCGGCGGCTCGGGCTGTCCGTCGACTGGGCGATGACGTACACGACAATCGGGGACCGGTCGCGGGCCGTTTCGCAGCGTGCCTTCCTCGACAACCTGGCCCGCGGCGAGGCATACACGGCCGAGGCCCCGACGCTCTGGGACACCGGCTTCCGCACCGCGGTCGCGCAGGCCGAACTGGAGGACCGGGACCGTCCCGGCGCCTACCACAAGCTGCGCTTCCACGGCCCGGACGGCCCGGTCGAGATCGACACGACCCGGCCTGAACTGCTCCCGGCCTGTGTCGCGCTGGTCTGCCATCCCGGTGACGAGCGGTTCCGCGGGCTGGTCGGGCGCACGGTCCGCACGCCGTTCTTCGACGTCGAGGTCCCGGTCCACGAGCATCCGCTGGCCGCGGCCGACAAGGGCACCGGCATCGCGATGGTCTGCACGTTCGGCGACCTCACCGACGTCACCTGGTGGCGCGACCTGCACCTGGAGACCCGGGTCGTCCTGGGCCGCGACGGCCGCTTCCTGCCGGACCGGCCGGCCGGCGTCCCCGCGGCGGCCTACCAGGCGTTCGCGGGGCTGACCGCCAACGCGGCCCGGCGCGAGATCGTCCGGCTGCTGCGTGAGACCGGCGACCTGATCGGCGAACCCACGCCGATCACGCACCCGGTCAAGTTCTACGAGCGCGGCGACGCACCGCTGGAGATCGTCACGAGCCGCCAGTGGTTCATCCGCAACGGCGGGCGCGATGCCGGGTTGCGGGAGCAGGTGCTGGCGCGGGGCCGGGAGTTGCGCTGGTACCCGGAGCACATGCGGCACCGGTACGAGCACTGGGTCAACGGCCTGACCGGGGATTGGCTGATCAGCCGGCAGAGATTCTTCGGCGTGCCCGTCCCGGTTTGGTACCGGCTCGACGACGCTGGCGAACCGGACTACGACCAGCTTCTCATACCGGACGAATCAGCGTTGCCGGTTGACCCTTCTTCGGAGTGTCCACCGGGTTTCGACGAGTCCCGGCGCGACGTCCCGGGCGGCTTCACCGCCGACCCGGACGTCATGGACACCTGGGCCACGTCGTCGCTGACCCCGCAGATCATCAGCGGCTGGCGGGCCGACGACGACCTGTTCGCCCGGGTCTACCCGATGGACCTCCGGCCGCAGGGTCACGACATCATCCGGACCTGGCTGTTCGCCTCGGTCCTGCGCGCCCACCAGGCCCACGACCGGCTGCCCTGGCACACCGTCGTCCTCTCCGGCTGGATCCTCGATCCCGACCGTAAAAAGATGTCAAAGTCCAAGGGCAACGTCGTCACCCCGATGGACCTGCTGGTCCAGAACGGTTCGGACGCGGTCCGCTACTGGGCCGCGAACGGCCGTCCCGGCGCCGACCTGGCCTTCGACCCGGCCCAGATCAAGGTCGGCCGGCGCCTGGCCACCAAGGTGCTCAACGCGTCCAAGTTCGCCCTCGGCCTCGGCGCCGGCTCGGCCCTGCGCCAGCCGGTCACCGAGCCGCTCGACCGCGCCATGCTGGCCCGCCTGGCCACCGTGGTCACCACCGCGACCGAGGCGTTCGACCGCTACGACCACACCGATGCGTTGCAGGCCACCGAGGCGTTCTTCTGGACCTTCTGCGACGACTACATCGAGCTGGTCAAGGAGCGGGCATACGCGCAGGGCCCGGCAGCCGACTCGGCCCGCGCCGCCCTGGCCGCCGGCCTGTCCGTCCTGCTGCGCCTGTTCGCCCCGTTCCTGCCGTACGTCACCGAGGAGGTCTGGTCCTGGTGGCGCTACGGCTCCGTCCACACGTCCACCTGGCCGACGAAATACGAGCTGACCCGAGTCGCCCCCGAGGGTGACCCCACCCTGCTCGACCTGGCCGGCGACGCCCTGCGCCAGGTCCGCCGCGCCAAATCCGACCGCAAACTGTCCATGAAGGCCGACGTCCCCCTGGCCGAGGCCCTGGGCCCAGCCGCCCTGCTCGACCGCCTGGCCATGATCGAGTCCGACCTCAAGGCCGCCGGCCGCATAGCCAAACTGGACCGCCTCCCCGACCGCACCCCGGAACTGGTGATCGCCTGCGCCTTCTGACCACCCGAGTCCGCCGCCGGCCCGCCACCGCGCGGGCCGGCGCACCCGGCCGCAGAGCCGCCAGGACGCACCCCGTCAGCGCGGCGTCCACGCCGTAGCCCGCCTTCCGGCTGCTTGCCCGTCGGTTGCCCGCCTGCCGGTTGCCCGCCTGCCACCACCCGGCGCCCGCTACCCGGCGCCCGCCACCCGGCGCCCGCCGGCCGCCAGCGCCGGGAGATCTTGACGCTGACACCACCCGAAACGGTGGCCTATCAACCAAGATCTATCCGCCTGGGACAACAGCGATCTGGACCACTGGGACCTTGACCCGAACACCACCGAACCGGGTGGTACCCGCGCCAAGATCTGTGAAGGGGTGGGGCGAGGGGGATCACGTGCTGGCAGGACTGCTCCGCACGGGCAGCAGCGACGGTCACCGTGTAACGCCCGGCCTGGAGGGTTCTGAGCGGACCCTCGACCGCGGAGCTGTCTAGCCGCGCTGGAACGACCAGCTCAGCATCTTGTCGTTGTGGTAGGGCATCACGCCGTGGAACGGGGCGGGCGTGTTGTCGAAGATCATGGGGAGCCACAGGTGGTCGCTGTCCCACATCGGGCGGGTGGTCAGGTCGTTCAGGGGGACCCATTCCAAGGTGCCCTCCTCGTTGCCGCCGTGGGGGATGCCGGTGAAGGAGTCGGCTCGGAACATGAAGCACAAGTAGTCGCGCTTCTTGGGGCCGAAGCCGGTCCACATGACGGTGCCGCGTAGTGCCAAGTCGGCCACGACCAGGCCGGACTCCTCGAAGACCTCGCGGCGTGCGCAGGTCAGCACGTCCTCGTCGGGTTCCACGTGGCCGCCCAGGCTGAGGAACTTGCCGTAGTGGAGGTCGTCGGTGCACTTGTTGCGGTGGATCAGCAGCACCTCGTCGCGGGCGGGTGACAGGACGAAGACGGCAGTCTGCAGGACCGGCGCGATCACCGGCGAAGTATCGCAGGGGGCGCTTGCGGCTGGTTCAATGGATCACCGTGGAGTGGGAGTTCGACGGCGAGATCATCGAGTGGCGTGGGCCGGCACCGTACTTCTTCGTGGCCATGTCCGAGGCCGACAGCGCCGAACTGAAGGAAGAGGCGCGGTCGCTGATCTATTGGGGCCAGGTGCCGGTGCAGGTCGTCATCGGCGACACCGAGTTCCGGACGGCGCTGTTTCCCCGGGAGGGGCGTTATCTGGTTCCGCTCAAGGACGCCGTCCGGAACGCCGAGGGCATCCACGAGGGTGACGTCGTGTCGGTGGTGTTGCGTCCGGCCCGGCGGGAATGAGCCGGGCCGGACGGCATGACGGGTCAGCGGACCTCGTTGCCGAGGGCCGTGCGGAGCAGGGTGATCTCCTCGGAGGCGGCGTGCCAGCCCTGGATCGACTCCGAGGGCGGGGCCGGGCGGCCGGACGGTTCGATCTCCATGTGCCAGCCGGTGTGCAGCGTGGTGTCGACGACCCAGCTGCCGCACTTCGGGCACTTGTAGCCCGATTCGCCGTCCCGGACCGCGGCGGTGCCGGTGTCGCGTACCGCCGCGGTCGACGTGATGGTGGGTTTGCGGCTGTGCATGTTGGCCGCGGTCCACAGCGTGTACCACTCGTCGACAACCGAGACCGGGATGCCGAACAGCTCGCCCAGACGTTGCACCAGCACCCATGAGGGCATCGCCTTGCCGGTGAACACCTTGGAGAGCGTGGCCTTGCTGTAACCGACCTGCTTGCCCAGCGTGCTGAGACACGGCTTGCCGGCCTGCACCATCGCGAACCTCAACTGCTCAATGAGTTCGACGTACGCCGTTTCCGGGTTCATCAGTTTGGCCCGCAACCGGGCCATCTCGTGATCACGCCTCGCTCCGGCGGGACGGCCTGGTCGGGCCGACGGTGGCCGGTGGGCCGGGTCGCGATCGGGTGCGCCGCCCCAACGGCCGTGGGTCATTCGGCACCGCCCACCCGGAACGGCCAGGACAGTGCCGGCAGCTGGCGGCCGTCGGCCACCGAACTGGCCAGCGTCGCGGCGACCAGGCCGACGCCGGCCAGGGCCAGCAGCACCGTCTCGACGCTGTAGCCGGCCCAGAGCATGACGTTCCCGCAGATGACGACGAGCAGGAAGACGAACACCCGCCAGCCGGGCCGGTGGTAACGCACCGTTGCCGGCCGCGGGTCCCACCACTCCGGGGGAGTGGGTGTGCTGTTGTCGGCGAACAAGTTGATATTTCCTCTCCCGTTGATGCGCCTGATTGGTCTCGGACCAACAAGGACGGGAGACCCTGATGGTGGACAGGGCCTCGCCGCCACGGCCCGGGATTGCGTCCCGGGGCTGCGCCCAGATTCCAGCACTCTGCGTTGCACCGATCAAGTCCTCGGTTGCGCACAGTTTTGGGGAAATGATCGTGAGACGGTTTCACCATCGGGCCTGTCGAGGGGCCGGAAAATAGTGCCCGGAATAGACAGGTCGAGGGCCGGACGACGCCATTTCCGGCATCGCTCCGGCCCTCGTCCGCCGGAAAGTCCGCCACCATAGCTGCTTCCCGGTTCCTACCGTCACCGACCTGGTCCGAGACCAATCAGACGCATCATCGGACGGAAATCGTGGACTTCCGCGCTCGGTACCCTACCCGCAGGCCGGGCTCGCGACTAGGCCCTCATCAGGGGATTCCACGCTGTCCTGGGTGGATCCCGCGGGCGCTGTCCCGAGAGGGTGCGGCCGGGCGGATCATCTCCGCTACCCCGGGGCAACACGACGAAACACCGCCGCTAGCCGGAGCAGGTGTGAGCAGGGCATCAGTCAAAATCGAATGATCGTACGGTGGGGATCGTCGCGAAACAATGCGAAACGCCGCCGGGTGCGGACACATGATCGACAGGCCGGTGACGTTGCCTGCCCGTCTCCCGGGGTTATGCCTGTTCGGGTTACTCGCCGTCCCGATCGGGGAATGCCGCCGGGGTCGATGGTGAGGCTGCGGCGTCGTTCCGAAACGTCGAGCCATTCGAGGTTCGATACCCGGCTCTCCCTTTGTTATTTTCCTACCACCCGGCGGGATTTACCGGCCGAATCCAATGTCTTTCCAAGTCCATTCTGGTCAACAGTTTCCCGGGGTATTCCAAGACGGACAAAAACTGACGAGCAAGTCTAACCGACCAAATAGCCTTTATGCCTCTATGGACGACACCACAGATCACGGAGAGTGAGATTTCGCCGTACCCTCTGCATGGTTCTTGTTGTTTCCTTCCGGGTCCGGACGGTGTGTCAATCTCGCGACCCGAGGGTGCGCTCGTAGCAAATCGAAAGATCAGAGCCGGTGTACGCGCCGAACAGTGGGATCCGGCGGTATCCCTCGCGCTCGTAGAACCGGATCGCGTCGGGCTGGGCGGTGCCGGTCTCGAGGCGCAGGGTGGTCCAGCCACGCTCGCATGCGGCCGACTCCAGGGCCCGGAGCAGAGCAATTGCCACGCCGGAACCGCGACCGGGCGGTTCCACGTACATCCTCTTGATCTCGGCGGACTCCGCAGCGAGCCGGCGCAAGGCGCCGCAGCCAACCGGGTGACCGTCGGCCGGATCGAGCGCCACCAGGAAGAGGTCGATGTCGGTGGCCGAGGGTGGCGGGCCCGGCTCGTGATCGTCGGTGCCGTAGCGAAGGTCGAGTTCGGTGCGCTGGGCGGCCCGCAACGCGACGCCGGCCGGGTCGTCCCACCCGCGCTGCTCGATGATCCAGGTCATGGGTGTCCCTCCACGCGTAACAGGCGTTACGGTAACAGCTGTTACGGATTGAGGAGGGAGATGCGTGTCACGACGAGCGGATCGGCCGGCGCAGGGCGAGGCGCTGTCCCGCGCGGTGTGGGACGTGCTGGCGCAGCAGGGCCTCGAACGGCTCACGGTGCGCGCGGTGGCGGCCGCCGCCGGCTGCACGACGGGCCTGGTCATGCACCGTTTCCCGAACCGGCGGGCCCTGCTGCGGCACGCCCGCGAACTGCTGCACGAGACCACCCGCCGCCGGGTCGAGGAACTTGAGGCGTCGGCCGGCTCGCCGCGGGCCGCGTTGCGCGCGGTGCTGCACCAGGGCCTGGCCACCGACCCGCAGACGATCAACGAGGCGGTGGTGTGGATGGGGTTCCTCGCGGCCGCCGTCGCCGACGACGAGTTGCTGGCCATTCACCGCCGCAACAATCACGCCTGGCGGCAGCGGATAACGCGCCTGGTCGGGGCCGCGGCGCCGACCTGGCCGGCGAGCCGGGTGTCCGCGGTCGCGCTCGGGCTGGTCGCGATGGCGGAAGGGGCGGCCGCCCTGGCGACCGCGGATCGGGTGACCTACCCGGCGACGGCGCAGGCCGACATGCTCGATACCGCGCTCGCGGCCTACGGGCTCGGCGGGTGAAGCTGTTGGGCGCGGGCAAGGTGCAACGTGGTGTATCCGTCGCCGGGCGCGCCACCGCAGCACCATGCGATGACAAAGTGGGCGGTCGCCTCGGCGACCGCCCGTTGCCCTCCGGGTCACTCCAGGGAACTCGCGACCTTTTCGAGAGCGTCGTACGACTCCTGCATGCCGCCCTCCATGCCGGACTCGATGATCGCGTCGCGGGTCGCCTTGTCGTTGCACTCGACCAGGACCTCGAAGTAGGTGCGGCCGTCCTTCTCGGTGAACGTGACCGTGTTGAGGGCCGCATTGTCGTCCGGGTTGGGTAGGCCCTCGAACGCCTCGGTGTTGACCAGGCGGTCGGGGGCGGAGATCTCGCGGTACTCGCCGTGGAACGCCACCTCGAAGCCCGGGTTGGCGGTCATCACGTAGCGCCAGCGACCGCCGACGCGCAGGTCGACCTCGACGCTGGTGACCTCGCCGCGCTCGCCGGCCCACCAGCGCTTGATCAGGTCGGGCTCGGTGTAGGCACGCCACACCAGGTGCCGGGGTGCGTCGAACTCGCGGGTGATCAGGATCTGGGTGTCGGCCGGCAGGGTCACCTTCGCCGAGTGGCTAGTCGTTGCCATGGTCTTCCTCCTCTTTCAAGTCCGCCAGTACGGCGTCCATCAGGTCGAAGCGGGTGTTCCACATCTGCTCGTACCGCCGCAGCCAGTCGTGGATCGAGCGCAGCGGCTCGGCGTTGATCCGGTACATCCGCTGGCGGCCGGCGTCGCGGACCCGGACCAGGTCGACCTCGCGCAGCACCCGCAGATGCTTGGAAACCAGGGGCTGGGCGAGACCGAGCATCTCGACCAGATCGTTGACCGGCCGCTCCCCCTGAGCCAGCAGATCAAGAATCTGCCGCCGCCGGGGCTCAGCCACCGCGTTGAACGCGTCCGTAGTCGTCGCCGCTCGTGCCATGAACCAATCGTATACCCATAACGGAATATGTCAACGGGCGCGAGTTTCCGATGCGCTGAGGGATGAGCGGCGGCCGCCTATGTATCGCTGGCTATGGCTTCCAGGGCGGCGGCCAGTTTGCGCAGGTCCAGGCCCTCAAGGTGGGCGAAGATGTGCCGCCGGACGCTGGCCAGATGGGCGGGCCACGCCTCGCGCAGGCGTTCCAGGCCCCGGGGGGTCAGCACCGCGTTCCAGCCGCGGGCGTCGTCCTCGCACTTGATGCGCTTCAGGTGGCCCTGCGACTCCAGCTTGGCGGCCAGGCGGGTCATGCCGCTCAAGGACATGTCGCATGCCTGGGCCAGTTCGCTCATCCGCATCATGCCGCACGGCGACTCGGACAAATGGCGCAGCACGCTGTATTCGCTCGCGGTCATCCGCTGTTCGCGTTCCAGGTCGGCGTTGAGTTGGCGGGGGAGCACCAACATGAGCCGTCCCAGGGCGCGCATGACCGCCTCCTCCTCCGGCGTCAGCGGAGTCAGTGGCGGTGTGGCCGACATGACATCGATGGTACGACCTCGGCAAACCCCCAAGATCGGCTCGCCCGCGCGCGTCCGGGTGCTTGCATCCGGCATTCCGCGCTGCACAATGCTTGGGTGCAAAACCAGACAACTAGTGACTCTTGGCAGCAACTGCTCGAAATGCCACGAAAGTCTTGGTGGGCCCGGCTGCCGTTCGGCGTGCGGATGACGGCCGGCACCAGTGCGCTGCTGATTCTCATCGGCGGCGGCGCGGCCGGCGTCGCCGCCCTGACCAGGGACGACAAGGCCGAACCGCCGCAGGTGGTCACCGCGGTCGGGCAGGCAGCCGCGGCGCCGCCGGCCGGCGGCCAACCGGCACCGGCCACGCCCCGGCGACCGGCCGCCCAAGCGCACTTCGACGCGGCGGACCCGGCCGCAGCGCGTACCTCTGACCAGGCCGACCGGACCGCCACGAGGAACCCCCGCGGCGCCGCGACCACCCGCCCGGAGCAACCGGCGGCACCCGCCGCGACCAGCGAGGTGCCGCCCGCGGCGGCATCGCCCGCCCGGCCGGCGCGGACCACCCGGACCGAGACCGAGACGCGCGAGATCCCGTTCGAGACCCGGCTGGTCCGCGACCCCAGGCTGCCGCGCGGCAGCAAGCGCGTGGAGAACCCGGGCGTTCCCGGCGAGGAGACGCTGCGCTACCTGGTGACCGTCACCGACGGCGTGCCCACCGACCGGCGGCTGATCGACGCGACCGTGACGCGACAGCCACAGCACCGGGTGGTCGCTTTCGGCAGCCGGCGCGGTGACCGGGAGTGCAAGCGCGCGCTCAACGTCTGCGTGCCGCTGGGCCGCAAGGCACCGTGCCCGGACCCGGTGGAGGAGAGCGCGGTCCACCTCGGCGGCTCGGTCACCGTGCTGGACCAGGATCTGGCGCTGCTGAACCCGGACGACCTGGAGCAGGCCTGCTGAAAGGCCGCGGCGGTCTGGACCCGGCGTGCTGAAAGGCAGGTCTGCGGAAAACCACAAAGCCGCCTGCGGAAACCCGCAATCGACCCTGCGGCCAACCGGGAGGCCGTCCCGCTGGAAACCGGGAAGACTAGCGGCATGTCACCGATCGACGAGAGCCTCGCCCGCGAGATCGCCACGGTGCCCGGCATCATCGGGGTCGTCCTCGGTGGCAGCCGGGCCCGGGGTTCGCACACCGCCGACTCCGACACCGACCTCGGGCTCTACTACCGGCGGCCGCTCGACGTGGCTCGCCTTGACCAGTTGGCCAAGTCGGTGGCGGGGCCGTCCGCTGTGGTCACCGAGCTCGGTGGCTGGGGTCCGTGGGTGGACGGCGGCGGCTGGTTGCGGATCGACGGCCACGCGGTCGACTGGATCTATCGCGATCTCGACCGGGTGCGAGGCGTGTGGGCCGAGGCGGAGCAGGGGCGGTTTGCGTTCCACCAGCAGCCGGGGCACCCGCTCGGCTTTCCCGACTTCGGGTATGTCGGCGAGCTGGCCCTCGGCCGCATCCTGGCCGATCCGACCGGCGAGCTCGGCGAGCTCCGGGAGAGGTTCGGCACCTTCCCGCCCAAGCTGGCCGAGGCCCTGGTCGCGGGCCTGTGGGAGGGCGACTTCCTGGTGGCGGTGGCACGCAAGGCGGTGTCCCGTGGCGACAGCGCATACGTGGCCGGATGTCTGTTCCGCCTGGTCGGGGTGTGCGCGCATGCCCTGCACGGGGCGGCCGGCAGGTGGCTGATCAACGAGAAGGGCGCGGTCGCCGCGTCCGCTCTGCTGCCGGGGGCACCGGATCGGTTCGGGGAGCGGGTGGACGCGATGTTTGCCGCGGTGGACGGCGACCCGATCCACCTGAGCGAGGCGATAGACGCGGCCGCCGATCTGGTGCTCGAAACCGCCGACGCGTGCGCGACCATGATGCGATGACCGCGGACGCGCCGACCATCCTCGCCGCCAGCGCCGGCTTCGTCCCGGACCGGCGCGGTGGAGTGCGGCCCGGCCCGATCCACCGGTTCGCCGCCGACCTGGCCGGCGCCAACCCGGCACGGGCCGGCGCTAATCCGGCGCGGCACGGTGCTAATCCGGCGCGGCCCGGTGCCGCCCAGACGCGGATTTGCCTGCTCGCGCAGGCCACCGGCGACCCGGCAGGCCTGATCGCGACCTGTTACGCGGCATTTGCGGGCACCGAGTTCGCCATGTCGCACCTGCAACTGTTCCCGATGCCGAACGTCGCCGACGTCCGCGCGCACCTGCTGGGCCAGGACGTGATCTGGGTGGAGGGCGGCAGCGTGGCCAACCTCTGCGCGGTCTGGCGGGCGCACGGGCTCGACGAGATCCTGTACGAGGCATGGCGGGCCGGCGTGGTGCTGGCCGGCATCTCGGCCGGGTCGATCTGCTGGCACCGGGGTGGGTGCACCGACAGCTACGGTCCCGAACTGCGCGGGTTCACCGACGGGCTGGGCTGGCTCCCGTACAGCAACGGCGTGCACTACGACAACGAGTCGCAGCGGCGCCCCACCATGCACCGGCTGATCGGCGACGGCACGCTGCCGGACGGCTACGCCACCGATGACGGTGCCGCACTGCTCTATCGCGACACCCGCCTGGTCGAGGCGGTGGCCGGCCGGCCCGGCCCGCGGGCCTACGAGTTGCGGCGTGCCGCGGACGGGACGGTGATCGAGACGGCGCTTCCTACCCGGGTGCTCGGCTACGAGGCGTAGTGCAGGATCACGTTGTGCACGTGGTGGGTCTTTTCCGAGCCGCGGAACTCGACCTCGTAGATGTGCTGGCCCACGGTGATGGCGATGGTGCCGGTGGAGAAGAACTGGCCGGCCCAGCTCTTGTTGGCCACCACGCTGACGCTGCTCACCTTGGAGTACGGGATGCTGGTGATCGCCACGCGCTTACCGACGAACGATTTGTCCTGGATGATGACGCGCCGGTTGGTCAGGCCGATGAAGCCGGTGCCGGCGCCGACCGCGTCGTAGACCGCGATGATCGTCTCGCCGTCGAGCAGGCCGCTCTCGATCTGCTGGAGCTGGCCCTTGTTGTCGTAGATGACGTCGCCCATGTTCCGAGCGTAGCGACACTTGGCTATGAGGTACCGACGACTGTGCGGTAGAAGTCCTCGATCCGCGCAGCCAGGGTCACCTCACCGTCCGTGATGGCCTCGCCGTCCCTGGAGCCCAGACAGATCTGTGTGTGACCGTCGAGCCGCCGGATGCTGGGCCGGATGTGCAGTGTGTCCGCCGCCACCTTGATCCGCTCGGTCAATGCGGCATGCTGGCTCTCGTCGCACACGAGTTCCCGCTTGAGCTGAACGCCGTCGCGCGTCCATCCGCTCAACAAGGCGAGTGCGTCACTTAGGTAGTCGGAGCGGTTTCCCCGTCGTCTTCTGGCCCGCATCGCCGCACCCCCTAGGCGTCGTTGCCGGCTTGTGGCCAAACTGTCGCCGTGTCGTCATGGTCGGTGCCCATAGTCTTGTCTCCCGCGACAAGCATGTCCACGCCCACATATACGTGTTTGCGTGACGATCGGGACGCCTCGGGCAACCTGAACGGTGAACTTTTGTGGGAAGCTTGCCCCGATGGCCGGAAAACAGCACGTCAACGCCTTGAAGTCACGCAAGGTTATCGTTGCGGCAGCAATCATCACTGATGGTCGTGTACTGGCGTGCGAACGCTCCGCACCGCCTGAGGTGGCCGGTCGCTGGGAGTTTCCTGGCGGCAAGGTCGAGCCGGGCGAGAGCGACGAGGAGGCGCTGGCCCGCGAGTGCGCCGAGGAGTTGGGCGTACGCGTGGAGGTCGGCGCCCGGATCGGCCCAGACGTGCCGCTCGCGCACGGCCGCGCGGTGCTACGGGTCTTCGCCGTGCGCCTGCTCGGCGGCGACGAGCCCCGGGCGCTCGAACACACGGCGATGCGCTGGCTGTCCGCGGACGAACTGGACACCGTGCGGTGGCTGCCCGCGGACAAGCCCATCGTGGCCGCGCTCCCGCCGCTGCTCGGCTGAGACGGCCGCTACCGGCTGAGACGGCCGCTACTCGGCTGAGCCGTACGTCTTTCGCAGTTCGCGCTTGAGCACCTTCATGCTCGGACCCAGCGGCAGCGACTCGGCGAAGCGGACCTGGCGCGGGTATTTGTGCTTGCCCAGCCGCTCCTTGGACCACTCGATCAACTCCTCGGCGGTCACCCCGCCCGGATCGGCCACCACCACGGCGCAGATCTCCTCGCCCTGCACCGGGTCGGGCACCCCGATTACCGCGACCTGCACGACCGCGGGGTGGCGGGCCAGCACCTCCTCGACCTCGCGCGGGTAGACGTTGAAGCCGCCGCGCAGCACCATGTCCTTCTTGCGGTCGACGATCGTGATGAAGCCCTCGGCGTCCCGGGTGCCGAGGTCGCCGGTGCGGAACCAGCCGTCCACCACGGCCTGCCGGGTGGCCTCCTCGTTGTTCAGATAGCCGGCGAAGACGTTGTGTCCGCGGATCACTATCTCGCCCAGCTCGCCGGTGTCCATCAGCTCGATCCGGTCGTCGAACTCGGGGCGGGCGATCTCCACCTCGACGCCCCAGATCGGGTGCCCGACCGTGCCGGGCCGGGCGCCGAAGGCCGGCTGGTTGGTGGTCGCCGTCGGTGAAGTCTCGGAAAGCCCGTACCCCTCAAAGATCTTGGCTTGGAAGGTCTGGTCGAACTTCTCCAGCACGGCCACCGGCAGCGAAGCGCCACCCGAGACGCAGAGCCGCAGGGCGGGCAGGCGGTCGGCCTTGGCGGCGGCCTCCAGCAGGCCGATGTACATGGTGGGCACGCCGTGGAAGATGGTCACGTTCTCCTTGACCATCAGGTCGATCGCGGCCTCGCCGGAGAAGCGGGCCAGCAGCACGATGGTGCCGCCCATCCGGAACGTGCCGTTCATGCCCACGGTCTGGCCGAACGTGTGGAACAGCGGCAGGCAGCCCATCACCACGTCATCGTCGCGCAGGTCGTGGATGTCGAAGACGTTGACCATCGTGTTCAGCACGAGGTTGAGGTGGGTGAGCAGGGCACCCTTGGGCTTGCCCGTGGTGCCGCTGGTATAGAAGACGACCGCGACGTCCTCGGCCTCGCGGCTCACGTACGTGCGTAGCGGCGGGACCGCGGCGGCCGCGTCCTCGAGGCGGCGCACCCCGGCCGGCGGGCCCACTGAGACCACGTCGATCCCGGCCTGCCCGGCGGCGGCCACCGCGTTGGCCAGCTGGCTGGAGTGCGCGACCAGGAGTTTCGCGCCGCTGTCCCGCAGTACGTACGCGTTCTCGTCGGCGGTGAGCAGCAGGTGCATCGGGACGATGGTGGCGCCCACCGCGAGGACGGCGTAGTAGACCCGGGGGAAGTCGGCCAGGTTCGGGATCTGGATCGCGACCGTGTCGCCGGGACCGATGCCCAGCTCGCGCAGGCCGGCCGCGTAGCCGAGGGTCTGCTGCCAGAGGTCGGCGTAGGTGATCCGCTCGGTGGTGGCGCTGTCCACCACGGCCAGTTTGCCGGGGTGTTTACGGGCCGCCTCGGCCAGGACGGTGGCCAGCGACAGTTGGGTCATGCGAGATGCCCTCCGATCTTGGTGTACCCGCGCAGGAGATCGCGGGAGATGATCAAGCGTTGCATCTCGTCGGTGCCCTCGTAGATCCGGAGCAGCCGGACCTGCCGGTACCAGCGCTCGATCGGCAGCTCGCGGGTGTAGCCCATGCCGCCGTGGATCTGCATGACCCGGTCGACCACCCGGTTGACCATGCCGGCGCCGTACAGCTTGGCCATCGACGACGAGTGCCGGGGATCCCAGCCCTGGTCGACGGTCCAGGCCGCGCGCAGGATCAGCCAGCGGGCCGCCTCCAGCTCGACCTCGGAGTCGGCGAGCATCCACTGGATCGCCTGATTGTCACCGATCCGGCGGCCGAACGTCTCGCGCGTGTTGGCGTACTCGATGGCCATGCCGAGTGCCCGCTCCGCGATGCCCAGCGCGTTGGACGGGATGAGATAGCGCCCCCGGCCGATCCACTTCATCCCCAGCTCGAAGCCCTGACCCAGCTCGCCGAGCATGTTGCGGGCCGGCACCCGTACGTCGTCGAAGATCAGCGAGGCCGGACCGCCCTCGCCCATGGTCTGGATGAACTCCGAGCGCCAGCCCATCGAGCGGTCGACCAGGAATGCGGTCGCGCCGCCGTCGCTGGCCCGGCGGGACGGGTCGGTCACCGCCACCACGATCGCGAAGTCGGCGTCGTTCCCGTTCGTGATGAAGGTTTTTTCGCCGTTCAGGACCCAGTCGTCGCCGTCCTGCTGGGCCCGGAGCTTGATGTTCGCCGCATCCGAGCCCGCGCCCGGCTCGGTGATCGCGAAGCAGGAGATGCGCTCGCCCTCGATGGTGGGCAGCAGGTATTCCTTCTTCTGCTCGTCGTTGGCGTAGTAGAGGATGTTGTCCGCCTCGCCGCCGAACCGGAACTGCACGAAGGTGCGGCCGATCTCGGTCCAGATCAGCGACTGCACGACGGCCGGCAGGTCCATCCCGCCGTACTCCTCCGGCGTGGACAGCCCCCAGAAGCCGAACTTCTTGGCCTTGAGCTGGAGTTCGCGCAGTTCGCTGCGTTCCAGGCCGGTCTTGTGCCGGCGCTCGCGCAGAAGTGCCTCCTGCTCGAGCGGCATGACCTCACGGGTGATGAACTGGCGAGCGGTGTCGCGAATCGCACGCTCTTCGTCGGTGAGCGAGAAGTCCATGTCCCTTAAACTAGCCAGACAAGTTTTGACACGTCCAGTGCAGATTTCTCATAGCGCAGGGTGAGGACAACGATGACCACATCTGAGCTCTACCTCGGCGGGCAGTGGGTCGCGCCCGCGTCGGCCGAAACCATCGCGGTGGAAAATCCGGCGACCGAGGAGGTGCTGGGCCACGTGCCGGCCGGCACCGCGCAGGACGTGGACCGGGCGGTGGCCGCGGCGACCGAGGCCTTTCCCGGCTGGGCGGCCACGCCGATGGCCGGGCGCGGGGCGGTGCTCGACCGGCTGCACGGCGCGCTCGCCGCCCGGGCGGGCGACATTGCCCGGACCGTGGGGCTCGAGCTGGGCACGCCGCTCAAGGTGGCCAGGGCGGTGCAGGCGGGACTTCCGCTCACGGTCCTGCGTGGCTATGCCGATGTGGCGGTACGCGACCAGCGGACCGAAACGATCGGAAACTCGCTGATCGAGCACGAGCCGGTCGGCGTGGTCGGTGCGATCACACCCTGGAACTACCCGCTGCACCAGGTGGTGGCCAAGGTGGCCGCGGCCCTGGCGGCCGGCTGCACCGTGGTGCTCAAGCCGAGCGAGCTCACCCCGCTGGTGGCGTTCCTGCTGTGCGAGGCGGCCGACGAGGCGGGGGTGCCGCCCGGCGTGCTCAACCTGGTCACCGGCACCGGCGCCGAGGTGGGCGCGGCCATCGCCGGCCATCCCGGGGTCGACATGGTGTCGTTCACCGGCTCCACCGCCACCGGCCGGGCCGTCGCGCACGCGGCCGCCGACCGGATCGCCCGGGTGGCGCTGGAACTGGGCGGCAAGTCGGCCAACGTGATCCTGGACGACGCCGACCTGACCAGGGCGGTCAAGGTGGGCGTCGGCAACGCGTTCCTCAACTCGGGACAGACCTGCACGGCCTGGACCCGGATGCTGGTGCACCGGTCCCGCTACGACGAGGCGGTCACCCTGGCCGCGAAGGCCGCCGACGGCTACCCGGTGGGCGATCCGTTCGACGAGGGCACCCGGCTCGGCCCGCTGGTCTCGGCCGCCCAGCGCGACCGGGTGCGCGGCTTCGTCGACCGCGCCACGGCGCGCCTGGTGGCCGGCGGCCCCGACGCGCCGCTGCCGGAGCGCGGCTACTTCGTGGCGCCCACCGTCTTCGCCGACGTCGACCCGGACAGCGAACTGGCCCAGGAGGAGATCTTCGGCCCGGTTCTGTCGATCATCCCGTTCGACAGCGACGACGAGGCCGTGTCGATCGCCAACAACTCCCGCTACGGCCTGGCCGGCGCCGTGTGGGGCTCCGACGAGCGGGCCCTCGCGGTGGCCCGGCGGCTGCGGACCGGCGCGGTCGACGTCAACGGCGGAGCCTTCAACCCACTCGCCCCATTTGGCGGATACAAGCAATCGGGCGTGGGACGCGAGCTGGGCGAGTACGGTCTGGCCGAGTTCCAGCAAACGAAAGCCATCCAATTCAAGGAGCACGGTCAGAAGTGACTCGTTACTTCAAAGGCTTGGTGGTACGCGAATCCGGGTCGCGGCCCGCCGTGGCCGAGCTGCGCCTGCCCGAGGTCGGCCCCGGGCAGGTGCGGGTGCGCATCCGGGCGGCCGGCGTTTGCCACTCCGACCTGTCCATGCTCAACGGCACGATCCGCGCGCCGTACCCGCTGGTCCTCGGCCATGAGGCGGCCGGCGAGGTGGTCGAGGCCGGCCGCGGCGTGACCCGGGCCGAGGTCGGTGACCGGGTGGTGCTCAACTGGCAGCCGGCCTGCCGCAACTGCTGGTTCTGCGGGCGCGCCGAGCCGTGGCTGTGCTCCACGTCGTCCGGCATCGCGGCCCTGGAGAACGGCATCACCCTGGACAACGCCCCGGTGCACGTGGGCCTCGGCCTGGGCGCGTTCGCCCAGCAGGTGGTAGCCCCGGAAAACGCGCTGATCCGGGTGCCGGCCGAACTCGACTTCGACCGGGCCGCACTGCTCGGCTGCGGTGTGCTGACCGGCACCGGCGCGGTCCGCAACACGGCCCAGGTGGCGCCCGGCGAGTCGGTCGTGGTGATCGGCCTGGGCGGGGTCGGTCTCGCGGTGGTGGCCGCGGCCCGGGCGGCCGGCGCCTCCGACGTGATCGCGGTCGACGTCACCGAGGCGAAGCAGGGCCTGGCCGAGGCGGCCGGCGCCACCGACTTCCTGGTCTCGTCGGACGCGCTGTCCAAGGAGATCCGGGTCCGCACCGCGGGCCGCGGCGCCGACCACGCCATCGAGTGCGTGGGCCGGGCCGCGACGATCCGGGCGGCGTGGCGGGCCACCCGTCGTGGCGGCCGGGTCACCGTGGTCGGCATGGGCAGCAACGACGACCTGGTGCAACTGTCCGCCCTGGACATCTTCTCGTCGGCCCGCACCCTGCGCTCGTCGGTCTACGGCGCCGCCGATCCGGACATCGAGATCCCACGCCTGGCCGCCGACGCCCTGAGCGGCGCCCTCCCGCTGGATCACCTGATCACCGACCGGATCGAGCTGACCGAGGTGCCCGAGGCGTTCGACAAGATGGCCCGCGGCGAGGGGGCACGCTCGGTGGTCCAGTTCTCGTAACCTGTCCGGATGCGACCGGCCGCGGGGGAGTATCTGCACTTCTCGGAAGATCCGACCATCGACCTGTTCGTCCCGCACGTGGCAGCCACGTCCGCGGAGAAGGACCCGTACGTCTGGGCCGTGGATTTTGACCACGCACCCAGCTATTGGTTCCCGCGGCAGTGCCCCCGCGGCATGGCCTGGGTGGTGCCCCGCACCACACCGGCCGACCGCGACCGCATCATCGGCGCCGGTTCGGGCGAGCGCGTGCACGCCATCGAATACGGCTGGCTCGAAAAAATGCAAACCATCAAGCTGTACGCCTACCGTATGCCGGCCGAGGTTTTCCGGGGCATCGGCGACCCGAACGCCCCGCACGCCCAGGTGTCCACCGAACCGGTCCGCCCGCTGGGCCCACCCGAGCCGGTCGGCAACCTGCTGGACTGCCACGCCGAGGCCGGCATCCAACTGCGCCTGCTGGACAACCTGTGGTCCTTCTGGGACGAGGTGATCACAAGCTCGGTCGGCTTCAGCGGCATCCGCCTGCGCAACGCCAAACCCCGCCGAAATGCACAGTGACCTCGTAACGGGGTCGTCAATGGGGGGCGAGCAGGGCGGTGAGGGCTCGGGACAGCGTTGCCCTCGCCTCCGGCACCTCCATGCCCATCACCTCGCGCCACGTCGACCAGGTCGGGAACATGCTCACCGCGGTCAGCGCGTTCAGCAGCGGCTCATCCCCGTTGATCTCCGCCGCGAAGAGCGTCGCCAACTCCTCGCGCACCCGCGACACATGGATTCGCCGATAGTTGCGCAGCGCCTCCGAGAACGGCTCCTTCAGCCCCGCAGCTTTCGCGGCCGGGCCGATCTGCTCCAGCATCCGGGCTCGCTGCTTGCAGTACGCCTCGATGCGTTCCGGCAGCGGCAGGTCCGCCGCGATCGGCTTGTGTGTCGCGTCGCGGATTTCCAGTACCCGGGCGCCGCTCTCCGCGAACAGTGCCTCCATGTCGGCGAAATGGCTCCACAGCGCCCGCAGCGACACCCCGGCCAGCTTGGCGATCCGGTCGGCGGTGGGGCGCAGGTCGCCCTCGCTGATCAGCTGTAGGTGGGCGTCCACAATCGCCTTGCGGGTGCGTTCCGAGCGCGCGGTGCGCCCGTCCACCTTGGTCACGGCGTGCTCCGGTATCGCTTCAACTCTCGGTGGGCCAGAGAGCGCTTGTGCACCTCGTCGGGGCCGTCGGCCAGGCGCAGGGTGCGGGCGCCCACCCACAGCATGGCCAGCGGGGTGTCCTGGCTGACGCCGGCCGCCCCGTACGTCTGAATGGCCTTGTCGACGATCCACTCCACGGTCTGCGGCAGGATGATTTTGATGGCCTGGATCTCGGTGTGGGCACCCTTGTTGCCCACCGTGTCCATCAGCCACGCGGCCTTCAGGACCAGCAGGCGGGCCTGCTCGATGCGCACCCGCGACTCGGCGATCCAATCCTGCACCACGCCCTGCTCGGCCAGGGGTTTGCCGAACGGGGTGCGGGACAGCGCCCGCGTGCACATCAGTTCCAGGGCGCGCTCGGCCATGCCGATGAGCCGCATGCAGTGGTGGATGCGGCCGGGGCCGAGGCGGGCCTGGGAGATCGCGAAGCCGCCGCCCTCCTCGCCGATCAGGTTGGTGGCGGGGACGCGCACATCTTCGAAGATGACCTCGGCGTGACCGCCGTGATCGCCGTCGCTGTAGCCGAAGACGGTCATGCCGCGCTTCACCGTGACGCCGGGGGTGTCCCGCGGGACCAGGACCATGCTCTGCTGCACATGGCGGGCCGCAGCGGGGTCCGTCTTGCCCATCACGATGAAGATGCGGCAGTTCGGGTTCATGGCGCCGGTGATGAAGAATTTGTGGCCGTTGATGACGTAGTCGTCGCCGTCGCGTTCGATGCGGGTGCCGATGTTGGTGGCGTCGGAGGAGGCCACGCCGGGCTCGGTCATCGCGAACGCGGAGCGGATCGTGCCGTCCAGCAGCGGCTGCAACCAGTCGCGCTGCTGCTCCGCGGTGCCGAACTCGGCCAGCACCTCCATGTTGCCGGTGTCGGGCGCGGCGCAGTTCAGCGCAGCGGGCGCCAGGGCCGGGCTGCGGCCGGTGATCTCGGCCAGCGGGGCGTACTGCAGATTTGTCAGGCCGGCACCGTGCGTGCCGGGCAGGAAGAGGTTCCACAGGCCGGCCAGCCGAGCCTGGGCCTGGAGGCGCGGGAGGACGGACGGCGGTTCCCAGCCGGTGTGCTCGTGATAGAAGGCCTCGGCCGGATAGACGTACTCGTCCATGAAGGCGAGCAGCCGCTTGCGGAGGTCCTCGGTGCGGGCGTCGTAGCCGAAGTCCATCAGTTTTCCTCCAGCGCCTTGTGGCCGCGCATCACCAACGGGCCGACCAGGTTGCCGATCGTCTCGAAACCGTCACCCACGGTCTGTCCCTGCACGTATCGGTAGTGCACGCCTTCCAGGATCACGGCCAGCTTGAACGAGGCGAACGCCACGTACCAGTGCAGGTCGCTCACGTCCCGGCCGCTGCGCCCGGCGTAGTGCGCGCTCATCTCGGCGACCGTGGGATGACCGGGCACCGCCAGCGGCACCGGAGCCTTGCCGTCGCCCACGTTCAGCGGCAGGCCGGCGTAGACCAGCATCAGGGCCACGTCGCTGAGCGGGTCGCCGAGGGTGGACATCTCCCAGTCGAGCACCGCGCGGACGTCGAGGTCCGGCCCGATCAGCACGTTGTCGAGCCGGAAGTCGCCGTGCACCACCGCACCGGCACCGGCCGGGACGTCCACCGCGAGCCGGGCGTGCAACTCGTCGATGCCGGGAACGTCCCGGCTGCGGGACGCGTCCAGCTGCTTCTTCCACCGCACCACCTGGCGCTGGTTGAAGCCCTCCGGGCGGCCGAAGCCGGCCAGCCCGATCGCGACCGGGTCGAGCGAGTGCAGGTGGGCCAGCGTGTCCACCAGGGACAGGGTCAGGTCGCGTACGGCATCCGGGCCGAGCGCAGCGAGGTCGGTCAGATCGCGATAGATCCGTCCGTCCACATGCTCCATGAGATAGAACGGCGCGCCGATCACCTCGGTGTCGGTGCACAGCACCACCGGGCGCGGTGCCGGGAAGCCGGCCTTCGACAGGGCCTCCAGCACCCGGTGCTCGCGCACCATGTCGTGCGCGGTGGGCAGCACGTGCCCGAGCGGCGGGCGGCGCAGCACCCAGCGCTGCTCGCCGTCGGTGACCGCGTACGTGAGATTGGACCGGCCGCCGGCGAACATCTGCCCGGTCAACTCGCCGGTCTGCAGAAACCCGCGAAGGCGTTCGAGGTCGAGACCCTTCATGCCGCGCCGCCCTCGAACGCCCGCTGCATCTTGTTCATCCCGCCCAGCCATCGGTCGGGGTCCGAGGCCCGCAGCCGGTAGTAGTCGGCCACCTCGGGGTGCGGCAGGATCAGGAAGCTTTCGCCCTCGAGCGCCTTGCCGACGACCGTGGCGACCTCGTCCGGTTCCAGCGCGCCCTCGGCCAGCAGGGCGGCACTCGCGCTGCCGCGCTCACCGCCGCGCAGCAGCATGTCGGTGCGCACGCCCTGCGGGCACAGTGCCTGCACGATCAAACCCCGATGGCTGTACGTGGCACGCAGCCATTCGGCGTATGCGAGGGCGGCGTGCTTGGTGACCGCGTACGGCGCGCTGCCCAGCAGGGACAGCAGGCCGGCCGCGCTGACCGTGATGAGCAGCCGCTTCGGAGTGTCCTGGTCGAGCCAGCGGGGGAGCAGATGCCGGGTGACGTAGACGTGGGACATCACGTTCACCGCGAAGTCCCGGGTCCACAGCTCGTCGGGGGTGTTCTCGTCGCCGGCCGAGAGCACGCCGGCGTTGGCGCAGAACAGGTCGAGGCCACCGAGTTCGGCCCAGGCGGTCTCGATCAGCAGGCGGGTGTCGTCCTCGACCGCGGCGTCACCGGCCACCGCGAGACCGCCGATCTCGGAGGCCACGGCCTGGGCGGCGGCCGGGTTGACATCGTTCACGATCACCTCGGCGCCCTCGGCCGCGAAGCGACGGGCCAGGGCCGCGCCGATGCCACCACCGGCACCGGTGACCACGACCCGCCTCATCCCACCGCCCCGGTGAGGGTCAGGCCGCCGTCGATCACGATGGTCTGGCCGGTGATCCAGGCGGCGTCCGGCGAGCAGAGGAAGGCGACCGCGCCGGCGATGTCCTCGGGCACGCCGAGCCGGCGCAGCGGGTATGTGCCGGCCACCTGCTCCTCGCGACCCTCGTAGAGCGCGCTGGCGAACCTGGTCTTGACCACGGCCGGGGCGACCGCGTTGACCCGGATCCTCGGCGCCAGCTCGACGGCCAGTTCCTCGGTCAGGTGGATCAGCGCGGCCTTGGTCACCCCGTAGAACGCGATCCCCGGCGCCGGGCGCACGCCGGAGACCGACGAGATGTTGACGATCGAGCCGCCCTCGGCCAGCCCGCCGCGCAGGCCTTCCTGCACCCAGCCGAGCGTGCCGAGGACGTTCACGTCGATCATCTTGCGGGCGGCGCCGAGGTCGAGCGTGCCGAGCGGCCCGTACGCCGGGTTGATCCCGATGTTGTTGACCAGGGTGGTGACCGGCCCGAACTGCCCGAGGACGGTGTCGATCACGGTGGCCCGGTGCTCGGGGTCGTCGCCCTTGCCGGCGATGCCGATCGCCACCCCGGCGCCGCCCAGGTCGAGCACGGCCTGCTCGAGCGCCTCGGCGTTGCGGCCGGTGATGGCCACCCGGTAGCCCTCGGCCACGAAGCGTTGCGCGATGGCGAAGCCGATGCCGCGGCTTGCCCCGGTCACGATCGCCACTTGGTCCGCCATCGCCGCTCCTTAGTTAGCTACCGAACAGTACGTTCCGACCCAGACGCTACTGTGCCGCGGGGATTCCGTTGGCCGGTGGCGCGACCACCTGTGCCTGCAGCGGTGCGACCGGCCCGTCCTTGTCGTCGGTCTGGTAGGGCGTACCGAAATAGGTGGCCTTGCCGTCGGTGAGCTTGGTGAGCTGCTGTCCGCCGTACCCGGAATGATCTTCCTTGGAGAACCGCAGCGGGACCAGGCCCGGTCCGGTGAAGCCGCCCTTCTCGACCGTCTCGATCAGCTTCTCCCTGGTCAGGTCCTGGCCGGCGGCCTGCAGGGTCTGCACGAAGAGGTACGCGACCGACATGCCGTAGATGATGTTGTTGTCGAACTCGGCGTTGCCGTTGTACTGCGCGTTGACCTTCTTGTAGAGCTGGATCCAGGGGTTCGCATCATCGGTGGCCAGGGGCAGGTAGTTGGCCGCCACCACGCCCTCGAGCAGCGGCGCCGCGGCGCCCAGCGTCTTGGCGAGCGTGGTCGGGTCGGAGCCGACGTTGCTCACCACGAACTGCGGCTTGAAACCGATCTTTGCGGCCGTGCCGATGGAGAGCGCTGTGAAACCGGGCACAGTGGCAAGCATCACTACCTGGCATCCAGCCGCCTTCAGCGCGCCCATCTGCGGTCCGACGTTGGGATTGCTGGTCACGTACGACTGCTTGGCCGCCACCGGACCGAGGATCTTCTCGATGCCGGCCAGGCTGTCCCGGCCGAAGTCGTCGTCCTGGCCGAGGAAGCACACCTTCTTACCGGCGTGCGTCTCTTTCACGTGAGTGGCCAGGATCTTGCCCTCGACCGTGTAGTCCGGGTTGAAGCCGAACGTGCCCGGATACTTGTCCGGCTGGTTCCAGCTCCGGCTGCCGCTGGCCACGAACAGGTCGGGCACCCGGTTGGTCTTGAGGAAGTCCAGGACGCCGGTGTGCGTGGGGGTGCCGAGGCCGTTCAGGATCGCGAACACCTTGTCCTGGAGGACCAGTTCACGCACCACCTGCTGGGTGTTCGACGGGTTGTAGCCGTCGTCCATGATCTTGTATGTGATCTTGCGGCCGTGCACGCCGCCGTTCGCGTTGACGAAGTCGAAGTACGCCTTGGAGGCCGGCGCGATCTTCGAATAGCCGGCCGCGGCCGGACCGGTGAGGGGCATGTGGGTGCCGACGACGATCTCGGTGTCGGTCACTCCCGGGGTGTTGGCGCTGCTGCCACTGTTATTGCTGTCTCCGTTGCTGCTGCAGCCGGCGGCGGCCAGCAGCACGGCGGCGAGGACGGTCGCGGTGCGTTTCATCAAAGACCCTTCTTCCTACGCGGAACTCGGAGAGACGCCAGGCCGCCGGGCGCGGCCAGCATGACGACGACGAGGACGACGCCGAAGAAGGTGAGCGCGAGGTTGCCCTCGAGCCGCTGGGAGCCGGCGTCCTCCGCGATGGTCTGCGCCACCGACGGCAGGGCCACCAGCAGCACGGCACCGATCAGTGCGCCCCACAGCCGGCCCAGACCACCGATCACGATCGCCATCACCAGGAACAGCGAGAGGGTGAGCGGGAATGCACCGGGCGAGACGCTCTGCGCCAGCACGGCGAACAGGGCACCGGCCAGGCCGGCGCAGGCGGAGGAAACCACAAAAGCAAGGACCTGGGTACGCGCGACGCTGACGCCGGCGAGTTTGGCGGCGGTCTCGTCGTCGCGGACGGCCCGCATCTCCCGCCCGAACCGGCCGCGCACCAGATAGGACAGCAGCAGCACGGTGACCAGCGCGCCGCCCCAGCACAGCCAGGCCTGCCACTGCTCCATCAGGATCGCTTCCGGCGGCGGTTCGAGCGCCACGGTCAGGCCCTGATCGCTGTTGAACGTCTCGTCGAAAGTGCTGGTGACGGACGGCACCACGACCGCGACCGCGAGCGTGAGGCCGGCCAGGTACGGGCCGCGCAGCCGGGCCGCGGCCAGGCCGATCACGGCGCCCACCGCGGTGGTCACCAGGATGGCGGCGACGATCCCGGCGGCCAGCAGGTTGAACCGGTTCTGCATGAGCGCGAGGGTGTACGCGCCGGTCGCCATCAGCGCGCCGTGGCCCAGCGAGAGCTGGCCGTTGAGCCCGGTGAGGACGGTCAGGCCGGCGGTCACGCAGAAGTAGGCGCCGACCGTGGCGAACTGGTAGTTGCGGAACGGCGGCAGGACGTAGGTCAGCGCCACCACCAGGACGGCCCCGATCCCGATCACCAGGAGCGGGCTGATCTTCCGCCGCTTTGCCGGCTTTTTCCCAGCCGTGGTGATGCGCTCCTCGATCGCGGTCATGCCGTCCTCGCCTTCGCCCCGGAGAACAGCCCGCCCGGCCGGCCGAGCAGCACGACCACGAGCAGGGCCAGCACCGCCATCGGCGCGACCGTGGCGCCCAGATAGCCGCTGACGTAGGTGAGCAACAGCCCGACGATGAGCCCGCCGACCACCGCGCCGACCGGCGAGTCCAGGCCGCCCAGCACCGCGGCGGTGAACGCCGAGATGAACAGCAGGTCCATGGCGTTCGGGTGCAGGCCCAACTCGGTGGGGATGACCAACATGCCGGCCAGCGACCCGACCGCGGCAGCCAGTGCCCAGCCGAGCGTCAGCATGCCGGCCACCGGCACACCGAGCAGCCGGGACACGTCGGGTGCGAACGCCGCGGCACGCATCCGCAGGCCGGTCTCCGTACGGGTAAAAAGAAGCGTGAGCAGGACGACCACCGCGCCCACCGCGGCGAAGACGAACAGGTCGTAGCGTGAGAGCAGGGCGACGCCGCCGACCTGGAAGGCGTCCCGGCTGAACGGCGCCGGGGCCGGCAGGTACTCGTTGCCGTAGACCATGCCGAGCACCCCGTGGATGATCAGCACCAGCCCGAGCGCGACCACCACCCCGTTCAGCGGCGACGAATGGTCGACGAACCGCATCACGACCCGCTCGACCACGGCGCCCAGCACCAGTCCGCCGGTCAGCGCGACCGCGAACCCGACCCAGTAGGAGCCGACCGCGTTGCTGACCGAGTAGCCGACATAGGCGGTCGCGACGGCCATCGCGCCCTGGGCGAAGTTGACGATCCGGGCGGCCCGCCAGATCAGGACCAGGGCGAGCGCGAACGCCGCGTACACGGCGCCCCGGCTGAGCCCGTCGAAGGTGAGATAGAGGAAGCGGTCCATATCAGAACCCCAGGTAGGCGTGCCGGAGATCGGCGTCGGCGGCGAGCGTCGCGGCACTGTCCCGGGCGGCGACCCGGCCCAGCGACAACACGACCCCGACGTCGGCGATGGACAGGGCGCTGCGCACGTTCTGCTCGACCAGCAGCACGGCCAGTCCGGTGCGGTCGCGCAGATCCCGCAGCAGCCCCATGATCTGCGCGATGATCTTGGGAGCCAGCCCCAGCGACGGCTCGTCGAGCAGCAGCAGCCGCGGCTTGGCGATCAGCGCCCGGCCCAGCGCGAGCATCTGCCGTTCGCCGCCGGACAGTTGGTGCCCGGGCTGGTGCCGGCGCTCGGCCAGCGGCGGGAACAGCTCGTAGATCTCGTCCCGGTCGGCCGGTTTGCTGCGGCGCCACAGCCCGCCGAGCCGCAGGTTTTCGTCCACGGTCAACTCGGTGACCACGCCGCGCCCCTCCGGCACGTGGGCGACGCCGTGCCGCACCATGCGTTCCGGCCGGACCGTGCGCAGGTCGACGCCGTCGATGGTCACCCGCCCCGCGGTGGCCGGCAACAATCCGGAGACGGTACGCAGCAGCGTCGTCTTGCCGGCGCCGTTCGCACCCAGCACGGCGACAATTTCGCCCGGCTGCACGGTCAGGTCGATCTCGTGCAGCACCGGCACGGCCCCGTAGCCAGCGCTCAACCCCTCGACTGCCAGCAGCCCGCTCATGCGGCGGCACCCAGGTAGGCGTCGGTGACCTTGGGATCGTTCCGGATCTCGCCCGGCGTGCCGAGCGCGATCGGCTTGCCGAAGTCGAGCACCAGGATCTCGTCGCACACGCTCATCACGAGATCCATGTGGTGCTCGACCAGCAGGACGGTCATGTCGGCCTCCCGGATCAGCTCGGCCAGCCACGCGATCTCGTCGGTGTCCAGCCCGCCGGCCGGCTCGTCGAGCATCAAAATCCGGGGGCGGGCCACGAGGGCACGGGCCAGTTCGACCCGCTTGCGCTTGGCATAGGGCAGCAGGGCCGGGTATGAGTACGCGTGCTCGGCGACCCCGCAGCGCTCGAGCACCTCGAAGGCCGCGTCCTCGCCGGTGCGCTTCGGCGCGCCGACCAGCACGTTGTCGAGCACGGTCATGCCGTTGAACTGGCCGACGCCCTGCAGCGTGCGCGCGATCCCGTTCCGGTTGAGCTGATGAGGCCGGGGCCGGAACGCTCGGCCGTCGAGCGTGATCGCCCCCGACTGCGGCACAACGAAGCCGCTGACCACGTTGAAGAGCGTCGTCTTGCCGGCCCCGTTGGGCCCGATGACCCCCACGACCCGCCCCGGCGAAACCCGGAGCGAAACGTCATCAAGTGCCAGCAGCCCGCCGAAGCGAACAGTTATGTGCTGAAGAGAAAGCCCCGAGTTGTCGCTGGTTGACATAGACACCCCGTCCGGACCGGTGGAGAGTCCTGTGTAGAAGGTGAGGGGTCAACTATTTACACTTGGAGTGTAACTTTCTGCGCGTGCACGTCAACCGCTTGATTCACCCTCGTTAACGAACCTTGACCTGCAGGCCCGCCCCGCCTCGCGCGGTGATCGAATCGGCCCGCAGCGTCGCGACGAGCCGGTGCCCGCCCGGGCTCGTCAAGGCTTTGCCGCAAATGTCCCCGCTGGTACTCGCCCGCGACGCGATGTTGTCGATCTGCTGTTCGGGGGATGAGTTCGGGGATGACCGTAGATCGCCAAGATCTCGCCCCGACAGCCCATCGACGTCCGTTGAAGCGGCAGTTGTTCCCAGCGGGCTGCCGTTACACGGGCGACAGGGCTGCGATGGTGGTCCCCACCATCGGAAACTGTTCGGGACCGGGTCAATCTCTTGGTCGGACGCGTCGGCCCGTCCTCACACCTCAGGCGACGTTGAACGGGCGGAACTGGATGCTTATCCGGGGTCCCACCGGCTTGGCCGTCTTGAGGATGGCGTGTTCCCAGGTGCGCTGGCAGGAGCCGCCCATCACGATCAGGTCGCCGTGGCCCTGTGGGAAGCGCACCGTCTCATGCCCGCCCGCGCGCGGCCGCAACGACAAATGGCGCGGGGAGCCGACGGACAGGATGGCGACCATGGTGTCGTGGTGGGCCGAGCGGCCGAGCGGCCGATCGTGTCGCCGTGCCAGGCGACGCTGTCCTGGCCGTCGCGGTACAGGCACATGCCGGCCGTGATGAACGGCTCGCGCAACTCGTCGGCGTAGTGGGCGGTCAGGGCCTCGCGGGCCTCGGTCAGCGCCGGGTGCGGCAGTTGCTCGTCCTGGTCGTACCAGCGCAGCAGGCGGGGCACGTCGACCACGGTGTCGTACATCTGGCGGCGATCGGCCCGCCAGTCGATGCCGAGCAGGGTCTCGAAGACCTCGTCGGAGCCGTGCAGCCAACCCGGCAGGACGTCGACCCAGGCGCCCGCGGTCAGCACGTGCCGTTTGATCCCGGCGGCCAGGGGCTCGAGCGTCGGCGTCGGTCCGGCCATCAGGTCGAGCATCGACGGCTGGTAGTTGCTGGTCACCGGGCCATGCTAGTACACGTGTTCGATTTCGGTGGGATCGGGGTCCGCTTTCTGGCATCATCGGCGGTCATGACGCCGTACGCCTGCCGAATGATGCGCCCCCACCCGGGGCCAGTCGGCGTGCGCTAAACCGCCACCACCAGCCCCTGCGTCCGGGGCTGGTCGGATTCGGTCTGTCCCCGCGCGCCGGGGCGGATCGGAGAGCACCATGGCCTTCTACGTCACCACCGCCATCCCGTACGTGAACGCCGCCCCGCACCTGGGCCACGCCCTGGAACTCGTGCAGGCGGACGCCCTCGCGCGCCATCGACGGCTGCGCGGCGAGCCGGTGCGGTTTCTGACCGGCACCGACGAGAACGCCCTCAAGAACGTGACCGCGGCCGCCGCGGCGGGTGTCGAGATCGGTGCCTTCGTGGCAGCCAACGCGCACCGCTTCGCCGGTCTGGCCGGCGCGCTGGCGCTGTCGTTCGACGACTTCATCCGCACCGCCAGTGACCCGCGGCACGCACCCGGCGTGATCGCCCTCTGGCGGCAGACCGCAGCCCGAGGTGACTTCTATCGGCGCAGCTACGACGGCCTCTACTGCACCGGCTGCGAACAGTTCTACGACCCGGCCGAGTTGTCCGCCGGCCTCTGCCCGGAACACGGTGTGGCGCCGGAGAAGGTCACCGAGTCCAATTGGTTTTTCAAGCTTTCCGGGTACGCCGAGCGCGTGCTAGACGCGATCGAGTCGGGCCGGGTACGCGTCGAGCCCGCGGCCCGCCGCAACGAGGTGCTGTCCTTCGTGCGTTCCGGCCTGCGGGACATCAGCGTCTCGCGCCCCGCGGAACGGGCCGCCGGCTGGGGCATTCCGGTCCCCGACGACCCCGGCCAGGTCGTGTACGTGTGGTGGGACGCGCTCGCCAACTACATCACCGCGCTCGGCTACGGCACCGACGACACCGCCTACCGCACCTGGTGGCGGGACTCCACCGAACGCGTGCACGTCATCGGCAAGGGCATCGTCCGCTTCCACGCCGTGTACTGGCTGGCGTTGCTCATCGCGACCGGTCAACCGCTGCCGACGGCCGTCTTCGTCCACGAATACCTGACGGCCGACGGCGCCAAGCTTTCCAAAACCAAGGGCAATGCGATTGACCCGTACGAGTTGGTGGCCCGCCACGGCAACGACGCGCTGCGCTGGTGGCTGCTCAGCGACGTGGCCGCCCTGGGCGACACCGACTTCACCGCGGAGCGGCTGCGCACCCGCTACCACCAGGATCTCGCCAACGGCGCCGGCAACCTGGTCAGCCGCGTGCTGTCGCTGACCCGCAGGAACCAGCCCGGTCAGGCCCTCGGCACCGGCGAACTCCCCGCGTTGTGCGCCGCGCTGCCGGCCGCCATCGACAGTGCACTGGCGGCGTTCGACTTCCGCGCGGCCACCGAGGCGATCAGGACCGTGGTGGCCGCCGCCAACCGCTTCGTCGAGGCCGAACGCCCGTGGGACCTCGCCCGGCAGGACCGGCCGGACCATCTCGCGGCGGTGCTCGCCACGCTGGTGGACGCCTGCCGGGTCCTGGCCCGCGAGCTGAGCCCGTTCGTCCCCGAGGGCGCCGCCCGGATCGCCGCCCAGTTGGACGCCGCGGCACCGCACCCGGTCTTCCCCCGGCTGGAGTAGCGGCCCGGCCGGGCGCCGGTCTGGCGTGGCGGGCCCGGCCGGGCGGCCGGTCAGGCGGTCTGCTGAACCTCGGTGACCGCCTCGCCGGTCGGAGCCGACGGCGCCGGCGGCGCCGGGGGCTTCGGGCGGAGCACCGCGGCCGCCACGGTGGCCGCGGCGATGCCGCCGACGATGCCGACCACCGAGGTCAGGGCGATGGCGTCGACGAACGCGGTGCGGGCCAGTTGAGCCAGCGCCGCGTCGCCGGTGGCCGCGGCGATCCGCAGGGCGTCCCCGATCGACTCGCGGGCCTGCGGCAGCACCTCGTCGGGCATGGCGGCCCGGTAGGTGGCGGTGAGCACGCTGCCCAGGACCGCGACGCTCAGCGCCGTGCCGACCTGCTGCACGGTGTCGTTGACCGCCGAGCCGACGCCGACCCGGTCCGGGGGCAGGGCCGCCATCAGGGTGCCGTACGCCGCCGGGCCCGCGATGCCGGTGCCCATGCCCATCACCACGAACGCGATGGCGAGTTTCAGGTAGCTGTCGTCGGGGGCGAGTGACGCCATCACGCCGAAGCCGCCAGCCATCAGCAGGAGGCCGGTGCACAGCGCGGCCCGGGTGCCGAACCGCTTGTCGACCACCACCCCGACGCCGTTGAACACCATGCCGGTCACCAGCATCGGTATGAACGCGAAGCCGGCCTTCATCGGCGGGTAGCCCAGCACGAACTGGAGGTACTGGGTGATGGCCAGCATCACGCCGCCGGCCGAGAAGCTCAGCAGCACGATCGACAGGCTGGCCCCGGCGAAGTTGCGGTCGCGGAACAGCGTCAGCGGCAGCATCGGCTCGGCGACCCGGCGCTCCCACACCGCGAAGCCGGCCAGCCCGACGACGGCGATCAGGAACCCGCCGAGCGTCGAGGCCGAGCCCCAGCCGTCCTTGGCGGTGGAGATCACGGCCCAGACCAGGGCGGTCATGCCGATCATCGAGAGCAGCGCGCCGACCAGATCGGGGCGGCCGGCCCGGCCGCGGGACTCCGGGATGATCACCAGGGCCGCGATGATGCCCAGGACGGCGATCGGGATGTTCATCAGGAACACCGAGCCCCACCAGAAGTGCTCAAGCAGCACGCCGCCGATGGCCGGTGCGCCGAGCGCGCCCACCGCCAGCACCGAACTCCAGATGGCGATGGCCTTCTTGCGCTCGTCCTCGGCGAAGACCGTGGTGAGGATCGACAGGGTGCCCGGCATCAGGAAGGCGGCCCCGACGCCCATCAGGCCGCGGGCCGCGATCAGCTGGCCGGGCGTCTCGCACAGCACGGCCAGCACCGAGGCGCCGCCGAAGACGGTCAGGCCGATCACCAGCCCGAGCCGCCGTCCGTGGCGGTCCGAGAGACTGCCCGCGGTCAGGAGCAGACCCGCAAAGACCAGGATGTACGAGTCGATGATCCACTGGATTTCGGCCGTGCTGGCGCCCAGGTCTTGAATCAGCGACGGGATCGCGATGTTCAGCACCATGTTGTCGATGACGACCACCAGCAGGCTCAGGCAGAGCACCGCCAGGATCAGCCAACGACGAGGATTGCGCTCCGGCATGACGGCCTTCCCTCGTACGGTGTGCGATTGACTCGCACACCGTACCATTGGCTCGTACGCTGTTCGACCCCCGATAGGATGGCAGGGTGCCGGAGCAGAAGAACCCGTTTTTCGACTCGGTGTGGACGCGCCCACCCCGCAGCCGGAGCGGGCAGCCCACCCTCAGCCGCGAGCAGATCGTGCGGGCCGCGATCGAGTTGCTCGACGCCGAGGGCACCGGCGGGCTGAGCATGCGCCGGCTCGGCACCCGGCTCGGCTCCGGGGCCACGTCGCTGTACTGGCACGTGGCAAACAAGGAGGAACTCCTCGAACTCACCGTCGACGAGGTGCTCGGCGAGTGCTACGTGCCCGAGGTCGGCGACACCAGCTGGCGCATCGGCGTCTCGATCGCCACCCAGGGCATGCGCCTGATGATCCTGCGGCACCCGTGGGTGATGAGCATGTTCGGCACCAAGCCCACCATCGGCCCCAACGCGATGCGCAACGGCGAGCGGATGGTGGCGCTGCTGCTCGCGGCCGGCTTCGACGGCGTCGAGGTGTCACACGTCAGCACGCTGCTCAACTCGCACGCGATCGGCTCGGCGACCACCCAGGCGGCGGTGACCACACACATCCGCAAGGCCGGCATCGACGCCAGGCAGGTCGTCGAAAAGCTGGAGCCGTACCTGGACGCGATCGCCCCCGACCATCCGCAGTACGACCGCTGGCGCCGCCAGATCACGCCGGACCAGCTGGACCCGGAGCGGATGTGGGAGGACAGCTTCAAGTTCGGCCTGGAACGCCTGCTCGACGGCTTGGAGCTGTGGCTCTCCCGGCAACGTGTGGCGGATACCTCCACGCCCACCGAAACCGCCTGACCCCACCTGTCCGGCATGATCGAGCCGGCAGGACGCGATGGGGGAGGTAACCGCGTGATGGACCAGACGTTGTTGACCATCCGGGAGGCGACCGACGACGACGCTGCGGCCTGCGCGTCGATCTACCGCCCGTTTGTGACCGGCACCGCGGTCAGTTTCGAGATCGACCCGCCGTCCGACACCGAGATGGCCACCCGAATCCGCGACGCGGTCCGCCAGCACGCCTGGCTGGTGGCCGAGGTGGCCGGCGAGATCGCGGGTTATGCCTATGCGCGCCCGTTCGCGGCCCGCGAGGCCTACCGCTGGTCGTGCGAGACCAGCATCTATCTGGCGCCGGGCCGCCGGGGCACCGGCTTGGGCGGAGCCCTGTACGAGGCGTTGCTGGCGAGACTGGCCGACCGCGGCTACCGGGTGGCGGTAGCCAAGATGACCCTGCCGAACCCGGCCAGCGAAAGGTTGCACGAGGCGCTGGGCTTCCGCCCCGTCGGAGTGCACCAGCGGATCGGCTTTAAACACGGCGCCTGGCACGACATAGCAATCAGTCAACGCGAGCTGACCACCGACACCGACACCCCACCCACCGAACCGGCCTGACGCGCGACGGCCGCAGCCAGGCTCGGCGGGTGCGCCGGGGTGCGGTGGCGGCGTGCGGGGGCGGCGTGCGGGGGCGGCGTGCGGGGGCGGCGTGCGGGGGCGGCGTGCGGGGGCGGGACAGCCCGCAGCGGGCGCGCGGAGCGGGGCCACCCACCCGGCTCCAACTGAGCACCGGGAGCGTGGCCGCTGCTGTTGGGTGGTGCCCGGACGCGTACCGCCCAAAAAGGAAGGCCGCCGACCTCGCAGCCGGCGGCCTTTCGTCAGTGCCTTTTTTCCTCGGGCTCGGCTTCGGGCTCGTCCTCGTCCTTGCCGGGCGCGGGGTGGTTGTAGACCAGGTGGCCGGGTGCGAGCGGGAACTCCTGATCGCCGAACGGGCTCGGGCCGCCCTGGTGGGGTAGCGCCAGCTCGGCTACGTCCATGCGGCCGTCGTCGCGGACCGGTGGGGCCTCGGGCGGGCGGGCGCTCGAGAACGGGGTGCCGGCCGCGACACCGGTGACGCCGGTGGACGTGCTCGGGGCCATCGACTGGCCGGTTGAGTAGCCCGTCGCCTGGGCCGAGGCATGGGCGGGCTGGTCGGACAGCTGGTCGCGGCGGAGGATCTTGCGGCCGAGCCAGACCAGGGGGTCGAAGCGGTTGTCGACGACGCGTTCCTTCATCGGGATGATCGCGTTGTCAGTGATCTTGATGTGCTCGGGGCAGACCTCGGTGCAGCACTTGGTGATGTTGCAGTAGCCCATGCCCTGGCTGTCCTGCGCGTAGTCCTTGCGGTCGTCGCGCGCGTCGAGCGGGTGCATGTCCAGCTCGGCGGCGCGGATGAAGTACCGCGGGCCGGAGAACGCCTTCTTGTTTTCCTCGTGGTCGCGCACCACGTGGCAGGTGTTCTGGCAGAGGAAGCACTCGATGCACTTGCGGAACTCCTGCGAGCGCTCGACGTCGATCTGCTTCATCCGGTATTGACCGGGTGCGACGCCGGCCGGCGGGGCGAAGGACGGGGTCTCGCGCGCCTTCTGGTAGTTGAACGTGACGTCGGTGACCAGGTCGCGGATGACCGGGAAGGTCCGCAGCGGCGTGATCGTGACGGTCTCGGTCTCCTCGAAGGTGGACATCCGGGTCATGCAGCCCAGCCGGGGCATGCCGTTGATCTCCATGGAGCAGGACCCGCACTTGCCGGCCTTGCAGTTCCAGCGGCAGGCGAGGTCGGGTGCCTGGGTCGCCTGGATCCGGTGGATGATGTCCAGCACGACCTCGCCGTCGTTCACCTCGACGTCGTAGTCCTGGATCTCGCCTCCGGCCTCGTCGCCCCGCCAGACGCGGAAGTGACGTTTGGTGCCCATTACTTCGCCTCCGTCTTGCTCGTCGCGTCGAACTCGCCCAGCTCGCCCTCGGTCAGGTATTTCGACAGCTCGGTGCGGTCGAACAGCTCGACCAGCTCCGCGCGCATCCGGGGCAGCGGCTTGCGCTCCAGGTGCACGTCGCCGCCCTCGTCCAGCGAGCAGACCAGGTTGACCTTGCGCCACTCCGGGCTCATCTTGGGGAAGTCCTCGCGGGTGTGCCCGCCGCGCGACTCCTCGCGCTCGAGCGCCGCCTTGGCCGTGCACTCCGAGACGACCAGCATGTTGCGCAGGTCGAGCGCCAGGTGCCAGCCCGGGTTGTAGCGCCGGCCGCCGGTCGCGCCGACGTTGGCCACCCGCTGCTTGAGCTCCTGGAGCCGCTTGAGCGCGTCGCTCAGTTCGCCCTCGCGCCGGATGATGCCGACCAGGTCGCCCATCACCGCCTGAAGATCTTGCTGGAGCGTGTACGGGTTTTCGCCGCTCTGCCGCTGGAGCGGGGCGAGTGCCACGTCGAGCGCCGCCTCGACGTCGGAGGTGGCGACCTTGGGCCGCTTGCCCAGGGCGTCCACGTACGCCGCCGCGTGCTCGCCCGCCCGCTTGCCGAAGACCAGCAGGTCGGACAGCGAGTTGCCGCCGAGCCGGTTGGAGCCGTGCATGCCGCCGGACACCTCGCCGGCCGCGAACAGGCCCTCGACCGTGCCGGACGCGGCCGTGGTGTCCGGGTCGACCTCGACGCCGCCCATCACGTAATGGCAGGTCGGGCCGACCTCCATCGGCTCCTTGGTGATGTCGACGTCGGCCAGCTCCTTGAACTGGTGATGCATCGACGGCAGGCGCTTGATGATGGTCTCGGCCGGCATCCGGGTGGAGACGTCCAGGAAGACGCCGCCGGACTTGGTGCCGCGGCCCGCCTTGACCTCGCTGTTGATCGCCCGGGCCACCTCGTCGCGGGGCAGCAGCTCGGGCGGGCGGCGGTTGTTGTCCGGGTCGGTGTACCAGCGGTCGGCCTCCTCCTCGGTCTCCGCGTACTGCTTGCGGAAGACGTCGGGGACGTACTCGAACATGAACCGCTTGCCGTCCGAGTTGCGCAGCACGCCGCCGTCGCCCCGGACCGACTCGGTGACCAGGATGCCCTTGACGCTGGGCGGCCAGACCATGCCGGTCGGGTGGAACTGGAGGAACTCCATGTTGATCAGCGTGCCGCCGGCCCGCAGCGCGAGCGCGTGGCCGTCACCGGTGTACTCCCAGGAGTTCGAGGTGACCTTGTAGCTGCGGCCGACGCCGCCGGTGGCCAGCACCACGGCCGGCGCCTCGAGCAGGATGAACTCGCCGGACTCGCGGTAGTAGCCGAAGGCGCCCGCGACCTTGTCACCGTCGAGCAGCAGCTCGGTGACGGTGGTCTCGGCGAAGACGCGGATCTTCGACTCGTAGTTGCCGGTCTCGGCGAAGTCTTCCTGCTGCAGCGAGACGATCTTTTGCTGCAGAGTCCGGATCAGTTCGAGGCCGGTGCGGTCGCCGACGTGGGCGAGACGTGGGTATTCGTGGCCGCCGAAGTTGCGCTGCGAGATCTTGCCGTCCTTGGTGCGGTCGAACAGCGCACCGTAGGTCTCCAGCTCCCAGATCCGCTCCGGGGCCTCCTTGGCGTGCAGCTCGGCCATCCGGAAGTTGTTGAGGAACTTGCCGCCGCGCATGGTGTCGCGGAAGTGCACCATCCAGTTGTCGCGCGAGTTCACGTTGCCCATCGCGGCGGCCGCGCCGCCCTCGGCCATCACCGTGTGCGCCTTGCCGAACAGCGACTTGGAGATGATCGCCGTCTTCTTCCCGGCCAGCCGGGCCTCGATGGCGGCGCGCAGGCCGGCGCCGCCGGCGCCGATCACGACGACGTCGTAATAGTGCCGTTCGATGCGTGTTGTGGTCATCGTCGTCGCTCCTCTCAGCCGACAAACCGCAGGTCGGAGAACCAGCCGGCGGCGAGGGCCATGACGTAGAAGTCGGCGAGCGCGAGCGTGCCGAGGGTGATCCAGGCAAGCTGCATGTGCTTCGTGTTCAGCTTGGACACGAAGGTCCAGAACCGATAGCGCACCGGGTGCTTGGAGAAGTGCTTGAGCCGGCCGCCGGCGATGTGCCGGCAGGAGTGGCAGGACAGCGTGTAGGCCCAGAGCATCACCACGTTGGCGACCAGGATGACGTTGCCGAGCCCGAAGCCGAACCCGGACGGGCTGCGGAACGCGATGATGGCGTCCCAGGTGTTGATCAGCGCGATGATGCCGGCGGCGTAGAACGCGTACCGGTGGATGTTCTGGAAGATCAGCGGGAACCTGGTCTCACCGGTGTATTTCTGGTGCCCGTCCGGCACGGCACAGGCCGGCGGCGACAGCCAGAACGCCCGGTAGTAGGCCTTGCGGTAGTAGTAGCAGGTAAGCCGGAACAGCAGCAGGAAGGGCAGGCTGAGCGCGGCCTCGGGGATGAGCCATAAGGCTGGCAGCGGGGTGCCGAAATGAGCCGCCTCGGGCACGCACCGATCGGTGATGCAGGGCGAATAGAACGGCGTGAGGTAGTTGTAGTCCTCCACGTAATACCACTTGTGCATGAAGACCCGGACGGTCGCGTAGAGAACCCAAGCCCCGAGCCCGACGAAGGTGACAAGTGGGGGAAACCACCATCGGTCGGTGCGCAACGTTTTTGCCGCGATCGCTGCGCGTGCGCGCCCCGCATCCGGCTTCGTTGCCGTCGTCGTCATTCCGATCTCCTGACGTGCCTGTCATGTGACCCGGCTGTTAACGGGCGGGCACGCCCCACAGCCGCCGTGCATCCGTGATGTGTGGCACACGTTACGCCGGGCGTGAGACAGTTTGCGGCTCAGGGATGATGTCTATGTCACAAACCCGGGGGGTTGCCCTCGGTTTGCGCCTGGCTCAGAGCTCCGGAGCGGCCAGCCGGCGCAACGGTCCGCCACACGACGCGGGTGACCATGCTTCCAGTTCCGTGGCCACCGGGGTGCCGCCGCTGGTCTCCGGGGCGACATAGAAGGCGGGGCCCTGCTTCTCCAGCGCGTCGGCATAGACGGTGCGCGCGTCCAGCAACTGCCGCCAGCCGTCCTCCTCGCGGTCGCTGCGCAGCTGGATCACGTAGATCCGGACGGCCGCGTTCTCGTCCCGGATCGCGGCGGCGCGCTGCTTCGGGCCGGTGGTGGCGCCGGGCGGGATGAGGCGGTTGAGCCGGCGCTCCAGCTCGATGCAGTCCGTGTCGCGCAGGTGCCGGACCTCGCGGGCGTCGGCGGCCTGATCCCGTACGTCGTTGACCGAGGAGACGATCGAGAGGGCGCCGGCGCACAGCGCGATCACGATGACCGCGGCGCCGAGCGCGATGGCGGCCACGAACCAGCGGCGGCGCCGGCGGGTGTCGGTGGTGGCGGCCGGTGTGGCGAGGTTCCAGAAGCGGCGGCGGGGCTTCGGGGTGGCGGCCGTGCCGGCCGCGGGGTGGGCCGGGTCTGCGGGGTGGGCCGGGTCTGCGGGGTGGGCCGGGTCTGCGGGGTGGGCCGGGTCCGCGGGGTCCGTTGAGCTGCTCGCACCGGCCGAGCTACTGGCCGAGCTGCTGGTCGACCACGAGCTGCCCGTGTCGGAGCTGCCGGTCCAGGACGAGCCGGTCGGGGCGGGGCTGGCCGGCGCGGGGCTGGTCGGGTCGGCGCTGGAGCCGCTGCTCCAGCTGAAGGAGGAGGCGGCGTCGTCCGACCGCCCGGATGCGAAGCGGCCGGTCGGGGCGTCCTCGTCGCGTGGCGTGTCGCTCACCAGCTCAGTCAAACACGTCGGTCAATGACGTGCCCGACTCGGTTTCCCGCCGAGCCGGGCGCGATCTCAGCCGGAGGGCGTTGCCGGCTCAGCCGGAGGCGTTGCCGGTGATGTTCCAGCTGGCCAGGTGCACCGCGGGTGCCGCGTACCGGACACCCGACCAGCGGTCCGGCAGCAGCACCGACTCGGTGCCCATGCCCAGGACCATGCCGGTGCCGAGCGCCTGCGGGTAGGACTGAGTGAAGCGCATGTTGCTCACCGCCGCGGTGACCTCGCCGTTTTCCACCAGCCAGACCCCGTTCCGGGTCAGGCCGGTGACCACCAGCGTCTTCTGGTCGAGGACCCGGGTGTACCAGAGGTCGCTGATGAGCAGGCCCCGCTCCATCCGGGCGACCAGCGGCCGCGCCGACTCGACGGTCGGGCCGGCCCGGTCGGCGGGGGCGGTCGGCGCCTCGGACGGCGCCGGCGACGCCTCGAGGCGCATGTGCGTGGGCATCGGTCCCCAGGTGCGTGACATCTCCGAGCCGTGGCCGGTCGACTCCGCGCCCACCTCGGCGGCCGAGCGGCGATCGTGCGCCACCGCCTTGGTGGTGCCGTCGCGTACCAGCACCAGCGACTCGCGCGGGGTGCCCTCGATGTCGAACGGCAGCCCGGGCGCCGGCTCGTCGCGGCTGCCCAGCGGCTCGTCCACGATGGTCACCGACGGGTCGAACTGGTCGGTCTCCAACTCGGCGAACGACTCCTGCTGGGCGAATCCCTTGCCGTTGAAGCCGAACATCGCGAGGTTGTTGAGCACGTCGGCCACCGCGTCCGGCTCGAGCACCACCTCGTAGCGGCCGGGCGGCAACTCGACCGGGCGTTCGGCGGCCCGCGCCTTGGCGGCGGCCCGCGCCCCCAGCACCGCGCCGTCCAGGTCGGCGAGCCGGCCGCCGGCCTGCCGGGCCACGCCGTCCGAGCCGTTGAGCCGGGCGATGCCGTCGATCGCCGCCTCCGCGGCGCGGCCCTCGACCGCGTGGCCGAGGCTGTTGGCGAACGCCGCGGAGTTGTAGGTCGTACGGCAGAAACCGGCCGTCTCCAGGCCGCCCGCCGCGCGGACGAAGTCGCGCACCCGCTCGGCCCGCTCGGCCGGGGTGGCCCGCGCCGTCGCCTCGTCGAAGCCGAAGTCGAGCCCGGACCGCTCGCCGGAGCCGTGGTAGCCCGCCGAGGGGCGCAGCGGCGTGGGCGGGACGAGGCCGGGCCAGGTCGGGTCGGCCGGGCTCAGCCGGACCGCCGCGATCGTGCGGTCGACCAGGCCGCGCAACCCGTCCGCCCCGGTGATCGTGGTGGAGCCGGCGGCCGTCCGGCCGTCCAGGTGCAGCCGCAGCCGCACGGTCGTGGTGGCGTCCGCGACGTTCTGGTGGATCATCGAGTTGGCGAACCTGGTCAGCGCCTCGGCGTCGTGCTGCACCATGACCTCGGCCTGGGCGGCCGGCCCGGCGGCGGCCCGGACCAGCTCCACGACCCGGACGGCCAGTTCCAGCTCGGCACCGGTCCGGTTGATGTCTCCGCGCTGCGTCATCCCCGCACTCCCACCCGTACGTTGGTGAACCGGGCCGGCGCCGCCGGGTGACCGGTGTGGCCGACCTGACCGGGCTGACCCTTGCCGCAGTTCGGCGTGCCCCACGGGATGCTCTCCGAGGACAGCATGTCCATCGACTGCCAGAACCGCGGGCCGATGCCGGTGTAGGTCGGATTGCGCAGCAGCCGGCCGCGTTTCCCGTTCTTGATCTCGTATCCGATCTCGCACCCGAACTGGAAGTTGAGCCGCCGGTCGTCGATCGACCAGGACCGGTTGGTCTCCATGTAGACCCCGTCGTCGGTGGCCGCGATGATCTCGTCGAGCGTGTGCGGCCCGGGCTCCAGGCCCACGTTGGTCATCCGCACCATCGGCAGCCGCGCCCAGCCGTCGGACCGCACGCTGCCCGCATAGTCGAGCCCGGCCACCGCGGCCGAGTCGCGCCCGGCCAGCACGCCCACCCAGATGCCGTCGCGGACCGCGTCGCGTTTGGCCGCCGGGGTGCCCTCGTCGTCGTAGCCGAAGCTGCCCAGCGCACCCGGGATGGTCGGGTCGATGGTGATGTTCATCAGCTCGGAGCCGTACCGCAGGGAGCCCAGCTGGTCGAGGTCGAGCCAGCTGGTGCCGGCGAACGCGGCCTCCCAGCCGAGGATGCGGTCGAGCTCGATGGCATGCCCCACCGACTCGTGGATCTGCAGGGCCAGCTGCTCGCTGCCGAGGATGAGCGTCGTCTCGCCGGCCGGGCAGAGCGGCGCGCTGACCAGGGCCTGTGCCTCCTCGGCGGCGAGCGGCGCGTTGCCGATGAGGTCGAGTTCGTCGATCAGCTCCCAGCCGCGGGTGCCGTACTGGTTGCCGTAGGAGCGTCGCTGGATCTCGCCGTCGCCGTACGCGTGCGAGGTGACCCCGCCGCCGCACTCGCGCAGGTGCTGGTCGATGCGGTGCCCGTCGCTGGAGACGAACCATTTCCGGGTGTCCCAGATGTGGTAGTGCGCCTCGGCCAGGTCGGCCCCCGCCTCCTTGGCCGCCGTGGTGGCCCGGACCAGCAGGTCGCCCTTGGTGGTGAGGGACACCTCGAGCGGATCGGTCGCGCACGGGTTGGCCCAGCTGGCCGCCCCGGCACCGGCCGGCACCAGCTCGATCGGCGGCCCCGGCACGGTGGCGCTCGCCGCGGCGATCTGAGCGGCCCGCCGCCCGGCGGCGCGCGCGGCCCCGTCGGAGAGGTCGGGCACCGCGTAGAAGCCCCAGCCGGAACCGACCAGCGCCCGCACGCCAACGCCGGCGCTCTCGTCGGAACTGAGATCTTGGACGTCCCCGTTGCGCGCGGTCATCGACTCGGTCCGCCGCAGCATGATGCGAGCATCGGCATACCGCGCGCCGGCATCGAGAGCAGCCTGCACCGCCGCCGACGCCTCATCGAAGTGGTTCATGCACCGACCCTAGGCGACCGGTACGACACTTCACCGCGGCGGCAGCAACTCCGCCGGCTCGACCGTGGCGACGACGCGTTCGCCCGACCCGGATCTTGTGCATCTGCTGTTCCAGGCGAATGGCAGCTCCACAAGGTCGACGCAACGGCCCGGAGTCGCACGCAGACCGTGAACCCGGATGGTGACTAGATTTCGAGC
The DNA here is from genome assembly GCF_016862375.1 of Paractinoplanes rishiriensis. Lineage (GTDB taxonomy): Bacteria > Actinomycetota > Actinomycetes > Mycobacteriales > Micromonosporaceae > Actinoplanes > Actinoplanes rishiriensis. The sequence continues at coordinate 79,284 of NZ_BOMV01000069.1, read as the reverse complement.
TGCTCTCCTCGGAGGAAGGCCAACTCCTCCGCAAGGGATGCCTCCGGGACCGACGTGATGCCTGGCAACTGTGCCCCCACCAGCAACAGCGGCCGGGAGTGGTCCGACTCGGCCGCCGCCACCGCCAGGCTGTGGTGGGCGTACACGTCCGCGGCGTCCGCCGGGTCGCCCAGGTAACGCTCCGCGAACGGCGCCGGCAACTCGGACCAGTCGGTCATCGGCTGGTGGGCCACGGCGCGGTGGAAGACCTCCGGGCGGCGCAGCACGGCCATCGCCGCCAGCCAGCCGCCCAGGCCGGTGCCGCGTACGGAGACCCTGCTCAGGTCGAGGTCGGGGTGCTTCCCGACCAGGGTGTGCAGGGCGTCCACCTGGTCCGACAGGGACACGTCGGCCAGACGGCGGTGCACCACCTTCTCGAAGCTCGGCGTCACGCCGGGCGTACCCCGGCCGTCGATGCTCACGACGGCGAAGCCGGCGTCGGCCCACCACTGGCGCTCCTGCCACGCCGCCGGGTCGGTCACCACCTGCTGGTGGCCGGGTCCCTCGCCGAGCGTGACCAGCACCGGGATCCGCGAGCCGCCGACGAAGCCGGCCGGATACAGCACCGCGGACGGCAGCCGGCGGTCGGTGACGCGTTCGAGCACGGGCTGCGGGTGGTAGGGCAGCGGCGCCACGTGCGAGCGCAGGGTGGCGACCCGGGCGTCGGCGCGCCACACCGTGCCGTCGATGACCAGCACGTCGCCGGCGGCCTCGGCCCGATGCCAGCCGGGGGTCACGCTGATCTTGCGGGCCTCCGCTCCGCCGCCGCCGAGAGAGGTACGCACCCGGAAGACCGACTGGGCCGCCGGGTCGCCGTCGGTGCCCTCCACCACCAGGTCGGGCGCGCCGGACGGGGCGCCGGTGCGGGGCAGCGTGCCGACCACCCGGCGTACGTACAGGCCGGGCGGGGTGAGCAGGCTGCCGTCGGCGAACAGGCAGCGGGCGTCGAAGCCGTCGTGCGCCAGTTCGCCGCCGACCAGCACCCGGCCGTCCGGCAGGTGCCTCGGGGTGCCGTCCACCGGTTCCACCCAGCGCGAGTCGGCCAGTTCGGCGTGCACCTGGGTCTCGCCGGTGCGCGGGTCGATGGCCAGCACCAGGCCGTGCTGCTGCATCCGCCGCAGCACGGTGATCAGCGGGCCGCTGCCGTCGGCCCAGCGCACATTGACCACGTACGGGTACGTCTCGCGGTCCCAGTGCACGTCCACCCAGCCCTCGTCCAGGTCGAGCAGGTGCAGGCTGGTCGCGCCGGCGGTCCGTGCCGCCAGGATCTGGCTGCCGTCCGGCGCCCACCACCAGCCGCGACACCGGCCGAACTGGACCGCGGCCGGGTCCGGCACGCCCCACGAGACGGTGCCGCCGTGCTCGCGCCAGGCGGTGCCGGGCTCGCCGGCCAGCAGGCGGTCGCCGTCCGGGCCGACGACCCGCAGCGAGGCCGAGCCGCCGGCGCCGGTCACGTACCCGATGTGGTGGCCGATCGGGTCGGGTCGCGGGTCCTCGGCCGGCTGGTCGGTCGGCACCTCGGTGACCCCGCCGCCGATCAGGTCGGCGCGGAACAGGCGGCCGTCCCGGGCGAACGCCGCGGTCCGGCAGTCGCGGTCCACCGCGTACCGCCGAACGGGTCCCGGCGCGACCAGCGCCTCGGTCGCGGAAGCGACGGTCAGCACCCACAGCGCGGCGTCCGGATCCTCGGGTCCGGAAGAGCGCAGGAAGGCCACCCGGCCGCCGTCCGCGCCGATCGTCACGGCGTGCGGCGCGCCGTAGCTGAAGTGACCGGTGCGACCGGCGAGTCCGGGGTAGTCCACGTGCCCAGCATCGCTGATCACGGCCTCGTTCCGCCCCGCAAACTCGCAGCCCGGCTCGGGAAAGCTGTCGGTGCCCCCGCGTAGAGTTGCGGCCGTGACAGACGCCCTGCCCGCCCGCCGCCTGCTGTTGGTGCACGCCCACCCCGACGACGAGGTCACCGGCACCGGCGCCACCATGGCCCACTACGTCGCCTCCGGCGCGCACGTGACGCTCGTGACCTGCACGCTCGGCGAAGAGGGCGAGATCCATGTGCCGGCGCTGTCCCGGCTGGCCGCCGGCGAGGCCGACCAACTGGGTGGTTACCGCCTGGTCGAGCTCGAACGGGCCTGTGCCGCACTCGGCGTGACCGACGTCCGCCTCCTCGGCGGCGCCGGGCGTTACCGCGACTCCGGCATGATGGGCCTGCCCACCAACGATCACCCGCGGGCGTTCTGGCAGGCCGACGTCGACGAGGCAGCCGCTCACCTGGTGCAGATCATGCAGGAGATCCAACCCCAAATCATGATCACGTACGACGAGAACGGCTTCTACGGCCATCCGGACCACATCCAGGCCCACCGGGTGGCGATGCGCGCGGCCGAGCTGGCCGGTCCGGCCGCCCCGGAGAAGATCTACTGGACCGCCATGCCGCTGAGCGTGCTGCGCGAGGGCATGGCGGCGTTCCGCGAGCTCGACGACAACCCGTTCGCTGACGTGGAAAAGGTGGAGGACCTCCCGTTCGGCCACGGCGACGACGAGATCGCGGCCCGCCTCGACGGCACCGACTACTACCAGCAGAAGGTCGCTGCCATGCGCGCGCACGCCACCCAGATCCCGGACAACTCGTGGCTGTACGGCATCGCTGGCGACTTCGGCGGCGAGTTCATGGGCGTGGAATATTTTCGCCTGGTCAAGGGCGAGCGCGGCCCCGGCGAGGGCCCGCACAACTGGGAGAGCGACCTGTTCAGCGGCCTGGGCGCCGACCGGCCCGTGATAGCCGACGCGGCCGTCAGATGAGCCGCGCCGAGGCCGACGCGACCGGCCACCCACCGCAGGCCCAGTCTCCGCAGGCCCAGTCTCCGCAGGTAGGGCCGCCGGCGTTGGAGCAGACCGAGCCGACCGGGATCGTGGGCGCCGAGGCTGCCGGGTCGGCGGGCGGTCCGGACGCCGAGCCGACCGGCCCGCCTACCCCGCCCCGGCCGCCGTGGGCGGGCTGGGATCCGCTGATCCGGGTGGCCGGCGTGGTGGTCTCGATCGTCGCGACCATCGTGACCGGGGTCCTCGAACTGTTTCTCACCCCGCTGCGGGCCGGTGACTTCGTCTCGATCTGGGGCGGTGCGTCGATCGGCTCCGGCCGGGGTCCGGTGATCGGGCTGGGGATTCTCTTCGCGGTGGTGGCCAACTACCTGATCGCCTGGTTCGCGGTCGGCACCACCGGCCGCCGCTGGGCGCTGGGCCCGCCGTGGGCGCTGTGGACGCTGCTGATGATGTTCGCGGCCGGCACCCGCACCCCCGAGGGCGACTACCTGCTTGGCGGCGACGACTGGGTGGCCATGGTGATGATCCTGGCCGGGAGCTTGAGCTTTGCGGTGTACGCCTATCGGATGATCTTGAGAGGGGTGTCGCGCTGACCGAGCCCCAGGGCTCGTTTCCGAAGGTGTGACGTCGATTACCCCACGGTCCGCCGAAAGGCTCGACGTCCGCCGTGCGGTGCTGGTCGGCGCGCTGGCCACCGTCCTGTGCACGTTGCTCGGCCTCGGCGCCTGGGCGGTGAACGGCGACCTCCCGCGCGGCACCCGGATCCTCGGCGTCGACCTCGGCGGCCTGGCCCGCAACGACGCCGAACACCGCCTGCGCGAGCACCTGACCCGGCACGGCCACCACCCGGTGCGCCTGCGCCTGGACGGCCACCCGGTCGAACTGGCCGCGACCGAGGTGGGTCTGCGGGTCGAGGTGGCCCTGTCGGTGGGCCGGGCGATACGCGGCCGGCTCAGTCTGATCGGCCATCACGAGGTACCGCCGGTCGTGCTGGTCGACCGCGCCCGCCTGGAGTCGGCCCTGCGCGCCCGCCTGAACCCCGGCCGCGTCACCGTGCGCCCGCCCGCCATCACCTTCGCCGGTCGCGAGCCGCGCCCGACCTACCCACGAGCCGGCCTCGACCTGGACGTCGACCTGGCCATCCGGCAGATCCGGCACGCCTGGCCGGTGGGCGCGGCCGCGGACGTGCCGCTGGTCACCCGCACCCCCGCGACAACCGCCGCCGAGGTGGACGCCCTGATCGACGACGTGGCCCGGCCGGCCGTGGCGGCGTCGGTCACCGTCCGCGCCGGCCGCGCCAAGGCCCGCCTGTCCCGCGACGCCATCGCCCGCAGCCTGGTCTTCCGCGCCGACCCGTCGGGCCGCCTGACCCCCGTAATCGACCCGCGCCGGCTCGGCGGCGCCGCCGCCGACCGCCTGGCCACCCTGCGCACGCCACCACGGACGGCCCGGATCGCGGCGCCGCCCCCGGGCGCCGCGGAGGGCCAGCCGCGTCCAACGAAGACCGGCCCGGATGACCGGGCGCGGCCCGCGGAGAGACCACAGCCGGACCCGGAGGTCCGGACGGTCGCACGGGTCGGCGGGGAGTCCGTCGATCTGGAGCGCCTCGCGGCCGACCTGCTCCCGGTGCTGCGCGAGCCCGCACCCCGCGAGGTCACCGGCATCCTGCGCCGCACCGATCCGGGCTCCGCCGACGCCGACCTTGCCGCGCTCGGCATCCGCGAGCCGGTCGCCACCTTCACCACCTATTTCACCGGCGGCCGCCGGTCTCCGCGCAGCCAGAACATCGTCACCATCGCGGCCCGCGTGGACGGCGCGATCGTGCGTCCCGGCGAGACCTTTTCGCTGAACGCGCACACCGGCGAGCGCAACTACGCGGCCGGCTACCGGGACGCCCCGGTCATCGTCGGCGGCCGGCTCGAACCCGGCGTCGGCGGGGGTGCCTCCCAGTTCGCCACCACGCTGTTCAACGCCGCCTACTACGCCGGCCTCGAGGACATCGAGCACAAGCCACATTCGTTCTATTTCAGTCGCTACCCGGCGGTCATCGAGTCGACGATCTTCTACCCGACCCTGGATCTGAAGTTCCGCAACACGACCCCGTACGGAATCCTGATCGACACCGCCACCACGGGCCGCTCGGTGACCGTCGCGATGTGGGGCACCCGGCTCTACGACAGCGTCGTGACCGAATACGGGCCGCGGCGCCGGCCGACCAGCCCGGCGACCGTGCACCGGCCGGCCGGGCCGCGCTGCCTAACTAGCAGCGGACTCCCAGGTTTCACCCAGGATGCGTGGCGCGTCATCCGCAAAGATAGCCGTGAGGTCGAGCGTCAGAGGTTCACCTGGCGTTACGATCCCGAGCCACGATTCGTGTGCGGCGCGACGCCGAAACGGGGCGCGACGCCGTAGGGAAATGTCCCGGGGAGGACACATGAGGCATCAGCGCTGGTTCCCGCCCGCCGCGCTGGCGGTCGGCTTGTTCGCCATCAACGTGGCAGCCCGCCTGATCATTCGCCTCGGCTTCGACGGTAACGACCAGGCCGAGAGCCGTGCCACCATCATCATGTTCGCCGTGCTCGGTCTGCTGCTGGCCGGCTATACCTTCGTCGCCTGCCAGCGCAAACGCCCGTCCGGCTGGCTGCTGCCGGACGTGGTCGGCGGCGCGGTCGGCGGCCTGCTGCTGACCGTCCTGGTCGGACCGTTCATCAGCGGCGGCCAGCCGTTCGCCAGCGGCGCCGGCGACTTCTTCTTCCAGGTCTGGCTGTACGCCGGCTTCACCATCGCGGGCACGCTGCTCGGCTACTGGATCGCCGTGGTGCTCGGCCGCGACTACCGGTCGCGCTCGCTGGCCGCGTACGCGAAAACCGCAACCGTCAAACCGCGCAAGGTGGTCCGCCGCTAGACAGCTTCCGGGGTCGAGTTCGGCCCGCTGCGGAACCTTTGGTCACGGTCGGAGCCCGAAGTCCAGGACCCGGAAGCGCTCTAGGCCGGGGGCGCTTCGCGGGTCAGGTATGTGTGGTGCGTGCTGAAGCCCAGCCGGCCGTACAACCCGACGGCCGCCGTGTTCCGCTCCTCCACCTGCAGGTAGGCCCGGTGGCTGCCGTGCTGCGCCGCCCACCGGGCCAGCTCGCCGGTCACCTGCCGGGCGATGCCGCGCCGGCGTGCGGCCGGCGCGGTCTGCAGCAGCGAGATGCCGAGCCAGCGGTCCGGGCCGGTCACCGCGCCGCGGGCCACCGCTAGCAGGCTCCCGTCGGCGTCCCGCACGTGCGCGAAGACCAGGCCGGGTACGCCGGTGAGGATGCGCACCGCGGCGGCCGGCAGGGTGCCCTTGTGCTCGGCCACCATGGCGTACCAGTCGTCGGACGGCGCGTCGGCCAGGTCGACCGGCGGCAGGTCACCGCGGGCCGGCATCTCGGCGAGCAGCCGGGTCAGCGACGCGGTCTGCACCAGGGTGAGCGGCCGGGACGTCCAGCCGCGCTGGTCCAGCGCCGCGTTCACCGGTGCGGCCAGCGGCATCGGCGCGTTGATCAGTGGATGCTGACCGTGATCGCGGTACCACTGCTCGACACCGTCGATGGCGGCCTCAAGCGTGCGGTCCGGGTCGCCCACGGCCAGCGCGGAGTTGGCCCGGCCGGTCCAGTTGCCGGCCGCCCGCAGGATCCAGCCGCCCAGCCGGGACTGGATCGGTGCGGGCCAGGCATCGTTGGCGGCGAGTTCGAGCGCCACCACGTCGGAGGCTGGTGGGCGACGGGCCGCCGGCACCCGTTTGGCCCGGTGCACCTCCTGCAGCGGCACCCGCACCATGCCCTTCGCGGTGGCGATAGTGAGATCCGTCTCGGTGAGGTCGACAAGCTCGCCCAGTGCATCCGAATACAGCGTGCGTTCCTGGGTGGCGCCTACAATCCGGCGTACCACCACCCGGTGTCCCACATCCTGCCGACGGAGCACGTGTCACCTCCTCCGGCGGAGATACTAGGCTCTGCAATTGTCGCCGGCTGTTCTTCCGGCGTGGCTTTGGAGGGGAAAGACCCGTGACCTACATCATCGCTGAGCCGTGCGTCGATGTGCTCGACAAGGCATGCATCGAGGAATGCCCGGTCGACTGCATCTACGAGGGCAACCGGATGCTCTACATCCACCCCGATGAGTGCGTCGACTGCGGGGCCTGTGAGCCGGTCTGCCCGGTCGAGGCGATCTTCTACGAGGACGACGTCCCGGAGCAGTGGAAGGACTACACGAACGCGAACTACGAGTTCTTCGAGGACCTCGGTTCGCCGGGTGGCGCGTCCAAGGTCGGCAAGATCGACAAGGACACGACGTTCGTGGCCGGTCAGCCGCCGCGCGGGGACTCGCACTGAGCGCAGCCGCGCCGGCCCTTCCGGACTTCCCCTGGGACCTGCTGGAGCCGGCGAAGACCAGGGCCGCGGCGCACCCGGACGGCATCGTCGACCTGTCGGTCGGCACGCCGGTCGACCCGGTTCCGGCGCTGATCCGGCGTGCGCTGGCCGAGGCGTCGGACGCGCCCGGCTATCCGCTGACCGCGGGCACGCCGGCGCTACGTGCGGCCATCGCCGGCTGGCTGGCCCGGGCCTGCGCCGCGTCCGGCGAGCTGGGCGTGCTGCCCACCATCGGTTCCAAGGAACTGGTCGCCTGGCTGCCCACCCTGCTCGGGGTGGGCGCCGGCGACGTCGTGGTGATCCCGTCGGTGTGCTATCCGACGTACGAGGTCGGCGCCCTGCTGGCCGGCGCGACCGTGGTGCGGTCCGACTCGCTCACCGCGCTGGGGCCAGACCCCCGGGTGAAGCTCGTCTGGATCAACTCACCGTCCAACCCGACCGGCCGGGTGCTGCCCGCCGAGCACCTGCGCAAGGTGGTCGACTGGGCCCGCGAGCGCGGCGCCATGGTGGTCAGTGACGAGTGTTACCTCGCTCTCGGCTTCCAGACCCGGCCGGTGTCGGTACTCGACGACGCGGTGACCGGCGGCGACTACACCGGCGTGTTGTCCGTGCACTCGCTGTCCAAGCGCTCCAACCTGGCCGGCTACCGGGCCGGCTTCCTCGGCGGCGACCCGGCCCTGATCGGCCGCCTGCTCGCGGTCCGCAAGCACGCCGGCATGATCGTGCCGGCCCCGGTGCAGGCCGCGATGATCGCCGCGCTGTCCGACGAGATCCACGTCGACGAGCAGCGCGAGCGGTACGCCGCCCGGCGCGACTCGTTGCGTACCGGTCTGGTCAAGGCTGGTTTTGAGATCAGCCATTCGGAGGCCGGTCTCTACCTCTGGGCGACCCGCGGCGAGGACTGCTGGCAGACCGTCGACTGGCTCGCCGAGCGCGGCATTTTGGCAGCTCCGGGCGCTTTCTACGGGCCGGCGGCGGCGCGGCAGGTGCGCATCGCATTGACCGCCACCGATGAGCGAGTGGCGGCCGCGGTGGCCCGCCTGACCTGACACGGGGTATCGCCAGGTCGACAGGTGTCGCTACCCTCGTGGCGTTAAAGACGACGACGCTACGGGGAGGCGGTCGTGGGCGACGGGGTGCGCGTCGAGACCGAGGGACTGGACAACTTCGCTAACAGGGTCCAGGACGATACAAGTCGGACGCTCGAGAGCGGCTATTCACGGGCCAGTGTGGACCTGTCCGGGGGCGTGCGGTTCGGCGCGGGTAATGCGGGCGGCGGCGTGCATGCCGCCAAGACCCGCTATGCGCAGAGCCTTCAGGCGTCGAGCGCCAACATCGTGGCCTACATGGACGCCGCCCGGATTCTGGCCGCGGCGGCCGCCAAGGTCGCGGTCGCGTTCGACAGCACTGACGGCACCGCCGCGCAGCGCACCGACCAGGTCCACGATGCCCTGACCACCGCGGTCACCGAGGCGCAGCAGCGCCGGGTGGAGGCGGACGGCCATCCGACCACCCGCGGGGGAGGGGCGAGAGCGGTATGAGCGACCCGGTACTGACCAGCAGCTGGTGCACGAACTGGGGCGCGTTCAACACGCCCCGGCTGTGGTCGATGGTGATGAACGAGGACCGGACCGTGGGCGAGCAGCAGGCGGACGCCTGGCGTTCACTCGCCGACTCGGTGCGCGCGCAGCGTGACGCGCTCGTCAAGGCCAAGACCGACCTGGCGGCGGCGTGGCCGCCGGAGGACAACACCTCGGCCACCGCGTTCGTGGCCGAACTGGACATTCTGATCAACCGGCTCACCACCGCGGCGGCGGATGCCGACTCCACCGCGGGCGGCCTGGAAAACATCGTCGGGGCGCTGCAGACCGCCAGGTCGACGATCGAGCCGCTCTGGGAGGAGTACAAGGACAAGAGCACCGACTGGACGCCGAACTGGTGGGACGAGGCCGAGGACGAGATCGACGTCAAGGCCCGCAACGCGATGATCGCCGCCGAGGCCCGGATCCAGGAATCGGTCGTGCTGCTCAAGGTCCCGGAGAAATACCAACTGGCCATCGAGGACGGCAGCGGCGGTGACCCGGGCGATCCGGGCGGCGGCAACCCGACGACATACCGGGGTGGCCCGGGCGGTGGTGGCGGCGGCGCCATCAGCGCCTCGGTGCCGCACAGCCCGCCGCCGCCCCTGCCCGGCCAGGACGCGTTCGTGCCGGACGGCACGATCGCCGACATCAACACCCCGGGCCTCGACACCGGCGTGGGCTCGGGCATCGGCTCGGGCGTCGGTGCCGGCGGACCCGACCTGGCGGGGGTCATCCAGCCGGGCCAGCCGCCGGTCCTGCCCGGCGTCGAACCGCCGCACACCCTGCCCGGCCCCGGCCCGCTGCCGAGCAACGTCGGACCCGGTCCGACCCCGCCGCTGCCCGGCCTCCTGCCCTCCACCGGCGGTGGCGGCGGCCTCGTTCCGCCCGGCCCGGGCGGCGGCCGGGGCGTGCAGCGGGCGGGCGTGCGCCCGGCCGGCACGCCGACCCGGCTGCCCTCGGGCGCGGTCATCGGCGAGGGCGGACTCGGCGGCGGTCGCGGCCTGACCGGCGGCGCACCCGTCGGCATGGGCGGCGCCGGCCGCAGCCCGGCCCGTGGCCCGGGCGCGCGCGGAGCGGGTGTGGGCTCGTCCGGCATCGGCGGATCCGGTGTGGGCGCGTCCGGCGGCGTCGGCGGTGCGGGCGGTCGCGGTGCCGCCCCCCGCAAGGCCGTGCCGCGCCCGTCCTGGCTGCCCAACGACCCGGTCGGCCCCGATCGGCACAACGCCGGGCCGGGCGGGATGGCCGGCGCACCCGGCAGGGCCGGTCGCCGCACCCGCGCCGAGGACGACCAGGCCGGGTTCGACCCGGACAACCCGTGGGAGGTCGCCGAGGGCGTCGAGCCGGTGATCCTGCCGGGTCACGGCGACGCCCGGATCGACCCCGGCCCGAATGTGATCGGCTGGCGCTAGTGATCCAGTTTCTCCGGCGGGGCGGTGCCGCTCTCGGTGCCGCCCTGTTCGCCGTCCTGCTAACCGGCCTGCTCACCGGGGCCCCGGCCCGGGCCGACCGGCAGCGCGACGCGCAGTGGTACGTCGCCCCCATGAAGCTGCCCGAGGCCCAGAAACTGGGCAAGGGCGGCGAGGGCGTGGTCGTCGCGGTCATCGACACCGGGGTGGACACCAAGCACCAGGACCTGCGCGGTGCCGCGGTGCCGGGCCGGTACACGGCGGTCAACGGGCCCGACGACGATCTGGACAGCGGCCCGCACGGCACCGGGATGGCCGGGCTGATCGCGGGCCGTGGGCACGGCTCGGGCGACGGCCTGCTCGGCGTCGCGCCGCGCAGCAAGGTCATGCCGATCCGCCCGGTGGCCGACGGCGTGCTGATCGCGGACGGCATCCGCTGGGCGATCGACAACGGCGCCAAGGTGATCAATATGTCGTTCCAGCTCGAGCTGGAGTCCGACGTGGTGGCCCGGGCGATCGCCGAGGCGGTGGCCGCCGACGTGGTGGTCGTCGCGGCGGTGGGCAACGACGGCGGCGAGGTCGACGAGCCGGCGGTCTTCCCCGGCGCGCTCGGCGTCGGGTCGGTCGACCGCAACAACCGGGTGTCCTCGTTCTCCAACCGGGGCGAAGGGGTCGACCTGGTCACCTACGGCTCGGTCATGCCGGTGGCCGCTCCGGGCAACAAGTACGGGCGCAGCGAGGGCACCAGCAACTCGGCCGCCCTGGTCTCCGGGGTGGCGGCCCTGATGCGGGCGCGCTATCCCGACATGTCCGCGGCCGAGGTCGTCGACCGGCTCACCGGCACCGCCGTGGACCGCGGTGCCCAGGGCCGGGACAACCTCTACGGCCACGGCCAGCTCGACGTGATCGCCGCGCTGACCGCCCCGCGTACGCCTCCCTCGAAAGCGCCGGTGACCGCGACCGCCACGCCCGGCCTGCCGGCGGACGGCCCGCCGATCGTGTCCGAGCCGATCGTCGAGCGCCGTGGCATTCCGCCGTTCCTGATCATCGGGTTCGGCCTGCTGCTGCTGATTCTGGCGCTGGCCGCGCTGATGATCCTGCGCGCCCGGCGGAACCGCTGAGCGACGGTAGCCTCGAAGCCATGCCCGAGCAGCCGATGGTCGTGGTCCGCGGTGAGGCCGTCCGCGAGGTCCCGCCCGAGATCGCCAGCTTCACGGTCACCGCGACGGTCCGCGACCGCGACAAAGAGACGGTGCTGACCCGGCTCGCCGAGCGTGCGGCCGGCGTCCGCCTGGCCCTGGACGGCTACGGCGAGACGATCGAGCGGCGCGAGACCGGCGGGGTCGAGGTCTACCCCGAGGTCAAGCGCGAGCGCAAGACCGTGGGCTACGTGGGCCGGGTGGCCACCACGGTGACCGTGACCGACTTCGCCGCGCTGGGCGAGATGCTGCTGCGGCTCGCCGCGCTCGACGATGTCGCGGTGGCCGGGCCGTGGTGGCAGTTGCGGGTGGGCAGCACGGCCGGCGCCGATGTCCGGCGGGCCGCGATCGCCGACGCGCTGGCCCGCGCCCGGGAGTATGCGGAAGCGGTGGGCAGCCGGGTCGAGCGGCTCGTCGAGATCGCCGACGAGGGCGCCGGTGGAGCGTCACCGGTGATGTTCCGGGCCGGTGCCGCCGAGATGGCCTACGACACGGCCGGCGGCCTGGATCTCGATCCGCAGCAGCAGACGGTACGGGCTTCTGTGGTGGTTCGCGTCGCGATCACCGAGCCGGACCTGACCGGGTGATCCGCCCGTTTCGTCCACGCATGCCCTTCTGATCCGTAAGACTCGGCCTCATGCCGAGGGCACGCAGACACGTGCTGCTGAGGGTGGCGAACGTCAACCCGGACAGCGTGAACACGCACACCGATCGGGTCCTGTACTCCGCGATCGGCGTCTTCATCGTGCTGTATTTCGTGTACGCCACGGTCGGCGGTGCCGCGTTCATCGATGCCAGCTCGAATTACCAGCATCCCTGGTACCGCTGGCTGATCGGCCCGCTGGTGGCGGCCGGTGTGGTGGCGTACGACCGGGCTGTGGTCGGCCGGGTGGCGATCAGCTACGAGAAACTCGACTCCACCGACCCCCAGGAGTTCCTGCGCAAGCCCACCATCGGCCTGTACCTCGGCCGGCTAGGCCTGGCCGTGCTGTTCGCCGTGATCATCACCGAGCCGCTGATGCTGGCCCGCTACCAGGGTGAGATCGACTCCCGGCTCAACGAGGTGCACAACCAGCAGCTCAGCCGGATCGACACCACCGGCGTGATCGCCACCTGGACGGCCCGGCTCCAGCAGCTCAAGAAGGAGACCACGGCCGACGACGCGGCGGTGCGCGACCTCACCAACCGGGCCGCGCAGAAGCGCCACGACGCCCGGCTGCTCTACCAGCAGGCCGTCGCCGACTCCGAGGGCGCCGGGGTGTCCCGCTCGGCCGGCTGCCCGCGCGGCGGGTACTGCCACGAACTGGTGCAGCGGTCCCGCGGGCTGGACGACCAGGCCGAGGTGCTGGACCGGCAGGCCGGCCGGCTGCTCGACACGCAGCGGGCCGCGCGCGACGCCCGGACCGCCGAGCAGGTGCAACTCGCCCAGCAGATCGGCGAACAGCGGCAGACGAACAGCGAGAAGGTCCGGGCCGATGCCGGGTTCGGTGCCCGGACCGCGGCCATGTGGTACCTGATGACCAGCGACTTCTGGGGCGTCGGCATCTTCTACCTGGGGATCACGCTGTTGCTGGTGGCGCTGGACTGCGCGGCGGTCGGCCTCAAGTTCGTCTCCCGCGGCAACGCGTACGAGCGGAACGAGGCCCGCATCGCCCGGCGGCGCGAGCACGAAGCGGCGCTGCTGCACGAGCGGGAGATCCACGACGCGCGGACGTACGGTGCGGCGATGGCCCGGGTGGTGGCCGAGGGGATCGAGGCCGCGGCCCACGACGAGGCGGTAGCCCGGGAGTCGGCGGCGCGGGCCAGTGCGGTGTTGCGTACCTCGGTGGCGGTGCCGGAGGAGGTGCGCAAGATGGCCGCGCACGGCGGCCGGCACTACCGCCCGCTGCGGAACGAGTTGCTGGGACCGGCCGCGGACGACGCCGAGCAGGCGGCCCGCAACGGGCGGCACCGGCGGTCCCTGCATCCGCCGGTGGTCATCAATGAGGACGTACGGGTGCTGCCGGGCTCCCCGCCGGGCCGGCACTACAACGGCGAATAACCGGGCCGGCACTACAACGGCGAGTAGGCCGCCTCACACCGATCGGCGGCTCACCCCGGACGCCTGGATCGGCACCGTGAAGACCCCGCCGGCGCACTCCGGGTTGGCATCCGGCCGCATGGTCAGCGCCGCCGGGATGGTGTACGCACCGATCGTGTTGCGCGGCACCTCCCAGGACACCGCGAACCGTTTCCGGGCGACCGTCACACCCGACTCCTTGCAGCCCGCGTCCCGATGCTCGTCGTCGGCCACGATGTTGCCCGCCCCCGGGGTGACCGCGGTGATCCGGATCGGGAAGTCGTAGTCGTTGGTGACCGTCACCGTCATGTTGCCGGTCTGCCCCGGCATCAGCGGATGGTTGAGGTCGGACCGGGCCCGCAGCGCGAGTTCGACGACGGTTTCGGCGCTGGCCGGCCCGGTGTGCGAGCCGGTGATCCGCCAGTACATCCACGCGGCACCGGCGTTCACCACGATCGCCGCGACCGCCGCGCAGGAGAGAATGGCCCGAGTACGCCCGTCCACCCGCCGCCGGCCCAGGTCGCCCGGGTGGCGCACCTCCCAGGTCGGCTCCTCGTGATCGGCCGGGCTGAGCTCGATCGGCTGGGGACGCCGGACGGTTTCGTCCTTCTTGGCCGCGTCGAGCCGCCGGGTGAGCGCCTCGAGCCGGATCATGAGGACGCCTCACGGGTGAATGCGGCGGGCCGGCTGCTGAGCTTTCGCATGCGGGCGCGTTCCTCTCAGGGACGGGTGGGGGACTGGTTATTCAACGTTCCCCGACGACGCCGGGTCGTGTGATCGGCATTCCGTCCTCGTTGTGCCCGCTTATATCGCACAGGTGCAACTGTCCGGCTTACCCCTGATGGGGGACCCTTCGAATCGCGCTGACCAGCGGTTTCATGGTGATCTACGTGGTGCGGCGCCAACTCCGTCCTTCGCCGTGGGTCAATTAACCGTGGTCACGGCGGGTGTGGCGCGAGCTACTTCTTTCGGGTGCCCGGGAAAGGCGACGGCCGTTATCCGGAAAGCGCAAACCGATGCGTCCGTTCCGCGAATGCCGGTAAACCCACCCGGACGGCTTAATCCGTCCGCGCACAACGAATAGATCGGGCCCCCGGCGACGGGACCGGCGCCGGGGACCCGATCAGTCCTCACCCGCTCCTGCCACGGGTGAGGCACCCACCGCGGGCCCGGGTTGCTGCCGGAGCTGGTTCCCCCGGTCAGCACGGCGAACCCGGACGCTCCGCGGTGCGGAGGTACGGCGACGGGCGCGGGTCTCGCTCGCCGCCGTACCGGTCCATTTGCCCCCTGTGAACTATTGCCGTGCGTCCACCTTGGCCGATCGGAGCCGAGGCGGCGATCGGGCACAGCGGCAGGCCGGCCCGCCGTTCCGGCTACCCCGGACGGCGGACCCGGCTCCACGGAGGCCCGCCCGCACGGCGGACCCGGCCCCACGCAGGCCCGCCCGCACGGCGGACCTCCGGCCCGAGATGCGCGCTCGGCAGCCCAGCCGTTACGGTCGGTGGATGACCCGAGTCTTCGGTGAGGTGGCATCGACCTATCACGACGTCCGTCCGGGCTATCCGGACGCCGTGCGCTCGGCGATCACCGGCTATGCGGGCGGGCCACCACGCTCGGTCGTCGAGCTCGGAGCCGGCACCGGCAAGGCCACCGCGGTGCTCACCGGGTTCGGCGTGCCGTACACCGCGGTCGAGCCCGACCCGCGGATGGCCGCCGTGCTGCGCGCCAACTTCCCGGCCGTCGAGGTGACCGAGTGCACCTTCGAGGAATGGACGCCGCCGGCCGGTGGCGTCGACCTGATCACCTGCGCCACGGCCTGGCAGTGGATGGAGCCCGAGACTCGCAACCGCCGGGCCTACGACGCGCTCGTGCCGGGCGGCGTGCTGGCGATCCTGGCGCACACCTACGGCATCGCCGACACCGACGAGGCGGCCGCGATCGACGCCCTCTACCAGCGGTTCGACCCGGACGTGCCGCGCCGCGGGGAGCACTGGGTGCGGGCCGACCTGACCGCGGCCGGGCTCTGGCCGGACGTCGAGGACCGCCTGTGGCACACCTACCCGAGCTTCAGCACGGCCCGCTACCAGGCGCTGGTGCGCACGTTCTCGCCGTTCCGCCGGCACGCGCCCGAGGTGCAGGGCCGGCTGCTGGGCGAGCTTGAGGGCCTGATCGAGAGCTTCGGCGGCGTGCTCACCCTCGACCTGACGACGACGCTGACGCTGGCCCGGCGTCCAGCCTGACCCGCACGATCTCGCCGGCCGCCCGGCCGGCCCGCGCGGCGACGGTGCCGTCCGGCCGCCAGATGCCGGACCGGCCGGCGGTCTGCGGAAACGGATCGCCGGTCGGCCCCGCGAAGCAGGCGAACCCCACCCACACGCCGTACGTGCTGCTGATGCGTCGCGCCCGCTCGGCCATCATCTCGTCGGCCTCGGGTTGGTCGGCGGCCCCGGCCAGATAGGCGTCGATGCCCAGCGCGGCGGTCGCCGCCGCGTGATCGGCGATCCCGGTGTCGCGGCAGATCGCCAGCCCGAGCCGCCACCCGTCCACCTCGAGCACCGCGGGCGCCGGTCCGGGCCGGAAGCGGGCCTCGTCGTCGCCGTGCGGATGCTGCTTGCGGTAGACGACCCGGACCCCGTCCCGGTCGACCGCCAGCATCGCGATGTGCGGCCCGGCCACCGGCGCACCGGCCAGCGCGGTCGTGCCGGTCTCGGCGCACGCCGTCACCAGGGGCGCCAGCCGGGAGTCGTCCGGGTCGAGCAGCGGTGCCGCCAACTCGTACCCGGTCAGCGACAGTTCGGGGAACACCACCACCCGGGCGGACGCGGCCCGGACCACGGCGGCGTGCACGGCCGCGTTGCGGGCGACGTCGAGGGAGGTCACCGGCGGCTGGCTGACCGCGACGACCAGCGACCGCGTCAGCGCCGGACCGCCTGCACCAGGAAGCGGTGCGCGGTGACCGTCAGTTCGCCGTGCACCCGCAGGTAGGAGTCGAGGCGGTCGAGGGCCTCGGCGTACCGCTCGGGCGTGAAGTCACGGATCTGCCAGGGCAGGTCGCGCAGCTGGCGCACCACGGAGGCGACGTCGTGGAAGGTGATCGAGGGCCGTTCCTCGCGCACGTCGATCACGTCGAGCCCGGCCTGCTCCAGCGCGGCGGCGGCCGTCTCGCCGGTCCACTGCCGGTGGTAGGGCGGCGGCGCGCCGAGCGCCTCGTTGAGACCGGCCAGGTCGTCGCTGCCGACCTGCTGGCTGAGCAGCCGGCCGCCGGGTCGCAGCAGCCGGCAGATGTCGTCGGCGGGCAACCGGCCGTGCCGGCTCAGCACGAGGTCGAACTCTTCCTCGCCGCCGGGCAGTTCGGTGAGCACCTCGACGCCGAACGGCGCCAGCCGGTCGCGGGCCACCGGGGTGTTGCGGGCCCAGCTCTCCACGGCGACCGTGTGCGGCGGCAGCGGGGCCAGCTCGGCCAGCAGCTCGCCGCTGCCGGTGTCGAGGTCGAGGAGGGCGCTCGCCCGGCGGGTCAGGTTACGGGCCAGATCGGGGTACGACCAGGACGGTTCCCCGGGCCGGCCGTCGAGCCAGGCGAACTCCCACGAGGTGGCGCGCTCGCCGTGGGCAGCCTGCATCGCCGACTCGGCCGAGTCGTCCCGCTGCTGCTGCCGGATGCGCACATGCAGACGGTAGCCAAGTGCCGGGGGTCGGGGCCCCCGTTGTGACACGACTCAAGCGGGAAACATGGTTACGGTATGGCAAACTCGATCCGCTTCAGGATGCCGGGCCAGTAGCGGTGCCGGCCGGCTCAGCGCGAAGCGCCCCGCGAGCTCACCCGCCGGGAGCGGGCCGTCGCGGAGCGCCTCGACGTCAAGCACTATCAGGGGATCAGTGCCGCACCGGCATCAGCAGCGAGAAGCGCGAGTCATCGCCCGGCACCCGTACGGCCAGCGGTTTGATCGGGCCGTCCAGCTCCAGCACCAGTTGACCGGCGCCGCCGGCGTCCAGCGCCTGCAGCAGGAACTCGCGGTTGACCGCCACGTGCTCGTCGGCGCCGGCTGCCCACTCACTCTCGGCGGCCAGGCGCAGGCTTCCCGCGGGGTCCAAGCCCAAGACCGAGACCTGGTACGCGGAACCTTCGTGCTCCCGGATCACGGCCGGCTCGGCGGACACCTGTTCGCGCAGCCTGGCGACGTCCACCACCACCCGGCGTACGTCCGGACCGGACTCGGTCAGGCGCCGGGCGTCGGGATAATCGCCCGGCAGCGGCTTGCTCTCGACGACCGTCCCGCCGGCCTCCGCCCGTACCTCCGCATCGGAAAAATCGAGCGTGACCGGACCGCCCGCCGGCAGCCGACGGACCCGGTCGACGAAGTCGAGCGGCAGCAGGAACCGGCCGGCCGGGCCCTCCACAGCGGCCGGGGCGGTGGCCGTCGCGAGCCGGTAGCGGTCGGTGGC
Source organism: Paractinoplanes rishiriensis (assembly GCF_016862375.1). Lineage (GTDB taxonomy): Bacteria > Actinomycetota > Actinomycetes > Mycobacteriales > Micromonosporaceae > Actinoplanes > Actinoplanes rishiriensis. The sequence continues at coordinate 61,335 of NZ_BOMV01000069.1, read as the reverse complement.
CACCAGCGTCAGCGCCTCCTCGGCGATCTCCGCGAGCACGCAACTGAGCTGCGGAATCGCCGGGTCTTGACCGGCCGCGAAACGGACCGCGTCGAGGGTGGCCGCCAGCGCGGCGGACGGCAGGGTGATCCGGGTCATCAGGTTCTCCTCCAGGTCGAGCAGGGTGTGGATGCGGAGGAGTTCGCGCCGCGCATCGGCCAGGCCGTCCTCGAGACGCCGCCGGTGCCGGTCGAGCTGACGTCGTACGGCATCGGGGTTGTCACCCAGGTCTCGCACCGCCCGCGCGATCTCCGCGACCGGCATGCCCACCCGGCGGAGCCCGGCGATCAGCCGGGCCGCCCGAACCTGGTCGTCGGCATAGCGCCGATAGCCCGTCGCCGGGTCCACCTCGGCCGGCACCAGCACGCCCGCGCCGTCGTAGAACCGCAGCGCGCTGATCGTCAGCCCACTGGCCCGGGCCACCTCACCGATGCCGCGCATGTCTCCTCGCACCCCGCCGACCCTGCCGTCTCGACCTGCTGGAGGGTCAAGCCACCACGAGTATGACGCCGATGGCCAGCATCACCGCCGCGATGAGGCCGTCCAGCACCCGCCACGCGGCCGGCCGGGCCAGCAGCGGAGCGAGCCGGTGCGCACCGGCGCCGAGAGCGGTGAACCAGGCCAGGCTAGCCGCCGCCGCGCCGATCCCGAAGACCCAGCGGTGCGCGTGCTGCTGCGCCACCGAGCCGAGCAGCAGCACGGTGTCCAGGTAGACGTGCGGGTTGAGAAACGTGAGGGCCAGGCAGGTGAGCAGGGTCGCGCGCGCCGTGGCGGGCGCACTCTCGGTGGGGCTCAGCGTGGTGGGGCGGATCGCGCGGCGAGCGGCCATGATCCCGTACGCGATCAGGAAGGCCGCGCCGAACCAGCGGATCGCGGTGACCGCGTCCGGCCGGGCCGTCACCATCGCGCCCAGGCCGCCGATCCCGGCCAGGATCAGCAGCAGGTCGGCGAGCGCGCAGGTGGCCACCACCACGACCACGTGCTCGCGGCGCAGCCCCTGGCGCAGCACGAATGCGTTCTGTGCCCCGATCGCGATGATCAGGACGGCGGACGCGGCGAAACCGGCGAGCGCGGAAATCAGCATGCCATCGACGCTAAGGAGCCCTCTCGTCGTACTCCAGCTAAAGATTTTGACGTTGCATTAGATTTCTTCAGGTGGATCAGGTACAGCTCGCGACCTTCCAGGCTGTGGTCGAGACCGGCAGCTTCGACGCGGCGGCCCGGGTGCTGCACGTCACGCCGTCCGCGGTGAGTCAGCGGATCAAGGCCCTGGAACGCGCGGTCGGCCAGGTGCTGGTGCGGCGGGCCCGGCCGTGCGTGGCCACCCCGGCGGGCGAGGCGCTGGTCCGGTTCGCCGGACAGGTGGCGCTGCTCGAACGCGAGGCGCTGGCCCAGGCCCGGGACGGCACCCGGCTGTCGATCGTGGTGAACGCGGACTCGCTGCTCACCTGGTTCCTGCCGGCGCTGGCTGCGGTGCCGGGGCCGGCCTACGAACTGCACACCGACGACCAGGACTACACGGCCGGCCTGCTGCGCTCGGGCACCGCGATGGCCGCGGTCACCGCCGATCACGTGGTGGTGCAGGGCTGCCGGCTGGAGCGGCTGGGCGCGATGCGGTACCTGGCTGTGGGTGCCGCGTCGTTGCCGGCCGATCTCGCGCTGTCGCCGATGGTCGTCTACAACCGCAAGGACCGGTTGCAGCACCGGTTCCTGGCGTCGGTGGAGCGGCGCGCGCTGGACCCGCCGGTCCACTACGTGCCGGCGGCCGCGGCGTTCGTCGAGGCGATCCGGCTCGGGTTGGGCTGGGGGATGGTGCCGGCGCAGATCGCCCGGCCGGGCCTAGCCGCCGGGCACTATGTCGAGATATTTTCGGATAAGCACCTGGATGTGCCGCTGTACTGGCAGTACTGGCGGATCGGGTCGGAGGTGCTCGACGAGCTGACCGCTGCCGTCAAAGCGGCCGCGGCCCGGGCGCTGATCCAGCCCTGATCTAGTCGTTGGCGTGCAGGATGGCGTTCAGCTCGATGCCGGTGCCCTTGCGCGGGCGGGCCTCCAGCGCGCCGGTCACCGAATTGCGCCAGAACAGCAGGCCGTTGACCCCGGACAGCTCGCGGGCCTTGACCACCTGGCCGTCCGGCAGGGTGAGCTTCGAGCCGGCCGTGATGTAGCAGCCGGCCTCGACCACGCAGTCGTCGCCGAGCGAGATGCCGATGCCCGCGTTGGCGCCGAGCAGGCTGCGCTCGCCGATCCGGACCTTGTCCTTACCGCCGCCGGAGAGCGTGCCCATGATGGACGCGCCCGCGCCGACGTCCGAGCTGTCGCCGACCACCACGCCCTGCACGATGCGGCCCTCCACCATCGAGGTGCCCAGCGTGCCGGCGTTGAAGTTGATGAAGCCCTCGTGCATGACCGTGGTGCCGGCGGCCAGGTGGGCGCCCAGCCGCACCCGGTCGGCGTCGGCGATCCGCACGCCGCCGGGCACCACGTAGTCGGTCATCCGGGGGAACTTGTCGACGCCGTACACGCTCAGGTGGCGGCCGGCGGCCCGCTCCAGCAGCCGCAACTCGTCGACCCGGTCCGGCGGGCAGGGGCCGGCCGAGGTCCAGGCGACGTTCGCGAGCGTGCCGAAGATGCCCTCGAGGTTGATCGAGTTGGGCACGACCAGACGGTGCGAGAGCAGATGCAGGCGCAGGTACGCGTCCGCGCCGTCCTTGATCGGGTCGGCCAGCGACCCGACCGTGGTGCGAACCTCGACGGTGGACAGCCCGGCCAGCGCCTTGGGCCCGGTCAGCCCGGCGGGCAGCACCGGCGCCTCGGCGGGTGGCGCACCCAGACCCAGGAAGCCGTCCGGATACCAGGTGTCGAGCACCTGCCCGTCGGCCGTGACGGTGGCGATGCCGATGCCCCAGGCGGGCGAGGTCGAGAGCGCAGTTTCCACAGCCGCACCCTACTAAAAGCCACCCCGGCAGCGAGCACTGAGGGTGATTCACCATCGGCCGGTATGGTGCCGCCTATGGCGAACCCGCTGACCCCGGACGTGCTGGTAGACCCGGTCGTGCTGACCCGCGCCCTGGTCGACGTCCCGTCCGTTTCCCGCGCCGAGAAGGCGATCGCCGACTGGGTGACGGAGGTGCTCGCGCAGCAGCCGCACCTGCGTGTCGACCGGCTGGGCAACACCGTGATGGCCCGCACCGACCAGGGCCGGGCGCGCCGGGTGGTGCTGGCCGGCCACCTGGACACCGTGCCGGTCCACGACAACCTGCCGTCCACCGTCGTGGACGACCTGATCTACGGCTGTGGCTCCGCCGACATGAAATCCGGCGTCGCCCTGGCCCTGCACCTGGCCACCACGCTGCCCGACCCGGCGCACGACGTCACCTATCTCTTCTACGAGGCGGAGGAGATCGAGTCCCGCTACAACGGGCTCGGCCTGGTCGCCGAGCAGCATCCCGAGTGGCTGCGGGCCGACTTCGCGGTGCTGCTCGAACCGACCTACGGCGTGGTCGAGGCGGGGTGCCAGGGCACGATGCAGGCGACCGTGCGCACGAGTGGCCGGCGGGCGCACACCGCCCGCGCCTGGCGCGGGGTCAACGCGATCCACGCGGCGGGTGCGGTGCTGCGGCGACTCGAGGACTATCGACCACGCACGGTCACCATCGATGGCTGTACGTATCGGGAGGGGCTCAACGCGGTCGGTGTCGCCGGTGGGGTGGCCGGCAACGTGGTGCCGGACGAGTGCACGGTCCAGGTCAACCTGCGGTTCGCCCCGGATCGCGACGAGAAGCAGGCCGCCGAGCACCTGCGCGAGGTCTTCGACGGCTTCGGCGTCGAGGTGACCGACTCGGCCGCCGGCGCGCTGCCCGGGCTGACCGCGCCGCCGGCCCGCGAGTTCCTGGCCGTGGTCGGCGCCGAACCGGTCGCGAAGCTCGGCTGGACGGACGTGGCCCGGTTTGCGGCGCTCGGCATTCCGGCCCTCAACTACGGGCCGGGTGATCCGCTGCTGGCGCACGCGCCGGAGGAGCACGTGGAGATCGGCAAGATCCGGGACGGCGCCGCGACCCTGCACCGCTGGCTGGCCGCCTAGCTCAGGCGGGATTCACCGTCACCCGGCCGATGGCGCGCAGCGCCTGCGGCGGGATCTCGATCGTGGTTTCATCGTCGATGACCGGCGTGCGGCTGCCGAGCGCCATCCGGCGTTCCTCGACCACCAACCGGATGCGCCGCTGCATACGGCGCTGCATCTTCATCCGCTCGTATCGGTTCGTCACGGTTGCTCCCTTGCGCCGTGCCGTCGATTTCGTAACTGTACAGACGCTTCAGAGCTACCGTCCGTTGCTTCAATCTGGCAAAAAGGCCGCCTAGCCGCAATCCTCTTACCGAAACCCACCCGGTTATTCACCGGGTACTGACCGTCCGCACTACCTTTGTGGCATGACGGACGGCACCAACGGGCGACGGCGAGCCGAGCCGGAGCGTCATCGCGGCGCGGTGACTCTGCGCCGCGAATCGATTCCCTCCAGCACCGCCGACGAGAAACTGCTCGACTCGCATCACCGGCGCGAGTGGAAGACCAAGGACGCCTGGCGCTCGCTGCGCATCCTTTCCGAGTTCGTGGAGGGCTTCGACAGCCTGGCCGACCTGCCGCCCGCGGTGAGCGTGTTCGGCTCGGCCCGCAGCAAGCCTGAGAGCGCCGAGTGTGAGATGGCCGCCGACCTGGGTGCGGCCCTCGCCGAGGCGGGCTACGCGGTGATCACCGGGGGCGGGCCCGGGGTGATGGAGGCGGCCAACCGGGGCGCCACCGAGGCCGGCGGGATGTCCGTGGGCCTCGGCATCGAGCTGCCTTTCGAGCAGGGCCTCAACGACTGGGTCGACATCGGCATCGACTTCCGCTACTTCTTCGTCCGCAAGACCATGTTCGTGAAGTACGCCCAGGCGTTCGTGGTCCTGCCCGGCGGCTTCGGCACGCTGGACGAGCTGTTCGAGGCGATCACCCTGGTGCAGACCAAGAAGGTCACCCGGTTCCCGGTGATCCTGATGGGCTCGGAGTACTGGGCCGGCCTGCTCGACTGGATCAAGAAGGTCCTGCTCGAGGACGGCAAGATAAACGAGGCCGACCTGGAGTTGATCCAGGTCACCGACGATGTGGACGAGGCGGTGCAGATCATCGTGGACGCTGACGCGGCGCTGGCCGAGACCCACGGGCAGCGGTGACGTGGCCGCGATCTGCGTCTTCTGCGCCTCGTCCAGCACCCTCGACCAGAAGTGGCTCGACCTGGCCGCCCGCGCCGGCGCCGAACTGGCCGCCCGCGGGCACAGCCTGGTCTCCGGCGGCGGCTGCGTCGGCATGATGGGCGCGGTGGCCGACGGCGCCCGGTCCGGCGGCGCGCACACCCTCGGCGTCATCCCGCAGTCCCTGGTGGACCTCGAGGTGGCCGACCTCGCCGCGGACGAGCTGATCATCACGTCCGACATGGGCACCCGGAAGAACCTGATGATCGAACGGTCGGACGCGTTCCTCACCCTGCCCGGCGGGCTCGGCACGCTCGACGAGCTGTTCGAGGTCTGGACCACCGCCACCCTCGACCTGCACCGCAAGCCGATCGTGCTGGTCGACCCGGACGGCTTCTACGACGGCCTGCTCACCTGGCTCGACCAGCTGGCCGGCACGGAGTTCGTCCGGACGGCCGCCCTCGCCCGGGTGACCCTCGCGAAATCCGTACCGGCCGCCCTCGACCTCATCGAGGAGACGCTGTCCTGACCGGGCGCCTCTGACCGCGTCACGCCGGGTGGGTGTCACCACACCCACCCGGCGTGACCAGGGCCCCGGCGAGCCCGCTGGACGGCTGGGGGCGCGCCGGGGCGTGCTCTCACCGGACACGCTCGGTGCGCTCGCGCCAGCCCTCCGGCGGGGTTGCAAATCGCCGGGGCGCGTCTGTCCGTGGACCCTGCCGGACCGGTGCGATGCGGCGCTGCCGGCCCGACAGGGAGCTAGATGGGTTTAGCTTCGACCCTGCTCCGCGGGGTGCGGGGCGTCAAGTGATGTCGATCAGTAATCGGGTAGTCACGTTTTGCGCATGCTGACTCGCTGCCGATCACGTGGAACACTTCGTTCATGGCGCCGCAACGCGCGACCCTGCTGCAGGTCGCCCAGCGGGCCGGCGTGTCCCGCAGCACGGCCTCCTTCGTCCTGGCAGGACGCCACCTGGACATGAGGATCTCCGAAGACGCCCGGCAACGGGTGCTCCGGGCGGCCCAGGAGCTGGACTACCGGCCCAACCTGATGGCCCGCAGCCTGCGCACCAAGGTCACCCGGACGATCGCGCTGCTCTCCGACACGATCGCCTCGGACCCGTACGCCGGCGGCGCCATCCACGGCAGCCTCGCCGCGGCCGTGGCCCGCGGGCACCTGCTGTTCATCGGCGAGACCGAGGGCGACCCGGTCGTCGAGGAGAAGCTGATCTCGGACTTCCTGGACCGGCAGGTCGACGCGTTCCTCTACGCGAGCATGTTCACCAGGTACGTGCGACTGCCCAAGCTGCTGCGCGGCCGCCCGGTGGTGCTGCTCAACTGCCTCACCCGTGCGGCCAAGCCGGCCCAGCACGCGGTGGTCCCGGACGAGTTGGCGGCCGGCTTCAGCGCGGCGCGCACGCTGCTCGAGGCCGGTCACCGCCAGGGCATCCACCTGGTCGGCAACACCGGCGGCGGGGTCTTCGCCAGCCGCGAGCGCCTGGCCGGCATCAGGGAGGGGCTGGGCGAGGCCGGGGTACGCCTGGCGGGTGTCATCGACTGCGACTGGTGGCCCGACTCGGCGTACGAGGCGGTCCGCCGCGCCCTGGCCGAGGGGCTCGTCCCCAAGGCCCTGATCTGCCTGAACGACCGGGTGGCGCTGGGCACCTATCAGGCCCTGCGCGAGGCCGGCCGGGTCATTCCCCGGGATGTCTCGGTGCTGTCCTTCGACGACTCCGAGCTGGCCGCCTGGCTGCGCCCGCCGCTGACCAGCATCTCGCTGCCGCACTACCAGCTCGGCTGGGAGGCGGTCGAGAAGCTGCTGGGCCCGCCCAGCGACCCTGTGGTCACCCGCCTGCCGATGCCGGTGCGGCTGCGCGCATCGATCGCCAAGCCTGCCGTCGAATAACGTCGTACCCCCGTGGTTACCTTGTTGCCTTGACTTCCTCCCCACGCCTAAAGGCGTGGGATTCCAACCTTCGCGGGTTGGGGTTCCTGTTTCACGGCCGACTGCGAAAGGGCGGGCCCTTGCCGTCTGACATCAGCTCCACAGGCATTGCCCGGTGTGCGGGCTACGGCTCGACCAGCCGCAATGATGTTCTTGGCGGCGTTGTGGTCCCGGTCGTGCCGAGTGCCGCATCCGGGACACGTCCAGTGAGATGTCCCGAGAGAGACCGCGGCGAGCAGGTGCCCGCACGCCGAGCAAGTTTTGGAGCTGGGCAGCCAGCGGTCCACGACGACCAGGGTGCGTCCGGCGTGCTCGGCCTTGTATTCGAGCTGGCGACGGAACTCGCCCCACCCGCAGTCCGAGCTGGCTTGGGCGAGTCGCCGCTGGTAGCGGGCGAGGTTGCGGGCCTGGCGTTCCAGGTGCCGTGGGTTGACGATCCGCTGTCCGGTGGACAGGACGGCGAAGTTCTCGACGGACGCGGACTGCCGGCCGGTGCGGGACTTGAACCGCGGGTACCGGGCGCGTCCGGCGAAGAAGGTCGCGAAAGAGGCGTGCTGGTGGCGCAGCGTCCGCTGCAACGGGACCGACGACACCTCGGACAAAAACGCCAGCTCGACGGTCTGCTTCCACGCGGTCAGCGCCGCGTCGGTCTGCTTGTACGACGTCGCGGCCTGCGCGGGGGTCGGGTAGGCCCGACACTTGTATGCCGTCCGCACACCCGAAAATCTTACCGAGGGCCACGCGATGTGTAAGCACGACATTCACGCTTGTCCGCCATCCCTCCCCACGGCTGAAGCCGGGGGCTTCCCGGCGGGCCTTCGGTGAGTACGCCGGCCCCTTCCCCAGCGGCGCGCCGCCCGGCGTATCGATTGGTGCGCAACCCCCCGGCGGCCCGCCCCGCGCTGCTCAACGACCCGTTGCAGGGTCACGTGGTCGCCCACACCGACGGCCCGCTGCTGGTGGTCGGCGGCCCCGGCACCGGCAAGACCACGGTCCTGGTCGAGTCCGTTGCCGCCCGGATAGCCGAGGGCGTCGACCCGGAACGCATCCTGGTGCTCACGTTCGGCCGCCGGGGCGCCCTGGCTCTGCGCGACCGCATCGAGGCCCGCGTCGCCGGCGACCCCGGCCGCATCGTCCACGAGCCCCTGGTGCGCACCTTCCACGCGTACGCCTTCGCCCTGCTCCGCCGGGCCGCCGCCGAACGCGGCGAGCCCTCACCCCGCCTGCTCACCGGCCCCGAGCAGGATCTGATCATCCGCGAGCTCCTCGAGGTGGTCGGCGACCCCGACGCCCCCGACGAGATCGGCTGGCCCGAGGGCCTGCGCCCCGCCCTGCCCACCAAGGCGTTCGCCCAGCAGCTCCGCGACCTCATGCAACGAGCCGCCGAACGCGGCGTGACCCCCGCCGAGCTGGCCCGCCTCGGCGAACGCCTGGGCCGCGACGACTGGCCCGCGGCGGCCCGCTTCCTGCGCCAATACGTCGCCGTCCTGGCCCTGCGCGACGTGACCACCAGGGGCTCGGCGGCCTACGACCCGGCCGAGTTGGTCCGCGCCGCCACCGGCCTGCTCTCCGACGACCCCGAGCTGCTGGCAGCCGAACGCAACCGTCTCGCCCACGTCTACGTCGACGAACTGGCCGACACCGACCCCGCCCAGATTGAGCTCCTGTCCCTGGTGGCAGGCGGTGGCAAACCGTTGGTGGCGTTCGCCGACCCCGACTCCTCCGTCTTCGGCTTCCGCGGCGCCGACCCGTCCGCGGTCCCCGACTTCCCGCTGAAGTTCCGCACCGCTTCGGGCGCCGTAGCCGAATCCATCACCCTCCACACCAACTACCGAGCGGCCCCACCCCTGCTCACCGCAACGTCCCGAGTGGCCCGCCGCATGCGGGGCCCCGTGACCCACCGCCCCATGCACCCACCCACCCCCACCACGCCCGACGACGCCCCACCCCCGCCCGCCGCATCCGCACCCCATTCCGCCGAGGGTGACGGGGCCGTCGTGCGGACATTTCGGTCGGGGACCGCGGAGACCGCATATGTGGCGCACGCTCTCCGGGAAGCGCACCTGCTGCACGGGGTGCCGTGGTCACGGATGGCGGTGGTGCTGCGTTCCACCTCCTTGCAGCTGCCATCCATGCAGCGCGCTCTGGCCGCCGCGGGCGTGCCGACCGTGACGCACGCCGAAGATCTGCCGCTGCACCTTCAGCCGGCGGTGGCGCCGTTCCTGCTTTTGCTGCGGTGTGCGCTCGACCCCGACGCGCTGGACGAGGAGGCGGCGGTCGCGCTGCTGCATTCGTCGCTCGGTGGGGCCGACCCGCTGGCCGAGCGGCGGTTGCGGCAGGGGCTTCGGGCTCTCGCGCTGGCGGCGGGTGACCGGCGGCCGTCGGGGGAGTTGCTGGTCGACGCGGTTCGTGATCCGGCGGGTCTCGACCTGGTGGAGCGGCGGTGGGCAGTTCCGGCGCAGACCGTGGCGCGGCTGCTGGCAACCGCGCGGGCGGCCGCGGCGGCGCCTGGTGCCACGGCCGAGCAGGTGTTGTGGACGGTCTGGCGGGAGAGCGGCCTGGCCGAACGGTGGTATGCGATGAGCACCCGGTCCGGGCCCACCGACGATCCCGACGTGGGGCGGGCGCGGCAGTGGCGGGCCGAGGCGGCCGATCGTGACCTGGATTCCATGGTGGTGCTGTTCGACGCGGCGGCGCGCTTCGTGGACCGGCTGCCGGGCGCGCGCACCGAGGTCTTCCTCGACCACGTCCTGGGCCAGGACCTGCCGGCCGACTCGATCGCGCCGAGCGCCGACCGGGGCGAGGCGGTACGGCTGCTCACCGCGCACGCCGCCAAGGGCCTCGAGTGGGACGTGGTGGTGCTGGCCGGGGTCCAGGAGGGCATCTGGCCCGACCTGCGCCTGCGCGGCAGCCTGCTCGGTTCCGAACGCCTGGTCGACGTGCTCGCCGGCCGCGCCGCCTCGGGCCCGGCCGCGGTGGTCGGCGAGACCTCCGCGCTGCTCGACGAGGAACGCCGCCTGTTCTACGTGGCCACCACCCGAGCCCGCCGCAAACTCGTGGTCACCGCCGTGGCCTCGGCCGGCGTCGGCGGCACTGACGGCGAGGAACAGCCCAGTCGCTTCCTCACCGAACTCGCCCACACCATCCCCGGCCCCTCCACCGGCCCCGACGCACCACCCCCCGACCCGGAAACCCCACCCGACCCTTGGGACACCGGCCCACCCGGCCCATCCGACGGCCCCACCGGTCCACCCGCCGACCCCGACAGCCCCACCGGTCCACCCGACGGCCCCACCGGGGCCAAGTCCGGAAAACCTGATGAATCGGAACCTGGGGAGGTTGTCGACGAGGCCGAGATCGACGAGCCCGGGGACGATCAGGCTGCGGCCGATCCGGGCGCGGGGGAGCCGGCCGGCCATGACGAGGAGCTGATCGTCGGGCGGGCGCCCCGGGCACTCACGCTCGCCGCGCTGGTGGCCGAGCTTCGTGCCGTCGTGGTGGGGGTCAACGAGACGCCCGGCCGGCGGCGCGCCGCGGCCGCTGAGCTCGCCCGGCTGGCGGTGGCCGGCGTGCCCGGCGCTCATCCGGACGAGTGGTGGGGGCTTCGGCCGCTCTCCGACGACCGGCCGCTGGTCGACGAGGGGGAGGCCGTCAAGGTCACACCCTCCTCGATGGAGAGTGCGTTGCGGTGCAGTCTTCGCTGGCTGCTGGAGCGGCACGGGGGCGCCGCACCGCCGGGGCCCGCGCAGGGGGTCGGCAACCTGGTGCACGCCGCCGCCATGCTCGCCGAGGATGCCAACGCCGATCGGGAGAAGCTGGTCGAGTATGTGTCCGCCCGTTTTGACGCCATCGAGCTGGCTGCTCGCTGGCTCGCCGGGCCGGAGCAGGAGCGGGCTCAGGGCATGGTGGACAAGCTGCTGCGCTGGCTGGCCGTCAACCCGCGGCGGCTGCTGGCCATCGAGCACGAGTTCACCGTGCGGCTCGAGGATGAGCGGCGGCCGATTCAGCTCACCGGGCGGGTGGACCGGCTCGAGATCGACGACGAGGGGCGGCTCGTGGTGATCGACCTCAAGACCGGCAAGACGACCGCGGTGGCGGCCGCCGATCTGGATGAGCATGCCCAGCTGGCCGGTTATCAGGCCGCGGTGGAGGCCGGCGCCTTCCGGGACTACGGTGCCGAGAGCGGCGGCGCGGCTCTGGTGCAGCTCGGGCCCGGCAAGGAGGCCCGGGAGCAGATGCAGGTGGCGCTCGCCGAGGCGACCGATCCGCAATGGGCGTACGCCATGGTGAAGCGCACCGCCGAGACGATGGCCGCCGCCACCTTTTCGGCCGTGGCCAACAGCCGGTGCCGGGTCTGCCCGGTGCGGACCAGCTGCCCGATCTCGGGCAAGGGGCGACAGGTAGTAGAAGTAACGCAGTGACACAGCCCAGCCTCTTCGCCGACGAACCGGCGGCGCCGCGCCGCCGTGCCGACTCGGGACCGCGCTTCACGCCGGCCGAGCTGGCCCGGTTGTTGCGCCTTCATCCGCCCACGCCGGAGCAGGTGGCGATCATCTCGGCGCCGGTGGAGCCGCTGCTGGTGGTGGCCGGCGCGGGATCGGGCAAGACCGAGACGATGGCGTCCCGGGTGGTCTGGCTGGTCGCGAACGGGTATGCGCACCCGGACGAGATCCTCGGCCTAACGTTCACCCGGAAGGCCGCGGGAGAGTTGGCGCACCGGGTGCGTACCCGGCTCGGGCAGTTGGTCCGGCGCCTCGGGCGGGACGACGCCTTCGCCGGCGAGGCCACCATCTCCACCTATCACTCGTACGCGGCCCGGGTCGTCACCGAGCACGGCCTGCGCGCCGGCTACGAACCGTCCGCCCGGCTGCTCACCGAGGCCGCCCGCTGGCAGATCGTCGACTCGCTGGTCCGCTCGTACACCGGCGAAATGACGGGTCTGAACCGGGCGCCCGGCACCGTCACCGACGACGTGCTGGCCCTCGCCGCCGAACTCGCCGAGCACCTGGTCACCCCGGACGCGCTGGCCGCCTGGACCGGACGGTTCTTCGCCGAGGTGCAGGAACTGCCGGGCCGGGTCTACAAGGACGTGGCCGACATGCTGCAGAGGCAGCGCCAGCGGCTCACCCTGCTGCCCCTGGTGCGGCTCTACGACCAGCGCAAACTCGACCTCGAGGCGATGGATTTCGGCGACCAGATGGCCCGCGCGGCGCGGGTGGCCCGGGACCACCCGGAGGTCGGCGAGATCGAGCGTGGCCGGTTCAAGATCGTCCTGCTGGACGAATACCAGGACACCAGCCACGCCCAGGTGACCATGCTGAACGCGCTGTTCGGCGGCGGGCACCCGGTCACCGCGGTGGGCGACCCCTGCCAGTCGATCTATGGCTGGCGCGGGGCTTCGGCCGGCACGCTCGACCGGTTCCCGGCCGAGTTCACCGGGCCGCGCGGCGCCGACGCCTGGGTGCTCAACCTGACCCGCAGCTGGCGCAACCGGCCCGAGATCCTCCAGGTGGCCAACGAATTGTCCGGTCCGCTGCGGGCCGCCGGCGCCCGGGTGGCCGAGTTGGTTCCGGCCCGCCGGGTGGCCGGCAGCGTGGGCGGCCGCACGGTGACCTGCGCCCTGCTGCCCACCTTCGCGGACGAGGCCGGGTGGATCGCCGACTCGATGCTGACCGCCTGGCGGATCGCGGCCGGCCTGCCCGACACTCCCGCCGAGCAGATCCCGCTCGAGAAACGGCCGACCAGCGCCGTTCTGGTGCGGGTGCGCAGCCAGATCCCGGCGATCGAGGAGGCGTTGCGGGCTCGCGGCCTGCCGGTCGAGGTGGTCGGCCTGGGCGGCCTCCTGGACACCCCGGAGGTACGCGACGTCGTCTGCACGCTGCGGGTGCTGGCCGACCCGACCGACGGCGCCTCGCTGCTGCGCCTGCTCACCGGTGCCCGCTGGCGGATCGGCCCGCGCGACCTGGTGGCCCTGCACCGCCGGGCCCGCGGACTGGCCGCGGCCCGGGCCGCGGTGTCTGGCGGCCGCGACCCCGAGGAGGTGGTGGGCGACCGCCTCGACGACGCCACCCTGGTCGAGGCGATGGCCGACCTGGGCGCACCGCAGCAGTACTCGGCCGAGGGCTATCTGCGCCTGCGCGCGTACAGCCGCGAATTGAGCGCCCTCCGGCAGCGCCTCGACCAGCCCCTGCCCGACCTGGTCGCGGACATCGAACGCACCACCGGCCTGGACGTCGAGGTGGCGGTGCGCGGCTGGCATGCCGGCGACGCCGGGCTGGCCCGCGGTCACCTGGACGCACTCGGCGACGTGGCGGCGCGCTATGCGGCCGAGACCGACGGCAGCACCCTGGCCGGCTTTCTCGCCTTCCTGGCCGCCGCCGAGGAGGAGGAACGCGGCCTCGAACCGGGCCAGGTCGACGTCGTCGAGGGCGCGGTGCAGATCCTGACCGCGCACGCCGCCAAGGGCCTGGAGTGGGACGTGGTCTCGGTGGCCGGTCTCTGCAAGGGCGTCTGGCCCGGTGTCATCCGCGGGTCCGACCACTACCTGATGGGCATCGGCGTGCTGCCGTTCCCGCTGCGCGGCGACGCCGACGGCCTGCCCCGGTTCGACCTGTCCGAGGCGGTGGACCAGAAGGACGCGGTGGCCGCGCTGTCCGCGTTCACCCGGGCCTGGCGGGAGCACGACGAACGCGAGGAACGCCGGCTCGCCTACGTGGCCGTGACCCGGCCCCGGCGGCTGCTGCTGGCCTCGGGTTACTGGTGGGGCGACGGCGTGAAGCGGCCGCGCGGCGCCTCGGTCTTCCTCGACGAGATCCGGGCCACCTGCGCGGAGGGCGCCGGCGTGGTCGACGTGTGGACGCCCGAGCCGGCGCCGGACGCCACCAACCCGTCGGCCGAGGCGGTGGTGACCGCCGAGTGGCCGTCCGACCCGCTGGGCCTGCGCCGCCCGGCGATGGCGGCGGCCGCCGACCTGATCCGGCGGATGATCGCCGACCCGGACGCGTCGGCCGCCGAGGCGTTCGCCGATCTCGCTGCCCGCAATCCCGAAGTGGCCGCCCGGGCGGGGCTGGCGGCCGACTTGATTGGCATACCGCAAGAAGAGGCGGATGTCGCAGATCCGGATATAGCGCGCTGGCGTCGCGAGGCCGGCCTGTTGCTCGCGGAACGGGACGAACGGTCCCGGCGGGACGGCCCGCTCGAGGTGGCACTGCCCGCCCATCTGTCGGTTTCTCAGCTGGTGGTACTCCGGCGCGACCCGCAGGCGCTGGCCCGCTCGCTGCGCCGCCCGCTGCCGCCGCGGCCGGCCCCGTACGCCCGCCGGGGCACCGCGTTCCACGCCTGGCTGGAGCAGCGGTTCGGCTCGGCCCGGCTGATCGACATCGACGAGCTGCCCGGTGCCGCGGACGACGACGCGGCCGTCGACGAGGAGCTGACCGCCCTGCAGGAGGCCTTCCTGACCGGGGAGTGGGCCGACCGTACTCCGATCGAGGTGGAGGTGCCGTTCGCGACCTCGGTGGGCGGCGTGGTGATCCGGGGGCGGATGGATGCCGTCTTCGCCGAGCCGGGCAACCGGTTCGACGTGATCGACTGGAAGACCGGCCGCCGTCCCACCGGTGCCGCCGCCGAGGCCGCCGCGGTGCAGCTGGCCGCCTACCGGGTCGCCTGGGCGTCGCTGGCCGGCGTTCCGGTGAACCGGGTCCGGGCCGGTTTTCACTACGTCAAAGACCAGGTCACCGTACGCCCGGCCGACCTGCTCGACGAGTCCGAACTGGCCGCCCTGGTGGAGGCGGTTCCGCTACTCGCCGGTCACCCCGGCGGCGGCCAGCAGGTGCAGTAACGCCGTCGCGTACGTCTCCTCGGCGGAGGCCGCGGCGAACACCCGTTCCTCGCCCAGCAGGTCGATCCGCACCTCGAACCCGGTCGTCCCGCGCCGCAGCTCGCGGAACGTGCCGCCGAGCAGTTCCCGCAGCTGGTCCTCGCGGGGCAGCCAGACGGTTTCGTCGATCTCCACGTCGTCCAGCGCCCACTCGGTGGTGCCGTTGAAACCGATCACCCGGCCCTCCGGCACCGTGTGCACCTCGACGGTCATGTTGCTGAGGACAAAGACCTCTTCGTCGAGGTCACGGTCGGGGATGGCGAACCGGTCACCGAGCGCCGGCTTCCACGCCAGCCCGGCCGTTTTCAACCGCTGCGCAAGTTGTACGTCGATCACCGGCAAGCCACCTTTCCCGTGCTACGCTCCGAGCGTTGTCAGTTTGGTTCCCAAGTACTTAGGAGCGCCTGTGGGGAAGTCTGCCCAGGCGCTCTTTGTCGTAACCCGGGTTGCTCCGGTACGGGCGATCAGTACGGCGACACGAGACCCGGGAAATTCGGGTCTTACCACCTCGCTCCCGTCCATAATGGTCGGGAGCGATCGACCGTCGAGGAGACGATGATGGTTACCGGCGTTGTGAAGTGGTTCAACGCGGACAAGGGCTTCGGGTTCATCACCCCCGACGACGGCGGCGCCGACGTCTTTGCCCACTTCTCCGCTATCCAGATGTCGGGCTACCGCAGCCTGGACGAGAATCAGCGAGTCGAGTTCGAGGTGACGCAGGGCCAGAAGGGCCCGCAGGCCGCGAACATCCGCGCGATCTGATCTCGGACCAACCCGCGGTCTGAACAACTCGGCGCCGCATCCCAGGCCGGGGTGCGGCGCCGACGTGCGCCAACGGTCAGACAGCTGCGGCCTCCGGTAGCGGCGCCGTGCCACCCAGGTGTGCGGGCAGCCACCAGCGGTCGTCCGGGCCGGCGGGCTGGTCCGGGTATGCCTGTTGCGCGGCGTCCAGCAGGCCGCTGAGCCGTTCCTTGAGGGTTGCCGAGATGGCGTCGGGGGAGACGCCCTTGGGGATCTCGATCGCCTCGCCGACCTTGATCAGCACCGGGACGTGCCGCTTGGTCAGCTCCTTGGGGCGGCCCTTGGTCCACAACCGGTGCGGACCCCACACCACCATCGGGATGAGCGGCACCTTGCCGGTGCGGGCCAGCCGGACGGCACCCGACTTGAGTTCCTTGACCGTGAACGACTCGCTGATCGTCGCCTCGGGGAAGACGCCGACCACCTCGCCGTCCTTGAGCGCCGTGGTGGCCTCGCGGAACGAGGCGGCACCGGCGTCCCGGTCGACCGGGATGTGCCGCATGCCGCGCATCAGCGGGCCGCTGATGCGATGGTCGAAGACCGCCTTCTTGGCCATGAAGCGCACCAGTCGCTTGGCCGGCTGGGCCGCCAGCCCGCAGAAGATGAAGTCCAGGTAGCTCACGTGGTTACTCGCCAGCACCGCGCCGCCCTCGCGCGGGATGTGCTCGGCGCCGTCGACCTCGATCTTGAGATCGAGCACGCGGAACATCGTCTTGGCTAAGGCGATGACCGGGGGATACACGAGTTCCATGGAGAGACGGTAGCCGAACTCACTGAAGATCGGCTGGGTTGGGGTGCAACCTGATCGCCGTGGGTGGCGTCTTATAGATGACCGCTGTCGCACGCCGACGCCTCGGCCCGGGAGGACTGCCATGAGCAACAAGCCCGCCCGCCGGGAGTTGGGGTTCGTGCTCGCGGTCGCCTGCGCCGGCTTGGTCGCCGTCCTGGTGGTCGCGTTCGCACCATGGTATCCGGCCGAGCACGCTCCGTCCGCCGGCAGCGGAATCGAGCAGCAGATCGTCCGACTTATCGGCGGCGGCGACGGGAGCACCACACTGACTCGGTGAACCTTCCAACCGCCCCGCCCGCCACCCTCGAGACGTCTGAAGGCGATCCCCACAGCTTCGTGGTGTTCACTGGGATTCATGGCCGAGCCGACCCCGGAGACCTTCGCCTGGCAGCAGCCGGGTCGGCGGTTCGCGTCCGGCATGGTCACGGCCCCGGGCGTACCCCCGCAGGATCCGCCACCCACCGACCTGCCGGAGCCGCCCCCGCCGGATGGACCACGACGGCGCCGGCGGCAGATGTTCGTCTTTGCCGGCGTCGCCGGCGCCATCCTCGCGATCGGTCTGACCATTGTGCTCGTCATGGTGCTCAGTGGCGAGGGCGACCCGTTCCGCCGGAAGGCCTCGGCACCCACCGACGTGCGCCCGCCGCTGGCACAGGCGTGCCCGGCGCCGACCGGCTCGCCGAGCGCCGGGCCCACCCAGGCACCCAGTGCGCCGCCGCCGGCAACCGGCGAGCGCACCACCGACCAGGACGCCGGTATCTCCTATAAGTCGTACGGGGCGCCATGGGTGCCTTGGAACGAGGTGTGGCGAGCCGGGACGCTCGAGGTGCCCTACCGGGTCGGCCAGCACTTCATCACCGAACGCTATGGCGGCGGCAACTACCACGCGTCAATCCTGTCGGCCGCGGTGCCGGCCGCGGACAACGACGCGGTGGTGCTCGATCTGGAGTGCGTGGGCCGGCAGGTGGCGGCCGACGTGCGCGCCGAGTATTACCCGCAGCCCAACACCCTGGAGCCGATCCGGGACGGGTTGACCAGGCTGGGCGGCCTGCCGGCCTACGTGAGTGAGTTCCGGCTGCGCTTCAACGAGCCGGGGCTGACCGCCACCGAGGAGTTGTCCGCGGTGGCGGTCATCGACGTCGGCAAACCGACCGCCGCCATCCTGTACGTGTCGATCCCCGGCACCCACAAGCAGTTCGACTACGTGGTGGACGACGTGCTCAAGTCGGTACGCCCGCTCTAGGAACCGAGCAGGCCCCAGCGGCGGCGCAGCGCGTTGTCGGCCGTGTTGAACAGCACATCGATCAGGATGCCGATGATCAGCACCACGATGATGTAGCAGATCACCAGGCTGGAGTCGCTCAGGTCGCGGGCCTGCTGCATGCGGACCCCGATGGACAATGCGCCCGGCACGATGACCAGCAGTTCGCCGGCCATCAGGCTGCGCCAGGAGAACGCCCAGCCCTGCTTGAGCCCGGAGATGAAGGACGGCAGCGAGGCCGGCAGGATCAGGTGCCGGTACTTCGCGATGCCCTTCATGCCCAGCACCTGGCCGACCCGCAGCCAGGTCCGCGGCACGTAGTCGATGCCGCTGATCAGACCGTTCGCCACCGACGGCGCGGCGCCGATGATGACCACGAACATGATCGCGCTCTCGCTGATCTGGAACAGCAGGATGGCCAGCGGGAACCACATGATCGACGGCATCGTCTGCAGGCCGGTGATCAGCGACCCGATCGCGGCCCGCAGCGGGGCGAACCGGGAGACCGCGGCGCCGACCACGGTGCCGATCGCGACCGCCAGCAGGAAGCCGGTGATCGCCCGGGTCAGGGTGAGCCAGACGCCGCTCCAGAAGTCGGCCGTGGTGAGCACGTCGCCCAGGTCGGCGAACACCGTCCCCGGACCGGGCAGCACGAACTCCGGCTTCCACTCCGCCCAGACCACGGCCTGCCAGGCGATCACCACGATCGCCACGGCCAGCAGCTTGGGCCAGGCACTGCGCCAGATCCGCGGTCCGAGGGGAGGCTTGCCGGTCGTGGGCCCCAGTTCCAGCGCGTCCAGGCCGGTGACCTGGGCGGTCTTCTCGGATGCCGGGGACACCTCTCTAATGACCATGGCGGGCCACCTCCGCGCGGAGCCGGTCAGTGATCTCGGCGGCCTGCGCGGCCACCTCGGGGGAGTCGATCCGCCGCGGCCGCTCGTGGTCGACCGGGAACTCCTCGATGACCCGGCCGGGCCGGCTGCTGAGCAGCACCACCCGGTCGCCGAGCCGGACCGCCTCGCGGACGTTGTGGGTCACGAACAGCACGGTCAGCTCCTGCTCGCGCCAGATCCGCTCCAGCTCGTCGTGCAGGATGTCCCGGGTCATCGCGTCCAGCGCACCGAACGGCTCGTCCATCAGCAGGATGTCCGCGTCCTGTGCCAGCGCCCGGGCCAGCGCGACCCGCTGCCGCATGCCGCCGGAGAGCTCGTGCGGCCGCTTGTCGGCGAAGCCGCCCAGCCGCACGATCTCCAGCAGTTCGCCGGCCCGCTTGCGGCGCTCGGCCCGGCCGACGCCGGCCAGCCGCAGCGGCAGTTCCACGTTGCCGGTGACCGACAGCCAGGGGTAGAGCGCGGCCTCCTGGAACATCAGCGACACGTGCCGGCCGCCGATGTCCAGGGTGCCGCCGGAGATCGCGTCGAGCCCGGCGACCAGCGAGAGCAGCGTGCTCTTGCCGCAGCCGGAGGCACCCAGCAGGCAGACGAACTCACCCTGCCGGACGGTCAGCGAGACGCGGTCGAGGGCGAGCAGGGTGCTGTTGCCCGTTCCGTACTGCTTGGATACTTCCCGGATCTCGACGAGGTTCATGGCTTCCCCCTCAGGCCGCGGCGTCGCTCACCTCGGGCTGACCGGCCGCCTTGAGCAGCTCGTTCAGCGGGCCGAGGTGGTAGATGCCCTTGAGGTCCACGGGCTTGAGCAGGCCGACGTCCTGCGCGTGCTGGGCGCTGGTGAACAGCGAGGACGCGATCGGGTCGGCGGTGTAGGTGAGGTTCTGGAACGCGGTGGAGAGCACCTCGGGCTTGAGCGGCTTGCCGCTGAGCGCCTCGATCTGGGCGTTGGCCGCGGTCTGTGCCTCGGCGTTGCTGTTCTTGACGAAGTCCAGCGACTTGAGGTGGCCCTGGAGCAGCTTCTTGACCGTCTCCGGGTGCTCGGTGAGGAACTTCTGCGAGACGATCAGGTGGGTGGTGACGAACTGGCCGCCCGGCCACAGGTCCTTCTCGTTGAGCAGCACCTTGCCGCCGGCGTCGAGTTGGAGCCGGCTGAAGAACGGCTCCGGCACCCAGGCGCCGTCGATCGCGCCCTGGCTGAACGCCTGCAGCGCGGTCGCGTTGTCCTGCGGGAGCACCGAGACGTCGCCGCCGCCCTGCTGGTCGGCGTTGAGACCGTTCTGCTTGAGCCAGGCCCGCAGCGCCACGTCCTGGGTGTTGCCCAGCTGTGGCGTGGCGATCTTCTTACCCTTGAGGTCGGCCACCGCGTTGATGCCCGGCTTTACCACCAGGCCGGCACCGGCCGAGGTGCTCCCCGCGATGATCTTGAGGCCCTCGCCCTTGGACTGGGCCCAGCCGTTGATCGCCGGGTTCGGGCCGATGTACGTAGCGTCGATCGCGTCGGAGAACAGCGCCTCGATCGCCGCCGGGCCCGCGTTGAACGTCTTGGCGTCCAGCTTGGTGGTGCCGAGGGACTCCTGGAGGAAGCCCTTGCTGACGCCGATCAGGGCCGGCGCGTGCGTGATGTTCGGGAAGTAGCCGAGCCGGATCGTCGCGGCCTCGGTGGTGGCACCGCCGCCAGCGGCGGGTTCGTCGTCGGAGCCGCAGGCGGTCAGCGAGGTGGCGGCCAGGACGGCCGTCGCGGCCAGGACCAGGGCACGTATGGGGCGGGAGCTCATGCTCACTCCTATTTCCTTCTAGTTCGTAATCGGGGTGGACAGCTCGGCCAGGGTCTTGTGGTCGACGACGCCCTCGATGGCCTCCTCGACCGCGACCCACACGTCGCGGAGCCCCGTCGCGGCGCCGTGATAGGTCGTGGTGGCGGTGGGCAGGCCACGCACCGTGGTCAGGGCGCCCCCGACGGCCCGGACCACATCACCGACGGTGATCGTTTCGGCGGGCCGGGCCAGTGCGTAACCTCCGTCGACGCCGCGGTGGCTGTGCAGGAGCCCGGCTCGGCGCAGGTCGAGCAGGATCCCCTGGAGAAAGCTGAGCGGGATGTCCTGGGCTGCGGCCAGCTCGGCCGCCTTGACCAGGCCGGGTTGCCCGGCCGTGATGGCGAGCATGGCTCGGACGGCATAGTCGGTGCGCGCCGAGACGTACACGATCCACTCCCCCTGACCGGTTCCAAACCCTGCTTTCTCTATCTGATGCATGGGAATACTGGATGAGGTGGGATTGCCGCGTCAAGCCCCAACCGGATGGCGGGACCCGAACCGGTGAGGGGGCGGCCCGGCTCGCGTAGATCGACACAGAGGTCGAAATTGGCGGACTGCCAGTTGGTGACCTGCAGTGGCGACGATGAACACGGAGCGCGCTAATGTCAGTCCGTGGCGCGCAGAAGCAAGATCCCCGCAACGAAGTATCCGGTCGAACGATTCACCCTGGAGAACGGGCTGCGAGTGGTTCTCACGCCCGATCGCAGTGCACCCGTCGTCGGGGTGGCTGTCGTCTATGACGTCGGCATCCGCTCGGAGCCCGAGGGTCGGACCGGCTTCGCCCACCTCTTCGAGCACCTCATGTTCCAGGGCTCGGAAAATCTGGAGAAGCTGGCTCATTTCCGGCACGTGCAGGGTGCCGGTGGCACCTTCAACGGCTCCACGCATCTCGACTACACCGACTACTTCGAGGTCCTGCCGGCCGGCGCCCTGGAGCGGGCGCTGTTCCTCGAGGCCGACCGCATGCGCGGCCCCCGGCTCACCGAGGAAAATCTGCTCAACCAGATCGACGTGGTGAAGGAAGAGATCCGCGTCAATGTGTTGAACCGTCCGTACGGCGGGTTCCCGTGGCTGAAACTGCCGCCGGTGATGTTCTCCACGTTCGCCAACGCGCACGACGGTTACGGTTCGTTCGGCGATCTGGACAGCGCCACGGTCGAGGACGCGCAGGCGTTCTTCGACCGCTACTACGCGGCCGGGAACGCCACCCTGTCGGTGGCCGGCGACTTCGACGTGGCCCAGGCGACCGCCATGATCAAGCGGCATTTCGGCGACGTGGCCGCGCGGCCCGCTCCGGAACTGCCCGATTTTGATGAGCCCGACATCGACGGCGAACGGCGCGACGTCTACACCGACCGGCTCGCCCCGCTGCCCGGCGTGGCCTGCGCCTGGCGGGTGCCGGACCCGATCGGCGGCTTCGCCGAATACCTGCCGTACGTGGTGCTGGCCGAGGTGCTCACCGACGGCGAGGCGTCCCGGCTGGTCGAGCGGCTGGTGCAACGCGACCGCGCGGTGACCAGCATCGGTGGTTACATCGGCTTCATGGGCGACGAGTTCCAGGTCCGCAACCCCACCGCGCTGCTGCTCCAGGCGCACATGCCGCCCGGCGGCGACGCCGAAAAGGTGCTGCGCACCGTCGACGAGGAACTGGACCGCCTGGTGCAGGACGGCCTGGCGCCCGGCGAGCTGGCGCGCACCCAGGCCCGGATCGCCACCCACCTGCTGCGGGAGACCGACGCGGTGCTCGGCCGGGCGCTGCCGATGGCCGTGCTCGAGCTCCAGCGCGGCAACCCCGAACTGCTCAACGAATTGCCCAAGCTGGTGGGCGAGGTCACCGAGGCGCAGATCGTCACCGCTGCCGCTGCCCTGCGACCCGATCGCCGCGCCACCGTCGAGGTCCTTCCCGGAGCCGCCGCATGAGCCACAAGACCCTGCCGGATCTGATCCCGGACGCCAAGCTGAAGCTGCCCCGCCAGGCCGAGCGCACCCTGCCCAGCGGCCTCACCGTGATCGCCATCCGGCGGGCCGCGGTGCCGCTGGTCGAGCTGCGGCTGCGCGTCCCGTTCAACAAGACCCCGCTGCCCCGGGCCACCCTGCTGTCCCAGGCGCTGTTCACCGGCACCAGCACGATGTCCAGCATCGACATCGCGGCCGAGCTCCAGGCGGTCGGCGGCGGCCTGTCCGCGGGTCTCGACCCGGACCGGCTGCTGGTCACCGGCAACTCGCTGGCCAGCGGGCTGGACCGGATGCTGGAGATCCTGGCCGCGGTGCTGACCGATCCGGCGTACCCGAACGAGGAGGTCGCCACCGAGCGCGAGCGCCTCATCGACCACCTCCAGGTGGCACAGACCCAGCCGGCTCACCTGGCTCGCACCGCGCTGCTCAAGCGGATGTACGGCAAGCACCCGTACGCGGTGCAGACCCCCGAGCCCGACCAGGTCCGCGCGGTACGCCCGGCCCAGCTGCGCGGGCTGCACGCCGACCGGGTCCGCCCGGACGGCGCCGTGCTCGTGCTGGTCGGCGACATCAACGTGGAAAAGGCGATCGACGCCGCCGAAAAGGCGCTCGGCAGCTGGACCGGCCCGGGCCGGGACGAGACCCCGCCGCCGGTGCCGCCGCTGGAGCCCGGCGCGCTGCTGCTGGTCGACCGGCCCGGCGCGGTGCAGTCGTCGCTGCGGATGGCGCTGCCCGCGCTCACCCGGACCGACCCGCAGTACGCCGCTCTCCAACTGGCCAACCTGGTCTTCGGCGGATACTTCTCGTCCCGCTGGGTCGAGAACATGCGCGAGGACAAGGGCTACACGTACGGCCCGCACACCTCGATCGAGCACTTCCTGGCCGGCTCGGCGCTGCTGGTCTCGGCCGAGGTGGCCACCGAGGTGACCGGCCCGTCCCTGCTCGAGACCCTCTACGAGCTGGGCCGCATCGCCAGCCTCCCGCCCGGCGAGGACGAGCTCGAGCAGGCCCGCCGGTACGCGCTGGGCACCCTGCGCCTGGGCATGTCCACCCAGGCCGGGCTCGCCGGGCTGGCCAGCCTGTACGGCAGCTTCGGCCTGCGCCTGGACTACCTGCGGGAGCACTCGGCCGCGCTGGCCACCGCCACCCGCGACGAGGTGGCCGAGGTGGCGGCCCGGTTCCTGGCGCCGTCCCAGGCGGTCACCGTCGTGCTGGGCGACGCGGACAAGGTCGCGGCACCGCTGGCGGCCCTGACCACGATCGAGCGCGGCACGGCGTGAGCATCCCCGAGCCCGGCGTTCCGCCCCTGGCCCGCAGCACGCTCGACCGCTCCGCGCTGCGCCGCCGGGACGCCGCCTGGCTCGATGAGGCCTGGTCGCGCGGCCTGGTGCTGGTCGTCGACCTGGCCAAGGGCGGCCGCGCGCTGGTCGTCGACCGGCCGGACGACGGGGTCGGGCTCGTGTTGCTGCCGTCGGCCGAGGCGCCCGAGGCCGAGCACTGGTTCCTGGGCGTCGACGTCGACGGCACCCCGCTGTGGACGATGAACGCGCCGCTGCCGGCCGTCGACGGCGCCCGGGCGGTGACCCTGCGAGACGTGGGGCACCTGCTCGACGACCGGGACGCCGGGGTCTTCACGGCCGCCGCGGCGCTCGGCAACTGGCATCTGAGCCACGGCTTCTCGCCCCGGTCCGGACTGTCCACCGTCGCGGTCGAGGGCGGCTGGGCCCGCTCCGACCCGGACGGCACCATGATGTGGCCGCGCACCGACCCCGCGATGATCGTGCTGGTGCACGACGGCGTGGCCGGTCCGGAGGGCCGCTGCCTGCTCGGCCACAACGCCGCCTGGGGCACCGCACCGGACGGCGTGCGCCGGTTCTCCTGCCTGGCCGGCTACGTCGAGCCGGGCGAGTCGGCCGAGGCCGCGGTGCTGCGCGAGGTGGGCGAGGAGGTCGGCCTCCCGCTCACCGCGCTCACCTACGCGGGCAGCCAGTCCTGGCCGTTCCCCGGTTCGCTGATGCTCGGCTTCCACGCGCTGGCCGACCCGGCGCTGGCGCTGCGCCTCGACCCGGAGGAGATCGACGAGGCGCACTGGTTCACCCGGGACGACGTCGCCAAGATGATCGCCGGTGACTTCGTGCACCCGGAGACCGGTGTCCGGATGAGTCTGCCGATGCGATCCTCTATCGCGTTTTATCTCATAGACAGTTGGTTGGGCGGTTTCGGGCGGTAAGGTATTCAACTTTGTCTAAGCAGAACACTTTTCTGCCGGCCCGAGTAACCATTTTGAGCCTCTGCTGCGTCTCGGAGTTACAGAGATCGAGAGGTGGGATCGATGACGCAGGTGGAAGCGCCCGTGTGGGCCCCCATGACGGACGACGAACGCGTCCAGTTCGACCGGGACGGATTCCTCGTCGTGCGCGGGGTGCTCTCGGACAGCGAGATCGAGATCGCCCGCACCGCGATCCTCGGCGCCTTCGAGCGGGCCGGCCGGCCCGGCGGTCACGGACTGACCGGCACCGGTTCGCTGCACCAGCTGTCCGCCGTGACGACGCTGCCCGAGCTCGCCTTCCTGCTCGACCACCCGATCGCCTTCAAGTACATCTGGTCGCTGCTCGGCTGGAACGTGCACGTCTACCACTCGCACATCGACGTCCACCCGCAGATCCACGAGAAGCAGAAGGACTGGTGGCACTGGCACCAGGACGGCGGCCGGCAAAATCGCGAGCTGGAGACCGACCCGCGCCCGGCGATGTCGGTCAAACTGGCCTACTGGCTGTCCGACGTGAGCGAGACCGGCCGGGGCAACTTCACCGTGCTGCCCGGCAGCCACAAGACCAACTGGCTGCCCGGACCGCCCAGCCGCGGCGTGCCGTGGCCACCGCCCGAGGGCGCCCTGCAGATCACCGCGAGCCCCGGCGACCTGGTCGTCTTCGACCGCCGCCTGTGGCACGCCCGCTCCGACAACTACTCGCCGGTGACCCGGGTCGGCGCGTTCTTCGGCTACACCTGGCGCTGGATCGCCGGCCGCGACGACGTCGCCGGCCTGCCCGGCCGCCCGGAGTGGTCCGGCTTCAACCCGGTGCAGCGGCAGTTGCTCGGCGGCGCCGGTGACGGCTCCGGCGACCACGCCTGGGGCCACTACCCCGAGACCACCCCGCTGTACGGCGCGCTCAAGGAGCGCGGCCTGCTCGACTCCAGCATTCCGGCTCTCATCCCGTAGCACCCCGGCTAAAGTCCGGATGTGCGACAAACCAGTACATTAGACAAAGCGGCGACCGCGGCTGGCAGGCTCATCCTCGAGGCACTCGGGGACGGTAGCCCGGCGCGGTCGCTGGCTCGTCTCAGTGACTCGCCGCGCGCCGTCCGGCTGCTGCGCGAGCTGTTCACCGTGGCGGTCCGCCGCAGCTTCGTGGCCCGCGAGCCGCGCGACATCACCCGCTACGTGCGCGACCTGCTCGAGTACCAGCTGCTGCCGGCCGGCGGCGAGCTGGCCCGGGAGACCGAGGCGACGATCCGGGCCGCGATCGGTGAGCCCGAGTTGGCGGCCGGCCTTCCCGACCTGCGCCGCTTCGAGCTGGTCTGCTACGTCCTCGGCGACCTGGCCCGGCCGCCGGGCGTGCCGCCGGCCGAGCTGCTGGCCCTGGTCGACCAGGCGGAGAAGCGGGTGGCCCGGTTCGACCGGCCGCGCAACCGGGTGATCGGGCGGCGGTCGATGTGAAGAAGCGCCGCCGCCGGAACGCGGCCGCCGACCAGGAACCCGCGGCCGCAAACGGGGACGCTGCTGAGACCCCGCCGGAGGAGGCGCCGCATCTCTCCGGCCACCTCCCGGCCGAGGCGATCCACGGCTCGGGGCAGATCCGCACCGAGGCGGGCCGCTACCTGCGGCTCACCGCTCGCGACGAAACGCCGGCCCGGTTCGGGGCGCCGCCCGGTGGGGTGGACGACGCGGCACGCCGGGTGTGGCGTATCGCTTTCGGACTGCTGGTGCGGAAGCGCTTCGAGCCCGACAGCCCGCTGGCCGAAATCAGCCGGACCGTGGTGGCCGCGGTGCACGAGCACTCGGTGGCCGGCCTTCCGCCGCTCGACGCCGAAATGCTGGTGCGCGACGCGCTCGGCGAGCCGGTCCCGCTGGCCGACATCGACGCGAGCGTGCTGGTCGCCGTACACCTGCTGCTTTTTGCTTCGCTGGCGGACGAACTCGCGCTCGGCGACGGCGAGTTGGACGCGATCATCGCGGAGGCCGAGGAAGAAGCGGCGGCTGCCGCCCTGGTGTGAGATCAGGTTGCGAGCGCGGCGAGATGCGCCTTGACCTGGACGATCGTCGGGTTGGTCAGGGCCGATCCATCGTCGAACCGCAGCGTCGGCACGGTCCGGTTGCCGCCGTTCACACCCTCGACGAACAGGGCCGATTCCTCGTCCCGCTCGATGTCCACCACGTCATAGGCGATGCCCTCGCGGTCAAGCTGCGACTTGAGGCGGTGGCAATAGCCGCACCAGGACGTCGAGTACATGGTCAACATCGGTCAGGGGTCCTTCCGCCGGGTCACATGGCACTACGCCTTACGAGATAACGTCGGACCCAGGTGCCATGATTCCCTACCGTGCGGACTGATGCGGTGCTGGCCGGGCTCGACCCCGAGCAGCGGACGGCGGTGACCGCACCGGCCGGACCGGTGTGCATCCTGGCCGGCGCGGGCACCGGCAAGACCCGGGCGATCACCCACCGCATCGCCTACCGCACGCTCACCGGCGAGGTCAGCCCCCGGCACGTGCTGGCGGTGACGTTCACGGCGCGGGCCGCGGCCGAGATGCGCGCCCGGCTCACCGCGCTCGGCGCCACCGGGGTGCAGGCGCGCACGTTCCACGCCGCGGCGCTGCGCCAGGTGCGGTACTTCGCGCCCCGGCTGCTCGACGGCCGCCAGATGCCCGAGTTGCTGGAGAGCAAGGCCCGGGTGGTCGGGCTGGCCGCGGCCCGGGCTGGTGTGCGCGCCGACCGCACCGGCGCGCGCGACCTGGCCAGCGAGATCGAGTGGGCGAAATCGTCGCTGGTCGAGCCCGGCGAATACCCGGTGGCCGCGGCCAAGGCGCTGCGCGAGCCGCCGTTCGAGCCGGCCTTGGTGGCCGAGGTCTTCGCCGCGTACGAGACTCTCAAGCGCCGCCAGGGCGTGATCGACTTCGAGGACATGCTGCGCGCCGCGGTCTGGGGCATCGACGAGCACCCCGACGTGGCCGAGCAGATCCGCGCGCAGTACCGGCACTTCGTCGTCGACGAGTACCAGGACGTCAACCCGCTCCAGCAGCGCCTGCTGGACGCCTGGCTGGGCGGCCGGGACGACATCACCGTGGTCGGCGACGCCAGCCAGACGATCTACTCGTTCACCGGCGCCACCTCGTCGTACCTCATCGACTTTCCCCGGCAGCGCCGCGAGGCCGTGGTGATCCGCCTGGTCCGCGACTACCGCTCCACCCCGCAGGTGGTCGGGCTGGCCAACGCGGTGATCCGGCAGGCCCGGGGCAGCGAGGCCCGGCTGCGGCTGGAACTGGTCGGGCAGCGCCCGCCCGGCGCCGAGCCCGAGCTCAAGATCTTTCCGGACGAGGCGGCCGAGGCGGCCGCGGTGGCCCGGCGTTGCCGCGAGCTGATCGCGACCGGCACCCCGGCCAGCGAGATCGCCGTCCTGTTCCGGATCAACGCGCAGTCCGAGACCTACGAGGAGGCGCTTGCCGCGGCCGAGGTGCCGTACGTGGTGCGCGGCGCCGAGCGGTTCTTCGAGCGCACCGAGATCCGGCAGGCGATGATCGCGCTGCGCGCCGCGGTGCGCTCCACGCCCGGCGAGACCCCGCTGGTGCAGGCCGTGGTCGACGGGCTCGCCGCCACCGGCTGGTCGCGCGAGCAGCCGCCGTCCGGTGGCGCGGCCCGCGAACAGTGGGAGGCGCTGGCCGCGCTGGTCGGACTCGCCGAGGAATACGCCCGCGAGCCCGCGCTGGTGCCGATCGGCGACGGCGGCCGGGTTCAGCGGGACGTGTCGCTGTCGGCCTTCAACGACGAACTGGCCCGCCGGGCCGAGCAGCAGCACGCGCCGACGGTCGAGGGTGTGACGCTCGCCTCACTGCACTCGGCCAAGGGCCTGGAGTGGGACGCGGTCTTCCTGGTCGGGCTCGCCGACGGGACCCTGCCGACCACGTACGCGAAAACCCCGGACCAGCTCGAGGAGGAGCGCCGCCTGCTCTACGTCGGGGTCACCCGGGCCCGGCAGTGGCTGTGGCTCTCGTACGGCCAGATGCGGTCGGCCAGTGGCCGGGCGCGCCGGCCCTGCCGCTTCCTGCCCCAGTTGGAGCGCCACTCGCCGACTGAGCGGGCCAGTGACCGGAGTCGGAAACCCGACCGGCGGCGCCCGCAGGTCACGTCCTGCCGGATCTGCGGTGCCACCCTGCTGGCCGGCGCCGACCGCAAGCTGGGCCGCTGCCCGACCTGCCCGTCCGACCTCGACGAGGACCTGCACGCCCGCCTCCTGGAATGGCGTTCGCGCACCGCCGCGGGGCTGAAAGTGCCTGCGTACGTGGTATTCACCGACGCCACTCTGCTGGCCATGGCGGAGCGCCGCCCGGCCACGCCGGCCGACCTCCTGGCGATTGCCGGGATCGGCCCGCGCAAGCTCGGCCAGTACGGCGAAGCGGTCGTCGCTCTGGTGAGCGGCGCCACACCCGATGAGCTCGCCGGAAAAATCTTTGAAAACTAGTCCGTTAATTCGTTTGCCCTGCCGCGTAGGGCAGGCATAGCCTCATTGCACACCCAGGCGAGCGGCCTGCTTGCTGGGGTTAAACACTTCGAGTGCTAGGCGATGGAGGAGGTGGCAACGATGGAGATTTACACGATGAAGCGACCGTCTGCGCCGCTGACCCCTGCCTGCGCTCCGTCCGCCCTCACGCTGGTTCCCGCCGCCGCTCCGGTGGCAGTCCCGGCCGTGGAGCGGGCTCTGATCTCGGCCCAGGCAGTCCGGCCGGTAGCCATCCTGGCTGCCGAACTGGCTCGGGTTTCGTGGGCGCACCAGGTCCAGGTCCAGGCCGAGCTGGCCCAGGCCCTGACGCTTACCAACGGGATCAATGGCACCACCGGGTTCAACGGCACCAGTGTCTCCACGAAGCGCTACGCGGATGGTGGCAGCGGTGTCCCGCCTCGAGGAAGGCCGGTCTGACAAACTCAGACCTCCGGCTCACCTCGAGGCCGCGGAACCCAGAAATGGGATCCGCGGCCTTAATTTTTTGCCGGCTCACCGGCCGGGTGCACGACCTGTACGGCGATCCAGAAGATCGATGAGAAGAGAGAGGTGACCGGGCTTTATGAGTCTGGCGCTGGCCCCGATCGACGTGAGCGTCGAGTTCGAGGCAAACCTGCCCTGTCGGAAGTTCGACCCGGACCTGTGGTTCTCGGACTCCCCGGCCCAGCTGGAACTGGCGAAGTCGCTTTGCGGGGACTGCCCGCTGCGCGTCGAGTGCCTGGCCGGCGCGGTCGAGCGGAACGAGCCCTGGGGTGTCTGGGGCGGCGAGATCTTCGAGCGCGGTGCCGTGGTTCCGCGCAAGCGGCCGCGGGGGCGTCCGCGCAAGGTCGACGTGGCGCGCGACGCCGAGTTGGCCGTCGAGGTCGAGGAGCGGCTCGCCGCTAACGGTCTCGACTCCCGCAGTTCGGTCCGCCTGGCGGCCTGAGAAGTGACCACCGTCCCGTCCGACATCCGAAACCGAAAGCCGAGTATCGATATGACCAGCAACGGAGCCACGAAAATGAGACTCATCCAAGAAGCGTTGTCCCGGGCGCGAATGCGTCGGCCTCAGCGTGACTACACACCTGAGGCGCACCGTCCCGCTCGCCAGGTAGCCATGCAGGCCCACCACCGGGCCTCCCGCGAACTCGGCGGTGTGCGGTACTGAACAACTTCCTTGAACAAGGGCCCGTCCGCGGCAGCGGACGGGCCCTCCGTCTGTCTATTCCCGGCCGCTCAGAAAGGTGGCGGCCGCGGCGGCCAGCCGGCCCGGGTCGTCGACCTGGCACAACTCGCGGGCCGAGTGCATGGACAGCAGCGGGATGCCGACGTCGAGGGTGGGGATGCCCAGCCGGGTCGCGGTGATCGGGCCGATCGTGGTGCCGCACGGGATCGCGTTGTTCGAGACGAACTCCTGGAACGGGACGTCCGCGGCGGCGCAGACGCGGGCCCACAGCGCGGTGCCGAGCCCGTCGGTGGCGTACCGCTGGTTGACGTTGACCTTGAGCAGTGGTCCGCCGCCGACCAGCGGGCGGTGGGTGGGGTCGTGCCGTTCCGGCCGGTTCGGGTGTACGCCGTGCCCCGCGTCCGCGGACAGGCACCACGACCCGGCGAGGGCACGGGCCAGGTCACCGCGGTCGTTGCCGCCCAGCCCGGCGGTGACCCGGTCCAGCACGTCGGCGAGCATCGGGCCGGCCGCGCCCGAGCGGGTCTCGGAGCCGACCTCCTCGTGGTCGAACGCGGCCAGCACCGCGATCGCGGCGGTGGGCTCGGCGGCCAGCAGCGCGAGCAGCCCGGCGTGCACCGACGAGAGATTGTCCAGCCGGGGGGCGGCGAACAGCGCGTTGTCGGCGCCGAACCGGGCCGGCGCTGCGGCGTCGACCGTGACGATGTCGAAGCCCAGCACGTCGCCGGCCTCGAACCCGGCGATCCGGGCCAGGTGGGTGAGGATGTCCGGGCCGGACACCCCGAAGATCGGCTGGACGTCGCGCTGCTTGTCCGGCGCGAACGACTGGTTGACCTCGCGGTCCAGGTGAATGGCCAGGTGCGGGATGCGCGCGAACGGTCCGGTCCGCACCAGGTGGACGCCGCCGTCGCGGTGCACGAGCCGGCCCGCGAACTCCAGTTCCCGGTCGAACCAGGTGGACAAAATCGGGCCGCCGTAGATCTCGACCATCGCCTGGCGCCAGTTGTGCGAGGTGGCCGCGGGCTGCGGCTTGAGCCGGAAGGTCGGCGAGTCGGTGTGCGCGCCGACGATCCGGAACGGGGTGCCGGGGCCGGCGGTGTCCGGGATCGCGAGGGCGATCACCGCGCCGTCGCGGACCACGACCAGCCGGGCACCCGGGACGATCGACTCGCGCCAGTCGGCGGTCTCGTCCAGCGCGGTGTAGCCGGCCTCGCCCAGGCGGCGGGCCACCTCGGCCACCGCGTGGTAGGGACTCGGCGCCGCCGAGATGAAGCCGGCCAGGTCGTCGATGTGCGCGGAGGCGTCCATCCGCTCATCGAATCATGGCCGCGCCGGACTGGATCACTCGGCCGGTGCGAACCCGGGCAGCCATTTCTCGACGATCTCCCGGTACGGTGCCTCGGACTCGAGCTGGCAGAGCACCCCGATCGAGCCCAGCGTCACCCGATGGATCAGCAGGTAGGAGGGCGGGAGGTTGAGCTTCCGGCTGAGCTGGTACGCGGGGGAGCGTGGACTGGCCAGCCGGGTCGCCTCGCCGCGCAGCCAGGCCCGGGTGAACCGGAACTTCGCCACCGCCAGCGGTTCGATCATGGGCCGCAGGAAGGTGAGCACCGCCTCGGCGTCGATCTCGTCGTCCGGCTTGATGAAGCCCTCCTCGCGCAGCCCGTCGGCGACCGCCTCGGCGTCGCCGGCCAGCGCCAGCCGGACCAGCCGCCCGATCGGCTCCGGGTGGCCGCCGGGCAACCGGGCCACCGCACCGAAGTCGATCACCCCGAGCCGGCCGTCCGGCAGGATCCGGAAGTTGCCCGGGTGTGGGTCGGCGTGCAGCAGCCCGGCCCGGGCCGGCGCCGAGAAGTGCAGGGTGGCCATCAGGCGGCCGGCCTCGTCGCGTTCCTCGGGCGTGCCGTCGGTGATCACCTTGGCCAGCGGGGTGCCCTCGACCCACTCGGTGACCAGCACCCGCGGGGACGAGGCGATCACCCGGGGCACGTGGATCTCGGGGTCGCCGGCGAACGCGGCCGCGAACGCCTCCTGGGTCTCCGCCTCCATGGCGTAGTCCAGTTCCTCGGTGATCCGTGCCCGCAGTTCGGCCAGCAGCGGCTTGATGTCCATCCCCGGCTGGATGATCTTGAACATGCCGGCCAGCAGGGAGAGCTGCTTGAGGTCGGCCAGCAGGGCGTCGCCCGCACCCGGGTATTGGACCTTGACGGCCACCTCGACGGTCTTGGGTTTGGCGTTCCGGCGGGCCGGCGGCAGTTTCCAGACCGCGCGGTGCACCTGGCCGATGCTGGCCGCGGCGGCC
Source organism: Paractinoplanes rishiriensis (assembly GCF_016862375.1). Taxonomy (GTDB): domain Bacteria; phylum Actinomycetota; class Actinomycetes; order Mycobacteriales; family Micromonosporaceae; genus Actinoplanes; species Actinoplanes rishiriensis. Next base: position 28,491 of record NZ_BOMV01000069.1, on the reverse strand, counting down.
GGGCTGTCGTCGAACTCGGCGAACTGGTCCCGCCAGTCCTCGCCCAACTGCTCGGCGAGCACCCGGTGCAGGCTGGCCGCGGGCATCGGCGGGGCCGCCTCCTGGAGCTTGGTCAGCGCCTGCCGGTACGGCCCGGCCATCTCCTCGGGCAGCGCCGCCTCGAAGACCGAGAGCGCCTGCCCGAACTTCATGGCGCCGCCCTTGAGCTGGCCCAGCACGCTGAACAGTTGCTCGGCGGTGCGCCGCTGGATGTCCTCGGAGATGACCTCGGTGGCGATCCCGACGGCACGCTTGCCCAGCCCGAGCGCCGTGCGCCCGGCGAACCCCAGGGGAAGCGCGGCCAGTTTCGCGGTACGGGACGCGGCCCGGCGCGGTATGTCGCTCACCAGATCATTGTGACCGACGGATCGCCGGTCATCCCCCAGGTGGCGTCGTCTTCGTCCAGCAATAAGCCGCAAAGTCCGATCATCAACCGCTGCCCACGCGTGCCGATTTTCCAGGCCGATGGCCGCACGGGCACTCCGGATGTGGCGGCCACGTCCGCCGGCGCACCCGCCCGGGTGCCGTGATCTCGACCGTCGCGCCTGTCGTTTCCGGTTTACCGCCGTCCAGAAACGTCAGCACCTCGGCCACCACGTAACCGGTCGCCGCCAGCAGTGTCGCCACCGCGCACGGTTCCGCCCCGCCGAGCCGGGCCGGCGGACCCGGCCACTCCGCGTCCCGTTCCCGGCGGTGCAGGTCGAGGCAATGCAGACACGGCGCTCCCGCCGGACCCACCAACGGCCCGATCACCACCGCGGCGTCCCGGATCGTGACGGCCAGATGCGGCTGCTCCCGGGCCGCGTGCGCGGCCGCCAGCAGGTTGGCCGGCTCGTCCGGGTCGAGCTGCACGACCAGGCTCGCGGCGCCGCGGCGTACGCCCGAAGTGATCTCCGGCGCGGCGCGTGACATGACCTCGATGATCGCCTCCCGCCGGGGCCGATTGACGTCGGTGCCGCGCAGCGGACCGCCGGCCAGCTCGTCGCGACCCACGAGACCCGGAAGATCGGGCCGCACATGTCCGACGCCCGCCTCGGCGAGTGCCACCGCGATGCCCGCGCCGAGCCGGCCGCGCCCGACGATCACCACCTGGGACGTGGCCCGGCGTCGCAGCCGGTGAGCGGGTGAGGTGCGCGAGCCGCGAAGTGCGATGGCCGCCGCCTCGCCGACCAGTCGTTCGCGGGCGCCGGGCGGGATGGTGCGGGGGAGCAGCGCGGTGGCCGGCAGCGCGAGGCCGGCGCTGAGCAGGGTGCCGACCAGGGCCCGGCAGTCGTCCGCCGAAACGCCCAGCTCGGCCGCTCCGAGCAGCACCAACCGCTCGGTGCGATGGCCGTCGAGCAGGTCGAGGACCCGGGCGGTGCGCGGGTCGGGCAGCCGCAGCACTAGGGCGCGGGCCGGGTCGGAGCCGAGTTGCAGCTCACCCGGGCCACGCCAGGCGCGGGGCAGGCCGGGAATCAGGATGGGGCGGTTCACGATGACAGGTTGTCACCGGAGCGATGCGGAGTGGATTAGTTGTCCACAGGCGAACGGAGCCCATGAAGCGGGTTGTCCACAGCTATGCGGGAGTTATCCACAGGCTGCTCCCGTTATCCACACTCACTCAACGTGTCGACTCGAACACGGTTATGGGTGGAGGCCGGAAAGCGCCGGGGAGGGCGAACTGCCCTCCCCGGTTCGCGTGAATCAGGCCTTGGCCTTGCCGAGGATCCGGTTCACGGTGGTGCCGCACACCGGGCACTTGCCCTTTGCCATGTTCATGCCGGTCTTCGAGACCTCGACGGTCCCCTGGAAGTCGCGCTTCTCCTTGCACTTCACGCAGTAGCCGTTGTACGTGTTGTCGGCCACGGTTCCTCCTCGTCATGTCGTCGGCCGGGTGGGCCCGATGCCTGTTCGCGGCGGCAGGCCGCGAGCTGTGTTCTGGCGCTGGACCGCTCCGCGACCACGTGGATGTGGCCTCCCGCATGGGGCGGTCAGGTCACTACCCAGGTCAGGCGTGTTCCATGTCAGCGCAGCGTCGACGGTGTCGCCGACGACGTGAGTGTGCCGGGAGAAATCGCCCTTTTCGCGAAGTTACCCTTAAACACGCCGGGAATTACCGGCAAAGTGGTTGAAAACGGACGTTGCCCACGTTCTTGGCAGCTTCTCGTGGTGCGCTAGGTTGGCGCGCTGCAGTCGATGTTGCGGCTGTGGAAAATTTTTTCGGTTATACCGGGACGAAGCGCACAAATCTGGCAGGCGTAGTCGGCGGTACTCTTGCGGTGACATGGGTCTCACCGATTAGCGTCTCAACGTGAACCCGAATCTGGGCCGCGCGAGCCGGTAATGGCCCGGACGCGCAAGCCTGTCGTCGAAGTGCGGCGCAGCCAGCGCCGGCGTCGCACGGTGTCCGCATATCGGGATGGCGAACGCGTGGTCGTGCTCATCCCCGACCGTTTCTCCCGGGCCGAGGAAACCGAGTGGGTCGAGCGCATGCTCGCCCGCCTGGCCGCCCGCGAGGAACGCATCCGTCGCACCGACGACGAGCTGCTGGCCCGGGCCCGGCGCCTGACCACCCGCTACCTGCCCGACCACGCCTCCGACGTGGTCCCGGCGAGCGTCCGCTGGGTGACCAACCAGAACGGCCGCTGGGGCTCCTGCACCCCCGACGACGGCACGATCCGCATCTCCCACCGCATCCAGGAGATGCCCGACTGGGTGATCGACTACGTGCTCCTGCACGAGCTGGCCCACCTGGTGGTCCCGAGCCACAACGCCCGCTTCTGGGACCTGGTCAGCCGCTATCCCAAGGCCGAGCGCGCGCGAGGCTACCTCGAAGGCATCTCGGCTGCGACCGGCCTCGTGCTGGCCGACGACTGACGGTCACGCTTTCCTGAGAAAGTACGGGCGAGGCCAGGTCACCGGTGCTCCGGGCGGCCTGGGTGCCGTCCCCAGCCCGTGCCGCCCGCATCCGGGCTGAGCTGCAACGCGGGCAGGCCGACCCCGCCGCCGCCGTCGGCTCGGCCGCATATGAGCGGCAACGCCGACCGCCGTGCCATCCGGCGCGGAGTGAGTGGGGTGGGGGTCGTAGGGTTGGCGAGTGGTTCGGCGGGTTGTGGTGGCGTTGTTGGTGCCGGTGGGGTGGAGTCCGCCCGGGGTGGCGCTTGGGGACTGGCGGGCCGCGCTTGCCGAGGATGTCGTCGACCTGCTGGCTCGGCTGGCTCAGGCCGAGGCGGCTATTGCGGCTACGGCCGCTGATCTGAAGCTGGCCGAGGAGATTGCCTGGCCGGGGATGCGGATCTACGAGGTGCCGACCGCTACCTATCTGCCGGTGCTCGCGGCCGCGGCCGCGGACGGGTTTGAGCAGGCGGCGGTGCTTGCGGCGGATGCGGCTGACGTGCCGGGGATGATTCTTGGCAAGCTTTTGCAGCCGCTTGACGGCCGGCCGGTCGCGGTGGCCGCGGGCGGGCGGGGGAACGGGCTGCTGGGCGTGGCCGCGGGGTTGCCGGCGCCGTCCTGGCTGGCCGACCACGACCTGGACAGTGCCTCGGCGTCGCTGCTGCGCAAGACCGCGCCCAGCCCGGGCGACGTCACGTCGACGGCCGAGTGGCGGCGGCTGCGCGGGCCGGCCGAGTTGGCCTCGCTGGACATGGGGCTCGAAGGCTGGGACAACACGCGGGCACTGCTCGGCGGCTGATCAGCCGGTGGCCAGCCGGTAGAGCCAGGTCGCCGTGTGTCACGGGACTGGTCGGTTCCCGTACCTCCAAAGAAGCGGAACCGACCACCTCCCGTCACTTTTCGTCGTCTTCGCCCTTTTCGAGGCCACCTTCTTCTAGTTTGTCCAGTTCGCTGATGTCCCAGTCCAGGCTGCTCTGGGCGAACGCCTGCGGATTGGCGAAGTCTTCGTCCGTCGGCAGCAGGTCGGGGTGGCCCCAGAGCGCGTCGCGGCCCTGGATGCCCCGGTGGTCGGTCACGGCCTGCCACAGCGCCACGGCCTCGCGGAGGCGGCGGGGACGGAGTTCGAGGCCGACCAGTGCGGCGAAGGTCTGCTCGGCGGGACCACCCGCGGCGCGGCGGCGGCGGAAGGCCTCGGCCAGCGCGGCCACGCTGGGGAGACGGTCGCCGGCGGCGTGGTCGACCACGTGGCCCACCCAGCCCTCGATCAGGGCCAGCGCCGTTTCCAGACGGGCCAGGCTCGCCTTCTGCTGCGGGGTGTCCTCGGGCGTGAAGATGCCCTCGAGGGCCATGGCCTGCATCGACTCGGGGTCGCTCGGGTCGACGCGGCTCATCGCCTCCTCGATGGCCTCGCGGTTGACCGTGATGCCGTTCGCGTAGGTCTCCACCGCGGTGAGCACGTGCGCGCGCAGCCACGGGACGTGGCCGAACAGGCGCTGGTGGGCGGCCTCGCGCAGGGCCACGTAGAGGCGGACCTGATCCTCGGGGAGCTCCAGGCCCTCGCCGTAGGCCTTGATGTTGGCCGGGACCAGGGCGGCCGTGCCGGTGGGGCCCAGCGGCAGGCCGATGTCGCCGGCCGAGAGCACCTCGGCCGCGAGCTGGCCCAGCGCCTGGCCCAACTGGCCGCCGAAGAGCGCGCCGCCGAGCGTGGCGACCATCGACTGCATGGGACCGAGCTGGGCCTTGGCCTCCTCGGGGACCAGGTCACCCATGGCGCCCACCATGCGGCCCGCGATCGGGTCGCACAGCTTTTTCCACACGTCGAGGGTGTTGTAGATCCACTCGTTGCGATTCCAGGCGGCGGCCACCCGGATGCCGCTGGGCAGCGCGGAGGCGGGGTCGAGCCACAGGTCGGCGAGGCGCAGGGCCTCCTCGACGTGGTGGCGTTCATACATGGTCACCGACGGGTCGCCGGTCGCGGACAGCTGGCTGGCCGCGACCTGCCGGGCCAGGTCCCAGTTGACAGGGCCACTGCCGGGGCCGGCGAACATCTGCTGCAGCTGCGCCATAAACTGCTGCATCTGCTGCGGGTCGGAGGGGTCGGGCGGCTGGGCGCCCGGCAGGGAGAAGCCGAACGGGATATCAGGCACGTCTTAACCGTACGCGCGAATCGCACCCGGTGGACGGATGGCGGTGTCAGCTCAGAGAGAACTCAGACTCAGGCGATAGTCTCACGCGCATGAGACGTCGCGGTGTCACGGTAATCCTCGGCGCCCTGCTCACCGCTCTGCTGGCAGTCGGTGTCATGGCGGCGCCGCTGCCGTACGTCGTGCTGAAGCCGGGTCCGACGGTGAACACTCTCGGTTCCAGCAACGGCACCGAGGTGATCCAGGTGACGGATACGAAGACCACGACGTCGGCCGGGCAGCTCCGGCTCACCACGGTCAACGTGCAGTCGCAGGTCGAGCTGGTCTGGGCGATCAGCAGCTGGTTCAGTGACAGGGAAGCCGTGGTTCCGCGTGCGCTGATCTATCCGCCGGACCAGACCGAAAAGCAGGTCGAGCAGCAGAACGCGCAGGAATGGACCGATTCGCAGGAGAGCGCGGTAACGGTGGCCCTGGTCAAGCTGGGCTACCCCGTGCAGACATATGTCAAGAAGCTCAGTGACGGCAGCGCCGCGACCGGGCTGCTGGCGGCGGATGACGTGATCACCGCGGTGGACGGCACCGCGATCACGTCCCCCGGCAAGCTGACCGAGCTGGTCCGGGCCAAGCCGGCCGGCACCACGTTCACGGTGGCGTACACCCGGGCTGGCAAGGCCGGCAGCGCCAAGATCACCACCAAGGCCGCGGACGGCGACAACACGCCGCGGCTGGGCATCGAGATCGACACCAAGCAGCCGCACCCGTTCGAAGTCAAGATCGATCTCGACAAGATCGGCGGGCCGAGCGCGGGCCTCATGTTCACCCTCGGGATCATGGACAAGCTGATGCCCGAGGACCTCACCGGCGGCAAGATCATCGCGGGCACCGGCACGATCGACGACGCCGGCAAGGTCGGCCCGATCGGTGGCATCCCGCAGAAGCTCGTCGGTGCCAAATCGGCCGGCGCAAAACTCTTCCTCGTCCCGAAGGACAACTGTGCCGAGGCGGTGAAGAACGCGGTGCCGGGCCTGACGATGGCCGAGGTGGCCACGGTGGACGACGCCCTCACCGCGCTCAAGACCTTCACTGCTGGTGGCACCCCGAAGCCGTGCTCGGCGTCGTGACAGATGTCGTAATGTGAGACACCGGCCGGCCCGAATGAAGTGTGGAGACCACGTTGGTCATGCGAAATAGTCCTCTTCCAAGGATGAGCCGACGCGGTCGCGTGACCGTCGGCGTCCTGGTCGGGGTCTTCCTTCTTTTCACGCTGCTCGGCTGGGGCATCGACGCGTACACCGACTATCTGTGGTTCCAAGAGGTCGACAAGGTCAGCGTCTTCTCCGGCAAGCTGCTCACCCGGTTGCTGCTGTTCGTGATCGTCGGTACGGCGGTCGCTCTGATCATCGCGGGCAACCTCTATCTCGCCTACCGGCTGCGCCCGCTGCTGCGGCCGCACTCCGCCGAACAGGCCACCCTCGAGCGCTACCGGATGGTCCTGGCCCCGCGCCTGGGCACCTGGATCACGGTGGTCTGCCTGGTCATCGGCTTCTTCGCCGGACTGTCCGCACAGGGCCGCTGGCAGGAGTGGCTGCTCTTCCAGAACTCGCAGAAATTCGGCGAGGTCGACCCCGAGTTCAAGGTGGACATCGGGTTCTACATCTTCGACTACCCGCTGTGGCGCTACGTGCTCGGTGTGGCCTTCACCGCGGTGGTGCTCTCGGTGCTCGGCGCGCTCGCGGTCCACTACATTTTTGGCGGCGTACGCCTCCAGGGCGTCGGCGACCGCATGACGACCGCCGCGCGGGCCCACCTCACCTCGCTGGTGGCGCTCTTCGTTCTGCTCAAGGCGGTGGCGTACGTGCTCGACCGGCGTGCCCTGCTGCTCGAGCAGCACGTGTCGCCGGGCCTGTACGGCGCCGGCTACACCGATGTGAACGCACTGCTGCCGGCCAAGGAGATCCTCGCGTACATCTCGGTCGTGGTGGCGATCGCGATCATCGTGTTCTCCAACGCGGGCATGCGCAACCTGGTCTGGCCCGGTGTGTCGCTGGCCCTGCTGGCGATCTCGGCGGTGGCGATCGGCGGCATCTACCCGCTCGCCGTGCAGAACTTCTCGGTCAAGCCCAGCCTGGCCGACAAGGAGGCGCCGTACATCCAGCGGTCGATCGAGTCGACCAGAGCGGCGTTCGGGCTGACGAACACGGAGATAGCCCAGTACCGGGCGAACAACGTGACCCCGCCGGCCACACTGGCCGAGGACACCAGCGCGCAGAACGCCCGGCTGGTCGACCCGCAGCTGGTGTCGCAGGCGTTCACGCAGTCGCAGCAGTCCCGTGGCTTCTACGACTTCGGCCAGAAGCTCGACGTCGACCGGTACACGATCAACAGCCGGACCGCGGATTACGTGGTCGGCGCCCGGGAGATCAACGACGACAAGCTGAGCCCGCAGCAGCGCAACTGGATCAACCGGCACACCGTCTACACGCACGGGTACGGCCTGGTCGCGGCGCCGGCCAACCAGGTGGTCTGCGGCGGTCTGCCGTACTTCGTCTCCGGCTTCCTCGGCGAGGACCGGCCGCCGGGCTGTTCCGCGGCCACCGAGGAGATCGCGGTGCAGCAGCCGCGCATCTACTACGGCGAACAGTCCACCGAGTACGCGATCGTCGGCCAGGAGAACGAAAACTCGCACGTCGAGTTCGACCGGCCGCAGGAGGACAACGCCGAAGCCGAGGAACTGCTGTACACGTACACCGGTCAGGGCGGCGTGCCGATCGGCTCGTTCTTCCGCCGGCTGGTCTTCGCCATCAAGAACACCGAGAGCAACTTCGTACTCTCCGATCGGGTAAACAGCAAGTCCAAGCTCATGTACATCCGGGACCCGCGCTCCCGGGTGGAAAAGGTGGCACCGTTCCTGACCATGGACGGCGACCCGTACCCGGCCGCGGTGGACGGGCGGATCGTCTGGATCCTGGACGGCTACACCACGGCCAAGACCTACCCGTACGCGCAAAAGATCAACCTGGCCAACGAGACCCGCGACGAGCTCACCGGGCAGGGGCAGTTCGCGCTGGCCCGGGACGACGTCAACTACATGCGGAACTCGGTCAAGGCCACGGTCGACGCGTACGACGGCACGGTCAAGCTCTACGAGTTCGACACCAAGGACCCGGTCCTCAAGGCGTGGAACCAGGCCTTCGGCGGCGACCTGATCACCCCGAAGGCGGAGACGCCGGCGGCGCTCGAGGATCATTTCCGCTACCCGCAGGACCTGTTCAAGGTGCAGCGCAACCTGCTCACCAAGTTCCACGTCACCGACCCGCGGGCGTTCTTCACCGGCCAGGACTTCTGGCAGGTGCCGAACGCTCCGGACGCGCCGCAGAGCAACGTGAAGCAGCCGCCGTTCTACCTGAACGTGCAACTGCCCGAGCAGGAGCAGACCAGGTTCCAGCTGACCGCGGGCGTGACACCGCTCAACCGGGAAAACCTGGCGGCGCTGGTGTCCGGCTCGTACGTCGACAATGAACCGAAGCTCCAGGTGCTGACCCTGCCGGACCAGACAGCCATCCCCGGGCCGGTCCAGGTCCACCAGCGGATGACCAACAACGCCGGCATCCGGCAGCAGCTCAGCCTGCTCTCGACCAGCAACAGTCAGGCCCAGGTGCTGTACGGCAACCTGATCTCACTGCCGGTCAAGGACGGGATCCTGTACGTCGAGCCGGTCTACGTGAAGACCGGCAACCAGGACAACGCGGCCCCGCTGCTGCAGAAAATCCTGATGTCGTACGGCGACGGCGGCAGCTACGTGGTGCTGGCCGACAACCTCCGGCAGGGCCTACAGGACCTCGTCAACCAGGGCAAGAACTCCGGTAATCAGAGTCAGACCGGTAATCAGGGGCAGACCGGCAACCAGGGCAACACCGGCACCCAGCCGCCACCGCCCAACCTGCCTACCCAACTGGCCCAGGCCGCGGCCGAACTGGACCAGGCCATCACGAACGTCCGCACCGCACAGCAGTCCGGTGACTTCGCCAAGTACGGCGAGGCGCTGGCCGCCCTGGACGCCGCGATGACCAAATACCAGAACGCGCAGCGCGCCTCCAACTCGGCCACCACGCCGACACCCGCACCGTCCGGTTCGGCCCCGCCCTCGGCGCCGGCCGCAGCCAACCCGTCAGCCACCCCGAGCGGCGGCTGACAACGTGACGCGCGTGACCCGGGGGCCGTTTTGCAGGCGGCCTCCGGGTTGCGCTAGTGTTAACGAGCCGACGCGGGGTGGAGCAGCTCGGTAGCTCGCTGGGCTCATAACCCAGAGGTCGCAGGTTCAAATCCTGTCCCCGCTACGAGGTGGAGGGGGCTATGTCCGCAGAAAGCGCGGACGTAGCCCCCTCTTCGCATGTCTGCTCCGGGGGCCGAGCCCCCGGAAACCCCCACGGGGCGAGGGGTGCGCTACTCGGCAGGGGTGCGCTACTCGGCAGGGGTGCGCTACTCGGCACGGGTGCGCTACTCGGCACGGGTGCGCTACTCGGCACGGGTGCGCTACTCGGCAGGGGTGCGCTACTGACCTGATCTCAACAAGATCTGGATAGGTATTTGTATTCGAAGTGGGTCAGGTGCAGTGCAGCGGCGACGATATCGCCGATCCGACGAGCCGCGTTCGGCTTGCCATCGCAGGCCGTGTAGGAGCCGGTTGTAGGCGCAGTTGGCGGGCGCAGCTGGTGTCATGCGGATGCCCGGGCATCGCGGCGGAGGTCCAGATCGGTAGCCCGTCCGGGCGCATGACGGCTTGAATGTTCGCGCCGAAGTCCCGGTGCTTTCCGGAGTACCAGGCGTCGATGGTTTCGCCTTTGACGCTGATGGTCGTCTCGGTCAGCCGGTCGCAGTCGAACAGCTTGCGGTCGAGGATGACGTACGACCGGCCGTCGTCGGCGACTCTGCGTAGCGCGGTGTGCAGGTTCTGGGCCTGAGCGGGGAGCACGGCGACGCCTTCATCGCGGTAGCGGTAGTGGGCCTGGAGATGCCGAAACCGGCGCCCAGCAGGGTCAGATCCTCCGCTTTGCGGAACCAGATGAGCACGAGAAGTGCCTGGTAGAAGCAGGTCAAGGCTCGGGTGTCCCGCCGGGTTCCCTTGGTTCGGCGTTCGGCGGCGAGCAGCCGGCCGAGGTACTGCGCGAGTTCCTGGGTACTGGGCCTGGGGGCGCTACTGGGCCTGGGGGCGCTACTGGGCTTCGCCACGGACTCGGGGGGCGAACATTCCTGCGGTGCGGCCGGGCGGCCGTAAAAGTGGTTGCGGTGGGGGTGGGGCGGAACTAGGTTTCGGGCGTTGTTGCGCTTGAGGGGATGGGCCGTTGTACCGCTGCTGACGGTTTGAGTGAAGGTCCCGCATGGGTGGGCCGGGTGGTGGGCCGTGGTGACGCGCGGGCTGCTGGTCGGCGTTTTTGCCGTGCGCGGAATTCAACGTCGCAGCAGAACGGCTTTATTGGTGAGCGAAAACGAATTCGTACGACTCTTTGATGTGGCCTGGTCCTTTCGTGCTTTGACCGGGGATACCTCGGTTCGGTTTGTTCGGCGGATGCCGGTTCGGGTCAGTCGGGTGCTGGCGCTCGGGCATGGTCCCGCGGCTGTCTCGCATCCCGTTGGCGGGCGGTGGGCCAATACGGCCGCTGAGCGACGCCGCCGGCGGATGGCCGGATGGCTCAAGCAGGGCAGTTGTCGCGGCGGTCGCGGGCCGTTCCGGCGCGGAACTCGTCGACACTGATCCGCCGATGCTCATCCACTTGATACCGATCCACTTTGATTCGGGGGCCGGGGTGCCATGCTGGGCAGCCCGGCCGCCCGATGGCGGGAGATTGCGCTGATGACTGATTCCGGGCTTCCTCGACTGCTTCGACCGCGTGCGCTGCGGGCCGGAGATCTTGTCGTTATCGCGGCGCTGTCCGGGCCGCTTCCGGCCGAGTATGAACGCAACGTCGAACTGGCCGCCGGCGTGCTCGAGGGAATGGGATTTCGTGTTCGCCGGGCACCGCTGCTCGAGGTCGGGCGCGGACGTTGGTGGGGCGCGGGTACGCCGGCGGAGATCGCCGAGGAGCTCAACGGGCTGCTGCGCGATCCTGAGGTGCGCGCGATCGTCGGGAACGACGGCGGCCAGAATGCGCTCGGCTATCTCGACCTCATCGACGTCGAGGCGATCCGGGCCGACCCCAAGCCGATCCTCGGCTACAGCGACATCTCGCTGTTGCATCTGGTGCTCTACGCGCGCACGGGCCTGGTCGGGTTCCACGCCGACATGGCCACCCCGGGCTTCGGCGGGCACTGGCAGGATGCGCCGGCGGCCCGGCGAGCGGAGCTCGAGCAGCTCTATGCCAAGCTGCTGACCAGCACCGAGGCGATCGGCGCACTGCCGGGCGGCTCGTCGTGGGAATGCTGGCGTGCCGGGCATGCCGAAGGGCGGCTGGTCGGCGCGGTGATCAATCGCATCGTGCTGGCGCAGGCGACCCGCTTCGCGTTGCCGATCGAGTGGTTCGACGGTGCGGTGCTGTTCTGGGAGGAGATCGGCGGCCACGCCTCGCACGTGTGGAGCTATCTGCAGGTCATGCGCCACAGCGGGATCCTCGATCGCATCGCCGGCATGGTGGTGGGAGTCCCGCGCGCGATCGATGGACTCGGGGCGCCGACCCTGTCCGAGATTGTGCTCGATGTCCTCGGCGACCGTGACATCCCGGTCCTCGGCAACGTCGATTTCGGGCATGCCGGCCCCAACCTGCCGATGCCGGTCGGCGTCCGCGTCGAACTCGATGCCCAGCAGCGGAGATTGTCGCTGCTCGAACCGGCGGTCCAGCGCGGATTGGCCGGGTGATGATGTTTCCCCATCACCCGCGAAATTTCTCGGGTGCAATGCCGCCGTTGTGTCGATCGAGACCCGGTGCCGATCGTCAGGCTGGCAACGGAACGTCTAGCACGGAGGAAAACGCGATGCGCTACGTCATGATCCTGACCGGGGACGAGACGCACTGGTTTGACGAGGAGCAGGGTGCCGCCCTGATGGAGGAGGTCACCGCCTGGTGGGAGAAGTGGGCGGCGGCCGGGAAGCTCGTCGAGGGCGGGGCCGAGCTGCAGCACTCGAAGACGGCCAAGACGGTGGGGCCGGGGGCGGACGGGAAGCCGACCGTGACCGACGGGCCGTACCTGGAACTCAAGGAAGTCGTCGGCGGCTTCATCCTGATGGAGGCCGATGACATCGACGACGCGGTGGCGGTCGCCGCGGGGTGGCCCGGCATCAGGCTGGGGGATCGGGTCGAGGTGCGGCCGCTGCTGGAGCGGTAGCCTCGGCCAGCCGCCGGGCCAGGAGGTCGCGTTCGGCGGGGTTGGTGGCCAGGGCCAGGGCGCGGCGGGTCGCCTCGACCGACTCCGCGGTGCGGCCCAGGCGGCGCAGCAGGTCGGCGCGGGTGGCGTGCCAGAGACGGTAGCCGTCCAGCCGCTCGGCCAACGCGTCCACCTCGGCCAGGGCGGTGGCCGGGCCGTCGACGAAACCGGTGGCCACTGCCCGGCCGAGCAGGACGACCGGGGTGGGGCGCAGCACGAGCAGGTGGTCGTAGAGGCGCCGCACCGCCGGCCAGTCGGTGTCCGGATAGGCCGGTGCCAGCGCGTGCTGCGCCGCTATCGCGGCTTCCAGCTGATAGGGACCGGGGCGATCACGTCCGGCGGCGCGGGCCAGGCGGGTCAGTGCGGCATGGATGAGCGTACGGTCCCAGACGGCGCGATCCTGGTCCTCGAGCAGAACGAGACCGCCGGCGTCGTCCAGCCGGGCCGCACTGCGCGACTCGTGCAGTTCGAGCAGTGCGGCCAGGCCGGCGGCCTCCGGTTCGGCCGGCATCAGGCCGGCCAGCTGACGGGCCAGGTCGACGGCCTCGTGCGCGAGGTCGCGGGTGGGCGCCAGGAATCCCTCGTTGTAGATCAGGTAGATGACCGCCAACACGGCCCGCAGCCGCGCCGGGTATTCCTCCGGCGGCGGCTCCTCGAAACGCACGCCGCGCTCCCGGAGCTGCCGCTTGGCCCGCACCAGCCGCTGCGCCATGGTGGCCGGCGGCAGCAGAAAGGCGGCGGCGATCGCCTCGGCCGGCAGCCCCGCCACGGCGTTGAGGGTGAGCGCCATCTGCGCCGGCTCCGGCAGCGCCGGATGGCAGCAGGCGAACAGCAGCGCCAGCCGGTCGTCCCCGGTGGGGTCCTCGGGCGGCGTGGCGGCCAGCACGGCCAGCTTCTCCCGCCCGGTGGCCTCCCGCCGGATCCGGTCGAGCGCCTTGCGCCAGGCGGTGGTGACCAGCCAGCCCGCCGGATTGCCGGGCACCCCCTCGGCCGGCCACCGTCGGAGAGCCTCGGCGACGGCATCCTGGAGCGCCTCCTCGGCCCGGTCGAGATCGTTCAACCGCCGGGCCAGCACGCCGCGCATCGCCGGGGCGTGCGCGCGCCAGGCTTGATCGAGGGCGTCGGCGCTCACCTGGCGGATCCTACTGTGATGCCTGATTCCGCTGGTCAGACCGCGGTTGCCGGGCCGCCCGACAGCACCGGTGGGCGACGGGGTATCCTTGTTCTACCGACGCGGGGTGGAGCAGCTCGGTAGCTCGCTGGGCTCATAACCCAGAGGTCGCAGGTTCAAATCCTGTCCCCGCTACTGGACGAAGGCCCTCGAACCGGACAGGTTCGAGGGCCTTTTCCGTACCTAAACGGACACGCGGGTCGATCATGGTAGTAAAAGTGGTAGTAAACCGCGGTCGTTCAGGCCGCTTGCTGTAGCGCAGTGCGAATCGCGCCAGCAACCACGTCCGCGACCTCCCGGTCATGGCCGGTGGTCTTGTCCGTGTAGATGGTGTCGGTCACGGTCTCGTTGGCGTGGCCCACTCGATCGGCCAGGATTTTGCGGTTCACACCCAGCACCCGAGCGAGGGTGATATAGACGTGCCGCATGTCGTGCAGCTCGATCGGCGGGAGTCCGGCCTGGTCAACCAGCCAGTTGAAGCGGCGGGTGAAGGTGTCCGGGTGTGGGAGGCGCCCGTCCGGCCAGACGAACAGCTTGCCGGTGTGGTGGTAGCCCTCGCCGAACTCCTCACGCTCGCGGGTGAGCATCTCCAGGTGGAGATCCAGCACTTCGAGCGTGAAGTCGTCCAGAGAGATGGTCCGCCAGCCAGCCTCGCTCTTGCCGTCGGAGTCGACAGCAACACCGTTGACCACGACCCGGGTGTCACGGACATGAAGGAGCTTCTCTTCCCGGTCCAGTCGGTACTCGTCGACACCGGCCAGCTCCGAGCGGCGCATGCCGGTCGTCGCCTCCAGCACCCACATGGCGGCGAATCGGTCCTTCATCGCGAAGGCCAGGAAACGTGTGAGCTGGTCGAGGGTCCATGGCATCTGGCGTTGCCTGTTCCTGCGCCCGTTCGGATCGCGGGGCAGCTTGGCGTCTGTTGTGGCGTTGCTGACCGCGTAGCCCCAGCCGATCGCGTCCACCCAAACGAGTGACAACATGTCGTGGATGTTCTTAATCGACTTGCGGGCGAGACCGGGCGGCTGCGGTGTCGGGACTCGGCCGCGCCGGAACTTCGTTAGGGCGGCCTTGGCGGCGTAGATGGTGACCTCGCACGCCTTGGCGATTTCTGCCGAGGTGGGTCCTTGGCCGTCGCGGAGGTGCGCGTTCTCCTTCCAATAGTGGTACATCGCCGTGATGTTGTCCGGCTTGCGCCGGCCCTCCTCGCTCAACCGCTTGTAGAAGGCGTTGAGGACGAGAACGTCTGCGTCCCGGAATCGGTGATGACCGATCATCGGGCAGACGTACGCCTCGTAGTTGACCGTCCAGTTCGCGTACGTGGAGGGCTTGACCACGGGCTTGATGGTCTCCAGCCACAGCAGCATGACCTCGTCGACCGTTGCTGTGGCGGGCTGGAGCCGTTTGACGACCTCGCCGGTGGCGATTTTGGCCTTCAGCAGCATTGCGGCGTCGAACGCCTCCCATTCGCTGCCGAAGCCGCCGCGGTTGTGCCTTTCTCGCTTCTTGGTGAGCGTGTCCGGCTCGCCGTAGAGCGTGAACGACCACTTGTTCCGCCGCTGGTAGATGGTGAGGCCCTTGACCTTGGGGACTGGGCCTCGATCGTTCTTGCCGGCGCCGTCTGCGGCGTCCTGGGTTTTCCGGCGTGCCATTCACTTCCTTCCTATCGCGGTGGTTGCAGCGGAACCGGCTCGTCCTGGCCGGTGATCAGGGGGCGGATCTTGGCGGTGATGACGTACACGCGTCCGCCGAGGCGCTTGATGGGAAGCTCTCCGGCTGCGGCGTAGCGGTACGCGGAGGATCGTTCGAGGCCGAGGATCTTGGCGGCCAGGGGAACGGAGATGAGCGCGGGAAGCTGATCGAGATCAGCCGGCTCGTTCGTCACGAAGGGGTCTCCTCGTGGTCGGGCATGAGCAACGGCCCGCTCGTGGCGGGCCAGGGCAAGGGCGGCGGCCCGCTACTTGGTGAAGCGAGGACAGCCGCAACTGGACAGGCCGCACCCGCCGCGGCCGGAGCCGGCCATCAGATGCAGGAACGGCGCGTGCCCGCACTCGGGGCGGCGGCAGTAGCCGGCGGTGTTCTTGCGGCCTTTGGCGTTGGCGACCAAGACGCCGGGGCTGTAGAGCTTGACCGCGCCGAACTGCCCTGCGCCGATGTACTCGGCGACACGCAACGCCTCGATGGGGGACGCGAACGGCCCCCAGTTAATGCCACGCGTTCCGTCCCGCCAGCGGTGCGTCAGCGCGTACCAGTCGCGCAGATCCAGCTCGTCGGCGACGGTTTTGATGATGGCCCTGGCGAGCGCCTCGGCGCTGGCGTAGCTGTCGTCCTCCAGCAGCCGGACGACAGCGTCGACTTCCGGTCCGCGGGGGGTGAGCTTCACGCGGTGCGCAGCTCGCGGACGCGGAACCGGGCCTCCCAGTCCGGGTGCTTGTCGATCAGCATGCGGACGTACCGGGAGCGGTAGTGGTCGTTGAGGCGGATCGGCTCGACCGAGCTGGTGCCGGTGAGCCAGCGCATCGCTTCCCACAGCATGCCGATGCTGACGGCGGGGTGGCCGAGGTCGAACCATTCGCCGGCCATGCGCTCTAGCCGGGCGAACACCTCGGGGTGCTCGGCGTGGTAGCGCTCGAAACGGTGCTGAATGGTGTCGGCGCGGGTGGGCAGTACGGTGGCAGTCAAAGGGATCTCCTTCGAGGAATGGATAGCTCGCCGCCGCTGCGATCAGATGCCCGCGGGAGGTTCCTCCACCACGGCGCAGCGAGCGACAGGACAAATACGTGATGGCCGCCCACCGGGGGCGCCGTGTCACGCGTCATCCCTGGTGGCAGCCATCGTCAGGTGCGGGATGCCGCCCGCACGACCTACACCCAGGTTTGCTGGGGGTAGGTTTCGGCCTACTTGCTGATCTTGATGGGGGTGTTGAAGGCGATCTCGGCGGTGCTGACCTTTTCGCCCAGGTCGCGTAGGGCGCGGGCGATGTGGTTGGGCAGGTGCCGTGCTGCGTGGATGTCGGGTTCGATCTTGCGTTCGGCTTCTTCCTTGGTCAGCGATGCGACCCAGCCGTTGTCCATCCGGCGGATGCCGGACATGAACAGCATCGCCATTTCCGCGGTGAGCGTGACCGTGACGGTCGCGTCCGCTCGGACGTAGTCGTCCACGTAAACCTCCTTGTTGGCGGCCATCGTCAGGCCAAGGACGCCACCCCTGGCGACCCACGCCACGGTCCTGCCGGGGCGGGGTTTCGGCTCATGGAGGCGGTGACGGGGCGGCGCGGTCGACCATCGCGTCCAGGGCGCGCTGCCAGGTCACGCCGTAGCGGCCGTTCTGCCCCTCCCACCGGCCGATCTCCCGGTCGGCGAGGAACACGGTGTGGACGTTGAAGCCGTCCCGGTCGCGGGTGATCGCGATGCCCTGATCGGGGTTGGTGCTGGGGTCGGACCCGATGCGGGTGAACGCGACCACGCGGTGCGGGCCGATGCTGTGCGGGATCTGCATGGGGTTCTCCTCTTTGGTCAGGTCGCTACGTGGGGAAGGGTTCGCCGAGCTGCCAGCGCCACTCGTTGGGCCAGCCGAACCGGCCCGGCTGCGGCGAGCCGTGCCGCTCGTGCGGGCGGAAACAGACAGCGCACGTGCCGGCCGGCTGCCCGCGTTGCGGGTGGTGCTCGCGCAGGTAGGTGTGGCTCGTCTCGGCGGCCGGCGACCACGCGGTGTACTCCAGGGCTTCGACCAGCTCGGCTTTGGTCATCCGTGACCAGCCCGGCACGCCGAACCGGCGGGCCGCGTCGCGCAGTACCGGCTTGCCGAAGCCGGCCGGGTCGGTGACCTCGTCGATGGGGTAGCTCATCGCGTCAGCGCCTCGACCAGCGCGACGTCAGCGGGCGGTAGCTGCTCGGTGATCCCGGCCAGCTCGCAGTGGATGAGGTCTTGCAGGTAGCCGGTCTCGATGTCGCCTTCGGTGCGGCCGAGTTCGACGGCCCACACCCCGTTGGAAGCGATCTCGGCGGGGCCGGGGTTGACCACGACCCGCAGCCCCACGAACCGCCATTCGCCGTCCCGGAAGGCGTCGAGGTCTGCAGGGCCGTACTCGTCGTAGTCCGACGGGTGCGCGTCACGATCGGGCAGGATCCGCACGCCGAGAATCACGCCATCGGGAAGCACGGCCTCCGGTGTCGTCTGCCCATTGCTGATCTGCTCGGCGAGCGTGCGCACGCCAGCATCGACCACGTCGGTATTCATAGGGATCCGTTCTGTGTCGGCAGCCATCGTCAGCGCCGGAATGCCAGTCCGGCGGACCGAGCCCGACCCCCTGGAGCCGGACGCGGTTTCGGCTCAACAGGTGGTGCGAAAGGGCTACTGCGCGGCGGCGAGGCGCTGCCGGGCACTGGTGACGTAGACCGGCAGGTCGTACTCAGGGACGTACGCCCGCCCACCGGGCCATTCCCAAATGCCGTTGGCCGGTGCCGGGTCGTCGCCGGTGACGCGGATGTGCTCGACCATCGCGGTGACGGCGTTGTCCCAGTCCTGCCACGGCTCGGGATACCGGCGGGAGACGGCGACCATGGCGTCATACAGATGGCGCTGGTCCGTGGTCATCTGGTCGTAGATGCCCAACAGCCGGATGCGGGCGTCGGCCTGCGGGGTGACGCCGTACTGGCTCACGCCGATGTGCTGCACGTGATCCTGCTCGTCGAGGTAGAGGAACACCAGCGGCCCGTACTGGCCGGGATGGGCGGTGTTCCAGGGCTCGCCTTCGGCCTTCGGGTTAGTGGTCTGCCGGACGAACCGCTGCTGACCTTTCTTCGCGCCCTTGGTCGCGGTCTCGACCCAGTACCGGATCTTGCAGCGCAGGGTCCGCCCGTACGGGTAGTCGTCGACCAGGTAGGCGCTGTCCTTGCTGGTGTGCCCGGCCAGCACCCGCACCCGCTCAATCGAGTCGCTCAAAACTGTCCTCCCAAAATTCTTGGCAGCCTCGTCAGGCGTGGAATGCCAGTCCACGCGACCCCCGCAGGGGTTTCGGCCGGCATTTACTGCACCTGGTCGAGGTGGGCCAGCAGATCCGACAGCCGCTCCCACGCCACCTCGCCCAGGTCGGCGCTGCGCTCGTCGCGGTGCCGGAAGTCGCCGGTTTCCTCGGCCACCTCGCCCAACTTGGCCAGCTCCGCGGCAGCGGTCTGCTCGAACTGCCGCGCGGCGTTCAGCGCCCGCAGCAGGTCCGGCGTCACCGTGTTCGCGGCCAGCGGCGTCAACCGGGGATCGCCGAGCGGCCGGGCGGTCAGCACGTACGGCTCCGACAGCAGCCCGCCGGGGTAGACCAGGATCACGACGTCGCCCATCGCGATCGTCTCGGGCGCATAAACCTGACCGCTGGCCTCGGTCCCGGTGTTGGTGCCGTTGTTCGTGACCGCGACCGCCTCGGCGCTGGTGGTGACCGTGACGGGAGTGTCGGTGCCCTTCCCGCACGGGTCGATGTACGCGCCCGGCCCGACGCGCCCGGTGAACTCGGTGAACCGGCCGGGGTCGGTGTTCGGGCGTCCGGTGTTGTCCCACACCTGGACCCGGTGCGGATAGCAGCGGTTGTGCACGCCCGTGCCGGTCACCCGGAACACGTGCGCGCTGCGGTGCGTGATGCCGTACGTCGTCCGGTCGTAGTCGCTGCCCGGCAGCATGCCGATCAAGACGGTGGACATAGTCATCCCTTGGCTCGATGGATCAGGGGGAAATGCCTGCACCGGGTCATGAACCCGCGCCGCCCAGGTCAGCGTGCAGACGGCGACGTCAGAGCGCGGCTTCGAGCAGGCGAGTGACGTGGTAGCTGGCCCGCTTGAACGCCTCGGGGTGATCGACCGCCTCGTGTGCGGCCTGCTCGCGGGCGACCGCGGCGTGCGCGTCGAAGCCGCTGTCGTCCTCGCCGGTCGCGTCGAACTCGTCGCCCATGGCGTGCTGGGCGATGACGAACGCCGCGGTGTCCTGGTGTCCCGCGATGGCCAGAACGGTGGCGATGCCGTCCAGCTCGGAGCACGTGAAGGAGGAGAACACGTCTCCGGTGTCGATGCCGTCGAGCAGTCTCGCCAACTCGTCAACGGCGGTGATCAGGACAGGAACACGCGATGCGTCCATACGGACTCCTTGATTCGAGGGAAAATGCGTTGCGTACCTGCACCGGGTCTTGAACCCGCGCCGCCCGAGTCGGTGTGCAGGCGTTCGGCTATTTCTCGTCGCCGAACACGTAGATGCCGCCGCTCACGGCGTCCAGGTCCCAGCGGTCGGACTCCCTGAACAGCGCCTCGGCGGCCCGAGTCCAATCGATGTGCCCGGTCGGCCACGGCGCGGAGACCTGCGTCCATTCGCCGACCATTTCGGCGTACTGCTTGGCGTAGTCCGCCCGGTCAGCGAAACGCCCTTTGTAGCTGCTCTCGAAGACGGCAACGCTGTCCGGCCCGAACGGCAGATCGGTCCGATGACGCAGGTATTCGACGAAGGCGGTGACATCGTTGTTGTTGTGAAACTCGATGCCGTCGAGAGCGCGGCTGGCCAGGTACACCTCACCGTCGGTGGCGGTGTGCCCGAGCAGGCAGCGGCGCAGATCGTCCGGGTCGAGCCCGATCGTCACGGTGACGTGCTTGCCCGGCATCATGCATAGACTCGCGGCTTCTTCGGCGCTGTCGCCGTCAGTCCACACGCCGGTGTGCTCGCCCGCCAGCTCGCACATCAGGCAAGCGATCCAGTAATCGGTCATCAGTCCTCTCCCATTAATCGCACTGGTCACCCGGTATGCCGCATCGGCATTCCGCTTCCACCGGGCGCTGCTTGCGTCGGTTGGCGATGTATCCCAGGGCGTCCAGCGGCGACGGGAAACGCCGGTCGTAGACGCTGATCGGCAGCCCGGCGGCGATGTCGGTGGTGGTGATCCGCCACCGGCCCCGCGGTGTCCGCGCGACCTCGACCAGGCACACGTCACCGTGTGCGCCTTCCCATGCGCGGACCTTGTCGGCATCCGTGACGCAGTACGGCTGATCGGTGATGTCGTATCCGTCCTTGCAGAATTGCAGCCGGTACGGCATCGCTGGTCTATCAAGAATCGCGTTGGCGATACTCATTCGCTCACCTCGCAAAGGGCAGCCGTCATCAGGCGTGGAATGCCAATCCACGCGACCCCGCAACGGGGTTTCGGCAGTTCAGATCGCGAGGACCAGCTGTCCGGGGATCGGCGCGGACAGTTCACGCGCCCACTCCACTAACTCGGCCATCCGGCGGCGCTCGATCTCCGCCCACGCCAGTGCGGCGGCGTGCTCGAAGTCGGTCCAGTAGCCGGACACGGCGGTCTCCGCCTGCCAGTAGCCCGCCTCGCCGTCGGCGCACACGTCCCAGAACAGGGCATCGGTGTACGCGTCGTCGGCCAGCTCGGCCACGTCGTCATCGGCGTCAACCTGCCGCGCCCGGTCGCGGATGTGCCCGGTCCAGTCGCTGCGACCCCACGAGTCCCAGTCCTCGGACTCCAGCTCAGACTCCAGCTCGGACAGGTCGGACTCGTCGTACACCGACTCCTCCCGCAGGGCCACGATCGCGTCGTACAGCCCTTCCGGGATCAGCTCGCCGATCCGCACGAGCAGCACTTCAAACCCGAAATCGGCGGTCAAAGTGATCACGTGATTGGCGAAGTCGCGGCGCAGCGACCGGGCGTTGCTGCGGTAGTACGTCGACCCGGTGTAGTCACCCCACCCGGTCCCGTCGATCTCCAAGTACCGCACGTCATCGGCGGCCGGACGCTGCCCGGCGTCTTCCCGGATCATGTCCAGCGCACCCAACCGCACCGAGTCCCGACCCACCGGTGCCTCCGCCGGAATCCACACGGATCCCTGCAACTGCTGGCCACGCCACACGTAGACGCTTAGCCGCAGAGACTGCTCGGTGAGCAGCTCAGCGGTGTTGCGCATCGGCTCGTCGTCGTCCATCGACTCTCCCGCTCTGCATAGAACTACATATTGATTACGGTTTCAGGGATGGGGGTCTGCAAAGACTCCGGCCACGGTGAGACCGGGGACACAGTCCACCCCGCGCCGGCAAGGATCCGGCGATCTTGCATAGAATTAAACGTTCACGCAAGTGGGATCCAGCGGCAGTGCCCGCGACCGATCGTGAGTCTGCGCCGCCCCGTCACCCGAAGGTGACCAGCGATGTCGCGGGCCAGGTCATTGATGGGGGTGGCAGCCGGATCCGTCACACGGAAGACCCGAAGATGGTCTTCCCGCATCCGGGGGCGACCCCGAAATTAGCGGCGCGTTCCTCGGAGCCCCGGCCCCCAGCTACGGGGGCGGCTGTCGCTTCCGGTTCCTCGCACTGCCTCGCACTCCAGGTCCCGGCGTAGGGGTGCCTGTAGCGGCAGCGCGGAGTATCAACCGCTTCCACTATGGAATTGATCAACGAACAACTCACCCGTGCAGGTTCCGTCAAGTCCCCGCACGCCGAACCTCTCCCCAGCCTCGCGGCCACGCTGGGATGCCGTCCTGCTCTCGTGCTGGTGGTGCTGTGTTGCGTGCCCGAATCGCTTCGGTCGCGATTGCATCGTGTGAACGCCTGACTTGGCAGCCGGTCAGTTTGCCTGTCCGCTCCGCTCGCACCCGGATTTACAGCGTAGGTGCTCACTGCCGTGCATTGCGTTTCGTTCGATGCGAGGAACCGTAGTGCATTCGGTTCGCTATTCGCAACCCCGTGAATCGGGTCTGTCGCTATCTCCGCTGTGTTGCTCGGTTGCGGTGATGGCGAGAACGCTAGGCCATCGTATTGCCATTGTCAAATGCGCTGGTCAATGGCGCTAATGCGCTGCGCAGGCCATTACATAATCGCGTTCACATGCGCCCTGAGCTGCGCAAACGTGGTGCTGCGCTGCGATTCATTGCGGCGGCGGAAGGGTAGGTATGGGGTATGACCCCTCGCCTTTCTTTTGCAACACCGCCATGTCGTAGCAGCTCCCATTCTGCCACGGTTTCCAAGTCGTTCCGGGCGGCCTTGCTTGGCGTCGATACCCTGAAACCAGCTGCCGATTCGATTGGGATGACCGTAGGTGAGTACTGTGGACTGGGGAAGCGTGCCGGACTGGCTTAGCGGGGCGGGAACCGTCTCGGCCGTCTGCGTAGCTCTCGGAATCAGCCTTAACGAGGGTCGACTTCGACGTCAGCGCGAGCGGGATGATCAAATGGGTCAAGCGAGGCTGATTGTTATAACCGAGCCCGTCCTTGATAAGAGCTCAGAGCCGGACGAGCGGTCGATATACGTCAAGGTCATCAACTACAGCGACCGACCTGTGCTGGATATCCACGTCGGGATCGCGCTCGCGTGGGGCGAGGACACGGACGATGCCGATCCGCTCGAAGGAGCGCAGGCCGGTCGCATCCTGATCCAGCTCCTCGGCCCGGGAGAGGAGCGGGAGTTCGAGTTCGCCGTCCCCGACGGAAAGGGTGATCTTCACACGGGCGAGCCCAACGTTTGGTTCCTCGATGCGCACGGCCGGCGCTGGAAGAGGGATGCGACGCTGAACGAGCCCCAGCGCGTGCTCAACCGGATAGAGCCGTACTTACTCGGGATGGATCCTGAGTTCCGCGAGGCCGTCGCGCGTAAGGCTGGACCCGATCGCTGGTGGTCTCGGCAGTGGCGTCGAAGCCGCTGATTCTCGCGTCTGTGACGAACTTCGGCACCGCTGCCGGACTTCGACCTGTTTCAGCTAGTCCACCAACGGCTTACCGGCCAATCCGGTGCATCAGGCCCGGTCCAGCGCGTTGGCGGGTACGTCCGGATGATGCGCCGACCGTCAGATTCGAATTCTTCGAAGGCCACTGGGTCCGGTGCCGGCGGCACAGACACACGCTGAGTGAAGTGCCGCGCCGGTCGCTCAAACGCCCATCGCGCGGACGCCCCAAGGATCTCCCGGTTTAGTTCCGCAGCCTCGACGTGCGTGAGTTCCCACGGAGGGGCAGGACGGAGGTCATGCCGGAACATCGCCAGGATTGCGTGGGGTGCCAGGGGGAACACGACAACACCGACGGATGCGAACCCGCCACGTTCGCTGCGGCGGTGGTCAGGCCCTCCGATCGGCACGACAGGCTCGTCGCATGTGATAAGGATCGGCGGCGCAGTGAAGATCTGCCAGTTTCGGTCGAGGAACTGCCGACCAACGTCATAGGCTGACATCGCCGAACGGGCGGCGACGGCCGCCTGCTGCTCCGAAACCCGCACCTTCCCAGCGTTGAGCTCGTCGATCATCCGCCTAGCGGCGGCGACACCGGCGTCGTCCGTCGGCCGGCCCCGCTTGTTGAGCAGGCGCCGGAGACCATCGTCAGTGATTTCGCCGAATTGGAGGCGGAACAGCTCGTTCGTGAGCTGCGCCTGGGTCTGCCGGTACGCGTGCCCGCGTGTGGCCTGGAAGCCAAGAAACCAAGCGAATTCCGCAGCCTGCTCCGGATCGAGCCGTGCCGACCCTGACTCGATCATTCGGTCGATCGCCGTCTTGCCCGACCCCTCGACTTCACCGAGCATCACTTCCATCAGCAGCGGTGGAACCTCCTCGGGGTCGACGTCGGGAGACTCCAGACGGTAGTAGTCAGTCTCCCTGGCCGCCTTGGCTGGCGACGTCGTGTAGCTATACTGGTCGTCTACTCTGGTCACGCGGATGTTGCCGCGTTCGGACCACCTGCTCAGATAGGAATTCGGGACCAGGTGGTGCTTGCGAGGGGCCGAATTTTGCGCCGCCCGCCGAGCCCGTTCCAGCAGCGCCAAGTATCCAGGCGGCATTTTCTGCGGCGCCCGACGTTTAGACATGCCGGAACCGTACCAAGCGGGCCAGCCCAATTGCGCGGCACTTTCTTGGGCCTCCATCGCGAGACGGCGAGAGTCTCCAACCACCACTCCAACATGACCTCGAACAGGTGTTCTATCGTGGTCAAGTGGTCGGAATCAACCAGCAGCGCGAGCTATCACGGGCGCGCACGACGTACATCGCTGCGGCGCGCGACTGGCGCTCGGCCTTGGCCGCCTACATCACGCAGCCGCCGCCCCTGGAGAGCCGTGCGGGCCGGGACTTGCCGGTGTGGAGCCGCGATGACGTGCAGTTGATGCTGGCGCTGCATGACGCGCTGAGGCGGCTGGTGGACGCGAGGCGGACCTACGACCGGATGCGCTCGCGAGGTGGTGCCGGCGAGGGGGGTCGCAGATGACCGTGACCGTGGTCACCGCCAGGAGTCTTTGCAGACTGCCGATCCAGGACCGTAATAATAAGTAGAACTGCTTTACTGCATTGCGGGTTGCCGCTTCGCCAGTAGCCGAAGCCGTAGCTGCTCACGGGATTTTCAACGGCAAGTGATCGCCGTCACCGATCGCAGCTTTTGCAAACCGGCGATCCAGGACCGTAATAATAGTGTAGACGTTTTACCGCTACGGTGAACTGGCCCCGTCAGGGGCCATGATGCTGCGATGTCGGCAAGCCAGTGGGCCTTGGAGGGGCCAATGACCGTATCGGCAATCCTGATGCATGTCATCTTCTCTGCCGGTGCAGAAAGCCGGTTAGGGTGCGCCGTCGTTCGTGGTGAGTGCATCGCGGGACGGCTGCGCTGAGTTGCGTATTACTGCGTTACGGCTGATACGGCATCGCTGGTACGGCCCCATCAGGGGCCGGCGACCGGCATCGCGGTATCAGCATTCTTGGTTTTGGCTCCGGGTCGGCAGCGTCCGCGCACACGTCGTCGGAGCCTTCTTTCGTATGGGCGGTACGCATGTCTGGCTGGGAAGGATCCGATCGCCGTGCGCGGTTACCGGCCAACTGGCCGGCCATCCGGCGGCGCATCCTGCGCCGTGACGCGCACCGCTGCACCGCGCGCACCGTGTACGACGAGCGGTGCTCTGAGCCTGCTACCGACGTAGACCACATTGAGCCCGGTGATGACCATCGAGACGCCAACCTTCGATCGGTCTGCGAGTGGCATCACCGGCGGAAATCGGGACGCGAAGGGGCGGCAGCGCGCGCCGCGGTATGGCGGCGCAACCAAAGCAAGTATCGGCGCTCCGAGGCACACCCCGGCCTCGTCTGAAGCGCCACGGGACGGTGCCGCCGGCTCACCCGCCGGCGCCCTCCCGCCGGTCCCGCTCGACTCGCCCTCGGGCGGGACCGCAGACTTCTCACCCGCTTGGAGGCACGCGATGAACGACGATCAACAGACGCCCCAGCGGCGCAGCGCATGGGCCGCGATTTGGGCGGCCTGGCTCGCCATCGCCGCGGTCGCGTTCGCGGTGTTGGAAACGATCGCCTTGGCGCGGCGGCAGCGCGGCGACACGTTGAGCGAGAACATCCGCGTGTGGCTGGGAACCGACAAGCGGTCGAAGACCTGGGGCGCGCTCGGCTTCGTTGTCGCCCTGGTCGGCTTCGTCGTCTGGTTCATCCCGCACATCGTCTTCAACATCTGGTAGCCGGCTGGGCGGGATCCCGTTGCGGATGACCGCCCGGCACGCCGCCCCGGATCGAAGGGAGGTGACGTGATGGCTCGCGGTCCCGTGCCAAACCGCAGCGAGGATCTAGCCCGGCCGCGGGAGCGTAAGGGCAAGGACATCGTCACGGTCACCAAGGGCGTGGCCCGGCCGTCGTGGATCCCCGATCCGGACCCCGGGTGGCATCCGATTGCTCGGCAGCTCTGGGACGCCCTCGCGGTGTCCGGCCAGTCGGACTTCTACCAGCAGTCCGATTGGGCTCTGGCGTTCTCGCTGTGCGATGACCTGTCGCACTACAAGAACTCGCCGAAGCGTTCGGGGCAGATGCTGCAAACGATCTACGCAGCGATGGAGCGGCTGCTGGTCGCCGAGGGCGACCGGCGTCGGGTCCGTATCGAGCTGGACGAACCGCAGGATACCGGCGAGTCGGCCGCGGTGCTGGCTATCGCGGACTACCGCAAGGAGCTGGGCCTGGACGCCTAACCGTTCGGTGAGGGAGGTGTCCGCCCTTGGTCGCGACGGCGCTGACCGCCGACGAGATCGACCTTCTGGCACCGACTTTCATCGGGCCGACCTGGCAACGCAACCCGGACGGCTCCTGGCGGCTACCGCAGCTGACCCTGGGCTGGCAGATCGCCGGCTGGTGCGCCGAATACCTGCTCGCTGACGACGGTGGCCCGTGGCGGTTCACCCGCGAACAGCTGCGCTTCATCCTGTGGTGGTACGCCGTCGATGCCACCGGCCGGTTCGTCTACCGCAAGGGTGTCTTGCAGCGGCTCAAGGGCTGGGGCAAGGACCCGCTGATCGCGGTGCTCTGCCTGGTCGAGCTGGTCGGCCCCAGCCGCTTCTCCCACCTCGACACCGTCACCGGCGAGCCGGTCGGGATACCGCATCCGCAGGCGTGGGTGCAGGTCGCCGCGGTGTCGAAGGACCAGACCCGCAACACCATGACCCTGTTCCCGGGGTTGATGTCGGACAGGTTCCGCACGACGCACGGGATCAAGGAGGGCGCGGAGATCATCCGCGCCAACCGGGGCCGGCAACGCCTCGAAGCGGTCACCAGCTCGTACCGGGCCCTAGAAGGCGGCCGGTCCACGTTCGTCGCGCTCAACGAGACCCATCACTGGATCCGCGGCAATAACGGCGACCGGATGTACGAGACGGTCGACGGCAACGCCACCAAGAAGGACTCCCGCTACCTGGCGATCACGAACGCCTATCTGCCCGGCGAGGACTCCGTGGCGGAGCGGATGCGCGAGGCGTACGAGAAGATCGCCGAAGGCCGGGCGGTCGACGTTGGGGTGCTGTACGACTCGATCGAGGCGCACCCGAAGACACCGCTGACCCCGCAGGCGTTGCGGATCGTGCTGCCGAAGATCCGCGGCGATGCGGTCTGGCTGCGGGTCGAGACGATCATCCAGAGCGTTTTGGACATCACGCTGTCGCCGGCCCGTTCGCGGCGGATGTGGCTCAACCAGATCGTCGCCGATGAGGACGCGCTGTACGGCCCGGAGAACTGGGTGCCCCTGGAAGTCGAGGGCGCCACGCTGAAGCCGGGCGACGAGATCACTGTGGGGTTCGACGGCGGTAAGACCGACGACGCCACCGCGCTGGTCGCGATCCGGGTAGCCGATCAGGTCGCGTTCGTGCTCGGTGCGTGGGAACGCCCGGACGGCCCGGCCGGTGACGGCTGGGAAGTCGACCGGCAGGCTGTGGACAACGCTGTGCATGACGCGTTTCGGGTGTTCACCGTGCAGGGCTTCTACGCCGACGTCGCCCTGTGGGAGTCCTACATCGCGGACTGGGCCGCCGCCTACGGCGAGGGCCTGGTCGTCAAGGCGGAGGGCCGTAACCCGATCGCGTGGGACATGCGCCAGAGCTTGCAACGGGTGACCCGGGCGCACGAGCGGCTGATGCGGTCGATCTTCGACGGCAAGCTCGGCCACGACGGCGACCGGGCACTGCGCCGGCATGTGCTCAACGCGCGGCGGCGCAGCAACAACTACGGCGTGTCCTTCGGCAAGGAGTCGCGGGAGTCGCCGCGCAAGGTCGACCTGTATGCGGCGTTGATGCTCGCGCACGAAGCTCTGTATGACCTGCGTACCCGCGGCAAGAAGACCCAGAAGCGGACCGGCCGCGGCTACTTCCTATGACTTGGTTGTTGCGCAGTGGAAGACTGCCAGAAGCAGAAGCATCGTCGCCCCTGCCGCGCCGCCGCCGGTGAGAATGGCTTGCTGCGGGTTCTCTCCACCCGTGTAGGAGATTACGCCGGCTGAAGCGCCCGTGAAGATGCTCAGCAGCGACATGAGAGCCAGCCAGATTGCCCGAGTCGCAACGTTCACGGCAGAGTTCCTTCCGTCGCAATATCCGCTGGAGGCGCGTCGGCCGCCAACGCTTACACGTAGGTCTGCGGTGGCCGTGATCGCTCAGTGA
>NZ_BOMV01000068.1 GCF_016862375.1 Paractinoplanes rishiriensis | reverse complement strand
CCGCCACGGCGGCCAGCCCGCGGAAGAGGGTCATATCGGTACCCCTAGGGAAGGAGGACGGGTCGAGGAAACGGCAAGGAAAACGATTGCCCTCGCACGCTAGGGAGCCTCTTGCGGCTGTGTCAAGGGGAAGTTACCGTTCTGAAAGTCGGGACCGGAAACGGGGAGGAAACGCTGGGCGCCATCCAGAAAGCAGACCGGGCCGCCACCATCAGCGAGGTTGCGGCGCTGGCCGGCGTCTCACCCGGCACGGCGTCCAAGGCGTTGAACGGCCGCGGCGCGCTGCGCCCGGAAACCCGGCAGCGGGTGCAGGCCGCCGCCGAGCAACTCGGTTTCGTCGCCAACGCCGCCGCCCGCAGCCTGCAGGCCGGCCGCACCTACACGGTCGGCATGATCACCACGGACAGCATCGGCCGGTTCAGCATCCCGCTGCTGATCGGCGCCGAGGACGCGCTCGGCGCCGGCCAGGTCTCGGTCTTCCTGTGCGACGCCCGCGACGACCCGATCCGCGAGCAGTATTACCTGCGCACGCTGCTGGGCCGCCAGGTCGACGGCATCATCGTGACCGGCCGCCGCACCCAGGCCCGTCCGCCGATCGGCGCCGCCGTCCCGGTCCCGGTGGTCTACGCGTTCATCTCCTCCGCCGACCCCCGGGACTGCTCGGTGGTCCCCGACGAGGCCGACGGCGCCCGCCGGGCCGTGGAACATCTGCTGGCCGTCGGTCGCCGCCGCATCGCCCACGTGACCGGCCCCGAACACCACCACTCCGCCACCATCCGGGCCGACGCCACCCTGAAGTCGATCGCCACCGCCGGTCTGGAACCCGCCGCTCCGGTCCTGTTCGGCGAGTGGAGCGAGGCGTGGGGCCGCCAGGCCGCCGGCATCCTGCTGTCCACCGGCGCCGAGGTGGACGCCGTCTTCTGCGGCAGCGACCAGATCGCGCGGGGCCTGGCCGAGACGTTCCAGGAGGCCGGCCGGAGCATCCCCGGCGACGTAGCGCTGGTCGGCTTCGACAATTGGGACATCATGGTCGACGGCTGCCGACCGGCCCTGACCAGCATTGACATGGACCTTGAGGGCATCGGCCGCACCGCCGCCGAACTCCTGCTGGCGGCCATCAACGGCAATCCCGCGCACGGCCGCCACGCGCTCCCCGGCCGCCTGATCCCGCGCGCCTCCACCGCCGTAACTTCCAAAAACCTTTGAAAGTACGCTCGAACACGAGTCCCGTCCGAGCAGTTCGAGCTAGGTGCCGGCGCACGGCCGTCCGCCCGCTGCGGCACCTTCCGAACTTGCTGGTAGCGGCCGACGCAGGATGCATTCTCAAGATCTGCTCTGACCGTTCGGCCGAGGCCGTGAAGCCGAACGGTCAGGAACCAAGTTGATCTAGATCGGACCGGCCCGGCGGTCCGTGAGTGGGGTGGGTGGGAAGGGAACCCACCGAAATTTTGTCAGGGGGAAACACATGTTCAACCACACTCGCTCCATCCTGCGCGCGTTCGCGGTCATCGGGGTGACCGGCGCGTTCCTCGCGGTCGGCGGGGCCGCGCAGGCGAAACCAGCCAAGGACGCGGCGGCGAGCGGCCTCAGCGCGGCGGCCATCTCGCTGATCCCCGAGGCGATCCGGCCACCCGCCGGCTCGCGCCCGGTCGGCGCCTGGCTCGTCGCGAGCGGCACCCAGACGTACACCTGCGTGGTTGCCGCGGGCGCCACCACGGGCGCGTTCACCGGCGGCTCGGTGCCGGAGGCGCAGCTGATCGGCACCGCCGGCAAGATCCACCACTTCGGCGGCCCGAGCTGGCAGTCCGTGAAGGACGGTTCGCTGGTGACCGCGGTCCGCGAGGCCGGCGTGCCGCGTGAGGGCACCATCCAGGAACTGCTGCTGAAGGTCGACAAGCGCACCGGCAAGGGCATCCTGAGCAAGTCCGACTACATCAACCGCCTCTACACCTCCGGCGGCGTCGCACCCACCGGCAGCTGCACGGCCGGCCAGACCGCGACTGTCAACTACGGCGCCCTCTACGTCTTCTGGGACGCCCCGAACGTCTGACCCGCACGGGCCGGGGGCGCCGATGCGGCGGCCCCGGCCCGCGGTCACTCCTCGGCGGGCGGGAACATCAGGAACGGCTCGGCCCGCGGCAGCATCGCCTCGCGCGCCAGCAGGGCCACGTCCCAACCGTCGGAGCGCCACCGCCGCACCGCCTCGGCCCACTGGCCGAAAGTCTGCTCGGGCTCAGCAGCGACCAGGTCCTTGAAGGCTTCGAGGCGAGCCGGCTGCCGGCTCCACAGCACGCCGGGCGCTCCGGCCCGAAGGGCCGTCACCGCGGCGTCCGGGTGCGCGTCGCCCGGGGCCGCCATCGCCACCAGGGCCGGTCTACCCATCTCGATCCGGACGACCAGTGCGGCCGTCGGCCGCTCGGAATCCAGGAAGACGACCGGCATCGCCTGGGTGGCCTGCCACCGGTCCCTCGCCACCACATCGCCGCCGAGCGCGACCGTCACCACCACCGGATAGGTCCGGCCGATCTCGGTGGGGAGTCCGGTCGTCAGCGCCAGGCACCGCTCGAACGGTATGCCGGACAGGTTGGGCGGCACCACGAACTCGACGAGCAGGTCCGCCGCGCCGATCCGGTCCAGCGCCTCCTCCAAATGAACGCCGCCGACCGCCATGACCTCCGCGGACGGAACCGGCGCCGGCTCGTCCGCGACCGTCCACCGCTGCTCGTCGAGCATGAGTTCGGTCGTCACGAAGGCTCGCCGCGGGTTCAGCATGTCGGATTCGACGCGGACCGACACCAGGGCCCGGCGAGGCTCGCTCCCGGACTCCGGCTCCGGCGGCATCTCCGCGGGCCGCTCCGGCGCCGGCCGCTCCGGCACCCGACCGGAACCGCCGCCGGTCAGCACCGTCGACTCGCCCCCGCCGGCCGCCTCGCTGACCGTCAGCGGTAGCCGTTCGGTGCGGACCGGCACCCCGCGCCGCGTCGCCACGGTCAGCACGAGGCCGACGTCCGCGGCCGTTCGCTCGGGTGTCACGAGATACCGCGCCGGGCCGTAGCTCCCGCCGAACCGGTGCACCACCACGGTCGGCGTGTCCACCGCCTCGACCCGCAGGCCGGGCGTGCCGGCGAGCAGGCAGAGCAGGCCCACCTCCTCGTCGTCGTACGGCCAGCCCGGCGGGTCGCCGGCGATCTGCAGGTCCACCTCGACCAGGTAGGGCTGGCCCACGACCGCGTGCCGCGGCCAGCGCACCACGGGTTCGAGCAGCAGCTGGACCGGCGCCGTCATGGCCGGGCCTCGCCGTCGAGCCGCAGCGTGGTCAGCGGACTGCCGAAGAACAGGTACATGAACCCGTAGAAGAACGGGAGCAGTGCGGCGGCGGTGGCGTCGTCGTCGCCCAGCGGAAGTTCCCCGCCCTTCGGTGCCACGCTCTGCCGGTATTCCTGCAGGATGCGGGCCACCGGCCGGTCCGGCGTCGCCCGGATCCGGCCGAGCAGGTCACGGACCACCGCCTGCGCGGCCGGTTCCTGGACCGCGCCGCTCGCGCCGAGGAAGCCACCGGCGCCGGCCCGCAGGAAGATCTCGGTGAATCCGGCCAGGGCGTTCTCGCCGAGGTCGGCGGAGGCGTCCACCATCCGGGCCGAGTGGCAGGCGTTCAGGAACACCAGCGGGCGCGCGCCGGCCAGGCCGGGCAGCCCGCGCCCGTCCAGGTCGCCGACGCTGATCGTGCCGTCGAGCCGGAAACCGAAGTAGTCGTCGGCGTAGTCGCCGTGACAGGCCACGTAGATCAGGCCGACCCCGTCGCTCTCGCCGCTGTCATCGAGGCTGGTGATCAGGTCGGCGAGTGTCTCGCGGCGGACCGCGCCGAGGGACTCCATCAACGCCTTGTCCGGCTGCATGGCCTCGTCGGCGGCGACGTAGGCGAGGACGGTCCCGGCGCAGGCGACCGGCTCGACCGGGCCGGGCACGGCGTTGTCCGCCGTGGTGACCACCTTCGTCCAGCGCACCACGGTCGCGGCGCAGCCCAGCCAGTCGGCGGCCAGCGCCGGTCCTTGCGGACCGGCCCGCTGCCGGCCGAGAAAGAACATCTCCCAGGGCAGGTCGTGGTCGGTGTAGTCCCAGATCACCAGGGTGAGCTGGCGGGGGTGCTGGCGGCGCAGCCGGCTGAGCCACTCGGTGAGCGCCGCCTTCTGCTGCGACCAGCCCACCATGCGTTTCAGGGTCCGGGTGGGCCGCTCGCCGCCGGCCCGGGCGTCGCGGGAAACCCGGCGGCCCAGCGGGAGCGGATCCGGGCGTACGTGCTCCGGCTCCTCGTTGCGGCGCTTGTAGTGCGGTTCCAGGTCGCCGCAGCAGCAGTTGCCGATCAGCCGGAACATCTGTCCACCCAGGCCCGGCAGCACGATCAACTGCGCGGTTCCCGGCGGCAGCCCGGCGAACGGGTCGGCCGGCGCCGCGCCGAGCCCGGTGGCCGGTCCGGCGGCGGGCACCTGGTCCCGGGCGTCGGTGCCCGGCCGGGCTTCCACGGTGACCGGTGGCGGGCCCCCGCCGAACAGGTACTGCCGGGTCGGGCTGACCGGCTCAGCCATCGCCACCGCCGGGTCGCACGACGGTGGCGCCCAGACTGGCGGCCAGCCGGCGCAGGATGCTCTCGTGCGCGACGGCCGGCGGCGCGAGCAGCACAGCGCCGACTCGCTGGAGCGACCGGATGCCGCGGGCACTGGCCAGCGCGTCCCGGACGCCCTCCGCCCCGGCCCGATCCGGCAGCTGCCCGGCCTCACTGGCCGCCCGCGGCACGTTACCCAGGCCGTCCGTCAGCACCACGAGAAATCCGTTCGCCCGCGCGTGCCGATCGCGACGCAACGCCCGGCGCAGCGCTGTCGCGGCCAGGTCGAGCCCGTGCGCCAGCGGAGTGGCCCGGCCGGCGGCCCGGGTCAGCACGGCGTCCATGCGTGGGTCGAGCACGCCGGCGAGACGCAGCGAGGTGGCCCGGGCCTCGGCCGGTGCGCCGGCCGCACCGACCTCGATCACATCGACCGGGCTGCGGCTCGCGTAGGCAGCGCGCAGGTACGGCGCCAGAGCCGCACCCCAGTCCCACCCGCGGCGGCAGGTGTGGTCGATGACCAGCACCAGGTGCCGCCGCGCGGTCCGGTCCCGCCGGTACTGCCGCAGGTCGTCCCGCCGGACGTGCAACCCGTGCCGGCCGTCCGGGGCGAAGTGCTCCGGGCAGCGTGCGCGCTGGTGTTTCACAGCCTCCAGGAGCGTGGCGACCACCGCGATGTCCTTCGTGCCCAGCGCCGGCGCGGTGCGGGTGCGCCGCACCCCCGGCGCCGACCGTATTCCCGGCCGTTCCGGCCGCCGGGTCGCCGGCGCGGCCGTCGGCGGCGGTGCTGCGTCCGGCTCCGCCTCCTGGTCCGCGGCCGCCGCCCGCAGGTCCGGCCCGAGGCGCCGGGCCCGGCTGCGTACCGGACCGCCCGGTGCCGGTGCCGGTGTGGCGGG
>NZ_BOMV01000067.1 GCF_016862375.1 Paractinoplanes rishiriensis | reverse complement strand
CGCGCCCGCCGCCGGTGCCGGCGCGGGTGCCGGCCCGGTAGCCCAGACGCCGCCGCCCTCGGTCCCACCCGTACCGCCGACCCCGACGAGCTCGGCGGCCCGGCCGAACAGGGCCGGTCCGGCCGCGGGCCGCCCGGCCAGCGCGGCCAGGGCGGCCGCGGTGCGGACCAGCGCCAGGTCGGCGCGGTGCCCGGCCCGTCCATCCGCCGGCCGGGCCGCGACTGCGCGGAGCAGCGCGCCGGTCGCGAGCGCCGGGACGCCGCGACGGACCGCAGCGCGAACTATCGCCGAGGGCGGCGGCAGAACCTGCGCCGTCGCCGGTCCCGCCGTCCGGTGCAGGCCGGCCGCGTTCACCCGCAGGGCGAACCGGTCGAGCAGGTGCGCCGAGACCCGCTCCAGGTCGTCGCGGCGGCAGCACGCCAGCCAGCGGGCCTCCGGACGCCACCGCCGGGTCAGCCCGTCGCGTTCCAGGTGGGCCTCCTCGGCGCCGAGCGTCATCACCATGGCGTGCAGCACCGGCCGCCCGGCCCGGGCCAGGTCGGGCACGAGGAACACCCGGTCGGCCCGGTGCGCCGGTTCGATCAGGGCGCCGGGCACCAGCCGCGGTCCGGGGCGGCGCGGATCGCGGGACGGGACCAGCTCGGTCCACAGCCGGTCCCGGCCGCCGGCGGCGACGAGCATGGGCTCGGCCGGCCGGCGTGGTTGCCGCAGCGCGGCCAGCCAGCGGCCGAGCGGCGGCAGCAGGACCGGATCGAGGTCGACCAGCACGACCGCCCGCAGGTCACGGTCGAGGGCCGCGCACGCCAGCGCGGCCGCCACCCGGTCGGCGACGGACACGCCTACGCCACCGTCCGGTATCCGGCGATGACCCGTTCGGTGATTTCCTGCTCCTTCACCGACCACTCGACGTCCGCCTCGTAGCTGGCACCCACCCGCCGGTGCACCAGGCTCATCGGCACCACCTCCGCGACGTCGTCCGGCACCACGGCGTCGCGCCCGGCGAGCGCGGCGTTGGCCCGGGCCGCCAGAGCCGTGACGATCTCGCCCCGGTGGCCGTCGGCCTCCAGCTCGGCGGCCAGCTCCGCGCACAGCCGCACCATCGGCTCGGGCATCGCGACCCGGTCCTGGCGGAGGCGCTCGCGGGCGGCCAGCAGTGCCGCCCTGTGGTTACGGTCCCGCTCGCGGCCCGCAGCCAGCCAGGCCGAACCGGGCCGGCGTCGTTCCTCGTCGAACCGCAGCACGGTCTGCAGGATGGCCAGCCGCTGTTCGACGGCGCTCTCCGCGCTCACCCGCACCAGGAGCCCGAACCGGTCCAGGAGCTGTGGCCGCAGCCCGCCCTCCTCCGGGTTCATGGTGCCGACCAGGGTGAACGACAGGTTGACGAGCCGCCGGTCGAGTCCCTCGCGCTGGATCTCCAGGACGCCGGTGGACAGCACGTCGAGGATGATGTTCACGACGTAGTCGTCGAGCAGGTTGACCTCGTCGATGTAGAGCAGGCCCCGGTGCGCGCGCTCCAGCAGGCCGGCCTGCTGGCGGCCGCCGCCCTCCAGCAGCGACTCCACGAGCCACCCGCCGAGCACCCGGTCGTCGGTCGCGTTGATCGGCAGGGTGACCGGCAGGTCGTCGAGGACCGCCTGGGCGAACGCCCGCACCGTGGTCGATTTGGCTGTGCCCCGGACCCCGCTGGCCAGCACGCCGCCGATGGCGGGTGCCACGAAGGCCAGCTCCAAGGCGCGACGCAGGGCGTCCTGTCCCACCAGGCAGCTGTACGGCAGGACGACCGGCCCGGGCGGCTCGTCAGGCACGGCGGCGCTGCCAGGAAAGCCGGACCAGCAGCTGCGCGCCGCCGCTGACCTCGACCAGCTTGGCGCCCACCTTGTTGTCCAGCTTGATCGCCAGCTCCATCTCGAACGAGTCGGGTCGCTCCGCGTCCATCTCGTCCACCTTGGCCACCACCTGCTTCGCGCACTCCTGCACCAGGTCGAGGCCCTCCCGGAACAGCGGCCGGGCGGCCCTGGTCACCAGCCGGCTCACCGGTCCGCGAGTCGGGTCGTCGCCGTACACCTTGGACAGATCGTCGGTGGCGTCCTCGATGTCGTCGACCTCGATCTTGATCTGTCCACCGTCCGTGTCCGTGTCGACCGCGACAACCACCATCTGGCTCCACCTCACGTCTGCCGCCCGGCGCCGGGACGGCCGGGATGCGCGTAGGGTATCTGCTACGTCGCACCCCGCCGTATCCCGCGTGCGGGCGGTGCAAAGTGGCCAGGGGAGCTAGGCGGGGGGCGGGCCAGGTGGCGGAACCGGGCATCTATCGGGGTGACGGCGAACGCCGGCCCGGCGCCTGGGACAGGATGCCGCCGCCACCGCCGTGGCGGGAGTTCCACGGCGGACCGGGCGAGATGTTCCCGCACACCGACTCCAACCTGCCGGCCGGCGGGCGGCGGGCGCACACCTACCGCCCCACTCCGGAGGCGGTCGACGCGGTAAACGCGGCGCTGATCCTGCGCCGGCCGCTGCTGGTGACCGGCCGGCCCGGCACCGGCAAGTCGACGCTGGCCCACCACATCGCCTACGAGCTCGATCTCGGCCCGGTGCTCACCTGGCCGATCACCAGCCGCAGCACGCTGACCGACGGCCTCTACCGTTACGACGCGATCGGCCGGCTGCACGACGCGAACATGGCCGGCGCCCGCCCGGACATCGGCCGGTACGTGCGGCTCGGCCCGCTCGGCACCGCGCTGCTGCCCTGGGCGCGGCCCCGCGCGCTTCTCATCGACGAGTTCGACAAGAGCGACATCGACCTGCCCAACGACCTGCTGCACGTCTTCGAGGAGGGCCAGTTCGAGATTCCGCAGCTGGCCCGCCTGCCCGACGACCAGCGCGAGGTGGCGGTCATGACCGACGACCGGCGCCGGGCCGTGGTCGTCGACGGCTCGGTACGCTGCGCCGCGTTCCCAGTCGTGGTCGTCACCAGCAACGGCGAGCGGTCGTTGCCGCCGGCGTTCCTGCGGCGATGCATCCAGCTCGTCCTGCCCGAGCCGAGCATCGATCAGCTCCGTATGATCGTCACCGCCCACCTGGGCAGGGGCGCCGACGAGCAGGATGACGTGCTGGACCAGTTCGTCCACCGGCGCGGTGCCGGCGACACGCTCGCCACCGACCAGTTGCTGAACGCGGTTTTCCTTGCGATGTCGCAGCGGGGCACCACGGACGACCGCCGCCGCCTGACGCAGCACCTGCTCCGGTCGCTGGAAGACTACGGCTGACCCGGCTGTCCGGATGACTGACGAACAACCCTCGGCCGGGGCCGAACCGTCCGAAACCGTCGCGCGGCTGATCGAGGCGCTGAGCGGGTCGGGGATCGAGCCCGCGCCGGAGGAGATCGCGGACGCCATCTGGCTGGCCACCCACCTGCGGTCCAGCGGTGCCGGGCCACCTGCCGGGGCTCCGGTGCGCAGCGGCACCGAACCGGCGGCGCTGCCCGAGCCGGCCGAGGTGGGGCCCCCGGCCCTGCCCCCGACCGAGCTCGTTCCGCCGGCCCGGTCCCATCCGTCTGCTCATTCTCAACCGTCTGCTCAGGCCCTGCCGCCGGCCGAGTCCCTGCCGTCCGCCCGGTCCGTATCGCAGCCTGCCGGTGGCGGGCCGCCGCTGCCGCCCGCCGAGGCACTGCAGCCCGGCCCGGCGCTGCTCGAACCGCTGGCCGTGTCGCGGGCGCTGCGCCCGCTGCGGCTGACCGGGGCGTCCCTGGCCGAGCAGATCCTCGACGAGGACGCCTCGGCCGAGCAGACCGCCGAGGCCGGTCGGTGGACGCCGGTCCTGCGTGCCGCTCCCGAGCGCCTGCTGGACCTGTGCCTGGTGGCCGACGAGAGCCGCTCGATGGTGATGTGGCGCGGGGTGATCCGGCAACTGTCCGACCTGATGCGCGGGGTCGGCGCGTTTCGTACGGTCACGGCGGCGACGCTCGGCACCGAGGAGGAGCGAGCCGTCTTCCGGGTCGGCTCCAGGATCTCGTCCTGGGCGGACATCCTGCCCGGCAACCCGGAACGGCGCCTGGTCCTCTTCGTCACCGACAGCCTGTCGCCCTGGTGGCGCAGCGAGACCGCGGCCCGCCTGCTGGAATGGCTGGCCGATCAGGGACCGGTGGGGCTCGGCCACGTGATGCCGTTCCGGCTGTGGCGCCGCTGCGGCCTGCGCTACACGCCCGTGCGCATGTGGACCGAGCGACCCGCCCAGCCGACCGCGGACGTGCACACCCGCTCGCAGGACGGCGCCGGGGAACCCCGAGGCGTCGCCATCCCGGTGTTCGAGCTCAGCCCCCGCTGGCTGGAGCGGTGGACCGCCATGGTGTCCGGCCGCAGCGGCACCGGCATATACGGCGCCGCGATCTACACCGGAGCCCTGGCCACGGCCGCGCCCGAACGCCCGCCCGCCGATCGCACCGCCGACGACCTCGTCCGGAGGTTCCAGGCGAACGCGTCACCCGCGGCCGTCACCCTGGCCCGCAACCTGGCGGCGGCGCCGGTGACCCTCGCCACCATGCGGCTGATCCGTACGGCCCTGCAGCCGCAGACGGCGGAGTCGGAACTCGCCGAGGTCTTCCTCGGCGGCCTGCTCCAGCGCACCAGCCCCGCCGGCCCGGCCGGGACCGAGGACTACGATTTCCGGCCCGGCGTCCGCGAGATCCTGCTGCGCGGTCTGCCGGCCGAGGACGCGCTCGCGGTGCTCACCCGGGTGTCCGAGTTCCTGACCGCGAGGGCCGGGACCACCCTGAACCTCCCGGCCCTGCTGGCCGGCGGCTCCGAGCTCGTGGTCTCGCCCGCGGACCGGCCGTTCGCGGCGGTGTCCGCGCAGGTGCTGCGCAGCGTGGGCGGCCGGTACGGCGATCTGGCCGCCCGCCTGTTCGCGGCCCTGCCACCGGAGGACCGCCCGCCCGGACCGTTCCCGCCACCGCCCGTATGGGCCGACCGCGACGCCGAGATCGCCGACGCGCTGCGGGACGGCCTGGCGGTGGTCCAGGGCGCCGGCGCCCGTACCGTGGCCACCGGTTTCACCTGGCGCCAGGCCGGCCCGGCGGACGTGCTGTGGCTGGACGCCTCGACGCCCGCGTTGCTGCGCTGGTCGCTGTGCGCCCGGGCCACCCGGTTCGGCCTGCCCGGCGACCTCCCGCCGGCCACGGGTTACCGCCGGGTGCTGGCCGCGCTCGCCACCGATGCCCGCCGCCCGCTGGTGGTCCTGGACCGGGCCGGGCCGCCGGCCGAGATAGCGCCACTGCTGCCGGACCGCCCGGCGGGCCTGCTGGTCGTCTCGGACCACCCCGGCTGGGCCCGGGCCGGCACCGTGATCGAGGCGGGCCACCTGACCCGCCGGCAGGCCGGCGACCTGCTGGCCGGCCACGGCGTCCCGCCGGACCGCCGGCCCGGGGCGATCGACCGGGCCGGCGGCGACCCCACGATCCTGGAGGTGCTCGGCCGGGCGTGGCGGCAGGGTGGCTTCGAGGATTGGGTGACCGGCGGTCCCGGCGCCTACCTGCGTGGCCTGGACCGGACCGACCCGGTCGGGGCGGAGCTCCTGCGACTGGCCGCCGCCTTCGCCGCGGCCCCGATCCCCGAGCCGGTGCTGGTTGCCGCCCTGCGCCGGCCCGCCGCGGCCGTCCAGGGTGCACGTGGCCTGGTCGCCCGCGGCCTGCTGGACGACGATCCGGGCGGCGCCGGACTGGTCCTGCCATCCGCGCTCCGTTCGGCGTTCTCCGAAGCGGCGCCACCCGGCGGCCGCCACGCCCGCGCGGTCGCCGAGACGCTCGCCGGGGCTCCGCCGAGCGCCCACCTCGCCGCGCACGTGGCAGCACTGCTCGACCCGGCACAGATCGGGGCGCCGATCGGCAGCCGGTCCGGATCCGGCCCGGTGGTGCTCGCGGAGCCGGGATGGGCGGTGGACCGGGCCGTCGGGTACTGGCTGGACACCGACCCGGCTGAGGCCGCCCGGCTCGCCGAGAACGCGTGGCTGCGCCGCGATGACATGCTCGGCGCCGGCCACTTCGGTACCGTCGCGGCCGGGATGCTGCTGGGGCGGGCGCTGCTCAACGACGGGCGACCGGCGGTGGCCGCCGGCGTTCTCCGCGACTGCGAGCGGCGTCGTGGTCGCCGGGTGCCGCCCGACCCGGGCAGCGTGGAGGCGCTGTGCCGACTCGGGGAGTTCGATGCCGCGCACCGCCTCGCGCGGCGGCGGCACCGCCTGGCCGACCACCGCGGCGAGCTGGCCGACCCCCGCGGCGAGGTGGTGTCAACCGGGGGTGATCTGGCCTGGTGCGCCTGGTGGTCGGGACGGGTACGGCAGGCAGCCGGCCTGGACCGGACCCGCTATCTGTCGACGCGTGGCCGGAGCGAGGCGGCGGTCCGGTGGCGGCACGAGTTCCACCGCACGCTCGCCGGTCACCCGCCGGCGCCGGACCTGTCCGAGGCGTTGCCGCCGGCGAGCGCGGCGGACGCTCAGCGGCTCGCGCACCTGAGCCTGCTGCGCCGGCACCGCGGTGAGCCGGCCGCCGCCCGGGACGCCGCCGCCGCGGCGGTCGCCTGGTACGACCTGCATGCCACGGCCGCCACGCTGTGGGACTCACTGGTGGCCGCCGCGCGGCTGGCGGCGGCCTGGCGGGCGCTGGGCGAACTGGACGAGGCGGCCGCGGCCGGCCGGCTGGCGCACCAGCAGGCGTGCGACGCGCTCGGGCCGCGGCACGTGGTGACCTCGTCGCTCGTTCTGGATCATGCTGCGACGCTGCTGGCGGCGGGGGAGTGCGAGGCCGGCCGGCTGGCCGCGGTGCCGGCCCTGTACGTGCTCCGGCCGGTCCTCGGGATCGGACATCCGATCGTGCTGAGCGGCCTCGGGATCCTGGCCTCCGCGCAGGCCGGCGACGCCGGAGCGGCCGCCGCGACCGGGCGCCGGGCGGTGGCGGCCAGCCGGGCCGCTCTCGGCCGGGGCCACCCGATCACCGTGGCGCTGGCTGCCAACTGGCGGCTGGACCGGGCCGCCGGGCCGCAGCGGGGCCGGCCGCCCGGCCGGCGGTTGTTCGACCTCGATCTTCCGCTGCGCTGACCGCCGGAACTGGGCTCCGGGCACCTCAGCACCGTTGCGGGTCAGGCCGCGACCTCGACCCCTCGGGCGGTCAGCCACGGGCCGATCTCGGCGGCCGGCATCGGGCGGCCCAGGTGGTAGCCCTGGGCGATGTCGCAGCCCAGCTCGCGCAGCCGGTCCATGGTCGTTTGGTCCTCGACACCCTCGGCCACCACGGTCAGGCCGAGGCTGTGTCCCAGGGTGATCGCGGAGCGGACCAGGACCTCGTCGCCCTGGCCGGGCTCCAGCTGGCGGACGAACGAGCGGTCGATCTTCATCTCGTCGAGCGGTAGCTTCTGCAGGTACGCCATCGACGAGTGGCCGGTGCCGAAGTCGTCGATGGACAGCTGGATGCCGCCGTCGTGCAGCACCCGCAGCACCGCCTGGGCGCGCTCCGGGTCGGCCATCACCATGCTCTCGGTGATCTCCAGCTTGAGCACGTCCGGCGGCAGGTCCGCGCGGCGCAGCAGGTCGAACACCCGGTCCGGCAGGCTCTCGTCGTGCAGGCAGCGGGCCGACAGGTTGACCGCGACCGGCAGGTGCACGCCGTCCCGCCGCCATTCCGCCGCCTGCCGCACCGCGATCCGCAGGACCCGCTCGGTGAGCACGTGCACCAGCGTGGTGGTTTCGGCCAGCGGGATGAACGTGTCCGGCGACATCCGGCCCAGCGTCGGGTGCTCCCATCGGACCAGCGCCTCCACCCCGGCCGGCGTGCCGTCGGCGAGGTGCACCTTGGGCTGGTAGTGCAGCACGATCTGGTCGTCGGCGTCGAACGCGCGGCGCAGGTCGCCGAGCAGCGCCAGCCGGTTCGAGGCATGCTGGTCGGCGGTGGCGTCGTAGGTCCGGTGCCCCTCGTGCTGCTCCTTGGCCACCCGCATGGCGGCGTCGGCCCGGCGCAGCAGCACGTCCGCCTCGGCGCCGTGCTCCGGCCCGAGCGCCACGCCGATCCGGGCCTCCAGGTCGACGCCGGTGCCGCCGAGCGGGAACGTCCGGTGCAGCGCGGCCAGCATCTGCACCGCGACGGCCTCCGCGGCCGCCGCGTCGGCGCCCGGCACCAGCAGGGCGAAGTCGTCGCCGCCGAGACGGGCCACGGTGGCGTTCTCCGGCGCGGCGGCGCGCAGCCGGGCCGCGACCTGGCGCAGCAGCAGGTCGCCGTACCGGTGGCCGAGGAGGTCGTTGACCTCCTTGAACCGCTCCAGGTCGCTGACCAGCACGGCCACCGGCCGGTTGCCGGCCGAGGCGGCCCGGATGCGCTCGATGAGCAGGGCCCGGTTGGGCAGGCCGGTGAGCGGGTCGTGGCTGGCCGCCTTGCGCGCCGAGCGCCGCTGCAGCCAGCTGCCGATGGCGGCCAGCAGGATCGCCAGCACCGCGCCGGCCAGCAGCGCCAGCGAGCCGACACCGAAGCCGCGGGTCCAGCCGGCGTCGAACGCGGGCGCGGACACGGCCACGTACCAGTCGTTGGCGTTGCCGTCGGTGGCGGCGAGCCGGCGGAACGCGACCCGGCGGGTGCCGGACGTGACGACGCCCTCGGCCACGCCGGTGGTCGGTACGGCCGTGTCCGGCTCGCCGACCACCGCCCGGCCGGATGCGGCGTCGATGATCGAGGTGCTGATCCCGCCGGCCGGCGGCGTGTGCAGGCCGGCCAGCGCGATCTCGAAGTGCACCATGCCGGTGTGCCCGCCGGCGGTCACCGCGGCCGAGTTGGCGATCACCTCGTCGTGGGTGTCCGGCGAGAGGTACTCCTCGGACTGGAAGACCTGGCCCGGCCCGAGTTGCAGGGTGCGGGCGAAGAACGCGTGGTCGTTCTCGGCACGGGACAGCGCGGCTGGCGTCGCGGGCACGCCGTCGACCACCCGGGCGACCTCGGCGCCGCTCTCGTCGATGAAGCTCGCCTTGTGGATCCGGCCCGGGAACAGCGACTGCAGCGACACCAGCGCGTCGTTGATCCGCCGGATCTTCTCCGGAGTGGTTCCCGGCGTGCGGTAGAAGTCGGTGAACACCGGGTTGGCCGCCAGCAGGGCACTGATCGAGCGGGCCCGTTCGAAGTAGTTCTCCAGGCTGTCCACCCGCTGGTCGACGACCTGTCGCAGCTGGGTGTCCTGGGCCGTCACCTGCCGGTCACGGGCGCCGACCACGCTGGTCACTACGCTCAACAGCAGGATCAGCAGACCCGACAGAAGCGCACCGGTACGCACGACGCGACCCCGTACCGACCCGCCCGCCACGATCCCGCCCCCTTCACCTGGGTAGTGGATGTCCTATCGGTCGGCGGCGGCCGGGCTTGAGAGAACGTTTTGACGCCCTTGACATCACGACGTGATTGACTGCATCTAGGCATATGCCCGCAACGTGGCGTGGCCACCCCGTCCTCGGACGGCCCGCCCGGCGGTACTGCGGATCGG
The DNA here is from genome assembly GCF_016862375.1 of Paractinoplanes rishiriensis. Lineage (GTDB taxonomy): Bacteria > Actinomycetota > Actinomycetes > Mycobacteriales > Micromonosporaceae > Actinoplanes > Actinoplanes rishiriensis. The sequence continues at coordinate 5,506 of NZ_BOMV01000067.1, read as the reverse complement.
CACGAGATGGGGAGCACGGATGCGTATCAGCGATATTCTCCGCGTCAAGGGCAATCAGGTCGTCACCGTACGACCTGGGGCAGATGTCACCGAGCTTCTCGCCGTGCTCGCCGAACACAAGATCGGCGCGGTGATCGTCTCGGCCGACGGCAGCAAGGTCGACGGCATCGTCAGCGAGCGCGACGTGGTGCGCGCCCTGGCCGTCCGCGGCGCCGCGGTGCTCAGCGAGCCGGTGGCCAACATCCACACCGCCCAGGTGCACTCGGTGGCACCGGACGCCCCTCTCGAAGAGGTGGAGCGCCTGATGACCGAGCGCCGCTTCCGGCACGTGCCGGTGGTCGAGGGCGGCCGCCTGACCGGCGTGGTGAGCATCGGCGACGTGGTGAAGAACCGCATCGACGAGCTGGAGACCGAGCGCAGCAGCCTCGAGGGCTACATCACGGGCGAACGGATCTGAGGTCCAGCAGGTCGTCGGCCGGCGTGCGCCCGCGCAGCACATAGCGCTCGGTGAAGTCAGCGAGCGCGTCGCGCAGCCGCCGGTCGGCGCCGTGCCGGGCCAGCGCCGCGTAGGCCGCGAGGAAGCAGTCCCGGGCCGCCGCGGCCAGCACCGGGTCGGTGAGCGCATCCCGCGCCGCCCGCTCCCAGAGCCGCGGCTCGCCGGCCAGCGCGCCGGTCGCCACGGCCGCCTCCGCTGCCGCGTGCGGATCGTCCAGCAGCGTCACCGCCACGGCGATCGGCAGCTGCCAGCCGTTGCCCGCCTGCCGGTCGGCAATGTCGATCTCCAGGTGCCCGCGGGCGGCGACCGGCGGGTGGAGCCCGGCCAGGTGCCGGTCGAGCTCATCCGGCGTCACCTCACCGGCCTTCAGCCGGGCGCGCATGCTCCGGCCGTCGTGGGTCTCGGCATTCAGCACGTACGAGGTCCAGGCCGCCCGCGGATCGGCCGGTGCGGGCAGCACCGGGAGTCCCCGCCGCTGCGCCTGCCGGACGCTGCGCCAGCCTTCCCCTGGGGCGTTGGCGAACGCGGCGGCCAGCACCGGCGCCAGCGTGTGCGCGAGCCGCCAGCGCTGCTGAAGGCCGTGCGGGCCGCCGCCCTCCAGTCCCGCCTCGAGCCCGATCCGGATCCCGGCGCCCGGGCCGGTCCGCTCCGGGGCCGGCTCGTCGGCGGCGACGCCGAGGATGCGGGCGTCGATCACCCGTTCGGCGCGGGCCAGATCGTCGGCCATCCGGTCGAGGCAGGTCGCCAGGCCGGGGGAGGGCGGTCCGCTCACCGCGACGACGCGTGGCGAGCGCGCGGTGAGGAAGCCGTGCCGCAGCGGCGGTCGCCCGGCCAGCGCCTCGACCGCCGGCGCCGGCAGCCCGGGCCGGTCGAGCAGCAGGTCGACGGCGGCGCCGACGAATCCGGGCGGGCCGGGCGCAACGGCCCGGGCGGCGATGAGCAGTGCGGCGGTCTGCTCGGTCAGTGTCGTCACGCGGCGCCTCGTTCGATCCGGTCCCCAGGAGACGCGAGCATAGCATTCCTATCTACGCGATAGGATTCGGCCGTTCGGTCCGTCAACGCAGGTGACCGGCCAGGATCGTGGTGACGATCCGGAGCACCGCCTCGTCCTCGACGAGCGGATTGTCCTGCCCCGCGTAGAGCAGGTGGACCCCGCCGACCAGCGCGACCGCCGCGGCGCTCACATCGGTGCCGGCGTCGAGGCGGCCGAGGTCCCGTTCGGCCGCCAGGTATTCCGCGATCATCCGGCTGCCCTCGTTCAGCATCGGCAGCCCCCCACCCGGCTGAAGCCGCGCCCGCAGCTCATCCCGCCCGATGACCAGCGCCACCACCCGGGGCGCCATCGACGCGAACAGGTCCAGCAACGCCCCCGTCACATTGTTGGTGACGGTCCCGATCCCCGCCGCGTCCCAGAGCCGGAGCCCGCTCCCCTCGAGGGCGGCCGTCCGCTCCCGGATCAACTCGGCGAGAAACGCGTCGAAGTCCGCGAAGTGCCGATGCAGCACCCCCTTGGCGCAGCCCGCCTCCGCGGTGACGGCCCGGCTGGTGAGCGCACCCGGCCCAGCCCGCAGGAGTATCCGCTCCGCGGCGGCGAACAACTGCTCCCGAACATCTCGGATCGCCACTCCGGTCGGCATCCGCACCCTCATCTCGGTTGGCAAGTGGGCGCGTGCCCACTAAGGTGGGCGCATGCCCACTCTACCGTCCCACCAGCACCGCGAGGTCGCCGAGGGCTTCGGCCTGGACGCCGCCCGCTACGACCGCGCCCGCCCGGACTACCCGGCCGGCCTGATCCGCCGCATCGTCGCAGACCTCCCCGCCGGCCCACCGGCCGCGGTGGGGAAAGGGGGCGGCGGCGGCCCGGCGGCCCACCACGACGCGGGCGGTGGCACAGCCGACTCCGCGGCCGAAGGAAGCGGGGGCGGTGGCGGGGGCTCGCCCGGTTGCGGCGATGCGGGTGGTGTTGCTGGCTCGCCCGGTTGCGGTGATGCGGGTGGTGTTGCTGGCTCGCCCGGTTGCGGTGATGCGGGTGGTGTTGGTGGTTCGCCCGGCCGCAGGGACGCGGTTGGTGGGCACGCCGGCAGCGGACGGCGGCGGCCGGTGGTGCTTGATGTCGGGTGTGGCACGGGCATTGCGGCCCGGCAGTTTCGGGAGGCCGGGTGTTCGGTGCTGGGGGTCGATGTCGATGCTCGGATGGCGGCCGTGGCGCGGGGGCGGGGCTTTGCGGTTGAGGTTGGGCGCTTCGAGGAGTGGGACCCGGCGGGGCGCACCTTCGACGCGGTGGTGGCGGGGCAGACCTGGCACTGGGTCGACCCGGTGGCCGGGGCTGCCAAGGCCGCGACCGTGCTGCGGCCCGGTGGGCGGCTCGCGCTGTTCTGGAACGTCTTCCAGGCGCCGCCCGCGCTGGCCGAGGCGTTGGGCGCGGTCTACCGCCGGGTGCTGCCGGGGCTGCCCGCCGCGAACCTGTCCGACGCGCTGGCGGCGTACGGCTCCATGGTGGTGAGCGCGACCGACGGCATGGCGCAGGCCGGTGGGTTCGGACCGGCCGAGGAATGGCGGTTCGAGTGGGACCGCACCTACGGCCGGGACGAGTGGCTCGACCAGATACCGACGCACGGTGGCGTCAACCGGCTGCCGCCGGCCACCCTCCAGGACCTGCTGGCCGGCGTCGGTGCTGCCATCGACGCGGCGGGTGGCAACGTGCCGGTGCACTACACCACGGTGGCGGTCACCGCGGTGCGGGAAGACTAAGCATCGATCACCTCCACCGAGACGGCAGCGATGTCTCCCTCGTCGAGGCCCTCGGCCCGGCGCACGCTCTTTTTGATCGGCAGCACATATGCCCCGCGACCGCTGTCCGGGAAGATCGAGGTCTGCCAGACGCTGGTGCCGAGCCGGACCCGCACCCGGACCGAGCCGAAACCGCGCCGCCGGCCGCCGGTGAGCTGGCGGATCTCCTCCGAGGCGTCGGCCGGCAGGCTCACGAAAGTCCAGCTTTCGTCGCGGCGGGCGTCCCAGATCCACAGTTCGGCGTCGAAGTCCACGTGCACCGCGACAGCGTCCCACGGGGGTACGACAAAAACGGAAACCCCGTTGACCGCCACGACGGCGGCCCACCACGATCACGGGCATGGATCCGACCACCACCGCCAATCGTGTCGCCTGGGAAACCGCCTCGCAGAAGCACATCAGCGAATACGACGAGATCCTCGCCGACGCCGCCGCCGGCCGGTCGCTGCTGCCGGTGGAGCGGGAACTGCTCGCCGACGTGCTGCGCACAGGGCCCACGGTGGTGCACCCGCAGAGCGGTCACGGCCTCGACGACGTCGCGCTGGTGCAGGCCGGCGCGCGGCAGGTGATCGGCGTCGACTACAGCCAGATCGCGGTCGGCGCCGCCCAGCGCCGCGCCGACGAGCTGGGTGTCGCCTGCCGCTACCTGGTCGGCAAGGTCCCGGGGCTGCCGCTGCCGGACGACTGCGCCGACCTCGTCTACACCGGCAAGGGCGCGCTGATCTGGATGGCCGACCTGCACGCGTGGGCGGCCGACATGGCGCGGCTGCTGCGCCCCGGCGGTCACCTGTTCCTCTACGAGGGACACCCGGCCGTGCCACTGTGGAGCTGGGACGAGGACCGCGCGCGCATCCGCGAGGACCGCACCTACTTCGGGGGCACCTTCGTCAACGACACGTTCCCGGCAAACGGCGCCGTCGAATGGCAGCACACCCTCGGCGACATCGTCACCACGATCGTCGGTGCCGGCCTGGAGATACGCCACCTCGCCGAGTATCCCGAACCGTTCTGGCGCCCCGGCGACCTGCGGGCGGCCGCCTGGAACGGCCGGTTGCCGAACGCCTTCTCGCTGCTGGCCCGCCTCACCCGGTGACGCCCAGCCCGCCCACCACGCAACGCGGGCTGATATGACTGGGTGATGCTGGTTGATTTCGCGGCCTCGGTGACGGCGATGCCGCTCGAGGTGGAGGACGCCGCGGTCAGGGCCGAGCGGGACGGATATGACGGCTTCGGCGCCCCCGAGACCCGGCACGACGTCTTCCCGGCTCTGACGCTGGCCGCCCGCGCCACCGAGACGATCACCCTCCAGGCCGGGATCGCGGTGGCGTTCGCGCGCAACCCGATGAGCCTCGCGATGCTGGCCAACGACCTGCAGCTGATCTCCGGCGGCCGGTTCCAACTGGGGCTCGGCTCGCAGGTGCAGGCGCACATCGAGCGGCGGTTCGCGATGCCGTGGGGGCGGCCGGCGGCGCGGATGGCCGACTTCATCGCCGCGGTCCGGGCCATCTGGGCGGCGTGGCACACCGGCGGGCGGCTGGCGTACCGCGGCGAGTTCTACCGGCACACGCTGATGAGTGACTTCTTCAATCCGGGCCCGAACGCCTTCGGCAACCCGCCGATCCTGCTGGCCGCGGTGGGGGAGCGGATGACCGAGGTGGCCGGCCGGCACGCCGACGGCCTCCTGGTGCACCCGCTGACCAGCGCGAGCTATCTGCACGAGCGCACCGTGCCGATGGTCCGCGCGGCCCGCGGCGGCAGCCTCGACGACTTCACGCTCAGCCTGTCCGCGTTCGTGGTGCTGGGCGCCGACGAGAAGGCGCGCGCCGAGGCCGAGCGGGCGGTCCGCGGCCAGATCGCGTTCTACGCGTCCACGCCGGCGTACCGGGGGGTGTTCGACCTGCACGGCTGGGGTGCGCTCGCCGACCAGCTGAGGAGCCTGTCCGTCCGGCAGGCGTGGGACGAGATGGCCGGCCTGATCACGGACGAGGTCCTCGACACGTTCGCGGTCGGCGGCGATGTGGCGGCCAATCTCCGCAGCCGCTTCGGCGGGACGATCGACCGGATCTCGCTCTACACCCCGTATTCCGTCGATCCGGCCCTGGTCACGGCCGTCCGGGCCGACCTCATTGCGGGCTGAGCGGGCTGAGCGGGCTGAGCGGGCTGAGCGGGCTGAGCGGGCCGAGCGGGCCGAGCGGGCCGAGCGGGCCGAGCGGGCCGAGC
>NZ_BOMV01000066.1 GCF_016862375.1 Paractinoplanes rishiriensis | reverse complement strand
CGGGCTGAGCGGGCTGAGCGGGCTGAGCGGGCTGAGCGGGCTGAGCGGGCCGAGCGGGCCGAGCGGGCCGAGCGGGCCGAGCGGGCCGAGCTGGTCGTCCAGGGTCGCCACCGCGCCCAGGGCCGCCGGTTTGTCCAGGGCCGGGGTTCCGCCGTACATCGACCACCGCAGGAAGGCGATGCAGCTGGCGCTGACCGCCGGGAACCCGGCCGTGGACACCAGGTGGCCGCCGCGGGTGACGGTCAGCATGGCCCGTGACCACGGCACCGCCTCGAACACCGTGCGCGCGGCGCGGTAGCTGCCCAGGGAGGTGTGCGGATACAGCGGGGCGGCCACCACATAGCCGGCGAGGGCCCAGCTCACCAGCAGCGTCGCGTAGTCCTCCGGCTGCGAGTTCAGGCTGAAGATCACCAGCGGGTACGGCCCGGGTGGACGCGAAGATGTCCGCGGCCGAGCGACCGTAGGCCGGCGTGGCGGCCAGCCCGCCCGCCGCGCCCGCCGCCAGGCCGAGAAGCAGTGTTCGTCTCCGCACGCCTCCAAGATCGTCTGCGGTCCTGTGCTGGGCCTTTCCGGCGGCTGTGGTTTTTACCGCGACCAGGGGACCGGGCGAAACCGGTCCGCAAGGGGGCCCTGGGGCGGGACAATCCGGAATGTGCGGAAGAAGTGGCTGATCGCGGGTCTGGTTGTTGTGGCTGTCGGTGCGCAGGGGGCGGCGTTCTGGCTCGACCGGGCGGAGGACGACCGGACACCGGTCGCCGTCGCCACGGTGGCGGTGGACACCGGCGAGGTGACGGTTTCGGTGGCGGCCACCGGGACGGTGCGGCCCGCCACCACGCGCAGCCTGGCCTTCGGCATCGACGGGACGGTGGCCCGGGTCGCGGTCCGGCCGGGGAGCGTGGTCCGGGCGGGCGCGGTGCTCGCCTCGGCCGACACCACCGCCGCGGCGGCCGCGGTGCGCCAGGCGCAGGACGACCTGGACGCCGCCGAGTCGGTGCTGGACACCGCCGAGCGCGTGGCCGCCGCGGCAGCCACGGCTCCAGCCGCGAGCTCCGCTCGTGGGGCGGCCGCGAGCGAAATGCCCGCCGGAGCCGTGCCGCCGGAGGATCAGGCCGTAGCCGCACTGGACCTGGAAGCACAGGCCACCGGCCTGGACGCGATCTTCACCGCCACCGAGCGCGTCAACCGCGCCCGCGCCGCCCTCGCCGAAGCCAAGGCCGCCCTGACCGGCGCCACCATCACGGCCCCCATCGCCGGCACCGTCATGACCGTCGCCGGCCGGGTGGGCAGCCGCGTCGGGAAGGGGGCCGCCTTCGTCACCCTCGCCGACACGTACACCCTGCAGGTTGATGCCTCTTTCCCGGAGGCCGACGCGGGCAGCCTCGCCGAGGGTCAGACGGCCACCGTGACGCTCGCCGACCGGGTCGGGGAGGAGTTTCCGGCCGACGTGGTCCAGGTCGATCCGGTCGGCGCGGTGGAAGGCAATCTGGTCACGTACGGCGTCATCCTCTCGTTCCGGACGCAGCCGCCCGGCCTCCTGGTCGGGCAGACCGCCGCCGTCGAGGTTCGCACCAGCCACGTCGCCGACACCGTGCGAGTGCCGGCCACCGCGGTGCGCGAGACCGACCGGGGCCGCGGCCTGGTCCGGGTGCGCACCGGCGCCACGCAGGCCGAACGCGAGGTGACCGTGGGGCTGCGGGGAGACCTGTACACCCAGATCACCGGTGGGCTCACCTCGGGCGAAGTGGTTGTTCGGTCCTGGTAGCCAGGTGTTCTTCCGTTTTGCCCGCGAACGGGGGCTAACGCCGGTAAACATATGGTGTGCGCCGGCTCCCTGCCCTGCTTGTCAACCTGCTCCTCGCCGTGCTCGTCGCGGCCGCGGTCGGGTGGTCGGTGCTTCTGGTGCGGGGTGACGATCAAGATCCAAAGACCGCGGGCGTACGCACCGTCGCCGTCGCGCAGGGTGAGGTCACCGCGACGGTCACCGCGGACGGAAAGCTGGAGTCGGCGATGACCGCGTCGGCCGCGTTCGGCACCACCGGCACCGTCAGTAACGTCTACGTGAAGGTCGGGCAGCGCGTCACCGCCGGTCAGCTGCTCGCCAAGGTCGACCCGGCGGCCGCCCAGCGCCGGCTCGACCTCGCCGAGGCCAACCTGCAGGCGGCCACCGACGCGCTGGACCGGGCCGCCGACGCTGGTCTCGCCACCGAGGCCGCCGAAAATGAGGTGGCCGCCGCCCAGCTCGCCGTCGACGACGCCATGGCGGCGGTGACCGGCACCAGGCTGACCGCGCCGATGAGCGGCACCGTGACCGCCGTGAACGGCACCGTGGGAGCGACCGCCAAGGAGGCCGAGGACGGCTTCGTGCAGATCGCCAACCTCGGTGACCTCCAGGTGCGCGCCGCCATCGGCGAGGCCGGCGCCACCCGGGTCCTGGCCGGGCAACTCGCCACGATCACCTGGAGCGCGCTGCCGGGCGCCACCGCGAACGGCCGGGTGGTCGCCGTCGACCCGTCCGCGACCACCACCGGCGGCATGGTCACCTACGGCGTGACCGTCGGGATCGACACGCTGCCGGCCGGCGCCAAGCCGGGCCAGACCGTCGAGGTCACCGTCACCACCGGCACGGCCGCCAACGTCACGTACGTGAACGCGGCCGCAGTGACGCTCTCCGGTAACCAGTACACCGTCACCGTGCGCAAGGACGACGGGACCACCGAAACCCGTGCGGTCCGCGTCGGGCTGGCCGGCGATGACGCGTACCAGATCATTGAGGGTTTGACCGTGGGTGAACGCGTCGTGCTGCCGGAGAGCGACTGATGGCACCCGTCCTCGACGTCCGCGGCGTCACCAAGGTCTACGGCACCGGTGACACGGCCGTGCACGCCCTCGGCGGCGTCGACCTCACCGTCGAGCGGGGCGAGTACATCGCGATCATGGGTTCGTCCGGCTCCGGGAAGTCGACCCTGATGCACATCCTCGGCTGTCTCGACGTGCCCACCGCCGGCCGCTACCTGCTGGACGGCGTGGACCCAGGCGGCCTCACCGACCGCCAGCTGGCCCTGGTCCGCAACCGCCGGATCGGGTTCGTCTTCCAGGCGTTCAACCTCATCCCGCGTACCACCGCACTGGCGAATGTGGAGCTCCCGCTGGCCTACGCCGGGGTGAAGGCGCGCGAGCGCCGGACCCGCGCCATGAACGCGCTGGAGACGGTGGGCCTGGCCGACCGCGCCGAGTACGAGCCGGGCCGGCTCTCCGGCGGTCAGCAGCAGCGCGTCGCCGTGGCCCGGGCGCTGGTCACCGAACCGGCCCTGCTGCTCGCCGACGAGCCGAGCGGCAACCTGGACAGCCGGTCCACCGAGGGCCTGCTGGCTGTTTTCGACGACCTGCACGCGTACGGCCGAACCATCGTGCTGATCACCCACGAGCCGGACGTGGCCGCCCGGGCCGGACGCCTGATCCGCCTGCTCGACGGGCGGGTGCAGGCCGACGAGCGGCAGCGCCCGCACGTGCCGCGGCACGCGGTGGGTGCGGCCACATGACGGAGATCGTCCGCTTCGCGCTGCGCGGGGTGGCCGCCAACAAGCTGCGCTCGGCGCTCACCATGCTCGGCATCCTGATCGGGGTGGCCGCGGTGATCCTGCTGGTGGCGGTCGGCAACGGCTCGGCCCGGCAGGTCAGCGACCGGATCGAGGCCCTCGGCACCGACACGCTCACGGTGACCGGCGCCGGCCTGACCCTCGACGTGGCGCAAGCCCTGGACGACCCGGTCCTGGCGCCGGACGTCCGGTCGGTGTCGCCGGTGGTGACCACCAGAACGACGATCACGTACGGCGGAGCCGAGCACGACGTGAGCGCGCTGGTCGGCAGCACGGCCACCTACTTCGGCGCCGCGAACACGCCGGTCGCCTCGGGTGCCGCGTTCACCGCCGAGGACGACCGCGCCGGCCGCCGGGTGCTGTTGCTGGGCCGGACCGCCGCCGAGGAACTCTTCCCCGGCACCGATCCGGTCGGCGGGCAGGTGACCGTCGGCGGCTCGCTGTTCACGGTGGTGGGCGTGCTCGCCACCCGGACCGCCGCCGACCCCGCCGACCTGGCGATCGCGCCGATCACCGCGGTCCGCCAGGTGCTGACCGGCTACGGCGACCTCACCTCGATCCTGGTCGAGGCGGACGGCCCCGACCGGGTCGGCACGGTCGAGGCCCAGATCGGCACGATTCTCGACCAGCGGGTGTCCGGTGTCCGCATCCGAAGCGCCGAACAGTTGCTCGCCACCCGCGACGGGACCGCCGCCACGTTCACCGCCCTGCTCGGCGCCGTGGCCGCGATCAGCCTGCTGGTCGGCGGCATCGGCATCACCAACATCATGCTGGTCACGGTCACCGAGCGGACCCGGGAGATCGGCATCCGCAAGGCCCTCGGCGCCCCGCGGCGGGCCGTGCTGACCCAGTTCCTGGTCGAGGCGACCCTGCTCAGCGTCCTGGGCGGCGGTCTCGGCGTGGTGGCCGCGCTGATCGGCGCGAACTTCACGATCGCCGGCGTCACCCCGGTGGTGGTGCCGGGTTCGGTGGCGCTCGCGCTCGGCGTCTCGGTCGCCATCGGCCTGTTCTTCGGCGGGCTGCCGGCCGCCCGCGCCGCCCGGCTGCGTCCGATCGACGCACTCCGCTACGAGTAGGGACCCGCGATGACCGACACCGACACCGAGGTCATCCCGGCCGTCGACGACGACCTGAGCACCGCCCTGGCCGCGGCCGCACCCCGCCGCTGGTCCAACCGTGCCACCCCGCTGCTGCTCGGCCTCGCGCTGCTGGCCGGCGGTTTCCTGGGCGGCGTCACCGTGCAGAAACAATTCGGGGGTACGAGGACCAGCGACGTCCCGGTGCCGCCGGGCGCGACGGCCGGCACGCTCCAGACGGTCGGCACGGATTCGCTGACCATCCGGACCACGACCGGCCGCACCGTGGTCGTGAAGATCGCCCCGGACACCCGGCTGCAGCGGCCGGCCGTGCTCACCGACCTGCGCACCGGCCAGCCGGTCACCGTGCAGGGCAGCACGGCAACCGACGGCACCATCGCCGCGACCGTGGTGAGCGGCTCCTGACCGGTTACGCCTGGACCTCGATCCCGTCCACCCGGTCCGGGTAGAAGGCGACGTGGTCCTTGATCGCCGCCACCGCCGGGCGCGGGTCCGCGTACTCCCAGATCGCGTCGACGGCCCGGTCGCCGCCCACCGGGATCGAGTAATAGCTCGCGTCGCCCTTGTACGGGCAGTAGCTCGTGGTGTCCGTCCGCTCCAGCAGCGACCGGTCGACGTCGGCCAGCGGCACGTACTGCACCGCCGGGTACGACGCCTCCTGGAGGGTCAGCGCGTTGCGGCTGTCGGCCACCACCTTGCCGGCCACCGTCACCACGACCCGGCCCTGCGTGGGGGTGACCGTGATCGGATGGTCGGGACCGGGTTCCAGTACGGGCTTGTTGACCATGTGTCGCTCCTCCTAGTGTCGGTCACATGCCGGGACCAGCAGAATCAGCCGCCGTCGCGCTCGGCGTCCGCCACCGGGTGATCCGGCACGGTCCGGTGGCGAGCGTGGCCGAGGCCGCCGCCGCGCAGGGCGTCGAGGTGCGCGACCTCATCAAGACCATCGTGGTACGCCGCGGCGCCGGCGACTACGTCTTCGTGCTGGTTCCGGGTGACCGGTCGATCTCGTGGCCCAAGCTGCGGGCGCTGCTCGGGGTGAACCGTCTCTCCCTACCCGATGCGGTGACCGCCAAAGACGCGACCGGGTACGAACGTGGCACGATCACCCCGTTCGGCTCGGCCAAGCCGTGGCCGGTGATCGCCGACGAGCGCGCCCGGGGCCGCTCGATCAGTCTGGGCGCGGGGGAGCGCGGCGTGGGCCTGCAGGTCGCGGCCGACGAGGCGGTGGGCGCGCTGGACGGCACGTTCGCCGACGTCACCGAGCCGATGTAGGTTGCCAGCGTGAGCGACGATCCGATCCAGCCCTCGATCCCCCCGTCCGGCACCGGCTGCGCGGAGTGCCTCGACGGCGGCGGCTGGTGGTTCCACCTGCGCCGGTGCGCCCAGTGCGGGCACGTGGGCTGTTGCGACAGCTCGCCGGCCCAGCACGCCACCGGGCACTGGCGGGCCACCGGGCACCCGGTCATCCAGTCCTTCGAGCCGGGCGAGGACTGGTTCTGGGACTACTCCACCGGGCAGGCCGTCCGCGGTCCCGCGCTGGCGCCGGCCACCAGCCGTCCCGAGGAGCAGCCGGCACCGGGACCGGCCGGTGCCGTGCCCGGCGACTGGCGCACCCGCCTGAATCGCTGAGAAACGGTTACCCGCTGTCTTAGAGTCGGTTGGGGGAGCCTGACACGGGGGATGGTGCGTGGTGTCCGATCTGAGGGCGAACGACTGGGCCGAGCCGGACAGCGTGCTGGGCACGTACGTCGCGCAGATGGACCGGCTCTCGGCGCCGGTGAAGCCGGGCGTGCCGCTCAGCCTCACCGTGCACGGCCTGCTGGTCAGCGGCGAACTGATCCCGCAGTGGCAGTGGTTCTCCGAGGTCAGTGAGTTGAACGACCACGAGGACGCCTTCTACACCGGCATGGCCGAGCACATGAAGGAGCAGTCCGACCTGGCCCACGACGCGATCAAGCTGCGCGACTCCGGGCACGAGGTCACGCAGCGGCAGCACAACGCCGTGACCGCCCCGACGAAGTACATCCACCTGCGCAACACCCGGATCTACTCGCCGGACAGCGAACCCGGCGAGGTGCGGCTGTGGCGCGGGCGGCTGTGTGACGTCTCGGGATGGACGCCGGGCGCACCGGTGTCGGCCGGCTGAATCTCCGTCGGCATCTCCTCCGCCGGCCGCCAGATGGCCGCCGGTCTCTCCTCCTCCGCCGGCCCATCCGTGGCCGCCGGCACCTTTGCCGCCGGCGCCTTCTTCGCCGTCGGTGACCAGGCGAAGGCCAGCGCACTGCCGACGATCGACAGCAGCAGCCCGATCACGAAACCGCCCAGGTTCGACGTGATCCACGAGCCGAGTGCCAGCACGGCGGCCACCAGCGAGTAGAACAGCCGCTGCTGCGGGTTGAACAAGAGCAGCAGGCCGCAGATGAGGATCAGGACCGGCACCAGGAAGCTGGCGAGCCCGTCCATGCCGACGTGCACGACCACCGGCAGGGGCGCCATCACGGTCAGGAACATCTCGGCGCCGCCGAGAGTGACGAACAGCCCGCCCCAGAAGGGACGGGCGTGCCGCCAGTGCCAGAATGCGCTGCGCTGCTTCACGTCGGTCAGCAGCCGTCGTCGGTGAACGCCATCCGCAGGTGCGGCAGGGTGAACCGGGCCGCCGTGGTGGCGTAGTTGTTCTGCCGCAGGTCGGTGATCTCGACGATGTCGGCCTGCTGGGCGAAGACGCCCTCGCCGCCGCGGATCTTCTCGCCGGTGCCCGGGTCGGTCACCTTGTCCAGGGTGCTGGCGTCCTGGCCCACGTTGATCCGCTGGAAGTTGGCGTTACCGGAGATCAGGTCGGAGTCCACGATCAGGGTCTTGGCCTTGACCGGGGTCCCGGCGTCGCCGGCGGTGATCTTGAGAAACATGCCGCCCAGCGAGACGCTCTGGCACAGCTTGGTCAGCTCGGCGGTGTCGATCGCTGACACGATCACCACCATCTGGCCGCCGGTGTCGCCCTCGTTGGGGCTGTTCGGAATCATGTTGTCGATCGTCGCGAACTGCTCGAAGCCCTCGCCGTACAGTTTGGTCGCGGTGACCGTGAACGGCATGCCGGAGATCGAGAAGTTCGCCGCGAGAACACCGTTCGCGGTCAGCGTGATCAGCCCCGCGGAGACCGCGCCGGTCAGTGCGAGCATGCCGCCGAAACGCTTCCAGCGCACCCCGCCCGTGGCTGGCCCGGTGGTTACCTCGTCGTCCGTGACGCTCATTTCGTAGCTCCCTTTGTCGGTCAGGAACAACGGGGGACTAATCCGTTGTCGGTGGTGCACAAAGGTCGATAAATCGGCCCAAGTCGCTGTCGGCGGGCCCGAAGTTACCCGTCGGTATCCTCTGGGTCAAGGGGTGACCACAAGGGATTTCACGTCCCGCACGGTTATCCGCATCGATGCTTGACGATCGACCGCGAATGGGGCTATACATCGACGGCGCTGGGTGTCGTTGTCGGTTCAACGCATTGTCTGCCATCGATATCTGTCGGATGGCCCCCCAGCCGCTTTCCGGGCCGCGTGACCGCGGCCCGCGGATCCCCGTGGTTTCGCGGCCCGGAGCTCGTCCTCACCCCCCGAAGGAGGCGCAATATGCGTGCGTCCAGAATTTTTCCGATCGCCGCCGTGGCGGTCCTGTCCGCTGTGCTCGGTGCCGGCCCGGCCCTGGCCGACGACGACGCCGTGGCGGTGCTGACCACCGGTAGCCTCGGCGGCGCCAACGTGGCCGTCGGCGACGTGCTGAACGCCGCGGTGAAGGCGGGCACCACGGCCGACTTCAACAACTCGTCCGGCGGCACCACCGGCGTCAAGTGCTCCGAGTCGGCGTTCACCGCCACCGTGACCGCCAACCCGGACGCCCCGGGCGTGGCGACCGAGTCGACCACGGCGCACACGTTCGCCACCTGTACCGCCAACATCCTGGGTGTGACCCGGGTGAACAGCGTGACGGTGGACAACCTGCCGTTCGGCACCACGGTGGACAGTGCCGGAGTGGTCACGGTGAGCGGCACGGCGACCGCGCCGATCCAGACGACGCTGTCGCTGGGCACGATCCTGGGCTCGGTCACCTGCGTCTACCAGGCGACGAACGGCTCGATCACCGGCAACACCGACAACACCGACAATTCCATCAAGTTCGTCAGCCAGCCGTTCACCAAGTCGTCCGGCCCGATCACCTGCCCGGCGAGTGGCTTCTTCACGGCCACCTACGCGCCGGTCCAGGACACCACGGTCGACGGCGCCCCGGCGGTCTTCACCAACTGAAGTAGTGTTACCGGCACGGCCGGAGCGCAGTCCGCGCTCCGGCCGTGAACGGCCCGTTTCGGGATCGTTGACAGCAGGTCACGATGCCTATTCAATGCATTCCCATGCCTCTATGGGAGCGCTCCCGAAAATTTGCCATCCTCTCCGCGGCCGTCACGCTGACCGGCGTGGCCGCCGTCGCCGTTGCCGTGCCCGCCCTCGCCGACGAGGTCGAACAGGTCGTCAACGGCGGGTTCGACAGCACCACCGACCCGTTCTGGTCCAGCGCCGGCATGCCGATGACCCTCGCCGAGGGCAAGGTGTGCGTGGACGTCCCGGGCGGCACCGTCAATCGCTGGGACGTGGCGATCGGACAGAACGACATCGAGCTGATCGCGGGCGAGAGCTACCGGTTCAGCTTCGACGCGTCCGGCACCGCCGGCAAGGTGGTCCGGGCGATCACCGGCCTGGCCGTCGCCCCGTACGACACCTACTTTGAGAATTCGCCGGTCCTCGGCGACACGCAGCACTACGAGTACACCTTCACCGCGAACGCCAGCACCGAGCAGGCGCAGGTCGCCTTCCAACTCGGCGGCAGCGCCGACCCGTGGCAGTTCTGCCTGGACAACGTGTCGCTGCTCGGCGGGGTCCCGCCCGAGGTGTACGTGCCGGACACCGGCCCGCGGGTGCGGGTCAACCAGGTCGCGTACCTACCCAACGGGCCGAAGGCCGCGACCGTGGTCACCGAGGCCACCGCCGCGCTCCCGTGGCAGCTCAAGAACGCGGCCGGTGCCGTCGTGGCGCAGGGTTCCACCGCCCCGCGCGGCGTCGACGCGTCCTCCGGCCAGAACGTCCACACGATCAACTTCAAGAACTTCAGTCGCCGGGGTACGGGTTACACGCTGACCGCGGACGGCGAGACGAGCCGCCCGTTCGACATCGGCGTGGACGCGTACAAGAAACTCCGGACCGACGCGCTGAAGTTCTTCTACACCCAGCGCAGCGGCATCGAGATCCTCGATGCGCTGCGGCCCGGGTATGCCCGCCCGGCCGGGCACGTCGACGTGGCGCCCAACCAGGGCGACGGCAACGTGCCGTGCCAGCCCGGCGTCTGCGACTACACGCTGGACGTGACCGGCGGCTGGTACGACGCCGGTGACCACGGCAAATACGTGGTGAACGCCGGCATCTCGGTCTGGCAGCTGCTCAACGAGTACGAGCGGCTCCCCGCCTCGCGCAAGCTCTCGCTGACCATCCCGGAGAGCGGCAACCGCACCCCCGACCTGCTCGACGAGGTCCGCTGGGAGCTCGACTTCATGCTGGCCATGCAGGTTCCGGCCGGCAAGCCGTTCGCCGGCATGGCGCATCACAAGATCCACGACAAGGAGTGGACCGGCCTGCCGCTGCTGCCCTCGCAGGACCCGCAGCCGCGCGAGCTGCACCCGGTGTCCACCGCGGCGACGCTCAACCTGGCGGCCACCGCGGCCCAGGCGGCCCGGATCTACAAGACGTTCGACCCGGCGTACGCCGCGCAGGCGCTGGCGGCGGCCCGCACCGCGTACGCGGCCGCCAAGGCCAACCCGGACAAGATCGCCTCGCCGGACGACGGCGTCGGCGGCGGCACGTACAGCGACAACAAGGTGGTCGACGACTTCTACTGGGCCGCCGCCGAGCTGTTCATCACCACCGGTGAGAAGCAGTACCAGGCGGACATCCTGGCGTCGCCGGAGCACACCGCGGACGTGTTCGGCGCCGGCGCGTTCGACTGGGGCTACACCGCGGCCGCGGGCCGGCTCGACCTGGCGCTGCTGCCCAACAAGCTGCCCGGCCTCGCGGCCGTCCGGCAGTCGGTGGTCGCCGGGGCCGAGAAGTACCTGGCCCAGCAGCAGGCGCACCCGTACGGCGTCGGCTACGCGCCGGCGAACAACATGTGGGACTGGGGCTCCAGCAGCATCGTCCTGAACAACCTGGTGGTGCTGGCGGCCGCGCACGACCTGACCGGCAAGGCGAAGTACAAGGACGGCGTGCTGACCGGTATCGACTACATCTTCGGCCGCAACGCGCTGAACATCTCGTACGTGACCGGCTACGGCGAGGTGAGCGCGCAGAACCAGCACAGCCGCTGGTACGCCCGCCAGCTTGACCCGAACCTGCCCAACCCGCCGCCGGGCACCCTGGCCGGCGGCCCGAACTCGTCCATCCAGGACCCGGTCGCGCAGGAGAAGCTCAAGGGCTGCGTCGGCCAGTTCTGCTACATCGACGACATCGGCTCCTGGGCCACCAACGAGCTGACGATCAACTGGAACGCCCCGATCTCATGGGTGTCGGCCTGGGTCGCCGACCAGAACTGACCCGCTGGACCCTGCTGCTGCGCCGCTACCGGTGCAGCAGCAGGGCTCCGTCCAGGCTTTCCACCCGTACGGCCTGACGCCGCGCATCGGTGAAGTCGCCGGTGGCGGTGGGTGACACCCAGAGCAGCCGGGGGAGCAGCGCGGAGATGTCGTCGACCAGCGCGACGGTGTCCGCGCTCAGGCTGCGCCCGGCCTCGGTGACCAGGCGCGTCCACCAGGGATCGTCACCGGCCGGCCCGTCCATCTCCACGGTCAGCCCGTGCTCGTCGACCCGGAACCGCACCGGCACGTCCTTGCCGTCCGGCGGCGAGATCCGTCCCGCCACGGGTCGACCGGCGGCCAGCGCCACGGCCGCCTCGTGATGGCTCCGCCCCTCGATCCCGAGCGGAAGCCGCCGCAGCCAGTCCTCGACCGGCCCGGCGTCCACCGCCCCCGAGATCAGCAGCCAGGTGATCACGTCGGCTCACCTCCGACCCCATTGTGGCGCGCCCCGCCAAGAAATCCGGATGCGGACCGGCCGGTAGCTTGCCTAAGTTGGCAAAATGTCCGCCGAAGCCGCCCGCGCCGCCGAGGTGCTGGCCCAGCTGTCCAGCCCGCCCCGCCTGCTGGCCTACGCCGAACTGGTGCGTCGCGGCAAGGAGGGCGCCACCATAGCCGAGCTGGCGTACCTGCTGGACGTGAAGCCCCCGCAGGCCGGCGAACTGCTGGCCCGACTGACCGGCGCAGGCCTGGCGACGGGAACGGGCAACGGCGTCTACCGGGCCCAGCCCGGAGCCCTGCGCGAGGCGGCGGCCGCCGTCGACCGGATGCAGCCGATCGCCCTGCTGCTGGCCGAGTATCCGCAGCTGAAGGGCAACTTCGCGCACGGCCGCCTGACCGCCCTGCCGCCCACGATGAGCGAGCGGTACCAGCAGATCGGCGAGTTGCTGGCCCGCTTTCTGGCCCTCGAGGGCCTCCACGACGAGGACGCGATCAACCGGCGGCTGTCCGCGATCACCGATGACGTGGCCGGAGCCCGCCGCATGCTGGTCGAGACGGGCTGGCTGGAACGCGACCGGGCCGGCACGACTTACGGCCCGGGGAGGCCGTTACCGCAGCCGACCCCGTAGATCCGCGCCCTACCGCGCCCGCGCCCGCCCCGCGCTGTCCGCACGGCCATGTGGAGTCTCTGTCGCCCGGCGACAGCGGATCCACAAGATCGAGGATCGGGTGCGGGCACGTAGTGGCGACGGCCGGTCGCTGCCGTTCGGTCTGACTTTGTTCATGGTGTGTATTGACGACTATTAGTAAGTCTTCCTAATATTTGGCGGCCCGTAGTCATCCCCACGGCGCGTTCGCGCGCCGGACACGAAGGGTCACCATCCCCATGGCCAAGTTCAGAAGGGGCCGCTGGTTCGCCGCGGCCACCGCGGTCGCCACGGTCGCGGCCGGTGCGGTCACCGTGATCGCGCTGCAGGGCACGTCCGAAGCGGCCGTGCTGCCCAACGGGTTCAAGAGCGTCGGCTATCTGCCGTCCTGGGCCGGCAGCGTCACCAGCGTCCAGTACTCGAAGCTGACGCACATCAACTACTCGTTCGCGCTCCCCAACGCGAACGGCACCCTCCAGCCGATCGAGAACACGGCGAAGCTCCAGCAACTCGTCACCCTCGGCCATCAGAACAACGTCAAGGTCTCGCTGGCCATCGGCGGCTGGAACGACGGCAACGACTCCGCGTTCGAGAGCCTGGCGGCCAACGCGAGCACGCGCTCCGCGTTCGTCTCCAATGTCTTGAATGTCGTCCGTCAGTACGGCCTGGACGGTGTCGACATCGACTGGGAGTACCCCGATCCGGGAGCCTCGGGCAACAACTTCACCGCCCTGATGCAGCAGCTCAGCACCGCCCTGCACAACGAGGGCAAGCTGCTGACCGCGGCCGTGGTCAGCGAGGGCGGCACGGCCAACGGCGTCCAGCCGGCGGTGTTCGGCATGGTCGACTGGCTCAACATCATGGCGTACGACGGTGGCAGTCCGCACGCGAACTACGACTGGGCGATCGGCGCCGCGAACTTCTGGAAGAACCGCGGCCTGCCCAAAGCGAAAACCGTGCTGGGTGTGCCGTTCTACAGCCGGCCGGGCTACCTCACCTATGCCCAGCTGGTGCAGCAGGACCCGGCCAACGCCAACCGCGACTGCACCCCGTCCGGCGAGTGCTACAACGGCCTGCCCACCATCCGCCGCAAGACCCAGTGGGCCATGGCCAACGCCGGCGGCATCATGAACTGGGAGCTGTCGCAGGACGCCACCGGCGCGAATTCGCTGGTCAGCGCCATCTATGAGACGGCGGTGGGAATGGGCGGCCCCCGCGCCGGCCGGATCACCGGGATCGCCGGCAAGTGTGTCGACATCGCCGCCGCCAGCAGCGCCAACGGCACCGCGGTCCAGCTCTACGACTGCAACGGCACCACCGCGCAGACCTGGACCGCCGGCTCCGACGGCACCCTCCGCGGCCTCGGCAAGTGCCTGGACGTCGCCGCCGCGGGCACCGCCAACGGCGCACTGGTGCAGATCTACGACTGCAACGGCACCGGCGCCCAGCAGTGGCAGGCCCAGTCCAACGGCACGTTGCGCAACCCCGCCAGCAACCGGTGCCTGGACGCGTCCGGCAACAGCTCGGCGAACGGCACCCGCCTGCAGATCTGGGACTGCTTCGCCGGCGCGAACCAGCGCTGGATCCTGCCGTGACGACCCGGCCCTAAGCCGGTGCGGGCGGCGGATCGTCCAGGTCCGCCGCCTGCAACCGGGCCGTGAGCTGTTCCAACGCGTGCAGCTCCGCCTTGAGCGCGCGCCGGCCGTCCCGGGTGAGCCGCAGCCAGGTGCGCGGCCGGTTAGCCTCGTACCCCTTTGTCACCGTGACCAGCCCGGCATCCGCAAGCACCTGGACGTGCCGGTTGAGGTTGCCGTCGGTGAGCCGCAACTCGCTGCGCAGGGTGGCGAACGCGCACTCCGGGATCTCGGCGAGCATCACCAGGATGCCGAGCCGTACGCGCTGATGAATGACGTCGTCGAGGCCGACCGCCGGATGAGGATCGGTCACGACCGCCGCAGCCGGAACAGTCCGACGACCACCAGCGGCAGGCTCATCAGGATGAGCGCGGGTGCCGGCCGGTCCATGCCCAGCAGGGTGACCTGGCCGCCCAGCCCGGGCCCCGATCCGCCGCCGAGCAGCCACGTCTGCCACCCGAGCAGCCCGCCGACCTGCCCGGTGGCGCAGAACTGCCAGGCCACGGCCGCCATCCAGGCGCCGGCCAGGACGATGGCCGGGCTCCGTTCGACAAGACCGAGGGCGAACGCGGCGACCGCCACCCCGAGCAGCGGCGTCAGCAGCCCCTGCCACCAGTTCGTGCCGAAGCCGAGCGCCGGCGTCCCGGTCGGCGCGGCGAACAGGGCCACCAGCGCGAGCAGGCCGAGCGAGCCTGCCGCGACCGGCACCCGCCACGGCACCCGCACGCCGTGCCGTCGTTCGCGGTACCGGTACCACTGCGCCACCAGCACAAAGGCCAAGGGCGCCAGCACCATCCAGAAGAGGTACGAGAGCAGCGCCGCGCGCTGCTGGTGTGGCAGGCCGGCCCAGTACGGGTATTCGATGATGATCTCGGTCACCGGCGCGAACGGGTGCCGGTACAGCGCGATGCTCAGCAGCGGCAGCGCGGCCAGGGCGAGGGCCGGCAGCCAGGCGCCGCCGTGCGCGAGCCGGCGGCTGCGGTTCTTCAGGTCGTGCAGGTCGGACAGCATGTCACCCATCGGAACCTCTGCAATCCAGAAAGCTTTGGATTACAGAGTAAGCCGCGCTGTCAACGGCTCAGGCGGCCACCCGGTCCCGCCCGTTGCGCTTGGCGTCGTACAGCGCCTCGTCGGCCCGCCGGATCAGGTCGGCCTCGCACCCGCCGTCGCCGGGCCGCGCCGTGGCCGCGCCGACGCTCACCGAGACCCGCCCGCTGGGCGCCTGCACGTGCTCGAGCGCGAGGTCGGCCACCGCCTGCCGCACCCGCTCGCCGACCGCGCGGGCCCGCTCCAGGCCGGCGCCGGACAGCACCACGATGAACTCCTCGCCGCCGAACCGGGCCACCAGGTCGGCCTCCGGCGAGGCCCCGTCGAGCGCGGCCGCGACCTGCTCCAGGCAGCGGTCCCCGCCGAGGTGCCCGTAGTGGTCGTTGTAGGGCTTGAAGTGGTCGATATCAATCATGAGTACGCTGATCTCCCGCGCCGACGGCCACACGTCCGCGAGCACCTCCCCGAGGTGCCGCCGGTTGGCCAGCCCGGTCAGCGGATCGGTCCGGTTGGCCCGCTCGAGCAGCGCGTTGGCCGCCGCGGCCGCCTCCAGCGCCTGCGCGAACCGCCGCTCGGTGGTGACCCGCGTGCCGAACAACAGCAGGCCGAGCAGGACCGACGTGATCGCCGCCCCGACGACCTCCACCTCGGCGCCGCGGGCGGCACCACCGGCGAACTGGGCGACCAGGTGCGCCGCCGGCACCACGGCGAGCCCGATCTGCGCGTACGGCCGCAATGCCATGAGCCCGACGTAGGTCATCGTGATGGCCAGGCTGACCGAGGCCAGCGCGTGCGCGTCGGGCGTGAGAAACGCCCACGCCAGATGCAGCAGCACACAGACGCCCAGAGCCGTCGGCCCGTCACTGGGCCGCTACCCGTCCCGACGCGTGATAATTCCCATGATCATGATGACGGACGCCGAGAGCAGCACCCACCCGCCGACGCCGGGCGTGATCAGGAATCCCGTCACGTACAGCGGCACCGAGATGCCACCGAGCCGGCTGGTCCACCGGCCGGCTACTCCCGCGAGCGTCACCTGGGTCACATGCTCACCGGTCGGCAGGCTCGGTCGCACATTGAGTGCCGCCGGGTGGCATCCCGGTTGCTACGCCGAGGCCCGCTTCTCACCCAGCAGGCGCAGGTTGATGGCGAGGTTGCCGGCCGAGCGGCGGGTGTCGGCGTGGTCGTCGCCGAGCACCCGCCGCCGGCGGGCCAGGGTGGCCTCGTCGAGCTGCCGCGCCCGCTCGTACTCACCAAGGTGGCGCAGGCTGACGGCGAGGTTGGTGGCCGACAGGAGGGTGGCGGGATGGTCCTCGCCGAGCACCCGACGGTAGCGGGTCAGGGTGTCCTCGTCGAGCTGCCGGGCCTGCTCGTAGTCACCGGCGTCACGCATGTTGACGGCCAGGTTGGTGGCCGAGGCGAGGGTGTCGGGGTGGTCGTCGCCGAGCACTCGCCGTTGCCCGGCCAGGGTGTCCTCGTTCAGCTGCCGCGCCCGCTCGTGTTCCGCCAGTCGTTGCAGGTTGATGGCCAGGTTGGTGGCCGAGCCGAGGGTGTCGGGGTGGTCGTCGCCGAGCACCCGCCGCCGGCGGGCCAGGATGTCCTCGTTCAGCTCCCGCGCTCGCTCATACTCGCCCAACTGGTGCAGGCTGTTGGCCAGGTTGCTCCCCGAGATGAGGGTGAGGCGGTGGTCGTCGCCCAGTTCGAGCCGGCGGTATGCCAGGACCTCCGCCCCGAGGCGCCGGGCGTCGTCGTACCGGCCGAGCGCGTGGAATGCCACGACGACGATGTTGGCCGCGCTCAACGTTCGTTGATGCTCGCGGCCGAGCCGATCGCGCCACCGGTCGTGCAGCCGTTGCGCGAATTCGAGGCCGGCGTGCAGCTCACCGCGGGAAATCAGATACCAGGCGGCCCGGTCGGCTGTCAGCTGCAGGTTTTCGTCGTCGGACTCGGCCGGGTCGGTGGCGAGCAGATGCGGTATCAGCAGGGCCCACCGCGGCCAGGAGGCGGGTTCGTTGCCTTCATCGTCGGGGACGGCCGCGCCGAGCAGGGCGGCGGCACGATGCCCGGTGCCGGGGCGGTCGGGATCAGTGGCGGTCAGGATGGCCTGGGTGAGCCGATGCAGCTGGACCGTCCCGTCGGCGACCCGAGCGAGGCCGTAACGGCCGAGGCGGCCGAGGCTGCGGTGCACGGCAATCGTCGAGCCCGCCACGGTGGCCAGCGGTTCGGGCAAAGCGTCGTCCGGGGCGGTGGTGAAAAGGTCACCCGGGATCGGCTCCGGCGCCAGCGCCGCGCACAGCCGCAACAACTGCACGGCGGCCGGATCCTCGCCGTCCAGCCGTCGCAGTGCGACCGCGACCGACGCCGCCAGCGACACCGGGTACCCGATCGGTGTGCCCTCGGCGAGCACCTCGGCGGTCTGCTCTGCGACAGCGTCCAGGTAGTCCGCCGGGGTGATGCCGGTCTCGGTGAGCATGTTCGCCGCCTGGGCGACGGCGAGCGGCAGGTCGGCCAGTGCTACGGCGATCCGGTCGGCGTCGGTCGCGGCGATGGTCGGGAGCAGGCGGCGCAGCAGCGTGGTCGATTCGGTGCGGGCGAACACGTCGACCGGCACCGGGTTTCCGAGCTGCCGCCAGTTCGGGTTGCGGGAGGTCACCAGCACGTGGCCGGGCGGGCGGGCCGGCAGCCACCGCGGCAGTGTCGCGGGATCCTCGGCGTTGTCGAACACCACCAGCCAGCCCGGTATGCCTCGCAGCCGCTGCCGGGCCGCGGCCACCCCGGTCGGCACGTCGCTGGTCGGCGGGACCCAGCCGGCGGTCATGGTCAGCGCGGCGATCTGCTCGCCGATGCGGTCCGGCTGCTCCGCGTCGATCCACCAGACCAGTTCGTAGGAGTTGGCGAACCGGTAGGCGTACTCGATCGCCAGGGTCGTCTTGCCCACCCCGCCGATGCCGTGCAGCACCTGCAGCGGCGCCCCCGTCGTCAAGCGGTCGCGCAGGTCGGCCAGCATCGCGTCGCGCCCGGTGAACACCGCGTTCTGGATCGGCACGTTCCACACCTGCGGCAGCAGGCCCGGCAGCCGGGGTCCGGGCGACGAGCCCGGGAAGGCCGGCGGCCGGCTGGGCTTCCCGGCCGGCCCGTCGACCGCCTGGAGCACCACCTGCCGGGCCGACGTCTCCGCAAGACCGAACACATCCCGGAAGATGTACGGCCGCAGCACCGCCTCCACCGCGACGTCCTCCACGCGCAGCAGCACCAGCCGCCCGCGCCCGGCGATCACCGCGGTCCACTCCTCGGTGGTGAACCTCTCCACCTCGAAGTACGCCTGCGACACGATCGCCACCACGACCTCGGCGCGGTCCAGGGCCTGCGACATCCGCAGCACGAAGTTGTCGCCGGCCGCCCAGTCCCACCGGTCCAGCTCCACCTCGTGCCCGGCCGCGTGCAGCTGCCAGGCCACCCACTCCGCCCACGCCAGATCCCGGCCCGCATGCGACACGAAGACGCCCGTCACCGCGGCAGCATGGCCGGACCGCGTTCATGATCGCAATTGGACGGTGGTCACTTGTTGGTGAGGCTGAAGTGCATGTAGTCCTTGGCGCTGCGCCAGTTGCCGCCCCAGAAGTAGCCGTTCCAGGTGAACGCGCGCGCCGCGCCGCCGGCATGGATCATGCCGATCAGGTGGCGGCTGCGGTTGGCGTAGACGGAGCTTGGCGCCGGCAGCATCGGGTTCTGCAGCGGGTTGATGTCGAGCGCCGTCCCGTACGCGTGCTGTGACCAGATCCTGGTGCCGGCCACCGGGCGGCACCGGTAGCCGGCCGTCACGATGCCCATGTCCTTCCAGCCGGGCATGTTCACCGACATCGGGGCCATCGCCATGATCCGGAAGCGCCAGTGGTAGAGCGTGCGGAAGATGCGCTGCACCCGGGTGACCACGTCGCGGCGGACGATCACGCTGCCGTTGTGGGCGTTGCCCTGCAGGTCGATGTAGCGGACCCAGACGCGGCGCAGGTGGGCCGGCGCCACCGGGCAGCCCTGCCGGGCGTTCCAGTTGACCATGCCGGGGGTGACCGGTTCGACCCGGGTCGCCCAGTCGGGCAGGGGCCGGGCCGGCGGGGTCAGCCGCAGCGTCGCGTCGACCTGCACCGGGTACGCGGCGGTGATCTGGTTCCAGCGCACCAGGTCGGTCACGCTGACGCCGTAGGTGCGCGCGATACTCCGCAACGTCTCACCGGGCGCCACCACGTGCCACACCTTGGCGGCCATCGCCGGCCGGGACCAACCAAGAACAAGCAGGGGTACGAGGAGCAGCACAACCAGAATTCTTTTCGGCACGGTTATCGACCGTACGAAGACATTCGTCCCGGGAACGGTGAAACACGAAACAAATCCAGATTCAGCCGCGGGAGACGGCCTTTTCGCGGTACATGGCGGCGTCCGCGATCACTGCCAGCGCGGCCAGGTCGGCCGGGTCGCCGTCGGCGCGGGTGCAGACGCCGATGCTGGCGCCCACCCGGAGCGGTTCGCCGCCGAGGTCGACCGGCTTGCCGATCGCGGTGCGCAGCCGGCCGGCCACCTCGGACGTGGCGTCCGCGGAGGCGCCGGGCAGCAGCACGATGAACTCGTCGCCGCCGATCCGGCCGGCCATGTCGCCGTCGCGCAGGCCACCGGCCAGTCGCCGGCCCACCTCCTGGAGCAGCCGGTCGCCGGCCGCGTGCCCGAGCGTGTCGTTGACGTCCTTGAAGCCGTTGAGGTCGATCAGCAGCACGCCCAGCGCCCGGCCGTCCTGCTCCCGCGCGTACTCCTCCAGACAGTCCCGGTTGGGCAGCCCGGTGAGCGGGTCGTGGGTGGCCTGGTGCTGCAGCGCGCTGCGGACCTGCTCGAGCTCCTGCAGCTGCCGGGAGAAGGCGGTGCCCTGCACGCCGCACAGGGCCGCGATGGCCAGGTTGATCACGAACGCGGTGGCCACCTCGCCGGGCCGCACCGCCGGGTTGTGGATCAGGTGCATGCCGAGCGCGAACGCCCCCCAGGTGAACGCCCACACCAGCAGCGCGCCGGGCAGCCGGTGCCGCAGCGCCGCCACCACGATCGGGATCATCAGAGTGGGCCAGGCGGTCTGCCCGTTGAAGCCCTGGATCCAGATCACGCTGCCGGTGACGCCCACCGCGTCCAGCGCCACCTGGGCGACGCTGAGCGTGTGGTACTGCGGCCCGGTCGGGCGGCGGTAGTTGATCCCGGCGAACACGTTCGCGACGACCATCAGCACGACCGACACCAGGCACAACATCCGCAGCTCGGGCGGGGTCGGTCCGTCCATGCCGTTCATGGCGCCGGTCAGGTAGAGCACGGTGGACACCATGCCGCCGCCACGGATCAGCAGCGCGGCGAACTCGATGGTCCGCCGGCGGCGCAGCAGGGGGTCGGTCAACGCTGTCACCCCCGTCGGATCGGCCGCCGGCGGTCCGTCCTGAGGAATGGTTACCAGCTGGTCAGTATCTGGTCGACGGTGGTCCCGGCGGCCGGGCGCGGCACGTCCGGCGGGGTCCGGCCGAAGCGGGGCGCGGGTGCCGGCTGCGGTGCGCCGTCCACCTCGACGAACGCCGCGCGGGCCCGGTTGTGCGGGTGGTCCGGCGCCTCGGCGGGGGAGAGGACCGGCGCCACGCAGGCGTCCGAGCCGGCGAACGTGGCCGCCCACTCGTCCCGGGTGCGCTCGGCGAACCGCTCGGTGAACCGTTTCCGCAGCTCCGGCCAGCCGTCCCGGTCGTACTGTGCGGGCAGGTCGGCGCCGGCCAGGCCGAGCCCGTCGAGCAGCGCGGCGTAGAAGGCCGGTTCCAGGGCGCCGACGGCGACAAAACCAAGATCTTTGGTCCGGTACGTGTCATAGAACGGCGCGCCGCCGTCCAGGGTGTTCTCGCCACGCGGGTGCGCCCACAGGCCGTTCGCCAGCATGCCGTGCAGGAACGCGCTGAGCAGGGCCGAGCCGTCCACCATCGCGGCGTCGACCACCTGCCCGCGGCCGGAGCGCGCCCGTTCCAGCAGCGCGCCGAGCACCCCGATCACCAGCAGCATGCCGCCGCCCGCGAAGTCGCCGAGGACGTTCAGCGGCGCGTGCGGGCGTTCACCGGCCCGCCCGAGCGGTTCCAGCAGGCCGGAGAGCGCGATGTAGTCGATGTCGTGCCCGGCGCGGTCGGCCATCGGCCCGTCCTGACCCCAGCCGGTGATTCGTGCGTACACCAGCCTGGGGTTGATCTTTTCGCAGGTCTCCGGCCCGAACCCGAGACGCTCGGCGACACCCGGCCGGTAGCCCTCGACCAGCACGTCGGCGCGGCTGATCAGGCGCAACAGCCCGGCCACGCCGGCGGAGGTCTTGAGGTCGAGGGTGACCGTGCGGCGGCCCCGGTCGAGCGGCCCGGGCGGCGAGACCAGACCGCCGGGGGTGGGCCGGTCGATCCGCACGACGTCGGCGCCGAGGTCGGCGAGGATCATGCAGCCGAACGGCCCGGGCGCGAGACCGGCCAGCTCGACCACCCGGATCCCGTCGAGCGGCCCGCTCATGCGGCGAACCTCTCGCCGTAGCGCTCCGCCAGTTCCGCCGCGCGTTTCGCGAAGTTTTCATGCTGGTCGGCGAACCGGAGCACGCCGCCGGTCCAGGCCGGGAAGCCGATGCCCAGGATCGACCCGACGTTGCCGTCCTCGGCGGTCCGCAGCACGCCCTCGTCGAGGCAGCGCAACGCGTCCAGGGCCTCGGCGAACAGGAACCGGTCCTGCAGGTCGGCGAAAGGCACGGCGCGGCCCGCGGGGGTGGCCAGCTCGGCGAGGCCGTCCCAGAGGCCGGTGCGCCTCCCTTCGGCGTACGTGTGAAAGCCCCGCCCGGCGGCCCGGCCCGGCCGGTCGTGCTTGTCGACCATCGCGTCCACCAGCTCGTGCGAGGGCTGTCGCTCGAACGCGTCGCCGGTCGCCGCCTCGTACTGCCGCCGGATCCACTGCACCAGGACGATGCTCACCTCGTCGGCCAGCGCCAGCGGGCCGGTCGGGTAGCCGGCCTGGAGCGCGGCCTGCTCGATCGACGCGGCCGGCACTCCCTCGGCGAGCATCCCGATGGCCTCGTCGATGAACTTGCCGATCACCCGGCTGGTGAAAAAGCCGCGCCCGTCGTTCACCACGATCGGGGTCTTGCCGATCCGCCGGCCCAGGTCGAACGCGCGGGCCACGGCCTCGTCCCGGGTCTGCTCGCCGACCACGATCTCCAGCAGCGGCATCTTGCCGACCGGGGAGAAGAAGTGCATGCCGATGAAGTCGGCGGGCCGGCGCACCGACCCGGCGAGGCCGGTGATCGGCAGCGTGGACGTGTTGGAGGCGAGCAGCGCACCGGGCGCCAGCACCGGTTCGACCTCGGCGAACACCTGCGCCTTGAGAGCCGGGTCCTCGAAGACCGCCTCGATCACCACGTCGCAGCCGCGCAGGTCGGCCACGTCGGCGGTGGTGGTGATCGGCAGCCCCGGCACGGCGGCGCGGGCGGCCAGCTCCGGCGTCGTGTCCTTGACGACGACCTCGAGACCGGCCCGGGCGCAGGCGGCGGCGATCCCGGCGCCCATCATCCCGGCGCCGAGCACCGCGACCTTCGTGGCCGGGAGCACCTCGGCGGCGGGCCGGGCCAGGCCGCCGTTGACGGCCCGCATGTCGAAGAACAGCGCACCCATCATGTTCTTGGCGATCCGGCCGGTGAGCAGCGTGATCAGCCGCCGGGTCTCGATCAGCTGGGCGGTCGCGAAGTCGACCTGGGTGCCCTCGACCGCGGTGGCCAGGATCGCCTCGGGGGCCGGCAGCCGGTTGCCCTTGAGCTGCTTGCGCAGGGTGGCGGCAAAGGCCGGCAGTTGCGCTTTCTGCTGGGAGAAGCCGGGGATCCGGTAGCTGGGCCGGTCCCACGGCTGTGCGGCGCCGGGATTCGTGATGATCCACTCGCGGGCCTTGGCCAGCAGTTCGGCGCCGCTGCCGGCCAGGTCGTCGACCAGGCCGTTGTCCCTGGCGTCGGCGGGCTTGAACCGGCGGCCGGTGAGCAGCCAGGTGGTCAGCGCCGGGGCGAGACCGAGCATCCGGACGGTCCGGGTGACTCCGCCGGCGCCGGGCAGCAGCCCCAGCGTCACCTCGGGGAAGCCGAGCCGGGTGCCCTTGGCGTCGAGCGCGATCCGGTGGTGGCAGGCCAGCGCGATCTCCAGGCCGCCGCCGAGCGCGGCGCCGTTGACCGCGGCGACGACCGGCCGCCCGTACGTCTCCAACCGGCGCAGGTCGCGCTTGATGGTCGTCAGCAGGCCGAACAGCGCGGGCGCGTCGTCGCTGGTGGCGCGGCTCATCATCGGCAGGTCGCCGCCCGCGAAGAAGGTGGTCTTGGCGCTGGTCAGGATCACGCCGGTGACGTCGTCGCGCTCGGCCTCGAGCCGGTCGAGCGTGGCGCTCATGGCTTTGACGTACGCCGGATTCATGGTGTTGGCCGACTGATCCGGGTCGTCCATGGTCAAGGTGACGATGCCGTCGGGTTCCCGCTCGTAACGGATCATGCTGTGTTTGCCGCTCATTATGGCCTCTCGATGACGGTCGCGACGCCCATGCCGCCGCCGATGCACAGGGTGACCACGGCCCGCCGCAGGTCGCGCCGTTCCAACTCGTCGAGCGCGGTGCCGAGCAGCATCGCCCCGGTGGCGCCGAGCGGGTGGCCGAGTGCGATGGCGCCGCCGTTGACGTTCACGATCTCCGGGTCGAGGCCAAGGTCGCGGACGTACTTGAGGACCACCGCGGCGAACGCCTCGTTGATCTCGAAGAGGTCGATGTCGGCCGGGGTGAGCCCGGCGATCTCCAGGGCCTTGCGGGTGGCCGGGATCGGGCCGGTCAGCATGATGGTCGGGTCGGCGCCGGTCACCGCCGCCGAGGCGATCCGGGCCCGCGGGGTGAGGCCCATCCGCTCGCCGGCCCGCTCCGAGCCGATCACCACGAGCGCGGCGCCGTCCACGATGCCGGACGAGTTGCCGGCGTGGTGCACGTGCTCGATCCGCTCGACCCAGTGGTATTTCTGCAGCGCCACCGCGTCGAAGCCGGCCGCCTCGCCGACCCCGGCGAACGACGGCCGCAGCTTGGCCAGGCCCGGGCGGCTGCTGTCCGGGCGCGGGTGCTCGTCGACGGCCAGGATATCTAGGCCGTTCGGGTCGCGCACCGGCACGATCGAACGCGCGAAGTGGCCGGCCGCGATCGCCTTGGCTGCCCGGTCCTGCGACTGCAGCGCGTACCCGTCCACGTCGTCGCGGGTGAAGCCCTCGATCGTGGCGATCAGGTCGGCGCTGATTCCCTGCGGCACAAAACCGGTGGCCAGCGCGGTCTCCGGATCGAGGAACCAGGCGCCGCCGTCCGAGCCCATCGGGTTGCGCGACATCGACTCCACGCCGCCGGCCAGGATCACGTGCTCCCAGCCCGAGCGGATGCGGGCCGCCGCCTGGTTGACCGCCTCCAGGCCGGAGCCGCAGAAGCGGTTGAGCTGCACCCCGGCCACGGTGTCCGGCAGGCCGGCCAGCAGCGCGGCGGCGCGGGGGAGGTCGCCGCCCTGCTCGCCGATCGGGGTCACGATGCCCAGCACCAGGTCGTCGATCGCCTGCGGGTCGAGCCCGGGGTGCCGCTCGCGCAGCGCGTCGATCAGGCCGGTGACCAGCGAGATCGGTTTGACGCCGTGCAGGGCGCCGCTCTCCTTTCCACGGCCTCGCGGGGTGCGCACCGCGTCGTACACGAACGCCTCAGAGGACACGGGCGATCAGCTCCTTCATGATCTCGTTCGTGCCGCCGTAGATCTTCTGGACCCGGGCGTCGGCGTACATCCGGGCGATCGGGTACTCGGTGGTGTAGCCGTAGCCCCCGAAGATCTGCAGGCAGCGGTCCACCACCTCGCACTGTCCCTCGGTGAGCCAGAGCTTGGCCATCGCGGCGGTCGCCACGTCCAGTTCACCGCGAACGTGCCGGGTGATGCAGTCGTCCAGGAAAACCCGGGAGGCACGGGTACGGGTGACGCAGTCGGCCAGGACCATCCGGGTGTTCTGGTGGCCGAGCAGGGGCTTGCCGAACGCGGT
The DNA here is from genome assembly GCF_016862375.1 of Paractinoplanes rishiriensis. Lineage (GTDB taxonomy): Bacteria > Actinomycetota > Actinomycetes > Mycobacteriales > Micromonosporaceae > Actinoplanes > Actinoplanes rishiriensis. The sequence continues at coordinate 42,237 of NZ_BOMV01000066.1, read as the reverse complement.
GCGCTCCTTCGCGTACGCGACCGTGAGATCGACCGCCCGCTGCATGGCAGCGACCGCACCCACCCCGATGACCAGGCGCTCCTGCGGCAGTTGCCGCATCATCTGGAAGAAGCCGGTGCCCACCGCGTCCGGGCCGCCGAGCAGGTTCGCGGCCGGCACCCGGAAGTCGTCGAAGAACAGCTCGGCGGTGTCGTTCGCGTGCAGGCCGATCTTGCCGATCAGCCGGCCGCGGCGGAACCCGGGCGGGTCGCCGGCCACCTCGCACACCAGCAGGCTGATGCCGCCCGCGCCCTGGCTGGTGTCGGTCTTGACCGCCATGATCACCAGGTCGGCCAGGCCACCGTTGGTGATGAACGTCTTGGAGCCGGTGACCAGGTAGTCGTCGCCGTCCGGCACGGCCCGGGTGCGCAGCGACTGCAGGTCGGAGCCGCCGCCCGGCTCGGTCATCGCGATCGCGCCGATCAGCTCGCCGCTCGCGAGGCCGGGCAGCCAGCGCCGCTTCTGCTCCGCGGTGCCGTACGCCGCCAGGTAGCCGGTCACGATGCCGCTGTGCACGGCCAGGCCCAGGCTGCCCTCGCCGCAGGTGGTCTGCTCGTGGATCAGCACCGCCTCGTGGGTGAAGTTGCCGCCCCCGCCGCCGTACTCCTCCGGCACGCTGAGACCGAGCAGCCCCAGCTCGCCGGCGCGCCGGTAGTGGTCGCGGTCGGGGTGGCCCTGCCGCTCGAGCCGGCCGGCGTGCGGCAGCACCTCTTTGGTGAAGAAGTCACGGGCGAGCTCGGCCAGGTCGTCGTGCTCCGGCAGCTGCCACGGCGGGGTGTACCCGTCCAGTCCGGGAGTGGGCATGGGGCCACTCTTCCGACCTATTGGCATGGTGTCAATAAGGTGTGACGTATGGTCCACAAGGTGAGTGTCGACGCAGGTCCGCGCCGCCGGCTGGAACCGGACGCCCGGCGGGAACAGATCCTTTCGGTGGCGGTCCGGCTGTTCGGCGAGCGCGGCTACGCCGCCGTCTCGACCGGCGACGTGGCGAAGGGCGCCGGCGTCGCCCGCGGCCTGGTCAACCACTATTTCGGTACGAAGAAGGAGCTGTACCTCGAGGTCATCCGGGTGATGCTGACCGCGCCCGCGGAGGCGGTGGCGCAACTGCCGCAGGGCGACCTGCCCACCCGGGTCGACGCGATCGTCACCTGGTTCCTCGACGTGGTCTCCCGGCACAGCACCTCGTGGCTGGGCGCCATCACGGCCGGCGGGATGGCCGGCGACGACGACGTGGACCGGGTGATCGCCGAGGCCATCGACGTGGCCGCCGACCACGTGCTGACCGCGGTGGGGCCGTCCACCCGGTCGAGTGCGCTGCACGCGATGGCCCGCTCCTATGTGGGGCTGGCGACGTCGACCGCGCGCGAGTGGCTGCAGCGCGGAGAACTGACCCGCGCCCAGGTCCATAAGCTTCTGACCGCCACTTTGCTGGCCATGGTGGACCAGGTGTTCCCCGACGCGTAGACGTTCGGTGGGCTGTGCGGCACACTCTCGCTCGCGAATATGAGGTATCTGCGGGTGTCTCGCGTACCCCCTCAAAGGTGAAGCGAAGTGCCCGCCGGACCCGGAGGCGAACGATGCCGATCCCATACAGTCCCGACACGATCCTGCTCGACTCGGCCGAACCGGCCGACGTCGACAAGCTCAACGACGTATTGCAGGACCACGACCTGGGCCGCCCGCTGGGCCAGGCCAGCCGCACCGCCGCCGCCCGCCTGGTGGTGCCGGTGACCGAGGCCGACCCGGCGGTGCTGCTGCGCACCCTGGAAACCGCGGAGCCCGCGGCGGCCGCGAAGATGAGGCTCGACGCGGTGTACCACAACGGCACGTTCCGGCTGAGCGGCAAGGAGATCGGGCACGCGTTCGCCTGGGCTCCGGTCGCGGTGGCCGAGGAACATCCGGTGCCGCCGTGGTCACCCTTGCCGCCCAACCTGCGGCGGCCGGTGGTCGCGCTTCTCGATTCGGGGGTACGCCCGCATCCCTGGTTCCCGGAGACACCGGCGGACGACCCGTTCCTGCTGTACGCGGAATCGGCGCCGCTACCGTGGATCTCCCCGGTCACCCCGTCCACCACGTCGGAACACGCCACGTTCCTGGCCGGCCTGATCCGGGCCGCCGCACCGAGCGCGCAGATCCTGTCGGTGCCGGTGATGTCCGATCAGGGCACGGTGAACGAGTCCACGGTCGTGAACGCGCTGGAGTGGCTGAACAAATACCGGGCCGACCAGTCGCTCGACGTGGTGTGCATGGCGTTCGGCCGCCGCCCCGGCGACATGTCCGACGAGCCGCTGCTGCGCGAGATCGAGAACCAGCTGCGGTCCCTGTCGGACGCCGGCGTGGCCCTGGTCGCCTCGGCCGGCAACGACCACCAGGCCGACCCGATCTACCCGGCGGCTTTCGACATGGTCACCGCGGTGGGCGCCGGCTTCGGCGAGTACCACGCGACGTTCAGCAACTTCGGCGACTGGGTGAACCGCTACCGCGACGGCGTCGACGTGCTGAGCATCCTGCCGCCCGACCGCTGGGCGAGGTGGAGCGGCACGTCCTTCGCGGCCGCCAACTTCGCCGGCGACCTGGCCCGCCCGCAGGTGATCTGACCATGTCCGGCCCCCACTCGCCGGAGCACCTGGGCGCGCTGCTGGAACAGGCCCGCGCCGGCGACCCGTCGTCGCTGCGCGAGTTGGTCCGCACGCTCAACCCGGTGCTCTGGCGGGTGGCCCGGGGCCAGGGCCTGACCGCCGAGGACGCCGCCGACGTGGTGCAGACCACGTGGCTGGAACTGCTCCGCCGGCTGGACCAGATCAGAACCCCGAGTGCGGTGACCGCGTGGCTGGTGACGGCCACGAGGCGGGAGGCCTGGCACCGCCGGACAAGGACCAGGCAGACCCTCCCACCCGACGCACTGCTCACCGAACCGGACACCGCACCCACCCCCGACGAACACCTGCTGGCCGACGAGCGCGACCGCGTGCTGTGGCGCAACTTCGCCCGCCTGCCCCAGCGCTGCCGCGACCTGCTGCGCATAGTCGCCCAGGTGGACCGCCCGGACTACGCGGTGATAGCCGAGGCGTTCGGCATGCCCCACGGCAGCATCGGCCCGACGAGGTCCCGCTGCCTGACCAAGCTGCGCACCCTGCTCCAGTCCGACCCGGCGTGGAGCACCCCATGACCGACGACGACCTGGACCGCGAGATCCTGGCAAGGCTGGCCCACCACGACCCGCCCCCACCCGACCTGGACGAGCGCGTCCTGTTCGTCCTGGCCCTGTCCACCCTGTCCACCACCCCCCTGTCCAACCCCCTGTCCAACCCCCTGTCCACCCTGGACGCCGAGGTGGCCCGCCTGGCCCCGGCCGACCCGGTAGGCGCCCGAGCCACCGAACGAACCCGAACCACCACCTTCGAATCCCCGACCCGCACGGTGATGATCACCGTGGTCGACCGCCCCGACCACCTGATCCGGATAGACGGCTGGCTGGCCCCCGCCACCGCAGCCCGCGTCGAGCTTCGCTTTCCCGAACCCACCGAACCCCGCACGGTCATCGCCGACGAAGCAGGCCGCTTCGTCTTCGACGAGGTGCCGCGCGGCCTGGCCCAGCTGGTGATCCACCCACCGTCCCCGGACGTCCCCCGGGTGGTGACGCCATCGCTCCACCTGTGACCCCACCGAGCGGGGATATCGGCCCGCCGACCGAGCCGCCGGCCGAGCCGCTGGCCGAGCCGCTGGCCGAGCCGCTGGCCGGGGCGCCGGCCGAGCCGCTGGCCGGGGCGCCGGCCGGGGCGGGCCGTCCGGGAGGGACCGGGCTGGCCCCGCGGGCCGGGCGGCTCTACGCCGCCGGGCTCGAGGCCAGCGAGGACGGCAGGCCCGCGCTCGCCGCGCGCCGGATGCGCGCGGCGCTGCGGCTCGCCGCGGACGCCGACCCGCCGGCGCGCGGGCGCCTGCTGGTCAGCCTCGCCTGGGCCGAAGCCGAGCGCGGCCGGGTCGACCTCGGCTTCCGCCTGCTCGACGAGGCCGAGCCTCTCCTGCCCGCCGCCGGGCGCGCCGTCCTGCACGCCCAGCGGGCGGTGCTGCTGCGCCGCAACGGTCGCAGCGACCTCGCCCTGCCCGAGTACGACCGGGCAATCACCGCCCTGACCGAGCGCGACCACCCGCTCGACCTGGTGAAGGCGCTGAACAACCGCAGCATCCTCCACCAGGACGCCGGCCGCGTCGGCGCCGCCCGCGACGACCTGCGCCGCGGCCTGCGCATCGCCGAACGCCACGACCTCGAACTGGTGACCGCCCTCATCCGGGTCAACCTCGGCAGCCTCGACGTGCTCGCCGGCGATCTCCCGGCCGCCCTCGGCGCGTTCGCCGAGGCGCGGCCCGCCTACGAGCGTGTCGCCCCGGGCCGGCTCGCCGCCCTCGCCGTCGAGCGAGCCCGCGCCCTGGTCGCCGCCGGCCTCTTCCGCGAGGCCGACCGCGAACTGTCCGCCGCCCTGGCCCAGGCCCGCGAACAGGGCCAGGACCACACCCGCGCCGCAGCCCTCCAGGCCCGCGCGGAAGCCGCCCTGCTGGCGGGCCACCCGCGAGCCGCCGCGGAGTGGGCGTCGGCCGCCCGTGCCGGTTTCCGTCGCCGCGGAAACCGCCGCCGGACCGCCCTGGCGCAACTGCTCACCCTCCGAGCGGCCGGCACCGAGTGGCTCGTCTCCCGTGCCGGTGCGACCGCCGTGGGCGGCACCGAGACCGATCTGGTCGTCTCCCGAACGGAACCGCTCGTCCTCGATGCGGGTGTCACTCTGCCACGGGGGTACGACAAAAATGCCGGCGCCGCAGCTCAGGACCGCATTTCGGCACTCGTCGGCCGGGGCCGGCGCCTGGCCCGGGAACTCCGGCAGCTGGGGATGGCCGAGGACGCGCGGGTGGCGGCCCTCGTCACCGCCCGCCTGCTGGCCCCGTCCGCGCCGCGGGCCGCCGCCCGGCTGGTCGAGCGGCACGGCATCCCGGGCCGCCTCGACCGCCTCGACACCCGCCTGCTGTGGCGGCTCGCCCGCGCCGAGATCGAACGGGCCGCCGGCCGCCCGGCATCCGCGGAACGGCACCTCACCGCCGGGATGGCGGCCCTGCACCGCTACCGCGCCCAGTTCGGCTGCCTGGACCTGCAGACCGGCGCTTCGGCACACGGCCGGGACCTGGCGACCGCGGGCCTGGCCCAGGCGCTCACGGAGGGTTCGCCCGGTGCCGTCCTCCGCTGGTCCGAGCGGGTCCGCGCGCAGGCCACGCTGCTGCCGCCGGTGCGGCCGCCCGACGACCCCGCCGCCGCCTCGGCCCTCGAGGATCTGCGCCAGACCAGGCAGGCGCTGCGTGCCGCCGAACTTGCCGGGGAGCCGGTGACCAACCTTCGCGCCCGTGCCGAGGCGCTGCAGCGCTCCATTCGCGAGCGTGCCTGGTCGACGCGGGGGGCCGCGCCGCTTCCGGCCCGGGTCGCGACGATGGGAACCGTACGGGATAAGCTCCTCGGCACAGCGCTGGCAGCGTACGTCCGCAGTGGAGATACCCTGCACGCGCTGGTTGTGACCCGGCGACAGGCAGCTTTGCTGCCGCTCGGCTCGATGGCGGCAGCCGAGGAAGCCGTGTCGCGGCTACGCGCTGACCTGGACACCGCGGCCGGGCGTGCGATGCCGGCGCGGCTGGCCACGGCGGTGGCCGGGGCGACCCGGCGAGATGCCGCCGCGCTGCAGGCTGCCGTCCTCGACCCGCTGTTGGCGGCGATCGGCGACCGGGCGCTGGTCGTGGTGCCCACCGGTCTGCTGATGACCGCGCCGTGGGGTGTGCTGGCGGCATGCGCGGGACGGCCGGTCACGGTGGCGCCGTCGGCGACCGCGTGGCTGGCGGCCCGGCAGCGGCAGGCGGGCGCCCCCGGTCGCGTGGTGCTGGTGGCCGGGCCAGGAATCGCCCGGGGCCCGGTGGAAATCAAAAGCATCAAGGCATGCCGTACGAATGCCACGACGCTCAGTGGCGACGCGGCCACCCCCGGAGCTACCCTTGCGGCGCTCGACGGTGCGACGCTGGCGCACCTGGCAGCGCACGGGAGACACGAAGCGGAGAACGCGCTGTTCTCGGCGCTCGACCTGGCCGGCGGGCCGCTGCTCGGTTACGACCTGCAGCGCCTGACCACCCCACCCGAAACGGTGGTGCTGGCCAGCTGCGAGCTGGGCCTGAACGAGGTGCGCCCGGGAGACGAGTCGTTCGGTCTGGCGTCGGCGCTGCTCGCCGCCGGCACCACCACAGTGGTCGCCAGCGTGGCACGGGTGGCCGACGACACCGCCGCCGACGTCATGGTGCGGTTCCACCACGCCCTGGCAGCGGGCCGCAGCCCGGCGGCGGCCCTGGCCGGCGCCGCCGCAGGCACAGGCTTCGTCTGCCTGGGCGCCTGACCATCATCGGCCAGGCGCCTGAAGCGGCCCGGCCGGAAAGCGAGTCGGGCCGGACCGGGGGTATCAGGACGCTTCGAAGATCTGGCTGATGTGGGCGTCGAGCAGGCGCCGCGCCTCCGCCCCGACCTCGGTGAGCTCGAGGCCGAGCTCGATCTCCGGGCCGAGCTCGCGCCGGCGGACGACCTTCGCCCCGACCGCGAGTGGCGTGCCGTTCAGCTCCAGCGCGGCCTGAACCGAGTCGCCCACCTTGACCGGCGTTCCGGACGGCACCGCGCAACCGAGGCCGCCCGTGCTGAGGTCGACCAGCCGGCCGGCGAGCGCGGTGTTGCGCGAACCCAGCCGCAGCGTCACCCTCCCGTCGGTCGCGAGGCGGTCCCCGCGGCGGCGCTCCAGGCGTTCCGCGACCTCGGACAGGTCCGCGATCTGGTGCATCGTCGCGTCCACGGTGCCGTTGAGGCGTTCCACGATCTGCTGCTGGTCGTCGGCGATGCCGTCCAGCGTGCCCATCGCGGTCTCGATCTCGCCGACGTCCTGGACGATGGCGGAGAGCGTCTCGCTCATCTGCACCACGTCGGCCTCGAGGGCGGCGATGGTCGCGGCGATCTGCTCGGTGGACGAGGCGGTCGTGTCCGCGAGGCTCTTCACCTCGTCGGCCACCACGGCGAAGCCCTTGCCCGCGTCGCCGGCCCGCGCCGCCTCGATGGTGGCGTTCAGGGCCAGCATCCGGGTCTGCGAGGCGATCTCCGAGATCACGCTGGCGATGCCGGCAACCTGGTGCAGGCTGTCGTTGAGCGCGGTCGCGGCCTGGTCGGCGCTGCGGGCCCGACGCACCATGGTGGTGGCGGCCGCGCTGGTCTGCGAGACCCGCTGGTGGGTGGCGTTGGCCGCGTCGCGGGCTGCGCCGACCTGCTCGACCACGTCCCGGAGACGCTCGCCGATCACCGCTCCGGTGTCGTCGATGGCCTCCTTGGCGCGCCGGCGCAGCCGCCCGTTGACCTGTCGCTGCTCCTGCTCGGAGGTGCGGATCCGGTCCTCCCGGTCGACCCGCATCTGATCGAGCTCGGCCTGGCACTCGGCCTGCGACGCACCCAGGCTGGCGAGCCGCTGGTGCAGCTCGGCGTAGCTGGTAGGCGCCGGCTCACCGGGCCGCAGCGCGGCGACCTCGGCGGCGATGGCCCGCAGGTCGCGCCCGGCCTGGCGGCGGGTACCGGCGAAGTATCCGGCTCCGGCCAGCACCAGCGTCAGACTGATCCAGAGTAGCGTCACGCCGAGGTCCCGGGAACGCGAACGACGTGCACCACAGTATCCCCGTTCCGCCCGAATGTCTGACGATGCCTACGGGGTACTGATCGGCGACGCGGGGCCTGCCTTTAGGCCCATCCCGCGGGACCCCGCTCACCGGTCCTCGTGGTGTGGCCCACGCTCGACGTGCGCCTCCGGCCCCGGGAAGATCAACCCCGAGTGGCCGTCGTCAAGCCACCGGACCTCATAAGGCGGCGTCCCGTCCGCGTGCCGCAGCGCGGTGACCACGCCGATCCGCGTCGCGTCACCCACACGCACACCCTTCACCACAATCCGATCACCAACCTGCGCGTTCATCTCCACCTCCGCAAGCGCCTCACCGCAGCATGAACCCGCGGCGAGCGCGGGTCCAGCAGATCGGCACATCCGCCCACACCTCCGCCGAGATGACGACCGCCGACCCGGCGCGTCAACCCGCCCGCACGACCTGCCGCGGGCCCGCACGACCTGCCGCGTGCCCGCACGACCTGCCGCGCGCCCTCGCCACCTGCCGCGCGCCCTCACCACCTGCCGCGCGCCCGCCACACCGTGCGTGCCTCAGGCGCGGCTGCCATCATGCGGGCATGCCGCTGCTCGCCGCCCTGCTCGACCCCGCCGATCGTGCCGCCTTCCTGACCACGCCCGAAGGGACCTGGTCGCGGCACGAACTGCTCGGCTGGGCAGCCGCCATCGCCGCCGATCTCGAAGGCGCGCCGATCGTCGCGGTGCACGCCGTGCCCGGGGCGCCCACCATCGCGGCGGTCACCGCGGCTCTCCTGGCGGGCGTGCCGATCGTGCCGGTGCCGCCCGACGCCGGCCAGCTCGAGCGCGCGCACGTTCTGCGCGACTCCGGCGCCGTGCTGATGCTTTCCGACGACCCGTCGGCCGCCGCGGACAGCGGTCTCCCCATCGTGCCCATCACCCGCGTTCAGCGGTCGGGCACGATTCCCGCCGAGCCGGCCGGCACGCAGCCCGCACTCGTCCTCTACACCAGCGGCACCACCGGTGCGCCGAAGGGTGTTGTCGTCTCCCGGGCGGCCATCGTAGCCGACATCGACGCGCTCGCCACCGCCTGGCTGTGGACGCCGGACGACACCCTGGTGCACGGGCTACCGCTCTACCACGTACATGGCCTGGTCCTTGGTGTTCTTGGTCCGTTACGGCTGGGCGCGCGCCTCGCGCACACCGGCAGACCAACCCCGCAGGCGTACGCCCAACAGGCCGGAACCATGTATTTCGGCGTGCCCACGGTATGGTCGCGGATCGCGGCCCGGCCGGCCGAAGCCCGACGTCTGGCGGCGGCGCGGCTGCTCGTCTCCGGCAGCGCACCCTTGCCCGCTCCCGTTTTCCACGATCTGCGGGAACTGACCGGCCAAGCGCCCGTGGAGCGCTACGGGATGACCGAAACGCTGATCACGATCAGCGCGCGGGCCGACGGCGAGCGAAGGCCGGGCCAGGTCGGACTGCCGCTGGACGGCATCAGCACCCGGATCGTGGACGAGTCCGGTAGCCTGCTTCCCGCAGACGGCACCACGATCGGCCACCTCCAGCTCAAGGGGCCGACGCTGTTCGACGGCTACCTGCGCGGCGGCGTGGCCGGGCGCCCGGTCACCGAGGCGGTGCAGCCGCCGCCGCTGGTCGACGGCTGGTATCCGACCGGCGACGTGGCCACGATCGGCCCGGACGGCTGGCACCGCCTCGTCGGCCGCGCCTCCACCGACCTGATCAAGACCGGCGGTTACCGGGTCGGCGCCGGTGAGGTGGAGGACGTGTTGCTTTCCCATCCAGCCGTACGCGAGGCGGCCGTCATCGGCCTGCCCGACGACGACCTGGGGGAACGGATCACCGCCTTCGTGGTGGGCGACCCGGTGCCGCCGGACGACTTGATCGCGTTCGTGGCGGAACGGCTGGCCGCACACAAACGGCCGCGCGCCGTCCACCACCTCCAGGAGCTTCCGCGCAACAGCATGGGGAAGGTCCAGAAGAACCGCTTGCGCGACGTCCACTAATTCCGCGCGCATTCGCAGATCGCGGAAATTGCGACCCGGCCATCTGCGCAACCGAGAGGTGCCCCACGGATTTTTTCGGCCACAAAGGACAAACGGCTGCGGCCGGCCCGCGGAATGTCGGCGGCCCGTGCTAGCGTTCCGCATTCGCATCGAACGGGGGTTCGGATGCCCAGTCCACTGATGCTTCTCTTGATGTCCTTGCCGCTTGCCGTGGCGATTGCCGTGGCGATTGTCGTGACGGGGTTGCGCACGGGAGGGTTGCGCACGGGAGGGTTGCGCGCCCTGCTGCGGTTGCGGTTGCGGCACCGCTGGCTCGTCGGCGCGGCGGCGGCGGTGCAGCTCGTCCGGCTCACCGACCCGGCATGGGCCGCCGCCGTGCTCCGGCCGTGGCGAGGCGCGTTGCCGGTGATCGCGATCTGGGTGCTGGTCGTCGCGTTCGCGATCGCCAACGTGTCCACGCTGCACGGCCGGGCCAGGGCCGCGATGGCCCTGTTCGTGACCGGCATGTCGATGAACTTCGCCGCCATCGTCGCCAACGGTGGCATGCCGTTCTCGGTGCCGGCCGCGCGCCGGGCCGGGTTCACCGAGGCTGAGATCGGCACCGACGTCCTGGGCCATCCACCCCTCACACCGGGCAGCCGTCTCACGCCGCTGGCGGACGTGATACCGCTGCCCGGCCTGCACATCGTGGCGAGCGCCGGCGACGTGCTGATCTTCGCCGGGCTCGTCTGGCTGCTGTTGTCCTCATGCTCCGCCGGCGCGAGCCTGACGCAATTCGGCCGCGAGCCGCAGCAGCGGCCAGAAGACCAACGGGCCGTCGCGCCGCGGCCAACCGCCACGGCCGTCGCTCGCCGGTCGGGACGCGGGACGTGAGGCCCGCAGCCGATTTCGCACCGGGCCGCCGATAAACCACATAGCCAATACTGAGCCGCTGGCAATGAGCTCAGTCGCCATTCGTGCTGATCTCGTCGCGTGCCTGGTCGGGCACGCCAGACATTCGCCTATTCCGCTGCCGATGCGTCGTGCATTGGGCGAGCAGCATTTCCGCCTGGAAGGAGGTCTCATCAGTTCTTGAATTCGCGCATTCTGGGTGCTGGCTCCGTACCACTCATCCTTTCAACCAGACAACCGCACCGTCAGACCTGAGAAAGCAGGTGCACCGTGAACCGACTACGCACCCTCTGGGCCGCCGCCATGTCGGCCGCCACCGCAGCCGCCGCCGTGTTCGTGGCGGTTGCCCCCTACAACTCACCGCACTGACCGTGTCCCGCCCGGTGGCCCGCTCTGACCGTGGGCCACCGGGGCCATTCAGCGTGCCAGCACGCTCGCCAGGTTGAGCAGCCCGTCCGCGAAGGTCCGCCGCCAGTTGAGGTAGTCGTGCGAACCGGCGTACTCGGTGTAGGCCACTCGGTAGCCGTGTTCGACCAGCGCGTCGCGCATGCCCCGCACGACCGTCAGCTGGTTCGGGCCGCCGCCGGGGCTGTCCAGCGTCTCCAGGATGCCGACGTCCAGATAGAACCGGACGTCCGACCGGGGGAACCGGCCCACCTCGCGGATCAGCCACCCCGGTTCGCCCTGGTCCGGGGACGGCCACCAGAAGCTGCCCGACTGACTGATCACCGCGCCGAACAGATCGGGACGGCACAGGCCCAGGTAGGCCGACACCAGCCCGCCGCGGGAGGCGCCGGCGATCACGTTGGCCCGCGGGTCCAGGCCGGCACCGAGTTGGGACTGCGCCCACGGCATCAGCTCGTCGGCGACGAAGTCGTGGATCGGGCCGGTGGGGCTCAGTTCGTCGTCGCGGCTGTCGCCGAAGCTGGAGACGAAGACCGCGGCGATCGGCGGGATCCGTCCGGCGGCGATCAGGTTGTCCAGCACCGTCGGGATGTGCAGCACGTGCCGGGCCACGAAGCCGTCGAACACGACCAGCACCGGCAGACCGGCCACCGGCATGCCGGCCGGGCGGTAGACGACGACCGGGCGCAGGCCGCCGAGCGCCGCGCTGGGCAACTCGACCTCGGTCAGCCGGCCGGGCGTCACGCCGGGCCGCGGCTCGGTCCACGGCTCGGCCGGTGCTGCCGGCAGTTCCAGTACCGAGAACCAGTGCTCGTGATCCGCCGGGTCGGCGGGGTCGGCCGGAAAGCGGAGCCGTCGCGGGTTGGCGGTGTCGATGTGGCTGAGCCCGGTTCCGGTGGTGTCCGGCGGCGGCGACTCCTGGCCGTCGTGGGTGATGCAGTAGATCGTGCGGATCGCGGGGGAGAGCAGCGTGCTGCCGTACCAGAGATCGGTCCCGTCGATGCGGGTGAGCGGGACGTCCACGCCCCACCAGGCCCGGCTGCGTCGGGCGTCGCCGCGCCAGAGAAAGGTCACCAGAACCGTGTCGTCGTCGTGCGGCTCGACCAGCGGTGTGCCGGTGGCGGTGGCGTCGGCCCAGAACCGGTCGACCAGTACGGACGGTGGCTCGGAGGAGTCGGACAAGGCGGACTGCAGGCGGCTGATGCGTGGACTCTGCAAGGCGGCGAGTCTCCCACTCCGTTGCCACGTGAAATTCTCGCACCGAGCGTTCCAACTCGGTCACGGGCTGTCAAGTGACTGAAATCGATGAATGGGGCGCATTCACGCCGGTCCACTGAGGAGAGATGTGCACCGGCCTTACCGAGCGGTAAGGTCGGCCCGTGGCGGAGCGCGTAGGTCCCGGAACCTGGTCCATTCAGGGCGAGACGGTCACCCTGCCGGTGACGGTCACGAATGCCCGGCTCACCTCCGCGGTCTTCGCCGCCGAGCCGGCCGCGGCGCGTCAGCTGCTCGCCGGTGTCCCGCTCGAACCGCTGGTCGTCTTCGGCCGGGCGTTCAGCGTTCTGCTGATCATTCACTACGACGAATGGGCGCTGAAAAGCTACGACGAGGTCGGGGTCGGCCTGCTGGCCCGCGGTCCCGGTGGCCGTCCCGGCCTGTACATCGTCGACCTGCCGGTCACCGGCGCGTTCACCCGGGAGGCCGGCCAGGACTTCTGGGCACTGCCCAAATGGCTGATGGAGGCGGTGCTGACCTTCGGGCCCGACGCGACCGAGGCCGAGGTGCGTCAGGACGGCGCCGAGGTGATGCGGGCGACGGTCCGGCACGGCCGGGTGCGCCTGCCGTTCGGCACGCGCCTGTCGCTGCCCTCCTGGTCCTACCTTGATCACGGCGCGCAGGCGGGACGCCTGCTGCGCGGCCGGGTGCCGATGCGTCTGTCCGGCGTGCGGGTGGGTCGCGGTGGTTTTGCGGTACGCCTGGGCGAGCACTCGATGGCGCAGAGGATGCGGTCACTCGGCATGCTCGGCACCCCGTGGCTGACCGTCACCGCCGACCGGCTCAGTGGGCCGCTCGGCGAGTTCGAGCCGGTGGCCGCCGTGCCGAAGCAACGACGGCCATGATCGGGTCGTGACGTTCGCCGAGGTCAGGGCAGCCGCAGCACGGTGCCGACCACGATGAGGTCCGGGTCGTCGCCGATGACCCCGCGGTTGAGGTTGTACAGCGCGCGCCACCCGCCCGGCACGTGCAGCCGCTTCGCGATCGTCGACAGCGTGTCGCCGGACTTGACGGTGTACTTCTCGACCACCGCCACGGGCCGGTGCTTGAGGTCGCGACGGGCCTTCGACAGCATGTCGTCGGCGTCGTCCGGCGAGCCCATGAATTCGAGGTGCATGGGATCCTTGTGCTTGCCCCGGTAATTGCCGCCCCAGGCGAACCCGTACCGGTTCCAGAGGGGCACCAGCCAGGACGGGAAATTCGTCCGGAGTACGCCGTCGAAGCGTTCCGGATTCTTGTCCCAGTTGAAGTCGAGCCCCAACCCGAAGGAATGGTTGCTCGGCTTTTGCGTGCCCTTGATCGGCCGATTGACGAACCCGCCGCACTTCTTCGGGTTGAGCCGGTATCCGCGCCGCTCGGTCTCGTCCAGCAGGATGTCCACCAGCGCCGCGATCCGCCGGTGCACGTTGATCGACGTGCCGGACCGGTCGGCCCGCACCCGGACCATGTCCTGCGGCCGGGCGTTCGGCCAGCCGCCGGCCCAGCCCTTCTTCCGCGGGGTGATCGAGTAATCACTGATCGAGAATCGCATCGGACACCTCCTCGGGCTCGGGCTGATCGGATTCGTGCACATCGGCGTCATGATCGGGCGGCTCAGGCAGAGAACTGTCCATCACCGCGAACCGGCGCTCATCGCCGACCAGAATCTCGTTGCTCATTTCCGCTCTCCTTTCTGTGCAGCCCAGAATGAAAAGCGAACAACCCCAGGTCAACGCGTACGTCAAATGCGGGACGCAACGTATCTGGCCGGCTCCGGCTGCCCCGGAGGGGCGCATCGCAGCGGGCGTGGGGCGGCGGCAGCCGACCTCATCGGCCGGTAACGGGCCGCGGGTTGGCGGTGGCGCGGTGGCCGCGGTTGATCGGCCGACGTTGCCGGCTCGGGCACCCGAGGCGGGCCCGGATCACCCCCGCCGGCGCCGGATGGTCAGGCGGCTGAGTGCTAGGAGACTGGCTGCTCGCGGGGCGGGGCGAGGGCGCTGGCGAGTCTTCGTATGGCCTCGTCCATCAAAGCGGCGGGGGCGGCGGCGAAGGTGAGGCGCAGGTGAGGGGCTGGCGGCTCGGCGGCGAACCAGGGGCGGCCGGGGAAGACGATGACGCCCTCGGCGGCCGCGGCGGCGGTTGCCGCTACATCGTCGGTGCCCTCGGGTAAGGGGATCCAGAGGTGCAGGCCGCCGCGGGGGATGGCGTGCGGGGTCAGGTCGGGCAGGTGTCTGGCCAGCGCGGCGAGCAGGGCATCGCGGCGGATGCGCAGCTCGGTGCGTATCGAGCGGCGGTGCCTGGTCCAGGCCGGGCTGGTGACGAATTCCAGGGTGGCCTGCTGGAGTGGCCCGGCCACGAAGAAGTCGTCCAGCACGCGGGCGCCGCGGAGGCGGGCGCCGGCCGGACCGCGGGCGCCGACGGCAGCGACGCGCAGGCCCGGTGCCGTCGACTTGGTCAGCGACCGCAGGTAGACGACGTGACCGTCCGGGTCGTCGGCGGCGAGCGGGGGCGGTGCCTCGCCGTCGATGGTGAGATCGCGGGCGTAGTCGTCCTCGATCAGGAATGCGCCTGCCTCGCGTACGACATCTGAGACTTCGGACCTTCTCGGGCCGGAAAGCGTGGCGCCGTGCGGGTTGGCGTGCAGCGGCTGGCAGTAGAAGAGCCGGGCACCGGTGCGGGCGAACGCGGCGTCGAGCTGGTCGGGGCGTACGCCATCCATGTCGGCGGGCACCGGCACCACCCGCAACCCCGCGGCCCGGGCCGCGGCCAGCGCCCCCAGGTAGGTGGGTGACTCGACGAGCAGCGTGTCGCCCGGCTCGGCCAGCGCACGCACCGTCGACGACAGCGCGGCCTGGCCACCGGGGCAGATCACCAGGTCGTCGCCGCGCAGGCCGGCCTCGCGCGCAAACCAGGCCCGCAGGTCGGCGCGACCCTCGACCGGCCCCCGCTGCCAGCTCGCCGGCTGCCGTCCGGCGCGCGCAAGGGCGGCCCCGAGCGCCGCGGCCGGCTGCAGGTCGGCATCCAGGTAGCCGCCGGACAGCGTGATGGCGCCGTCCGGCGGTAACGCCAGTAACGCTTGCATCTCCTCTTCGCCCGGCCGTCGCGGGCCGAGCGCCACCGTCTGCCAGGACAGGTCGGGGGCTCGTCGGGCGGCGGGCCGGGCAGCCACAAATGTACCTCGTCCGGACCGGGTCTCGACCACCCCTTCGGCCACCAGTAAGCGAATCGCCTCGGCAACGGTCACCGGCGAGGCGTGGTGGCGGGCGGTCAGCTCACGCACTGAGGGAAGCCGTGATCCCGGCTCGGCCGCCACGGCAAGGCCGCGCAACTCTTGGACCACCCGCCCGGCCGCGCTACTCTTATCCATGAAACAGGAGAGTAGCGCTACTGCAGCTAGCGCGGTAACGGCTGTCGGCCTCGCGCTGGGTGCGGTTGGCGTCCTGGCATTCAGCATGTCGCTGCCCGCCACCCGGGTCGCGGTGCAACAGCTGGACCCGTGGTTCGTCGCGTTCGGACGTGCCGTCGTCGCGGCCGCGCTGGCGGCGGCCTACCTCGGCGCCACCCGGGCACCGCGGCCGACGGGAGCACAGTGGCGGCGGCTCGCCGTGGTCGCCGTCGGTGTCGTCGTGGGCTTCCCGCTGTTCACGTCGTTGGCGCTGACCAGCGAGACGTCGGCGCATGGCGCGGTCGTGATCACGGTGCTGCCGGTGATGACGGCCGTGTTCGCGGTGCTGCGCGCGGGGGAGCGTCCGTCGCCGGTGTTCTGGCTGGCGAGCACCGGCGGTCTGATCGCCGTGCTCGCATTCCTGACGGCGGCCGGCGCGGTGCGGGGCATGGTCACGGCCGCCGACCTGTACCTGCTGCTGGCGGTCGCGCTGTGCGGACTGGGCTACGCGGAGGGTGGCGCGCTGGCCCGTGAACTGGGCGGTGCCCGTACGATCTCCTGGGCTTTGCTTTTGTCCCTGCCTTTCACCGTGCCGGCGACTCTGTTGTCCGCTGTGGCCGACCCACCACGCGCCGACCTGCTCGGCTGGTCCGCGTTCGGTTACCTGGCCGCGGTCTCGATGTTCCTGGGCTTCTTCGCCTGGTACGCGGGCCTGGCCCGGGGCGGCATCGCCAGAGTGGGGCAGATCCAGCTTGCCCAGCCCGTTCTGACCCTGACGTGGTCGGCCCTGCTGCTCGGCGAGCGGGTGACGCCGGCCGCTGTCCTCGCGGCGCTCGCGGTCCTGGCGTGCGTTGCCCTGACCCAGCGAACGCGCATGCCCAGGACGCCGCCCCGGCTTTCGGACGTCCGCTCCTCAGACGCCCGGCTCTCGGACGCCCGGTCCTCAGACTCTCGTGGGGTGGTCAAGCGATAGTGCGTGCCAGCCGGGCGGCCTCGTCGCCCAGCGGGGTTCCGGTGGCCTGAGCGGCGGCTGTCACCTCGGGAATGTCGCCGCGGGCGCCGGTGGTGGCGGCCGCCGCGCTGGCGGTGGCCAGCAGCGCGGGAAGGCCGTCCGGTTGTGTCGGCAGGCGGAGCAGGGCCGGCACGATTGCACGCGCCAGCGTCCAGACAACGTGCCAGGCGCCGGCCCGGCCGACCGCGCTGAGCGACGTTGCCAACCGCGCGGCCGGGCCGACCGCGCTGAGCGACGTTGCCAGCCGCGCGGCCGGGTCGGCCGCGCTGAGCGACGTTGCCAACCGCGCGGCCGGGCCGACCGCGCTGAGCGAGGTTGCCAGCCGCGCGGTTTCCGGGTGCTGATGGGGTTGGTGTGCCTGTGGCATCGCGGCGTCATCGTGCTTCGTGGGTTGGGCGAGTAGCGCCTTCAGTTCCCGCCCGATCAGGGCTGCGTCCAGGCCGTCGGTTCCGGCCAGGTGGACCACGGCATCGACGGCAGCGAGGCGGTCCGGTTCGTGGACGGCGGTCAGGCCGTGGGCAAGTGCGAGTGCCATCGCGGGTCCGAACGGGCCCGCCGACCGGGCCAGGTCACGCAGAATGTCCAGGCCCACGCCGCCGCCGGCCTGGGAGGCGGTCAGGCAGTGTGCCGCGATGATCTCCCGATGACCCGGCAACACCATCGGCCAGCAGCGCATGTCCGGCGTGCTGCTCGCTCCCCGGGCGCCTGACTCGGTCTCCGGCATCCGGGCGGTCAGCCGGCTGCCGCCCGCGACGGCTCCCGGCCGGGTCGTGGTGCCGGAAATCGGCAGACCAGCCCTGGCGGCGGCTGCACCGCCGCGAGCCGGCTTGCCGATGGCGATCGTCGCGTCTGACCAACCGGCGACGGTTGCGGCAGCCACCCGTTGGGTGGCGCGGGCGCCGTGCGGTGCGATCGCCGGCTCGCCGGTTGCGGCGCCGCCCACATTTGCGATGGTGGCTCGCGATCTCGTACGGGCGCTCCTGGTGGGTTTTGGCTCTAGCAGCCCGTCGGGGAGCGCCAGGCCGGTCAGGTCGAGCGACCGCGGTGGGCGGCCTGCGCGGGAAGGGCGGCGGGCCAGAACCACGCTGCGGTGGGCCGGGTCCTCGGTGGACGTCACTATGCGGAACGCGGGGTCGGGCAGGCCGCCGGCCTGGAGCCAGGCCGCGAACCGCCGACCGGCCGGCGAGGTCAGCCGAGCGGCGGCCTCCATTACCGAACGGTCCACGCGCCGGGGCATGCGCAGCAGCGCCTGGGTCAGGTCGTGCGAGCCGGGTTGCCAACCGTCTCGTTCGGCCCGAGCCAACAGCAGGAGCACCTTCGCCGGGCTGACGTGGCCGTCCACTGTCGATGGAGTGGCCAGTAGTGAGGGTGGAAGACAGCCGGCGGCCAGTTGCTCGGCTATCTCCCTGATGCGGCCCATGAGCATGCGGTGCGGTGGTGGGCCTCCTTGGTGGTGTGGTGTCTCCCGCGTGCCACGGTAGTCGGGTGGGGCGGTGGGCGCGTCTGTCTCAGGTCTGATTTTCGGCTCGGTGATCGCTTGCACCACCCGGTCCAGAGGTGCGGTGGCGGCGTGGGCCAGCGGGGCCAGCGCGTCGGCCATCGCGGTCCGGCTGGTGTAAGCGAAGACCACCACGGCGGCCAGCAACCGCTCCATGCCGACCGGGTCGAACGGATCGCGGAGGCGGTCCGCCATCTCCGCGGCGAGTTCGGCGACGGAGGCGATGGGTGCGGGCATTGGAGCGGTCCGGTGTCCGGCGGGTGCGGGCGGGAAGCTCCGCGGCGTCGGGTGCGGCTGCAGTGTGTCGGGAGGCTGCGGCGTGGGGGGAGGCTGCAGTGTGCGGGGAGACTGCGGCCTGCGGTGAGACTGCGGCGTGGGGGGAGGCTGCAGTGTGCGGGGTGGCTGCGGCGTGCCGGAAAGCTGCAGTGCGTGGGAAGGCTGCGAGGTGCCGGGAAGCTGCGAGGTGCCGGGAAGCTGCGAGGTGCCGGGAAGCTGCGAGGTGCCGGGAAGCTGGGGCCTGCGGGGTGCCTGCGCGATCGCTGGGGCTGGTGGATCGGTCGCGGCGGGCGCCTGCGAGGGAGATGTGAGGCCTGCCGGTCGGTATGACTTCGTGCCCACGGGCGGTGTCGAGGGCATGGGGGAAGTGGAGGTCGTGGTCTTGGCGGCGGTGACGGCCGAAGGCTGGGCCTTGCGGGGCGGTGCGGAGGGAGACGGAGCTCCGGTCGAGACGGCGGGGGGCTTCGCGACTGGGGGCCGGGTCGAGGAGGTAGAGGTCGGGGTGGGCGCCGGCTTTGAGGGCTGACTTGAGATATGCGAGGTGGGGGTCTCGGCCTCGATGGGTGGCGGCACCAGGGTGACCGTGGTGGGGGTGTCGGTCGCCGGGAGCACGGGTTCGACCGCCGTGGGTGCCGCTCCGCTGGGCGCCGCGTCCTCGATCGGCGGGGCAAGGATGGGCGCGGCAAGGATGGGCGGCACAGGGATCGGCGGCACAGGGATCGGCGGAACAGGGATCGGCGCCAACTGGTTTTCGGTGGGCGGTCCCGGGACCGGAGCGGACGGCCGGGACACCAGGATCTCGTCCGGCCTGGCCACCGGCGTGGCGCTGCGATGCGGTCGCACCGACGGCGCCTGCGGATCTGGCAACACCGGCTGTGACGGGGGCTGGAGGTTCCGGCGCAGGCGCGGGCTTCGCGGGCCGGCCGCGCGCAGCAGTTCGGCGGCTCGGTGGCGTACGTGGCCTCGAAGCTCGCCCAGCACCGCACGCAGCGCGACCAAACCGCCCGGGTGCCCACCGAGCAGCGTCAGCGCTCGGTCTGCCAGCGTGTCCGGGAGGGTGGGTAGCGCAGCCGCCACAGTGTCCACCAAGGGTCCGACATTCTGCGAGTGCCGGTCGAGAGCCTCGGTGAGCCAGGCCAGCTGGGCGCGGATCAGCTTTCCTTCGGTCCGGGCCAGAGTCGCGCGCGTCGCCGCGGCGAGCAGGTCGGTGTTCAGGCGGCCCGATTCGTCCAGGGTGCGCAGTTCGTGCTGGGCCAGCTCGGCGATGGTCTGGTGCGGGCTGGCCAGTAGCGCCAGATAGTCCGCAGTGTGGCTGACCTGCTCCTCGGGCGTGGGTTCGAGGAGGTGGTAGGTGGTGACGGCGGCTACCGGGCGGGCGGCGGTGCGCATCCGGTGGAGGATCTGGGCTATCATCTCGGCCTGGGAGACACGACCCTCGGCAGCCAGGTGGGAGAGCGCTGGCGGCCAGGTGCGATCCAGAGCGCCAGCGTGTTCGAACAGGTGCGGCAGCAGCGGGTCCAACCACGCGTCGCCGGCCAGGCGTTCCGGATCGGCTGGGGTGTGGTCGCGTACCCATCCCAGAATGAAGCCCTCGGTTGCCGGTGGCGGAAGTCCGGCTGCGCGCAGCGCGATCGCGGCGATGTCCCAGTCGGCGTGGCGGCTCGTGCGCGAGCGGAGACGGCGGGCCAGTCCGTCGGCGATCGCCTCGAGGTCGGGGCGG
The DNA here is from genome assembly GCF_016862375.1 of Paractinoplanes rishiriensis. Taxonomy (GTDB): domain Bacteria; phylum Actinomycetota; class Actinomycetes; order Mycobacteriales; family Micromonosporaceae; genus Actinoplanes; species Actinoplanes rishiriensis. The sequence goes on along the minus strand of NZ_BOMV01000066.1, from coordinate 22,051 downwards.
CCGGGTGCGGCCAGCACGCGGGCCAGAGCATGGGCGGCGTCGGGTGACGGGCGGTGCCGAAACTTGCGGGAGCGGAGCCAAGAGATCACATCGGCCGTACGCGCGAAGCAGCCGGCGCCGGCGACGAGCAGGGCGGCTTCCAGCCGTTCCGCACGGTTCTTGCTCGCGGCCGTGGTCGGCGGCGCGGCCGGGGTCTGGGCAGCGATGGCCTGAACCGTGTCGGCCAGCGCGCGCCGCTCGTCCTCGGTGCGGACGAGCAGGGCGTCCGCGACGTCGGTGGCGGTGCCGTGTTTGAGCAGGCGACGCAGTTCGGCTTCGGACAGCCGGCTCGCGGCGGTGCGGCCGCGCGCCCGGCGGCGTTCGGCAGCCGGGTGAGAGACGGTTTCGGACACCCCGACCATGATCGCGACCGTACCGGGCGTTACGCCCGCCCCGCGCCCTTTCGCCCGACTCCATGTCCAGCGCCCGGCAAACAACCCAGCCTCCTAGGACGCCCCAGCGGTGGTGCGCCACCAATCGCGGCGGAGATAAAGGGCCTCAGGCGGTTAATGCTGGCGCGGAGCGGCACGGTGGTTGCGCCGCCGGGGAAACGGCAGGCCGAAGGACACGGCCGGCCCGCGCGGGGCCGGCCGCCGTCCGTCAATAGCGGAAGCCGGACACCAATTCGTTCAGCTCCGTGGAGAGCCTTGCCAGCTGGATCGTTGCCTGCTCGGAGTCGGTGGCGCTTCGGCTTGTGGTTCGGGCTGATTCGGCTACGCCGGTTATGTTCTGGGCTATGTCGTTGGTGCCGGTGGCTGCCTCGGTGACGCTTCGGCTCATCTCGGATGTGGTGGCGGTTTGTTCCTCGACGGCGGAGGCGATGGTGGTCTGGTAGTCGGAGATTCGGGCGATCACCCGGCTGATCTCCTCGATTGCGGCTACCGCGCCCTCGGTGTCGGCCTGGATTGCCGAGACGCGCTTGGAGATGTCCTCGGTGGCCCTGGCGGTTTCCTGGGCCAGATCCTTCACCTCGGACGCCACCACGGCGAAACCCTTTCCGGACTCGCCGGCCCGGGCCGCTTCGATCGTTGCGTTCAGGGCCAGCAGGTTGGTCTGCTCGGCGATCGACGTGATGGTGTTGATGACGTTGCCGATCTCGGCGGAGGACTCGCCCAGTTTGCTCATGGTGGTCGAGGTGGACGCCGCCAGCCCCACCGCCTCGCCGGCCACCTGCGCCGCCTCGCCGGCGTTCTGCGAGATCTCGCGGATCGACGCGCCCATCTCGACCGAACCGGCCGACACCGAGTCGACGCTGCGGGAAATCTGCTCGGCGGCGGCCGAGACGGTCTGGGCCTGCGCCGCCGTGGATGCGGCTGACTCGGCGATCTGTGCCACCGTGCCGGCCATCTGCTGGGTGGCCGCGTTCAGGCTGCCGGCCGAGCCGTCGATGGTGGCCACCGTGGATCGCAGGCGCTGCATCGCCACGTCCAGGGCGCGACCCATCTGGCCGGGCTCGTCCGACGACGTCAGGCCGCTGCTGCGGGTCAGGTCGCCCTCCGCCAGGCCCTCGCAGACGCTCTTGACCCTGGACAGGGAGCGCACGATGGAACGGGCGATCCAGAACCCCAGACCCAGGGCGAGCGCTGAACCCAGGACCACCATGATGATCGACTGGAGGCGGCTGCGGGCGGCGCCGGCCTCGGCGGACTTCGCGAACGTCGCCGCGTCCGCGGTCTCGGCGGCGCGCAGCGTGTCGACGTCGTCGCCGGCCGAGTTCATCAACTCGGCGATCTCGGTGTCGCGGACCTTCTGGTAGCCGGCGTCGTCGCCGGCGCGGGCCAGGGCCAGCAGCTCCGTCTCGGCCACCTGGACCAGGGTGTCCCACTTGGTCTCCAGCGCGTCCACCACGGCCGGGTCGCCGGACGGCTCGGCCGCCCGGTAGGCCGACATCGCCTGGTCGAACTCGGCCTGGTCCGCCTCGAACGCTGCCGCGTAGCGGTCGTTGGTGGCCCGGTCGGCGGAGATCACCATGTTGGCCAGGTCCAGCTGCCCCTGGGCCAGCGCGGCGTCGACCTCGCCGATCGCCAGCAGGCTGGGCACGTTGTTGTGGTAGAGGTTCTGTGCCGCGGCGCTCGCGTTGTTCAGGGCGATGATCCCGGCGATGCCGACGACCACCGCGACGACGACGGCGAGGCAGATCGCAGCATTGATCTTGACGTTGACGCCGATACCCGGCTTCGAGGCACTGTCCTGCACAAGGCACACGCTAGGTCCCGCTTCTCGGGCCGGTAGCGGTTTCCGGATCGGTCTGACCTTTTGCGGGCGGCTTATCGAATGGCTGAACTGTGCCGAATGGCCTGATGCAGGACGTGTCAGACGAGAGGCGACGGGCATGGGACTCATGGGGGCGTTCGACGACCTGTCGCTGCGCACGAAGATCGGTGCGGCCGTGCTCACCGCCACGGTCAGCGGCCTCATCGTGGGCGGGGTGGCCATCGGGACGCTCAACGACCTGAACGCCGACGCGGCGGCCGCGCAGCGCCAGACGATCACGGTGGAGACGGCGGCGGGACAGTTCGCCAAGAACATCGAGTCGTTCAGCGGGAACCTGTCGGCGATGCGGCTCTACCCGGCGCTGGCCGACCGGATCTCGACCAACCTCGAGGCCAACAAGAAGGCGATCACGGAGGCGCTCAGCAGCCTGGAGACGAGCCTCGCGGGCGATCCGGCCGGCAGCGAGGCGGTCACCAAGGCGCGGGGCGACTGGGAGGCGTTCCTCGCGTTCATCTCGGCGCCGCAGACCGGCAACCCGTCGGCGGATGAGCTGGCCGCGGCGGTCAAGGAGTACGACCGGGTCTACAACGCGCTGGTCGACGACGAGACACTGCTGCAGGAACGCGCCGAGCACCTGTCCGAGCAGAGCATCGCCCAGGGCGAGCAGGCCGGCCGGGCCGCGACCTGGACCGTGGCAGGTCTGCTCGCGGCGGGCGTGCTGATCAGCCTGCTGCTCGGGTTCCGGGTGGCCAGCCGGGTCCGGGGGACCGTGCGGCAGGTGGCGCTGGTGGCCGAAGGGCTGGCCGAGGGCGACCTCACCCGGACCTCGGGGGTGACCACGCACGACGAGGTGGGCCGGATGGCGGCGGCCATGGACCGGGGGATCGGCCGCCTGCGCGACGACCTGGTGCAGCTCGCCGGGAACGCCGGCACGCTGAACTCGGCGGCCAACCAGCTGACGGCGGTGTCCGGCCAGGTGGACGCGGCGGCTGCCGAGGCCTCGGCCCAGGCCGGCTCGGTGGCGTCCGCGGCCGACGTGGTGTCGAACAACCTCCAGGTGGTGTCGGCCGGCTCGGAGGAGATGGGGTCGGCGATCCGGGACATCAGCGTGTCGACGACCGAGGCGTCCGAGGTGGCGGTGCAGGCCGTCGAGGTGGCGGCCGCGACGAACACGATCGTGGCCCGGCTGGGCGAGTCGTCGACCGAGATCGCGTCGGTGGTCAAGACGATCACGGCGATCGCCGAGCAGACCAACCTGCTGGCCCTGAACGCGACCATCGAGGCGGCCCGGGCCGGCGAGTCCGGCAAGGGCTTCGCGGTCGTCGCGGGTGAGGTCAAGGATCTGGCGCAGGAGACGGCCAAGGCCACCGAGGACATCTCCCGGCGGGTGCAGGCGATCCAGAGCGACACCGGCGGTGCGGTCAGCGCGATCGGCGAGATCTCGTCGATCATCGAGCGGATCAACGGCATCCAGCTGACCATCGCCTCGGCGGTGGAGGAGCAGACCGCCACGACGCAGGAGATGAACCGCACGCTGTCCGAGGCGGCGACCGGCGCCGGCAACATCGCGCAGACCATCGGCGGGGTGTCCGACGCGACCCGGCGCACGTCCGGCGCGGTGGGCGAGACCCGCCAGGCCGCCGGCGACCTGGCAATCACCGCGACCCAGCTGCAGGCGCTGGTGTCCCGCTTCCGCTACTGACGAAAAACGCTACTGACGAAGAACGCTACTGACGAAGAACGCTACTGACCAGCGAAGAAGAGGCACCTCAGCGCTCGAACGCGTGCGCCATCGTCGCCTGCTCCTCGAGGACCTCGCCGATCCGGGCCTGCACCGCGTTGATCTGGCCGATCGTCTCGCTGGTCGTGCTGATCCCGGCCGCCACCGACTCGGCCGTCGACTGCAGTGCCGCCACCTGCTCCGACACCCGCTTGGTGGCCTCGGCGGTCTCCCGGGCCAGTTCCTTGACCTCGCCCGCGACGACCGCGAACCCCTTGCCGATCTCGCCGGCCCGGGCCGCCTCGATCGTTGCGTTCAGGGCCAGCAGGTTGGTCTGATCGGCGATCGACGTGATCACCTTGATCACGTCGCCGATCGAGGCCGAGGCGTCACCCAGCGCGGACACGTCGCCGGTCATCGCCGACGCCCGGTTGACCGCCTCGTCGGCCACGTGGGCCGCGTCGGCCGTGGCGCTGCGGAGCCGGTCCACCGTGTCGAGCAGGGCGCGCGCGTTGCCGGCCGCATCCTCGGCGCTGCGCACGATGTCGAGCCGCTGCGACACCAGCTGCTGCACGTTTCGCAGCGCCGAGGCCCGGGACTCGCTGAGCTCGACGTACTCGGTGGTGAAGAAGTCCATGGTGCCGACGATGCGGTCCTGGATGGTGATCGGGAAGCAGACGCCGGAGCGGACGCCGGCACGCTGGGCGGCGGGTGCCCGCACGCAGTCCGTCAATTCCCCGATATCCCGTACGAAGACCAGGTCGTGCTGCCGCCACGCCCGGCCGGACAGGCCGACGCCCTCGGCGAACGTGGCGGCCAGCGTGACCTTGCGGAACTCGTCGCCGGCCGAGCCCGACTCGACCTTGAACTTGAGGACGTCGTCCTCCTCGTCGATCTCCCAGTACGAGCCGTAGGCCCAGTGGAACGCGGTGCGGACGGCGTCCAGTGCCGAGCGCAGCGCCACCGCGGAGTCGCTGGTGTGTCCCAGCGCGCTCACCACGGCGGTCACCGCGAGCCGGTCGTCGGCCAGCTGCTGGGTCTGGAACGCGGCCAGCGCCGCCAGCCTCGCCTGCTCGGCGACCCGGCTGATGGCCGCCCACTTGCCCAGCAGCGCCGAGTCGACGGCGGTCACCTGCCGCTCGTAGAACTCCAGCACCGCGGTCACCGTGCCGTGGAAGACCACCGGCACCACCAGCGCGGCCCGGGCACCGGCGCGGAGGGCGGCAGCCAGCCGGGGGTCGCCGTCGGCGCCGCGGTCGTCGGCGTACACCGGGTGGCGGCTGCGGATCGCCTGCTGCACCAGCCCGGCCCGCTCCTCGGTGCCGGTCAGGGCCGGCGCGATCCGGCCGACCTCGTACTCGAGCTGGGCGGTGCCCCCGGCGACCAGCCAGGCGGCTACGTACTCCATGTCGTAGAACTCGAGATAGGTGGACGCGTAGATGCGCCAGGTGCTGGCCTCGTCGGTGGCGTTCTCCAGGTTCGTGACCAGTTCCTCGAGCGCCTCGATGTCGCGCGGCTCCCGGGGCGGTGCCGCGGCGCGCTCGACGGTCCGGTTTCCGAACAGGCCCATAACGCCAGGCTACGGAGCTAAGTAATGATATTTCACATAATGGTGGAGTTGGCGGGGTCGGCACTTCGGCGCAGCGGTCTGCCCGTTCGGCGCCGTTTCCGCCGGTAACCCTGGACGACCACCGGCGAAGGGTGCTGACTGTGCTCATGGGCGAATACCAGCGGGCGTACGAGCGGAGCGTGGCCGACCCCGAGGCGTTCTGGCGGGCGGCCGCCGGACTGATCGACTGGGTCACGCCACCCGGCCGGATCCTCGACGACGCCGCACCGCCGTTCTACCGCTGGTTTCCCGGCGCCGAGCTGAACACCTGCTTCAACGCCCTGGACCGGCACGTCGACGCCGGCCGGGGCGACCAGCCCGCCCTGATCCACGACAGCCCGGTGACCGGCGCCCTCACCACGTACAGCTATCGGGTCCTGCGCGACGAAGTCGCTGTTTTCGCGGGCGCGCTGCGGCGGCTCGGCGTCACCCGGGGCGACCGGGTCGTGCTCTACGTCGCCATGGTCCCGGAGGCGGTGATCGCCATGCTCGCCTGCGCCCGGCTCGGCGCCGTGCACTCGGTGGTGTTCGGCGGCTTCGGCGCGCGCGAACTGGCCGCCCGCATCGACGACGCCCGCCCGCGGGTCGTGGTCGCCACCTCGTGCGGCATCGAGGCCGGCAAGGTGCTGCCGTATCAGCCCATGCTGGACGCCGCCCTGGACGCCGCCACCCACCGGCCGGAGCGCTGCGTGATCGTGCAACGCCCGCAGCACCTGTTCGAGCTGCGCCCGGACCGCGACCTGAGCTGGGACGACGCGATCGACGGCGCGGAGCCGGCCGAGTGCGTGCCGGTCGCCGCCACCGACCCGCTCTACATCCTCTACACCTCGGGCACGACCGGTAAACCGAAGGGCGTGGTCCGCGACAACGGCGGGCATGCGGTCGCGCTGCGCTGGTCGATGCGGTCGGTGTTCGACACCGCGCCGGGCGAGGTCTACTGGGCGGCGTCCGACGTCGGCTGGGTGGTCGGCCACTCGTACATCGTCTACGCGCCGCTGCTCACCGGCGCCACCACGATCCTCTACGAGGGCAAACCGGTCGGCACCCCGGACGCCGGCGCGTTCTGGCGGGTGGTCGAGCAGCACCGGGTGACCACGATGTTCACGGCGCCGACCGCGATCCGGGCGGTCAAGAAGGAGGACCCGTCGGGCGCCCTGCTGCGCGGGCGGGACCTCAGCTCGCTGCGGCACCTCTTTCTCGCGGGGGAGAGGCTCGACCCGCAGACGTACGCCTGGGCGAGCGACCTGCTGTCCGTCCCGGTGATCGACAACTGGTGGCAGACCGAGACCGGCTGGCCGATCGCGGCGAACCCGCGTGGCCTGGAACCGCTGCCGATCAAGGCCGGCTCGCCGTCGGTGCCGGTACCCGGCTTCCGGGTGCGGGTGGTCGACGGCACCGGCCGGGACATGCCGGCCGGCGAGGACGGCGCCATCGTGATCGACCTGCCGCTGCCGCCCGGCTGCCTGCCGACGCTGTGGGGCGACGACGAGCGGTTCGTCCGCTCCTACCTGACCGCGTACCCGGGCACCTATCTGACCGGCGACGGCGGCCGGCTCGACGAGGACGGGTACCTGTACGTGATGGGCCGCACCGACGACGTGATCAATGTGGCCGGTCACCGGCTCTCCACCGGCGCCATGGAGGAGGTGCTGGCCGGGCACCCGGCGGTGGCCGAGTGCGCGGTGATCGGCGTGGCCGACCCGCTCAAGGGCCAGCTGCCGCGCGGCTTCGTGGTGCTCAAGAGGGGCGTCGAGGCAGACCCGATCGGTCTCGAGGAGGAACTGGTCGCGATGGTGCGGGCCCAGATCGGCGCGGTCGCCGCGCTGCGCCGGGTCGACGTGGTGCCGGCCCTGCCCAAGACCAGATCGGGCAAGATCCTTCGCCGTACGATGCGCGGCATCGCCGACGGACTCGACGAACCCGTGCCGTCCACTATCGACGATCCGTCCGTCCTGGACCGCCTGCGACCGGTGCTGGTGAACTACCCTGCCGCGCATGGGTCTGAAGGATCTGCTCCGTCCTCGTAAGGTCACCCGCCGCGCCGGTGACAAGATCCAGCGCGGGGTGCTGGCCATCGCGATCGTCATGCTGCTGGCGATGATCGTGGTGGCGATCTTCCTGGGTTCGGCGACCGGCGCGGCCGGCGCCGGGGTGACCGCGTTCCTGCTGTTCGTCGCGGCCACCGCGGTCGGCGCGGTGCTCGGCTTCCTGTTCGGACTGCCGAGGGCCCGGGTCGCTGACCTGACTGGCGGCGGCGAGACCGGCACCGACCCGGCCACCGGTCACCGGGCCAGCACGTTCTATCTGACGAACTCCAACCTGATCAAAGTCTCCGACTGGCTGACCACCATCGTGATCGGCCTCGGCCTGGTGAACCTCGGCAAGGTGGTGCCGGCCCTGCGCGAACTGGCGCACGCGCTGCACCGGCCGCTGGGCGACGCGGCGTACTCGGGCGCCGTGGGAATTTCGGTTTTGATCGTCGGGGTCCTGGCCGGGTTCGTGCTCACCTACCTGTGGACCAGCATCCGGGTGCGCGAACTGCTCGAGGACGCCGAGCGGCAGAACCAGCAGACCGTGCCGGAACTGCGCAACCAGACGCTCGGCCAGGCGAAGGAGGCGGCCAGCCGCAGCAACGTGACGCTGCTGGTGCCCGAGGACGCGCCGGACTCGTCGCTGGTCACCCGGCAGGCGGTGGCGCCGGGCACCGCGGTTCCGGCGGGCACCGCGGTGGCGATCAGCATGATGGAGCCGCCTAGCGGGTGACCGCCTCCATGTAGCGCCGGATCCGGCCGTCCGCGACGGCGCGCAGCCAGAGGTCGAGCACCTGCGGGTCGTAGACCGGGCGGCGGTGGGCGAGGCGCTCGCGGACGGTGGCCTGGAGTTCGTGCTTGGTCAACCGGAAGGTGTCGGCCGCTCGGCGCACCCGGGCCAGTGCGGTCGCTTCCAGGATGTCCGCTGCCACCACCTCGTCGACGAGGCCGGCTGCGAGGGTCTCGGCCGGGCCCGACGTGGTGGCCGACAGGACCGCTCGGCGGGCTGCCCGATCGCCGTAGGCGTGGCCGAGGATCTCCAGGGCCGTCGGTGGGAACGGCACCCCGACCGCCAGTTCGGTGACCCCGAACGTGCCCCGGCCGTCGGCCATCACCCGTTCGTCGCAGGCGGCGGCCAGGATCGCGCCGCCCGCGACGGCGTGGCCGTTGACCGCGGCCACCACCGGCTTGCCGATCGTGAAGACCGCGAGGAAGGCCGCGTTCAAGGCGGGCAGGAACGCGCGCACGTAGCCGGCACCGCCGTCGAGGATCCGCCACAGGTCGACGCCGGCCGAGAACGAGCGCCCGGTGCCGGTGAACACCACGGCGTCGGGCCCGGCCGTGTCCAGTTCGGTGAAGGTGGCGGTGATGCGCTCCAGCAGTTCGAGGTCGAGCGCGTTCACCTTGCCGTGGCTCAGCCGCACCACGGCCACGTCGCCGGCCTCCGCTACCTCGATCACGTCGCCTCCTCAGTAGACCCAGCGCAGGGCGGCCGTCACGGCCTCGGGGGTGGCGTCGCGGAAGCGGGCCGCCTCGGCGCGCCGGACCGCCACGATCGCGTCGGACAGCACCGGGCCGAACGCGTCCCGCAGCACCTCGTCGGCGGCGAACGCGTCCACCGCGGCGTCCAGCGTGGCCGGCAGCCGGGGCGCGTCCGGCAGGTGCACCGGGTCGCCGCGGACCGGCTCCGGCAGCGGCTCGCGCCGGGCCAGGCCGTCCAGCGCGGCGGCCACCAGCGCACCGCCGAGCAGGTACGGGTTGGCGGCCAGGTCGAAGCACTTGACCTCGAGGTTAGCCGCGCCGATCAGACCGGTGGTGCCGGGCACGAAGCGCAGCGCGGTCTCCCGGGTCTCCACGCCCCAGCAGGCGTACGCGCCGGCCCAGCGGGACGGCACCAGCCGCAGGTAACTGGCCGGGGTGGGCGCGCCGACGGCCAGCAGCGCGGGCAGGTGGGCCAGGATGCCGGCGGCCGCGAATCCGCCGTCGCCGGCCGGGAACCCGGTGCACAGGTTGGTGTCGTCCCGCCACGGCGACAGGTGCACGTGGCCGCCGTTGCCGACCTTGCCGGCGACCACCGCGGGCGCGAACGACGGCCGCAGCCCGTGCCGGTGCGACACCGCCCGGATGGTCTGCCGCACCAGGACGCTGTCGTCCGCGGCGCCGACCGGGTCGCTCGCCGCCACCGACACCTCGAACTGGCCCTCGGCGTACTCGGGGTGCAACTGCTCGACCCGGACGCCCTGCTCCTCCAGCGCGGCCAGCACGTCCCGGCAGTAGTCGCTGAGCTCGACCAGCCGGGTCATCCCGTACGCGGGACCGGTGCAGCCCGGCGTGAAGTCGTCGCCGGGCCGGCCCACCGCCCACTCGATCTCGACGGCCATCCGGAACGACAGGCCGGCCGACGCGGCGCGGTCCACCGCCCGCTTGGCGAACCCGCGCTGGTCGGCCACCCACGGCTCGCCGTCCTGGGTGAACCGGTCGGCCGGCGCCCACGCCCAGCCGGGCTGCGCGGCCAGCACCACGAGCCGGTCCAGGTCGGGGAACAGCCGCAGGTCGCCGTCCGGGCCGCCGAGCCGGTCGGTGGCGGTGGCCGAGTCGTCGGCGAGGAAGACGTCGAAGACCGGGGACATGCCGACGCCCCAGCGCGCGGCGTCGTCGAGACGGGCCAGCGGCACGGTCTTGACGCGGTTGATGCCGGCCGTGTCCACGTACGACAAAACGACGGCCCGCACCCCGCGCTTGCGCAAGTCTTCCATCCCACCTCTTCCGTGGTTCCCAGCCGGTTCCTGATTCACAGCCGGTAGACCCGGCGGGCGTTGCCGGACCCGATGAGCTCGGCCACCCGCTCGGCGTCGCCCTTCGACCACTGACCGGCCACCTCGCCGAACGCCTGCCGGAACAGCACCGCGCCGAGATGGTGCAGCTCGGCCGGCCCGAACGCGTCGGACGAGTAGAGCACCTTGTGGAACGGCGCCAGCTCGAGCGACTCGGCCAGCACCGCCGGGGCGCGGGCACCCACGTGGTTGAGCGCGAGCCCGACGTCGAGATACACGTGCGGGAACGCCTGCGCGAGGTAACCCGCCTGGCGGTGGAACGGGTAGCAGTGCAGCAGCAGGACGGCGGCGCCGCGGTCGCGGGTGGCTCGCAGGAATGAGGTCATCAGCAGCGGGTCGCCGCGCGCCAGGTCGAGATCGGGGTCGCCGAAGCCGGTGTGGAACTGCACCGGCCCGCCGCGGTCCACGGCCGTCCAGATCAGGTGCCGCAGCAGCACCGGGTCGTCGAGCCGCGGCCGTCCGCGTCGCAGCCAGCGCCCGGCCGCCCGGGTGACCTCGCGCCGGGTCGGCGGGTGCGGATCAAAATCAAGACCTTGGCGGTACGCGACCACCGACTTGAACCCGGCCGCTCCCGCCGCGGCGTCGTCGAGCACCCGGTCGAACGCGTCCGCGAACCCGGCGGCGCTCACCCCGTCGAGCGCCTCGGCCACGGCCTCGAGCCGGACGATCTCGCGGACCTCGGCCGCGGCCGCCGCGGCCATGGCCGGCCCGTCCAGCAGTTCCCCGGCGCGATAGCCGGAGTCGACCAGGAACACCTCGACCTCGGCGGCCCGCAGCAGCCGCCGGTTCACCTCGTCCGGCCCCAGTTCGGCGCGCCGGTCGAGGTAGTCGCCGGGGTCGCAGTGCGCTTCGAGTCCGAGCACCGGCGCGCACCAGCGCCGCACCGCGAACCCGAGCTGCGAGTCGAACCCGCTGCACCCGGGCGGCGGCGGCCGGTCCGACTCGGTGAGCAGCGCCTCGAAGGCCGCCCGGTCGAGCGGGCCGGTCACCGCGCCGTGGCAGTGGTGGTCGATCAGACGCACCGGTCCAGGCTAGTGCCAGTTCAGAGCTGGTGGCAGTTCACCCCCGCAGGGCCGCCAGACTGGCCGACACCTGGCCGGACGGGTCCGGGCCGAGCGGCCGCAGCACCACGGTCGCGGCCCCGGCGTCGCCCAGTTCGGCGACCTTGCCGGCGAGCGTGCCGGCCGGGCCGATCAGGCCGAACAGCTCGGACGGGTCGCGGCGCAGCCAGGCCGCCTGCCCGGCCACGGTGTCGCGGGTCAGGTCGGCGGAGCGCTGCGGGTCGTCGTCGGTGCGCAGGAACTGGAACGACACCAGCTCGTGTCCCGGCCGGTCGCCGATGTGGGTCAGCGCGGCGCGCAGCTCGGCGGGGCCGTTGCCCTCGGCGATGATCGTGCCGTCGGCGACCCGGCCGGACAGCGCCAGCGAGCGCGGCTGTACCACGCCGGTGACGATCGGCGGCACCACCTCGGGCGGATGCACCAGGCGCAGGCCGTCGACGGTCACCTCCCGGCCGTGCAGGGTGACCTGCTCGCCGGCGAGCAGGCCGCGCACCGCCACGATGGTCTCCTCGAGCAGGGCCAGCTTGCGGGTGCGGTCGGCGCCGACCTTGCGCATCCACTCGGTGACGCCGTGCCCGAGCCCGGCCACCAGCCGCCCCGGGTGGATCCGGGCCAGCGGCGCCAGCTCCATGGCCAGCAGCGCCGGGTTGCGCAGCGCGGCCGGGGCGATGCCGATGCCGACCCGGATCCGGTCGGTGGCGGCCAGGGCGAGCGCGGCCATGCTGATCGACGCGGCCCAGCCGAGGTCCTCCACCACCCACAGGTCGTCCACGCCCCGCTCGTCGAGCTCGGCCGCGAAGCCGGGCAACTCCTCCGGCGGGCGGTCGTGGTCGAACATGTAACCAAGCCTCATGATCCCGACAGTAGTTCCCCGAGCGCCTCCGCGAAGACCTCGTGATGCCGGGCCACATCCGCCGCCGTGGTGGCGGGCGACATCAGAACCATGTTGTGGAACGGGGTGAGCAGCACGCCCCGGTTCGACAGGTAGACGTGCAGGAAGTCCTCCAGCTCGGCGTCCGCGCTGGCGGCCGACTCGGTACCGTTGCGCGGGGCCGGGTCGGCGAACCGGTATTCGACCCGGCAGCCCAGCTGACTGACCGACCACGGCAGCGCGTACCCGTCGATGATTTTGCGGAGGCCCTCGGCGAACGACGTGGCCGTGGCGGTCATGCCCGCGAACGCGTCGTCGGTGAGCACGTGCTCGAGGGTGGCACGGGCGGCGGCCATCGAGACCGGGTTGCCGGCCAGTGTGCCGCCGACGCCGCCCATGTCGACCAGATCCAGGTCGGTGCGGCCGAGCAGGGTGCCGGCCAGCTCGGCGGAGAGCCCGTACGCGCCGATCGGGATGCCGCCCGCGATCGCCTTGCCGATGGTCAGCACGTCCGGCGCCAGATCCCAGGCCCGGGTGGCGCCGCCCGGCCCGGCCGAGAACGTGTGCGTCTCGTCGTTGATCAGGTAGGTGCCGTACTTCCGGGTCAGCTCGCGGACCCCGGCCAGGTAGCCGGGTTCGGGCAGCACGATGCCGATGTTGGTCAGCGCCGGCTCCATCAGCACCGCCGCCACGTCGCCGTGGGCCAGTTCGCGTTCCAGGCCGGCCAGGTCGTTGAACTCGGCCACCCGGCTGGTGACGGTCACGTCGGTGGGCGCGCCGACGTTGCCGTCCCGGCTCTGGCCGCGGCCGTCCGGGCCCACCACGATCAGCGACTCGTCCACCGAGCCGTGGTAGCAGTAGCTGTTCACCAGGATCTTCGGCCGGCCGGAGACGGCGCGCAGCAGCCGGATCGCCCACCGGTTCGCGTCGGTGGCGGTCAGCGCGAAGCTCCAGTACGGCAGCCCGAACCGGCGGCTCAGCTCGGCGCCGACCGCGGCCGCGTCCTCGGTCGGCAGCATGGTGCTGGCCCCGCCCAGGCCGGCCAGCCGCCGGTGCACGGCGTCGACCACCGGCGCGGGGGAGTGCCCGGCCATCGCGCCGGTGTCGCCCAGGCAGAAGTCGACGTACTCGTGGCCGTCGAGGTCGGTGACCCGGGCGCCGCGGGCCCGCTCGACGTAGACCGGGAACCCGCCCGCGGTCTTGTTCATCCAGGTCATCGGGACCCGGCCGAACAGGTGGCCGGCGGCCTCGTAGGCGGCCCGGGACCGCGGGTGCCGCCGCGCGAAGGTGGCCCGCTCGCGGTCGGCGAGAGCGGCGAGCCGGGAACGATCAACTGCGGATTCCGTCGACATGGCGCGACGCTACCAACGAAACGCGCGTACGGACGTCATCCGTCCAGGATTTTCCGCAGGATCACCGGCCCGGCCGGCCGATCGATCGCCAGCACCACGGGCACCCGGGACGGCGCGTCGTCGCTCTCCCTCACCGCGGACTCGCCGACATCCACCCGCAGCCCCAGCACCGGCGCGCCGACCGGCCGCACCAGCCCCACCACCAGCGCCGCGGCGAGCGGGTCGTGCAGCGGGATGACCCGTTCGCCCAGCCGCGGCTCGTACGAGTCGAAGTAGACCGGCAGCATCGCGGCCAGCGCCCGGTGCAGCGGGCTGCCGCCGCCGGCGAGGGCCTGCCGGTCGGCCTCGGCCCAGCGCTGGCCCATGCTCAGGTCGAGCGGCACCAGCGTGGCCGGCCAGTCCGCGGCCAGCAGGTCGGCGGCGGCCTGCGGATCGGCCCGGACGTTCGCCTCGGCCACCGGCGTCACGTTGCCCGGCACCCGGACCGCCCCGGCCATGAACGTCACCGACGCCACCTGACCGGTCAGCCGGGGCGACCGGCGCAGCGCCCGGGCCAGGTTGGTGGCCGGCCCGATCGCCAGCACGTGCAGGTCGCCGGCGTGCTCGTCGGCGAGGTCGAGCAGCAGGTCGACCGCGGTCCGCCGGTCTGGGTCGCCGCCGGCCGGCAGGGTGACGCCGCCGACCCCGTTGTCGCCGTGCACGTGCCGGGCCCGGTGGCTGCTCGAGGTCGTGCCGGCCGCGACCGGGACGCCGGTCACGCCGGCCAGCGCGAGCAGCCCCAGCGTGTTGCGGGCGGCCTGCGCCGCCGAGGTGTTGCCGTCGACCGTGCCGATCCCGGCCAGGGTCACGGCCGGCCGGTGCGCCAGCAGCAGCGCCACGGCCAGAGCGTCGTCGATACCGGTGTCGCAGTCGAGATAGAGGAGCATTCCCTCAGGATGCCGGGGACTTGGCCGAGAACGCCGTCAGGAAGCGGTCGCGGAACGCGCTCATCGGCCACACCGGGGTGTCGCCGGCGGGGCGCAGGCCGGGCACCCAGTTCCAGTCGGTGACCCGGTCCAGCACCGCCGGGTCCTGCGACACGATGGTGATCGGCACGTCGTGGCTGGCACCGGCACCGGACGCGATCGGGGACGGCTGGTGGTCGCCGAGGAACACCATCACCAGGTTCTCGTCGCCGTACTGCGCGATCCAGTTGATCAGCGAGGTGAGCGAGTACTGGATCGACCTGCCGTACTCGGGGCGGACCTGCTTGGGTTCGGCCCACAGCGCCTTGGGCTTCTTGCCGGCCTCGGCCATCGGCGCGTAGACGGCGCCGTCGCCGATCCGGTCCCACTCCTCGATGTATTCGGGGATCGGCGCCCACGGCGTGTGGCTGGAGACCAGCGGCATCTGCACCATCAGCGGGCCGCGGCCGGGCTTTTGGTACTCGACGGTGTTGAGCTGCTTGAGCGTGAACTGGTCGGGCACCGGGGCCCAGCTGAATTTGGGGCCCTGGTAGCCCAGGTTGCGCGAGTCCCAGACCGCGTCGTACCCGTAGAACTTGCCCTCCGGCCAGGCCCGGGTGGCGCCCGGCATGACCGAGACGGTCCGCCACTGCGCGTTCTGGAACGCCCGGGTGAGCGTCAGCCGCTCGCTGGAGACCAGGTTGCGGTAGCGCTGCTGGTTGTTGATCCACAGCCCGGACTCGAAGGTGGCGTGCGCCAGCCAGCTGCCGCCGCCGAACGTGGGCGAGCTCAGCCAGCCGCTGCGCGCCGAGAACCCGGCCGCGGCCAGCTGGCCGGCGCCGCGCTCGAGGACCGGGTTGACCAGCGGGGCGAGGCCGGGGTGCTCGATTGCCGAGCGGCCGTAGCTCTCCACGAACGTGAAGATCACGTCCTTGCCGCGCAGCGCCGCGAGGATCTGGCCGGGCGGGGTGGTGGCGAACGCGTCGACGCGCACCTCCTTGGCGAACTCGGCCTCGTCGGCCAGTCCGGCGCGGGCCTGGTGGACCCGGTCCCAGGCGTAGGTGGCGGTGCTGCGGGCGGCGAGCGGCACCGTCCCGGTGATCGACAGGCCGAGTCCGAACGCGGTCGCCCAGGCCACCGCGAGGCCGCCGGCGGCGTACAACGAGCGGCGCCGGAAGCTGCCGACCAGGGTGCCGACCCGCAGCACCGACCAGGTGGTCAGCGCCAGCACGGCGGCGACCAGCAGGAGCAGCGCGGCGACCGCACCGATCGCGGCGGCCCGGCCGTACGAGTCGACCACGAAGCTGAACGCGTCGTCGAACAGCACCCAGTCGAGCACCGGGTCGAAGGGCCGGTTGAGCTCCGCGAAGAAGCCCATGTCCAGCAGCTTCTCCAGGACCAGCAGGCCGAGCAGCACGCCGACGACGCTGCCGGCGATGCGGCGGGCCCGGGTGGGCAGGAGCAGCAGCCCGATCAGGAACGCGCCCTCGACCGGAATCCGCAGGAAACCCAGCGGGGTGAGCCGGTACACGACGTTCGGGAAGATCAGCGCCAGGAAGACGAGAACACCGGCGAGGATGGTCAGCGTCCGGCGCGCGCCGCGCGTACGGAAAAATCTTGTCTTATCGGGTTTTGGGTCTGGCGCGGGCTCCGGAGCGGAAGCCTGCTCGGCGAGGTCGTTGTCCTGCGCGGCATCGTCGAGGTCGATCTGTGGCACGTCAGATGAAACGGATCGGGCCGAGCAAAAGGTTCATTCGCCGACCGGTCGGCTCGGCAACCTGCGCGTTCAGCGACGGGCGAGGTCCGGGCCGGTGACCGTGGGGGAGTGCGGCACTACTTTGTGGTCATGCTGGAGAACGCCGAAGAAATCGCCGCACTACAGCGCCTGCTCGACCTCTCGCACGCCCGCGCGACCAGCCATCTGCGCAACATCGTGCATGCCGGGCGGACTCTCACCGCCGAGGACCTGGCCGGGCTGCTGACCGGGATGAAGGTGCTCAGCGTCGCCACCGTGACCGCCGCCGGTGAACCCCGGATCAGCGCACTGGACGGTCACTTCCTGCACGCCACCTGGACCTTCAGCACCAGCGGGACCTCGGCGAAGGCCCGTCACCTGGAACGCCGGCCCGCGGTCAGCGTCGCGCACATCGACGGCGAGGAGCTGGCCGTGTTCAGCCACGGCCGGGCCGAGGAACTCGGGCCGGCCGACGACGACTGGAAGGAGATCCTCGAACACTGGACCGCGCACTACGACAGCTCGCCGATGAGCTGGGGCCGCGACGTCCGGATGTACCGGCTGCGCCCGCACTGGATGGTCGGTTACGCCGCCGACCGGATGGAGGTGCTGACCCGCCGCGGCATCGTTCCTTAAGCCGGCACGATCCCTTGAAGATCGACATCGGTGTACGCTCCGCGCGTGCCGAACCTGCTCATCCCGGCCGAGGTGCTGCCCCGGCTCGACATGCCCCCGGTCGCGCTGAGCACCGGCGCCGCCGACCCGGTGTGGCTCGACCTGCCGGCCGGGCGGTTCCCGTACGACCACCGGGCCGCGGCCGCGGTGCGCCGTGCCCGCCGCACCCGGCCGGTACTGCTGGCGGTGGCCGCGGTGGTTTTCGTGCTCTACACCATCCAGCTGGCCGGGGCCGCCGAGATCCCGGCCGGCGTGCACCTGTTCGGCTCGGCCGGCCTGTGCGTCGCGGGGCTGGCCCGGCTCTCCTGGCAGGTGCCGTCGCTGCCGGTGGGGGTGGGCGGCGACGTCTACCTGGCCGCGGTGCCGGAGCCGGTGGCCGCGCAGTGGGTGGCCCGCAACCCCGGCGTCCTACTCGTGGACCGGCGGCCCGTGGTCCGGCGTTTCCGGCCGCGCTTCTACACCGCCGGTGCGGTGCTGTTTCTGATCGCCGCGGTGCAGGTGGTGATCGTGCTTGCGGTCGGCGGGGTGTCCGGGTCGGCGTGGCTGGCCGCACCGGCCCTGGTCGCGGCTGGCGTCACCCTCGGTTATCGGTCCGTACCCTTCGGCCACGTCCGGTTCACCACCGGATCGCAGCGCCCGGCGCGGTGAACGAGGCGAAGTCGGTGGTGTCCCGGAACGCGGGCAGTTCGTGGAGGTTGTGGGCGTAGCGCCACAGGTGCGGGTAGACGTGCAGGCCCGGGTTGATGGTGCGGCGGGCGTTCGGCCCCGCGTCGTAGCGGACCAGGGTGACCCACAGCCGGATGTCGGCCTCGGTGAGCACGTCGCCGAGCAGGTAGTCGGTGCGGGACAGGTGGGCGTCGATCTGCTCGAACGCCTCCAGCAGGTTGGCCCGGGCCGAACGCTTGCCCTCGGCGGCGGCGGTGACGCCCTCGTTGACGGCGGGCCGCAGCCACCGGTCCAGGGCGTCGATCCGGTCCCGGAGGTGCTCCGGGTAGGTGTCGACCGGGTTGTCCGCGAGGTGCCGGAACCGGGTCGCCAGGTCGATGCCGATGGTGGTCACGTCGTTGCTGACCACCCGCGCGGAGAACCGGTCCCAGAGGGTGGGCACGCCGACGTGCCCGGTGTAGCCCTCGACGGTGGCCTCGTACGCCTGGCGCAGCAGGGTGAAGCCGTTGACCGGGTCGGGGCCGTACCGTTCCCGGAACGCCCAGCCGCGGCCGTCCCGCTCGGGATCGACGTACGACATGGTGACGACGTCGTGCAGGCCGGCCAGTTCGCGGGTGATGGCGACCCGGTGCGACCAGGGACAGAACCGCCCGCCGTAGAGGTGATACCGGAACGGCCGGGCCGTGAAGTCGCCGTCGTCGGTGATCCGCCCGCTGAACTCGACGGCCGGCGTGGTGCGGTACTCGCCGTATCGCGCCACGTCGACGGGGCCGGCCAGCTGGGTCTTGTCGGACAGGTGCAGCGCCATGTGCGCCTCCTCGTCGGTCGACGCGTCTGCTCCCCACTCTTCAACGACAATCCCACAATGTCAATAAACCCCATATGCAGACTAGGAAATGCGGAGCCCCGGATCGCGTTGGCGGACCACCGTCGCAGCTCTGCCGTCCCGTGATGCGGCAGCTCTCGCCGGGACATATCCGATAAGTCACGCTTTAACCGGACGCGGACTGGCCGCCGGGACCATATCTTGGGGATCTGTGGTCGCTCGGCACCCCGCTGCCGCCGATCGGCCTTGGGGGGTATCGCCAATTTGTGGTGGGGGTGTGGGTGGCCTTGGAACCTGGGTCGTTTGCCGCCGGAGGTGGGTGGGGTGGGTCAGCCCCAGACTTCGTTGGCGGTTTCCACTATCAGGGTCAGTTTGGCCACCTCCTCGTCGTAGGAGAGGACGTTGCCCTCCACTGTGGAGGAGAAGCCGCACTGGGGGGACAGGCACAGCTGATCCAGGGGCACGTATCGGGCTGCCTCGTCTATGCGGCGCTTCAAGGTGTCCTTGGATTCGAGGGTGCCGCGTTTGGTGGTCACCAGGCCCAGGACCACCATTTTGCCGGGTGGGACGAAGCGTAGTGGGGCGAAGCTGCCGGAGCGGTCGTCGTCGTATTCGAGGAAGAAGCCGTCCACGGCGAGTTCGCTGAAGAGGGCCTCGGCTACGAAGTCGTAGCCGCCCTCGGCGGCCCAGGAGGAGCGGAAGTTGCCCCGGCACATGTGGGTGGTCACGTTGAGGCCGGCGGGGCGGTTGGCGATCGCCTCGTTGATCTGGCGGATGTAGCGCAGGTGCTGGTGTTCGGCGTCGTCGCCGCGGGCGGTCAGCAGGCGGCGCTGCTCGGGGTCGTTCAGGTAGGCCAGGCTGGTGTCGTCCAGCTGAAGGTAGCGGCAGCCCAGGGCGGCGACCCGGTGGACCTGGTCGGCGTACGCGGCGGACAGGTCGGACCAGAACTGGTCCTCGTCGGGGTAGACGGCCGGGTCGATGGCCGCACGGCCGCCACGGTAGTGGACCATGCTGGGCGACGGGATGGTCAGCTTCGCGGTGACGTCGTCGCCGACCTCGGCGGCCAGGAAGCTGAAGTCGTCGCCGAAGATGGTCTCGGTGAGACGGACCGGCTCGTCGATCGCCAGCGCCGCCGACTCGAAGTCGAGCTCGCCCTCGGCGTTCCGGAAATGCACTTGAATTTTCTCGTCGGTGGGGTGCACGCCGCCCAGCCGGTAGATGAAGTCCATGTGCCATGACGTGCGGCGGAACTCGCCGTCGGTGGCCGATCGCAGGCCCACGTCGCGCTGCATGCGGACCACGTCGCGGATGGCCGCGTCCTCGATGTCGCGCAGCTCCCCGGGCCCGATCTCGCCGGTGGCGTGCTGCTCGCGGGCGGCCAGCAGGTGGGCGGGACGGAGCAGGCTGCCGACATGGTCCGCCCGGAACGGCGGGGATTCGCGAAGCGCCATTGCTTTTGGCCCCTTTCGACAGCTATCGACCGGCCTCAAAAGCATAGGGCAGTTCGCATCCGGGGCGTACCTTCGTGGGATGAGCGTGCGGTGGTGGTCGATCGAGGTACGCGATGGCGTGCTCTCGGCACAGCGGTGGAAGGACGGGTACGGCGAGGCGCTGCTCGAGGCCGCCGTGACCCACGGTGCGAAGCGCTGGGAGTGGACCGTGCTGCCCGGCGGGGTGGTGCTCGAGCTCGCCTTCCGCGAGGCCGGCGAGTGGGAACGGTTCCGGGCACTGCCGGTGGTGACGGCGGCCCTCGACGCTACGCCCGACCCGGTGAACGGCCTCTACGTCTATCCGGGCCGGGGCGGCAGCGCGTCGTCGCGCAGCCCGCGCAAACGGCCGCGTCCCACGGGCGCGGGCGCCGCGGCGATGCCGATCCCCGAGGCCCGGCCGCAGGTGGCCCGGCTCGCGGTCGTCGAGCCGCCGGCCGAGCCGATCACGGAGCTGGCGGAATCGGTGACAGCCCGCAGCGGGCCCGCCGGGACGGACCGGGTTGCCGGCCACACCGAACTGGCCGACACGGCCGCCTGACTCGATCTCGGGAGAAACCCGGCGCCGCGCTGCCGGGCGGTGATGAGGCGGGCGGTCCGCCGCTGGGCGTGACGGGGTGGGCAGGCGCCGCCGGGCAGTTACCCGGGCGCGCTGCTCCGGTCCGGTGGGGCCGGCGGTGAGTCCGGGGGTGTGGCGGGCAGCGTGGGGGCGTCGGTGGGGTAGAGGCCGGCCACGAAGCCGTACACCTGCTCTCCTGATCTTGGAATTTGGGCGAATTTCCGGGCCAGGGCCTGCACCTCGGCCCAGAACGTGCGGACCTCCTCGACCGGGATGCGGGCGTGTACCAGGGTGCAGCGCAGGTCGTCGGCGGCGGCTGCCGGTGCCGACTCGGCCACCGCCGCGGCCAGGCCGTTCATGCCGGCCACCACCTGTTTGTCCTCGGGGCGGCTCAGCGGGCCCACGTAGTAGGTGCGCGCCACCCGGCCGTAGTAGCGCTCGTCGATCGCCCGCACCCGCCTCGTCCGCACCACCCGCAGCAGGCCCGCGTCGACCAGCTGGTTCACGTGGTAGGCGACGCTGCTCTTGGGCCGGTCGACCGCCAGCGCCAGCTCGGTGACCGTCGCGGCCCGCTCCAGCACGAGCTCCAGCAGCGTGGACCGCAGCGCGTCGGCGAGGGCGCGCAACTGCTCCGGCGCGGTGACCACGAGCAGGTCGTCGAGGTCGTAATCCGGGATCTGCTGATTGACCGACATTTCTCGACCGTTCTAAAATTCTGGATCGTTTGATCCTCGCCGACTGTTCACCGGAGTGTAGAGATATGGCTGAAGTAGTTCTCTTCCACCACATTCAGGGGCTCACCGACGGCGTGCGGGAGTTCGCCGACCGGTTGCGTTCGGCGGGTCACACCGTGCACACGCCCGACCTGTTCGACGGCGCGCGCACGGCCACCATCGAGGAGGGCCTGTCGCTGAGTCAGCGGATCGGCGACGAGACGCTCGACCGCCGGGCCGCCGAGGCGGTCGACGGGCTGCCCGCGGGGGTGGTGTTCGCGGGCATCTCGTTCGGCGTGATGCGGGCGCAGCCGTACGCGCAGACCCGGCCCGGCGCGCGCGGCGCTCTCTTCTACGAGGCGTGCCTGCCGATCAGCGGCGAGTGGGCGATCGGTCCGTGGCCGGCCGGGGTGCCGGCCCAGGTGCACGGCATGGAGAAAGACCCGTTCTTCGGCCTCGAGGGCGACCTCGACGCGGCGCAGGAGCTGGTCGAGGCCGGTCACGGGGAGTTGTTCGTTTATCCCGGTGACCGGCATCTGTTCACGGACAGTTCGCTGCCCTCGTATGACGCTGAGGCAACGGAGCTGGTCGTCGAGCGCTCGCTGCGATTCCTCGCCGCGCTCTCATAACGCGAACAGCCTCATAACGCGAACAGCCTCATAACGCGAACAGCCTCATAACGCGAACAGCCTCATAACGCGAACAGCCTCATAACG
>NZ_BOMV01000065.1 GCF_016862375.1 Paractinoplanes rishiriensis | reverse complement strand
GAACAGCCTCATAACGCGAACAGCCTCATAACGCGAACAGCCTCATAACGCGAACAGCCTCATAACGCGAACAGCCTCATAACGCGAACAGCAGTGCGATCAGCAGCAGGACCGGGGCGCAGATCACCGTCGACAGGAAGATGGCGTCCCGGGCCAGCACCAGGCCGGTGTCGAAGCGCTGGCCGTACAGGAAGACGTTCTGTGCGGTCGGCAGGCCCGCGAGCACGGTCACCGCGTACGTCTCCTCGGTTTTGAGCCCTAATGTCAGCGCGAGCAGAAACGCCGCCGCCGGCATGGCGGCCACCTTGAGCACCACCGCGACGGCCGCCGGCATCCGGTCCGGGCCGGGGGCGAGCACCCGGCGGCCGGACAGCGACATGCCGAACGCGATCAGCACGACCGGCACCGCGGCGTGCCCGATCAGCGTGAGCGGATCCCAGATCACGGAGGGCAGCCGCACGCCGGTCACCGAGAGCACCGCCCCGAGCAGCACGCCGAGGATCATCGGGTTACGCAGCGTGGCGGTGACCGTCGACCGGACCGACGCGTGCCCGGTCGCGGCCCGCTCCAGCAGCGTCAGCGCCACCGGCGTCATGATCAGCAACTGGAGCATCACGATCGGCACCACGAAAGCCGCGTTGCCGAGCACGTAGGTGGCGATCGGGATGCCGATGTGGTTCGCGTTGACGTAGCCCGAGGCCAGCGCGCCCATGATCCGCGTGCCCCGGTCCCGGCGCCGGGTGACCAGCAGGTGCAGCCCGAAACACACGCACGCCGCCGCGGCCGACACCAGCAGCGGCTCGCTGAACAGCACCCGCAGGTCGGCCTCGGCCACCCCGATGAGCAGCAGGCACGGGTTCAGCACCAGGTAGACGACCCGGCCCAGCACCGCTTCGGCGTTCGCCGGCATCGACCCCCAGCGCCGCAGCCCCCACCCGACCAGCACGATGACGCCGATCAGCGCAAACCCGGAGAGCGCGGCGATCATGGATGCAGACGCTACCGCCGCCCGCCGGACCCGGCAGAATCTGGTGACGTGCGTGACAAACCAGCGGGCGTGAGTGAGTCAGACCTGCAAACGGCCTTGACCCGACACTGGGGCATTTCAGATCTGTCCCTGGAATACCGGCCGGTGGGCGCCGGCAGCTACCACTGGTCGACGCCCACCCACTGGATCACCGTCGACCGCGCTCCCGGCGAGGCCGCCTTCGCCCGCCTGGACCGCGCCTTGCGGACCGCCCGGGGGCTGCGCCTGGATTTCGTGGTGGCGCCGCTGCCGACAGATCAAGACCGGGTTCTGGTACGCGTGGCGCCCGGCTGGGCGATGTCGGTCTTCCCGCTGATCGACGGGGTCGCCGGCGAGTTCGGCGAGCACCCGCCCGAGGACCGCGCCGCGGTGACCGACCTGCTGATCGCACTGCACGCGGTCCCACTCGACGGCCCGGCCGAAGCTGATCTGCCCGGGAGCGATCTTGCCCGCACCGATCTGCGGCTGCCGGGGCGCGACCGGCTCGAGGCCGCCCTGGCCGACGCCGCCCTGGCCGACGCCGCCTCCGGGCCGTGGACTTCCGGCCCCTACGCGGAGCCCGTCCGGCAACTCCTGGCCGGACACGCCGCAACGATCCGTGCCTGGCTGGCCGAGTTCGACGACCTGGCCGCCGCGGTCCGGGCCGCCGGCACCGACTGGGTGATCACGCACGGCGAACCGCATCCCGGCAACATTCTGCGCACCCCCACCGGCCTTCGGATGATCGACTGGGACACGGTGCTGGTCGCGCCGCCCGAGCGGGACCTCTGGATGATCCCCGACCAGGTCGCGCGCTACGCCGCCGGCACCGGACGGGCCGTCACCGCGGCCGGCCTCACGCTCTATCGCCGCTGGTGGGCGCTGAGCGACGTCACCGTGTACGTCACCGACCTGCGCCGCCCGCACACCGCGGGCGGTGACGCGGCCGACGCGCTCACCTATCTCAGTAGCTACTTCTCTCAGTAGCTTCTTCTCTCAGGAGCTACTTCGATGATGTTCGATAAGCCATGGCCTACCATCTCCGGATGACCACGCCCACGCCGAGCCTGGCGGAGCGCAAGCGACAGCTCGTGGTGGACGAGCTCACCGAGGCGGCGCTGCGGGTGCTGGCCGCCAAGGGCTTCGACGCCACCACGGTGGACGAGATGGTGGCCGCGGCCGGGGTGTCCCGGCGCACCTACTTCCGCTACTTCGCGTCGAAGGAGGACGTCGTGGTCCGGCTGCTGGCCGACCTGGGCGCCGTGATGCGGGCCGAACTCCAGCGCCGCCCACCGGACGAACCCGCCGGCGCCGCCCTGCGCCACGCCGTCGCGGCCGCGGTGGCCGACTGGGCCGGCCAGCCCGACCGGGCGCTGCGCGTGGTCCGCATGGTGCTGCACACCCCCGCCCTGCACGCGAGCTTTCTGCAACGCGAGGCCCAGTGGCGCGACGATCTGGCCGCACTGCTCATTTCCCGTACGCCCGGCCGCGGCGACCTCTATCCCCAGCTCGCCGCCGGCATCGCCCTGACGGTGTTCCACGCCGTCCTGCAGCGCTGGTGCGACAGCAACGGCACCGCCGACCCGATGGCCCTGCTGGACCGGGCCTTCGTCCAGGTAGCCCCGGCCCTCTGAAACCTCGGACCGGCTCGCTGGCAGGCCAGCCGGCCGTCGGCCCCGGCGGCGAGATCACCCGGACCGCGGTAGCGGGGTCCGCGCCGGGCCTCGGGGTGATGACATACTGTGCCGGAGTTGTCGCTGTTCGTCACGACGGGGGTTGATGGTGCGCCGCTGGCATGTCGCAGTTCTGGCCGTCCTCGGGGTGCTGGCGCTGGCCTGTGAAGGGGGCGCGGGCGCGGGGGGTGGTGGCGGTGGTGATCCGGCGCCGACGGCTAGCGCCAAGGGGTATCCGAACTCGATGGCGGCGCTCGGTGACTCCATTTCGGCCGGGTTCGGCAGCTGTGGCGCGTACCTGGTCTGTGGTCGTAACTCCTGGTCCACCGGGACGGCCGAGGCGGTGGACAGTCACTACCGGCGGATCCTGGCGAAAAACTCGAAGATCAGGGGGAACGTGCGGAACTTCGCGCGGCCGGGGGCCGAGGCGGACGCGCTGGCGGGGCAGGCCGCGCGGGCCGTGGACATGAAGGCGCAGTACGTGACGGTCCTGATCGGAGCCAACGACGCCTGTGCCGACCGGGTGACCGGGATGACCTCGGTGGCCACGTTCCGCGCCGAGGTGGACCGGGCGCTGGACCGGCTCAAGGCGGGGCTGCCGAAGTCGCGGATCCTGGTGGCCAGCATCCCGGACGTCTACCGGCTGTGGGAGATGGGCCGGGAGTCCACCCAGGCGGTCCGGGTGTGGGACCGGCTGGACATCTGCCCGTCGATGCTGGCCAACCCGAACTCGGAGGCGGACGCGGACGAGGACCGGCGCCGGGCCGTGCGGGACCGGATCGACGCCTACAACGACGAGTTGCGGGAACTCTGCCGCGGGTACGGCAAGAAGTGCCGCTGGGACGGCGGGCAGGTGCACCAGGTGCGGTACGGCCTGGACCGGGTCAACCAGGTCGACTACTTCCACCCGAACCTGGAGGGGCAGGCCGACCTGGCGGACGTGACGTTCCCGCGCCGCTTCAACTGGTGACCTGCAGCGACCCGAGCAGCGACCGGGTCACGTTCTGGGCCTCGCCGAGCATCTCGCGCAGTGCCTGGGCCAGGTCGTCGTCGGCCGGATCGCGGTCGTCCTCGGCGGCGATCAGCACGCAGCGGCGCACCAGTTCCTTCACGAACGACGCGGTCACGCCGTCGGCGCGGGCCGCGGCGTCGTCCAGCGCGGCGCTGCTGAACGGCAGGCCCCGGGCGTACCGGGCCAGCAGCAGGCGGCGGGCCGCCTGGTCGGGCAGCGGGACCTCGACGGCCAGGTCGACCCGGCCGGGGCGCTGCGCCAAAGCGGGTTCGAGCACGTCCACCCGGTTGGTGGTCAGCAGGAACGCCACGTCGGCGTCGTCGGCCAGGCCGTCCAGCGCCTCGAGCACCTCGAACAGCAGCGGCTGCGCGCCGGGATGGTGGCCGCGGTCCTCGGCCACCAGGTCGCAGTCTTCGAGCACCACCAGCGCCGGCTGCAGCGCCCGGGCCATCCGGGCGGCCTCGGACACGTACTGGATGGACGGGCCGGCCAGCAGGATCACGGTGAGCTCGGGCAGCGCGCCCAACAGGTAGCGGACGGTGTGCGTCTTGCCGGTGCCGGGCGGGCCGTACAGCAGCAGGCCGCGCTTGAGGTGCTGGCCCGCGGCGCGCAGCCGGTCGCGGTGCCGGGCCACCCCGGCGACGTGCCGGTGCAGCCGGTCGAGCACGCCGGCCGGCAGGATGATGTCGTCGGGGGTGAGCGCGGGGCGGCGGTGGAACGTGATGCCGCCGACGCCGGGTTCGAAGTCGGAGCCGCCCAGGGTCAGCACCTGGCGGCGCAGCACCGAGCTCGCCAGCATCTGCGCGTGCACGGCGTCGATCAGCGCGGCCGCGGTGCCGGGGGCGGCGGCCAGCACCTCCATCCGGGCGGCGGCGCTGCCGTAGCGCGGGTCGGCGGCCCGCTGGAGCACGGCCACCGGCGCGCCGCCGAACCGGAACAGGCGCAGGCCGAACGCGACCACCTCGCGGGTGTCGTCGGGGCCGGTCGCGACGCTGGTGTAGTCGACCGGGCCGAGCGGGAACTGGCCGAAGCGCCCGGCGTTCTCCAGGATCTCGCTGAGCGAGTGGTGCCGGCGCTGCTCGCCGCCGCCGATGCCGACCAGGTCGTGCCGGTCGCCGCGGCGCTCGATCTCGCCGAGCGCGATGTCCAGGTCGACGAACCGGTAGGCCGGCACGTCCTCGCTGACCACCGGGACCCGGCGCGGGTCGACGCCGAGGTGTTCCCGGACCGGCGGCAGCAGCGCGCTCTCGTCATCGGGGGGCGCGCCGCGGTGCTCGGCGACGACCTCGTTGAGGAACGCGCGGAACGTCTCCACGAACTGTGCGGTCCGCTCGTCCATGCCCTGCACGGTAGCCGAGAGCGGGCCCGGCGCGCGCCCATTTGCCGGGACGACCACTTGCCATAAAGCCGATGGGTGAGATAGGAAATAGCCACCTGCCACCTGGAGTGCCTCTTGACCACCTCGTTGTCCACCCCGCCGGCCGCGCCCGCGGCCGAGAGCGCCAGCGCCGGCTCGGTCGCCACCCGGCCGGTGCTCGGCCCGCGCGCCGGCCGGCACCGCCGCATGGCGCTGCGCCTGCTCGCGCTGGCCGTCCTGTATGGCCTGTGGGAGCTCGCGGCGCGCACCACGCAGAACCCGACGTTCATCCCGTCGCCGGCGGCGGTCTGGCACCAGCTGATCGTCACCTCGACGGTGCACGACGGCATCCGCGGCTACAGCGGGCACCTGCTGATCGAGCACCTCGGGATCAGCCTGCGCCGGATCCTGATCGGCTCGGCGATCGGCGTGGCCGGCGGCCTGGTACTCGGCCTGATCATGGGCACGGTCGGCTGGATCCGGGTGGTCACCGAGCCGGTGGTCACGTTCGTCCGGGCGCTGCCGCCGCTGGCCTACTTCAGCCTGTTCATCATCTGGTTCGGCATCGACGAGACGCCGAAGCTGTGGCTGCTCTCGATCGCCGCGCTGCCGCCGGTCGCGGTCGCCACCGCGGCGGCCGTGCAGAACGCGCCGACCGGGCTGGTCGAGGCCGCCCGGGCGCTCGGCGCCGGCCGCTGGCAGGTGGTCCGCGACGTGGTGCTGCCGAACGCGCTGCCGGAGATCTTCACCGGCGTGCGGCTCGCGGTCGGCGTCGCCTACTCCTCGGTGGTCGCCGCCGAGACGATCAACGGCGTACCCGGCATCGGCGGCATGGTGCGCGACGCGCAGCGCTACTCGCAGACCGACGTGGTCGTGCTCGGACTCTTCGCCATCGGCCTCTCCGGCCTGCTCATCGACGCCCTGCTGCGGATCACCGAGGACCGGCTGATCCCGTGGCGGGGCCGCGCCTAGATAGGGAAAGTCATGAAAAAGGTATTGGCCGTGTTCGCGGTGCTGCTCACTGCCGCATGTGGAAACGGGGCCGCCAGCGGTGGCGGCGCGAGCCCCGAGAAGAAGACCATCCGGCTCGCGTACCAGGCGTTCCCGAGCGGCGACCTGATCGTCAAGAACCAGGGCCTATTGGAGAAGGCGCTGCCCGACTACCAGATCACCTGGACCAAGTTCGACTCCGGCGCGAGCATCAACACCGCGTTCGTGGCCAGGAGCGTGGACATCGCGGCGATCGGGTCGTCGCCGGTCGCGCGTGGCCTGTCCGCGCCGCTGAACATCCCGTACCAGGTCGCCTTTGTCCTTGACGTGGCCGGCGACAACGAGGCACTGGTGGCCCGCAACGGTTCGGGCGTCACCGGCGTGGCCGGGCTGCGCGGCAAGAAGGTGGCCACGCCGTTCGCCTCGACCGCGCACTACAGCCTGCTCGCGGCGCTGGCCCAGGCCGGGGTCGAGGAGTCCGAGCTGACCATCGTGGACCTGGAGCCGCAGGACATCCAGGCCGCCTGGACCCGCGGCGACCTGGACGCGGCCTACACCTGGCTGCCGTCGCTCGCCGAGATAAAGAAGACCGGCAAGGTGCTGATCAGCAGCCGCCAGCTGGCCACCGCCGGCAAGCCCACGCTGGACCTGGGCGTGGTCTCGACGGCGTTCCTCACCGCGCACCCGGAGGCGGTGGACGCCTGGCGCAAGGCCGAGGCACAGGCGCTCGACCTGATCGCGTCCGACCCGGCGGCCGCCGCCAAGGCGATCGGCGTCGAGCTCAACCTCAGCCCCGCGGAAGCCCAGGAGCAGCTCAGTCAGGGCGTGTTCCTGAAGCCGGCCGAGCTGGCGTCGCCCGAGTGGCTGGGCACCGAGGCGCAGGTCGGCAAGCTGGCCGACAACCTGGTCAGCGCGGCCGAGTTCCTCAAGTCGCAGCAGAAGATCGACGCCGTGCCCGCGCTGGCCGACGTGCAGAAGTCCATCTACGTCAAGGGCCTGCCGGATGTCCTCGGCTGAGCAGGCCGCCGTCATTCCCGGGGCCATCACTCTGGACGGCGTCGAGCACCGCTACGGCGACGTCACCGCGGTCGGTCCGGTCGACCTGACCGTGCCGCCGGGGGAGTTCCTGGTGCTGGTCGGCGCGTCCGGCTGCGGCAAGAGCACGCTGTTGCGGCTGATCGCCGGCTTCGAGGAACCAACCCGGGGCACCGTACGCACGGACGGCCGCGCCCCGATGCCCGGGCGCGGGGCCGGCCTGGTCTTCCAGCAGCCCCGGCTGTTCCCGTGGAAGACGGTCGGCGGCAACGTCGCGCTCGCGCTGCGCTACGCGGGGGAACCGGCCACCGCCGGGCGGGTGGACGAACTGCTCGGCCGGGTCGGCCTGCACGACGTGGGCGGGCGGCGCACCTGGCAGATCTCCGGCGGCCAGCAGCAGCGGGTCGCCATCGCCCGGGCGCTGGCCGTGGACAATCCGCTGCTGCTGCTCGACGAGCCGTTCGCGGCGCTGGACGCGCTCACCCGCGAGCGCCTCCAGGAGGACCTGCGCAACGTGTCCGCGGCGACCGGGCGGACGTGCGTGTTCGTCACGCACAGCGTGGACGAGGCGGTGTTCCTGGGCAGCCGGGTGGTGGTGCTGACGCCGCGGCCCGGCCGGATCGCCCTGGACCTGGCGGTCGACCTGCCGCGTTCCGGGGTGGCCGCGGCGGAGCTGCGGGGGCTGCCGCATTTCGCCGCGCTGCGCGCGGAGGTCGGTGCGGCGGTACGCACGGAGGCCGCGGCAGCCGCTTAGGTCAGGCCGCCGTGGCCAGCGTCGTCTTCAGGGCGTTGGTCAGTTCGGCGCTGCTGAACGGCTTGGGCAGGATGGTGCGGCCCGGCTCCAGCGAGCGGCCGTCGTCGTCGATGAGCGCCTCGGCATACCCGGAGATGAACAGCACCGGGGTGCCGGGGCGGTCGGCCAGGAACCGGTGGGCCAGTTGCCGGCCGTCCATGCCGGGCATCACCACGTCGGTGACCAGGCAGTGGATCGGGCCGGGGTGGGCCTCGGCCAGTTGCAGCGCCTCGGCGCCGGACCCGGCGGTCAGCACCCGGTAGCCCGCCTTGGCGATGAACCGGGCGGTGACGTCGCGCAGGTCGGCCTCGTCGTCGACCAGCAGCACGGTGACGTCGCCCGCGGGCTCGGGCACGTCCGCGGGCGGCTCCGGGGCGGCCGGCGCCAGCGGGGCGGCGCCGGCGGCGGGCAGCCGGATCAGCGCGGTGGTGCCCCGGCCCGGCTCGGAGGTCAGGGTGATCTCGCCGCCGGCCTGGGTCACGACGCCGTGCGCGGTGGCCAGGCCCAGGCCCGCGGTGCGGCTGCCGGCCTTGGCCGAGAAGAACGGCTCGAAGGCGCGCTGGAGCACGTCGGGCGGCATGCCCCGGCCGTCGTCGGCGACCGTGATGGTCGCGTCGCCGCCGGGGGACCGGCCGGTGGTGACGGTGACCGTGCCGCCGGCCGGCATCGCGTCCCGGGCGTTCTGCACCAGGATGTGCAGCAGCCGCTCGAACAGCCGCGGGTCGATGGTGACCGGCGGGACGTCGCCCGGGTGCAGGTCGAGCTTGACGCCCGGGCCGGCCGCCGCGGCCAGCGCCGGCGCCGCCTCGGCCAGGAACGCGTCGACCTCGACCACGGCCGGCTGGCTGATCTCCCGGCGGCCGAACGCCAGCAGCTGCTCGGTGAGCTTGGTGGCCCGCTCGCCGCCGCGGGCCACCTGGCCCAGGTCGTCGAGCAGGTCCCGGCCGGTGCCGGCGGCCAGCCGCCCGCCGGCCATCTCCTCGGTGATCGACTCGATGGCCAGGTGCAGGAAGCCGAGCATGGCGCCGAGCAGGTTGTTGAAGTCGTGGGCCATGCCGCCGGCCATCCGGCGCAGGCTGTCCAGCCGCTCGGCGTCGCGTTGCCGGGCCTCCTCCTGCCGCTGGCGCGTCTCGCGGCCGGCCCGCTCCTCGGCCGCCACCAGGTCGGTGATGTCGTCGATCATCACCACGGCGCCGGCCAGGTCGGCCTCCGGGTCGCGCAGCGGCCGCAGGTGCACGCGCAGCCAGCGTTCGTCGCCGTCGGGGCGGGTGATCCGGTTGCGGTAGCGGTGCTCGACGGCGTCGGCCGGGCCGGTGCGCACCGCCTCGAGGGCCTCCAGGTGCGCGTTCGGCTCGAGGCAGTCCAGCCAGCCGTGCTCCAGCAGCTGATCCGCGGCGCGCCCGGTGATCTCGGTGAGCCGGGGGTTCACGTACGTGGCGTAGCCGTCGGCGTCGAGCAGCGCGATGCCCACCGGCGAGGACGCCGCCATGGCCTCGAAGCGCCGCTCGGTGTGCCGCAGCGCGCGCACCTTCTCGACCAGCTTCGCGTTGACCGCCCGGGCGTGCACGGCCGCGAACTCCTCGGCCGGCCCCGGCTTGATCTCGACCGGTCCGTTACGCAGCGCGACCTCGACGGCGTCCAGCAGTTCGCGCGGGTCGGCGCTGCGCAGCACCACCTGGGACACGCCGCACGCCTCGGCGATCGGCCGGGTCTCCGGCTCCAGGTAGTTCGCGGTGTAGAAGATCACCGGGGCGTGCGCGGCCTGCCGGTCGGGGGCCGAGCGCAACCGGTGCACCAGTTCCAGGCCGTCGATGCCGGGCATCAGCACGTCGGAGACCACCACGTCGGGGTGCCGGCTCTGGGCCAGCGCGAGAGCGTCGGCGCCGTCGCAGGCCTCGATGACCTCGTGGCCGCGGTAGCCGAGCAGCATGGCCATCAGCTCCCGGTTGGCGGCCACGTCGTCCACGACCAGCACCGTCGCCACGCGATACCTCCTTCGGCCGAGCCCCGCTCCGCGGTGCCACCACTCCGAAAATAACCGCCCGAAAAGCACCCTGATGGTGGTATTCCGGATATAGCGCTTAGGGGCACAGGGAGGAACGCGGAATGTCGTCGTCGCCGGCCGTCGATGAGCGGCCGGTCTCCCGGCTCGCGACGGTCCTTTCGCTGCTGCTCGGCGGCCTGGCCGTCGCGCTCGGCCTGCTGGTGCTGGTCTACGGCCTGGTCGCCCCGGCCTATCCGGTCGCACCCGGGGCGCCGCTGTGCGGCCCGACCGGCACCGCGCTCTGCCTGGTCTTCCTCGGCGGTGGCGGAATGTGCGTGGGGGCCGGCCGCCGGGCCGGGACCGTGCTGCCGGTGCTCGCCGCAGTGACCGCGCTGATCAGCCTGTCGGACGGGCGCTGCCCGGCCGCGCCGGCCGGCGGGACCGAGCTGCTGCCGCTGGCCGGGTCGGATCCGGTGCGGCTGGCGCCCACCGCGGTCGGCGCCTTCCTGCTGCTGGCCGCCGCGCAGGCGACCCGGCTGGCCAGCCGGCGGTCGCTCGCGGTGATCGCCGGGCAGGCCGGCGCGGCCGGGGCCGGCGCGATCGGCATGCTCGCCCTGTACGGCCTGGTCTACCACGCCCCGATGCAGGCCACGGTGCCCGGCCAGCGTGGCCTGTCGTTCGGCACCGCGCTGGCCGTGCTGGCCGCGGCCGCCGCCACCCTGCCCGGCCCGCGCCGCACCGGCCTGGTCTGGGTGCTCACCGACCTCACGGCCAGCGCCATGCTGACCCGCCGGGTGCTGGCCGCCGCGCTGGTCGCCCTGCCGGTGGCCGGCTGGCTGCTGGCCCGCGGTGAGGAGGCCGGGTTCTACGGCTACCAGCTCGAGGCGGCGCTGTTCGTCACCGTCACCGTGGCGCTGGTGGCCGCGGTCAGCGTGATCACCGGCAGCCGGGCCGCCCGGCTGGAGGCGGCCAACGCCGCGGCCCGCCTCGAGCTGCGCCGGCACGGCCAGCTGGACACCATCCTGCGGCACACCCCGAGCGCGTTCTTCGTGAAGAGCCTGGACGGGCGCTACGAGCTGGCCAGCGCCGCGTTCGAGGACCTGTACGGCCCGGCCACCGGCCGGCTGGACCGCGACGTGCACACCCCGGACAAGTACGCCGAGATCGCGCGCCGGGACCAGGAGGTGCTGGCCGCCGCCGGCCCGCTGGTCTACGAGGTCGAGATACCCGCCGAGCGGGGCCACCGGACGTTCGTCACCACGGTGTTCGCGATGCGGGAGGACGACGGTTCCCCGTACGGCATCTGCGGGGTGACCACCGACATCACCCGGTTGCGGATCGCCGAGCGCAAGTTCAAGGCCCTGCTGGACGCCTCGCCGGAGGCGATGGTGTGCGTGGACGCCGAGGGCCGGATCCTGCTGGCCAACGCGCGCGCCGTGAACGTCTTCCGCTACTCGCGCGAGGACCTGGTCGGGATGCCGGTGGAGAACCTCATCCCGGAACCCCAGCGGCACCAGCACACCCGGCACCGCCGCGAATACCTGGCCGCACCCTCCCCGCGGGCGATGGGCGAGGGGATGCGGCTGACCGCGCTGCGCGGCGACGGCACCGAATGCCCCGTCGAGATCAGCCTGGCCACGGTGGACGGCGAGGGCGGCACCGTGGTGTTCGCGACCGTGCAGGACGTCACCGAGCGGCTCGCCCAGGCCCAGTCGGACGCGCAGCTGGCCGGCATCGTGGCCGCCTCCAGCGACGCGATCGTCAGCAAGACCCTGGACGGCACGATCCTGACCTGGAACCCGGGCGCCGAGCGGCTGTACGGCTACACCGCCGCCGAGATGGTCGGCAACGACGTGACCGTGATCCTGCCCGCGGACCGGCCGGACGAGGAGCGCGGGCTGCTGGCCCGGGTCAACTCCGGCGAGCTGATCAAGCACCACGAGACCCGGCGGGTCCGCAAGGACGGCACCACCATCTACGTTTCGCTGAGCATGGCGCCGGTCCGGGATCCGGGCGGGGTGATCGTCGGCGCGTCCACCATCTCGCACGACATCACCGCCGAGGTGGAGGCCGAGCGCCGGCTGCGGTTCGAGCGCGAGCAGTTCCAGATGATCATGGCGGCGGCCAGCGACCCGTTCATCAGCATGGACTACAACGGCCTGATCACCGAGTGGAACCGGCAGGCCGAGCAGGTGTTCGGCTGGCGGCGCGGCCAGGTGCTGGGCCGGCACGTGGTGGACACCATCCTGCCCCGCCGGTACGGCGCCGCGCTGGACCGGATGCTGGAGGGCAGCTGGGACTGGCTGCTGGACCGGCCCACCGAGATGGCCGCGGTGCGCGCCGACGGCACCGAACTGCCGATCGAGCTGACCATGTGGCGCATCCGCAGCGACGGGCCGTCCAGCTTCCACGCGTTCGCCCGCGACATCACCGCCCGCCGGCAGACCGAGCAGGCCCTGGCGCAGGCCCGCGACCAGGCGGTCGACACGGCCCGGCTCAAGTCGCAGTTCCTGGCCTCGATGAGCCACGAGATCCGGACCCCGATGAACGGGGTCATCGGTCTGTCCGGGCTGCTGCTCGGCACCGAACTCGGGGAGACCCAGCGCCGCTACGCGCAGGGCATCAACAGCGCGGGGGTGGCCCTGTTGTCGGTGATCAACGACGTGCTCGACTTCAGCAAGCTGGAGGCGGGCAAGATGGTGCTGGAGCGCGCCGACTTCGAGATCTGGCGGCTGCTCGACGAGGTGATCGGCCTGGTCGCCGACGCCACCGGCAGCAAGGACCTGACCGTCACGGCCCGCTGCGACCCGGCGCTGGCCGGCACGGTCAGCGGCGACGCCGGCAAGCTGCGCCAGGTGCTGCTCAACCTGGCCGGCAACGCGGTCAAGTTCACCCCGAGCGGGCACGTCACGGTGACCGCGTCGCCGGCGGCCGGCCGCGACTTCGCGCCGGGCACCGTGCCGGTCCGGTTCGAGGTGTCGGACACCGGCATCGGCATCGGTGACGAGCAGCAGGCGAGCCTGTTCGAGCCGTTCACCCAGGCGGACGCCGGCACCACCCGGCGGTTCGGCGGCACCGGGCTGGGCCTGGCCATCAGCCGCGAGCTGGTCGGCGTCCTGGGCGGCGAGATCGGCCTGGTCAGCGAGGCCGGCCGGGGCAGCACGTTCTGGTTCACGGTGCCGCTGCAGCCGCCGGTGGAGGACGCCGGCACGGCGCCGCGGCGGGCGCTGGACGGGCTGCGGGTGCTGCTGGTGGCCGGCGCCGAGGGGATCGCGCTCAGCGACCAGCTGGCGGCCTGGGCGATCGACACCACGGTGGCGGCCGACCCGGCCGAGGCGGCGCGGGCCCTGACCGAGGCGGCCACGGCCGGCCGCCCGTACGACGTGGCGGTGCTGGACGGTCCGGTGGACCTGCCGGCCGGTGCCGGGCTGACAGGGGGCGGGCCGGCGGGGGCCGGGCTCAAGACCGTGCTGGTCGGCACCGAGCCGGCCGCGGGCGGCCCGCACCACGCCGTGCTGTCCCGGCCGGTGCGCCAGTCGCAGCTGTACGACGCCCTGGTCAACGTGTTCGCCGGTCCGGGCGACGAGCGCACCCTCGGCACCGGCGCGTCGCCCGCGCCGGCCGGCCGCGGGCATGTGCTGCTGGTGGAGGACAACGACATCAACCAGACCGTGGCGCTGGGCATGCTGGCCAACCTCGGTTACACCGCGGACGTGGCCGGCAACGGCCGGGAGGCGGTGGAGATGGCCGGCCGCCGCGACTACCGGGCGATCTTCATGGACTGCCTGATGCCGGAGATGGACGGCTACCAGGCGACCGCCGCGATCCGGGCGGCCGAACCGGCCGACCGGCACGTGCCGATCATCGCGATGACCGCGGGCGCGCTGCCCGAGGACCGGCAGCGCTGCCTGTCCGCCGGCATGGACGACCACATCGCGAAGCCGCTGATGCCGGCCGACCTGGCCGCCGCGCTGGACGCCTGGACGCAGGAGCACCCGGCCGGGCCGGACCCGGCCGCCGGCGTGCGCGAGCAGATCGAGCAGCGGCTCGACCTGCTGCGCGGTGCCGGTGCCGCGCTCGGGCCGGGCGCGCTGGCCGGGCTGCTGCGCCGGCTCAGCGCGCACGCGCCCGGGCACGTCGAGGCGATCGTGCAGGCGGTCGCGGTGGACGACCCGGTCCGGCTGCGCGAGCAGGCGCACCAGCTCAAGGGCGTGGCCGCCAACCTGGGCGCGGGCGACCTGGCCGCGGTGTGCGAGCGGCTCGAGGCGGCCGGCGCGGACAACGACCTGGACGCCGCGGTCGAGCCGCTCGCCGGCCTCCGGCCGCGCACCCGGGAGATGCTGGACGCGGTCGACGAGATCCTGGCCGGGCTGGACTGGGACCAGTCGGACCGGGATCAGGCGGCGGTGACCGGCACCCGCACCACGGCGTCGAAGAGGTAGCCCAGCGTGTTGTGCACGGTGACGTCCGGCTGGGTGTTGCCGTGCACGTCGGTGGCCCGGGCGCGCAGTTCGTGCGTACCGGCAAAAGGCCGCCAGCCGATCTCCCAGCGCTGCCACACGCCCCCGGTGGGCCCCACCGGGCGGGCCCGCCGCCAGGTGCTGCCGTCCGTGCTGACCTCGACGTGCCGGATCGGGCCGTGCGCCGACCAGGACCGCCCGGTCAGCGTGGTGCGCACGCCCGCGGCGAACGGCACGGCCGGGTCGAGCTCGAACGCGCTCTTGACCGCCTGCCGGTCGAACGGCTGTCCCCCGGCCGGGTAGTCCGGGCCGAACAGGCGGTAGAACTGCGTGTTCCACGGCGAGAACAGCGGCTCGGCGGACACCTCGATGCGCCCCACCCACTTGATCGACGCGATGCCGATCCAGCCGGGCACCACCAGCCGCACCGGCGCGCCGTGGTCGGGCGGCAGCGGCGCACCGTTCATCTCGTACGCGAGCAGCACGTCGTCGAGGGCCTTGCCGACCGGCAGCGGGCGGCGCACCGGTCCCAAGTCGACACCGCCGCTGACGAAGTTCGCGTCCAGCCCCTCGGCCTGCACGTCGACGGCGTGCGCGGCCAGGCCGGCCCGGCGCAGCACGGTACCGAGCCGGACGCCCCGCCAGCGCGCCACGCCGATCGCCCCGAGCTGCCACCCGGTGCCGGAGACCGTCTGGCCCTGCTGGCTGGTGAAGTACCCGCGGCCGTTGCCGGCGCACTCGACCGCGGCCGAACGGGTCACGGACGGCAGCCGGCGCAGGTCGGCCAGCGAGAACGTGACCGGTCCGCCGCGCAGCCCGGCGCCGAAGACCTCCAGTCGCCAGGCCGCCTCGTCGAGCACCGGCGTACTGGTGTGGTTGCGGACGAAGAACCGGTCGACCGGTACGTGGAAGCCCTGGCCGCGCAGCGCCGCGAAGCGGGTCTCGGCGTTGGTGCCGAGTACCCGGAACAGCTCGGGCGGCAGCGGCTTGAGGATAGGACCGGCCGCTGCGGCCGGCGCCGCCGCCGCGGTGGCTCCGGCGGTCGCTCCGGCCGCGGCCGCACCGACGGCGGCGCTGAGCCGCAGGAAGTCGCGCCGGGAGAAGCCGCGCGCGGCACCGGCTGTCCACTGCTCCAGGCGCTGCGCGTCGTATTGGATCTCGTCCATGCCGGTCTTGTCCATGGCGAGATACTCTAGTCAACCGATGGAATATATGGATAGTGTGCGTCGCATGGACTTTCACTGGTTTCTGCCCACCAACGGCGACAGCCGCGACATCGTGGGCGGCGGCAGCGGCGTGCCGACCGGTGCGGCCGGCGGGGCGCGCCCCGCCAGCGTCGCGTACCTGGGCCAGATCGCCCGTAGCGCGGAGCAGCTCGGCTTCGTCGGCGCCCTCACCCCGACCGGTGCCTGGTGCGAGGACGCCTGGCTGACCACGGCGATGCTGACCGAGGTCACCGAGCGGCTCAAGTTCCTGGTCGCGTTCCGGCCCGGGCTGCTGTCGCCCACCCTGGCCGCCCAGATGGCGTCCACCTTCCAGCGGCTGTCCGGCGGCCGGCTGCTGCTCAACGTGGTGACCGGCGGCGAGTCGCACGAGCAGCGGCAGTACGGCGACTTCCTGGACAAGGACGCGCGCTACGCCCGTACCGCCGAATTTCTGGGGGTGGTCCGGGCGCTGTTCCGGGGCGAGACCGTGACGCTGGACGGCGAACACGTCCGGGTCGAGGGCGCCAAGCTCGCGCACGTGCCGGAGGTGGCGCCGCCGATCTACTTCGGCGGCTCGTCCAAGGCCGCCGGCCCGGTCGCGGCCGAGCATGCCGACATCTACCTGACCTGGGGCGAACCGCCCGCGCAGGTGGCCGAGAAGCTGGCCTGGATCCGCTCGCTGCGGCCGGACATGCGGTTCGGCATCCGGCTGCACGTGATCACCCGGGACACCGCGGAGCAGGCCTGGGCCGAGGCCGGCCGGCTGATCGGCGGGGTGCCGGAGAGCGCGATCGCGCAGGTGCAGGCCGGGCTGCGGCGCAGCGAGTCGGAAGGCCAGCGCCGGATGCTGTCGCTGCACGGCGGCTCCCGCGACGGCCTGGTGGTGTCGCCCAACCTGTGGGCCGGAGTGGGCCTGGTGCGCGGCGGCGCCGGCACCGCCCTGGTCGGCAGCCACCGGGAGGTCGCCGACCGGCTGGAGGAGTACGCGGCGCTCGGCATCGACGAATTCATCCTCTCGGGTTACCCGCACCTCGAGGAGGCCTACTGGTTCGGCGAGGGCGTGCTGCCCGAACTGGCCCGGCGTGGCCGCTGGTCGCACCCGGCAGGCCGCCTGGCGACGGCCACGGCCGCGGTGCCGTTCGCCGGGGTCCCGATCTGAAAAAATGTCCCGTGTGGACAGTGTCGATCTTACCAGCGGCCGTGACCTGCGCGACGAACTCGTGCAGCTGATGCACCGCTACGGCATGGCGTCGCAGCAACTGGGCGCGTACTTCGCCCAGAAGCACGGCCTGCACCCCACCGACCTCCAGGCGCTCATCGCGGTGTTCCAGGCGGAGCGGGCCGGCGATCCGCTCACCCCGGGCCGCCTCGGCGAGGCGGTGGGGCTCTCGTCGGGCGCGGCCACCGCCGCCATCGACCGCCTGGAGCGGGGCGGGCATCTTCGCCGTACGCGGGAGAGCCCGGACCGCCGGGTGGTGCACCTGCGCTACGGCGAGCCGGGGATGGCGGTCGCGGTCGGCTTCTTCGGCCCGCTAGGCGTCCGCAGCCACGCCGTGATGGACCGGTTCAGCCGGCCGGAGCTGACCGCGATCCGGCGTTTCCTGCTGGCCATGACCGAGGTGCTCACCGACCATCACGAGGAGATGAAGCGGGTCTGACCCGGAGCGTCTAACTCTAGCGTATATACGCGAGGTATACTCTCGGTGTACGGTGGCGGCATGAGCGTACCCCTCACCCTGCTCGGCCTGCTCGAGCGCCAGCCCAGCCACGGTTACGACCTGAAACGCGACTACGACCTCTACTTCGGCGGCGGCCGGTCGCTGCCGTTCGGCCAGGTGTACTCGACGCTGGCCCGGCTCGCCCGGGACGGCAAGGTGGTGATGGACGAGGTCACCCCGGGTGAGGGCCCGGAACGCAAGCGGTACGTGATCACCGACCGCGGCGCCACCGAGGTCGACACCTGGCTGACCGAGCCGGTCGCCCCCGAGCCGCACCTGCAGACCGTGCTGTTCGCCAAGGTCGTCCTGGCCCTCATGCTGGACCGGCCGGCCGACGCCTACCTGGACACCCAGCGCCGCTCCCACCTGGCCCGAATGCGCGAGCTCACCGAGGTCAAGCGGGGCGGCGGGCTGGTCGAGGGGCTGCTGGCCGACCACGGGCTGTTCCACCTCGAGGCCGACCTGCGCTGGATCGAGACCACCGCGGCCCGGCTCGACGCTCTGCGGGCGCAGGTGCAGCGATGACGGCCGCGCTGGAGGCCCGTGGGGTCGCCCTGTCGCTCGGCGAGACGCCGGCGCTGCGCGGCGCCGACCTCACCGTGGCGGCCGGCGAGATCGTCGCGGTGATGGGCCCGAGCGGCTCCGGCAAGTCCACGCTGCTGCACTGCCTGGCCGGCATCCTGGTGCCGTCGGCCGGCGGGCCCGGCAGTGGTTCGAGCTGCTCGGCATCGGCGGCCTGGAACGGCGCCGTTCCGGCGAGCTGTCCGGCGGCCAGCAGCAGCGGGTCGCGCTGGCCCGCGGGCTGGTGGCCGAGCCGCAGGTGCTGTTCGCCGACGAGCCGACCGGCGCGCTCGACTCCCTCACCGGCGAGCAGGTGATGGACCTGCTGGTGCGGGCCGCCCGGGACCGGGGCACCACGGTCGTGCTGGTCACCCACGAGCCGCGGGTGGCCGCCTGCGCCGACCGGGAGGTCATGGTCCGCGACGGCCGGGTCACCACGCCGGCGGTAGCGCCGTGATCGGGTTGGGCCTGCGTCTTGCGGTGGCCGGCGGCCGGTCGGCGGCCGGGCGGCTCGCCCTGGTCGGCGCGGCGGTCGCGGTGGGCGTCGCGCTGCTGCTGGGGACGCTGGCCGGTATCAACGCGGTACAGGCCCAGAATCTGCGCTACGCCTGGCTGAACAGCGCGGTCACCTCGGCCGCCACCGGCCCGGAGGCGGCCGACCCGGCGGGCTGGGCGCTGCGCCTGGTGCTCGGGTTCGCACTGTTCCCGCTGGTGCGCCTCGGCCTCGCCGGGTTCACCCTGACCGGGGAGCGGTTCTTCACCGGCGACCTTTCGCTCAGCACCGCCGACGTGCTGCTGGTCGCGCTCGGGGTGCCGGTGGGCGCGGCGGTCGCGGCCCGGATCGCGTTGCGCCGGGTGCGGATTTCGCCGCTCGGAGTCAGCCGCCGCGTCACGCCGAAGCCGCCGCGCGCCTGGCGGCTACTTCCGGTGGCGGCCGGGCTCGCCGAGCTGGTGTGGTTCGTCGGCCGTCGCCCGGACACCACGAACGGGCAGCTGATCGCGTACCTCTCCGGCATTGTCCTGGTCATGACCGGGCTGGTGGTCGCCGGGCCGTGGCTGACCATGACCGGTTCCCGCCTGCTCGCCCACCGGGCCGGCCGCCCGGCCACGCTGATCGCCGGCCGCCGCCTCGCCGACGACCCGCGGGCCGGATTCCGGGCGGTGAGCGGGCTGATGCTAGCGCTGTTCGTGACCACGGTGGCGACCGGCGTGATCACCACCGTGGTCAACCACCGGGGTGCCCAGCCGCCGGGCAGCGCGATCCACGACAACCTGACCGTGACCTGGTATCCGGAGGAGCAGCCGCCGGGCACCAGCCCGCCGCCGGCCGCGGCTGTCCCGGCCGCGCTGCGCACCACCGCCGGGGTCGAGGACGTCATCGCCGTGCACGGCCAGGAGCCCGCTCCGGGGCACCTGGCCGGCCTGGTCGACTGTGCGGCGCTGGCCCGGGTGCCGCAGGTGGGCCGCTGCCCGGCCGGCGCCGCGGTGGCCGAGACCCACCACGACCTGTTCGACCCGCGGGACGGCGGGGAGCGGGTGTGGTTGCCGTCGCCGCTGACCCCGGCGCAGCTCGCGGAGCGTCCGCTGCTCTCGGTCGTGGTCGTCACCGACGGCTCGGCGGCGGCGCTGAACCGGGCGCGGACCCTGCTGCAGGGGGCGTTCCCGGACGCCCAGCCGGCGGCCACCCAGGGCGAGTGGCGCAGCAACTTCGCGAACAGCCTGGTGCAGTTCCAGCGGCTCGCCGACGTGGTGATCGTGGCCAGCCTGCTGATCGCCGGGTGCAGCCTGGCGGTCAGCGTCACCGGCGGGATCAACGAGCGGGCGCGGCCGTTCAGCCTGCTGCGGCTCGCCGGGGTGCGGCTGCCCGAGCTGCGGCGGGTGGTGCTGCTGGAAAGTGTGGTGCCGCTGCTCGCGGTCGCGATGGTGGCGGTAGGTGCCGGGTTCCTGGCGGCCCACCTGTTCCTGAGGTCGCAGCTCGGCTACCGGCTCGATCCGCCCGGGCCGGCCTACTACGCGACGGTGCTGCTCGGCCTGGGGCTGTCGCTGGTCCTGATCGTCTCGACCATGCCGCTGCTGCGGCGGGTGACC
Organism: Paractinoplanes rishiriensis; assembly: GCF_016862375.1. Lineage (GTDB taxonomy): Bacteria > Actinomycetota > Actinomycetes > Mycobacteriales > Micromonosporaceae > Actinoplanes > Actinoplanes rishiriensis. Next base: position 159,560 of record NZ_BOMV01000065.1, on the reverse strand, counting down.
GGGCCGGCGGCGGCGCGCAACGAATAGGAACCCGGTCGCACCCCGCCGGGTGCGCAGGTCGGTGGCCGGACGGCCGATCGAGGCGGTCGTGCGTACCGACACCCTGCTCGGCCGGGCCGACGACCTGCTGCACCACGGGCGGGCCGGCCAGGCTGCCCACCTGCTGGCACCCGTGGTCGGCGAGGAACCCGGCAACGTCGAGGCGTGGCTGCTGCTGGCCCGGGCCCGGCTCGCGCTGCACCGGCCGGCCGAGGCGCTCGACGCGGCCCGGGCGGCGCTGCGGCTCGAGCCGCGCGGCGTGGAGCCGCTGTACTGGGTGAGCGCCGCCTACACCGCGACCGGCCGGCACGACCTGGCCGTCTCGGCGGCCACCACGGCCTGCGCCGAAGACCCGGGCAACCCGCGCCTGTTCGAGCGGCACGGGCGGGCCCTGCTCGCGGCCGGCCGGGTCGCCGAGGCGGTCGAGGTGCTCGCGATCGCGGTCGAGCTGGCGTACTACGACGCCGATCTGCACGTCGCGCACGGGGTTGCGCTGTTCGCGGCGGGTCGTCCGCTCAGCGCGCGGGACGCGTACGGCCAAGCCTTGAGACTGGAGCCCGGCCACCCCCGGGCCGAGACCGAACTGCGGCGTCTCGCCGCGGCCGAGCGGCGGATCGTCGACGCGACCTCGCTGGTCCGGGTCACCGACGACTTCGCGGAGTCGCTGCGGGTGCCGGCCGGTGGCGTGCAGCCGGTGCCGGTGGGACGGGGCGTGCTCGGTCACCTCGCCTCGGTGGTGTTCGCGGTGTGCCTGGTGGCGGCGCTGGCGCTGGGTGTGCTGGACCGGTTCACCACGGTGCCGGTGCCGATGCCGTTGATCGCGGCGATGCTCTGCGGTGCCGGATCGGCGGCCTGCGTCACGCTGCTCGCCCGCCGCACCTGAAGCAGCCCGCCGCACCTGAAGCAGATTGCCGGGAACCGGCCGCCAGTTTGAGTCGTCTCATCCCCCTGTCGACACTCGTTGGGGGTGACCATGATCGGCCGGCTGGCGGCTTGGGGCGCGGGACTCGCGATGGTGCTGGTGGCGGCGGGATGCGGCGGTGACTCCGGCGCCGGGGACAGCACGATGCCGGCGGAGGCGCCACTGGTCCAACCGACCTGGGAGTCCTGCGCCGCGGCGGCACCGTCGGCGCGGGGACTCGACGGGGCGCAGGACGCGCTGTCGATGCCACGGCTCGACGGCAGCTTCCAGCCGGTGTCCGCGGTGGTCTGCGGGTCGGCGCCGGTCAAACAGGCCAACGGCAGCACCGCGCTCGTTGCCTCCGAGAACAAGGCCACCGACATCGCGGCCGTGGTCGCCGCCCTGCGCCTGCCGGACGAGGCGCCCACCGACGGCGCCTGCACGATGGACCTGCCCGTGGTGCCGTGGCTGGCGCTGGTCGACGCGGACGGACGCTGGGTGCAGCCGGGCGTGCCCAAGGACGCGTGCGGCAAGCCGCGGATCGAGTTCCGGGACGCGTTCGGTGCCATGCGGACCACGCAGGTGTCGGCCAAGCCGGTGCAGGAACTGGAGTCGGCCGAGGCGGCGAAGACCGGGTGTGGGCAGTCGTGGGCCGACATGGTGTGGGCCACCAGCCAGATGGGCCTGGGCAGGACCGCACTGCCGGTGCTGCCGGCGGCTGACGCGGCCGCGCGGATCTGCGTCTACACGGTGCCGGAAGACCAGCGGGGCACCGGGAAACCGGCCGGCCGGTTCGCGTCCGGCGGGCGGCTGGCGGCGGAGAAGTGGGCCGGGGCGCGGGAGCAGCTGACCGTCTCCAAGGACGCGGCCGCCTGCAGCACGCCGGCGACCCGGTTCGCGGTCCTGCAGGTGGAGCAGGCGACGCTCTACGTTGAGGCGGACGGCTGCGAGCGGGTGCTGGTGGAGGCCGGTGGCCGGTCCAGCCTGCGGCAGGGGTCGGAGTCTCTCGGCACGCTGCTGTTCGGCTGAGGACGGGGCAGCGGGGCCGCGCGGTTTCCATTACCGTGTGGCCCTCAGTCCACGGGGGAGCTGGTCACATGCGTGCACAGTTGGCGGCAGCACGGTTGGCGGCAGCACGGTTGGCAGCAGCACGGTTGGCAGCAGCACCGTTGTTCGCCGCCGCCCTACTCGTCGCCGGTACGCCGGTCGCCGCCGCGGCCGCGGCGCCCAGCCTGCAGATCGAACTGCGCCAGTACGAGGACATCAGCGTGGGGCGGACCGCGTTCGAGCCGGAGTTCCGGCTCTCGGCGTCCGGCGGGCCGGCCACCGGGGCGGTCCTCACGGTCGGTCTGGCGGGGCTGGCCGACACCATCAGCGTCACCGGGGTGGCGGACGGCTGCACCCGGGAGGACGCGACGGTGCGGTGTGCGATCGGCGACCTGACGACGGCCACGGTGCGGCCGGTGCGCCTGGTCGCGTCGGTGACCGAGACCCAGCCGGCCGGGGAGCTGCGGCTGGCGCTGACGGCTGCCGAGGGCGGCGACGTCGCGCGGGCGTTCCCGGTGCGGGGGCTGTCGCGGGGGCCCGACCTGTCGCTGTGGGCCGAGCAGGTGCCGGCCGGGGAGCCGGAGCAGGAGCGCCCGCTGCCGATCCGGGTGACGAACAACGGCGACGTGGTGGCGCGGACCAGCCGGCTGGTGCTGACGGTGCCGCAGGGGCTCGGCGTCGGCGACGGCGAGCAGGACCCGGGCTGCACCTACGAAGGCGGCACGGCGGCCGGGCGGTTCCACTGGGGAGAGGTGACGTTGAGCTGCCCGTTCGTGCGGGACATCCAGCCCCGGGAGACATTCGAGCTGCTGTCCCGCTTCTTCGTGATCCTGGGCAAGGACACCCCGGGGCCGGGCGAGTTCCGCGGTGAGATCGCGGTCGAGGTGGCCGGCGGGGATTTCAACGAGCAGGACAACGAGGGGCCGCTCTCGGTGCTGGCGCCGGCCAACACGCTCGACGTCGTGGTGCGGGCGCAGGCCTCGGCGACGGCGGTGACCTGGACGGTGACCAACAACGGGCCGTCGAGCGCGATCGGGTGGACGGCCGACCTGGTGCCGCCGGCGGGGTCCCGGTTCGGGTCGGCGGCGGGCTGCACGGCGCGCGGGACGGGGCTGCGGTGCGTGTCGGAGGAGTGGCTGGCGCCGGGTGCGTCGGTGTCCCGGACCGTCCCGCTGCGGGTCACCGGGACGGCGGGACGGCCGGGGTCGGTCACCGTGGGCGACACCGGGCCGTCGAAGGAGACCGTGCCGGCCGACAACACGGCGGCCATCACGCTGCCGGGGAGCGGTGGCGGTGGCGGGGGCGGTGGTGAGCTGCCCATCACCGGGCCGGGAGCCGCTGTCGCGGGGCTGAGCGTCGCGGGGATGGGCGCGGTATTGGCGGGCCTCGTTCTGCTGGTGCTCGGGCGGCGCCGGGTTCGCTGACAACTTGGTCCATTCCAGAACAAAGTTCGTCCGGTTCGACCGTTCCCCCTGGTGATCGCCTGGCCTACATTGCGTAGGAGGTGGTGGGAGGTTCGGCGATGAACGCGAACCATGTGGTCGGCGGTGTGGCGCTGCGGCCCGGCGTGTGCCTGGTCATCGCGGAGGCCGACTACCTCTACGGCATTGGCGCGGTGACCGTGGTGGTCGCGGGCGTCGACCGGATCTTCTGGTACGCGGGCGAGGACTGGGTCGAACTGCACGGCAGCCAGGTGATGACCGGCGGTGCGACGGTGCCGCGGATCATCTCGGTGCGGGTGGGTGCGCTGCGGGCGGCGGTGCGGCAGTAGGTCCGTCGATCAACTTGCGCAGGATCGCCATCAGTGCGGTGCGGTCGTCGTGGCCGAGCGCGGCGAAGAAGCGTTCCGCCTCGGCCTCCCGCGCGGCCTGGATCGCGCGGTTGGTCTCGACGCCCGACGCGGTGAGTGCGACCAGGGTGGCGCGCCGGTCGGCCGGGTCGGGGCGGCGCTCGGCGAACCCGAGGCGTTCCAGGTCGTCGACCACCTCGGTGGCCGAGCGCGGGGCGATCCGCAGGTGCTCGGCGAGGGCGCCGGGGCGCAGTTCGGCGTGCCCGGCGAGCACCCGCATGGCGCGGGCCAGCGACGGGGACAGGTGCCAGGGCTCGAGCGTCACCCTCGTGCGGTGCCGGAGCCGGTGGGCCACCGCGAAGAACGCCTCGGACAGGCTGTCGGTCACGCGGAATACCGTAGCAGCGACTTCGGTTGTAACCTCATAGTGAGGTAACCTCAGCACCTGTCTTTCCTGGCGGTCCGTCGCGCACCGCGTCGCCGGTGCGCGCGCACACGTCGTACGGCGAAAGGATTTTGATATTGCCCAAGAACAGAGAAGTCTCCGCGGCTGAGAAGGCTCAGGCCCGCTCCGTGTCGCTGCGCCGGATCGGCGCCCTGTTCCGCGCCCACCGCTGGTCGCTGGCCGTGGTGGTGCTGCTCATCGTGGTCACGTCGATCCTCGGCATGGCCGCGCCGTTCCTGCTCCGCGAGGTGATCGACGTCGCCCTGCCGCACGCCGACCTGCGCCTGCTGGCCTGGCTGGTGGCCGGCATGGTCGCGGTCGCCGCGGTGAGTGCTGTGCTCGGGGTCGTGCAGACCTGGATCTCCACCACGGTGGGTCAGCGGGTCATGCACCGGCTCCGGGTCGACGTGTTCGCGCACCTGCAACGGCAGTCGATCGGCTTCTTCACCCGCACCCGCACCGGCGAGGTGCAGTCCCGCATCACCAACGACATCGGCGGCATGGAACAGGTCGTCACGTCGACGGCCACCTCGATCGCCGCCAACCTGACCACCACGGTCGCCTCCATCGTCGCGATGGCCGCGCTGTCCTGGCAGCTCACCCTGGTCTCGCTGGTCGCGCTGCCGCCGGCGATCTGGCTCACCAAGCGGGTCGCCCAGATGCGCCGCGAGATCACCGCCCGCCGCCAGCGCGAACTCGCCGACCTGAACGTCACGATCGAGGAAGGGCTGTCGATCAGCGGCATCCAGCTGGCCAAGACCATGGGGACCGGTCCCGCGCTGGTCGACCGGTTCACCGCGTCGTCGCGCCGCCTCATCGACCTCGAACTGCGGTCCGAGCTGGCCGGTCGCTGGCGGATGGCGTCGATGTCGATCGTGTTCGCCGCCATTCCGGCGGCCATCTACCTGTCGGCGGGTCTGCCGTTCACCGCCGGCACCATGAGCATCGGCACGCTGGTCGCCTTCACGGCCCTGCAGAGCGGCCTGTTCCGGCCGCTGATGGGGCTGCTCAACGTGGGTGTGTCGCTGACCGCGTCGCTCGCCCTGTTCGCCCGCATCTTCGAATACCTCGATCTGCCGATCGAAGTGCAGGAACCGGCGAGGCCCGTGCGGATTCCGGCGCCGCGGGGCCACCTGCGCTTCGAGGAGGTGACTTTCTCGTACGCGGGGAGCCCGTCGGCCGCGGTGGCCGGGGTGAACCTGGACGTGCCCGCCGGGTCCTCGCTGGCGCTGGTCGGCGAGACGGGTTCGGGCAAGAGCACGATCGCGGCCCTGATCGCCCGGCTGTACGACCCGACGGCCGGCCGGGTCACCGTGGACGGTGTGGACGTGCGGGACCTGGCACTGGCCGATCTGGCCTCGATCGTCGGGGTGGTCAGCCAGGAGACCTACCTGCTGCACACCACGGTCCGCGAGAACCTCCGCTATGCCCGTCCAGAAGCCACCGACGCGGAGATCGAGGCCGCAGCCCGGGCCGCGCAGATCCACGACGTGATCGCCGGCCTGCCGGACGGCTACGACACCATGGTCGGCTCGCGGGGGCACCGGTTCTCCGGCGGTGAGAAGCAGCGCATCGCCATCGCCCGGACACTGCTGCGGGACCCGCGGATCCTGGTGCTGGACGAGGCCACGAGCGCGCTGGACAACGAGACCGAGCGGGCGGTGCAGCGGGCGTTCGACGAGTTGTCCCGCGGCCGGACCACGGTCACGATCGCGCACCGGCTGTCGACGGTCCGCGCCGCCGACCAGATCGTGGTGATCGACCACGGCCGGGTGATGGAATCGGGTACCCACGAGGCGCTGGTCGACGCGGGCGGGCGGTACGCGACCCTCGCCGCGTAGGTGGTTGGGTGGTCCTGCAAATGGTGGGGAAGGATCTTTGTGGGTTCCGGGGTTGTCGTACGGGTGTTCTAATTTGGGCGGGTGCTTGAGGATGTGGAGCGGCTGCACGCCGACACCGCCAAGGTTGCGGGGTCGGCGTGCTGGTCGCTGGCCGATTCCGAGCTGATCTCCTGTCTGCGGGCGGCGCACGGGCTCGTGCAGGCCGCGCAGATGATGACGGTGCGGCTGGTGCAGCAGGCCGACAAGCGCGGCATCCCGGGCTCGCACGGTCACCGCACCACGGCCGGCTGGCTGCGCAGTCAACTATTGATGGACCATGGGCCCGCCCGGGAACTCGCCGGGCGGGCCACCGCGTTCCGAGCGCGTCCCGCCGTCGAACAGGCGATCCTCGACGGCGAGCTCGACCTGCGGCAGGGCGACGTGATCGCCGCGTCGGTCGGCGCCATTCCGGCGACGCTCGCCGACATCGTCGAGGACGGTGGGCCGGCGGCCGACGGCACGCTGATCGCCGACGAGGCCGAGGCGTTCCTCCTCGAGCAGGCCGGCCAGTTCCCGGCCGAACAGCTGCGGCGGCTCGGCGAGCGGATCCTGACCCATGTCGCGCCGGAGGTTGCCGAGGCGGCCGAGGAGGCGGCGTTGCGCCGGCAGGAAGCCCGGGCGTACGGGAAACGGGCGTTCACGATGTCACGGCCGAACGACGGCGTGGTCCGGGTCTCCGGGTCCCTCACGGTCGAGGACGCCGCAACCGTCGCCGCCGCCATCGATCCGCTGTGCGCGCCGAAACCCGACGACGACCGGCAGCCCGCCCAGCGGCGTGCCGACGCCCTCGTCGAGGTGTGCCGCCTGACGCTGCGGACCGGGGACACGCCGGACAACGGCGGCGGGACGGCCCACGTGTCGGTGACGATCCCGTACGACCCGCTGACCCGCCTGCTCGGGGCCGGGATCACCGACGGCGGCGAACGGATCTCCGCGGCCACCGCGCGGCGGATGGCCTGTGACGCGCTGATCGTGCCGATCGTGCTCGGCGGCAAGAGCCAGATCCTCGACGTCGGCCGCGCCTGCCGCCTGGCCACGGCCCCGATCCGGCGCGCGCTGGTCGCCCGGGACAAGGGCTGTGCGTTCCCTGGCTGTGACCTGCCGCCGCGCTGGTGCGACGCGCACCACCTGCACGCCTGGTCGGCCGGCGGGGTCACGAGCCTGGACAACCTGGTCCTGCTGTGCCGCCGCCACCATCGCTACCTGCACGATCCGGCGTACGGATGGCAGGTCCGGCTGGCCGAGGACCGGCTGCCGGAGTTCATCCCGCCCGCCTGGATCGACGCGAGCCGGGAGCCGCGCCGCAACCTCTACCATCCGCGGACGTGAGGGCGCCGAGCTGTGGTGACACCGTACGGCACCCGGAGAACTCTCAACCGGTGTGCCGCTCTAGCCGATACCGCTGGGCGACCCCCTTTGCAGCAAGTAGAGAGGACCTCCCGATGGCACAGGGCACGCGAGAGATGCCGGTCCGGGCCGACGGGTGGCGCCCCACGGACCAGGTGTTCGAGGGCATCATCAAGCGCTGTGTCGAGGACGCCGAGGCGGGCGCTTCCCGCGACGGCACCCGGGAGTACATGGCGGGCGCCGTGATCCTGGTGGTGCTGTTGGTGGTCATGCTGATGGCCGGGGTGCCCACCGAGATGGCGCTGCTGATCCCGGGCGTCCTGTTCGGGGCCGGTGCGCTCTACATGATCACGGCCACCAAGCCGGAGCCGGTCAAGCGGCACCGGGCGCTGGCGCCGCTGGGCGGACCGGGGCGGCTGCCGGCCGGCTACCTGGTGCACCCGCGCGCCTGGCAGGCCGGCATGGCGGAGCACGTCGCGTACATTCCGGAGTCGCAGCTGCGGGCCGCGGCCGAACTGTGCAGCTCGTTCCCCGGCTCGGTCGACGACCTGCTGATCTTCACGGGCACGATCGCCGCTCAGTTCCCGGCGCCGCGCAACGCCTCGGGCGCCGACGTGGACCGGCGCGCCCGCGACCTGGTGCTGGTGGGCATGCCGATCCTGCGCGACTACAACGAGAAGTATCCGGCGCCCAAGCCGGCACCGGCCAAGGGCAAGAAGAAGTAGCCCGGACCGCCTACAGCTCGACGCAGAACTCGTTGCCCTCGGGGTCGCGCATCACGACCAGTTCACCCTGGTCGTCTTCACGCTGGTCGTCTTCACGCTGGTTGTCGGCGACGGTCGCCCCGAGGGCTTCGAGTCGTTTCACCTCGGCCGCGACGCCGTCCGGGGCGCGCAGGTCGAAGTGCATGCGCAGCTTGGTGGTCTTGCTCTCGGGCACCCGCTGGAACCACAGGTTGGGCCCGCCCCAGCCGGGCGCCTCCACGAACGACTTGTCGGACGTCGAGTCCTCCTCGAGTTCGCCGCCCAGCGCCGCGGCCCAGAACCGGCCCACGACCAGCGCATCGGCGCAGTCGAACGTCACTGACTTGATGTAGGTGGCCACGTTCGCACTTTATCGGCCGTGTCGATCCCGTTTCTCGTGCAAGGTTTAGGGTGACCCCCATGCCTGCTGAGCCGGAAGATCTGCCCGTGCTGGCCGCGCTGCACTCGACCCCCGCGCGCCGCTACCTGTCCGACCGGCCGATCGAGGACGACGTGATCCGGCAGCTGCTGGACGCGGCGATCCGGGGGCCGAACGGCGGCAACACGCAGCGGTGGGCGTGGATCGTGGTGCGTGACCCGGAGGTGAAGGGGCGGATCGCGGCGTTCTACCGGGAGGGCTGGGAGAACAGCTACGGCCGGCACCGGGAGCGGTTCCTGACGGGGGAGGAGCCGGGGCGGGCGCTGTTCCGGGCCGGTGACCACCTGGCGGCGCACCTCGAGGAGGCGCCAGTGTGGATCTTCCCGGTGCTGCTGGGCGCGGCGAAGTCGCAGAACCCGCGGCTCGGGTCGTCGATCTACGGTGCGGTGCAGCAGTTGATGCTGGCGGCGCGGGCGTTCGGGATCGGGTCGGTGCTCACGACGCTCTACTCGGGACATGAGGACGAGGTACGCGAGCTGCTCGGGTTGCCGGAAGACGCGCTGACCATGGCGCTAATCCCGCTCGGGTATCCGGCGCGTGGCCGGTGGGCGCAGCCGAAGCGGCGGCCGCTCGACGAAGTTGTGCACTTCGAGCGGTACCGAACCTCCTAGTCACTCTTTCGGGTTTGTGCCGGTTTGACCGTGCGGGGCCGCTACCAGGGAATTCAGATGACTAGGTTCCTAGGACGCCGGACACGGTGTGCGCCACGCTACGGGTGGGCGTACCCGAACGCGCGGCTGGTTATAGTTGCTCGGCGAGTGACCGGTTCGGGGGGTGTCCGGCTGGTCGGGGGGACCGCTGCCGGGTGACGCGTCGCCGAGTGACCAGACGGCAAGTCTGGTTGCGTGCGGCCTGTCGGGAGACAGTGCCGGGGTGACATGGTGCCGGGCGGCGCTGGGTCGTGCCCGGCACCGGAGGGGGAGAGGAAGTCGCGATGTCGCAGCAGCCTGCGCCGTCCATCGCTGCCTCCAACCGGATCTGGACCCTGCCCAACGTGATCAGCTTCCTCCGGCTGCTGGGCGTCCCGCTTTTCCTTTACCTGCTGCTCGGGCCGCAGAACGACGTGGCCGCGGTGATCGTGCTGGCGGTCGGCGGCACCACCGACTGGGTGGACGGGTATGTGGCGCGCCGGATGAACTCGGTGTCCCGGCTCGGCGAACTGCTCGACCCGTTCGCCGACCGGCTCTACATCCTGGCCACCCTGATCGGGTTCACGGTGCGCGGCGTGGTGCCGTACTGGCTGACCGGCGCGCTGCTGCTGCGCGAACTGGTGCTCGGCGTCGCGCTGCTGGTACTGCGCCGGCACGGCTACGGCCCGCCGCCGGTGCACTACGTCGGCAAGACCGGCACGTTCGTGCTGTTGGCGGCGTTCCCGGTGATCCTGCTCGACCAGGCGGTGCCGGCCGTGGAGGCCTGGGCCGGCCCGGTCGGCTGGGGGCTGGCCTGGTGGGCGCTGGCGCTGTACTGGGCGGCCGCGGCGCTCTACCTGGCTCAGGCGGCCCAGCTGTTGCGGGCCGCGCGGACGGCTGCCTGATGACGACGCCAGAGCCGCAGCCGGATCACCAGCCGGATCCCCAGGCGGATCAGCAGCCGGATCAGCAGCCCAAGCGGGTTTTCCAGCCGGATTTTTTGACCGAGCTGTTCCGCAATCCGCTCGAACCCGGCTATGCCGCCGCGGCCGCCCGCAAGGCCAAGGAGGGCGAACCCACCGGCCCGCGCAAGTGGATCACCAGCGGGATCTCGGCGCTGACCCTGGTGTGCCTCGGTTTCCTGCTGGTGGTGGCCTACCAGCAGACCGTGGCCGACGAGCCGGCCCGCAGCAAGGCCCGGGACACCCTGATCGAGCAGGTGCAGAAGCGCCGGGACGAGACCGCGCGGCTCCAGCAGCGAGCGGACACCCTCGGCAAGGAGGTCTCCGACCTGCGGGCGCGCGAACTGGGCGGCGCCACCGTGGCCCGGCTGCGTGAACTGGAGGCGGCCACCGGGCTGGCCTCGGTGCGCGGCTCCGGCGCCACGGTCACCGTCGGCGACGGTCCGACCCCGATCAACCCGGTGACCGGGGAGCGCAACACCACGGCCCGGGTCAAGGACACCGACCTGCAGCTGGCCACGAACGCGCTGTGGTCGCTGGGCGCCGAGGCGATCGCGATCAACGGGCAGCGCCTCACCGCGACGTCGACGATCCGGCAGGCCGGTGAGGCCATCCTGGTCGACCAGCGTCCGGTGACGACGCCGTACGAGGTGGTCGCGATCGGCCCGGACGACCTGGCCGACGAGTTCTCGGACGGCTACGCGGGCCGGTTCTTCCGGGAACTCTCCGCCAAGTACGGCATGTCCTTCGACACCGGCGAGGTGGACGACGTGACACTGGCGGCCGCCACGGAGCTGAAGCTACGGGTGGCCGAACCGTCCGCCCCGCCGCCCGAACCGTCGGGCTCTCTACCACCCCACAGCAAAGCGGCCGAGCCGCGCACCTCATCGTCGGAAGGCGGCCGATGATCGCCGTACTCGCCCTGCTCGCCGGGATCGTTCTCGGCATCGTGTTCCACCCGACCGTGCCGGCTGCGCTCCAGCCGTACCTGCCGATCGCCGTGGTGGCAGCTCTCGACGCGGTGTTCGGCGGCGTCCGCGCCAAGCTGGACGGCATCTTCGACGACAAGCAATTCGTCGTCTCGTTCATCTCCAACGTGCTGGTCGCGGCGTTGATCGTCTACCTGGGCGACCAGCTGGGCGTCGGCGGGCAGCTGTCCACCGGCGTCGTGGTCGTCCTCGGCGTGCGCATCTTCGGCAACGTCGCGGCGATCCGCCGGCACCTGTTCCGGGCATAGTCGCGATGACCGACAAGAACCAACCCCACCAGCACGACCGGGACCTGCCCACCGCGGGGCGCAAGCCGCCGCCGGTGGACAAGGGGCCGGGAGGCGAGACCACCCGGCTTACGCCATCGGGGCCGGGCGAGGCAACCGCTCGCCTGACCCCACCCGCGGCGGAGGAGCCGACCACGCGGCTCGGCGAGGTGAGCCCGGCTCCGAGTGCCGCCTCGGCGGACCACCTACCGGCCGACCCGGATGAGGAGACCACGCGACTCGAACCGGTGGGTCCGGGGGAGGCAGCCGGAGCGCCGGCACAGCCGCCGGACCCAGCCGGCCCGGGGGAGTCGACTACCCGGCTCACCCCTCGACCGGCCCCGGCGGCCACGGATCAGGCGGCCGCCGGAAGCGACCCGGAAGGCCCCACCCGGCGGCTGAGCGCCGAGGACCTGGTCGCCTCGCGGGAACCGGATCCAAGCCGGCCGGATCCAAGCCGGCCGGATGCACCCGAACGGGTGACCCCGGCGTATTCACGGGGGCCGTCGCATCCGGAGACGCTGCCGGCGGGTTCGTCACCCCTGGAATCCCGGACGGAGCGCTCGGCGGAGGCGCAGCCGCTTCTCGACGAGGACTCCTCCGCGGAGCCGGCGTCGGACGCTGAGCCGGCGGTGAACGCTGAGCCGGCCGCGGACGCCCGGAACGACGGCGCCACCCCACCCGACAAGGAAGGCACACCCGCCGCCGCGGCCCGCCGCCGTCTCTCCTCGGCCGGTGCCCTGATCTGGCTCCTCCTCGCGTTGTTCGGCTTCACCCTCGTGGTCCAGCTGCGCAGCAACGACGGCGACCAGGGCCTGGCCACCGCCCGCCAGGAGGACCTGGTCCGCATCCTTTCCGACCTGGAGGCCCGGGACGCCCGCCTGCAGAGCGAGATCAACGCCCTCGAGAACACCCAGCGCCAGCTCACCTCGGGTGTCGCCGGCCGGCAGGCCGCGCTGGCCGAGGCGGAACAGCGGGCCGACCAGCTGGGTCTGCTCGCCGGCACGATGCCGGGCCGCGGCCCCGGTCTGGTGATCACGCTCGATAAGATCAAAGCGTCCGCGGTCCTCAACACCGTGCAGGAGCTGCGCGGCGCCGGCGGCGAGGTCATGCAGATCGGCGGCTCCGCCGGTGGCGCCGTACGGATCGTCGCGTCCAGCTATTTTGTAGACGCCGAAGGTGGCGGGATCATCGTCGACGGTGAACGGCTGACCGGCCCCTACACGCTGCTGGTGATTGGCGCCGCGCAGACGATGCAGACCGCGTTGCAGATCCCCGGCGGGGTGGTCGCGTCGGTGAATAGTGCCGGCGGTAGCGTGACGTTGGAACAACAAGCCACGGTCGAGGTGACCGCGGTACGTAAGGCGACGTCTTTGCAATATGCGCGACCAGCCTCGTGACAGTGACGGGTGTGAAACGGGAGAGATGGCGTGATTCCTGAGGACCTGCGGTACACGGCGGAACACGAGTGGGTGTCCGGTGACGGCAGCGGGCCCGTGCGGGTGGGCATCACCCACTATGCGCAGGACGCGCTCGGCGACATCGTTTTCGTCCAGTTGCCGGATGAGGGCACCAAGGTGCAGGCCGGCGACTCGCTCGGCGAGATCGAGTCGACCAAGAGCGTTTCCGAGATCTACGCGCCGATCGCCGGCACCGTGGTGGCCAAGAACGCCTCGCTGGTCGACGAACCCGAACTCATCAATGCGGAGCCGTACGCGGCCGGCTGGCTGGTCGAGATCGTGGCCGACGACGCCGCCTCGATCGGTCAGCTGCTGGACGCGGGCGCATACCAATCGCTCACCGAGAGCTGAGTGGCCGCAACGGCATATTTCGGCGACGACCGCGACACACGCGACCTGCGCGATGAACGCGGTGAAGGCGAAGAAGCCGATGGGACCGAGGCGAAGAAGGCCATGCGGCCGGAACCGTCGTGTTGGATGCGCGACGGTTCCGCGCGTCCGGTTGCCCCGCGATATTGGCGCTGACTAGGCTCGCGTGGCACGAACAAACAGTTGTCTGTACGTCTGTGTCGAAATTTTGAAACCGATAGTCGTGCGTCCGGGCCTGACGGCCGCGGTGGGGGAGCAGAGCTTGTCTCATTGGCCCGTGCCGCCTGGCGGCGACCAACTGATCCGTGAGGTGGTCCGATGACGCGCCCAGACGACGAGTTCCCCCCACTCGACGTCACGTCCACGCTGAACCTCGGTGCGCTCGATGAGGTGCTGGAGGGTCCCGACACCGACGTGGTGCCGAGCCGCATGTCCGGCTCGCTCCCGCCGGGGATGGCGCTGCTGGTCGTGCGCCGCGGCCCCAACGCGGGGGCCCGGTTCCTGCTCGACCACGACGTGACCACCAGCGGACGGCACCCCGACAGCGACATCTTCCTCGACGACGTGACGGTCTCGCGCCGGCACGCCGAGTTCCACCGGGACGGCGGCACCTTCACGGTCCGCGACGTCGGCTCGCTGAACGGCACGTACGTGAACCGGGAGCGGGTCGAGGCGGCCACCCTGAGCAATGGGGACGAGGTGCAGATCGGCAAGTTCCGCCTGGTGTTCATCGCCGGCCCGCGGCCGGAGGGCGAGGGCAGCTGATCGTGAATTCGTCGGGGGCGGCGGCGCGCGACCCTGGGCATCGCCCAGCGGCCGGGCGCGAGGCTGCGCTGATGAGCATCGGGGAGGTCCTGGCCCACCTGCGCACCGAGTTCCCCGACACCACGATCTCCAAGCTGCGGTTCCTGGAGGCGGAGGGGCTGGTCGATCCCCAGCGCACCGCCTCCGGGTACCGCAAGTACTCCTGGAACGACGTGGCGCGGCTGCGGTTCGTGTTGACCGCGCAGCGCGACCAGTACCTACCCCTTCGGGTGATCCGGGAGCAGCTGGACCGGATGGACGACGAGCCGGTCGCCGTCGCTCCGGCCCGGCCGTCCCTGGTGGCGGTCGGTGCCGAGAAGGCGGCCGACCCGTCCGACACCCGGATCCCCCGGGCGGATGTGATCGAACGCACCGGGGTGTCCGGCAGCCTTCTGGACGAACTAGAACAGATCGGACTCGTCACCGCTAAACCGCCAGGCTGGTACGACGGTGACGCGGTGCTCATCGTCGAGGCGGTGGTTGGCCTCACCCGGTACGGCCTGGAGGTGCGCCATCTGCGTGCGTTCCGGGCCGCCGCGGACCGCGAGGTCGGCCTGTTCGCGCAGCTGCTGGCACCGCTGGTGCGGCAGAGCGACCCGGCGGCGCGGGCTCGGGCCGCCGAGACCGCACGTGAGCTGCAGGCCCTCTCGCAGAAGCTGCACGGGGCACTGGTGCGGGCCGGCCTGCGGGGCGAACTAGGCCGCTGAGCCGGGAATGGCGCACCCGTGGGTTCCGGACGCGGGGCGTGTACCGTGCAGGATAAGGGGGCCGTGCGGGGCAGGCGGCGACTAATAGCGACACGGAGGCGGGCGGTGCGCGAGCTGAGCGTGGTCGGGGTTCGGGTGGAGCTTCCGAGCAACCAGCCGATCGTCCTGCTGCGAGAGGTCGACGGTGATCGGTACCTGCCGATCTGGATCGGCGCCGTGGAGGCTACGGCCATCGCGTACGAGCAGCAGGGCGTGAAACCGGCCCGGCCGCTGACCCACGACCTGCTCCGCGACATCCTCAAGGCGCTCGAGGCCCCGCTGAAGGCCGTCGAGATCACCGAACTGAAGGACAACGTCTTCTACGCCGACCTGCTGATCGGCGACGAGCTGCGGGTGTCCGCCCGGCCGAGCGACTCGATCGCCCTGGCGCTGCGTGTCGGCGCGCCGATCCGTTGTGCCGACCAGGTGCTCACCGAGGCCGGTATCGTGATCCCGGACGAGCAGGAGGACGAGGTCGAGAAGTTCCGCGAGTTCCTCGACCAGGTCCGTCCCGAGGATTTCGCGGGATAAGCGCACCGCCGGCCACAGCACCCCGCAAGGCCTGGCGTAGAACCCGCAAAGCCCAGCCACGCAGAACACGCGAGTCGCCCACCGGCGGCGTGTCGTCGCATTACCTCCCTTCCAAGCCGGGCGCTGAGATATACGCTCGTGAAGTCCAGGTGAAGCGGCACCGCGCAGCGGGGAGGTAGTCGCGTGCACGAGCAGCCGTTAGAAGGCCCACTCGTCGGCGAGGACGGCTCGGTCGGTTATCGCGGGGTGACGGCCTGCCAGGCGGTCGGCATCAGTTACCGCCAGCTCGACTACTGGGCGCGCACCACGCTGGTGGTGCCGAGCATCCGGGACGCGTCGGGCTCCGGCACGCAGCGTCTGTACTCGTTCCGCGATCTGGTGGTGCTCAAGGTCGTGAAGCGCCTGCTGGACGCGGGCGTGTCGCTGCAGAACATCCGGCGCGCGATCGAGGCGCTGCGCTCCCGGGGGGTGGACGACCTGGCCGGGATCACGTTGATCTCGGACGGGACAACCGTGTACGAGTGCCGCTCGCCCGAGGAGGTCGTCGACCTGCTGCAGGGCGGCCAGGGCGTGTTCGGCATCGCGATCGGCGGAGCGTTCAAGGAGATCCAGGGTTCGCTCTCGCACCTGCCCGCCGAGCCGGCCGCCGGCCCGCAGCCGCTGCCGGCCGTCCCCGAGGAACCGCCGGCAGGCGATGAGCTGGCCGCCAGGAGAGCCCGCCGCCGTGCCGGTTGAGAACAGCGCTGGTTTGAAACAGTGCTGGTTGAAGACAATGCTGGTTGAGAACAGTGCCGGCTGAGGCCGCCGACTCGCACGACGTCATCCAGGTGCGCGGCGCCCGCGAGAACAATCTCGCCGACATCTCGCTCGACGTACCGAAGCGCCGCCTCACGGTTTTCACCGGGGTCTCGGGTTCCGGCAAGAGTTCGCTGGTCTTCGGCACCATCGCGGCCGAGTCGCAGCGGCTGATCAACGAGACGTACTCGGCCTTCCTCCAGTCGTTCATGGGCAGTCCGTCGCGCCCGGACGTGGACGCGCTGCACAACCTGAGTGCCGCGATCGTGGTCGACCAGGAGCGGATGGGCGCCAACTCGCGGTCCACGCTCGGCACCGCCACCGACGCGTACACGATGCTCCGGATCATTTTCTCCCGGATCGGTGTGCCCAGCGCCGGCAGCGCCCTGGCGTACTCGTTCAACGCCGAGGGCATGTGCCCGGCCTGCGAGGGCCTCGGCAAGGTGTCCGCGATCGACGTCGAGGGCCTGGTCGACCGCGACCGGTCGATCAACCAGGGCGCGATTATGGTGCCGAACTTCAGCGTCGACGGCTGGTATGTGAAGGGGTTCGCCGAGTGCGGCCTGTTCGACCCGGACAAGCCGCTGCGCGACTACACCGAGCAGGAGTGGGCCGACTTCCTCTACAAACCGGCGACCAAGGTCAAGATCAACGGCATCAATACGTCGTACGAGGGACTCGTCGTCAAAGTCCAACGGATGTACCTGTCGAAGGAACGCGAGTCGGCGCAGCCGCACATCCGTGCGTTCATCGACCGGGTCGCCACGTTCACCGCGTGCAAGGAGTGCGGCGGCACCCGGCTCAAGCCGTCGGTGCTGGAGTCGCGGATCGCCGGCCGCAACATCGCCGAGTGCTCGGCCATGCAGGTCAGCGACCTGGCCGCGTTCCTCGACGAGATCAGCGCACCGTCGGTCGGCCCGGTGCTGGCCAACCTGCGCGGCACGCTGGACTCGCTGGTCGAAATCGGGCTCGGTTACCTGTCGCTGGACCGTGAGTCGGCGACGCTGTCCGGCGGCGAGGCGCAGCGCGTCAAGATGGTGCGCCACCTGGGCTCCAGCCTCACCGATATCACGTACGTCTTCGACGAGCCCACGGTCGGCCTGCACCCGCACGACATCCAGCGGATGAATACGTTGCTGCTGCGCCTCAAGGACAAGGGCAACACGGTCCTGGTCGTCGAGCACAAGCCGGAAACCATCGCGATCGCCGACCACGTGGTGGACCTCGGTCCCGGCGCCGGCCCCGACGGCGGCCACCTGCAGTTCCAGGGCACCGTGACGGAACTGCGCGCCTCCGGCACCCTGACCGGCCGTTACCTCGACCACAAGGTGTCCCTGAAGCCGCAGTTCCGGGAGCGCACCGGCGTCCTGGAGATCCGCGGCGCCAGCCTGCACAACCTCCAGCACGTCGACGTCGACCTTCCGCTGGGCGTGCTCACGGTCGTCACCGGTGTGGCCGGCTCCGGCAAGAGTTCGCTGCTGTACGGCTCGCTCGAGCACCGCGCCGGCGTCCAGGTCGTCGACCAGTCGGCGATCCGCGGCTCCCGGCGCAGCAACCCGGCCACCTACACCGGTCTGCTGGACCCGGTGCGCGCCGCGTTCGCCAAGGCCAACGGCGTGAAGCCGGCCCTGTTCAGCGCGAACTCGGAGGGCGCCTGCCCGAACTGCAAGGGCATCGGCCTGGCCTACGTCGACCTCGCCATGATGGCCGGCGTGGCCAGCGTCTGCGAACAGTGCGAGGGCAAGCGGTTCACCCCGCAGGTCCTCGAGTACAGGCTGCGCGGCCGGGACATCAGCGAGGTCCTCGGCATGCCGGTGACCGCGGCCCGCGAGTTCTTCACCGAGAAGACCGAGAAGGCGGCCCGCACCATCCTGGACCGGCTGGACGGCGTCGGGCTCGGCTATCTGACCCTGGGCCAGCCCCTGACCACGCTGTCCGGTGGCGAACGGCAGCGCCTCAAGCTGGCCATCCGCATGGCCGAGGGCCCGACCACCTACCTGCTGGACGAACCCACCACCGGCCTGCACCTGGCCGACGTCGACAAGCTGCTGGCTCTGCTGGACCGATTGGTGGACGCCGGTAACACGGTGATCGTGATCGAGCACCACCAGGCCGTCATGGCGCACGCCGACTGGATCGTCGACCTCGGCCCGGGCGCCGGTCACGACGGCGGCCGGGTGGTGTTCACCGGTACGCCCGCGGCGCTAGTCGGTGCGGGCGACACGCTCACCGCGCGGCACCTGCGCGAGTATGTTGCCGTTCCAGCAAAGTAGTTGCCGCCGCGCCGTCCGGCTGCCGCACGATGGACCGCATGAGTCACGAGCACGAGTGGAACGCCCGGTACGAAGAGAGTGACCGGATCTGGAGCGGCAACCCGAACGTCGCGCTGGTCGCCGAGGTCGGTGACCTACCGCCGGGCCGCGCCCTCGACCTGGGCAGCGGTGAGGGCGCCGACGCGGTCTGGCTGGCCCGGCAGGGCTGGCGGGTGACCGCCGCCGACATCTCCACGGTGGCGCTGCGCCGCGCCGCCGGGCACGCGGCCGAGGCCGGGGTCAGCGTCGACTGGCAGCACCACGACCTTGTCCAGACCTTCCCGGAGGGCGAGTACGACCTGGTCAGCGCCCAGTTCCTGCATTTCTGGAAGGACTTCGACCGGGACAAGATCCTGCGCCGCGCCGCCGAAGCGGTCGCTCCCGGCGGCATCCTGCTGATCGAGGGCCACATGGATCACGGCCCGTTCCGCAGCCACGGCAGTCCCGAGGACCACACCGACCACGACGGCCAGCACGAGGACCACGGCGAGCACGACGGCCACAGCCAGCACGACGGCCACAGCCAGCACGACGGCCACAGCCAGCACGACGGCCACGGGGACCACCCGCATTTTCCGACCCCGGACGAGGTGATCGCCGCCCTCCAGCTCGCCGAGGGGGAGTGGGAGATCCTGAAGACCGAGATCCACCCGCGCGAACAGGTCGGCCCCGACAACGAGCTGCACACCCGCACCGACAGCACGGTTAAGCTGCGGCGCCGCCCCGCCGGCGCGTAGCGTCAGCTTCGTGATCGCGCAGAACTACCCGCTCTATCTCCGCGCGGACGACCGGGACTGGCTGGTGGTCGGCTGGGTGCCGGCCACCGACTCGGGCCTGCCCCGCCAGCCCGTCGTCCTGCTCTGCGGCGACGAGACTCAGGAGCCCCGGGTGCTCGAGCAGACCACGCCGTTCCGGGTGGTGGGCACCGGCGACCGCCCCGCAGTAGCTATCCGGTGATCTCGACCGCAACCCCGCCGGTGGACAGGTCGGCGATGACGACGTGGCCGTCCCCGGCGACCAGCATCCACGTCAGCCGGGTGTCGCCGGGCGCCGCGTCCGCCGGCACGTCCAGCTCCATCGCGAGGCGAACCGTCTTGCCCGGCTTCTCCGGGAAGGCCGCGCAGTTCAGGCGCAGCGTCTCGCCCGTGGTGCCGAGTCTCTGCCGGTAGGTGGGGCAGGGCTTCAGGTTGGCCAGCTTGCCGGTCAGGGTCACCTCGTACCGCAGCGTCTCGCCGCGCCGTACCTGCTGCGGCGCTACGATCGTGGCGGTTACCCAGGGCAGGTTCAGCAGCGGGGGCAGTACCCGCCAGATACCCACCTGGACCGGGCAGGCGGTGGACAGCAGCACGGCCGGCACCGGGATTTCGCGGCCCTGCACCACCACCGCCACGTCCCGGTAGCGGTGGGTGTCCGCCGGCGGCCCGGCGCAGTCGGCCGTGGTGACCACGTCGAGGCGGGCCGGCTCGCCCGGATCGATGGTGGCCGGCACCTGGCTGACCCCGTCGTAGCCGGCCGCGCCGGTGCTGGCTCCGTCCACCCAGCTCTGCGTGGTGCTGACCGGGCCGCGCTCGCCGGTCCGGATGTCGGTGGCGACGATCCCGGCCGATCCGCGCAGCGTGCACCGCGAGTCGATCCGGGTGGGCAGGAGGACGACGGTGTGGCCGGGGCCGTTGCTCTCCGACCATGCCTTGCCGAGGTCGGCCGCCGCACAGTCCCGGGCGTCCGGTCGGACGCTGCGGCGGGCCAGGGACGGCTCCGGCGCGGGCACGTCGGCCCAGGGCACCGCGCTGCCGGCCGTGGTGTCCGGCGTAGCGCCGCCGCGCAGCGAGGGGATGCCGAGTCCGGCCAGGACCAGGACGGCCAGACCCGCGGCCGCGGCGTTGACCCGGCGACGCTGCTTCCGGCGGCGGACGCCGGTGCTGATCCGGCCGACCGGGTCGGGCCAGCCCGGCAGCGCGTACCGGTCGTCGGTGAGTTCGGCCCGCAGGCGCTGGTCGGCGGTCATCGGACGGGCTCCTTGACGTCGGGGACGGCGATGGCCGCCCGGAGCTTGGCCATGCCACGGGACGCGTTGCTCTTCACGGCGCCGACCGAGCAGCCCAGCGCGTCGGCGATCTGGGCCTCGGAAAGGTCGAGGTAGTAGCGCAGCACCAGCACGGCGCGCTGCTGGCGGGGCAGTCCGGCCAGCGCCCGGCGCACCTGGTCGTCGGCGGTGCCGTCCTCGACCGGCGGGCCCTCGGGCGGGTGTGCCATGAGCCGTTCCCGTTTCAGCTTGCGCAGCCGGTTCAGGTAGCGGTTCAGGATGATCTTCCGGGTGTAGCCCTCGGGGTCGTCCCGCCGGGCCAGGCGTTTCCAGGCCATGCCGGTACGCTCCAGCGCGTCCTGTACGAGGTCCTCGGCGAGGTGCCGGTCACCGGTCAGCACATGGGCGAAGCGCAGCAGTTCGACATGCCGGTTGCGGACGAAGTCGACGAAGGTTTCCGGTGCTTCCCAGCGTTCCACGACCCAAGGACCCTACAGCGGCCGGAAAGGTTGCATCTCCAGCAGTTCGCCGAGTTCGGCCAGGTGGGCGGCGAGCTCCGGATTGGGGGTGCCGGTCCACGGGCCAGCCAGGTGCGGGTGGTGCCGGACGACGTGGACGGTGAACGCGGCCAGCTGGTCGCGGGCGTTCTGGGCGGCCGAAACGTCCTCGCCGACCGCGGTGCGCGCGCCGAGCGCCAGGTCGATGCGTTCCCGCAGCCAGGCCGGCGCCGTCCGGGCCCGGTCCGGGGCACCGGCCGCGTCCGCGCCCGCCAGCACCGCGATCCGGGCGGCCACTGCCACGCCGTCGTGCCGGGACGCCATCCGTTCGAACCGGGTCCACTCCCGCCCCATCGAGCCGAGCCGCTCACCCCAGCTCTCCAGCAGCACCATCCGCAGCGCACGCGCCGACTCCCGCAGCCACCACGTCGCGACAGCCGGGTCCGCAGCACCGCTCGCCCGGTCGAAGGCGTCGCGCGCCTGTCCGCGCCACCGATCGAGCCGGGCCGCGACCACCACGGGATCGAATCGCATCGCCCCGATCCAGCCCGCGAACGACGTCGTCAACGCGTCCCCGGCATTTGCGGCCCGCCCGCCGTACGCCTTGTCGATCCCGTGGAACCAGCGCACGTCGTCGAACCGCTCGACCAGCCAGCCGGGCCCACTGGCGAGGGCGGCCCGGATCTCCGCGGCGGTGAACGCGAGCCGGCCCATGTCCAGGTTCTGCGCCCGGCCCGACGCGGCCCACCAGTCGACCAGCCCGGCCTGCTGCCGTTCCAGGTCCACGATCCCGTCGGTGAACACCGGCAGCAGGTCGATGTCCGACATCGGCCACGGCTCGCCCCGCCCGACGCTGCCGCCCACGATCAGCCCGTGCACGCCGGGTACCCGCCCCAGCACGGCGACCGCCTCGTCCAGCCGCTCCTCGATCAGCTCCCGCCACCGCGGCGACGGCGCGGTCACCGCGGGCAGCCGATGGGGCCGGTGGGGTGGACGCCGGCGGCGCACAGGGCGGCGGCGCCGTCGACGGCCACCTTCCGCTCGTACCCAAGGACCCGCCGGTTTACCCGCATCAGTGCGGGCCGACGGCGATCACCGTCACCGCTGCGGCGCCGGCCTCGTCCGAGGCGGCCAGGTCGACCGTGGCGTCGATGCCCCAGTCGTGGTCGCCGTCCGGGTCCTCGAACACCTGCCGGACCGTCCAGGCCGTGGCGCCCGCGTCGGTGTGCAGGCCCGTGTCGATGTGCAGGAAGGCCGGCCCGCGCGCCGCCGGTCCGGTGCCGATCTCGCCGTACTCCTCGAAGTACCCCGCCATCGCGTCCGACCAGCGCTCCGCGGTCCAGCCGTTCTCGCCGTCGAGGTCGCCGAGCACGTCCCAACGGCGCAGGGCGCACAGCTCGACCCGGCGGAACAGCGCGTTGCGCACCAGCACCCGGAACGCCCGGGTGTTGCGGGTGACCGCCGGCGGCTTGTCGTCGAGGCGCACCTCCTCGACCACGGCGCCCGGGTTGCGCAGCCGCTCCCACTCGTCGAGCAGGCTGGAGTCGACCTGCCGGACCAGCTCGCCGAGCCACTCGATCAGGTCGGTGAGCTCCTCGGTCCGGGCGTCCTCGGGCACCGTCTGCCGCAGCGCCCGGAACGCGTCGGCCAGGTAGCGCAGCACCAGCCCCTCGGACCGGGACAGGCCGTAGAACGACACGTACTCGGTGAAGGTCATCGCCCGCTCGTACATGTCGCGTACCACGGACTTCGGTTTGAGCTCGTAGTCCGCCACCCACGGATGCCCGCGCCGGTAGGTCTCGTACGCGTTCTCCAGCAGTTCCAGCAGCGGCCGCGGGTGGGTGACGTCCTCGAGGAGCTCCATCCGCTGCTCGTACTCGATGCCCTCGGCCTTCATGGCGTTGACGGCCTCGCCGCGCGCCTTCTGCCGCTGCGCCGACACCACCTGCCGCGGGTCCTCGAGGGTCGACTCGATCACCGACACCACGTCCAGCGGGTAGTCCGGCGCCTCCCGGTCCAGCAGTTCGAGGCAGGCCAGCGCGAACGGGGACAGCGCCTGGTTGAGCGCGAAGTCCAGCTGCAGGTCCTCGACCAGGCGGTAGGTGCCGGTCTCGGTCCGTTCGATCACCCCGCCGGCGGTCAGCGCCCGGGCGATCGCGACGGCCCGCCGGATGTGCCGCCGCTGCGCCCCCGGCTCCTCGTGGTTGTCGGTGAGCAGGTGCCGCATGGCCGCGAACGGGTCGCCGCCGCGCGCGATCACGTTCAGCAGCATGGCGTGCGAGACCTGGAACGACGACGTCAGCGGTTCCGGGTCGGCGGTCACCAGGCGGTCGAACGTGGGCTGTCCCCAGCCGATCGTGCCCTCCGGCGGCTTCTTGCGTACCACCTTGCGCCTTTTCTTGGGGTCGTCGCCCGCCTTGGCCAGGGCCCGCTCGTTGTCGATGACATGCTCGGGGGCCTGCACGATCACGGTGCCCAGGGTGTCGAAGCCGGCCCGGCCGGCCCGGCCCGCGATCTGGTGGAATTCGCGGGCCTTGAGCAGGCGCGTCTTCACCCCGTCGTACTTGGACAGGCCGGTGAACAGCACCGTCCGGATCGGGACGTTGATGCCGACGCCCAGTGTGTCCGTACCGCAAATGACCTTGAGCAGACCCGCCTGGGCGAGCGTCTCCACCAGCCGCCGGTATTTCGGCAGCATGCCGGCGTGGTGTACGCCGATGCCGTGCCGCACCAGCCGGGACAGCTGCCGGCCGAAGCCCGCGGTGAACCGGAAGTTGCCGATGGCCGCGGCGATCGCGTCCTTCTCGGCCCGGGTGCACATGTTGATGCTCGTCAGCGACTGCGCGCGCTCCAGGGCGGCGGCCTGGGTGAAGTGCACGATGTAGACCGGCGCCTGCTTCGTCTGCAGCAGTTCCTCGATCGTCTCGTGCAGCGGCGTCATCGCGTACGAGAACATCAGCGGGACCGGGCGCTCGGCGCTGGCCACCACCGCGGTGGCCCGGCCGGTGCGCCGGGTCAGGTCGCCGATGAACCGGGTGGTGTCGCCGAGCGTGGCCGACATCAGCAGGAACTGTGCCTGCGGAAGTTCCAGCAGCGGCACCTGCCAGGCCCAGCCCCGGTCCGGCTCGGCGTAGAAGTGGAACTCGTCCATCACCACCTGGCCGACGTCGGCGTCGGCGCCCTCGCGCAGCGCCAGGTTCGCCAGGATCTCGGCGGTGCAGCAGATGATCGGGGCGTCCGCGTTGACGCTGGCGTCGCCGGTCAGCATGCCGACGTTGTGCGCCCCGAAGACCGCGCACAGGGCGAAGAACTTCTCGCTGACCAGCGCCTTGATCGGTGCGGTGTAGAAGGTGGTGCGCTCGCTGGCCAGCGCGATGAAGTGCGCACCGGTCGCGACCAGGCTCTTGCCGGAGCCGGTGGGGGTGTTGAGGATGACGTTGGCACCGGTGGCCAGCTCGATCAACGCCTCTTCCTGGTGGGTGTAGAGGGCGAGGCCCTGTTCGGTGGCCCACTTCTGGAAGGCATCGAAGACCGCGTCGGGTTCGGAGCTTCCCGGTAGGCGATCCGTAAGCGTCATTTCGCGGCTACCTTATCGACATTTGACGAATGGCGAGGCTTCATCGGACGGGACTGTCCGCTACCTCATGATCGCGTAGTCTGCGCTGCCATGACTACGATGGTGGCGCTCAAGCGCCGCGCCCGGCGTGTGGTAAATCGTCTGCTCCGCCGCCGCGGCGGCGCCCCGCAGGTGGTGGCCAAGACCACCGAGTCCCGCGACAAGTGGGCGACCGAGGCGCAGGAGGGGGAGTTCCTCTTCCACAAGAACAACAAGTGGCGGCAGACCCCCGATTTCATGCGCCAGACCGACCGGCTCCTGCGCCATTTCGGTTTCACACCGGAACAGTACGCGGGCCGTACCGTGGTCGACGTCGGGGCCGGAAGCATGTTGCGCACCAAGTTCTTCACCGGCGCACACCTCGTGGTCGTCGAGCCGCTCGCCGACCGCTTCCTCACCGAGATCGAGAACACCGACCTCAAGGACGCGGCCGAACTCTACTCGACGCCGGCCGAGCAGCTGATCACCGAGCTGGTGGGCCGCTGCGACCTGGTGATCAGCATCAACGTGCTGGACCACTGCTACGACTTCCCGCAGATCGTCGACAACATCCGGCAGTACCTGAAGCCGGACGGCCTGGCCTTCCTCACCTTCGACATGCACGACAAGGCCGACCACATGCACCCGCTGTCGCTCACCGAGCAGACCTGCAAGCCCATCTTCGCCAAGGCGAAGCTGCGGATCGAGAAGGTCACCACCGGCGTGGGTGACGCTCTGGGCGGGGCGCAGACGTACGGGCACGGCCCGTTCACGCTGAACTACTGGCTGCGCCGAGCCGACATATAAGCCGAGCCGACATCTAAGGGTCCGACATATAAGGGGCCGACGTCTAGCGCGGCCAGTCCCGCAACCGGTCCCGCAGCGCGGCGATGTCCGCTGCGCTCAGCCCGTACAGCGTGAACCGGACGTCGTCGATCCGGTCCAGGTACCGGCCCGCGTCGGCGACGTCCGCCGGGTCCAGCGCCGGATCCGCGGCCGCCGCCAGCTCCAGCACCCGGTCCAGCGGATAGCGGTCCAGCGCCGCAGCCACGTCGATGTAGTCGCGCACCTCGCGCCGGTTGACCAGCGCGGCCACCTTGGTGGCGACCAGGTCGTCGAGGTGCATGACCGGCCCGAGATCCATCACCACCGGCGCCCGGTGCCGGTCCAGCCGGCACAGGGTGAGCCGCAGCGCCCGGTCCGGCCCCGCGACCACGAACTCCTGCAGGTCCTCGTCCATCCCGGCGAACAGTTCGTCGCCCTCCTCGCGGACCACCCGGTAACCCGCCGCGGTCAGCGCCGCGGTCACCTCACCGGCTGCCGCCCGTACCCCGCCGGCCGTGTCGGTGAACAGGTCGACGTCCTCGGTGGGCCGGTCGACCAGCCCGTTGACCAGCCACGCCACCCCGCCGCCGAGGACGAAGCCGTGCTTGGTGGCCACCGTGAGCGCCACCCGCGCGACGTCCCGGTAGAAGTCCTCGAACGTCACCCGGCAGCCCGGACCGCGACCCGGCGCAGGCGCGGGTGGCGGGCCTCCCAGGCGGCCCGCACCGCGCGGGGGAGGTTGAGCTGCGGCCAGATCCGCACCAGCGTGGCACCGTCGAGGTAGGACCGCAGCTCGTCGACCCGGATCGACTCGCGCAGCACGTTCTCGTACATCCACGCCAGCATGGTGGGATCGTCCAGGTCGAACGTGCGCTGCGGGTGCCACCACAGCCGCAGCGGCAACTCGACCAGACCACGGGTCGGCCCCGCCAATTCCCCAAGGGTCCCAGCAACCAGCACCGGTCGGTGCGGCCGCGCAAGGTGGACCACGGGCGCGTGCATGTGATCAGGGTAAACCGACATCCCGCCCCCACCTAAGTTCCTAGAATCCTAGGATGCCTTACAGGCAGTGCGGCAGGCCGCACCAACCCACGAACGCCGGCTTCGCCGACCACCCAAAAGGATCAGCTCAGGCGCGTAGAGAGCACCGCCCCCAGCACGGTGAGATCCGCCTCCAGCGCCCCGGTTGCTGCTCGATCACAGGTCCAGGACGGTCCCGTCGATGGCGCCCAGTTCCTCCTCGGCCAGTGCCAGGTTGCCGACCGCCGCGACGTTGGCCTCGAGCTGGGTGACGCTGCTGGCGCCGATGATGAGGCTGGTCATCCGGGGGTCGCGCAGCGCCCAGGCCAGCGCCATCTGGGCCAGCGATTGGCCGCGGCGCTTCGCGATGTCGTTGAGCGCGTGTATCCGGGCCAGGGTGCGGTTGTCCAGGGCGTCCTCGTTGAGGAAGACGCTGGTGCGCACCCGCGAGTCGTCCGGGATGCCGTCCAGGTAGCGGTCGGTGAGCAGGCCCTGCTGCAGCGGGCTGAACGCGATGCAGCCGGCGCCCGCGGTTTCCAGGGTGTCGAGCAGGTTGTCCTTCTCGATCCAGCGGTTGAGGATCGAGTACGACGGCTGGTGGATGAGCAGCGGCGTGCCGAGGTCGCGCAGGATCGCGGCGGCCCGGGCGGTCTGCTCGCTGGTGTAGTTGCTGATCCCGACGTAGAGGGCCTTGCCGGCGCGGACCACCGCGTCGAGGGCGGCCATCGTCTCCTCGAGCGGCGTGTCCGGGTCGGGCCGGTGGTGGTAGAAGATGTCGACGTAGTCGAGGCCGAGCCGGCGCAGCGACTGGTCGAGCGAGCTGACCAGGTATTTGCGGGAGCCCCACTCGCCGTACGGGCCGTTCCACATGTGGTACCCGGCCTTGGTGGAGACGACGATTTCGTCGCGGTGCGGCCGCAGGTCGCCGGCCAGGATGCGGCCGAGGTTGGTCTCGGCGCTGCCCGGCGGCGGGCCGTAGTTGTTGGCCAGGTCGAAGTGGGTGACGCCGAGGTCGAACGCGCGCCGGACGATGTCGCGCTGCCGTTCCCAGGGCCGGCCGTCGCCGAAGTTGTGCCAGAGGCCGAGGGAGATCACGGGCAGCCGGAGGCCGCTGCGGCCGGAGCGGCGGTAGATCATCGTGTCGTAGCGGTCGTCCGCCGGGTTGTAGGTCACATCCACACCCTAGAGATACCTGTTCGCAACCAGGTCACTGGTACTTTGGTCGCAGCCATGCGGGAGAGACCGCCTGTGACCGGGCGGCGCCGAAGGGGCAAATCCTCCCCGGAACCTCTCAGGCAAAAGGACCGCGTGGGCAGGCGACTCTGGAGTGCCCGCTGGGTATGACAGAGGGGGAGGCCGCTTCGTCGACCTCTCTGCCCTAGGAGTCGCCCTATGTCGTTCGCTTCCCGGCACATCGGTCCGGACACCGACGAGCAGACCCACATGTTCAAGTCGATCGGGTACGCATCGCTCGACGCGCTGATGGATGCGGCCGTACCCGAGGTGATCCGCTGGCGCGGCAGCCTGAATCTGCCGGCGGCGGCGTCCGAGGAGGAGGCGATCGCCGAGCTGCGGGCGATCGCGGCCGGCAACACGGTGGCGACGCCGATGATCGGGCTGGGTTACTACGGCACGGTCACGCCCGCGGTGATCCGGCGCAACGTGCTGGAGAACCCGGCCTGGTACACGGCCTACACGCCGTACCAGCCGGAGATCAGTCAGGGCCGGCTGGAGGCGCTGCTGAACTTCCAGACGATGGTGACCGACCTGACCGGGCTGGCGACGGCCAACGCGTCGATGCTGGACGAGGGCACCGCGGTGGCCGAGGCGATGACCCTGGCCCGGCGGGCTTCAAAATCAAAGTCGCAGGTGTACGTCGTCGACGCGGACACGTTGCCGCAGACGTTGTCGGTGCTGCGGACCCGGGCCGAGCCGCTGAACATCGAGCTCGCGCTGGTCGACCTGACTCATGCCGGCCTGGAGGGCGGTGACCCGCTGCCGGAGGCGTTCTTCGGGTTGCACCTGCAGTATCCGGGCGCTTCCGGAGCCGTACGGGATCATCTGTCTTTGATCGAGGCCGCCCATGCCGCGGGTGCCCTGGTCACGGTGGCCGCCGACCTGCTGGCGCTGACGCTGCTGCGGGCGCCCGGCGAGATGGGTGCGGACATCGCGGCCGGTACGACGCAGCGGTTCGGGGTGCCGCTCGGGTTCGGCGGCCCGCACGCGGGTTATCTGGCGGTGCGGTCCGGGCTGGAGCGGTCGTTGCCGGGCCGGCTGGTCGGGGTGTCGAAGGACGCCGACGGCGCGCCCGCGTACCGGCTGGCGTTGCAGACCCGCGAGCAGCACATCCGGCGGGAGAAGGCGACCAGCAACATCTGTACGGCGCAGGTGCTGCTGGCGGTGATGGCGAGCATGTACGCGGTGTACCACGGGCCGGACGGGTTGCGCGCGATCGCCCGGCGTACCCATGACCGGGCCCGGGAGATCGCCGCCGGGCTCGCGGCGGCCGGGGTGACCATCGAGCACGCCGCGTTCTTCGACACGGTGACCGCGCGGGTGCCCGGCCGGGCCGCCGAGGTGGTCGCGGCCGCCGCGGCGGCGGGTGTCGACCTGCGGCTGGTGGACGAAGACCGGGTGTCGGTGGCGGCCGACGAGACGACGACGGCCGCAAACGTGTCCACGGTCCTGGCCGCGTTCGGCGCGGCCCCTGCACCCGCCCGGGACCGCGTCCTGCCGGAGAGCCTGGACCGCACCACCGACTTCCTCACCCACCCGGTCTTCCGCACCCACCATTCCGAGACCAGCATGCTGCGCTACCTGCGGCAGCTGTCCGACCGCGACTACGCGCTGGACCGCGGCATGATCCCGCTGGGCTCGTGCACCATGAAGCTGAACGCCACCACCGAGATGGAGCCGGTGAGCTGGCCCGAGTTCGCCGACATCCACCCCTACGCGCCCGCTTCCCAGACGGCCGGCTACGAGCACCTGGTGGCCCAGTTGGAGGGCTGGCTCGCCGAGATCACCGGCTATGACGCGGTGTCCGTGCAGCCGAACGCCGGCTCGCAGGGTGAGCTGGCCGGCCTGCTGGCGATCCGCGGCTACCACCGGTCCCGTGGCGACGCCCACCGCGACGTGTGCCTGATCCCGTCGAGCGCGCACGGCACGAACGCGGCCAGCGCCGTGATGGCCGGCATGCGCGTCGTGGTGGTGGCCTGCGACGACCAGGGCAACGTGGACCTGGCCGACCTGCGCGCCAAGATCGAGAAGCACGCCGCGCAACTGGCCGCGATCATGGTCACCTACCCGTCCACCCACGGCGTGTACGAGACTTCGATCGCCGACCTGTGCGCCCTGGTGCACGACGCCGGCGGCCAGGTGTACGTCGACGGCGCCAACCTGAACGCGCTGGTCGGCTTCGCGAAGCCCGGCAGGTTCGGCGCCGACGTGTCGCACCTGAACCTGCACAAGACGTTCTGCATCCCGCACGGCGGCGGCGGTCCCGGCGTCGGCCCGGTCGCGGTGCGCTCCCACCTGGCCGGGTTCCTGCCCGGCGACCCGCTGCTGGCCGGCGACCACCACGCCGTGTCGGCGGCCGCGCACGGCTCGGCCGGCATCCTGCCGATCTCGTGGGCGTACCTGCGGATGATGGGACCGGACGGCCTGGCCCAGGCGACCGCGGCCGCGGTGCTGGCGGCGAACTACGTGGCGGCCCGGCTGCGCGACCACTATCCGGTGCTGTACGCCGGCAACAACGGCCTGGTGGCCCACGAGTGCATCCTCGACCTGCGCCCGCTCACGAAGGCGACCGGCGTGACGGTCGACGACGTCGCGAAGCGCCTGATCGACTACGGCTTCCACGCCCCCACCATGTCGTTCCCGGTGGCCGGCACGCTGATGGTGGAGCCGACCGAGAGCGAGGACCTGGTCGAGCTGGACCGCTTCTGCGCCGCGATGATCGCCATCCGCGCCGAGATCGACCGGGTGGCGTCCGGCGCCTGGCCGCGCGACGACAACCCGCTCGCGAACGCCCCGCACACGGCGGCCGCCGTGTCGGCGGACGTGTGGGAGCACGCCTATCCGCGGTCGGTGGCGGCCTACCCGTCCGGGGTGTCGCCGACGGCCAAGTACTGGCCGCCGGTGCGCCGCATCGACGGCGCCTACGGCGACCGGAATCTGGTGTGCTCGTGCCCGTCCCCGGAGGCGTTCGAGGAGGCGTAGGCGGGTCAATGCGGATGGGCGGCGGCGTTCGGCAGCGGCGCGGGCGGCCGGGCCACCGCGGCCGCGGTCCGGACCGGCGGGCTCACCACCGTGCCTTCCACGGCGGTGCTGAGCCGCCGGGCGAGCGCGGCATGGTCGACCGGCTGGTCGGTGCGGACGGTCAGCACCTCGCCGATGCCCAGCGGCTCCGCCTCGGCCGCCCACCGGTCCCAGAATTCGCGCACGTGCCGGTCGTCGTCGTAGAGGTCGCCGCGGTCGCGCTGCCGCACCCGGTCCAGGGCGAGGCCGGCGGGCAGGTCGCACCAGACCTCGACGGCCGTGGTGGCGCCGGCGCGGCGCAGGCCGGCTTCGGCGAATCCGCGGTCGCGCGGCCGGAACCACCACGACTCCAGCAGCACCCCACCCGGGACGGCCCCGGCCAGGTCCCACATGCTCCCGGCGGCGACCGGCCCGACGGCCGCCGCCGGGACACCCGGTGCCGCGGCGGCCATCGCCTCCTTCAGCGTGTCCTTGCTGATCACGGGGATGCCCAGCAGCGGTCCCAGCGCGCCGGCGAGCGTGCTCTTGCCGGCGCCCGGGAGGCCGTTCACCAGAACGACGTACTGAGCCATCCGACGAGGATCGCCGATCGGGGCGCGGCTGTCTGCCCGGCTCGCCGCCGCCGCCCGGTTTGCCCCGGCGGGTCGGCCTTGGGGGAAACGGGGTTTGGCACTGTGACCCGTTCGGGTGGCAACCGGCTTGGACACCCTCCGCCGTTATGGTGTTATTGACGATCGTGATTACTGACGGAGGGCTTGGCGGAGCCGCCGCGCGTGAGCTGTATCAGCAATTGCTGGACGCCTGGAACAAACGACGGGCAGACGACTTCGCGGCTTTGTTCGCCGCGGACGCCCTGCTCGTAGGGTTCGACGGCAGCCAGATACCCGGCAACCGGGTGGCCGAACATCTCAGACCAATCTTCGCGGACCACCCCACCGCCAAATACGTGGCAAAAGTACGCCAATTGCGCCCCCTGGGCTCCGACACCACCATGCTGATCGCAATAGCCGGAATGGCCCCACCCGGCGGCACCGTCCTGAACCCCTCTGCCAACGCCGTGCAGACCCTGCTGGTGGAACCCTCCGGCAACACGTGGCGCATTGTCCTGTTCCAGAACACCCCAGCCCAGTACCACGGCCACCCCGAGGTGGCAGCCCAGCACACGGCCGAACTGCAACCCTTCATGACCGCAGGCGTCCTGGTCGCCTGATCCGGGTCTCCAGCCTCCGGCCCGGCACCCGCCCGCAGGGTGATCGCAAACGGTCGCCCACGGGTGCCGGGCGGCGGCCACCCACCGCCGCCCATACCGGTCCGGCCGACTGGTGAGGTGCGCCGACACAGACCGATCCGCTCGGCACCGGTGGACGCGAACCCGACTGGGAAATGTCCGGTAGCCGATGCGGACCGTCTCGCGGTTCACCGGGGTGGGATCTACGCCACTCGCGACCACCGCGCCTGACCAGGCGATGGGAGGGCTCCGTAACCTCAACCTCACCGGTCGGGTTCGGGATCATGCACCGCTTTGGGGCGGCGGCGCGAAGTCGGGATCCGCGTGCTGGCCGGAACCCCGAGAGGAACATGGGCGAGGTGGAGCGCGACCTGCGGTGCCAGCCGCTGGACCGCAAAGTTCTGCTGGGCGACACCCGCATGAAAAGCGGACCGGCTAGCGGCTGTCTGCTCGCGGACCACTGGTCATACCGCGGTGGAAACGGACCGGCCGGTGGCGATCTGCTTTCGGTTCGCCGGGCATGCCCGGCAGAAACGGACCGGCCGGTGGCCACCTGCTCGCGGATCGCTGGCCCGGCGGCCGGGCCCGGGGCTGGCACACCATCCGTGGCGGCGGAATGCGGCGTCCGGCGGGCGACGCCCGGATTGTCGGGCCGCGGCGGGCATGCGTCATCTGCGCCCGCCGCGTGTCGTCGTTGCTCGCGGGGTCGGTCGGCCGTTAGGTGGGAAGGGGCTCGGCGTTGAGCGAGGTGTCACGCGGCTACGGTGAGTAACCGCGGAGGCTCTGCCGGGCGGCTTCGTCGCCGTCCGGTCCGGTCACGCCGCGAGGGCGTGCCGGGCGGGACCGCGGTGCGGTTCGATCATCGTGCCGTCGGGCAGGATCTCACCGGTGTCCTCGAAGACGATCACGCCGTTGCAGAGCAGGCTCCAGCCTTGCTCGGGGTGCGTCGCCACGGCGCGCGCCGCGTCGCGGTCGACGGCATCGGCGCTGGGACAGGTGGTTTGGTGCTGGCACATCAGGGGTCTCCGGTCGGGGGTTGTGTGTGACGATTCACAACGACGGTGACGGACGTTACCTCAATCCGAACGACGACGGATGGAGCGGGTGACGGCGCCACATTGAAGAAATCCTCACTTCGAATGGTCCACGGAAGCAGGCCGGTCGGCCACTTTCCGGTGCCTCCTCTCGGTCCGTTGCCGGGTGCTCCGGCGTCCTGCCAGGGCCGTCACCGTGCGTTAGATGCATTCCTGTGGTTCTGCTGTGACAGTGGTGACCCTGCCGAGCTTGTCTCCGCTTTCTTCGCCGCCAACGGACTGCCGGTGCGAAACATTGGCCGAACGGCTACCCAAGTCCACCCGACTGGCGCTGGCAGTTTGTGCGGAGCGGCACTCTATGTGTCCGCGGCCGCCAGTTCTGTAATTGCCGGCGGCCCGCCGGGCGCTGCCACTCCGGTTCCGACGATCCCCGACGTCTATGCGGTTGTGTACGTCCACACGGACGTTGACGAGCGCCGAACGGACCAACCATGGGAACGTTCACAACGAAGCACGGCGATCTCCGGCCGGCCTCCACGGAACCGGGGGGAGGCCGCGCCGCCGCCACCCGCACTCCGGACGAAACTCGTCCCATCACCCAACTCCCTCGTCGAGGGTCTTTGGCCTGATGGTGACGGCCCGAGGCAATCCGGCCACGTGACGGCGATCACCCCCGGCGCCAGCCGCACAAACAGCCAGAAAGCCAGTTCCGAGGGCCTTCCGGGCGAGTCCCCCACCGGAAGTGCCCAGCCTGCCGCCGGGGAACGCCGCGCGCCGCCGGCGCCGCGCGGCAGCGATCAAGCTTCGGCGGGTGCGAGTGTGCCGGGCGCCGGCACCCATGAGCCGCCAAGGGAGCCGGCCGGTGGCCCGGCCGCCGCCGACCGCGGCGGGGGATGGCGCCTGGGCCCCTGGCGCGCCAGCTGGAGCCCGCGGGAGCACGCCGCCGCCGTCGAAGCCGTCCGGGACGCGATCGGGCGGGGTGACGTCTACCAGGTCAACGTCGTAGGGCACGCCAGCGCCCCCTACACGGGCGATCCAGGCCCGGCGCTGCTCCGGGTGGCCGGGCTGCCCGGCGCGCGGTACGGCGGCGTTCTGGCGGGCGACGGTTGGGCGCTGGCGACCGCGTCGCCGGAGACGCTGGTCGAGGTCCGGGACGGGCGGGTGGTGACCCGGCCGATCAAGGGGACCCGGCCGGCCACCGAGGCCGGGCGCCGGGAGCTGCTGGCGTCGGCCAAGGAGCGGGCCGAACACGTGATGATCGTCGACCTCGAGCGCAACGACCTGTCGCGGCTGCCCGGGCTGGGACCGGTGCGGGTCGAGGAGCTGTTCGCGGTGCGCCGCTGGGTCGATCTGTGGCAGGCGGAGTCGGTCGTCTCGGCGCCGGTCACCGGGCGGCTGGACCTGGCCGACCTGCTGCGCGCGGTGTGCCCGGGCGGCTCGGTGACCGGCGCCCCGAAGCTGGCCGCACTGAACGAAATCGGTCACCTGGAGCCGGTCGGCCGCGGCGTCAGCATGGGCGCGATCGGCTGGGTCGCCGCGGACTACATCGATCTGGGACTCAGCATCCGCACGGTCGCGGTCGACGGTTCCCGGGTGCACGCCTGGGCCGGCGGCGGCATCACCTGGGACAGTGACGCGGACGCCGAGGTCGCGGAGGCCGCCGCGAAGGCCGCCCCGATCCGGGCCGCGCTGGCGGGGGACAGCGGCGGCGGCGCGACGGCGTAGGTGAGGTAGGCGAACGGCCCCTGTCGTTCCATTGTGGTGAGGGTCAGGCGGGCGGGCGCCGGGGATCGCGGGCAGGTCGCGGTGGGTGAAGATCCAAGCCGGTACGTCGCCGTAGTACTCCTGCCATTTGCCGGGGTCGGCCAGCAGGTCGTCGCCCATGGCGAACGCGCTCACCCGGGCGAAGAAGGCGGGGAACGGCGCGTCGTCGCCGCGTTCGTAGCCGACCTCGAACAGCCAGTCCAGCGAGTGGTGCCGGTCGGCGAGGAAGCCGTCGATCGTCGTGGCGGTGTAGTACTGGGTTCTCGGCACGGCGGTGACACTGCCATGGGCGTACGACAAAAACGGGGTTTTGCCGTCGCCGGAGGCGGATCCCGGACCGTCTTCCGCGGTAGGGACACGGCAGGCGGTGAACGAGGATCTACGGGCGTTGCTGCGTGCCGGCCTGTCCGCGGAGTGCCCGCCGCCACTGGGCGACGCGGTGGGCGCGGAGCTGCGCGACGGGCGGCGGCGAACGGCTCCAGACCATGGTCGCCGCCGCCGTTGCCCTTGCTCGTCGCCGGCGGGGCGCTGCAGGCACTGTCTCCCCAAACCGTCCTGTCTCCCCAAACCGTGCCGTTGCTTCCGGCCGCACCGGCGCCGGCACCGTACGCGCGTACGTTGACCATCCACAGCGCCACGGGGACAGCCGTTGGCCTGCGGAAGAAGGCGACGGCAGCGGCCATGCTCCACCTACTGACCACACTCCTCCCGCCCGGGCGGACCAGCGGTTACGCGGCCCCGGACGACCTGTCGGTGCAGCTCTACCTGGACGAGGGCGCCGGGCCCGGCCTGGTGCGGGCGACGGGCAGCCCACCCGTGCGGCCCTCACCGCCGACGAGGCCGTCAGGGTCGCCGCCGACCCGCGCTGGGACGTGACCATGGACGAGCACCTGCTCGACTCGGGCGCCCGGCAGTTCCCCCGGCCGCCGCGATGATCACCGCGGAGGAGGAGTTCGCCGAGTTCGCCCACGCGCACGCCGAGCGCCTGCGCACCACCGCGTTCATGCTCTGCCACGACTGGCACCTCGCCCAGGACCTGACCCAGACCGCGCTCACCAGACTGTTCCTGTGCTGGCGCCGGGCCCGACAGGCCGACAATCTTGTGGCGTACGCGCAAAAGATCCTGCTCCGCGCCTACCTGGACCACCGCCGGCGCCGCTCGTCGACCGAGACGACGCCCGGTGACCTGCTCGAACCCGTCTGCCGCGACAGCCCCGACCTGCGCCTGACCATGCTCGGGGCGCTCGGCCGGCTGCCCGCGCGGGACCGGGCGATCGTGATCCTGCGGTACTTCGAGGACTACAGCGTCGAGCAGGTCGCCGACGTGCTGGAACTCCCGGAGAGCGTGGTCAAGAGCCAGACCCGCCGCTCGTTGGCCAAGCTGCGCCAGGTGCTGGCCGAGGAGCAACTCGCCCTGTTCGCCGCCTGAATGTAACGACCGGATAGCCTGAGCGGCATGACCGTCCGGCCTATTCGGATCTTCGGCGACCCGGTGCTGCGCACCGAGGCCGACCCGGTGACAGCTTTCGACGCCGAGTTGCGCGAGCTGGTCCGGGATTTGGAGGACACCGTACGCGAGCCCGGCCGCGCCGGCGTGGCGGCCCCGCAGATCGGTGTCAGCCTGCGCGTCTTCTCCTACAACGTGGCCGGCCAGGTAGGCCACCTGGTCAACCCGGTGCTGTCAGACTTCGACGGCGAACAGGACGACGACGAGGGCTGCCTGTCCCTGCCCGGCCTCGGCTACCCGACAAGGCGCGCGCTGACGGTCACCGCCCGCGGCTTCGACGTGCACGGCGAGCCGCTGGTGATCGAGGGAACCGGCTTCCTGGCCCGAGCCTTGCAACACGAGACCGACCACCTGAACGGAACGCTCTACATCGACACCCTGACCGGCGACGTCCGCCGCCAGGCCTTGCGCGAGCTGCGCCGGGTCCGCCCGGCCCCTCAGGGCGGCTGACGCCCGCCGCGCATCGCCGCGGCCGGAGCTCAGACCGGGGCAAGCCCCACCGCCCCGCAGACCCTGGTTGATCAGGGCGCCGTCTCGACGACGCCGTGCGAAGTGGACCTCCCGGGATTGCCGGCGCCGCCGGCCGCTTTCTGCGCAGCCTGCTCGATCATGGCCCGATACTGCGCGCGGGCTGCGGGATCGATCTCCTTTTCGTATGCGGCCAGCACCCCGGTCCGGCCGTCGATCTGCTCGCGCAGGATGTCGGCGTGGCCGGCATGCCGGTTGGTCTCCTGCAGGAGGTGGACGATCACGTTGAACAGCTTGACGTCGGGTCGCGACCACCACGGCACGCGCCCGGGGGCGTCGAGGGGAAGCTCCTCGATCGTCGCGTCCGCATGCCGCCAGGCACGGCGATAGAAGCCGAGGACCTGTTCGCGGGTCTCGTGCGGCGTCACCCACCGGACGTCGTACTCGGACAGGCCGTCCAGCTTCCAGATCAGCGCTTCCCGGATCGCCTTGAGCTGGCCGTGCAGGTGGTCCTTGGCGAAATCGTCGATCACGGGCCCGAGCGTGCCACCCGACGGCAAGAGAGCCGGCCAGGTGCCTTCACGGCTCGTGTTGAGGCAGCCGCCGTCAATATTGACGGCGCCACGTCGAGTCAACTGTTGACATGTTGACCGCGTCAACATGTCAGGGCGCACGAGGCGAGGCGGCGCCGCTACACGATGAGGAACTCGGGTGGGTCGTGGCGCAGGAAGTCGTGGTGGGAGATGTCCCAGCCGTAGGCGCCGGCCCGCGGGAACACCAGAATGTCGCCGGCCCGTAACGAACGCACGTGCTGGCCCCGGGTCAGCACGTCGCGCGGGGTGCACAACTCGCCCACCGCGTCCACCGCCGTGTCCGTGACCGACGGGCGGGGGTACGGGTGCGGCCACTCGGAGACCGGCACTATCTCGAAGGGGTGGCTGTAGCCCCACGCCGCCGGCAGCCGGAAGTGATGGGTGCCGCCGCGCAGGACGGCGAACGTGCGGCCGTGGGTGGTCTTCACGTCGAGCACCGACGCCGCGTAGCACCCCGCCTCGGCGGTCAGCAGCCGGCCGGGCTCGAAGATCAGCTCGACGCCGGCCGGGACCCGGACCGTGCGCAGGGGTGTCAGGTCCATGGTGGCGCCGGTGACGTAGTCGATGCCGAAGCCGCCGCCCACGTTGATCACGCGCAGGTCGATGCCCACGGCCGCGGCGGTGCGCTGCGACCAGTCGATGCCGTCGTTCACGAAGGAGGCATGGGCGGCGCCGTCCAGGTTGTTCGAGACGGCGTGCAGGTGGAAGCCGATGATCCGGACCCCGGGGACGCGGACCGCCGGGGCCAGCTGGGACTCCTCGATGCCGAACGGGGTGGGCGCGCCGGTCATGGTGTGGCTGCCGCGCAGGCCGGCGCCCAGCCGGTTGACCCGCAGGCACACGTCCGGCGGGGACGAGGCCAGCGCCGCCAGGCGGCGCAGTTCGTGCAAGCTCTCCACGTTGATCAGCGCGCCCGCGGCCAGGGCCGCCGTCAGCTCGGCATCCGTTTTCGCCGGGCCGCCGAAGACGATCCGGCTCGCGCCGGCCGCGCGGGCCAGGGCCAGTTCACCGCCGGACGCCACCTCCAGGCCGTCGCACGCCTGGGCCAGCGTCGCCAGCACCGCCGGGTGGCCGTTCGCCTTCGCCGCGTACAGCAAAACGGCGGACGGGGGCAGCGAGTGCCGGACCGACGCGGCGCGAGCGCGCAGCGCCGCGGTGTCGTAGACGTAGGCGCACGCCGGGCTGTCCAGGCTGCGCAGCAGGTCAGCGTGCATGCAGCGGGTTCGGCACCGGCACGTGCAGGTCGCCCTGGCCGGCCAGCCGCATCCGGACCAGCGCCTTGTGCGGCACCCGCGGTGCGGTGAACGCGGCGTGGTCGTCGCCGGTGGCGCACGTGTCGAGGACGTCGCGGATGATCCGCCAGGCGCGGTGCTCCTCGATCGGCAGGTGCAGCACGATCTCGCCGAGGTGGGCCTGGAACAGGGTGTAGCCGATCTTGGCGCGCAGCACGTCGAGGTCGTCGGTGCCGACCACCGAGCCGGGCCACAGCGTGATGTGGTGGCCGGCCTCCGCGAGTCTCGGCAGGTGCACGCGCAGGCCGGCGAAGTCGCGCAGGGCCAGCCGGTGCGGGCGGCCGTCGACGAAGGTGGGCAGGCAGTTCTGCAGGTGCGCTTCGAGGGCGACACCCTGCCCGGTCAGGCGGAGCAGGGGCGGGAGGAGCATTTCCGCGTACGCCCGCAGCCAGTCGCCCGGATCGCCGGTGACCAGGTCGCCGAGCAGGAACGGCAGCGCCCCGCCGGGGATGGCCCGCTCGCCGGGCTCCAGGCGGCCGGTCAGGCCGGTGCGGCGGATCGCGGACAGGTCGCGCCCGGAACCGACCGGCACCGCGGACCCGGCCGTCTCGTCGAGCAGCAGCAGCCGGTCGTCTTCGACCAGGGTGTGCAGCAGGCGGGACAGCGCGGGGCCGTTGCGGGTGCTGGCCACGCTGATGCTGCGCCGGGTGGAGGTGACCTGGATGTCGAGGGAGACCTTCAGGTACTCGCCGGTGCCGGGCAGCAGCAGGGTGCGCAGCGCGCCGGTGGGCACCGCGTCGATCTCGTGGTCCAGGATCCGCAGGGCGCCGTCGTGCAGCAGGTCGGCGTAGCGGGCCGGCAGGATCGTGTCGCGCTGCCAGGCGTGCACGGGCTGTACCCGGTAGCCGGGCGGCGCGGGCAGTTCCGGGAACACGTCGTCGCCCAGGTACAGGTCGTCGCGGACGGCCACGAAGCCGAGCCGGGTGGCCGGCGCCTCCAGGTCGTGGGCCAGCACGTCGCTGACGTCCCAGCCGAGCCGGGTCCGGCCGCACGGGTGCAGGTTGTGCCCCGCCACCGCGAGCCGTTCCAGGGCGACGGCCTGCCAGTCGGGGTCGTCGCGGGCTGGGTCGTCGCGGGCTGGGTCGTCGCCGGCTGGGGCGGGCGGCCGGGCCATGGCGATGGCCAGGTTGACGACGGCGTTGCGGATCTCGGCGGCGAAGGCGGGCGCGTCCATGCCGTCGAGCAGGTGGACCGGGTCGCCCACGCCGGAGGTCGCGTATTCGACGCGGCCGTAGCCGTGCTCCGCACCGGGGCCCATGTCGCGCAGGCCCTCGCGGGTCAGCGCGCCGCGTAGCCGGCGGCCGACCGTGTCGGCGGCCTCGGGCACCGCGGCGAGGAAGCCGTCGAGCAGTTCCGGGGCGTGCACGGCCAGCGCGGCCTCGGTGTGCGCGAGGCGCTCCGGTGAGAGGGTGTGCGTCATGCGTGCGCCGCCATCGGGTTGTCCAGAAGGGCCCAGATGTCGTCGAGCGGGTCGGCGGCCAGGCGCATCGCGGTGGTGGCCTTGACCGGCAGCGGGTCGCGCAGCAGGTAGGGCGCGTCGGCCGTGCCGGACTCGCGGACCGCGGCGGCGACCAGGCCCCACAGCCGCCCGGGGTCGGCGCCGCGGTGCCGGGTGAGGGCCGCGATGAGCTGGGCGGCGACCGTGCCGAACGCGGCGGCGGCCAGTTTGGTGCGTAGCACCGCGGGGTCGTCGGTGGGCAGGTCGCCGCGCAGGCCGGGCGGTTCCAGGCCGGCGTTGCGCAGCCGGGCCGGCAGCACCCGGACGCCGCCGAAGTCGCGGTAGAGGATCCGGGTGGGGCGGCCGTCGCGCAGCACGACCAGGGTGTTCTGCCCGTGCGCCTCGAGCGCGACGCCGCGTTCGAGCACGCGCAGCAGGGGCGCGAACAGCAGGGTGCCGAGCTGGGCGATGACGTCGTACGGGCTGGGCACCGTGGCCAGCAGCAGCGGCGACGCCCCCAGCGCGGCGAGCGGCACCGCGGTCTCGCCGGGGCCCAGGGCCGGTGCCTCGCGCACGACGTGGGCCAGGTGCCGTTGCGGGACGCCGTCGACCAGCACGGCGCCGGCCGCGGTCTCGGCGAGCACGTCGATCGGCAGGTCGGCGGTGAGCCGGCGCAGCAGCGCGGACAGGATCGGGCCGTTGTGCACGGCGGCGGGGGAGACGGTGCGCACCGCGGAGGTCATCTGCACGTCGACGGCGGTTTTGACGTGCGGGCCGCCGTCGACCGGTGCCACCGTGCGCAGCGACATCAGCGGCCGGCAGGGCGCGGTCTCGCCGTCGTCGGCCAGCCACGGGTAGCGGTCGAGCAGCCGGCCGGCCTGCCACGGGTGGGCCAGTAGCACCGGCTCGGCGGTGCCCCACCAGCGGTCGGGCGGCACCCGCAGCCGGCGCAGGCGGATCACCGGTGCGTGTTCGGGCGCGTAGGCGAGCACGTCGGCGACGCTCATGCCGCCGCGGGTGCGGCAGCACGGGTGCAGCGGGTGCCCGTCGGTGACCAGCTGTTCGAGGCGGCCCAGCGCGTCCGGGTCGCCGGGCTGCGGCAGGCCGGGGCGAGGCAGCCCAGAGCCGGGCAGGTCCCGGCCGGCGCGGGCCAGGGCCAGGTTGGCGACGCTGTTGTCGATCTCGGCGGCCAGGTCGGTGCCGGGCCACAGCACCCGCACCAGGGTGCCGGGGTCGAACAGGACGGCGCCGGCCGGTGCGGTGCCGCCGGGCTCCGGACCTTGCCAGGCCCAGTCGCCGGGCGGCGGCTGCCGGGCGACGTGCACGGCGGCGGACAGCCCGGCCCCGGCGGCCGCGAACGGCGCGGCGGCGGCCGGGTCGTAGCGCACGGTCAGCCCGCGGAACACGACCTCGCCGGGGCGGCGGGCGGTCATCTCGGGCAGGTGTTCGCGGTCCAGCGCGCCGAGCAGCCGGGCCAGGACCGCGGCGCGGGCCCCGGCGAGCTCCTCGTCGTAGCGGTCGACCAGGCCGGGCCGCAGCGAGGCGAGGTCTTCCCGGGTGCGGGCGGGATCGGCGGTGTGCCGGATCGGCGGCGAGCTGGACGGTAACGGCACGCGTTCATTGTGCGCCCATGCCCGGATCGGCCCGGGAATCGCCTCGGCGCCGGGTGAGCGACACCCCACTCGGAAATCCAACATCCTAGGACGCTCTACAGGTGGTGCGCTCGCGCACCACCCAGAAAAACCAATAAGGAATCAACGGCATCCCCTGGTATTCCGGTTGCGGCGGCGACCGGGCCGCGGCACGGTGGTACCCGTACCTGCTGTCGACCCGGGGGAGTGCTTTTCTCCATGTGATAGCTGCGCCGACCTTCCTGACGCCGCCCGTGTGCGGCGAGTCCCTGTCGGTGTCTGCCCTTGGAGATCCCCTTGTTGAAAGCGTCTTCCCTCAGCTGCGCGCACGACGGTGACCTGCTGTTCGCCGGGTTCGACCTGGTGCTCGGCGACGGTGACCGGATCGCCGTGGTGGGCCCGAACGGTGCCGGCAAGACGACCCTGTTGCGGGTGCTGGCCGGCGAGCTGGCGCCGACCGGCGGCGCGGTGGTCGCCGGGCCCGGGACCAGGGTGGGGTATGTGCCGCAGCAGATGCCCGACCCGGACGGCCCTAACCCGGACGGCCCTAACCCGGACGGCACAGTCGGCAGTTTTCTCACCGGCGGTCTGGGTGAGCTGGCCGGGGTGACGGCCCGGTTGCGCGAGCTCGAGTCGCGGCTGGCCGCCGGTGACGACGTACTGGATGAATTTGGTCTGGTGCAGGAACGGTGGACCGCCCTCGAAGGCTGGCAGGCCGAGTCGCGGCTGCTCGAGATCCGGCAGCGCCTGGACATCGCCGGGGTGCCCGACGATCTGGCGTTGTCCGCGGTGAGCGGCGGTGAGCAGGCCCGGTTGCTGCTGGCCCGGGCGTTGCTGGATGCGCCGGACGTGTTGCTGCTGGACGAGCCGACGAACCATCTGGACGCTGAGGGTGCGGCGTGGCTGGGGGAGTGGCTGGCCGGTTTCCCGGGTGGCGTGCTGGTGGTGTCGCACGATCGGGCGTTCCTGGACGCGCTGGTGTCGCGGGTGATCGAGCTGGACGGGATACACGACGAGCCGCAGGACTTCCCGGGCGGCGGCTACACGGCTTACCGGGCCGAGAAGCAGCGCCGGTGGGAGCGTTTGCTGCTGGATTTCGAGGCGCAGGAGAAGGATCGCCGCCGGTGGGAGGCGGACATCGAGCGGACGAAGCAGCAGTCGCTGAGTGTGGAGCTGGCGACGGGTCTGGGGGTGGCGGGTCCGCATCTGCGCCGGGTGGCCCGGTTGGTGGCGCGTAAGGCGAAGGTGCGGGAGCGGCGGTTGCGCCGGCAGATGGAGTCGGTGCGGTGGATCGCGCAGCCGCGGACGCGTCCGCCGTTGACGTTGGCGTTCCCGGGGGACGAGGAGGAGTCCGGGGAGGTGGTGGTCAAGGTTCGCGGGCTGTCGGTCGCGTACGGGGACCGGGTTTTGCTCGATGATGTTGATCTTGACGTGCGCCGCGGTGACCGGATCCTGATCACCGGCCGTAACGGTGCCGGGAAGACGACGTTGCTGCGGGCATTGACCAGGGCGGCCGGTGACGAGGTCGCGGTGCTGCCGCAGACGTCGGACGGGCTGCGGTCGGACGCGACGGTGATGGAGTTCTTCCGGCAGCGGGTGCCGGTGTATGTCGACGATGCGGAGCGGCTGCTGGCGGGGCATCAGTTCGGGCCGGATCAGTGGGCGGCGCGCACCCGGAGCCTGTCGGCGGGGGAGTTGCGGCGGCTGGTGCTGGCCGTGCTGGTGAATGCGCCGGCGCGGGTGCTGGTGCTGGACGAGCCGACGAACTTCCTGGACTTCGACGCGCTGGACGTGGTGGAGGAGGCGTTGCGGCGGTACCGGGGGACGCTGCTGACGGTGACGCACGACCGGTATTTCGCGGAGGCGGTGGGACATGACCGGCGCTGGCATGTCGCGGCGGGTGCGGTGATCGGGAGCTGAGACGATGGCGGCATGCAGGTGGTGCCGAGGCAGGGCGGCGGCGCGGTGGCGCCGTTGGGGGCGGCGGAGCAGGTCACCGAGGCGTGGCTGCTGAACCGGCGGTTGTCGGAGCACACCCGGGCGGCGTATCGCCGGGATGTGGCGGGGTGGCTGGCGTGGTGCGCCGGGCGCGGGGTGGATCCGTTGCGGGCGTCGTTCCTGGACGTGAACGCGTACGCCCGTGGTCTGGAGTCGCAGAGCCTGGCGGCGTCGACGG
The DNA here is from genome assembly GCF_016862375.1 of Paractinoplanes rishiriensis. Classification (GTDB taxonomy): domain Bacteria; phylum Actinomycetota; class Actinomycetes; order Mycobacteriales; family Micromonosporaceae; genus Actinoplanes; species Actinoplanes rishiriensis. The sequence goes on along the minus strand of NZ_BOMV01000065.1, from coordinate 115,719 downwards.
TGGCCCGGAAGTTGTCGGGGTTGTCCAGTTGGTACGACTTCCTGGTGAAGTTACGGGCCGTGGACCTGAACCCGGTGGGTGGCGCGGACCGCCCGTACGTGTCCCGGGACCATTCGGTGACGGTGGGCCTGACGCCGGAGGAGGTCGACGCGCTGCTGGTGGCCGCGGACGCCGCGGGGCCGCGGAACCGGGCGGTGATCACCCTGCTGGCCGATCTGGGGTTGCGGGTCGGTGAGGTGGTGGGCCTGGATCTGGCGGATGTGGGCTGGGAGCGCGGTCACCGGACGGTGCGGTTCGTGGGCAAGGGTGGCCGGCCGCGGCGGCGGGTGCTGACCGCGGGTGCGGGCGCGGCGCTGGACGACTACCTGGCGTCGCGGGGCCCGGATGACGGTCCGTTGTTCGTGACGGCGTCGGGTGGCCGGATCGACCGGCACGCGGTGTTCCGGCTGGTGCGCCGGCTGGCGAAGGAGGCGGGCATCCCGGCGGCGGAGCGGTTGTCGCCGCACTCGCTGCGGCACGCGTTCGCGACCACGGCGCGGGCCGAGGGGGTGCCGCTGGAGGACGTGCAGGACGCGATGGGTCACGCCGACCCGCGGACGACGCGGCGGTACGACCGGGACCGGCACAACCTTGATCGTGATCCGGCTTACACGATCGCCGCGGCGCGGGTCCGGCGCGTCGGGGGATGACCGGCACCCCTATGCTCAACCGCGGTTCGGGGCGCGGGAGGGTCGGGGTTTGAACATTTTCGAAGCGATTCTGTTGGGTGCGGTGGAGGGGTTCACCGAGTTCCTGCCGATCTCGAGCACGGGTCACCTGACCATCGTGGAGAAGTTGCTCGGCTACAACATCGCGTCGCCGGACATCACGGCGTTCACGGCGATCATCCAGTCGGGCGCGGTGATCGCGACGGTGCTCTTCCTGCGTAAGGACATCCTCCGGATCATCACCGCCTGGCTGCGGGGTTTGTCCAGCCCGCAGGCCCGGGAGCACCCGGACTGGAAGTTCTCCTGGGCGGTGATCCTGGGGTCGATCCCGATCGGCATCGTGGGGCTGACGTTCCAGGACACGATCGAGACGACGCTGCGCAGCCTGTGGTTCGTGTCGGGGGCGCTGATCCTGTGGTCCGGGGTGATGTTCTTCGCCGACCGCGCGGCGACGCAGATCCGGCACGAGGCCGACGTGACGTGGAAGGACACGCTGATCATCGGCACCGTGCAGTGCCTGTCACTCATTCCGGGGGTTTCCCGGTCCGGGGCGACGATGTCGGCGGGCCTGCTGCGTGACTTCGACCGGGTGACGGTGACGAAGTTGTCGTTCTTCCTGTCCATCCCGGCGCTGCTGGGTGCGACGGTGCTGCAGGTGACCACCGAGGCCGGCAACATCGCGGAGGGTGTCGGCTGGGTGAACACGATCACCGCGACGATCGTGAGTTTCGTGGTCGGGTACGCGGCGGTGGCGTGGCTGCTGAAGTTCATCGCCGGGCACACGTACACGATCTTCATCGTGTACCGGATCGTGCTGGGTTCGCTGCTGATGGTGCTGCTGGCGACGGGCGCGCTCGAGGCGCAATGACGTCGCCCGCCGAGCGTGCCGTCGCCCACGTGCGGGGCCTGTTTCCCGAGGCGGGTCCGCCGGGGCTGTTCGACCGTGCGGTGATCACGGTCAGTTTCCACCCGGACCGCCTCGTCGCGGGCGGCCGCACGGTGGCGGAGTGCCTGGTGGCCGAGGGGGTGTACCGGTCGCAGTTCGAGACCGGGATCTCCAACGGCGGCCTGGACGGGGTGATCGGCGGCCGGCGCACGGTGTGGGAGCAGCGGATGTTCGGCGGCGCTTACGTGTCGCCGTCCGGGCGCCCGATCTACGGCGGCCTGAACCTGGCCGGGCATCCGGACGGTGCGTCGCCGCGGTTCGGCAGCTGTCATCTGGTATTGCGGCCCGAGGTGTCGCAGCGGGCGACGTTCAGTCACGGCGACAGCGTCACGGAACCGTCCGTGGTGGGCACGGCGGTGTCGTTCGGTGCGGTGTGGGCGGCGCTGCTGGACGAGGTGTCGCGGACCGGGCGGGCGTTGAACGTGGCGGCGGCCTCGGCCGGCGACTGGGTGCGGGCGCTGGCGGTGCCGCGGCGTGCTCCCGGCCGGGCGCTCGACGACTACGTCGAGGCGCAGGTCCACGGTGGGGTCACCCTGGGTGCGGATGTCACGGCCGTCGTGGCCGACCCGTCCTTTCGCGGTACGAGGTACGAGGAGCTGCTCGGTTCTCTGGCGCCCGCCCTGGACTGGTCGCCGGGCTTCCGGTTGCCGGCCACCGGCTTCCCTGCCAGTTTGCGCGGCCCCGACGTGCCGCCGCTGGCGTTGGAGATCGCCGACCGGTACGGCACGCCGGTGCTGGACGCGGAGGTGATCGGCCGGGCGGCGCGGGAACCGGGCACCACGCCGGAGCGCCTGCAGCTGATCAAATACCTGTGGCACATCCTGGTGCTGAACGGCGCACCCATAGACTCGCCGTCATGACGTCTCCTCTTCCCGCCGACCGGGTGATCGCCGCGTTGCGGTCCGGGCACGACGACCTTGCCGGGTATGCCGCCGGCCTCGACGAGAAAGGCCTGGCCGGCCCGTCCGGCGCCGCGGAGTGGCCGGTGGCGCAGGTGCTGAGCCATCTCGGCAGTGGCGCGGAGATCGGGCTGGCGACGCTGGACCGGGCGCTGGCCGGCGGCGGGAAGCCGCCGGAGGGCGCCAACGAAAGCGTGTGGGACCGGTGGAACGCGATGTCCCCGGCCGAGCAGCGCGACGGTTTCCTGGTGTCGAACGAGAAGCTGGTGTCCAGGTACGAGTCTCTGGACGCCGCGACCCGCGAGGATCTGCGCATCGACCTGGGTTTCCTGCCGGCGCCGGTGAGCGTGGCCGAGGCGGCGCGGCTGCGGTTGTCGGAGTTCGCCCTGCACGACTGGGATGTGCGGGCGGTGGCCCAGCCCGGTGCGACGGTGGCGTATTCCGCGGTGCCGCTGCTGCTGGACGGCTACGGCCCGATGCTGGCGTGGATCGCCCGCCCGCACGAACTGGGTGGCCGGCAGGCGGCGCTGGCGGTGCAGTTGCGCGAGCCGCAGGCGCAGTACGGCCTGGTGCTGGGCGATGAGGTGGCGCTGTCGGCCGGCGCGCCGGCGGAGCCGGACGGGGTGTTGCGGTTGCCGGCCGAGGCGTGGTTGCGGCTGTTGACGGGCCGGTTGGGCCCGCAGTTCACGCCGTCCGGGGTGGAGGCGCAGGGCCCGGTCACGCTCGACGATCTGCGCCGGGTCTTCCCCGGCTTCTGACCGCTACAGGTTCTGGCCGCTACAGGTTCTGTTACAGCGCCCCCGGGTCGGTCAGGGCCCGGGGCGCCGGCTCTCCGGCCGGCGCGTACCAGGCCTGCGGATCGTCGCTGCCGGCCGTCTCGATCCGCAGCTTGGCCCACTCGTCGAGGTCGGGCAGGTCACCCGGCGCGAACCAGCCGACGGCCAGCGACTCGTCCCCGTCGGCGCGCGGTGCTCCGCCGACGGCCCGGCACCGGAACCACACGTTCAGGTATTCGCACCGGTCCCCGTTCGGGTACTCGACCGGGTGGGTGGCCGCGCCCGCGACCCGGTCCACCTCGGCGACCACGCCGGTCTCCTCGTAGATCTCCCGCACGATCGCGTCGGCGGGTTGCTCACCCGGGTCGACCATGCCGGCCGGCAGCGACCAGCGCCCGTTGTCGCCGCGGCGCAGCAGCAGGATCCGCCCGTCGCCGTCGCGCACGACGGCGCTGACTCCGGGCAGGAGCAGCAGGTCATGCCCGATGTGGGCGCGCAGCGTGCGCACGTAGGGCGGTACGGCCATGCCCGCGAGCCTAGGCGAGGGGTTCGCGCTGCCGGCCGGCCGGGTCGATCCGGTAGACGACGTCGTGCGGATGTGTCTGGCAGACGGCGAGGTGCGGGTCGAGGCCGAGCAGATGCCGCTGCAGCATCCGGCCGATCATCTCGTGCGCGACGATGAGCGGCCGCCGCGCGGGTCGCCGGCTCAGCTGCTGCAGGACCCGCGCCGCCCGCACATCGGCGTCGGCGTAACTCTCCCCGCCCGGGAACCGCCACCGGTATTTGTCGGCGGCCCGCCGCTGCCGCGCACCCGGGTAGCGGGCGTCGATCTGCTCGTCGACGAGGCCGCTGAACTCACCGTGGTCGATTTCAGCGAGGTCGTCGACCACCTCGACGTCCACCCCGGCGACGTCGCGGCTGATCGCGGCGCCGATGATCCGCGCGGTCGTCAGGGCCCGTCCCATCGGGCTGGCGAAGATGCCGTCGACCCCGCATCCGCGCAGCGCCGTCCCGTGCCGGCGGGCCTGCGCGATCCCTGCGGCGGTCAGCGGCGAGTCGAGGTGCCCCTGCCGGCGCCGGACCACATTCCACTCGGTCTGCCCGTGCCGCGCCAGGAACACCACCTCCCAGGGCCGGCCCGCCGGAGGTGAAGTCACCCGGCCCCCTCAGCCCCGCCGCAGCAATGCAGCGTCCACCGCGCCGGCGGCCACGCCGACGGGTCCCCGTCCGTCGACCACTCCGTCACCGACGCCGGGGCCACCTTCAGGTCGAAGGCGCGGTACAGCGGCTGCCCACCCAGCACATGGAACGAGCTCTCCACCGTCTCGCTGTGCCCGACCAGCACGGCCGTGCCGCCGGCGTGGCGCTGCGCTATCTCGGTGATGGCGCTGCCGGTGCGGGCCACCAGCTCCGCCCAGGTCTCGTTGCCGTGTTCGAAGGGCCGGAACACCCCGCCACCGCCGGCCGCGTGGGAGTCCTGGAACTCGGCCGTCCGCATCCCGTCGGCGTGCGGCGGCAGATGCCAGGTGCACAGGCCGCAGTGCTGCACCGGAGCCGTGCCGAGGGCTGCGCCGATCGCGTCGGCGGTCTCCACCGCCCTGGGCAGCACGGACGAATAGACCGCGGCCGCCGTGCCGCCGAGCCGGCCGGCCAGGCTGAGCCCGACGGCACCGGCCTGTGCCCGGCCGCGGTCGGTGAGACCCCGGCACCCTTCCGGACCGCCGATCACACCGTCCAGGGAGTGGTGGGACTCGCCGTGGCGAACAAAGAGCAGCCGGGTCACCGGCGGGCGGGTCACCGGCGCGCCAGGATCGTCGCGGCGACCTGCTCGGCCGGCACCGTGCCGTCGACGAAGTCGGCGTCGGTCAGGTCGGCGAACGTGGTCAGGGCCTGGGCGACGTGGTCCTGCCGCCACCCGGCGGCCTTCGCCTCGATCTGGTCGGCGGCGATGCGGGCGCGCAACTGCGGCTCGGGCACCGCCAGCACGAACTCGCGCACCTCGGCGCCGGACTTGCGGATGCCGTCGAGGATCTCCGCCCGGTGGCCGGCGTCGATCAGGCTCATCGGCGCGATCCACGGGTGCGGGTAGTGCTGCGCCAGCCCGCTCATCGTCTCGACCACCAGGTGCCGCCACAGCGGCAGGTCCTGGAAGTCACCCGTGGGCGCCGGCACGAACGTGGTCAGCAGGTACCCCACGTACTCCGGATCGAAAATCTTGGCCTCGGGGATGCGTGCCGCCAGCAGGGCCGCGGTCGTGGTCTTGCCGGCACCGAACGCGCCGTTGATCCAGACAATCACGAGTGGATCCTGCCACCGCGGGACAACCGGCCGTAGGCTGCCGCGAATGACACCCGACGAGCTTGTGCAGGCGGCGATCGCCGTGGCCGAGGACGGCATGGCGCAGGGCGAGCTGCCGATCGGCGCGGTCGTCGAGATGGGCGGCGTGCTCATCGGGCGGGCGTTCACCCGCGACCGCGGCCGGGGCCGGCGCCTCGTGCACGCCGACCTGCTCGCCATGACCGAGGCCGACGAGCTGCTGGGCTGGCGGGGACGGCCGCACCCGGTCCGGCTGGCGGTCAACCTGGAGCCCTGCCTGATGTGCCTGGGCGCCGCGATGGCGTTCCAGGTCACCGACGTGTATTTCGGCCTGGAGTCCCCGGCCGACGGCGGCGCTCGCCTGGTCGAGGGCTGGCCCCAAAGTCAAGACCTTCCGTGGTACGCCGCGCCGGCCGTCACCGGCGGCATCCGCCGAGCCGAGGTACAGGACCAGTTCCGCCGCTACTGCGACCGCGCCCCGGAGTCGAGTTTCCGCACCTGGGCGCGGACCCTGGTGGATCTGCCCGCCTGAAACCCGGTTGCCGCCGCCTGCCCGCATCGACGAGCCTCACCGTCATGGCCGACTCCACCACCGCGCTGTTCGACCGGCTCGCCGACCGCTACGACCAGGTGCTCCCGTTCTTCGCCGCGTTCGCCGCCCGGCTGCTCGACGTGGTCGACCCGGCGCCGGGCACCCGCCTGCTGGACGCCGGCTGCGGCCGCGGCGCGATCGCCCTGGCCGCCGCGGCCCGCGGTTGCGTGGTCACCGCCGTCGACGCCGCACCGCGCATGGTGTCCCTGCTCGGTGACCGTGCCGGGACCGGCCGACGACGGCGGCCGCTGGGACCGGTTCCACCGGATCGCCGCCGAGTTCTCCGGCCCGCGCCCGCACTTCCCGGACGTGGCCGCCGCCCTCACCGCGGCCGGTTTCACCGACGTACGCGCCACCGGCATCGCGGTGTCGCTGCCGGTCGCCGACCCGGGCACCGCGTGGGACTTCCACCTGTCGCACGGGTTCGCGGCCCGCGTCGACGCCCTGTCCCCGGACGACGCGGCCGCGTTCCGCCGCCGCGCCCTGGCCGAACTCACCCGCATGCACGGGTCGGGCGGCATCGTGCTGGACCGCGGCGCCGTCGTCCACCGGGCCCGGGCATAGTGGTCGTCGTGCCCCTCACCACGCCGCCGGCCATCCCCGCCGGCACCCTGTCCGCCACCCCGCAGCCCGTGCTGTCCACCCCCGACGGCCTGTTCCTGCGTGCCTGGGAGCCGGCCGACGCCCCGGTCTTCCTGGCCGCCTACCGGGACCCCGCGATCCGGCAGTGGCACACCCGGCAGCCCGCCGACGAGGCCGAGGTCCGCGACTGGTTCGCCGGGTACCGGGAGAAGTGGGCGCAGGAGTCCTACGCCAGCTGGGCGGTGACCCGCGACGGCACCGTGCTGGGCCGGGTCGCGATCGGCGGCGTCAACCTGGACGACGGGGTCGCCGGCTGCGCGTACTGGGTGCTGCCGGCCGCCCGCGGCGCCGGTGTCGCACCGCGGGCGCTGACCGCGGTGAGTGCCTGGGCTCTGGCGGAGGGCCGTTTCCACCGCCTGCACCTCGACCACTCCACCCGCAACCAGCCCTCCTGCCGGGTCGCGGTGAAGGCCGGGTTCGTGCTGGAGGGCACCAAACGCAGCGTCGCCGTGCACGCCGACGGCCGGCACGACATGCACCTGCACGCCCGGGTGCGCGGTGCTGAGTTCCCTGAGCTGGCCGGACCCTAGATTGGGCGCATGGCTGTTTCCCCGTACGTGTCCACCTTGCGTGCCCACATCGGCCGTGACCTGCTGCTGTTGCCCGGCGCCGGCGCCGTCGTCCGCGACGGCGCCGGCCGGATCCTGCTGCTGCGCCGCGGCGACGACGGCCGGTGGGCGCTGCCGGCCGGGATGATCGAGCCGGGGGAGCAGCCGGCCGACGCGATCGTGCGGGAGATCTACGAGGAGACCGGCGTGGTCGCCGAGGTGGAACGGCTCGCCGGGGTCGGCAAGCACGTCAGCGTCTACCCGAACGGCGACCACTGCGAGTACCTGGTGGTGTGGTTCCGGTGCCGGGCCGTGGGCGGCGAGGCACGCCCGGACGGCGAGGAGTCCCTGGAGGTGGCCTGGTTCGCGCCCGGCGACCTGCCCGCCGGCCTGGGGGAGCGGGCGCGCCTGCGGATCGCCACCACGGAATCCCCCGGGGGTGAGGCATGGTTTTCGCCGCCCGCGGGTAGAAGCGGAGCGGAGGTGCGGCAATGAAATTTGTGGTCAAGGAGACCAGCAACGGTCAGTTCCGGTTCAACCTCGTGGCCAGCAACGGGCAGGTCGTGGCCACCAGCGAGTCCTACCAGCAGAAGGCGTCGGCGATGAGCACGATCGCCTCGATCCAGAAGAGCGCGGGCGGCGCCACGGTCGACGATCAGACCTCCTGACATCCACCGCGTCAGCGGGCCCCGGGTTGCTCCCCCCCGGGGCCCGCTGTGTGTCCGGCTGAGGGTTACGCGCTGAGGCGGTATCGGCCCGGTGCGATGCCGTGCTGGCGTTTGAAGGCGGCCGCGAAGGCGAACTCCGACGTGTACCCGGCCGCCTTCGCGACCACCGCGAGCGGTGCGTCGTCGCGGCGCAGCAGCCGCGCCGCCGTGGTGAGCCGCCACCAGGTCAGATACGTCAGCGGCGGCTGACCCACCAGGGCGGTGAACCGGCGGGCGAACGTGGCCCGCGACATCCGCGCCTCGGCGGCCAGCGCGGCCACCGTCCACGGCCGGGCCGGGTCCCGGTGCATGGCGGCCAGCGCGGCCGCGGTCGGCCGGTCCCGCAGCGCGCCCGGCCAGCCCGTGGCCCCCGGGTGACCGTCAAGGGCGGCCCGCAGCAGGTACAGCAGCAGCGTCTCGAGCAGCGCCGGAACCAGCGCGTCCGTGCCCAGCCGCGGCCGCTCGAGCTCCGCCGCGAGCAGGTCGGCGGCCGGCAGGTGAGCGGCACGCACGTGGATCAGATCCGGCAGGTCCAGCAGCAGCGGATGCACCAGAACCGGATCAAGCTCGTACGCCCCGCACAGCGTCACCGTCACACCCGTCCCCGCCGGCGTGCCGATCTCGTCGACGGCGAACAGCGGCCCGTCCGGTGCCGGATGGCAGGCAGCCGTCACCGGGCGCGTCGACGGATCGTCGCTGAGCGTGTGCGCCGGCCCGTGCGGGCGGAACACCACGTCACCGGCCTGCAGCGCGAGCGGCGCCTCGCCGGGCCGGGTCAGCCAGCACCGGCCGCGCAGCACCACGTGGAAGCCGGCCGCCCCCGGCACCGCGGCGAACTCCTGCGCCCACGGCGCGTGCCAGGTCAGCAGCGCCGACCGCGGCCGCCCGGTCCGCAGCACGGTCAGCACATCGCTGAGCACATCCATGAGACGACAGCGTATACGAACGCGGTTCTCACGCATTCATCGTCTCGGCGCGGAGCCGTACGGTCGAACCCATGAAGGCGATGCGCATGCACGGCTACGGAGACGTCTCGGTGCTCTCCTACGACGACGTCCCCACCCCCACGCCCGGCGCCGGCGAGGTGCTGGTGCACGTGGAAGCCACGTCGTTCAACCCGTCCGAACTGGGCCTGCGGCGCGGCCTGCTGCGCCACCTGTTCGACGTCGACCTGCCGCACACCCTCGGCAACGACGTCGCCGGCACCGTCGACGGCCGGCCGGTGATCGGCCTGCTCGACGGGGGAGCCGCCGCCACGTACGCCATCGCCCTTGAAAATGCTCTTGTCCCGGCACCGTCGGCCATCCCGCTCGCGCACGCCGCAGCCCTGCCGATCGCCGGGCTCACCGCCTGGCAGGCCGTCCACGAACACGCCGCCGTCGCACCCGGCCAGCGCGTCCTGATCACCGGCATCGGCGCGGTCGGCCGCCTCGCCCTCCAACTCGCCCGCAACGCCGGCGCCCACGTCATCGCCGCCGCCAGCCCCCGCAGCCGCGACGCCGCCCGCGAACTGGGCGCGGCACAGGTCGTCGGGAACGGCCGCGAACTCGACCAGCCGGTCGACGTCCTGCTGCACTGCGCCCCGGCACCGGTCGACGCCTCGGTCCTGCGCCCCGGCGGAACGCTGGTATCCGCCACCGTGCCCGTCCCCACCGGCATCCACTTCGTGACCCGCAACGACCCCGCTCACCTGGCCGCCCTCGTCACGCTCGTCGACCAGGGGAAACTGCGCCTCCACTCCAGCTCCGCGCTCCGCGACGTCACCCACCCGCCCCGGTCCGCACCGACCACCACGAACACGTCCACATCCGAGTGCCCGGTCCCCATCCCGCGAGCCACCGACCCGAACAACACCAAACCCAGCACCAAGTCATCCGCCGCGGCTCGCGCCCGCAGATCGGTGTACGCCGTCGTCACAGAACCATTCTCGCGGGCCGGAGCAACGGAATTCGAAACTCCTATAGACCCAGCGCCGCCCGCACCAGCGCCAGCGCCGTCTCCGGAGCCACCCCCAGCGCCCGGGTCTGCTCCGCATAGGCCGCGGCCGCCCGCTGGGCCTGCGACGACGTCCCCGCCGCCCGCGACGTGACCACCGTGCCCAGCCGCCCCCGCGTCTCCACCAGGCCGGCCGCCTCCAGCTCCTTGTAGGCCCGCGCCACCGTGTTCACCGCCAGACCCAGATCCGCCGCCAACACCCGCACCGGCGGCAGCTTCGTCCCCGCCGGCAGCAGCCCCGCCGCCGCCAGCTCGGCGATCCTCAGCCGCACCTGCTCATAGGGCGGCGTCGGCGACCCGTGGTCGATCCGGATGTCCATCGCAGCGGACAACGATCAGACCACCCGCGGAGGTGTGTTCCCGGCCGCCACGATCGCCCGGCGGATCGGCACCAGCGCCAGCAGGATGCCACCCACCAGGAAGAAGAACACCAGCGACACGATGCCCACCCGGTAACTGTTGGTCAGCTGGAACACCAGCCCGAACGCCAGCGGACCCAGCCAGCTCGTACCCTTGTCGCTGATCTCGTAGAAGCCGTAGTACTCGCCCTCCTTGCCCGCCGGGATCAGCTGCGAGAACAGGCTCCGGCTCAACGCCTGACTGCCGCCCAGCACCAGACCGATCGCCGCACCCAGCAGCATGAACGGCAACGGCTCACCCTCCGGCAGCCAATACGCCGTGACCACCACACCCAGCCACAACGCCAGGCTGAACAACACCGTCTTCCGCGCACCGATCCGCGCCGCCATCGCCCCCAGCAGCAACGCCCCGCCGAAAGCCAGGAACTGCACCAGCAGAATCGTGATGATCAGCGTCGACTGCCCGAGCTTCAACTCCTCGGTCCCGTACTGACTCGCCAGCGCGATCACGGTCTGGATACCGTCGTTGTAGATCAGATAGGCAAGAAGAAAAAACAAGGTCAGAGGGTACGCCCGAATGCCCCTGATCGTGTGCCCCAGCTGCCGGAAACCGTCCGTCAGCACATTTCCCCGCCGCTCGGTCGACGCCGCCCCCGGATGCTCCCGCAGGAACCTCAACGGAATGAGCGTGAACAGCGCCCACCACACACCCGCGCTCACGATGCACCACCGCGCCAGATCCATCGTCCGCTGCGGATCGTCATCGATCGACAGAATCGTCACCGCCACCAGGTTGAACGCCAGCAGCAACCCGCCACCCAGATACCCCAGCGCCCACCCGCGGCTCGACACCTTGTCCCGCTCGTCCGGCCCCGCCAGCTGCGGAAGGAACGAGTTGTAAACCACAATCGACGCGCCACCCGAAATGTTCGCGACCAGGAACAGCGCCCCACCCAGCAGATACCGGTCCCCGGTGACGAACACGAACCCCATCGTCGCCGCCGACGCCAGGAAAGCCGTGCACGCCAGCAACACCTTCTTCCGCGGCGTCCGGTCCGCAATGGCCCCCATCACCGGCAGCACAAAAACCGTGAGGAAAACCGACAACGAGACCACGTACGGGTAATAGGACCCCGCCGCGACTTCGATCCCCAGCGGATAAACCCGCCCGTTGCACTCGTCCGCCCCGAGCTCACAACCCGCCGCCACCTCGGTGACAGTGGTCAGGAACGGCCCGAGAAAAACGGTCAGAACCGTGGTGGAAAAGGCGGAGTTGGCCCAATCGTAGAAATACCACCCGGTCCGCTCACGACGCGTACTGCGAGCGGGCTCCACCTGCGAAATCTCATCTGCGGCCACGCCGGCTGACCCCCTGCGAACACCGGGCGGTTTGCCCGCACAGCGCAGGAGAGTAACGGATCGAGCCAACCCAGCCAAACCTCAAAGATCGCCCGTACCTCAAAGGTCGCGCAGCGCCCGGTTGGTGCGATTGGCCCGCACGGCCGCCCGCTGCTGCTCGGCCGTCACCTCGATGTAACCCTGCGACGTGGTCAGCGACGCGTGCCCCAGCAACCGCATGATCTCGGAAGCGTTGGCCCCGTCCTCGGCCAGCCGCGTAGCGAACGTGTGCCGCAACGCGTGCAGCTGCGCACCCCGCGGAACCCGGTCCACAATCCCCGCGCGCCGGTAACAGGACTCCACCAGATACTGCAGCCCACCGCGCCGCAGCGGCTGCCCGCGCCGGTCCACCAGCAGGAGAGAGGCCGCCTCGGCCCGCCCGAACCGGACCCGCCGCGAATCCAGGTACCGCTCCACCACCCGGTCCAGCTCCGGCTCGATCGGCACCGTCCGCGGCCGCCCGCCCTTACCCGCCACCTCGACCCGCCGCTCACCCGGCCGCCCCAGGACCGACCCGATACGCAGAGCAAGCAGTTCGGACAGCCGAAGCCCCGCACACAACGCCAGCGCCAGCACGGCGACGTCCCGCTCCGGCCACGGATCCCGCTGCCGGTCGTCGACCTGGCTGACCCTCTCGAGAAGCTGCTCCGGCGTGTCCTCACCACGCAGCGGCTTGGGGGAGTGCGCGGGCAGCCGGGGTTTGTCCACCGCCGACATCGGATTACCCGCAACCACCTGCTCAGTCACCAGAAACGTGAAGAACGCATTCCACGACGACCAGGCCCGAGCCACCGAAGCCGGCGACCGCTCCGCCGCAAACCGGGCAAACGCCGACCGCAGCAAACGAGGGGAGAGGTCACCGAGAGTAACCCTTTCACCGTCGACGAGTCCCAGCACAGCCCGAAGATCCCGCCGATAGGCCTGCAACGTATGCACCGAAGGCTTACGCGTAGCCCGAGCAGCCAAAAACTCCTCGACAAGCCCCTCAGCCGTAATGTCTCGTTCGTCATGCATAAGGTATATTATGCAGCATCTAGGCATTTATAGCAGCTGGTGTCCGTTCCCAGTTCACCGACGAGAAGCAAGAGCAGCTGCCGACAGACCGTGCGCGGAAGCTAGCCCAGAGCCGAGCGCCCCGCCGTAGAGATCACCAAGCGGCCGGGACCACTCCAGCGTGGCGCGGCACCCACCAGGCGCAGAACCACCGCGGCGGCGCGGGTTCCTTACTAACAGCTCGGCACTAACAGCTCGGCACTAACAGCTCGGCCGCCCAGCGCGCGCCCAGCACGACGACACCCGGTCGCCGTGCTCCCGACGCCCGTCGGGGCCGGTCCGCGGCAAGACCCAAGGCGCCGTCACACGGTTCGCACCCGACCCGCGTGGCTAGCAGCACGGTCCGAAACGCGACCGCAGCGTTCTGGCGGGAGTGGCGTTCCCAGCGACCGCTAAACGCCGGCTCATCGCTTCCTCCGCAAGCACCACCTCCTCCCGGCGCTTCTAGTTGACATAATGTAAATTATCGACCCGGGATCTGATCGATGAAGCGGGCGCAGCAGCGTCGATCTCTCGGCGCTCAGCGGAACCAGATGTTCACCCATGGCAACGGCCAGCACAGCGGTCGTCCCAGGCCGGCCGCTCTGGTTCGTCGTTGTGCACGATGATGTCGGCGTGATCGGCAGGGCGGACGGTCGCGAAGTACAACTGCTGGGCGGGGATGTAACGCTCGCGCCACCGTCGTTCGACGTCGGCCTGAGATGACACCTGGCGTGCCCGGATCACGGCACGATCCACGGTCCTCTCGAGCGCAACCGATACGAAGACACGGAGGTCCCACCGTTCAACCAGTTCCGGCCGCATGAGGAAGACGCCGTCGAAGAGCAGGACGGCGTCGGCGCGGGCGGTGCCGACCGGCGGGGACATCGCTGTGTCCGTGGTGTGGTCGTAGGCCGCGTGCTGGAAGCTTCGATCTCCGTTCGGGCCGAGCGGATCGAGCAGGATCCGGTTCAGCGAGTCGTAGTCGTGGGTGTCGAAGTAACAGCCTTCGGCCGAGTATTCGCCGCGCGGATAGCGCTGTGCGCGGGGGAAGAGGAAGTGGTCGATCGTCGCCCGGATGACGTCGCGGCCCTGTGCGCGCAGGGTGACGGCGAGTTCGTCGGCGAGGGTGGTCTTGCCGGCGGCGGGCGGCCCGTCGATGGCAACCCGCGTCGGATGTGTGGCGGTGACGGCCCCGACCGCCTCAGCTAGATGGCCGAGCAACTCTGCGCGGGTGCCGTGGCCCATGTCGTGTCCCATCTTGGTCTCGCGAACGCCGGTGTGCGCTTCCCGTCCCTCCGGGGCGCGGTGGCTCTGACAAGGACGTGTTCTACCTCGGCCTCTCCCCTGGTCCGGTGGGTTGAGCGGCCATGCCGAAGCAAGGTGTCGCGTGCACTCAGGTGCCGTATGCGGAGCGCGGCGTGGGGCGGTGAGGTGGGCATGGCGGGGAGGTTAGTCGGGGGCTCCGACATTTTTCGGTGGGTCGCCTACGGTCGGGGTCATGTTTGTACGCTGGATCACTGGGTTCCTCGACTCCCCCTCGGCGGCCGCGGAGCCGTTCTGGCTGGCGGCGACGGGGACGACGCTGTCCGCGCGGCGCGACGGTGGCACGTTCGCGACGCTGGTGCCGGGCACGGGGGACGCTTATCTCCGCGTACAGCTGATCGGATCTGGCCCGCCGCGTGCCCACTTTGATCTCCATGTGGCCGGGGTGTCTGCCGCCGCCGGCACGGCGGTGGGTCTCGGTGCTGAGGTGGTACGCGACCAGGACGGTCTCGTGGTGCTCCGCTCCCCTGCCGGTGTCGTGTTCTGCCTGGTCACGTGGCATGGGGAGCACGCGGTGCCGGGTCCGGTGCGGTGGCCGGGCGGTCAGTCGAGTGGGGTGGACCAGCTGTGCCTGGACGTGCCGGTGGACCGGTTCGAGCGGGAGGCGGCTTTCTGGACGGAGTTGACCGGGTTCGTGCGGCGCCCGTCGGATCTGCCGGAGTTCGAGGTGCTGGAGCGGGTGGCCGGGTTGCCGGTGCGGTTCCTGCTGCAGCGGACCGGGCCGGGCGTGGCGGGCGTACACCTGGATTTTGCCTGTGACGATGTGGACCTCGAGGTGGACCGGCAGGTGGCGCTGGGTGCTGTGGTGGTGCGGCGGGTGCCCGGTGAGTGGACGACGTTGCAGGATCCGGCCGGCCGGGAATATTGCGTGACGGGGCGCCCACCGCAGTGAGCACAGGCGTGGTGACCGGACTCGCCGGGGTGGTGGTCGGCGAAGTTGTCGGTGCCCCCTGGTAGAAAGATTGATACAGGCGTTCGAATCTTGATGGAGGGTGTGATGGTGGCCCGTGGTTTGAGCACGGACGAGCTGGCGGCAATCCGGGACGGGTTGGCTGCCGGACGTAAGCCGCGGGTGCAGTTCACCGAGGCGGCGGGGCAGATCTCAGGGCAGATCGGCCAGGTGGTGTCGCTGGACGATCCGGCGGTGTCCGACGAGTGGGTGGTGGTGCGGTTCGGGCGCGACGAGTTGCCCTTCTCCCCCACTGATCTGCGGGTGGCGCCGCGCGGGGTGGCGGCCCGTAAGGCGGTTCCGGCGGCCGAGCCGAAACCGGAGCCACCGGCGCCACCAATGCCGGAGTTCGTGATCGACAAGCCGGTGCCGGTCAAGAAGGCCAGCGTGGCGCCGCCACCGGCACCGGCGGCGGGCAGGGAGGCGGCGGGCAGGGAGGATGGTGTGGTGAGCGCGCCCGCGCCACGGAAGGGTGGAGACGACGTGACGGCTTCCGCGCCGCGTAAGGCGGCGTCCCGGTCGGCGAAATCGAAGCCGGCGCCGTCGTTGACGGTGACGCTGGCCTACGGCGAGGGCGAGTGGACGATCGCCGCCAACCAGGGTGCCAAGGTGCTGGCGAAACCCTATGTGATCCGCCCGGCGGAGGCGCTGCGGATGGTGTCGCTGGTGGACATGCCGGGCGTGCAGGAGGCGGTGGAGCACATCCTGGCGGCCGAGCGGGCCGAGGCGGAGCAGCAGGCACAGCGGTTGCGGGCCGAGCTCGCGGAGGTGGAGGCGCGGTTGGCGGAGTTGGGCGACGCGCACTGAGGCCGCTCCGGCCGGGCCGGCCGGAGCGGGCCGGGCCGGGTGAATCGGGCCAGCCGGGTCTGGGGTCAGGCGCGGGCGGCCAGCAGCAGGGTGGCCAGCTGGCCGAGGTCGCCGATGGGGAGGTCGGCGGCCACGCCCTTGAGGCCGGCGGTGGCGGCCCCGGCGGCGTGGCCGGCGCGGATGCCGACCTCGGCGTCCTCGACGACCAGGCAGCGGGCGGGTGGGGTGCCGAGGAGTTCGGCGGCGCGCAGGTAGCCCTCGGGGCTGGGTTTGCCGGCGGTGATGTCGTCGGTGGTGACCAGCACCGGCGGGTCGATGCCGGCGGCGGCTAAGCGGGCCTTGGCGAGGCGGGTGTCGGCGCTGGTGACGACGGCCCAGGGCAGGCCGAGGCGGGTGAGGGCGGCGATCAGGTCGGTGGCGCCGGGGGTGGCGGTCACGTCGGCGAGGTCGTCGTACTGCAGCTCGAGCTGGCGCAGGGCGGCGGTGGTGCCGGCGGGTTCGTCGAGGCCGGGCAGCAGGCGGCGCACGGTGTCGGCGGCGGGGGCGCCGTGGGCGATCGCGAGGGCGGCGGCCGGGTCGACGCCGTGTTCGGCCGCCCAGGTGTGCCAGGCGCGTTCGACGGCGGCGTCGGAGTCGACGAGGGTGCCGTCCATGTCGAGCAGCAGGGCTGCCACGGTTGTCAGGTCCACGCGTTCCCCTCAAATAAGCTCTGAGGTCGAGTATAAACCCGGCGGTCAGGGATGGGTGGCCCGGTCGGGTCGCGGGCGCACGCGGGAGTAGTCCGGCGTGCGGGTGGTGTCGACGACGTGCGGGGTTTCCATCTCGCCGGCACGCAGGTGGATCAGGGTCTCGTCGATGCCGTCCATGATGAGGCGGGTGGCCTTCATGGCCTGGGCGCCGGTGTTTCCGGTCGCCGCCGGCAGGCCGACCGGGGCGTCGCCGAAGCGGACCTGCACGACCGGGCGCCGGCGCATCGCGCGCAGGGTGGAGCGCAGCAGGTTCTTGGGGGTGTCGTACGGGAAGACGGCGTGCGCACCCCACTGCGCCACCGGCAGGACGGGCGCGCCGGACATCGCGGCGAGCCGGGCCACGCCGGTCTTGCCGCGCTCCGGCCACATCCACGGGTCCAGGCCGATGCGGCCCTCCGGGTAGATCAAAACCATCGCCCCGTCGCGCAGTGCCTCGGCGGCGGCGGGCAGGGCGTCGGCCACATGGGTGGTGTTGCGGTCGACCCGGATGTGACCGGCCGCGCGCATCGCGGCGCCGGCGATCGGGGCGTCGAAGATGCCGCCGGTGGCCAGGAACCGCGGGGCGACACCGGCCTTGTGGCAGGCCGCGGTCATCACGATCGGGTCGAACGGGCTGACGTGATTTGCGGCCAGGATCACGGCACGGCCGCGCAGCTGCCCGGGTATCTGCCCGGACACCCGCAGGCGGCACAGCGGGAACACGACGAGCCGGGACAGCGCCAGCATGAGCCGCCACATCAGCGGCACCGGCAGCGACTTGTTCTCCATCAGTCGGACATGATCGCACGGCCGCACCAGCCCGGGGCGTGGTAACGAATTCGGTGGACCGCGGCGGCCCGTCCGGGCAGGGTGACGATCGTGACAGGCGACGCCGAGCACCACGTGTGGGCGCGGATGCCCGAGGGCACCCGTGCCGCCATGGCCGGGCTGCCGGGCACGCAGCTGCAAACGTTACTGCTTGCGGTGGCTCGGGACCGGGCAGAGAGGGTACGCCCACCGGAGCTGCTCCGGCGCTGGCGTGCCGACCGCCTCGTGCGCCCGTCCGCCGCCGACCCCCGCGTGCTGGCCGCCGTCGAGTCCCGGCTGTGGCACCTGCTGCCCGCCACGTTCGACGGCGTCGAACTCTCCCCGGTCACCCCGCTCGGCACCTGCGCCGCCGTCGCCCCCGGCAGCCAGAACCGGATCGTCACCACGATGCGCACCGCCGAGGTCGTCAGCGACAGCACCAACGCGCTGGCCGTCGAGGCCGCCGACCGCCGCTCCCGCCAGCCCGCCACCGGCGAGGTCCACCTGGCGGCCGCGCACCGGCTGCTGCGGGCCCAGCGGTTCGGCCCGGGGATGGGCGCGCACTTCCGGCTGTTCTCCCTGGTGTCCAGCGCCCGCGCCACCGGCGGCGCCGACACCGAGACCAAGCTGCTGCGCCACCACCTCGACTACTGGCAGCGCGTCCTCACCGGCGTGCCCGGCGGCCGGGTCCGGTTCACCCTCTTCGACCGCCCCGCGCTGCGCGCCGCCACGACCGGCGCCGTCGAGGAGCCGGACCGCGACCGGGGCCGCGGCTACTACCGCGACCTGGCACTGCGCCTGACCGGCGCCGACACCGAACTGGGCGACGGCGGCTTCACCGACTGGACCGCCCAACTGCTCGGCAACGCCAAGGAACGCTGCCTGACCTCCTGCATCTCGGTGGAACGCCTGGCCACGCTCGCCCCGGGATGGCATCGCGTCCGGGACTGACCGCGAGTTCGGCTACGCTGCCGCGGTGCGGTTCGAACCCGGGCAGGTCGTCACCCGCCGGTACCTGCGCGGGCAGTGGTGCACCTGGGCGCAGGGGCGTCTTCGCCGGCTGGTACCTCAATCTGGAGGAGCCCTACACCCGCCACCACGACGAGGTGCGGACCACGGACCACGTTCTGGACATCGTCGTCACGCCGCAACGCCGGTGGGAGTGGAAGGACGCCGACGAATTCGATCGCCGCATCGGCCACCCGCTCTACTTCGACAAGGCCACGGCCCGGACGATCCGGTCCACCGGCGAGCAACTCATCAGGGCCATCGAGGCCGCAGACTTCCCATTCGACGGCACCCACACCGGCTTCCGCCCGGATCCCACCTGGCCGGTGCCCCGGCTGACCGGCGGCCGCGCGTAACAGCGGCCTGACCCGGTATCTCGCGTATCCGGGGTCGGCCCGGCAGCTACGGCTGCGGCGGGCGGCAGCGCGCGAGTTCCGGCGCCGGCCGGCCGCTGACCAGTTCCTCCGCGACCAGGCGGCCCACGGTCGGCGCCAGGGTCACGCCGGAGTGCATGACGGCCACGTACACGTCCGGCGTCAGGGGACCGATCACCGGTCCGCCGGCCGGCATGGGACGCTCACTGACCTGCCATCCGACAAGCCGGAAATCTCCCTCGAAGGTGGTGCGCAGGCGCCGCACCGCGAGTTCGGCGAGAAACCACGGCTCACGAGGGCCGGGATGGTGGCGCGGCGCGGCGCGGGAGAGGGAAGGTTCGGCGGTGGCGTCCAACGTCACCGCCATCAGCACGGAACCGTCCGCGAGTTCGCGGGCTTCGAAGTCCGGGCCCACCGCTATGGTCCGGATCGCGCCGGGCGGGCCGGCCACCCGTACCAGCAAAGCCGGCGAAGCCGGAACGACGACCGGCGCGCCCAGCCGGGCACTCAACGCGGTCACCCCGGTGCCGGCCGCCAGCACCACGCTGCCCGCCGGCGGGGCGAACGTGGACCTCAGCGACACCCGCGCGCCCAGCGACTCCGCCGCCGACACCAGCGCGGCCGTCAGGCCCACCGGATCCACCGCGCCGTCACCGGGCGTGAAGTCGGCCGACGCGGGCACGGCCACCAGGTGCTGCTCGAGCCGGGTGATCTGCGCCGGGGTGATGTGCGCCGGGGTGAGCGCCGAGCCGGGCCAGCGCAGCGACCCGCACCACCGCACCGCGAACCCGGGGACCGTGGCCTCCAGCCGCCGGTAGTCATCCCGAACGAGCGGGCGCAGATCGGCAGCGCCACCCGGCCACGCGTCGCCGGGCTCGTCGCCGATCCAGCCGAACGAGCCGCCCGTCACCCCGCGCCCGGCCTGCGGCTGCCGGTCGACCAGCGTCACCGCCGCGCCGGCCAGGGCCAGGTGGTAGGCCACCGACGCGCCGACCACCCCGGCGCCGACCACCGTGATCACGGGCCGGACTCCGCGACCGACAGCCACCGCTGCACGGCCCCGGCGTCGTGGTGGCGGATCGCCCAGTCGACCATGCGCAACGACATGTGCGCCCAGTACGCGGCGCGGCGGCGGGGCTCGAGCAGGTCCAGGCGTTCGTCGACCAGCGGCACCAGGTCGGGCGCCGTCCCGGCCAGCGTGAAGCGCAACGTGACCAGGTCGAAGAACCGGTCGCCGCGGACCGCGCCGTCCCAGTCGATCACGCCGGTGAGGCGGCCGCCGGCGACCAGGACGTTGCCGGGGTGGAAGTCCATGTGGACCAGGTCGTCGCCGATCATCTGGTGGCCCGCGGAGGCGCCGGTCTCGTGGATGCGCGCCAGCAGCCGGCGGGTGCGGTCGCTGTGCTCGGCGAGCGGCGCGTGCAGGCAGAACCCGGGGCCGTCGCCGGTCAGGTGGAGCGGGACGGGCCGCGGCGGGGTCTCCGGGCCCAAACCCGTGTCCAGTGCCGACGCGAGTTTGTCGTTCACGGCCAGCATCTGCCGGACGACACCGGCCGTGACGGGCTGCGGCGGCACACCGGGCAGCCGTTCCTGCACGATCACCCGCACGCCGTCCACGTGCGCGGTCAGCTCGTGGCGGGCCGTCGGGACCCCGGCCGACCGGGCCCGGTCCACGAACACCCCGGACCGGGTGCGGCCCGCCGTCAGCACCGACCGCCGGCCGTCCGGCCAGCGCACATAGGCCGCACCCACCTCACCACCCGGGCACGGGCCCTCCAGGACGAGCCGCACCCCGGTGATCTCGGCGATCCGGGCCAGCACCCGCGGCGCGTCGAGGCGGGCCACCCGCGGCCAGGTCCCGGCGGTCACGGTGCCCACTCGACGTCGACGAGGTCCGGGAAGGCCAGCGCCTGCCAGAAGTCACCGGCCGGGCCGTCGAGCAGGCCGCGCGACGCCAGCCAGCAGGTCATCGCCATCCCGTGGGTGCCGACCACGAGCGGCCGGTCCGGCCAGGCGTGCCGGGCGACGGCCCTGTCGAAGCGGGCCGCGACGGACGCGCGCGGCTCCCAGCCGGCATGGTCCGAACCGGACACGTACGCACGGCGCCGCTCCCGGTAGCCGTCGTCCCACGGCTCCTGCCGGCGTACCTCGGCGAAGTCAGCGTCACCCACCACGTGCGTGACGCCCGCGGCCAGCCGGACCGTCTCGGCGGCCTTGGGCTCGTCGCTCGCGACGAGGTGGGCGTGCGGCGGAAGCCGCAGCCGCGCGGCGGCCTCGACCCCGGCGGCGCTCAACCGCCACCGCTGCGGCGGCACCCCCGGGTCGGCCGCCGGCATGGCGTGCCGGACCAGCAGCAGTCTCACGCCTGCGGGCCGCGCTGCCGCAGATACGCCAGGACCGCCTCCCGGGTGGTGCGCACGCCGAACAGGGCCCGGGCCTCGGCGATGCGCCGGTTCGCGGTGCGCAGCGACAGGAACTCCGCCGCCGCGGCCGCCGCGATCGTGTCGCCCGCGGCCAGCCGGTCGAGCAGGGCGCGCTGCTCGGGCACCAGGTCGGCCACCGCGTTGCCGCCGTCGGCCGGCTCCGGCTGGGAACCCTGCCGGACCGTGCCCAGCCGGGACAGGTCGTCGACCAGCGCCCGGCCCAGCGTCGACTCGGCGTCGCAGATCGCCACGATGCCGGCACCCCGCGCCGCGGCCAGCACCGCCAGCTGCAGCGACTCGGTGTCGGTGACCCGCCCGTGCAGCACCAGCCGGCTGCCGGTGACGTCCCATGCCGGATCCGGCAGCGCGAACCCGTCGCGGGCCACCCAGCCGTCGCGGATCAGGCGCCGCAGCACGGTGTCGGCGTCGCCGGGCGTCGCGACGATGTGGCGAGGGGAGTCGGGCTGTCTGGTCACCGGCCATCCTTGATGTCAGACGTGTCGGGACGGGTGGGTGCGGCGAAGGCGAGGGCGGCGGCTTCGGTGCGGGTCCGGGCGCCGAGCTTGCGCATGCCGGCGCGGATGTGGGTGTCGACCGTTTCGGCCGAGATGCCCAGCTGCCCGGCGATGCGCCGGGTGGGTTCACCGGCCGCGACCAGCCGCAACACGTCGATCTCCCGATTGGTCAGCTGCGACCCCGAGCGTGGGCTGCGGGTGTCGCGGTGCACGTTGTGCCGGCGCAGCCCGCGACGGGCCCGCCCGGCCAGCACGGTCAGCCCCGCGTCGTCCGCCAGCCGCTCCGCATCCAGCAGCGCCGCCACCGCCCGCCCAGGATCGATATCGGTCAGTCCCGCCGCCAGCAGGCACCGTACCTGTTCCCGTAGCGCCACCGCACGCCACCCGTCGGCCGCCGCCGCGAACCCGGTCCCGGTCGCCCACGCCGTCAACGTCCGCCGCGCCGCAGCCGGCAACCCACCCGGGATCGGCGGCGTCCCCGGCGCACCGAGATCATGCGCCGCCCACCGGGCCGTGATCGCATGCAGCCCCGACAGCAGTCCCGCCGGCTCCTGCTGCGGCGCGCGCGCCGCCCGATCGGGTTGACCGTCGAGCCACGCCGTCTCCCGCGCCACCCAGTCCGCCGCCGGGTGCTGAGGCGCCGATTCTAGCCGCGCCCGCGCTGCACCCAAAAGCCCGGTGTCCGCCTCGACGAGCGCGCTGGCCGCAATGGCGTATCCGCGAGCTTCGTCCGGAACTGCCCGATCAGTCAAATTCAAACTTCGAAGATGTACGAGGTCGGCGTCGTCGACCGGAGCCGGGGCCGCCCCGTGGCGCACGCCCGGCCGGGTGGGTGGTCCCGCGCTCACGCGGCTGCCGGCCCGGCTGGGAGCCGGCCGCTCCCCGGACGCCGAAAGGTCCCCGGACGAGCCCGCCAAGTCGCTTCCCACCGGACCCCGATACCCGCCATCGACCCCGATCAAGCTCTGGTCCACGATCGAGTGCCGCCCCGGAAGATCGGGGTGCAGCTCCGTGCCGGTGCCGCGGGTGGGGCCTGCCGGATGTCCGGTCCGCGCACCGTCGCCCGCGATCGGGGGTGGGACGGCATCCATCGGCCCCGGGGCGGCGAGGGGGTCGGGCGTGGACTCCGCGCGGCCGGCGTGGGTGAGGCCGGAGCCGTGCAACGCCAGCGCCCAGTCCGCCGCCGCGGCGAACCGGGTCTGCCAGCCGTACGCCAGATCTTCGGCGCAGTCGCGGGCCGCCCGCCGCGCCGCCCGTGCCGCCTCGGTCAGCCGGCCGTCGGCAACCAGCTGCTCCACCAGCAGCCACGCGCTCCAGCGGGCGATCAGCGGGTCACCCCCGGCGGTGGCGGCCGCCTCCAGGGCGGCGTCCCAGCCGGGCGTGCGGTGCTGCGCGTGCACCGCGGCCAGGGCGGCCGCGACGCCGGGGGTCGGGCTGGGGTAGCGGGCCGCGATCTTGCCGGCCAGGTCCTGGGCGCCGGCCGGGTCGGTGGCCAGCTCGGCGAGCAGCAACACCCGGTCGCGGGCCGCCAGCACGGTCGGGGGTGACGCGTCCGGCACCGGGGACACCGCGGCCCGGGCGGCGGCGGGATGGCCGGCCTGCAGCAGGGCCTCGCCGCGCAGCACGTCGGCCTCCACGCCCAGCGGCTTGCCGGTGGTCAGCACCCGGGCCGCCGCCGCGGGACGGCCCGCGGCCAGGGCCGCGTCGGCCGCGGCCAGCCGCACCCGGGGGTCGACCGGGGTGTCCAGGTCGCAGGCGAACAGCAGCAGGGCCGCGCGTTCGCCGCCGGTGGCCTGGTCGGCGGCGGTCAGGGCGCGGCGGTGGGCGCCGGCCAGGTCGCCGGCCGCGGCCAGGTGGCGGGCCGCCTCGGCGGGCGGGGTCAGGTCGGCCAGGCGGGTGTGCAACTCGGTGCGGGCGGCCGGGTCGAGCAGGCCGGCGGCGGTCTCGGCCAGGTAGGTCGACACCGGCAGCAGGTGTCCGGAGACGTCCGGGACGACCAGGCCGGTGGCCAGCAGGTCGGCGGCGCCGGTGCCGAGCAGCGGAACGGGCGCGGGCCGGCCCAGCAGGCCCAGGGCGGCCAGCGCCGTACGGGCCGGGCGCGGCAGGTCGGCCAGCGCGGTGGCTATCGCGTACGCCACCTGATCGATGCCGGACCCGCCGGGAGCGCGACCGGCGGCAGCCTGCCGGGCCAGCGCGGTGATCGCCAAGGGGTTGCCGCCGGCCCGGTCGCAGACGGCGGACAGCACGGCCTCGTCGAGCTGACCGGCGGTGCGCCGGGCCAGCTCGAGCCCGGCGTCGCGGCTCAGTGGCGGCACCGTCAGCCACTCCGTCGCGGCCTGGTGCAGCGCGGCGGAGGTCGCGGCGGGCAGCCGGTGCGGGGTGCGGATCGACACCAGGACCCGGCAGTGCGCGGCCAGGTGCGGCAGCGCGGCCAGGGTCGCGGCGTCGGCGTAGTGGAGGTCGTCGAGCACCAGCAGGCCACCGCGGACCCGGGACCGGACGGCCTCGGCGAGCAGGTGCACATCGTGGGCGGGCAGCCGGGCGCGGACCGCGCGGGACAGGGCCAGCGCGGGCACGGTCTGCAGCATGGCCAGGCCGCCGCCGGACAGCACCGGGCCGGGAACCGCGGCGGTGATGCGGCGCAGCAGCGTGGTGCGGCCGCAACCGGGCGGGCCGGCCAGCACGATCAGGGCGGGGCGGTGCAGCAGCGCAGCGGCGGAGGCGGCCAGGTCGTGATCTGCGGCCACCGCTCCCCTCCCCGTTGTCACTGGCTGGCACG
Organism: Paractinoplanes rishiriensis; assembly: GCF_016862375.1. Lineage (GTDB taxonomy): Bacteria > Actinomycetota > Actinomycetes > Mycobacteriales > Micromonosporaceae > Actinoplanes > Actinoplanes rishiriensis. Next base: position 91,086 of record NZ_BOMV01000065.1, on the reverse strand, counting down.
AACACGGGATCCCGTGCCGCACCGCGGTCCGTAGGCTGTCTGCGGCGGGCACCCGGCCCGCCCTGAGCTGGGAGGGTCGAGGTGACGACGGCCGTGGTGCAGCCATTGTCGCTGACAGTGTGCACGGCTGACGAGTCGTCGTGAGCGGCCCACTGAGCGCCAGCGTAGCGACGCTGTGTGACGAGATCGCGGGCCGGCTCAGCCCGGAGGCCGGTGGCCAGGTCAGACAGATCAGCAACCGCCTGTCCGAGCCGTTACGCGTAGCGATCGCGGGGCGGCTGAAAGCCGGAAAGTCGACACTCGTCAACGCCCTGATCGGGCGCCGGGTGGCACCCACGGCGGTGGGTGAATGCACGCGCGTGGTCACCCGGTTCCGGTACGGGCCGGCCGACCGGGTCGACGTGGTGTGCCGCGACGGCGAACGGCGCAGCCTGCCGCTGGACGACGACGGCATGATCCCGCAACGCCTCGGGGTGCCGGCCGGGCGGGTCGCGTACGTGGATGTGACCCTGACCAGTGAGAAGTTGCGCGAGCTCACGGTGGTGGACACGCCGGGGCTGGCGTCGACCGACGCCCGGGTCAGCGCCCGCGCCGAGGAGGTCGTCGGCACCTCCACGGCACCGTTCGACGCGGACATCGACGCCGACTCGGCCTCCGAGGTGGCCGCCGCCGAGGCCGTCGTGTACGTGTTCACCCAGGCGGTCCGGGCCGACGACGTGCAGGCCCTGGACGCGTTCCGGGACGCCTCGGCGCGGCTGGCGTCCAGCCCGATCAACGCGCTCGGCGTGCTCGGCAAGGTCGACACCCTGGTCGGCGGGGTCGGCGACCCGTGGCCGGTGGCCGGGCCGCTCGCCGGACAGCAGGCCGGCCTGCTCGCCCGCACCGTCTCCGACGTGGTGCCGGTGGTCGGGCTGCTGGCCGAGACCGCGGAGGCCGGCCGGCTCACCGCCGCCGACGCCGCCGCGCTCCGCCGGCTGGCCACGCTGCCGGCCGCTGACCTGCGGCTGCTGCTCGTCTCGGTCGACCTGTTCCGCAGCCGGCCCGCCCCGGTGCCGCCGGAGCAGCGGGAACGCCTGCTCGCCCTGCTGGACCTGTACGGCATCGGGTTCGCGCTGGCCCAGTACGCCGCCGAGCCGCAGCTGAGCACCGGCGAGCTGGTGCAACGGCTGGTCGCGGCGTCCGGCTTCCCGCGGCTGCGGCACACGCTGGAGGAGGCGTTCCGCTGGCGCGCCGACGCGATCAAGGCGGGCTGGGCGCTGGGCCGGCTCGAGCGGCTGGCCGGGCACACCCGCGAGACCACAGACCGCGAACGCCTCCGGGACGGCGTCGAGCGCCTGCTGCGCGACCCCGCCTACCACCGGCTGCGGCTGCTCGACGCGGCGCTGCGGGTGGCCACCGGCACCGTTCCGCTGCCGGCCGAGTGGGAGCAGGAGCTGACCCGGCTGGCGACCTCCGACGACCCGCGCTGGATCCTGCGGCTGCCGCACGCCGGCGGCGACGAACTGGCGGCCGCCGCGGTGGCCGCGGCCAATCGGTGGCGGGTGTACGCGGTGGCCGGCGCCGGACCGGCACAGTCCCGGGTCGCGCAGGTCGCGCACCGGGGCTTCCATCTGCTCGCCCAGCAGGTGCGGCCGTGACCGCGGATCAGACCAGAGCGCTGGACACCGCGGTCCGCGACGCGCTCGCGTACCTGCGCACCACCGACCCGGACGCCGCCGCCGAGCTGGCCGAACTGCGCCGCCGCGAGCTGACCCGGCCCTCGGTGGTGGTGGTCGGCGAAACCAAGCGCGGCAAGAGTTCACTGATCAACGCCCTGCTCGGAGTGCCCGGCCTGTCGCCGGTGGACGCGGCCGTGGCCACCGCGACATACCTGCAGTTCGTGCCCGGGCCGGCCGGGGCGCGGGCCTGGCTGCCCGGCTCGGCCGACCCGATCGACGTGGACGACCTGCGCCGCTGGGCCACCGGCGAGCAGAGCCTACCCGCGGCGGAAAACCCCAGAGCAAACCCGGAATGGAAAGCCCGCCGCATCGAGGTGAGTCACCCGGCGCCGCTGCTGCAATACCTGAGCCTCCTGGACACCCCCGGCGTCGGCGGTCTCGACCCGGCGCACGCCACCGTCGCCCTGGCCGCGGTCGACAAGGCAACGGCGCTGCTGTTTGTGGCCGACGCGTCCGCGCCGCTGTCCGAGCCGGAGCTCACGTTCCTGGTCGCCGCCAGCGAGCGCGTCGACGCCGTCGTGTTCGCGCTCACCAAGATCGACGCGTACCCGGGCTGGCGGCACATCGCCGACGACAACCGGGCCCTGCTCGCCGCGCACGCCCCCCGGTTCGCCGAGGCGCCCTGGTTCCCGGTGTCGGCCACGCTCGCCGAACTCGCCGTGCAGGCGCCCGCCGGCGAACAGGCGGCACTGGTCGACGCGTCCAGGATCGCCGAACTCCAGCACGCCCTAATCGACCTGGCCGGCCGCGGCCACCAGCTGCAACTGGCCAACGTGCTGCGGGCCGCCCGCGGTGAACTGTCCCGGCTGGTCACCGCCGCCGGCGGCCGGGTGCAGGCCGCCGAGGCCGACCCGGCCCGCACCGCCCAGGTCCGGGCCGAACGGGCCGCGCTCGCCGCCCGCAAACGCACCGAGTCCCGGCAGTGGACGCTGCTGCTGAGCACCGAGACCCAGCGGGCCAGGGTCGAGACGGTGGGCCAGCTCCGGACCCGGATCTCGCAGGTGCAGCAGGACTTCAGCGCTCGCATCGACACCGGCCGCGGCGAAGCGCTGTCCAAGCTGCCGGACGCGGTCGACGCCGAACTGCAGGCGGTCGCCGCGGAGCTGTCGCAGCGCCTGGAGACGACCTTCCAGCAGGTCGGCGAGAAGGTGCTGGCCTCGGTGTTCGACGAAGGCGAGCGGGCCGCGATGCTGAGCCGGCTCAACGCGACACTGCGGCACGCCCTCGCGGCGGCGCCGCCGCGCGACGGCTCCGGTGACAACCTGCTGATCGCGCTGTCCGCCGGCGGTATCGCGTTCGTGGCCGGCCGCGGCGCCGTCCTGGGCGCGTCGGCGTTCGCGATGGGCAGCGTGCTGGTCCCGATGGCCGGAATCGGTTTGGGCCTGGCCGCCGGCGGTTACGTCCTGTGGCGGCGCCGGGTGCAGACCGACCGGCAGCAGGCCCGGATCTGGCTGCGCGACGTGCTCGGCGAGGCGCGCGCCGCGCTGGCCGACGAGATCGCCAACCGCTTCACCGACCTGCAGTACGCGCTGTCGGTCGCGGTCGACGACGCGATCGAGCGGCGCCTGCGCGACCTGGACGCCCACATAGCGGAGATCGACGCGGCCGCCGCCGAGGACGCGGCCGGCCGGGCCAAGCGCCGGGCCGCGGCCCAGGCCGAACTGGACAGCTGCCGGCAACGGCTGCGCCAGGTGGACGACGTGCTGATCCGGGCGCGGGCCCTGACGCCCGCACCCCACCACGAGGAGAACCGATGACGGATCACCACGACCATTTCCCCTACGAGGAAGAACTGCCCTACGAGAACCCGGCAGACCTCGGAGCGTCGGACCTCGCAGCGGCAGACCTCGCAGCGGCAGACCTCGGAGCGGCAGACCTCGGAGCGCCGGATTTCGGTGCGTCGGACTTCGAGGCGGCCGACTTCGACGCGGCCGATCTGCATGCCTCCCCCCACCGCGGCATTACCGATTTTTCGGATTTGTCCGGCGAAGGGGGCGGCGACGCGGCCGACGGGTTGGCGACGGGTGGGGACACCGCCGAATCGGGCCCGACCGGATCCGGCCCGACCGGGCACGGCGCGTGGGGCGAGGACAGCGCTGAGCCCCACGCGACCGGACACGACGCGACTGACCACGACGAGTCTGTGCCGCCGGACTACTCCGCCGCGGCGCTCGACCTGTCCGCGGACCCGGACTCGGCGGTGGACGTCTTTCCGGCGGCGGTTGACGTCGGGCAGTTGCCGGAACCGGTCGACGGGTTTCCCTGGATCGACTCCGGCAGCCTCGGCCTCGCCGACATCGCGGCCGCCGTCGAACAGGCCGAACTCGACCCGGTCCAACCCGGAGAACTGGCCGAGTACGCGGCCGCCGAACTGGCACCGGGCGTCGACCCGTGGGCCGAACTCGCCGACTCCGACGACCCGGCCACCAGCAACCTGGCCCGCTGGTGGTCCCAGAACTGACCGCCGGATCGAGCCCTTCGATCTCCGTCCTCCATCACAAACCCGGAAAGTCGGAAATGTCCGGCAGGACGGCAGGATGGCAAGACGGCGGGGCGGCCGGGCGCGGCAGCACACCGCACGATCTAGCGCAGTCCGGCGGCTATGGTCCTGGCGCAGGTCAGCGCCTCGGTGTGGGTGGTGTCCACCGTGAGGTCGTAGTCGACGCCCTCGTGGACGACCCCGGCCTGGGTGGCGGCCATCCCGGGGACCCGGTCGCCGCGGGCCACCTCGCGAGCCGTCGCCGCGTCCGGGTCGCACTGGACGCCCACCCACAGGACGTCCAGACCGTCCAGGACCCGGCGCCAGCGCTGCTGGGTGTGTGCCCCGCCGAGGAAGACGTCGTCGATGATCAGCTTGGCGCCGGCGCGGGCGGTGGCGGCTACGCCCTCCATCCATGCGCACTGCAGGCGGTCGAAGGACTCGCCCACCTCGACACCGCCGTCGGGGGTGAACGTTATGCCGGCGACGGTCGACTGCATGGCGGCCGGCATGGACTCGATCAGACGGTCCACGCCGGTGGACAGCCACGGGTCGGGCAGGACAGCCTGCAGGCAGCGGGCGATGCCGGATTTTCCGGAACTGGAGGCTCCGTTGAGCACGATCACCTGGATGGGCACAGCCGCCAGCGTAAGCGCGTACCTCTAGATGTTGATTTTGACCTCGACGTTGCCCCGGATGGCGTTCGAGTACGGGCAGAGCTGATGGGCCGCGTCGAGGAGCCGGCGGGCGGTGGGCTCGTCGACGCCGGCGATCTCGGCCTCGATGGTGACCGTGAGGCCGAAGCCGCCCCGGTCGCTGCGGCCCACGCCGACGTCGACCGTGACGGCCGTGTCGGTGAGGGTGAGCTTGGCGCCGCGGGCGGCCACCTTGAGTGCGCTGTGGAAACAGGCCGCGTAGCCGGCGGCGAAGAGTTGCTCGGGATTGGACAGTGCGCCGCCGGGGCCGCCCATCTCCGTGGGGACGGCGAGGTCGAGCTCGATGACACCGTCGGAGGAGCGGACGTGGCCGTTGCGGCCGTCGCCGGTTGCAGTGGCCGAAGCGGTGTAGATGGCGGGCATGCTGGTCCTTTCAGGCGGGTGTGACGCGTTGCAGCAGGTGGTGCAGCTGGCGTAGTTCGTCGAGGGTCAGGCCGGCACCCTGGGCCGCTTCCTGGGCCACCTGGCGGGGCAGGTCGGCCAGTTGGAGGCGCAGGACCTGGGCGGACTCGGTGGGGTGAACCACGACGGTGCGTTCGTCGGCGGTGCCGCGCTCGCGACGTAGGTGGCCGTGCGATTCGAGGCGTTTGAGCAGCGGTGAGAGGGTGCCGCTGTCGAGGTGCAGGGCGTGGCCGAGGTCGCGGACGGTGACCGGGCCGCGGTGCCACAGCACGCACAGGACCAGGTATTGCGGGTAGGTGAGACCGGCCTCGTCGAGGAACGGGCGGTACCGGGCGGTGATGGCGCGGCTGGTCGCATACAGCTCGAAACAGATCATGTGTTCGAGTCCGGTGGTGGCCGCCATACGCCGAACAGTAGTGCGCAACTAGGTTGTACACCATTGAATGGTGGCGGCGATCACCACGCTGTGTGATCATGCGTGACGTGCCGGAGATCCGTTTCGTGAAGCTCTCCCCCGCTACCCTGTCTGCCCTGATTGCGGGTGATCTGCCAGCCGCCAGCGCGGCCGCGGGCGTGGAGCTCAGCCAGTACCTCGTGGACGAGAGCTGGCTGTGGCGGGTGCGGCTCGAGCAGATCCAGCAGGACCCGTCGAGCGCAGACTGGGTCGCCCGGGCGGCGATCGCCGAGCCGGACGGCGTGGTGGTCGGGCACGGCGGGTTCCACGGGCCGCCGGACGAGCACGGGGTGGTCGAGGTCGCGTACTCGGTGGACCCGCTGCACCGGCGGCGCGGCTACGCCAGGGCCATGCTGAAGTCGCTGCTGGCGCGGGCCGACGCCGACCCGGCGGTGACCGCGGTGCGGGCCAGCATCCGGCCGGACAACGTGGGGTCGCGGGCGGTGATCGCGGGGCTCGGCTTCAAGAAGATCGGCGAGCAGTGGGACCCCGAGGACGGCCTGGAGGACGTCTTCCTACGCCCCGCGGTCTAGCTGCACGACGAGCGGCCGGTGGTCGGACACGGGCGCGTACGGGGTGCACACCTGCACCACCCGGCCCAGCTGCCGGGCGCCCCGCGGGTCGGCCAGGATGTGGTCGAGCTGGGCGCGCGGCGACGGGCTGGGAAAGGTGGGCGCGCGGCCCAGGGAGCGCCAGCCGGTCAGGGCGCGGATCGGGCCGGCCGGCATGTTCAGGTCGCCGAGCAGGATCCGCGGGATCGGCAGCGCGCGCAGCGCCCGGACGACGTGCCGCAGTTGCCGCAGGTTCCAGCCGGGCACGAAGGACAGGTGGGTGGTGGCCACCGTCAGTGGGCCGTCCGGGCCCTCCAGCACCGCCGCCAGCAGCACCCGGGGTTCGTCCTTGAGCAGCCGGATGCCCTCGTCGCCGGTGTAGACCGGCGAGCGGATCGGGGCGCCGGGCAGCGCGGTGATCTGCCAGCGCAGCACCGGATAGCGGCTGACCAGGGCGATACCGTACAGGGGGTGGGCGTTGTCGTCGTCGCTGCGCCACGGCTGCCAGGTCTCCCCCGGCGTGCCGACCACCGCGGCGGCGAACCGGTGGGTGGGCGCGTGCAGGGCCTCGGCCGCGAGTGCGGTGAGGTCGAGCAGGCCACTGCGGGGCTGGGCGCGGTCGACCTCCTGGAGGCCGAGCACGTCGGCGTCCAGGTCGGCGATGGCGGCGCTGACCCGGTCGGCGTGTACCGTGCCGTCGGACAGAGACCGCCCGTGCAGCAGGTTGAAGGTGGCCAGGCGCACGAGTTACGACCCTAGCGAATCGGGAGGCGCGCATGGTCGCCAAGTTGTTCTTGTGCTCAGTGATGATCTTCATCGCGGGCGCGGCGATCGGCATCTGGCTGCAGCGCCACCGCCGCCGATAATGCTGGGATGAGCGATCTTCTCAAACAACTGGAACAGCAGGAACGCGAGCTGGTGTGGCAGCGGTTCGGGCACGACGAGGCGTGGCGGCTGGGCTGCCTGCTGGTCGAGCTGGCCACCGAACGGGCGCTGCCGGTGGCCATCGACATCCGCCGCGGCGGGCAACAGCTGTTCCACGCCGGGCTGGCCGGCAGCACCGCCGACAACGACGAGTGGATCAAGCGGAAGGTCCGGGTGGTGCAGCGGTACGGGGCCTCGTCGTACCTGGTCGGCCAACGGCTGGCGGCCAACGGCGAGGAGCTGGACGCGTCCATGGGAGTTGACCCGGCCCGGTATGCGGCACACGGCGGCGCGTTCCCGATCCGGGTGGACGGCGCCGGGATCGTGGCGGTGGTGACCGTGTCGGGGCTGCCGCAGGCCGACGATCACGCGCTGGTGGTGGAGGCGCTGACCCGGTTCTGCCAACAGCAGTAAAGCCTTCTCTTTGGGAGCACGCTCGGTCAGAGTCGGTGGTCATGAGGCTGTTGATTCTGGGCGGGACAGAGTTCGTGGGCCGGGCCACCGCGGTCGAAGCGGTACGGCGCGGCGCCGAGGTAACGGTGTTCAACCGGGGCCGTCATCCGGCGCCGGCCGGGGTGACGTCGGTGACCGGCGACCGGCTGACCCTCGAATCGCTGCCGGGCACCTGGGACGCGGTGGTCGACACGTGGTCCGGAGCCGCGGAGGCGGTCGAGCGTACGGCTCGCCTGCTCAAGGGGCGTGCCGGGCATTACGGGTACGTGTCGACCCGGTCGGTTTTCCGTCTCGACGACCCGACCAGGCTGGTCGACGCGGAAGAAGCCGGGTACGCCGGGGACAAGCTGCGCGGCGAACTGGCCACCGAAGAGTTCGGCGGGCCGGTGCTGCTGGCCCGCGCCGGGCTGATCCTCGGCCCGCACGAGAACATCGGCCGCCTGCCCTGGTGGCTCAACCGGCTGGCCCGCGGCGGGCCCACCCTGGCGCCCGGCCCGCGCGACCTGCCGCTGCAGTACGTGGACGCCCGCGACCTGGCCAACTTCCTGCTCGACAGCGCCGCGGCCGGCACCACCGGGCCGTTCAACGTGATCAGCGAATCCGGCCACACCACGATGGGCGAGCTGCTCGAGACCGCCGCCGAGGTGACCGGTGGCCGGGCCGAACTGCGCTGGACCGACCCCGAGACGATCGCCGCGGCCGGCATCGAACCGTGGACCGACCTGCCGATCTGGCTGCCGCCCGGCGAACTGCACGACTTCCTGCACGGCGGCGACGTCACCGACACCCTGGCCGCGGGCCTGCGCTGCCGCCCGGTCCGCGAGACGATCGCCGACACCTGGGCGTGGCTGCAGTCGCTGCCCGGCGAGGCGCCGCAGCGGCCAGACCGGCCGGCGGTGGGCCTCGACCCGGCGGTCGAGGCGAAGGTGCTAGGCGAGTAACGCGGCCAGCCGGGCCGCGCCGACGTTGCCGCCCGACAGGATCACACCGACCCGGGACGGCACCGGGCGCAGGTGGCCGGCCAGCAGCGCGGCCAGGCCGGACACGCCGCTCGGCTCGGCGACCAGCTTGAGCCGGTCCACCGTGAAGCGCAGCCCGTCGCGGATCTCGTCGTCGGTGACCAGCAGGATCTCGTCGACCAGATGCCTGTTGATCGAGAAGGTCAGCTCGCCGGGGATGTCGGCCGAGGTGGCGTCGGCGATCGAGCGGGGCACCGGGATGCGCACCCGCTCACCGGCCGCCAGGGAGCGCTTGGTGTCGTCGCCGGCGGACGGTTCGACGCCGACCACCCGGATCTCCGGCTGGAGGGCCTTCGCGGCGGTGGCGCTGCCGGCGATCAGCCCGCCGCCGCCCACCGGGACGATCAGCGCGTCCAGGCCGCCCACCTCGTCGAGCAGTTCCAGCGCGGCGGTGCCCTGGCCGGCGATCACGTCGGGGTGCTCGTACGGCGGGATCAGCGCGAGCCCGCGGGCGGCGGCCAGCTCACGGCCGATGGCCTCGCGGTCGTCGCGGTAGCGGTCATACGTGACGATCTCGGCGCCGTAACCGGCCACCGCCGCCAGCTTGGCCGGCGGCGCGTCGGCCGGCATCACCAGCACCGCGGTGCTGCCCAGCTCGCGGGCGGCCAGCGCGACCGCCTGCGCGTGGTTGCCCGACGAATACGCCGCCACGCCCCGGGCCAGCTGGTCGGCCGGCAGCTTGGCGATCGCGTTGTACGCGCCGCGGAACTTGAACGCGCCGACCCGCTGAAGGTTTTCCGCCTTGATGAAGACCTGCGCGCCGACCAGCGCGTCCAGCGTGCGCGAACGGATCACCGGCGTGCGGTGCGCGGCGCCCTCGATACGTTTGGCGGCGTCGCGGATGTCGGTGAGGGTGACCACCGGCCGATCGTACGGTGGCCACCCTCGGCCGCCGTCAGGCGGCCATGCTCAGGCCCTCGACCGTGGTGGCGCCGAGCCGGGTCGACATGGTGCTGCGGGCCGCGATCTGCGACGCGTACACAGCCCGGCGGCGGGCCACGCAGCCGTCCTTGGCGTTGCCGGTCGCCTGCTGGTCCATGTGCGTGGTCAGGCCGTCCTTGAGCAGCGCCAGCGCCTCGGTGCGCAGCTGCGACACCCGCGACTCGGTGACGGCGAGCTCGGCGGCCACCTCGGCCAGCGGGCGCTCCTGCAGGAAGGACGCCTCGACCACGAAGCGCAGCCGCTGCGGCAGCACCGCGATGGCGTCGTGCAGGTAGCCGATGCGCTCGCGGTGCAGCAGCATCTCCTCCGGGTTCATCGACGCCTCGGTGACCATGTCCTCGGCGGTGCCGGCGGCGAAGCCCTGCAACGACAGGACCGCGGCGCGCTGCACGTCGTCGTCGACGTTTGACAGCTCGCCGACGCCGACACCGAGCAGTTCGGCCAGCTCGTTCGGGGTCGGGGTGCGGCCCAGCTTGGCGGTCAGCTCCTGGCGGGCCTGGTCGGCGCGGCGGGCGCGGGCCCGCACCGAGCGGGTCGCCCAGTCCATGCTGCGCAGCTCGTCGAGCAGGGCACCGCGGACCCGGGCGGCGGCGAACTTGCCGAACGGGATGCCCCGGCCGGCGTCGTACGCCTTCGCGGCGGTGACCAGGGCGGTGTAGCCGGCCGAGGCCAGATCGTCGCGGTGCACGTGCGGCGGAACCTTGAACAACATCTCCCGGACCATGTGGCCGACCAGCGCCATGTTCTCGCGGATCAGCGATTCCTGCTCGCGGGTGACGTTCGTGGTAGCGGTGTTCATGTTCGGTTCCCCCCTGTCGTTGTCGCAGGGGGAACTTTTCGCGTCGCCGGGTGCAGCGAACGGTCACTCTCGGTTGCCGCTCAGTTGCACCCGTTACAGACTTCTCAAGAGAGCAACCATCCGTTGTCCCGGGCCAGCCGGACCGCCTCGGCCCGGGTCCGGGCACCGGTCTTGCCGATCGCCGCGGACAGGTGGTTACGCACGGTGCCCTCGGAAAGGTGCAGGTCACGGGCGATGTCGGCGACCGTGCCGCCGTCCCGGGCCGAGCGCAGCACGTCGGTCTCCCGTTCGGTCAGCGGCGACTCGCCCTGGGCCAGCGACTGGGCGGCCAGGTCCGGGTCGACCACGCGCAGGCCCTCGTGCACCCGGCGCACCGCCTCGGCCAGCTGCCGGGCCGGGGTGTCCTTGACGATGAAGCCGCTGGCCCCGGCCGCCATCGCCTGCCGCAGATAACCGGCCCGGCCGAACGTGGTCACCATCAACACCCGCACCGCCGGCAACTCCCGGTGCAGCTCGCGGGCCGCCGCCACGCCGTCCAGCCCGGGCATCTCGACGTCCAGCAGCGCCACGTCGATCTCGTGGGCCCGGGCCGCGGCCAGCACCTCGTCGCCGCGGCCGACCTCGGCCACCACGGTCAGGTCGGATTCCATGTCCAGCAGGGCCGCCATCGCCCCGCGCACCAGCGCCTGATCGTCGGCCAGCAGCAGTCTGATCACGTCGGGACCTCCACCCGTACCCGGAATCCCGGCTGATCCTCGCGCCCGCCCGCGGTGAGCGTCGCCCCCAGCGCCTCGGCCCGCCGGCGCAGGCCGGTCAGGCCCTGACCGTCGCCGGTCACCGTGGCGCCCACCCCGTCGTCGAGGATCTCCACGCTGCTGGTGGCCAGGCGCACCTCGGCGTGCCGGGCCCGGCTGTGCCGCACGATGTTGGTCACCGCCTCCCGGATCGTCCAGGCGAACAGCTCACGGTTGCGGCTGGGCACCTCGTCGGCGGCACCGGGCAGCGACGCCTCCACGTTCGCGGCGGCCAATGCCGCGCGGGCTGCGGCTATTTCGCCGGGCAGGCTGATTCCACGTACGCCCAAAGCCGTTGATCTGACATCCGACAGGGCGTCACGGGCCAGCGACTCGAGATCGACCAGCTCCTTGCGGGCCCGGTCCAGGTCGACGTCGAGCAGCCGCTGCGCGAGCTCGGCCTTGACCGTCACCACGGTCAGCGAGTGCCCCAGGATGTCGTGCAGGTCACCGGCGATCCGCGCGCGCTCGTTCTGCACCGCGAGGTCGGCGAGTTCCTGCTGGGCGGCGAGCAGCCGGTTCTGCCGCTCAGAGGCAAGGCGGATGCCGTACGTGGCCAGCGAGCCGAGAACCACAGCGAGGCCGTAACCGTTGTCGCGCCACCCCGGCACCGTGGCCGGCAACGCCTCGGCGGCCGCGGTGAGCAGCGCCGCGATCGGGATGGCCTCGGTCAGCGGGAGGCTGATCATCGACAGCGCCGCGATGTACACGAGGCAGGTCAGCGCGTGCGCACCGGCGCCCGGTATCTGCAGGGCGAACAGGGTCAGCAGCAGCAGGATGCCGAACCGCAGCCGCCGCGGCGACTCCCGGGCGATGCGCACCAGCAGCACGTACCCGACCGCGAACCCGGCGACCGCGGCCAGGCCCACCGTGCGCCACCCCATGTTCGGCTGCCGGAGCAGGGCGGCGACGTTCTCGGACAGGTAGAACAGCCAGACGGCGGCGAACACCCACCCGTACCGGGAAACCGCCATGCTGTCGACGCTAGACCCGGGCGGTGTCGCGGCGGAACCGCCACATCGCGCCGGCCGCGAAGATCGCCGTCCAGGCCACCACGTTGAGCACGGCCAGCCACAGGGTGCCGTCGTGCACCAGCGGGTAGCGGGCGATCTCACCGACCCCGTAGACCGGGGTGAACTTCGCGATGGTGGCGAACGTGTGGCCCAGCTGGTCGACCGGCACGAACAGGCCGCCCGCGAAGGCCAGCACGGCCAGCACCGGGCCGAGGATCTGCATCACGTTCTCGCTCGGCAGCAGGTAGCCCATGAACAGGCCGAACGCCGCGAACACCAGCGCGCACAGCCAGGCCAGCAGGCCACACCCGACCCAGGCGGCGGCCGGCAGCTGGGCACCGGCCAGCGACCCGACGGCGAACGACACCAGCACCGACACCGCACCGATGATCATGGCGAGGGCCAGCTTCACGGCGATGTAGGCGGTCGGCTTCAGCGGGGTCAGGCGCAGCTGGCGGCTCCACCCGGCGGCGCGTTCGATCGACACCATGGCGCCGCCGCTCGTGGTGGCCAGCATCGCGCCGTACACGGCCATGCTGACCATGATGTAGCCGGTCACGTTGCCGTCACCGGCCGCCGTGCTGCGGTAGCTGCCGGCGGTGCCGAACAGCAGGAAGAACGCGGCCGGCAGGACCAGCGTGAAGATCACGGTCCGCTTGTTGCGCAGCATCCGGCGCAGCTCCAGCGGGACCATGCCGATGGCGATGGCGGTCATCGGTGGCTCCTATCGTCGGCGGCGCTTTTGTCCCCGGTGCTTTTGTCCGCGGTCAGCGTCAGGAACGCCTCTTCGAGATTCCGGGAGGTGATCTCCAGGTCCCGGGCGGCGGTGTGCGTGAGCAGGTGCCGGGCGATCCCGTCGGTGTCCCGGCCGTGCAGGTAGACGGTGTCGCCGCGGACCTCGGCCGATTCCACGCCGGCGATCGCGGCGAGCCGGTCGGGGGCGGCGCCGGGCAGGGTGGCCCGCACGGTGCGGCCGGAGGCGAGCGCCTTGACCTCGGCGGCGGTGCCGTCCGCGACCACCCGTCCGCGGCGCACGAAGACCACCCGATCCGCGTACGCGTCGGCTTCTTCCAGATAGTGGGTGGCGAAGATGACTGTGCGGCCGCCCTCGGCGTCGCGCCGGATGGCCTGCCAGAAGTCGTGCCGGCCGCCGACGTCCATGCCGGTGGTGGGCTCGTCCAGGATCAGCAGCCGGGGGTCGGGCAGCAGGGCCATGGCGAACCGGAGGCGCTGCTGCTGGCCGCCGGAGCACTTGCCGACCAGCCGTTTCCCGATGTCGGCGATGCCGGCCCGGTCCAGGGCCTCGGCGGCCGCGCCGGGCGGCTTGCCGAACAGCACGGCGGTCAGCCGTACGGTCTCCTCGACCGTGTAGTCGCGCAGCAGGCCGCCGGTCTGCAGGACGGCGGAGACCAGGCCGGCGGCGACCGCGTCCGGCGGGCGCCGGCCGTACACCCGTACCTCGCCCTCGGTGGGGCGGGCCAGGCCGAGCAGGATGTCGATGGTGGTGGTCTTGCCGGCCCCGTTCGGGCCCAGCAGGGCCACCACCTCACCGGGACGGATCCGCAGGCTGATGCCGTCGACGGCGGTGACCGCGCCGTAGCGCTTCACGATGCCGTCCAGGTCGACGGCGAGAGTTGCCGGTGGGGCAGTGAGCGTCATACCTCGATGCTCGGCGCATCCGGCCGGCCTTCCGCAGGCCGGGCGTCACCGGACGGGCATGACATCCGTCAGGGATGCGGCTCCGGGTCTGCCTCCCGGAGGAAGGTCTCGACCGCTTCCTGATCTGCGGCAACCGGCAGGGACTCCTCGGCCATGAGGGCCAGGAGCAGGTGGCCGGTGCCGATGCCGAGGTGGTTCCGGCGCAGCGCCTCGCGGAAGGTCAGCTCGAGTACCTTGCGGGACCGGGCGTCGTACGGGAGCAGGCCGGTGGTGGGCTCGCCGGCCGGCGGCAGCGCGGCGTGGGCCGCCGTGCGCACCGCGCCCGGTTCGAGACCCTGGTCCTGCAGCGCGCGGGTGCCGACGGCGCCGGCCGCGTCGAGCATGCCGAGCAGCAGGTGCCCCGGGAGGATCTCGGGGTGGCCGGCGGCGTTCGCGGCGGCCATCGACCCGACCACGGCGGCCCGGGCCGGCGCCGAGAACCGCTCGAAGCCGTCGGCCGGGGCGGGCCGGCCGACGAACCGTTTCTGCGCGGCCTGCTTGGTCACGCCCATGCTGCGGCCGATCTCGGTCCACGACGCCCCGGAGCGGCGGGCCTGGTCGACGAAGTGGCCGATCAGGTGGTCGGCCAGCTCGCCGAGGCGGTCGCCGAGCAGCACGGCCTGGCTGAGCTGTTCGAGCGTGTCGTCCGGCCGGGCGGCGTTGATCGCGGCGATCAGTTCGTCGAGCCGGACCGGAGGGGTGGTCTGCGTCATGCCGTCAACCTTAGGTTGACGATCCTTCAGCGTCAACGCTTGGTTGACGCCTCCCGGCGGCCGCGCTTACCCAGCGGCACCGCGGACATGTCGACCGCCTGCGAGGTGACGTTCTTGGTCGCGTACCCCCGAACCGACATCCAGGCCGCAGCTTTCTCCTCGGCCCGGACCACCGCGGCGGCAAGGCCGGCCTCGGACTCGTCCGCAGTCTCCGCGAAACGGAACGTGAAGAACGGGCGGGCCGGCAGGTCGTAGGTCAGATAGCCCTCCGGGGTGTACTCGGTGCGCAGGAAGTCGTGCTCGCCCTGCTCGGCGACCAGTTCGGCCTGCTGCGGCGCGCTCAGGTTGTCGAAAGCCCCGCGCACGGTCACCCGGATCGTCCGGCTCATCGTCACTGCCACCTTCCGTTTCGTTCTGCGCGTCTTCGTTCTGCGTGTCTTTGATTTCGCGTCTTTGATTGCGCGTCTTCGTTTTGCGCGTCGAGTATCCGGGCCTAACCGGCGGTGTGACACCGAAATACGGCGTCGCACCGCCGGTGTGTCCCGCCGCTCGGGCGCGGCGACACGATGCCGCCATGCGCCTACGTGAATATGACCGTCCCTTCGATGTCGCCGTCACGGTCCTGGGTAATGCGTTCGAAGACCCCGACCTGCCGCGGGCTGCCCTGTTCGGGCGAATCGGCGCGGATGCGTTCTGCGTGGTCGTCGCCGACGACGGCAAACTGGAGTACCTGCTGGACCGCGGCGGCGCACCCGGCGACCTGAACCTCGACCTGATGCGCCGCGACCTGGGCGTGCTGGCCCGGTACGCGCTGCAGCGCCTCGTCGCGGAACCGGCCAGCCGGCTGTGGAACGGCTTGTTCCGGTCCACCGTCTGGGCCGCGACGACGCCGCTGTGCACGACTTTCATCACCGGCACCTGGCACGGGGCCGCGTTCGACTGCGCCGGCGCCCTGCCCGCCGGCCCCGCCAGTGCCTTGCTCGCTGGGTCCTCTGCCGGCCGGACCGAAGGACCGGCCCGCACGTTGGCTGCACTCATCCCGCACGACCGCGCGCTGACCACGGCTCTGGCCCGGGCCATCGCCGACCCGACGGACCGCGCCGCGCTGGACGCCGCCGCCGGTGACCTGGCGCCGACCGAACTGACCGTGGCCGCCGTCGCCGCCGGGTTGGTGGGCGCGGACATCGAGGCCGACGTCACGGTCGACCGGGTCGCCACGGCCGGCATCTGGCCGGCCGGCACCAGCAGCGCGGTCCACGTGACGCCACTGTGGTGGAACGACCTGGACTGGTACCTGCTGCCGGCACCGCGGCGGCGGGGCCTATGAGCCGGCGACGAAGTGGAACGCTATCCCGGGCGGATCCGGATCGGTGACCAGGCCGTCGACGTCGGTGAACTCGGCCAGCCGGGCCAGCGCCGCCTCCGCCGACGGCGCGTCACCGAGCTGGACGCTGATGCCCGCGAACTCCAGCCAGGCGTCCACCGTGATCGACTCGGGGCCGAGCCCGTCGATGTCGCCGGAGACGGTAGCGGCCACCCGGATCCGGGAGCCGTCCTGCTCGGACACCCGCACCTCCACCCGCTCGTAACGGCGGTGGCCGAAGTAGTACACGCTGGACTCGGCCGGCTCCGCGAACGCATCGCTCGTCGCCGCGTGTCCCGCCAGCTGCCGCCAGCCGGTGGCCGGCAACGGCAACCAGTCGACGTCGAGCGTCACCGGCTCGCCGTCGACTGGCTCGAACGGGACCCGGAAGGTCCAGGTCAGCGCCGGCGGCAGCCCGACGGCAGCATTGTCGAACAGCAGCCCGCTCCACGACCCGCCTGTGGCGGGCACGAGCTGCCGGGCCTTGAGCCCACCCTCGTCGTCACCCACGGCGGGAGTGTGCCACATCGCCCGCAATGGCCTCTAACCGCCCGGCGTCTGACCGCCCGGAGTTTGGCCACCCAGAGTTTGGCCACCCGACGTCTGACCACCCGCCGTTTGGCCTGGCGTCTGTCCACCCAGGCCCGGCAGGTGGGCGTTGACGGCGCGGGCGCGCGCCGCGAACTCCGGCAACTCGATCACGTCCACCCCCGCCGCGGTCAGCAGGGCAACACCCTCGCAGGTCACGAACGTGTCCGGCTCGCGCCACGCGATCACCACCCGCGGAATCCGGGCCGCGATGATCAGCCCCGTGCAGGTGGCGTCCGGCCGGTGCGCCCGCTTCGAGCACGGCTCCAGCGTGCTGTACAGGGTGGCGCCGGCCAGACCGGCGTGCCCGCGCGCTTTGAGCAGCGCCGACTCCTCCGCGTGCACCAGGGGATCGTCGTCGCGGGACCAGCCGTGCGCGATCTCTGCCCCGCTCGCATCCACGACGACGGCGCCGACCGCGAACGCGGTCGCCGACCGCGGTGACCGGTGCGCCAGGTCGACCGCCCAGCTCATCCACCGGTTGTGGTCCATCAGCCGCATCCTATGCCCCACCACGTCCATCGATCTGAAAGAGTGGCGCACATGACCGACCCGGAGTCGGCCGCGTTCCGCGCCGAAGCGCACGCGCTGGCCGCCACCCTCGCCGGCCTGTCCCCCGACGACTGGGACCAGCCCACCCGCTGCGAACCCTGGACGGTCCGCGACGTGGTGGGCCACCTGGTCACCGCCCTGGGCCGCCTGCCGCACATGCTCACCCAGGACGAACCGGACCACCCCGACACCGACGCCACCGGCTACTACCGCCCCGACGCAAGGTTCAGCCTGGACGCCAACACCGACCGGATCCACACCGCACAGACGGAAGGCTCCGCGGACGATCTGGTAGCGGCATTCACCGCCGCCGCTTACGCGGTCGACGACGCCTACCGCGCCGTCACGCCCGCCCGCCGGGTCCGCACCCGGCACGGCGACGCGATGCTGCTGTCGGCCTTCCTGACCACCCGCACCGTCGAGGTGGCGGTGCACGGCCTGGACATCACCGACGCCCTGGCGCAGCCGCCCTGCCTGACCCCGGCCGGCGCCGCCCACCTGCCGCAGGCGCTGCTCGGCCCCGAATGGCACCGCCTCGGCTGGGACCCGGTAACCCTGCTGCGCAAGGTCTCCGGCCGCACCCAGGTGTTCCCCGAAGAGGCCGACCGCATGGCCCAACTCGGCGCCGGCCGCCTGGCATTCGGCTGACACACTGCCACCGTGATAATCACGATCGCCGGTTGGCTGTGCATCGCAACAGGCATCCTGTCCCTGTGGCGCGGGGCGAAGCTGTGGCGCACCGGCCGCCGCGACTCACTGGGCACACCCGGCACGGTGGTTCTGGCCGAGGGCGGCTGCCTGGTGCTGTTCGGCGCGGGCGGCCTGCTGGACGGCGTCTGGACCTTCCTGCTCCTGCCGGCCATGGTGCTCGGCCTGATCTCCCTGGTCTACCGGATCCGGACCTGGCGCCGCGGCCGCGCCCTCACCTAACGGCCCGCCAGCGATCCACCCCCTTTCGTCAGCCGAGCAGGCCGTGCTGCAGCGCGTGCATCACGGCGCTCGTGCGATCTTTGACGCCGAGCTTGAACAGCACGCTCGACACATGGTTTTTCACGGTGCCCTCGGCCAGGAACAGCGCCGACGCGATGTCCCGGTTGGCGTAGCCGCTGGCCAGCAGGCGCAGCACCGCCAGCTCCCGCTGGGTCAGTTTCGGCGCGGGCTGCGGGTCGGCAGCGGCATCGTTGCGGACCGCCCGCAGCACCCGCTCGGTGATGGCCGGCTGGACCAGCGTGCCGCCGCCGGCCAGCGTGCGCACCGCTCCGAGCAACTGGTCGAGAGTGACGTCCTTGAGCATGTAGCCGGCCGCTCCCGCCTGCACCGCGCGCAACACCAACTCGTCGTCGTCGAACGTGGTCAGCACCAGCACCGGCACCCGGATGGCCCGCTCCCGCAGGGTGCGCAGCGCCCAGATCCCGTCATATCGCGGCATCCGCAGGTCGAGCAGCACCACGTCGGGCGGGTCGGCCTCGATCACGGCCACCGCGGACGCGCCGTCGTCGGCCTCGGCCAGCACCTCGATGTCGTCGGCCAGCAGGAGCAGCTCGCGGATGCCCTGCCGGACCAGGGTGTGGTCGTCGACCAGGCACACCCTGATCACGGCGCGGGCACCTCGGCCACCACCCGGAACCCGGGCCGGCCCTCGAACCGGGCCTGCCCACCCAGCTCGCGCACCCGCTCGTCGATGCCGGTCAACCCGTGACCCATCACCACCCGGTCGGCGCCCCGCCCGTCGTCGCGCGCGTCGAAGACGATGCCGCCCTCGTCACCGATCCGGATCTCGATCCACACGAAGTCGGCGCGGGCGTGCCGGATCGCGTTGGTGACGACCTCCTGCACGCACCGGATCAGCACCGCGGTGCGGGCCTCGTCGGTCTGCACCCCGGCGTCGACGTGCACCTGGACCTGCGGCGCCGGCAGATCGGCCACGATCCGGTCGAGCGTGGCCCGCAGGTCGGGCGCGCGGTGCCGCAGCTCCCCCACGGTCGCCCGCACGTCGGCCAGCAGCTCCCGGGCCACCCGCTTGGCGCGGACCACGTGCTCGGCCGGCTCGGCCTTGTGGCTGGCCGCCTCGAGCTCCAGCGCCAGCACGGTGAGCTGATGGCCGAGCGCGTCGTGCAGCTCGCGGGCGATGCGCAGCCGTTCGTCGGCCCGTGACGACTCGGCGAGCATCGCGTGCGCGGCCCGCAGCTCGGTGTGCGCCACCGCGAGCCGCTCGGCGTTGCGCTGCGCCCGGGCCGTGGCCACCACGCTCGCCACGGACGCGACCTGCAGCAACAGGTAGAGCGCGCCGGTCGCCACCACCGCCCCCGCCGAGAAGTCACCCAGCACCGAGGCGAGCACGATGACCCCGGTGTTGTAGACGATCACCGCCGCGGTGACGGGCAACCGCACCACATAGACGCTCAGCGCCGAGGTGAAGATCAGCAGGATCGCCGTCCAGCCGGCCCGCGGCGCGCTCAGGGCCAGCACGGTGCCCAGCACGACCATGGCCGCGAAACCGGCCCGCACGGCCCGCGGCCCCAGCCGGTCGGACCACCACGTGCACACCGTCTGCGCCAGGAGATAGCCGGCAAAACACAGCCACCACAGCGCCACCGGAATGGAGGTCAGGTCCTCGCCGCGCACGTTGATCACCAGCAGCGGCAGTCCCACGGCCGCGCAGATCGCGGTGCCGTAGACCGCGCTCCACATGTCGGGGTCCCATCGCTTCATGCGCCCAGCGTAGGTGGCGGGCGACGGCTGCCGCCCGTGCCGATAGTCATGGGTTATTTCCATGACCGGTGGCACGCGCGGGCCAGGCGCCCCCGCTCATAACGTCGCCCCATGACCGCGATCGAAGTCACCGACCTGCACAAGAGATACGGCCGGACCACCGCCCTCGACGGCGTCAGCTTCACCGTGCACCCGGGTGAGATCTTCGGGCTGCTGGGCCGCAACGGCGCCGGCAAGTCGACCACCGTCGCCGCCATCGCCGGCCTCATCCGGCCCGACCGCGGCACCGTCCGGGTGCTCGGCCACGACCCGGTCCGCGAGCGGGCGACGGTGCGCCGGGTGCTCGGCGTGCAGCTCCAGGACGCCGCCCTGCACCCGGCGCTGACCGTCCGTGAGCTGATCCGGCTGCACCGCGGCCTGCACGCGGACGGCCTGGACCCGGATTTCCTGATCGACGCGCTCAACCTCGACCACCGCCGCGACACCCGGTTCGAGCAGCTCTCCGGCGGTGAGGCGCAGCGGGTGTCGATCGCGGCCGCACTGGCCGGCAAGCCCCGCGTCGCGGTCCTCGACGAGCTGACCACCGGGCTCGATCCGGAGGCCCGCCGCGACATCTGGCGGATCGTCACCGACCTGCGCGCCGACGGCGTCAGCGTGCTGCTGGTCAGCCACGCCATGGAAGAGGTGGAACGCCTCTGCGACCGGGTCGCCCTGCTCGACCACGGCCGGCTGCTGGCGCTCGACACCCCGGCCGCCCTGGCCGCACAGACCGGCCGCGACACCCTCGACGAGGCCTTCCTCGCCCTCACCGGAGGCACCCGATGACCCGCACCTGGCGCCTGCTCGTCGGCGCCGAGCTCAAGACCGTCAGCCGCGACACCGCCGGCCTGATCATCCCGATCGCGCTGCCGCTGCTCGTCCTGGTCGGCAACGCCCTCAACCTGCCCGCCGAGTCCCTGGCCCGCTACGTGGTGCCGCTCGTGCTGGTCATCGTGATCGCCACCATCGGCCTGGTAAACATGCCCAGCGTGCTCGCTACCTACCGCACGACCGGCGTGCTGCGCCGCCTGGCGGTCACCCCGGTCCGCCCGGAGGCCGTCCTGGGCGCCCACCTGACCGCCGGCGGCGTCCAGATACTGGGCGGGGTATTGCTGGCGGCCGCGGTGGCGGTGGCCGGCTTCGGCGCGGCGGCACCGGCCGACCTGCTGGTCACGGCCGGGGTGATCCTGCTGACCACGGTCGCCATGTTCGCCGGCGGCCTGCTGATCGCCGCGGTCGCACCGACCGTCAACGCGGCCCTCGCGATCGGGCTGCTCGTGTTCTTCGGCCTGGGCGGCGTCGGCGGCATGTTCGGCCCGGTCACCAACCTGCCCGGCTGGCTGGCCCGGGTCGGCGAGGCGCTGCCGTTCGGTGCCGCGGTCCGCGCCCTCACCGCCGCCTGGACCGGTGGCGGGCCGGCGTGGGGCAGCCTGCTCGCCCTGGCCGCCTGCACCGTCGTCTGCGGCTTCACCGCGACCCGCTTCTTCCGGTGGTCCTGACGTGGCCCGCTCAGACCAGGCCGTGTTCGTGGGCGAACACGACGATCTGGACCCGGTCGCGCAGCGCCAGCTTGCGCAGGATGGCGCCCACGTGGGTCTTGATCGTGGACTCGCTGGCGAACACGGTGCCGGCGATCTCGGCGTTGGACAGGCCGCGGGCCACCGCGGTGAACACCTCGCGCTCCTTGTCGGTGAGCCCCAGGAAGGCCGCCGGCGGTGGGGCCTCGGCCGGGAACTGCCGGTCCAGCAGGGTGGCCAGGTCCTGCGGGGCGAGCACGGCGTTGCCGGCGTGGACGGTGCGGATCGCGTCGCGCAGCATCAGCGGCGTGGTGTCCTTGAGGAGAAATCCGCTGGCGCCGTGGCGGATCGCGGTGGCGGCGCGGTCGTCCAGGTTGAACGTGGTCAGCACGATCACCCGGACCGGCTTGGCTCGCCGGGCCACCCGCTCGGGCGCGAAGATCTGACGGGACGCCTCGACGCCGTCCATCTGGGGCATCCGGATGTCCATCAGCACGACGTCGGGCCGCAACTCCTCGACCAGGCGGACCGCCTCCAACCCGTCGCCGGCCGCGCCGATCACCCGCATGCCGTCCTGGGCGTCGATGATGACGCGCACACCCTCGCGGAAGAGGTCCTGGTCGTCGACGAGCAGGACGGTGATGTCGTCGCTCATCGGGCGCTGCCTCGCACGGGGACGTACGCGGTGACGGTGAAGGTGGTGCCGTCGGGTTGCTCGCGGCGGCGCACGTCGAGGTGGCCGCCGATCGATTCGAGGCGGCGCCGCATGCCGTCCAGGCCGCGGCCGGGGGCGGCTTCGGGGGCCGCGTCGGTCACGTTGGTTACCTCGATGCGCAAGGTGTCCGAGACGCCGTCGGCCGGTTCCGGCGCCGGCCAGTGTCGTTCGACCGTGATGGGCCGGTCCCGCCGTCCGTGCTTGATGGCGTTCGTGAGCATCTCCTGGAAGACCCGGAAGGCGACCGCACCGGCGTCTGGCGGCAGTTGCCGGGGTGTGCCCAGTTCGGTCGCGGTGATCTCGTGCCCGCTGCCGCGGATGCCGGCGATGAGACTGTCGAAGCGGGCCGTGCCGTCCGGGCCGGTGGCCGGATCCTGGGTCGACGAGAGCACCTGGCGGACGTCCTGCAGCGACGAGCGTGCCGAGGTGGCGATCGTCTGCAGGGTGTTCTTCAGCTTCGCGTTGTCGTCCAGGTACTGTCCCGACTCGGCCTGCGCCAGGATCACCGCGAGCGAGTGGCCGACGACGTCGTGGACGTCGCGGGCCAGGCGGGTCTGCTGGTCGCGCAGGTGGGCGATCTCCCGGGCGTGCTCGGTCTCGCGCCAGGCGCCGGCGGCGGCCTCCTCGGCGGCCAGCATCGAGGCCCGGGACGTTCGCGTCCCTTCGAGCAGGCGCATCACCAGCCCGGCCGGCCACGGAGCGGCGACGACCAGCAGGCCGGTCAGCGACAGGACCAGTTGCGCGGCCGGCTCCTCGCGGATGGCGACGGCCAGCCTCGAACCGCCCAGCAGCAGGTGGAGGATGACGATCCGGCCCTCGTGCAGGACGAACGCCACGACCACCGCCAGCGGCACCGAGAGCGCGCTGATCACCAGGGTCGGTGGGCGGCCCCACCGCGCGCCGCCGAAGAAGACGGCAGTCAACGCGAACTCGGTCAGCATGATCGGCATACCGAACCGCACGTGGAGCAGGCCCAGCATCCAGACCAGCCCGAGGGCGGCACCGGGGGCCCGGCGGCACATCCCGACCGCGAACGCGACGGCCAGCGCCGTGGCGAAGCCTTCCGTGCGACCGCTGATCATCGCCCAGGCCACGATGGCCTCGGTGCAGCCAGCCACGAGCACCACCAGGGCCGCGATGCCCTCGGGCAGCCACGACCGCCAGGCACGCCAGGCCGGGTCGGCGTCGGGGCCGCCGGGTGAGCCGCGGGTCGAGGCCGTTTCGCTCATCAGGTCATCCTGCCAAGCGCGTGCGTCGTTTCAGGCCGGCAGCGCATCACGCACCAGCAGATCGAGCAGGGCGCCGAACGGGGTTCCGGCCGCCGCGAACATGCGGGGCACCTGCGACTGCGCGGTGAAGCCGGGCGTGGTGTTCACCTCGTTGAGGACCGGGCCGTGCGCGGTGAGAAAGAAGTCGACCCGGACGACCCCGGCGCAGCCCAGCGCGTCATACATGCTCACTGCCGCCTGCTCGATCTGCTTGCGGGCCACCTCGTCGAGCGGGGCCGGCACGACGAAGGCGGGCGGGCCGCCGTACTTGGCGGCATGGTCGAAGATCCTGCCATCGGGGACGAGGATCTCCAGCGGCGGCGCCACGACCCGCGATCCGTCCGGGCGGCCCAGCACCGCCACGTCGATCTCCCGGCCGGTCATCACCTCCTCGACCAGGACCCGGTGGTCGTGGGCGAAGGCGGCCTCCAGGGCCGGGCCGAGCGCCGCCGCCTCGCCGACCAGGGTGACGCCGTGGCTCGAACCGGCCGCCACGGGCTTGACCACGACCGGGTGGGTGAAGGCGTACGAGCGGGCCTCGGCGCGGGTGAGCAGCCGCGCGGGCGCCGCCGCGATGCCGAGCGCGCCGGCCACAAGCTTCGTAGCCCACTTGTCCATCGCCAGCGCGCCGGCGCCCAGCGGCGAGCCCACGCACGGCACGTCTGCCAAGCCGCACAGCGCGGCCAGGGTGCCGTCCTCACCCCGCGGGCCGTGCAGCACCGGGAAGGCCACGGCGCACGACCGCAGCACGTCGACCGCTGCGGCCAGGCCGATCGGCTGGCCCTCCCCATCGCGCCAGACCCCGGCCGGGTCGATGGTGAGGCGAACGGCATGGTGACCCGCCTGATCCAGGGCGTCGGCCACCGCGGCGGCCGAGGCGAGGGAGACGTCGTGTTCGCAGTTGCGGCCGCCGCCGATCACGGCGACGCGGATGGGGGTCATGGCGTGCTCCTCCGGTGCAGCCGGGCGCTGAGGCCCGTGACGATCTCGTGTTCGAGGGTTTCGGCCCAGGCGGCCCACTGCGCCGTGGTGGGTTCGCCGTCGTCGCCGGGGCCGAAGACCGTCACCGGATCGCCGACCGACGCCGCGGTGCCGGGGCCCAGGTCGACCACGGTCATGTCCATGGAGATGCGGCCGGCCACCGGGCAGCGGGCGCCGCCCACCCACACCTCGGCGCGGCCGGAGGCCAGCCGGGGCAGGCCGTCGGCGTAACCGAGCGGGATCAGACCCAGCCGGGTCGCCCGCCGGGCGGTCCAGGTGTGCCCGTAGCCGACCGCCGTGCCGGCCGGCACGCTGCGGATGGTCACCAGCGGGGCGGTCAGGGTGAGGGCGGGCCGCAGCCGGACCGTTCCGGACTCGTCGATGCCGACCAGGCCAGCGCCGACCCGGCTCATGGTGTGGTGCGCCAGCGGGTCGGTGAGGGTGGCGGCCGTGGCGGCCAGGTGGTGGTCGGCGGGGCGGAGGCCGGCCGCCCGGGCTACGCGCAGGCCCCAGGCGAACCGGTCGCGACCGCGGGCGTTGGCGGGGTGGCCGGGGCGGTCGGCGCAGGGCAGGTGGCCCATGATCCCGGCGACCCGGATCCGGCCCTGGTGCTCCGCCTGGCGGGCGGCGTGGCAGAGCTGGTCCCAGTGGGCGGGTTCGGCGCCGTCGCGGCCCATGCCGGTGTCGAGTTGCAGGTGGACCCGGGTGCCGGGCGCGGTGCTGGCGATCGCGTGCAGGTGGTCCAGACCGGGCACGCCGAGCTCGATGTCCAGCCGGGCGGCCGCGGTGAAGTCGGCGTCCGGCGGGTTGAGCCAGCTCAGGATCGGCTGGGTCAGGCCGGCGGCGCGCAGCGGGCGGGCCTCGTCGATGCTGGTGACGCCCAGGCGGGTGGCGCCGCCGGCCACGGCGGCCCGGGCGACGTCGACCTGGCCGTGGCCGAAACCGTCGGCCTTGACCACGGCCATCAGCTCGCCGGCCGTGTGCGCCTTGATGGTGCGCACGTTGGCGGTGACCGCGGCCAGGTCGATCCGCAGGATGGCCTGCGGCAGCAGCGCCAGCACACTCACCGGGTCACCGAGCCGCTCACCGAGCCGACCGCCGAGCCGACCGCCGGGCTGGCGACCGGACTGGCGGCCGGGCTGGCGACCGGACTGGCGACCGGGCTGGCGACCGGGCCGTACAGTGCCGCCGCGGCGCCGGTGGTCAGGGCCCAGTAGCGGTCGCCGTACGAGTAGTGCCACCACTCGGTGGGGTAGTTGACCAGGCCCTCCCGGCACAGCACCCGGGCGAGCAGGTCGCGGTTGGCCCGGGCCTCGCGGCTGATGTCGTCGGCGGCGAAGTAGCAGCGGCCGCCGGACTGCTCCGGGGTGGCGTCGATCGGGGTGCCCAGGTCGAGTTCCTTGCCCGCCTCGTCGACCAGGGTCAGGTCTACGGCGGCGCCGGCCACGTGTGGCGCCACCGCCAGCGGGGCGACGAAACGGCTGGTCAGCACGTGCAGTTCCGGCTCGCCTATGCCGGGGCGGTCGGCTCGGATTTCGGCCGCGTAGCGCTCGATGATCGCTCGCTGCTGGTCCGCCGGGCGGTAGCCCTCGACCACCCGCAGGTGGATGCCGGGGGGCAGGGCCGCCTGCGCGAACCGCAGGCGGACGGCCAGTTCGTTTCGGACCAGGGCGTTGCCGGGGCCGAATCCGGGATCGAGGGTGACCAGCGGCTCGTCGACGTCGCGAACGGGCACGGCGGCCACCCGCGGATCGGACAACAGGAGAGTCATGGACCTACGGTGGCGCCGCCATGCGGCTGGGGCCTCCGTCTGAGGTACCGATGATCGGTACCTCAGGACTGATCAAAGGTGCGCGATGTTGACCACCAGCGCGGCCACCGCGGTGGTGAAGAAGACCGCCCAGCCGATCAGTTGCCGCGAACCGACCCGCAGGTGCGCGATCAGGGCACCGACGAAGTACAGCACCAGGCCCGCGGCGGCGAGCACGCCGGCCAGCGGGACCGCGAAGCCGGCCAGCAGACCGAGCGCGCCCGCCGCCAGGCACAGGCCCAGTCGCGGCACCCACGAGCGGGGCAGGCGCTTCATGTCCGCCTGGGCTTTCGGGTAGTCGTGACCGGTCAGGTAGGTGCCGGCGGCGAGCCCGGTGAACAGGGCGGCGACGATGGTGACCGTGACATAGGTGGCGTGCATGCGTCAGGGACGAGGCGGGCCGCACGGATGTGACACCCTGGTGCCGTGACGCCCGATCTCGTGCTGTTGTCCGGGGTGTCCTACCGCGGCCGGGACATTCCGGGCGCCCGGCTGCAGGGGCTTCTCGCGCTGCTCGCCGCCGACCTGCGCACCGGCTGCGGCACCGGGCGGCTGGTCGACGGGCTGTGGCCGGACGAGCAGCCGGAGAACCCGGCCAAGGCCCTGCAGATCCTGGTCTCCCGGGCCCGGTCACAGCTCGGCGGGGACGTCATCGCCCGCACCCCGACCGGCTACCGGCTGACCCTGGCCGACGACCGGGTCGACAGCGCCGCCGTGCTGGACCGGGCCGCCGCGGCCGCTCGGTGCGAGCGAGCCGGCGACCACGCGGCGGCCCTGGCGCACGCCGACGCGGGGCTGGCCCTGTACCCGGGCAGCCCGCTCCCGGAGCACACCACCACCGGCCTGAGGTGGCGCAGCGAAGGCGCAGCCCGGGCCCGGCACGAAAACAGCCCAGCCCTGGAACTGCACGGCCGCCCAGCCCTGGAACTGCACGGCGGCCCAGCCCTGGAACTGCACGGCGGCCCCGTCGGGGCACTGCGATCTGCCCGCCAGGTCACCCACCGCGCCCTGGTCAGATCCCGCGCACTGGCGCTGGCCCGCCTGACCCGCCACGGCGAGGCCCTCGATCTGCTCACCACCCTGGCCGACGCGTCCCCACGCGACGAGGAGATCCTGGCCGAACTGCTGCGCTGCGAAGCCGCGACCCTCGGACCGGCCACGGCGCTGGGCCGCTACGAGACCTACCGCCGGCGGCTGCGCGCGGAACTCGGCGCCGACCCGGGTGCGGCGCTGCAGGCCGAGCACCGGCGCCTGCTCTCGGGCGTCGTGCGGCACGGGGTCACCGCCGAACCCAATCAGCTGCTCGGCCGGGACGATGATGTCGCCGCCGTGGAGGCGCTGCTGCGCACCGCCCGGGTGACCTCGATCGTCGGCCCGGGCGGACTGGGCAAGACCCGCCTGGCCAATGCGGTCGCACGACGGGCCGACTTCCCGGTGGTGGTGGTCGTGCCGCTGGCCGGCCTCGCCGGCGACGGGGTGGGCGACGACGGGGTGGGCGACGACGGGGTGGGCGACGACGGGGTGGGACCGGAAGTTGCCGAGCTCGTCGGCGACGGCCCCGCCCTGCTGGTGCTCGACAACTGCGAACACGTCGTCGCCACTGCCGCCCGGCTGGTCCGCGACCTCGTCGCCGCCAAACCCGGCCTCCGCGTGCTCACCACCAGCCGGACGCCGCTGGGTCTGTCGTCGGAGTCGCTCTACCAGCTTCCGGAGTTGCGCCCCGGGGCCGCCGCCGAGTTGTTCGGGCAGCGGGCCCGGGCCGCGCGTCCCGGCGTCGACCTGCCCGCCGGGGAGGTGGCCGCGCTGTGCCGGCGCCTGGACGGGCTGCCGCTCGCGGTCGAACTGGCCGCGGCCCGGGTGCGGACCATGTCGGTGGCCGAGGTGGCTCGGCGGCTGGACGACCGGTTCGCACTGCTGCGCGGCGGGGCCCGGGACTCCCCCGAGCGGCACCACACGCTGCACGCCGTGGTCGACTGGAGCTGGAACCTGCTCGACCCGGCCGGCCGGGCGGCTATGCGGGCGCTTGCGGTGTTCCCGGACGGGTTCACCGCCGCCGCGGCTGGCGAGGTGCTGGGTGGCGACCCGCTCGTGGTGCTCGAGCACCTGGCCGGTCATTCACTGCTCAAGGTGGACGACACCCCGGCCGGGGTCCGGCTGCGGATGCTCGAGACGGTCCGCGAGTTCAGCGCCCGCGACGCCGGGCACGACGCCGGGCGGGACGCCGGGGACGTCACTGCCGCTTTCCTGCGCTGGGCCCGCGGTTTCGGCCTTGCACACCACGCGGCGCTGCTCGGCCGCGACCCCTACGAGGCCGCCGCGACCATCCACGCCGAGCAGGAGAATCTCCACCACGCGCTGCGGCTCGCACTCGGCCGCGACGACCGGCCCACCGTGGCCGCGGTCGCCGCCGTGCTGTTCGGCATCGGGACCGTCGAGTCGAGCTTCGCCCGGGTGACCGCGCTGATCGGGCAGATCGACCGGCCGCTGTCGCACTACCGGCCGGCACCGGATCTGGTCGAGGCCACCCGCACCGCGCTGACCATGGCCGCGGTCTGCACGTACAGCATCGAGGGCGCACGGCCCATGCGCGCCGTCGTGGGCCTGCGCCGGCTCGGCCTCGCGGCCCCGGACACCCCGGTCCGGGCCGTCGGCTGGGTGATCGACGCGGCGGCCGACCCGGACGCGCTGGCCCGGCTGTGCGACAGCGCCGAACCGCTGCTCGCCGCGGTCGCCAACCTGTACGCCAGCTACCGGGGTGAGACGAGCCACCGGAACGCAGCGAGCGCCCGGCGCGCCGTCGACCTGTTCGCCGAGCTGGACCTGCCCTGGCTGCACGCGCTCGGCCACGGCCGGGCCGCCGAGATCTGCCTCCCGCTCGGCCAGGGCGCGCGGGCCCGCGAGCACCTGCTCGCGGCGCTGCCGATCCTGCAGCGGCTGGGCGCCCGCACCGACGCGGTCGGCACCCGCTCCTGGCTGGTGCTGGCCAGCCTGCAGACCGGTGACACCGGCGAGGCCGAGCAGTGGCTGGACGGGCTGGCCCGGATCGCGCACGACGAGCAGCTGGAGGTCACCACCGCCGGCTACGACCTGGGCATCCGGGCCGAGGTGCTGTTCGCCCGCGGCGAGGTGGACGAGGGCCTGCGGCTGTGGCGCCAGGTCGCGGCCGGCGTCGGGTCCGGCGGCGTCGGGTCCGGCGGCGTCGGATCCGGCGGCGACCGGTGGGCGGCCGAGGCCCGCGCGGTCACGGTGGTGGCGCACGCCGGGCACGGCCGCCTCGACCTGGTCGCGGACGTGGTCGCGACGCTGCCCGCCCAGCTGGCGCTGCTGCTCGACGACCCGTCGGCGCCCCGGGCGGTCTGCGGCACCCTGCTGCTGGCAATCGGCCTGGCCGAGCCGGGGCCTACGGCCGGCCGGATGGTCGCGCTGGCCGAGCGGTTCGGCATTCTGCGCAACTTCCAGCCAACGATGGCCGGGGCAGGAGGAGGGCCGGCCGACAAGGAACCGGCCGGCGAACACCCGGAAGCGTTACGAGCGGCGGCGCGCGACCTGCTGGCCGAGCGTCAACCGGTGCGCTCCGCGTTGTAGAGGCGCCGCGCCCACGCGTACCCCCAAAAAGCGATCGCGGCGCACCAGGCGCAAGCCACCACCCCGCTGCTCCCGATGGCGGAGCCGAGGAGCAGTCCGCGCAGCGTCTCCATGATCGGCGTGAACGGCTGGTGCTCGGCGAACCAGCGCAGCCCGGCCGGCATCGACTCGGTGGTCACGAAGCCGCTGCCGAACAGCGGCAACAGCGTGAGCGGCATGGCCAGGTTGCTGGCCGACGCCGGCGTCTTGGCGGCCAGGCCGAGCGCGACCGTGAACCAGACCAGGGCGAACGTGATCGCGATGAGCAGCCCGCCGGCCGCGAGCCACTCGACCGGCGTCGCGGTGGGCCGGAAGCCGATCGCCACCGCCACGCCGATCACCACCGCGAGGGTCAGCACGTTCTGCACCACGCTGCCCAGCACATGCCCGGTCAGCACCGACACCCGCGCGATCGCCATGGTCCGGAACCGGGCGATGATGCCCTGGGTCATGTCGACCGAGACGGCCATCGAGGTGCCCTGCACGGTGCTGGCGACCGCGATCAGCAGGATGCCGGGCGTCACGTAGTTGACGTAGACGTCACGCCCGCCGGAGCCGCCGCCGATTCCGTCACCCAGCGTGCCGCCCAGCACGAACACGAAGAGCAGCAGGAAGATGATCGGAACGGCCAGTAACAGCAGGGTCGTGGACAGATTGCGGGACATGTGGCGCAGCTGACGCCGCAGCATCGTGGCCGAGTCCCGGATCGCGCCGGTCATCGGGCACCCCCGGTCAGAGCGAGAAAGACATCATCAAGATCAGCCGTACGCACGGCCAGCGCGTCGACCTCGACCGCGGCGTCGTCGAGGCGGTCCAGCAGTGCCTTCAGCGACCGGACCCCGCCGTCGCCCGGCACCCGCAGCGTCAGCGCCGCCCGGTCCGGCGCGACGTCCAGCACCGTGGCCGCCGCGGCCAGCGCGGACTCGTCGGCGAAGCGCAGCTCGACGTGCCCGCCGGGAATCCGCCGCTTGAGCTCGTCCGGCGTGCCCTCGGCGACCAGCCGGCCGTGGTCGAGCAGCGCGATCCGGTCGGCCAGCCGGTCGGCCTCCGCCAGATACTGCGTGGTCAGGAACACCGTCACGCCGCGGGACACCAGGTCGCCGACGATCTCCCACATGTCGCGGCGGCTGCGCGGGTCCAGCCCGGTGGTCGGCTCGTCCAGGAAGATCACCCGCGGGTTCCCGATCAGGCCCATGGCCAGGTCGAGCCGCCGGGCCATCCCGCCCGAGTAGGTCAGCACCGGCTTGCCGGCCGCCTCGGCCAGCCCGAACCGCTCGATCAGGTCGGTGACCCGGCGCCGCTTCTCGGGCCGGGGCAGGCGGTGCAGGTCGGCCATCAGGCGCAGGTTCTCCTGGCCGGTGAGCAGGTAGTCCAGCGCCGAGAACTGGCCCGTCACGCCGATCGCCGCGCGGACCGCCTCCGGGTTCTCGAGCACGTCGTGCCCGCACACGGAGGCCGTGCCGGAGCCGGGCCGGAGCAGGGTGGACAGGATCTGGACCATGGTGGTCTTGCCGGCTCCGTTCGGGCCGAGCAGGGCGAGCACGGTGCCCTCGGGCACCCGCAGGTCGATGCCGTCGAGGACCACGTGTTTGCCGTACGACCTGCGTAGGCCGGTCACGGCGACGGCCGGGTTCGTTGTCATGGCCCGACCATGCGGGTGGCGCGGATCACGGCGGTTTCACCGCGGTTTCGTCACACGCGACCGGCAGCCGGTGTCTGGTGGGCATGACAGAACAGACTGAGGTGGTCGTGGTCGGCGGCGGTTACGCCGGGGTGACCGCGGCAAACCGCCTGACAAAGCGTGACGACGTGTCGGTCACCCTGATCAACCCGCGGCCGGCGTTCGTGGAACGGATCCGGCTGCACCAGCTGGTCGCCGGCACCCACCCGGCGACCGTGCCCTACCGCGACGTGCTGTCACCGCGGGTGCGGCTGGTGGTGGACGCCGCGACCCGGATCGGCGGGGGCCGGGTCACATTGGCCTCCGGCGGCGAGCAGAGCTACGACTATCTGATCTACGCGGTCGGCAGCGGCAGCATCGACCCGCCGGCCCACGCCTATCCCCTGTCCACCTGGGAGGACGCCCAGCGGCTGCGGGCCGTGCTGGCCGGCGACGTGCCGACGATCACGGTGGTCGGCGGCGGGCCGACCGGCATCGAGACCGCGGCCGAACTGGGCCGCCGGGTGACCCTGGTCTGCGCCGGCGAGTTGGGCCCGTACCTGCACCCCCGAGGGCGCCGCGAGGTGGCCCGCCGGCTCGCCCAGCTGGGCGTGACGGTGATCGAGAACGCCACCGTGACGGCCGTGACCTGCGACGCCGTCCGGCTCGCCGACGGCCGCGAACTGGCCAGCGCGGTGACCGTCTGGACGGCCGGATTCGGGGTGCCCGACCTGGCCGCGCGCAGCGGACTGAGCACCGACTCGCTCGGCCGGTTGCGCACCGACGAGACGCTGACCAGCATCGACGACGACCGGATCGTGGCCGCCGGCGACTCGGTGGCGCCCTCCGACCGGCCGTTCCGGATGAGCTGCCAGGCCGCCGGGCCGCTCGGCGGGTTCGCCGCGGACACCGTGCTCGCCCGGATCGCCGGCACCGAACCGGAACCGATCGCCATCAGCTTCGTCGGACAGTGCCTGAGCCTGGGCCGCCGGTACGGCCTCTTCCAGGTCTCGCACCGCGACGACACCGCGCGCGGCATGCACCTGAGCGGGCGTCCGGCTGCCAAGCTGAAGGAGTTCATCTGCTGGGGCACCGTCAAACAACTGGCGATGGAGGCGCGCCGCCCCGGGGTGATGTCCGTACCCGCCCGCCGCAGGGAGCTCGTGCCGTGACAGACCGCGCCACCGACGCCTTCGTCACCCACCGCAACCTGCTGTTCACGGTCGCCTACGAGATGCTCGGCTCGGCCGCCGACGCCGAGGACGTGCTGCAGGAGACCTGGCTGCGGTGGGCCGAGGTCGATCTCGGCCAGGTTCGCGACGAGCGCGCCTACCTGGTCCGGATCACCACCCGGCAGGCCCTCAACCGGCTGCGCACGGCCGCCCGGCGCCGCGAGTCGTACGTCGGCTCATGGCTGCCCGAGCCGCTGCTCACCGCGCCGGACGTGGCCGACGACGTGGAGCTGGCCGAGAGCCTGTCGATGGCGCTGATGCTGGTGCTGGAGACGCTGTCGCCGACCGAGCGGGCGGTGTTCGTGCTGCGCGAGTCGTTCGACGTCAGCTACGACGAGATCGCGGATGCGCTGGGCAAGACACCGGCGGCGGTACGCCAGATCGCCCAGCGCGCCCGCCGCCACGTGGCGGCCCGCCGGCCCCGTTCGGTGGTGTCGGCGGACGAGTGCCGGGCGGCCCTGTCGTCGTTCCGGCACGCGCTGCTCACCGGCGACCTGCAGGGCGTGCTCGACGTGCTCGCACCGGACGTGGTGCTGATCGCGGACGGCGGCGGGCTGCGGCAGGCGGTGCAGCGGCCGATGGTGGGTGCCGACCGGGTGGCCCGGTTCATGGCCGGCGGTCTCGGCAAGGTGGTGGGCACGCTGAGCGTGACGCTCACGCTGGTCAACGGCAACCCCGCTTTGGCGGTACGCATCGACGAGGCGTTCGACGGAGTTCTCGCGGCCCGGGTGGAGGCCGGCCGCATCACGGGTCTGTACTACGTGCGCAACCCGGAGAAACTGTCCCGCCTGGAACAGTCGGTCCCGGTCGAGCGGTGATCCGGCCGGCCCGTTTTCCATCCCGCTCAGATCTTGCCGACGCCCGACGTGCACCGGGTTGCCGAACCGCACCCGCGGGTGCCGCTGGTGGTGCCGTCGAAGTAGTTGTGCACGTACGTGACCCGCAGGTGCCCGTTGTCCTCGGCGCTGTTGTCGTCGGCGTGGCCGAGCAGCAGCGTCTTGTCGTGGTTGTGGAACCGGTTCCAGGACACCGTGATGAAGTCCGACCCGTGGGTGATGTCGAGCAGCCCGTCGCCACCGTTCGAGAAGTCGTTGTGGTCGATCCAGACGTTCGTGCTGCCGTTCTGGATGTTCACCGTACAGCCCCGCGGTCCTGATCAGTCCGGACACCCGGATCGTCTGCGAGGTCGTCGAGTTGAGTGCCGCCTTCAGCGTGCCGGCGGTGGTGACGGTGACGGTGGTACTGGCCGAGCCGCCGGTGGTGCCGCCGTTCATGCTGGCGAACCCGACCAGAAATACGGGAAAAAGGCCCGCCCCCTGTGCTCGGGGACGGGCCAGAGCACAACTGATCAGCGGTGGATCCACTGCTGCGAAGCGAAGCCGTTGCAGCCGGTCGCGGTGACGACCCCGTTCGGGATGCCGCCGGTCCGGTTCATGTCGAGGCAGGCGCCGTAGTCGCTGCGCCACTGGTTGCCCGGGTTGAGGTAGGTCGGGGTCCAGATCTGGCCCGAGTTCCAGGCGCAGGTCACCCGGCGCAGGTGGTCGGTGCCGGCCTGCTGCTCCAGGCAGGTGGTCCAGTTGCCGGTGACAGCGAGGAGCCGGTAGGCGTTCCTCGAACTGTCCGCGACGGTCATGATCCACCGTGCGGACGTGGTGCTGCACGGCACGGCCGAGGCGTTGTGGTTCAGGCAGAAGTTGGCGCCGTTGCTCGTGCCGTAAAGCTTGACCTGGGCCTGGGCCGCCGCCGGCGACGCGGGCAGGATCGCCGCCGCGGCCGCCAGGGCCAGGGCCGCCAGTACCGTTCCGATAGTTCGCCGCTTGCTCACCTGCATGACGCACTCCCCTCGTGATCGTCTGCGCTGCTCAGCGCATGCGAGGAGTGTTGCCAGCCACGCCGACCCCGGTCAAAGATGTTGCGTTTTCCCGTATTCGCCCCGTTCGGTTTCCCGCACGGCCTTCCGGAGCTCGTCCAGCCACTCGACCCCGAGCCGGCGGCCGTCGGGGAACTGGTCGTCGCGATCCCAGCGCCAGGCGGTGATCATCGCCAGCATCAGGGTCCGGCAGTCCCGGAGCACCCGGTGATCGACGCCCGGGTAGTGGTCGCCGACCTCGTCGGGCGCGTGGGCCAGGTCGAACTCGACCGGCCCCCGGCAGCACGTCTCGAAGTCGATGAAGAGCGGGCCGTTCCGGGTCGGTAGCACGTTGCCCGGGTGAGGTTCGCCGTGCAGCAGTTGCTCGGGCCGGCCGCTCCCGCCGGCCGCCAGTCGCATGCGGTCCAGCGTGCCGGCGAGGAAGACCCGGTCCGGGCCGGACAGTTCCGGTGTCCGGGCGTGGTCGGCCACGAGCGCCAGGGCCTCAGCAACCCGGTCCGTGAAATGCGGCGTGGGCAGGTCGACCTTGCGCATGCCGGCGTGCAGGCGTTCGAGCGCGCCGGCATAGTCCGCGGTACGGATTGGTTGCGCGGTCGATTCGTAGAAGACCCACAAGGTGACTGTGTAGTCGTCCTGGGCGAAGACCTCGGGCGACTCCAGCGCGGCCACCGGGCTCCCGACCTCGGCCAGTCGCCGAGCGACATCCACTTCGAACTGGGCGCACTGCTCCCCCGCCGGCGCCACCCGGGCCAGCACATCGCAGGGCCGCAGACGCAGGGTGAGCTTGTTCGAGTTGTGCAGGACCACGGCGTCGCGAGCGGTGAGCCCGAGCCGCGCGGCGCTCGAGATGGCCGCCTGGGTCGCCCGCCGAGCCTCATCCGCCTGCATCGGGGCACCGTAGCCCAGCGTGCGCGGCGCGGCAGCCGCTTTTCACCAGCGCTCACGTTGCCCGCTGAGGTTGCGGCTGGCCCATCGTGCTACCTGGCGGCGGCCTCGGAGCCGGACCACGACCACGTCGTGTCCTCGTTGTTCCAACAGCGCCGCCACCCGCTCTCCCGGTCCGCCCTGCGTACGCCACGCCCAGCGGACCACATGCTCAGGATCGGTGAACACGGTCCAGAGCGACGGCTCGACGTTGCCGTTCCACAGTTGCCGGCGCTGAATGCGCCGCGCGAGGCTGCGCCCGACGACCTGGCGCATCACCAGGCCGCGGGGATGGTCCAGCCACAACACGCAGTCGGCTCGGCTGTGCAGGATGTCGCCGAGCTTCGCGGTGTACTGCCACTCGGTGGTTCCCGCGACCAGCACCCGCCTGGGCCGGCCGGGCAAAGTGTCGTTCCACGTCAGCAGCGGCACGACGACAGCTTAGAGACCTTCCGGCTTCGAGATCTCCCGCCCAGGTGGCGCAGCAGGGCACTGTGGGCGCCGGCCATGTCGACAATCCCAACCGCGCTGGGACGGTGGTCCGTCCTCGGCAGCTGTTCGGGTCGCCGGGGCATAACAAATCGCTCATCGACAGTGAGAGACCGATCTGGGCCGCCCGTAGTTTCCAGCGAAAAAACAACGCTAAGAAGTCGACGCGTGGTGGGGTGTCTCGTTGGGTCGGTGCAGCGGTTGGCAGCAGTGTGAGTCTGTCCGTCATCCTGGATCGGCTTCGGTGGCCGGTCGGGTCGGTGCCTATTGGTACGGGTCGAAGGCTCCGCGGAATCGCTGGAGTGCGGTCTGGGTATCGGCGGAGGCCCAGCCTTCGAGCGCCACGACGCCGTGGTACCCGAGTCGTCGCAGAGCGGCGGCTATCGCCGGGTAGTGGATCTCGCCGGTGCCGGGCTCCTGCCGCCCAGGCACGTCAGCGACCTGGATTTCCCCCACGAACGGCAGGGCGCGTTCGACGAGCTGGATGAGGTTCCCTTCGCCAATCTGCGCGTGGTAAAGGTCGAGGTTCAGCCGTAGGTGCGGGCTGCCGACGGCTTCGACCAGGGCGACGGTGTCGGCGGTCCGAGCGAACGGTGTGCCGGGGTGATCGACGACGGTGTTGAGGTTCTCCAGCGTGAACATCCGGCCGGCGCGTTCGCCGAGCGCGGCGAGCCTGGTCAGGGTCCGGGCGGCGGTGAGCCACATCCGGGGTGTCACCACGGCCGCCGGCACGACCGGCAGGCCGCGGTCGTCCAGGCCGGTGCCGTGGATGTTCAGCCGCGGGCAGTTGAGGCGCTCGGCGACTTCGAGCGACTGTTGTGCGGTGCGCAGCAGCTCGTCGGCGCCGTCCGGGTCGGCGAGGGTGCCGGTGAGGTATCCGGTCATGGAGGAGATGGTGGCGCCAGACTTGACCAGCGCGTCGATGTCCTTGCCGGCCCAGCTCCACATCTCGGCCTCGAAGCCGAGCTGCGCGATGCGGGTGACCCGTTCGGGAAACGGCAGGTCGAGAAAGACCATCTCGGCGCAGACCGCCAGCCGGTAGCCGGTCACGCGGTCACCCGAACGGGCCGGCCGGTGCTGGCCGATTCCGCGGCGGCCAGCGCGATCGCGAGGGCGGCGCGGGCGTCCTCGCCGGTGACCGGCGCGGGTGT
Source organism: Paractinoplanes rishiriensis (assembly GCF_016862375.1). Lineage (GTDB taxonomy): Bacteria > Actinomycetota > Actinomycetes > Mycobacteriales > Micromonosporaceae > Actinoplanes > Actinoplanes rishiriensis. The sequence continues at coordinate 53,916 of NZ_BOMV01000065.1, read as the reverse complement.
TCCGGTGCGCACAGCGGCGGTGAACGCGGCCAGTTCGGCGACGTAGGCGCCGCCGAACAGCTCCTGGTCGCTGTGCATCGTGGCGACGGTGCGCCCGGCCGGCCCGGAGTAGGTCATCGCGGTACGGCGCGCGTCGCCGACGGTGGCGGCACCGGCCGACCCGAAGACCTCAGCGCGGACGTCGTGACCGTAGCTGGTCGCGAAGCACGCCTCGGCAAAGCCCACCGCGCCGTTGTCGAAGCAGACCATGACCGCGGCGGTGTCGCGCAAGCCGCGGTCACGCCAGCCGGGCTCGACCAGCGCGTCCGCGCTCGCGTAGACCTCGACCGCGGTGGCGCCGGGGTTGAGGAAGCGCAGCACGTCGAAGTCGTGGATCAGCGTCTCGAAGAAGATCGTGTCCGGTGGTACGCGGGCGGGGTCGAAGCCGCCTGGGTCGCGGGTCAGCGAGCGCAACAGCCGCGGTGTGCCGACCTGCCCCGCGTCCAGCAGGGCTCGGGCCGCGGCCCAGTCGGGGGCGAATCGGCGCTGGAACCCGACCTGCAGCACCACGCCGGCGTCGCGGGCCGCGGCGATGGCACGGTCGGCGTCGGCCAGGCTCAGCGCCATCGGCTTCTCGCAGAACACGTGCTTGCCCGCCCGCGCGGCCGCGACGACCAGATCGGTGTGCAGCCGGGCGGGCGCGGCGATCACGACAGCATCGACCTGCGGGTCGTCGCAGACCTGCGCGGCGTCGGTGTAAAACCGGTCCGGTTCGAGTTCCTTGCCGCCGCCCAACGGATCGGCTACCGCGACCAGCCGGGCGTCGGGAAGACGCCGGCTCACCGTCTCGCCGTGGAACAGGCCCATCCGGCCCGCTCCGATCAATGCGACACCCACTGCACTGGAACGTTCCATAGGCCGAGCCTGCGAGACGCAGTCGTGCCACGTCAAGGGTTGGCGCTGGAACGTTCCATACCTATGGTGTGCACATGGCGAACACGCAGGCCCGGCCCACCCTCGCCGATGTGGCGGCCCGCGCCGGAGTGTCCAAGTCGCTGGTGTCGCTGGTGATGCGCGGCGAGCCGGGCGCTGGCACCGACACCCGCCGCCGGGTTCGTGAGGCCGCCGACGAGCTGGGCTACCAGCCGGACAGCCGGGCGCGGCTGCTGCGTAGTGGCCGCAGCCGGCTGCTCGGCGTGGTCTTCGGCATCCAGCACGCCTTCCACGTCGACCTGGTCACCGCTCTCTACACCGCGGCCCGCGACCGCGGATACGAGCTCGCGCTCAGCGCCGTCACCCCCGACCGCGACGAGGCCGAGGCCACCGCCGGCCTGCTGCAGGACCGGTGCGAGGCGCTGATCATGCTCGGCCCGCAGACACCCGCCCCCGCGCTGGCCCAGATCGCGACGCGGCTGCCGGTCGTGGTCCTGGCCCGCGGTGTCCGCGGTCTCGATGTGATCCGCACCGCCGACGCCGACGGACTGCATCAGGCCGTCGACCACCTGGCCCTCCTCGGCCACCAGCGCATCGCGCACATCGACGGCGGCCGCGCGCCCGGCGCCGCGGACCGGCGGCGCGGCTACCGCGAGGCGATGCACGCCCACGGCCTGAGACGCCACGTGCAAGTCGTGCCGGGTGGCCTCACCGAGACCGACGGGGCAACCGCGGCCCACACCCTCCTCGACGACAACGAGCCACCTACGGCCGTCACGGTCTTCAACGACCGCTGCGCGACCGGCGTGCTCGACGTGCTCGCCCGGGCCGGCGCGCGCGTGCCGGACCAGATCAGCGTCGTGGGCTTCGACGACAGCCACCTCGCCCGCCTGGCCCACATCAACTTGACCACGATCGCCCAGGACGTCCCGGCCATGACGGAACTCGCCGTGGCCCGGGCCGTCGACCGCATCAACGGCGTCGCGGTCGCCCACCCTACGAGCGTCGTTGCCCCTCATCTCGTCGTTCGAGGAACGACCGGGCCGCCGCCGGCCTGATCTCGAGCCGCCGAACATGTATGCCGCGCGAACCCAGTTCACCAGCCGTCCCGGAAACGAGGGTTTGCGGGACGGGTCTGGTCGGTGCTCGCGGCCGCCGTCGTTTCCGCAGGGGCGCCCGTAGTTTCCAGACCAAAACAACGGTAAGCAGTTGATCTAGGCACTCAGCTGGGGCGCAGCTCCTCAAGATGAGGTCCCTGGCAGCAAATTCGGCCGTTCTCGGTGATCTCGGTACGTGGGACGCCAGGTCAGCGCCGGTGCCGCCGGTGGTGCTCGTCGTTCTCGGCGGTGATCCGGGCGGAGGTCTCCTCACCGAGCTGCACGTAGATCCCGAGCGTGGCCAGGTGCCGGTGACGAGACTTGGCCTGGAGCTCGGCGGCGCTGCGGCCCTTGGCGGCCAGGTGGGTCAACCCAGAGTGGCGCAACTGGTGGAGCGTGTACCCGGCGCCGTGCGGATCGTGGAGCTTGGACGCCTGCTTGAACAGGTACTCGGCGCGCGGGTAGGACAGCCGGCCCCGGCCGGTGTCCGGGCAGATGTCGCGCAGGGCTGGCGCGCGGTGCCCGGCGGCGGGTGCGCGCCGGTCGGCTAGGAACACCGGCCCGGCGGTGCGACCGGTCAGCAGCCGGGGCAGCAGGCGGGCGGTCGGGGTCTCCCAGTGCACGTAGGCGCGAGCGCCGCCCTTCTCGGTAACCAGGGCGCGGCGGAACTCCATGTCGAGGTCGGGCACGTCCAGACCGAGGATCTCCTCGGCGCGGGCGCAGGTCTCGTAGAGCATCCGCCACAGCACCCGCTCCCGCAGCGGGTTGCGGTCATCGGTGAACAGCCGGTCGAGCCGGGCGCGGGGGACGGCCTTGTCCCGGGAACGGGTGACCTTACGGCGTTCCAGGCGCCGGCCGGGGTCGGTGGTCAGCCAGTCCTGGCGGCGGCAGTAGGCGGTGAACGAGGTCAGCGCGGACAGGTGCTTGTTCCAGGTGTTCGCGGCGCCCTGGTCCCAGCGGACCATCGTCTGCTCGTAGAGCTCCGGGGTGAGCGCGGCCACCGGTAGCTGATCCCCGGCGGTCTCGCGCAGCCGGCGCATCGTCTCGGTGTAGGTGGCCCGGGTACCCGGATCGTCGCGGAACCGGTCGAGGAACGCGTCGACGGCGACCACGAGAGCCACCGGACGCCGGGCGGTCGGCAGCGGGATCACGGACACCTCGGCGACCTCTTCCGGTGATGTGACACAGAATGTGGCCGAGTCGCCCTCGCCGCGGCGGGGGCGTTCCGCAGGTGGTGACGGGTGGATCGTCGGCTCTGTGACAGAGAATATGGGATTCTCTGTCACAGGTTGGAACGGGCGCCCCCGCCGCGCCGGGTCAACTGCTGCTTCGCATCGTTTGCTGGCAGCTATCGGTTGCCGGGGTGGGACGAGGAGGCCTTGGTAAGCGGGTGGTGGTGGCTTCCCCGTCCCGGGCGGTGCTAGTTCGTGATGGCGAGCTGCGGGTAGACGACCTCGAGCGGGGCGCTGAGGCCGGCTTTGAGCTGCACGGAGGTGTCGTCGGCGAGGACCTCGTAGCCGCCGGCTTCGACGGTGTCGAGGACCTGGGTGACCAGGTCGGCGGGGTCGAGTTTGGGGTCGGTGGTGTGGGCGGCCATGGCGGTGTCGACGTAGCCGACGTGGACGCCGACGACCTGGACGCCTGCGGGCTTTAGTTCCAGGCGCATGGAGTTGGTCGCTGACCACAGGGCCGCCTTGGTGGCCGAGTAGATGCCGGCGGCGGCGTACCAGGACAGGGCTGAGTGAATGTCGATGATCGCGGTGTTCCCGGCCTTGGCCGACAGGATCGGTGCGAACGCGCGGGCGAGGAAGAGCGGGCCGAGGAAGTTGGTCTCGACGTTGCGGCGGATTTCTTCGTCGGTGTGGGTGAGGATGCCGGGGGTCGACACCGTCGCGCCGGCGTTGTTGATCAGGATGGTGACGTCCGGCGCCGCCGCGACGGCGGCCTTGATCGACGCCGGGTCGGTGACGTCGAGGGTGAGCGGCACGATCCGCTCGTCGTTCCAGGTGCGGGGGTTGCGGGCGGTGGCGTACACCTTCGTCGCGCCGCGGGCGAGGGCGTCGCGGACGAAGTGGCCGCCGATACCGCCGTTGGCGCCGGTGATGAGGACGACGGCGCCGTCGAGTGAGGTCATGGTGTGTTTTCCTTTGTTCTTGTCACGGGTCGAGGATCGATCGGGCTTGAGGGCCTCGGTGGAGTCAGGTTTCGGTGAGAGCCGGGTAGTCGGTGTAACCGGCCGTGCCGCCGCCGAAGATGGTGGCCGGGTCCACCTCGTTGAGGGCGGCGCCGGTGCGCAGCCGCTCGACGACGTCGGGGTTCGCCAGTGCGAATCGTCCGAGCGGTGCGATGTCGGCGAGGCCTCCGTCGATGTCCGCCGCGATCTGCTCCCGCTCGCGGCCGTACCGGACCACGAGCAGCGCGGCCGGCCAGGTGTCGCGCAGCGAGCGCAGTAGTTCGTCGTCTCCGAGGTGATGGACGTGGAGGTAGACGAGACCCAGTTCGGCCAGCTCACCCACGAGATACCGGTACTGGGCGCGGACCGCCTCGGTGTCGCCCTCGTCGAGTCCGCCGAGGGGGAAGGCCGGGGAGATGCGGATCCCAGTGCGGTCGGCGCCGATCTCCTGCGCGACGGCCTTGGCGACCTCGATGACGAACCGGGCCCGGTTCTGCACCGATCCGCCGTATTCGTCGGTGCGCTCGTTCGCGTTCGGGGAGAGGAACTGGTGCAGGAGGTATCCGTTGGCGGCGTGGATCTCCACCCCGTCCGCGCCTGCGGCGATCGCGCTGGCCGCGGCATCACGGAACTCACCGATCACGTCGTGGATCTCCGCCGTGCTCAGCTCCCGCGGCACCGGAGTCTTCTGTGGACCTGTCGCGGTGAACATGTCCTGGTCGGCCGAGATCGCGGAGGGCGCCACCGGCTGGCGGTGATGCGGCGTGTTGTCCGGGTGGGACATCCGGCCCACGTGCATCAGCTGGATGAACAGGTGCCCGCCGTTGTCGTGCACCGCGTCAGCGACCGGTTTCCAGCCGGCGATCTGCTCCGGGGTGTAGATACCCGGGGTGTTCAGGTACCCCTGGCCGTCCTCGGACGACTGGGCACCCTCCGTGATCACCAGGCCCAGGGAAGCGCGCTGGCCGTAGTAGTCCGCGGCGTGCTCTCCCGGGGTGCCGTCGGCGTTGGCGCGGCTGCGGGTCATCGGCGCCAACGCGAGCCGATGCGCAAGCTGGAGTCTGCCCAGGGTGAACGGTTGCCACAGAGCGGAGGACGAGGTCATAGCGGGGGGTCCTTTGCGGGATCGGACGGTCATCCTCAGCTCGGTGATGCCATCGGGGTGGGGGTGGTCAGCGGGCCAGGAAGGCCAAGGCCGTGGCGGTGAAGGCGGCATGGTGCTGGAAGATGCCGCCGTGCCCGGCGTCGGGGTAGAGGACGAGTTCGCTGTTCGGCAGCCGGTCGGCCAGGTCGACGGAGTTCGCGGTGGGCACCATGACGTCGTGTTCGCCGTTGGCGACCAGGGTGGGCTGATGGATCAGGGAGAGGTCCGCGGCTCGGGCCCGGCCCCACCGGCTGACGGCGCGCAGCTGTGCCCGGTAGGTGCCCAGCGAGACGGGGGTGTCCCGGTCCTGGGTGCGTTCCTGTAGCCGGGCGAGGAACTCGTCCGCGGCGCGCCGCCCGTTCGCTGTCCGGGTGAAGAACAGGTATGTCTTCGGGTCCCGGCGGGCCAGAGCACCGCGTAGCAGGGCCAGGTTCGACAGGCGCGTCACCTCGGTGATGCCAATGCCGCCTGCCGGGCCCGTGCCGGCGAGGATCAGCTTGCGGACCAGGTGCGCTTCCCGTTGGGCGATCACCTGGGCGACCATGCCGCCGAGAGACAGGCCCAGCAGGTCCACCTGCTGGTGGCCCAGCGCGCGGATGAAGGTCACCGCGTCGCGTGCCATCGCCTCGATGCTGTTCGGCGTCTCGCCGGTGGTGGCTCCGACCCCGCGGTTGTCGAAGGCGATCACCTGACGACCGGCCGCGAGCCCGTCAACCACCGCGGGGTCCCAGTTGTCCAGGACCGCGGCCAGGTGCGGCAACAGGATCAACGGAACGTCACCGGGCACGCCGAGCACGCGATAGGCCCAGGTGACACCTCCGGCGGTCAGTGTCCGTGTCGGGACAGTTCGGTAACCGGCGCTAATGCCCCCGGTGGGGCCGGACGAGATTGTCATGAGCGTGTCCTCCGTGTGCTGATCGCGCCGGTGACAGCCGAAACCGTCGTCACCCTGGGTTAAATTATGACCATACTTCAATAGTGGTGCAAGGGTGCCGGATCGCACACCTACCGAAGCGCGGCGATCCGACGGCCCTGTGGCAGTTAGTGCTCCGGGGTCGCGAGCAGGGCGGAGATGGCTCGCACTCCTTCGGCGAGCACCGTCTCGGAGTCCTGCGGGTCGTCGATCGCCCGGGCGAGCTGCAACGTCCCGACGAGGATCGCGATGCACCCCAGAGCCTGGCGCCGCCCGGTCCCGGGGGCGCCCGGCGCCATCAGCGTGGCCAGGTCGTCGGCCACGCCGAGGATGCCGGCACTGTAGGCCCGGCGGATCTCCGGCGAGCTGCGGGCCACTTCGTCGAGCAGGGCTCCCGACGGGCAGCCACTTTCGGCGTCGTCGCGGTGCTCGGGTGAGAGATACGCCCGCACGAAGCGCGCGAACCCGTCCGGCTCGTCCGCGAGCTGCCGCAACAGCGCCTGCTGCTCCTGGAGCTGATCGGTGATGGTCGCAGCGATCAGGGCGTCCTTGGACGCGAAGTGTGCGTAGAAGGCGCCGTTGGTCAACCCGGCGTCGGCCATCAACGTCGTCACGCCGGAGCCATCGAGGCCGTCCTTCTTCAGGCGTCGGCCGGCGCTCTTCACGATGCGCCGCCGCGTCGCCTCCTTGTGCTCCGTGCCGTAGCGCGCCACGGTTCCTCCCTCGCCCGACGGGTGCTGCATGTCATGTTCCAACCCTTTAGGATTACGACCATACTACAATTGGCTCAGCGAACCCTGTAGCGCCCGTCACCTGCACCCACGACCTCACCCGGAGAACGCCATGAAGGCATACGTCATCGACCGCTACAACAAGAAGCCGAACCTCCGGCTCGCCGACCTGCCCGAGCCCGGAGTCGCCGCCGACGAAGTCCTAGTCCGTATCCACGCGGCCGGCGTCAACCAGCTCGACACCAAGATCGCGGAGGGGGAGTTCAAGCTCATCCTGCCCTACCGCCTGCCCCTGGTCCTGGGCAACGACCTCGCCGGTGTCGTCGTCCGGGTCGGCGCCGGGGTCCACGCCTTCGCGCCCGGCGACGAGGTCTACGCCCGTCCCGACAAGGACCGGATCGGCACCTTCGCCGAGTTCCTCACCGTCAGCCAGGACGACCTGGCACTCAAACCGGCCAACCTCACCATGGCCGAAGCCGCCTCGCTGCCCCTGGTCGCCCTGACCGCCTGGCAGGCGCTCGTCGAACGCGCGAACCTGCGACCCGGCCAGAAGGTACTCGTCCAGGCCGGCTCTGGCGGGGTCGGCACCATCGCCATCCAGCTCGCCAAACACCTCGGCGCGACGGTGGCCACCACCGCGAGCGCCAAGAACGCCGACTTCCTCAAAGATCGGGGCGCGGACATCGTCATCGACTACCGCACCCAGGACTTCGCGACGGTGCTCGAGGGCTACGACGTCGTCCTGGACAGTCAGGGCCCCAAGAGCGTGGCGAAGTCGATGAGCATCCTCAAGCCCGGCGGCAAGGTCATCGGCATCGCCGGCCCTCCCGACCCGGAGTTCGCCCGCGAGATCGGGGGAAACCCCGTCCTCAAGATCGCCACCAGCCTGCTCAGCCTGCAGACCAGACGCACCGCCGCGAAGCTCGGTGTCGACTACTCGTTCCTGTTCATGCGGGCCAGCGGCAAACAGCTCAGCGAGATCACCACCCTCGTGGAGAACGGGACCATCCGCCCGGTCGTCGACCGCGTCTATCCGTTCGCCTCCACCCCGGAAGCCCTCGCCCACATCGCGAAGGGCGCCGCCCGGGGAAAGATCGTCATCTCGATGACCTGATCGCCGCCACGGCATCCCGAACGACGCCACGGCAAACCCCTCCCGGGCGGTCCATCGGGAACGCAACGTCTACGCAGCCCCACCCGACAAGATCATTATCAGTGCTGACCGTTGTACCGATCTTCGCCAACCCCATACCCGGGCAACCGCAGGGGCCGGTAACCGTCGGTGTCGAGCTGGGCGAGTTCACCGTCGATGTCGACGGAATGGGTGCCGTAGAAGTGCACGTTCTCGTGGTGGGTCGGCCAGATGTGCGCCAGGACCTCATCGTCGACGTCGCGGCCGCCTCTACGCAGGGCGGCCACGCCGAGGCCGTGGTACTCCGTGGACCAGCAGACGATCGCGTTGGTCGCCAAAGTCAGACACCACATCTGCTCGGTCTGCTGCTCGTGGTGCCGGCGCCGCAGCGCTCCCTCGCCGGCGTAGGCCAGGGAGCGGCGCAGGGCGTGCAGGTTCTCGCCCTTGTTCAGCTGCCGGGAGATCCGCCGCCGATAGGTCTCGTCGGCCAGGTACCGGGCCGCGTAGACCGTGCGACGCAGCGCCCCATACTCCTTGATCGCGCTGGTCAGCGCGTTCTGCTGCCGCTTCGAGGAACACAGCTTCCCAACCACCAGCGCCGCGGTGGCGTGCCCGCCCTGCACGGACGCGGCGACGCGCAGCAGGTCGTCCCACATGTCCGTGATCAGGTCCAGGTTCAGCCGCCGGGTCAGCAGCGCCCCGGCGCGCGGATACCGGTCCAGGAAGTCGGCGCGGGGCCCGGTCCGGTACAGGGTGATCTTCCCGAGGTCCCGGATCCGCGGCGAGAGTTGCTTGCCGACCAGGTCGAACAGGGCGAAGTTGGCCAGGGTCGCGCCGTGGGTGTCGGTGGCGTGCTCGAAGACCGGCAGGTCGGTCTCGTTGCCCAGCAGCCCGTCGAGGACGTAGTGCGACTCCGGCGCGGTCGCCACGATGACCTTCGTGTCGAAGGTGGAGTGCTGGTCGGAGACGTGGGTGTAGGTGGAGACGCCCTGCCCGCGGGCGAAGTACCGGGACAGGTGGCGGGCGGTGATGGACTTGCCCTTGACCGGGAACCGCTGCCCGTCCGACGACGAGAGGGTTCCCGACCCGAACGCCCGGGTCAGCGGCAGCCGGTGGTGGTAGTTGACCACCGCGGCGTTGGCCGCCTCCAGGGTCTCCGGCCGGAAGTACCACTCGGCGGTCCAGGCGAGCACGTCGTACGGCACCCCGCAGGACTCGGCCATCGCGGACAGGCCCATGTTCGTGGCCTCCGCGATGATCACGTACATCAGGTTGCGCTTGAGCTCGGCAGGCCGGGCGACCTTCCCACCGGCATGCATCAGATGATCGGTGAACCCGGTCCGCGCGTCCACCTCCACCAGCACCGACGCGATCGGCACCCGCGGCAGCATCCCCGCCAACTCCGTGCGCAGCGCGTCGGCCTCGGCCGGTACGTCCTCGGCGGTCAGCGGCGGGATGATCAGCTCGCCGTCGTCGGTGAGCCGGACCTCGCCCGGATTGCCCTTCGCCAGCTGGGTCTCCAGGTCGACCAGGACGGTGTGCAGCTCGTCGCCGGCCTGGGCGAGCGCGTCGGCGGCCTCGACCGGTTTGCCGACCAGATGACAGAACTCCACCTTCTGCGGCGCCCACGCCTCCGGAGTGAGCAGGAACGACGCCGGATCGGCGTACCGGCGCGAGCCCGGCACGAAGATGTCGCCGGAGCGCAGCCCGTCGCGCAGGCCGACCAGCACGGCCAGCTCCCAGTACCGGCGGTACGCGGTGACGTCACCGGCCTGCTCCGCGGCGACCAGGTAGCCGGCCCACTTCGTCGGCACGAACCCGACCGGGGCGCTCGACGGGACCTTCCGGGCGCCGGTGGCGTACAGCCCGGTCAGGATGCTCACGGCCTGCAGCAGCTGCTCGGTTCCCGGGCCGCCGGCGAACTCCACCGCGGCGAGCACGGCCGGGGCGAACTGGCGCAGGTACGACATCGACGCGTCGAGCATGCTGAGCTGGCCATGGTCGCGCGGCAGCCGCTCGCGGCGCTCGGCCCACGCGGCGCGCATCCGGTCCATGCCGATCGTGGTGCGCAGCACGGTGCCGATCTGCTCGTCGCCGATCGCGGTGTCGAGCACGATGGTCAGGATCTCGTCCAGCAGGGCCTGCCGGTTCTCGCCGCCCTTGGCCCGCTCGGCCAAGGCGTCGGCGACCTTCTGCTTCGCCGCCGCCTCCCGGCCACTGACCGCCTGGTCGAACAGCAGCAGCGTCTCGTCGAGCACGTCGACGGCCGACTGAGCCAGCAGCGTGAGCAGGATCGGGTACCGGCGTTCCGGCTCGCGCCGCTGCAACGCCTGCCCGGTCAACCGGCGACCGACCCCTGCCAGGAACCGGCGCCGTTCGGCCGGGAGCATCGACAGGTCGAGGGTGTGCGCGTCGAGGCGGCGCAGGTAGGCCAGCTTCTCCAGCTCCGCCTTGACCGCCGCCGGGCTCGACGAGGTCGGTCCGATGCCCAACCAGGCCAGCGGGGTGCGGCCGAGGTAGGCATCCGGCACCAGCAGCAGATCCAGCTCGTCGCGCCGGCGCGGGGTGAGTAGATGCGCCACCCGCGTCCACGTCTCCTCCCGGGCCCGGGCCCGAGCAGTGGCCACATGCTCCAGCAGGTGCACCACGCCCGGCCGCACCACCCGCGACGAGATCAGGTACTCACACGCCAGCCGGAACAGCAACTTCGGCGAGTCATGCTCCATCGCCCGGGCGAACAGGAACTCGTCCAACTCCTTCCACCCGCCGGTGTCCACCGTCCGCCACCCGGCGTACCCGACGACCTCGCGCAGATGATCGGTGCGGGTCTGCTCCCGCTCGCCGTACCCGCGCAGCTCACCCATCGCGATCCCGAGCCGCTGCGACAACCGGCCCACCGCTGCCGCCGGCGCCGCCAGCACATCGTCAGGTACGAACCCCAGCCACGGCAGCGTGCTCAACTGCACCGCCACACCCAGCACGTTCCGGCCGGTCCGGAACTTCCGCAGGAACGCCTCATCCGCGCTGGTCAACGTGAAATGCCGGATCAACTCTGCCCGACCCAGCTCCGGGAACCCCCGCAGCCGCGCCAACTCATCCTCGGAGAACACGTCCCGCGTCGCCACGATCCACCCACCCGAGCATCGACCGGCACCAAACGGACCGGAACGCTACCGGGCCACCCACGAAGCTGATCAATGGGCCTTAGCGTTGGTTTTTCGCTGGAAGCTACGGGCGGCCCGATCTGCGCACAACATAAGAGTCATTATGGTGTAGCTGCTTTCGGGCCCGTCCCAGGATTATCGGATTGTCGTTATTGGTAATCCGATAATTCCCCGGCAGTGCGGCGGTGACCCGGGCTTTCTCAATCAGCGGCGCAGCGCGTCCGCGGGTTCGATCCGGCTGGCCCGCCACGCGGGGTAGAGCCCCGCCAGCAGCCCGGTGACGGCGCCGACCAGCGGCGCCGGCAGCACGGTGGCCGGTTGCAGGATCGGAGTCCAGTCCCGCAGGGACGCGACGGCCACCACGGCGCCGACGCCGAGACTGGTGCCGAGCAGGCCGCCGACCAGGCCCAGCGTGCCGGACTCGGCCAGGAACTGCACGGCCACGTGCCGCCGCCGGGCGCCGAGTGCCCGCCGCAGGCCGATCTCGCCGACGCGTTCCAGGACGGCCACCAGCGTGGTGTTGGCGATCCCGACGGCGCCGACGACCAGGCAGACCGCGGCCAGCGCCAGGAACAGGGTGCCCAGGTCGGTACTGACGCCTTCGCGCAGCGACTGCGGATCGGGCGGGACCGCGACCGTGAACAGGTTCGGCGTCTCGGGCCGCAACGCGAGCGGTGCCTCCGCACCGACCTGCCGGGCCGCGCCGATGTCCGTGTCGATGAGCGCCTGAACCTGCACGCCGCTGCCCGCCTCCGGCAGTCCCCAGACGACCTCCGCCGTGCCGGCCGGGACCACGACGCTCAGCAGCGTGTCGGCCCGGCGTTCCACGTCGTCGACGATCCCGATGACCGAGAAGGCGATCCCGCCGATGAAGACGGCGGGCTGGTTGTCCACCCAGGTGATCCCGAGCCGGCTGGCCGCGCCGGAGCCCAGTACCACGACGCGCTCGTTGCGCTCGTCGTGCCAGGAGCCGAAGAACCGGCCGGTCATCAGCCGGGCGTGGATCGCCCGCAGGTAGCCGGGCGAGGCGGCCAGCACCTTCAGGTCCTCGCCGGGCTCCTGGTCGGTGGGGCGGTGCGCGGTCAGCCGGCCGCCTTCGGCGACCTCCCAGAAGACCCCGGCGCTGCGCACCCCGTTCAGCCCGAGCAGTCGCTGCTCGGCGTCGTCCGGGAAAGCCGGGCCACCGCCCGGGACGTCGGCCGCCTGCACGGTGACCTCGGTGGCGACCAGCGCGGTGAAACGTCCGCTGATCTGCCCGCCGACGGTGCTGGTCAGGCCCAGCACGGTGACGAACGCGGCCACGCCCAGCAGGGTGCCCAACACGGTGAGGCCGGCCCGGCCGGGCCGGGCGAGCATGCCCGCGACGGACTCGTCGACGAGGTCCCGCACGCCGAACCGGGTCGGCCGGATCACCGCAGCACCCCGTCCTTGATGAACACGGCCCGCTGGGCCCGCCCAGCCACCTGCGAGTCGTGCGACACCATCAGCACCGTGAGACCGCCGGCGTTCAGCTCGTCGATCAGCGCGAGCACCGCCTGCGCGTTGGTGCTGTCCAGATTGCCGGTCGGCTCGTCGCACAGCAGCATCGAGGGCCGGTTCACCAGCGCCCGCGCGATCGCGACCCGCTGCGCCTCGCCACCGGACAGGTGCCCTGCCATGGCGTGCGCCCGATGGGTGAGACCCACCCGCTCCAGGGTCTCCAGCGCCAGCCCGGCCCGGGCCCGGCGGCTCACCCCCGTGTAGATCAGCGCCAATGTCACGTTCTCCAGCACCGACCGGTGCCGCACCAGGTGGAAGGACTGGAAGACGAAACCGATCCGGCGGCCGCGCAGGGCGGTGCGGTCCCGCTCGCGCAGCCCGGCGGTGTCGATGCCGTCGAGCCGGTAGACGCCGCTGTCCGGCCGGTCCAGCAGGCCCACCACGTTCAGGAAGGTCGACTTGCCCGATCCGGACGGGCCGATCACGGCCACGTATTCGCCCGCGCCGATCAGCAGGTCGGCACCGCGGAGCGCCCGCACCGGCGGCGGCCCCGCATAGCTACGGGTCACCCCGGCGAACTCGACGACCGGCGGAACCTCCTCAGTTTCCATCGCCACCGCCCGTGGTCTGCGGTTCGGGCGCTTCGCCGCCGGTCGTCATCCGCTCGCCGACCAGGACCCGGTCGCCCTTGCTCAGCCCGTCGGCGGTGACCTGGACGAAGCCGCCCGAGGAGGCACCGGTCCGCACCGTGACGGGTTCGCGCCGGTCGCCGTCGACGATCCGGAGCACCTGCGTCGAGCCGTCGGCTGCCGAGAACACCGCCGACACCGGTACGACCAGCACCGCCTCGCCGGTGGTGGCGGCCGTGACGGTGAGCCGGACGTCCTCCCCCGCGAAATCCATGGGGATCGCCTTGGTGCCGCGCACCTCAATCGGATGCCCGTTCCCCTGCTCACCGCCGCCCCCGGCCGCGCTGCTCTGCCGCAGTTCGCCGATCGTGCCCACCTTGCCGGGCACCTTCTCGTCGCTGGTCTCGTTATAGATCTCCACGGGCATCCCGGTCTCGACCAGTTCCCGGTCGGCGGGTACGAGATTGCCCCGGACGACCAGTCCGCCGAGCGACAGGGTCAGGATGGACCCGTCCACCTCGGCGCCGAGTCCCTTCTTGACCGCGGTCACCTGTGCCGGGAACGTGGCGATGTAGACCAGCTCGCTCATCGGCACGTAGACCTCGAATTCGGGCTCCGGGGCGGTGGTGCCGGTCTCAGTGGCATCGGTCTTCACCGCCCGCAGCGGCGGGTCGTAGTCCCGCGCCCGGTACATCTGGCGCAGCACCCGCTGGGTCGAGGCACCGAACTCGCCCCGCTCGTCGGTGATCCGGTAGCCCAGGCCGCGCAGCGCGGACTGCAACTGCTCCACGTCCGGCCCCTTCATCCCCGGGCCGATCTCGCGGTACGGCGGGATGCGGCCCCGCAACCCGATGACCGGGCGCCCGGAGATTTCGGCCAGCACGCTCCCGGAGCCGATGTTGTCGCCGGTCGCGACGACCTTGCGGGTGATGACGGACCGGCCGTCACCCAGCACCGGCTTGACGTCGACCGCGCGCTCCGGCGCGACCGTGCCGCGCAGCACCACGGTCTGCTTCAGGACCCGCTCCGCCACCGGCACGGTGATCATGGTCGGCGGTGGTGGCGCGGCCTCGGACGCCACCTGCTGGGGCGACTTGATGAACGTGGAGGCGAACAACCCGCCGCCCGCCATCAGCACCGCCCCGGTCAGCAGCCCGAGCAGGAACCGGCGCCGCCCGCGCAACGGCGCCGGCGGCGCGACCGGCTCCGCGGCCGGAAGTTCCCGGGTCACCGGATCGGTCGCGCCGTCGACGTCCGCCTCGGCACGGCTAGCGCCCACCCAGCACCGCCGCGGCCTTCTTCAGCGCCTCGTCGGTCTTGCCGCGGACGCTCGCCAACCGCTCGGCGTTCTTGTCGACGGCCTGCTGCTGGTAGGCGACCAGGACGGCGGTCAGCGCACCGACATAGTTGATCTTCTTCTTGCAGCGGACATCCGCCACCGCCGTGTTGATCTCGGCCCGGGAAGCCGGGGCATCGTCTTGCTTCCACCACCGCCGGTCGTCCTGGGCGTCCTCGAACTTGTCGTACCGGTAGCCGCTCTCGGCCATACAACTGCTCCACCGGGCATTCAACTCGGTGGCGCGCTTGTCGGCCAGAGAGCGTTGCGTCGCGTCGTTCCAGATCATCTGAACCCACATCGTGTCGCCCGGATCCCAACCGATCTTGCGGCGACCCTCGCCGAAGCAGCCTCCCTCGGGAATGTCGCCGTTGGATTTCTGCCCGTCCCCATCGCCCTGCAGGACGCGGGCCTGCTCATCGGTGAGCTGGACGCCGCGCTTCTTGTCCGGGTTCTGCCCATCGCCGGCCGTGGCCGGGTCCGGGTGATATCCGAACTTGGCGGCATTCACCTCGTCGACGAAGCCCAGCCGGTTCGTCCGGTCCCTGAACCAGGCCAGAACCGGCCGTTCACCGGGATCCCAGGCGATGCCGTACCGCTTCATGCAATCGCTGGCGAGCAGGGCCGACGCGTACTGGAGATCGGACATCTGGTCCGCGGTGGCTACGTACTGGTCGAGGGGCAGGAGCGCTTTGTTCAGGTTGGAAACGGTGGGCGAGGCCGTGACCACCGGGATCTCCGCCTCGGCGGAAGCCCTCGACGACGACTGCGGGGCCGGCCCGGAACAACCTGCCGCGGCACCCAGAGCTCCGATGACGACAGCGGCCGTCACGAGAACGCGTTTCACCATTGATCCACTCCTGGGAATGAGATTCGTCGTTGGCGGATGGGTAGGGCGTGCGGGCGAACACCGCACGCCCTACCTCAGCGGGATCGCGTCAGCACTCCCACCACATCGACGTGACCTGGTCGTTGTAGGAGGTGCCGGCCGCGTCGTACTTGCCGCCTCCCGGTGCCGCCCAGATTGCCCACGTGCTGTTCGTGCCGGTGTGGTTGCCCCACATGGCGATGCAACTCGTTCCGTTGTTCTGGAAAGAGGTGCCGTTGTCGTCGACCTCGGTACCGCTGGCGTTGATGAAGTAGTTGCCACGGAGGTCGCGGTCGGTGCCCTCGTAGTCCCAGATGCCCTGCGACGCGACATGGCGGGTGTTTTTGTAGATGCACCCCTCCGACGACTCGCAACTGCCGTTGAAGTTCGTGTTCGCCGAGGCGGGACCGGCGATGCCGAGCACGACGGCGGCGGACGCGAAAAACGTCGCAGCGGCCACTGCGGACCAGCGTTTGTGCATTGTCGTTCTCCTCCCGTGCGGAGCACGTGCGGCTCCATCTAGCCGAGAAGTCTCGACACCCCGGGTAAGGCGGCATGACACCCGCGCGTAGGTAACGCTATGCATGTGCGCTATTACTGAGGGCGATCAGAGCCAGGAGTTGCTCCGGCGCCCGCTCGTCGAGCAGGGCGCGCTGCAACGCCTCCAGACCGGCGGACTGAAGGCCCGTCTCCTCGACCAGGTGGTGACGGGCTCGCCGGAACGTCCCGCCGGCCGCCTCCACCAGCCGGCCGCTGAGCGCCTCGGCGACCATCAGCTGCAACCAGAAGCGCTCCCGCTCCGGGTGCAGCTCGACGAGGCTCCGCAGCCGCGGCAGCGCCAGGTCGGCCCGGCCGGACGACAGCCAGGCCTGCCCCAGCGTCTCCTCCGCCTGGCACCGCAGCTCCTCCAGGTACGCCGCCTCCGCTCGGAGTACCAGGACGTCCACCACGTCAGGCATGGCATCGGTATCTCGCCACAGAGCCAGCGCCGCCTCGGCGGCCCGGATGGCGCCCATGGCGTCGTCCGGCAACCGCTGACGCGCCTCGGCCAGCAGCGCGCGGAACATCCAGGCGTCGACCCGGCACCGCTCCGGCACGATGCGGTAACCGGCCGAGATCCGGTCGAACAGCGCGTCACCCCCGAACGCGCCCCGCAACACCCGAAGGTGCGACCGCACCATCTGCGCGGCCCGCAACGGCGCGTCGTCGCCCCACACCCGCCGCACCAGTTGCTCGGTGGTGAGCGGCCGCCCGGCCGCCACAGTCAACAGCGCGAGAACCTTGCGGCACTGCAATTGCAGCGTCACCCTGAAGCCGACGGCATCGACGATTTCCATCTGCCCCAGCAGCCGAATCTGGGGTGTGCCGACTTCCGTGCGGAATGATTCAAACTTCAACCGCCCACTCATGCAGTAACTCCTCATTGGATCCGCGACGCCGCCACGGACAAAGATCGAGATGCACAAATAGCGATCGTATCGATCAAGTGCCGCGGCGTGGGGGCGAAGTCGCTTTCCCGACCAATGCGACAACTACGATCGGGCGCCGCCCCGAATTGACCACCGTACGGAATTTCGGAACCAATCATGATCTGCCAAAATGATCACCCGCACAATTCGCCGTGAGTTGCAACTCTATTATTCAGAGGCGTTGGACGGGGAATTCGCAGCGGTTGTGTCGGTTGGCCCGGCGGCTCCCGCAGCGGGAGCCGCCGGGCGGCAGTGGTTCAGCAGATGGTCGCGTCGGAGCAGACTCGCAGGGTGCCGAGCTCCGCCTGGACGCTGCTCAGCGGGCTGAAGTAGCTGCGCTGCTGCGGCGGCACCGCGTCGTTGGGGCCGATCCCCCAGTGGATGCCGATCAGTGCGACGGTGTTCTGGTCCGCGTTGAGGATCTCGAAGACCGGGGCGCCGCTGTCGCCCAGCTCCGCCTTGTAGGTGGCCATGCTCTGGCAGAACAGGGTGGTCGGAATGGTGGTGTCGCGCGGGTTCAGGTCTACACAGGCGTTGGTCACGGTACCGGCGGTGCGGCCGGTGGTCTGGCCGACCTTCGTGACGTTGCGGCCGATCGCCGTTTCCCGGATGCCGACGATCCGGAACGTGTCGGTGCCGTTCCAGATCGTGCTGTTCAGCGGCGGGCGGGCGATGTGGCCCTGGCTGAGCCCCACGCCGGCGGTCCCGGCCACGAAGTTGGAGTCGCTCCGGCGGCATTTGCGGCCCGGCGGGCAGGCGATGCTGGCGGTGTACGCGGGGTCGGCGGTCTCGGAGCCGACCACCTTGCTGCCGTCGACCGGCTTGTTGGGCTGCCAGTATTTGCCGGAGTCCATCACGCCGGGCTGGGTCGAGCAGTGCGAGTTGGTCACGAACCCGCTCACCCCGGCGCGCTGCGCGATGAAGCCCAGGCTGCAGAACTTCTCGCCGAACCGGATCTTGAGGCCGCCGCGCAGCGGCCTGGCCTCGTCGCCGAGCGTGCGGGTGATCGGGCCGTTCCGGGTCAACCTGACCGCCGGCCGGGGCACGCCGAGACGGGCCAGCCCGGCGGTGACGGCGGGACCGTCCCGGCCGGTGTCCTCGACGCCGACCTCCAGCCGGTTGGTGCGCTCGTCGATGTCCAGCGTGGTCACGCCGGGCAGCGCCAGCAGCGCGCGGGTGGCGTCCCGCCAGGCGACCAGCTGGGCGAACGTGTAGTCGGCCCGGTGCACGAGCCGGCCGCTCGCCGCGGGCCGGGTCGACCAGACGTGGGTGGCGCCGTCGTCGTCCACGTACGAGCCGCCGAAGGTGGGCACGTCCGAATTGGCGGCCAGTTTCTGCCGGTCGAGGTCCCAGACGGGTGCGGCCGCTTCGCTCTGCGCGCTGCCGGACCCCGGTAACGCCACCACGGTCGCGGCGGTGGCGGCGGTCAACCCCGCGAGCAGTACATAGGTGAGTCGTCTCATGGGCCGCAGCGTGCGGGGTCGCCTTCACCGCATCTGCATCAGTCCTGCATCGATGGCGCCCGGACCGGCCGGCAGCAGCGGAAGCCGGACCGCGGCGGTGGGTATCCGGCCCCGCGCGGCCAGCACGCCCTTGATGACGGTGGGGTTGGGCCCGGCGAACAGGGCCGCGGACAACCGCGCCAGCCGATGGCCCAGCGGCCGGGCCGTCGCGACGTCGCCGGCCCGCCAGGCCTCGATCAGGGCGGCGAAGTCGGCGGTGCACACGTGCGCGGAGGCCAGCACCGCACCGGCCGCGCCGAGGGCCAGCAGCGGCGAGATCACCACGTCGTCGCCGCCAAGCACGGCGAAGCCCGGCGGCACGTCGGCCATCAGGTCGATCACGTCGGCGTCGATGCCGCCCGCCGACAGCTTGATGCCGGCCACGCCGTCGATCGCGGCCAGCCGGCGCAGCGCGGCCGCCGACATCGGCTGGGCAGTGCGATAGGGCACGTGGTACGCGACCAGCGGCACCGGGCTGGCGGCGGCGAGCGCGGCGAAATGCGCCAGCACACCCTCCTCGCCGGGGCGCAGGAACGGCGGGACCAGGCTGAGCGCGGCCACCACGGCCGGCCGGTCGGCGAGGATGCGCAGCTGGTCGGGGTCGTTCGCGCCGACGATCAGCGGCGCCTGCCACTCCCGGCACACCGCGGCGAGCAGGTCGAGCACGTCGCGCCGCTCCCCGGCGGAGAGCGCGGACGGCTCGGCGGTGGTGCCGAGGGCGACCAGCCCGGTGGCGCCGGCCCCGAGGGTGTCGCGGGCGAGCGCTTCGAGCGCGGAGAAGGCAACGGCTCCGCTGGCGTCGAACGGTGTGATCATCGGAACGAATAAGCCGGTCAGAAGCATGTGCTCACAGTGCGGCAAGCACACCCATAAGGTCCATTTAGTTTTTCTCGATGATTGTTAAGCACAGCTCAGCTGTCGGCCATGAACACTTTGGCGGAAGTGGCTCATGATGCACCCGCCCGGCTGCCGAGTTTCGGGGCCATGACGGCCGGGTTACGGTCCGCCGATGGCGATGAAAGCGCTTTCAAGGGCCACCATCTACCAGGTGGCCCAGCTCGCGGGCGTCTCCATCGCCACGGTCTCGCGGGCTCTGCGGGACTCCGATCTGGTCACTCAGGCGACCCGGGAACGGGTGCTGGCGGCCGCCCGGGAGCTGCGGTTCACGCCCAGCCGGCCGGCCCGGTCGCTGGCCGAGGGTCGGCACGCGGCCAACGGGATCGTGTTTCCGGACCTGGTCGGGCCGTACTACGCCGAGGTGGTGCTCGGGTACGAGGCGGCGGCCGCCGGGTTCGGCAGTTCGGTGCTGATCCTGGCGACCAACGGGCGGCCGGACGCCGAGCAGGCCGTGCGCGACCTGGCCGGCCGGGTCGACGGGCTGACCGTGATGGGGCAGACCGTCGGCGACGACGTCGTCGACGAACTGCAGGCCACCGGGTTGCCGCTGGTGCTGCTGGCCCGCGACCCGGTGCCGGGGGTGGACACGGTGCGGGCGCAGAACACCCGGACCGCCCGGGAACTGGCCGGGCATCTGGTCGCGCACGGGCACCGGAAGTTCGTGTTCCTCGGCGACCCGGGCAGCGCGCCGGACATCGCGGGTCGCTACGCGGGGGTGCAGGCCGGGTTGACCGCGGCGGGCGTCGCGCGCGCTCACCTCGTACCCCTGCCTGGTTTTGATCTTGAAGTTGGCGAAGCCGCGGACATCGGGGACGCGGACGCTGTGGTCTGCGCGAACGACGAGATCGCGCTGGGTGTGCTGCTGGCTGCCGAGCGGGCCGGTCGCCGGGTGCCCGAGGACCTGGCCGTGACCGGCTGGGACGACCTGCTCGCGGCCCGGTTCGCCGGGCTGACCACCGTCCGCCAACCCATGCGTGAACTCGGCGCGACCGCCGCGCGCTGGCTCCACCGGCGGATCACCCAGCCCGGCGCCGGCGCGAAACGGCGGATCCTGCCCACCCAGCTGGTCGTGCGACGCAGCTGCGGCTCCCACCCCCCGGAGGAGGTTGCGACATGAGAAAGCGAATGATCGCCGTCGCCGCGTGTGCGGCGCTGGCACTGGGCGGCTGCGGCCGCGACACCGGCGGCAACTCCGACACCGCCAAGGCGGTCGGCGAAGGCAAGGCCACCGGCGAGATCACCGTGTGGGCGATGGGCACCGAGGGCGAGAAGCTCGGCGAGTTCGCCAAGGCGTTCACCGCGGAGAACCCGGACGCCAAGGTCACCGTGACGCCGGTGCCGTGGGACGCGGCCACCCAGAAGCTCACCGGTGCGATCGCGGCGAAGCAGACCCCGGACGTGTCGATGATCGGCACCACCATGCAGGGCGGGCTGGCCAAGACCGGCGCGCTCGACCCGACCCCGGCCGACCTGTTCCCGAAGGACACCTACTTCCCGGGCGCCTGGGACACGACCGTGGTGGACGGCACGTCGTACGGCGTCCCCTGGTATGTCGAGACCCGCGGCATCTTCTACCGCACGGACCTGGCCGCCAAGGCCGGCTTCCCGGACGGGCCGAAGACGTGGGCCGACCTGCACGCGATGGCCGCGGCGATGAAGTCGAAGGCCGGCGCGAAATGGGGCCTGAACATCCAGCCCGGCAAGACCGGCAGCTGGCAGTCGGTGCTGCCGTTCGGCTGGTCCAACGGCGCCGAGATCACCGACGGCAGGCAGTACACGTTCGACACCCCGGCCATGGCCGAGGCGCTGACCTACTACCAGTCCTTCTTCAAGGAACAACTGGCGCCGGCGAACCTGGCGCAGGGCGCGCTCGAGCCGGCCTTCGTCAAGGGCGAGATCGGCGCGTTCATGTCCGGGCCCTGGCACGTCGGCATCATCAACGAGCAGGGCGGGGAGGGCACGTACGCGGTCGCGCCGATGCCGGTCGGCAAGTCGTCCACCTCGTTCATCGGCGGCAGCAACATCGCGGTCTTCAAGGACGCGAAGAACCGCGACGCCGCCTGGAAGTTCCTGGCCTGGCTCAGCAAGCCGGACGTGCAGGTGAAGTGGTACCAGACGGTCAGCGACCTGCCGGCCGTGCAGTCCGCGTGGCAGGACCCGGCGCTGACCGGCGACCCGATGCTCAAGGTGTTCGGCGAGCAGCTCAAGTCGGCCAAGGCGCCGCCGGCGTTCCCGACCTGGGACCAGGTGGCGGCGGCGTTCGACGTCGAGGTGGAGAAGGTCTGCGTGGGCGGTGCCGACCCGGCCGCCGCGCTCAAGGCGATCCAGCAGCAGGCCACGGCCATCGGGACCGGGGCCTGAGGTGAACCGGTGGCGGCGGGCGGTCACCGGCTGGTCGTTCGCGGCCCCGTTCACCGTGTTGTTCCTGGTGTTCGCGCTGCTGCCGGTGGTGGCGTCGCTGCTGATGAGCGTGACCGACCTGCGCGCCACCGACCTGCGCAACCCGTTCGCGGTCAACTTCGTCGGCCTGGACAACTACACCCGGCTGTTCGGCGACGCCCTGTTCCGCAAGGCCGCGGTCAACACGCTGATCTTCGTGGTGTTCGGGGTGCCGCTCACCATCGTGGTGGCACTCGCCGCGGCGAACGCGCTGAACTCGGGGCTGATCCGGTTGCGGGCACTGTTCCGGGTCGGCTTCTACCTCCCGGTGGTCACCAGCATCGTGGCCATCGCGGTGGTGTGGCGCTTCCTGCTCGACCCGGAGGCCGGCCTGGTCGACAACCTGCTGTCCCTGGTCGGCGTGGACGGCCCGAACTGGCTGGGCGACACGAGCACCTCGCTCGGCTCGATCACGGTCATGGCGACCTGGCGCAACTTCGGTTCCCTCATGATCATATTTCTGGCTGCATTGCAGGCCATCCCCCTTGAGCTGTACGAGGCGGCCACGCTCGACGGTGCCGGCCGGTGGCAGCAGTTCCGGCGTTTGACGCTGCCGTTGATGCGGCCGGTGCTGCTGTTCGGGGCGGTGATCACCGGCATCGGTTATCTCCAGCTGTTCGAGGAGCCGCTGGTGATGACGCAGGGCGGGCCGCTGTCGTCGACCCTGTCCGTGTCGTACCACATCTACAACCAGTTCGGGTTCGGCAACTACGGCTACGCGGCGGCCGCCTCGTACGTGCTCTTCGTGGCGATCGTGGCGTTGTCCGTGCTCCAGTTCCGGCTGCTGGGGGCGCGCGATGACAAGGCGTGACCGCATCGCTCAGCTCGTCCTGTACGCGATCCTGGTGGCCGGCCTGCTCGTGGTGGTGGGCCCGTTCCTCTGGATGGCGCTGTCCTCGCTGAAGCCGGAGGCCGAGATCCGCGCGGTGCCGCCGACCTGGTGGCCGCACACGTTCACGCTGGACAACTACCGGGACCTGTTCGCCCGGCTGGACTTCCCGCAGTACTTCGCGAACTCGGCGCTCGTGGCGGTGCTGGTGACGGCCGGCAACCTGCTGTTCTGCTCGCTGCTCGGCTACGCCCTGGCGAAGCTGAACTTCCCGGGCAGCCGGGCCCTGTTCCTGACCGTCCTGGGCATGCTGATGGTGCCCGGCATGGTGACGTTCGTGCCGCAGTTCGTGCTGGTCAGCAACCTGGGCCTGGCGAACACGTACGCGGGCCTGGTGTTGCCCTTCCTGGCCGGCCCGTTCGGCGTGTTCCTGATGCGCCAGTTCCTGCTCTCGATCCCCGACGACCTGATCGAGGCGGCCCGGGTCGACGGCGCCGGCGAGTGGCGGATCTTCTTCCGGGTGGTGCTGCCGCTGTGCCGCCCCGCCCTGGCCACGCTGGGCATCCTGACGTTCCTGAGCTCGTGGAACAACTTCCTGTGGCCGCTGGTCGTGGCCACCACCGACGACAAGTACACGCTTCCGGTCGCGCTCGCGCTCTACAGCATCGGGCAGAACCGCATCTACTTCGGCCTGCTGCTGGCGGGCGCGGTCGTGGTGGTGCTGCCCGTCCTGATCGTCTTCCTGGTGCTGCAGCGGCACATCCTGCGCGGGATAGCGACGACCGGCCTGAAGTGAGGAGATCGTGGTGAGACGTCTGCTCGTGCCCCTGCTGTCCTTGACCCTGGTTTTGTCCTCTGCCGGTGCGGCCGTTGCCGGCGGGCCCTCCTACGCCCGCGACACCTGGCGTTCCCTGGTCGCCATGACGTCCCCGGCAACGGGCCTGGTGGCAGACAATGTTTCAGGCGACTTATCCGTCAAGTCTCCCTATACATCGCCGACCAACATCGGCGGCTACATGTGGTCGGCGGTGGTGGCCCACGACCTCGGTCTGCTGTCCCGGCCCGAGTTGGTCCGGCGGGTCTCGCAGACCTTGGACACCCTGGCCCGCCTCGACCACCACGACGCGTCGGGCATGTTCTACAACTGGTACGACCCGCGCGACGGCTCGGTGATCACCACGTTCCCCGACGACGGCTCGACGGTGACCCCGTTCCTGTCCAGTGTCGACAACGGCTGGCTGGCGGCCGGCCTGCGGGTGGTGATGGGCGCGATCCCGCAGCTGCGCCCCGAGGCCGGCCGGATCCTGGCCGCGATGAACTTCGGCTTCTACTACAACCCGTCCGCGACCACCCCGTCCGGCACCAGCGGCCTGATCCGCGGCGGCTTCTGGGACTCGGAGCCACCGAACACCTGCTCGGTCCCGCAGAACGGCGTCTGGTTCACCTGCAACCACTACGACATCACGGTGACCGAGCCGCGCATCGCCACCTACCTGGGCATCGGCACCGGCCAGATCCCGCCGTCCGCGTACTTCGCCACCATGCGCACCCTGCCCGACAGCTGCGACTACGCCTGGCAGGAGATGCGGCCGCAGGGCTTCCAGGCGACGCACCTGGGCGTTTCGGTGTACGAGGGCTCCTACACCTACCGGGGCATCCGCTTCGTGCCGAGCTGGGGCGGCGACATGTTCGAGGCCCTGATGCCCGACCTGTTCGTCCCCGAGGCGGCGTGGGGCCCCCGAAGCTGGGGCCGCAACCACCCCGCGACCGTGGCCGCCCAGATCGAACACGGCCTGAACGACGCCGGCTACGGCTACTGGGGCTTCTCCCCGGCCTCGAACCCGTTCGGCGGCTACGCCGTCTACGGCGTCGACGCGATGGGCATGGACACCAACGGCTACCCGTCCGACGTAGAGGGCGGCCGCTACGACGCCGGCTTCGGCGACTGCCGCCCACCCGGTCCGCCCGCCGTCTACGGCGACGGCGTGGTGACCCCGCACGCGATGTTCCTGGCCCTGCCGTACGCGCGCCGCCCCGTCCTGGACGGCCTGGCGAGGCTCCGGAAGAACTTCGACGCCTACGGCCCCGGCGGCTTCTACGACGCCGTGGCCGTCCGCTCCGGAACGGTAGCCAAACGCTACCTCTCCCTAGACCAGTCCATGATCATGGGCGCCCTGGGCCGCGACGTGCTCCGCAAGTCCTTCGTGACCCCGGCGTTCGAGCGCGCCATCCGCCCGCTGCTGGCCCAGGAGACGTTCAACGTCCCGGCCGGCCAGCCGTTGCCCCAGTTGCGGGGCGGTGACGGGCGGTGACCTCCGAGGACAAGCAGCCCAGCCAGCCCGGTCGGCCCAGCCAGCCCGGTCAGCCCAGCCCAGGTGACCCGGGCGGCCCGGGCGGCCGGCTCAGCCCGGGCGGCGCTGAGGGTCAGGCGCGAGCGGACTGGGCCGCCCTCATGGGCGGCGGTGGCGCCCAGGACCGCGCCGCCGGCGAACCTGTGCGCGCCGACCTGCCGGCCCCGGGCGGCCTGACCGCGGTGCGGGGCCGCGGCCAGGTCACGCTCCGGTGGGATCCGGTCCCCGGCGCCATCGGCTACGCCGTGCACCGCGCCCCCACCGAACACGGCCCCTTCACCGTCGTCGACCACGGCGGCGGGGACGTGCTGGCCGTCCCGCACGGCCCGTATGCCGACACCACCCCGGGCCGCGGCGGCTGGTATGCGGTGGCCGCCTTGCAGACCGTCGTGGCGATCGGCCCGCTGTCCCGACCGGCCGCGACGGAGCCGACGTCGCCGCCCACCGCCTGGCCGCCCGGCCCGGCATCACCCGGAAATTCCATCCCGCACCATCCCGCACCTCCTTTCGCCACTCAGCCAATTCATCCGGAGTCTCCCTCTGACGCTGCGCCGGATCTGCCCGCGTCCCGGACATCGTTGCACCCCGGGCCGGCCCTCGACCCGTTGTCCACAACGCCACCCTTGTCCACAGACCCTGCCCCGCCCATCGTGGACATTTCCGTCACCGCCGCGGCGGAAGGCGTACCTCTCCATCGGGTTTGGCAGGACATGGTGGGTTCCGAACACCTCAGCCATCTCCTCTCCGCCGACCGGACCGGCGGCCGGGTGATCGGCGACGAGCTGCGGGAGGCACTAAGGCGGGTTCATGACGAGTTGGGCGTGCGGTCGGCGCGGGCGCACGGCATCCTCTGCGACGACCTGGGCGTCTACCGGGAGGTGAACGGCGAGCCCGGCCACGACTTCACCACCGTCGACCGCGTCTACGACACCATCCGGGAGCTCGGCATGGTGCCGGTCGTCGAATTCGGCTACATGCCGCGCGATCTGGCCGCCGATCCGTCGCGCACCGTTTTCACGTACCGCGGAATTATCTCGCCCCCGAAGGACTGGGCCCGCTGGGCGGACCTGGTCCGCGCGTTCACCCAGCACCTCGCCGACCGCTACGGCCTGGAGGAACTGCGGGAAAGCTGGCGATTCGAGGTGTGGAACGAGGCCAACCTCTCGGTGTTCTGGTCCGGGACGCCGGCCGAGTACTGGCGTCTCTACGAGGAGACCGCCCGCGCCGTCAAGGCGGTCGACCCCGCCCTGCTGGTCGGCGGGCCCGCGACGGCCGCGGTCGGCTGGATCGACGACCAGCTCCAGGTGGACGCCCCGGTCGACTTCCTGTCCACCCACGTCTACGGCACCCTGCCGCTCGACCTGCGCCCCTGGGCCGGCGGACGACCGATCCTGTGGACCGAGTGGGGCGTCACCGCCACCCACGGCAGCACGGTAAACGACAGCGTCTTCGCCGCCACGTTCCTGCTCTCCGGGATGCGCTCGGCGGCCGGCCGCCTGGACGCACTGGCCCCCTGGGTGGCGTCCGACCACTTCGAGGAGCTGGGCCGCCCGCCGCGGCTGCTGCACGGCGGCTTCGGCCTGCTCACCGTCGGCAACCTGGCGAAACCGAAGTTCTGGGCACTGTGGCTGGCGCAGCGCCTCGGCGAGACCGAACTGCCCGCGACCCTGACCGGCGACGGTGCGGGTAGTCTGGTGCAGGCATGGGCGTCCCGCCACCCCGACGGCACCCAGGCCGTTCTCGTGTGGAACGGCACCCTCGACCACGGCCGCGTGGCCGGCGCGAGCGAACTGGACCGCCGGGTGCGCCTGCAGACTGACCTGACCGCCGCGCACATCCTGCGCGTGTGGCGGGTAGACGCCGAACACGGGAACGTGGCCGCCCGCTGGCCCGCCGACCGTGATTGGCCGTCGGAGGCCGAGTGGGACGAGCTCACCGCGGCCGACGTTCTCGCCGAGGCCGAGCCGCCCCGCGCCGTCCTGCCCGGCGAGGATGTCGTGCTGCACCTGCCCAATCCCGGGATCGCCCTGCTGGAACTCCGCCCCTGTTGACCGTGCGGCTTTGTTCCTCGACGCCGGCCACGCCGCGTCACCCGCTGCCGCGAGATCGCCGACCTGGTGGCAGCGGACGGCCCCGACCGTGTGGCCTTCTGGCAACACCGCACCGAAGTGACCCGAACCTGGCAGAAGTCGCCATGTCCGTGCGGCTGAGAGTCCGTTTCCCGATCGACGACGCCCAGCTGAGCGAGTTGCACAACACCGCATTCAAAACCCCGGGCACCGTACGCCCCTGGGCCCGCCAGCTGGAACACCACGCGCTGACCTGGATAGGCGCTTTCCACGGCCCGGACCTGATCGGTTTCGTCCAGGTCGCCTGGGACGGCGGGCACCACGCCTTCCTGCTGGACACCGCAGTGCACCCCGCGTGGCAGCACCAGCGCATCGGCGCCGCCCTGGTCGAGGCGGCCACCACGGAGGCCAGAAAGGCAGGCTGCGACTGGCTGCACGTCGACTACGAACCCCACCTCACCCCGTTCTACGAACAGACCTGCGGCTTCCACCCCACCACCGCAGCCCTACGCCGCCTGTCCCCCATCCCTTGACCCCCGATCCACGCAGAAGTTTCCGGGGATGCAGCCGAGGCCGCCTCCGTCACTGTGGATCCGGCGTGGCGGGGCGCCACCCTCGCTGGCGGCCCCGGCGCATGATGAGGGCCACCACGCCCAGCAGCAGCGCCGCGACCATGCCGATGGCGCCGAACAGCATCGCCCGCTCCTCGCTGCGGGCCCGCCGGGCGGCCAGCGCCGCGGCCTCGGGATCGTTGCCGGACATCACCGCGGGCGGGCGCGGCGCCCGGGTGGCCGGGCCCAGCGACTCCGTCAGCGCCCGGTACGGATTGAGCAGGCCGTATCCGTAGTCGTCGCTCTTGTCGCCGCCGGGGGCCGGGTCGGCGGTGGCGGTCAGGCGGCGGAAGATCTCGTCGGGGGTGGCGTCCGGGAAGCGCTGTTTGATCAGGGCGACGGTGGCCGACACGAACGGGGCCGCGAAGCTGGTGCCCTGGACCACCGCGTGGCCGGTGCCCCGCCAGGCGACGGTGACGTTGTCGCCCACGGCGGCGATGTCGACGTATTTGCCGTGCTGCGAGTAGGTGGCCCGGGTGCCCTCGGCCGTGGTGGCGCCCACCCCGATCACGCCGTCGTAGGAGGCCGGGAACGGAACCGGGTTGCCGCCCTCGGCGGTCGCGTTGTTACCGGCGGCGGCCACCACGATGACGCCGGCGTCGACGGCGCGCTGGACGGCGCGTTTCACATCGGTGTTGTCGGTGGTCATCACGAGGGAGAGGTTGATCACGTCGGCGTCGGCCTGTTCGACCGCGAAGTCGATCGCGTCGGCGAACTGTTTCGGGGTGCCGCGTTCGCCGACGGCCTCGCCGTCGATCTCCTGCTGCTCGCTGATCCGGATCGGCACGATGGTGGCGTCGGGAGCCAGGCCCTGGAAGCCGGTGTCCTGGCTCGGCCCGGCCGCGATCAGGCTGGCCACCGCGGTGCCGTGGCCGACGCAGTCCTGCCGGCCGGAGTTGTCGTTGTGCAGGAAGTCGGCGCCCTTGTCGACCTTGTCGCCCAGCTGGGCGTGGTCGGCGTCCACTCCGGAGTCGATCACCGCGACCCGGACGCCGGCGCCGGTGGCCAGGGGCGCGAGCCGCTTCGGCGCGTACATCTGATCCTCGATGGGCACGCCCTTGGTGACCGGGTTTTTCGGCTCGGGCGACTCGCACACGTTGGCCGCGCGGGCCGGCACCGGCGTCAGCAGCACCGCCGACACCGCCACCGCCGCGGCTGCCACCCGCACCCACCGCATCGTGTTCCACCCCCGGTTCAAGTGATTCGGGTGGATGGTACCGAGGGGGTGCGACGGTCAGGGGGCCCGCCCGGTTGTGCCCGGACAGCGCCCGCCGCTAGGTTGTGGCTACCAAACCTGCGGCGTCGTGAGGGAAACCGGTGAGAGTCCGGTGCGGTCGCGCCACTGTGAACGGGAGATCCGTCCCGTGAGTCAGGACGCTCACGCGTCGCAGCCTGTCGAACGGGACGCGTCATCCCGCTAGGAGGTTCTCGCGCCATGCCCAAGGCTCACCCGGCACAGCCGCTCGCCACGCCTGCCGTCTCCCCCCGCCTGCTCGGCACCGCTCTCGCGGTGGTCGCCGTCATGCTGCTGCTCAGCTACCTGGTGGCGTTCGACCAGGGCGCCGTCTCGCAGAGCGGCACGTGGCTGCACGAACTCATGCACGACGGCCGGCACCTGCTCGGCGTCCCGTGCCACTGAGCGCCGGCCCGACCGCGCCCGGATACGGCGCGCTGCTGCTACGAGGCCTGCTCGCGGGCCTGATCGCCGGCCTGCTGGCGGGCGTGTTCGCCTACACGGTCGGCGAGCCCAACGTGGACGCCGCGATCGCGATCGAGGAAGCCGCGGCCGGCGGCGACCATCACGGCGACGAGGCCGCGGTCAGCCGCGACGGGCAACGCGCCGGACTGTTTCTCGCCACCGGCCTGTACGGCGCCGCGATGGGCGGCCTGCTCGCCACCGCGTACACCCTCCTGCGCCGGCGCCTGCGCACCCCGAGTGACACCCGCGCCGCCCTCGGCCTCGCCGGGGCGGCACTGCTCGGCATCGTGATCGTGCCGTTCCTCAAGTACCCGCCGAATCCGCCCGCGGTCGGCGACCCGGCCACCATCAACCAGCGCACCATCAGCTACCTGGCGCTGCTCGTGATCGGCCTGGTCGCGGTCTGGGCCGCCGTGGTCGCCGCCCGCACCCAGCAGGTCGAGTGGCGTCAGGCGGCCGGCGCCGCGGCTGCGTTCCTGGTGGTCGCCGGCATCGGTTATGCGCTGCTGCCGAGAATCGACGAGGTGGGCAGCGACTTCCCGCCGAGCCTGCTCTGGAACTTCCGGATCGCGTCACTGGGCACCCAGGCGGTGCTGTGGTCGGTGCTGGGCCTCGCGTTCGCGGCCCTGCTCACCGCCCGCCGCCCGGCCGCACAGCCACACCGCGAAGCGGTTTCCTCCTGAGGCTGAGGGGCGCCTGCGCGGGTGCCCCTCAGCAATGCGCCATGTGCGTAAAGGCGTTGGGGTTGAATGCGGCATTCATCCCCACTCAGTCCAGTTTCTTTCCGCCTCCACGTATTGCTTCCGTGTGGGGTCGGGCACGTACGGTTACGTGAGTGAGGTTGCCTCACGCAAACCTCATCAAAGCGAAACGGCACCCGTCTGTCCACGGGCGCCGTTTCCGATTCCTGCCCGAGGAGCCCTGCTCAGAGCCCACAGGAGAATCTGCCATGACCGTAACAAGAGCACCGGAAGCACACAACGGAACGTCGTCGCACCTTGCACAGTCGGTAATTCGCGGCTTGCAGGCGGTGGGCGGTTTCCTGCTGGCCGCGGCCACCTTCGTGAGCGCGTTGACCGGCCTGATCGCCCTGATCACGAGCCGCTGAGGACCTCGTCCGCCCACCCGGACACCACCGCCAGCACCGGCGCCCGCCCCGCGAGGATCTCCCCCCGCCGCAACCACAGACGCCGCAGGCCGGCGCGCAGCGCGGGTGGCCAGGCCGCCGCCACCGTCGGATGGTCCCCGTCCAGGTCCGCGCCGCCAGATGCGGCGCCGCTCCCGGGCGACGCGGCGTGGCGATCTTGAGGATGACCGTGCCGCCGGCGCGCCGCACCCGCCAGACCCCGCCGGTGACCTCGTTGGCCGTGCTGTGCGTGAGTTCCTCGGCGGTCCAGCCCGGGCGTAACAGGTGCACCCCAGCAACCTACCGCCGACCATGATTTTCGGCTGGACAAACTTTCTTTTCGGTGAGAGAGTCGTCCGCATGCACGACGTCGCCGTCATCGAGGACCCCGCCGCCGCCGAGGTCTCCCTCGACCCGATCCGCAGCCGCCTCCTCGCCGAACTCAGCAGCCCCGGCTCGGCCACCATGCTCGCCGGCAAGGTCGGCCTGCCCCGGCAAAAGGTCAACTACCACCTGCGCACGCTCGAGCAGCACGGCCTCATCCACCTCGTCGAGGAACGCCGCAAAGGCAACGTCACCGAACGCGTCCTCCAGGCCACCGCCGCCTCCTACGTCATCTCCCCCGCCGCCATGGCCGCCGTCGCCCCCGACCCCGGCCGCGCCCCCGACCGGCTCTCCGCACGCTGGCTGCTGGCCCTCGCCGCGCGTCTCGTCCGCGACGTCGGCTCCCTCATCACCGGGGCCACCAAAACCAAACAAAAGCTGGCCACGTACGCGATAGACGGCGAACTCCGCTTCGCCAGCCCCGCCGACCGAGCCGCCTTCGCCGAGGAACTCACCGTCACCGTGACGAACCTGCTCGCCAAATACCACAGCGACACCGGCCGCAAGCACCGCCTGATCGTCGCCGTCCACCCCGCCCTCGACTCGCTCGCCCCTCCCGAACAGGACACCGAATAGCCATGGGCAAGGACTTCGACATCCGCCTCGACGCCACCGTCACCGCCACCCCCGAACAGGTCTGGGACGCCATCGCCACCGGCCCCGGCATCTCCTCCTGGTTCATCGGCAGCACCGACATCGACGGCGACACCGTGCGCACCAGCTTCGGCGGCGGCGCCATGCCGGTCAGCACCATCACCGCCAGCGACCCGCCACACCAGTTCGTGCACCGCAGCGACGATCTCGCGAACGAATTCCTCATCGAGGGCCGCACCGGATCGGCCACCGTGCTGCGCACCGTCACCAGCGGCTTCCTCGCCGGCGACGACTGGGCCGACGAATACGAGGCGATGACGTACGGCACCGAACTCTTCTTCGCCACCCTCGTCGCATACCTCAACCACTTCCCCGGCCGCGCCACCACCCCGGTCACCGTGTTCGGCCCGCCCGTCACCGACTGGCCCGCCACCTGGCGCAACCTGCACGCCGCCCTCGACGAGATCGGCGGAGAGGTCTACTTCAGCAACCCGCACACCGTCGGCCTGCGCACCGAACGCGGCCTCTACCGCTTCCTGCGCGGCTTCCAAGGTCCCCTGATCGCCGCCCACGTGCTGGTCACACCCGACGACACCGACTGGAACGCCTTCCTCAACAAGCTCTGAAAGGAGCCACAGCCATGCCCACTGTGACCTCAGCCGACGGCACCACCATCGCCTACGAGACCCTCGGCAGCGGACCCGCCCTCATCCTCGTCGACGGCGCCATGTGCTACCGCGACTTCGGACCCGCCCGCGACCTCGCCGAAGCCCTCGCCGACACCTACACCGTCCACCTGTACGACCGGCGCGGCCGCGGCGAAAGCGGCAACACCCTCCCCTGGCACCCGGACCGCGAAATCGAGGACCTGGACGCCCTGCTCACCGCCGCCGGCGGCCAGGCCTACCTGTTCGGCTGCTCCTCCGGCGCCGTCCTCGCCGCCGACGCCGCCAACCGGCTCCCCGGCGTCACCCGCATCGCCCTCTACGAACCCCCGTTCATCGTCGACAACACCCGCGAACCCCGCGAGGCCACCTTCGTCACCGACACCGAAGCCCTCATCACCCGAGACGACCGCACCGGCGCCCTCAAGAAGTTCATGACCCACGTCGGCATGCCCCGCCCCATGGTCCACATCATGGCCCTGACCCCGATGTGGAAGAAGCTCAAGGCCGTAGCCCACACCCTCCCCTACGACCTGCGCATCCTCGGCGACACCGGCCGGGGCAAGCCTCTCGACCCCGCCCGCTGGGCACACGCCGGCAGCCCCGCCCTCGTCATGGACGGCGGCAAGAGCCCCCAGTACATGCGCAACGCCGCCAAAGCTCTCAGCGAGGCCCTGCCCCACGCGGACTACCGCACCCTCCCCGGGCAGACCCACATGGTCAAAGCCGCCGCCGTAGCGCCCGCCGTCAAGGAATTTCTCACCCCGTCAACGGCACGCCAGGACTAACACCGTGTGCTTCCGGATCCGGAAGCCACCATCCACCCGTATCCGCGCCTCGACGATCTCCTTTGGCAGCCCGCAGATCGACCGGCACACCGACGCAGCACCCGGGCGAACTCGGCCAGCGCCGCATCCGGATCGTCCAGGTGATACAGCATGTGATTCGCCACCACCGTGCCGAACGACGCCGCCCCTAACGGCAACCGGGCCGCGTCACAGCGCACCACCCGCGCATCCGGCACCGACCGCAGCCGCCCACACATCGCCGGCGAGAAGTCCGTCAGCGTCAGGCATGCTGAACGCCGCTCGAGCCGGCACCACAGTTCGCCCGTGCCGGCGCCTACCTCGAGCAGTTCACCCGACCGGGGCAGCCGCTCGTCTTGGTGCCG
Organism: Paractinoplanes rishiriensis; assembly: GCF_016862375.1. Classification (GTDB taxonomy): domain Bacteria; phylum Actinomycetota; class Actinomycetes; order Mycobacteriales; family Micromonosporaceae; genus Actinoplanes; species Actinoplanes rishiriensis. The sequence continues at coordinate 20,532 of NZ_BOMV01000065.1, read as the reverse complement.
TATGCGTGCAGGGCCATCCGCGCGGTCAGCAATCTGACCGCGCGCGCCCCCACCACATTCACAAGCTTCTCCTGGTGGCTGCCGTTGATTCCGTTTTGGTTTTACCGTGCCGTGGCAACGTGGCCGAGCGCACTGCGCCTAGAGCGTCCTAGGATGGTGGGGTAACTGCGGAAAGTCGTCACGGTGTGGTGGCGCCACCCGCCGGACCTGCGGATCTAGGGTTTCTTCGCGATGAACGAGAACGGCGACGTACCCGAGAACCGTCCCTGCGCACACTGTGGACGGCCCGTCCAGCAGCGCGCCTCCGCCGGCCGCCCGTTCCGGTACTGCCGGGACAACGACGGCGAGTGCCAGCGCGCCTCCCGCAACACGCGCATGCGGCACCGCTCCTCGCCCGGCCTGGCCGGTCAGGTGGCCCGCACCTGGGAGGTGGTCGACCGCCTGGACACGCTGGTCGGCACGCTGTCCGAGGCGCTGCACTCCGAACTGTCACCGGCCGGTGTGGAGCGTCAACTGGCCGAGGTGCGCGCCGAGACCTCAGGCCAGATCGCCGCCGCCCACACCGAACGTGACGACGCCCGCCGTGACGCCGAGCGAGCCGGTTCCGCCGTTGCTGCCGCTCAGCAACTGACCGCGGCCGCCGTAGCCGAGCGTGACGAGGCCCGCCAGCACGCCGACGAATCCCAGCGCAAGGCAGCCGCCGCCCAGCAGCTGGCCGACGAGGCCACCGCCGCCCGCGACGAGGCCCGGCGTGAGGCCACCGCCGCGACCGCGTTGCGCGAGCGTGCCGAGGCCGACCGCGATGCCGCCCGCGACGAGGCCACCGCCGCCCGTGCCGAGCTGGCCGAGGCCAATCGCGACCGCGAGGCCACCGAGCGGGACCTGGCCACCGCCCTGCGCGAGTCGCAGACCATCGCCGAGCGAGCCGACCAACTTCGCGAAAACCTCAAAACCACGGAGCAAAACCTCGATGCCGTACGCCGCGAGGCCGCCGAAGCCCACAAAACCACCGACGAGGTACGCCGCGAGGCCGCAGCCGCCCAGTCCGCCGCCACCGCCGAACTGACCGCCTTGCGAGCCACCCTCCAGTCCGACCGCGACACCTTGAACCGCACCACCGAAGACCTGGCCCGAGCCACCCGGGACCGCACCGACCTGGAACGCCGCCTCGCGGCAGCCCGCGCCGACGCCGACACCGCCCGCACCCAAGCCGAGGCAGCCCAGGCCCGAGCAGCCCAACTGTCCACCCAGGTGAGCGACCTGGCCTCGGCCTTGGCCGCCCTGGGCACCCGCACCACTCCCCAGTCCCCGGTCCCAGCGCCGCCGGTCCCAGCGCCGCCGCCGGCCTCGCCCCCGGCTCCGGCTCCGGCTCCGGCTCCGGCTCCGGCTCCGGCTCAGCCAACCCGAGGCGCCGACCAGGCTCCCACCCCCGCCTGACAAGCAGCACACCCGGCAACCTACAGCCCGACCCCATCCAGTCCGACAAGTCGGAAATCTCCCGATGAATAGGTTGAAGGCTCAGGCCGGTCCGCTGGTTGGGTAGTAGGGGGTGGCGGCGTCGGGTCCGGCGGATGGCGGCGCCGGGCGGGCCGGCGCGGTGAGGCAGGCCGGCGGGACCGGGCTGGCCGCGGTGGGGCGGCGTGGTGGGGCGGCCCGGCGGGACCGGGCTGGCGGGACCGGGCTGGCAGGACCGGGCTGGCCGCGGTGGGGCGGCCCGGCAGGATCGGCTGGCCGCGGTGGGGGTTCGGTGAGATCGGGCTGGCCGGTGGGACGGGCTGGCCCGGCGGACTCGGGCTGGCTTCGGTGATGGTCGGCTCGGGTATGGGTGATCCGGCGGGTGGGGTTTGCCGTATGTCCCCTGGGGTGGTGTTGGGGAGTTGCGCGCGGTCGTCATCCTGGAGGGGTGCGGTAGGCGTCTGTCCGGTCGTCGACGTGGCGAGGAGTGATCGCATGGACCGCGAGGTGGTAACCGCCGGCACGGTGTGGGGGGTGGCCACGGGGGGATTCTTCATTCTGGCCGCGTTCCTGGTCACCTACGTGATGCTGCGGCACGGGTCGGATCCGGCGCTGGTGGCCGCCGAGTTCGAAGCCCGGCTCACCGCTGTCTGCTCGGTGGTGGTCCCGTCCGCCCAGTGAACGGGGCAGTCGCCGGGACAGTGATCACGAAGTGGGCACTGCGGGTGAAGATTGCCTTAAGTGTGCTCAGATCGCGCCACGAATGGACGAAAATTTGCGGGCGAGCTGCACCTTGGGGCCAAGATTTGCCGGGATACCGGTTGAGTGACCGACATCGCACCACCTGCAGAAGGTGTAAACCGGCGTAAAGTGGACCAAGGTCCACTTCGGTGAGGAACGGTGGTGACCGGTAAAGGCTGCGTCCGGTTACGCTCGTACCGTTAACACTGCCGTTACAACGGTGGGCCGAAGACCTGGCGACCGTGGAATCCCACGGCCGCCCCTTTCGTTACACCAACGAGAGCAGCACCACGAGCGAGGGGATTGCCATCATGGGCGAACGCATGCTGCGCGGCAGCCGTCTTGGCGCAGTCAGCTACGAGTCCGACCGCAACACCGAGCTGGCGCCCCGGCAGACCCGAGAGTACCTCTGCGTCAAGGGTCACCAGTTCGAGGTGCCGTTCGCCGTCGACGCCGAGGTGCCCACCACCTGGGAGTGCAAGTTCGACGGCAGCGTCGCCCGTCTGGTCGACGGCAGCGAGCCAGAACAGAAGAAGGCTAAGCCACCCCGTACTCACTGGGACATGCTTCTGGAACGGCGGTCGATCTCGGAGCTGGAGGACATCCTCAACGAACGGCTCCAAGAGGTTCGCACCCGCCGGGGTCGCTGACCGCAGCACGGCAACAGAAACACCCCAGGGGAACGGGTCTCCTGGGGTGTTTCGGCGTCTTAGCGCAGGACCTCGCCCTCGATGACCTCGCCCTCGATCTGCGCGGCCGGCGGGCGTACGGGCTCCTCGGGCTGCACGACGACCACCGGCTCACCACGGCGGGCCCGGACGAACCGCGGGCCGAACAGGTCGCCCGCCACCGCGGCGCCCATCTGCTTCTCGGTGTAGCGCTCCAGGCGGTGCCGGGCCAGCTGACGGCCGGGCGGCAGCAACAGGAGCAGGCCGAGCACGCCGGTGATGAAGCCGGGCATCGCCAGCAGCAGCGCACCGCCGAGACCGACCAGCGAACTGGTCACCTGACCGCCGGGCGGGCGGCCCTCCTCGGCGGCCGCGCGGAACGCCCGCCAGCCGCGGACGCCCTCGCGGCGCAGCAGCACCATGCCGGCCAGGCTGGAGACGGCGAGCAGCGCCAGGGTCCACGCGCCGCCGAGCGCGTGCAGCACGCTCAGGAACACCACGATCTCGGCGAACGCCAGCACGCTCACGGCCAGCGGCAGCAGGGCAAGTCCTCGACGGCGCATGTGTTCCTCCGGGGTGTCACGCGTACTCGATCCAGCATGACACCCCGGCGCCCGGTCACGGCCAGCTGGAACCCTGGCGCGGTTTGCGGCCGAGCCGGTTGAGCAGCTCGTCGCGGCGCGCCTGCAGGCCCCACACGGTGACCCTGAGCAGCTGTTCCTTGAAAATGTTGCCGCTCATCTTGCTGACGCCGTGTTCGCGCTCGGTGAACGTGATCGGCACCTCGGCCAGCTTGAAACCGTTGCGGTAGGTGCGCCAGGCCAGCTCGACCTGGAACGAGTAGCCGGTGGAGGCGACCGTCTCGACGTTGATCGCGTCCAGCACCGGCATCCGGTATGCCCGGTAACCGCCGGTCGCGTCCCGGAACGGCATGCCCAGCGCCATCCGGATGTAGATGTTGCCGCCGCGGGACAGCAGCAGCCGGTGCACCGGCCAGTTGTGCACGCTGCCGCCGGGGATGTAGCGGGTGCCCAGCACCGCGTCGGTCTCGCGCAGCGCGTCAAGCAGCTTGGGCAGTTCCTCGGGGGCGTGCGAGCCGTCCGCGTCCATCTCGACGACCGCGTCGTACCCCTTGTTCTTGGCCCAGGCGAAGCCGGCCTTGTACGCGGCGCCGAGGCCCTCCTTGCCGGCCCGGTGCAGCACGAAGATGTGGTCGTCGGCCTCGGACAGCTCGTCGGCGATGGCACCGGTGCCGTCCGGCGACTTGTCGTCGGCAACCAGGATGTCGACTGCCGGCACGGCCGCGCGCACCCGGCCGGTGATCAGGCGGATGTTGTCCGCCTCGTTGTAGGTCGGGATGACCACCAGTACCCGTCCCACTCCCGGGTACCCTTCCGCCTCGCTCACCGTGCCTCCGCCTTCTCTTCCCCGCCGTCGTTGCTCGTGGTGGTCCGGCGGCGTCGCAGCGTGAGCACCCCGGCCAGCGCGGCGACGGTCAGGGCGACCGCCGCCATCTCGGGCCAGTGGCCCAGGCGAGTCGCTAGCGTACGCGAGTCACCGAGACGCATCTCGCGCACCATCACCGCCGGGACATTGAAGCCGCTCGAATCGTGCACGGAACCGTCCGTGCCGACGAAAGCGGACACTCCGACCGTGGAGACCATCAGCGAGTCGCGGCCGTGCTCGACCGCCCGCAACCGCACCATGGCGAGTTGCTGACGGGCCTCGGCCTCGTTGAAGGTGGCGTTGTTGGTCTGCACGGCGAGGACCTGGGCCCCGCCCAGCACAGTGTCGCGGACGATCCCGTCGTACGCGACTTCGAAGCAGATCACGTCGCCGAGCACCAGCGGGCCGGTGCGCACCACCCCCGGGCGGTCGCCGGCCAGCATGTTCTTGACCAGGTCGACCTTGTCGGTGACCAGCCGGGCGACCGGGCGCATCGGCATGTACTCGGCGAACGGCACCGGGTGCCGCTTGATGTACTGCTGGTCGAGGTCGGGGCCGGTGCGCGGGCGCCACAGCAGGCCGGCGTTCCTGATGTCGGCCGGGTTGTCGGTGCGCAGCACGGCGCCGACCAGGATGGGCGCGCCGATCGCGTCGGCCGCCGCGGAGATCCGCTCGGCGGCGTCGAGGTTGCGCAGCGGGTCGATGTCGCTCGAGTTCTCCGGCCACACCACCAGGTCGGGCTGCTGCTGCCGGCCGGCCGCGACGTCGGCCGCCAGCTGCTGGGTGGCGCGCACGTGGTTGTCGAGCACGGCCCGGCGCTGGGCGTTGAAGTCGAGGCCCAGGCGGGGCACGTTGCCCTGCACGATCGCCACGACCTTGGTGGTGGCGCCGCCGTCGCCCAGCGGCAGCAGCAGCGGCCCGGCGGTCACCACGACGGCGGTGGCGACGTAGCCGAGCGCGGCGAGCGTGACCTGGCGGCGCCAGAGCAGCGCCAGCAGGGCGCCGCCGGCGGTGGCCACCGCGAAGGTGACCAGCGGGGCGCCACCGTACGCGGCCAGCCGCAGCGTGGGCGCGTCACCCTGGCTGAACGCGAGCCGCCCCCACGGGAACCCGCCGAACGGCGCGCGGTCGCGCAGCGCCTCCTGAGCGGTCCAGAGCAGGCCGATCAGCAACGGCCACAGCGCCCGGAAACGATCGGCCAGCGGGGACAGCCAGGCGGTGGCCAGCCCGGTCAGCCCGAGGAACGCGGCCTGGCTGGTGGCCAGCAGCGCCCAGGGCAGCCAGCCGGCCTGGGTGCTGGTCCAGTCGAGCAGCGGGTAGAACAGCACCACGCCGGCCAGGAAGCCCAGGCCGAAACCGGAGCGCGGGCGGCGGCGGTGGGTGGCGGCGGCGAGCAGGGCCACACCGGCCGGCGCCAGCCACCACAGGTCGTACGGTGGCAGGGCGAGCAGCAGCGCCGCCCCGGAGAGCACGGCCAGCAGCACGGCGACCCATCGCCGGACCGGCCGCGGCCCGTCGCCGGCCGCTGTGACCAGCGGCAAGGCGGGCGGCTGCAGCGTCAGTTCCACGGGCGGAAGGCTACCGGGCCGCGGGCGCGGCCGGAAACCGAACGAGGCGCGACCCGGGATGGGGCCACGCCTCGTCCGTGCTCCTCTGGTCACCCGGGGCACGGCCGGTGGGTCAGCGGATGGTCGCGTACGCCTTCGGACCGACCCGCCGCGGACTGGCTGCCCGTGTCGAGCCGTTGTCTACTGGCGCCGTTTCCACCCCTGCCCCCACCGCGGGCGCGATCGGTCCGCGCCGCCCCGCCGACCCCCACCCCCTGGACCTGGCTGAACGCGCGACCCCTGCGAGGACTGCGGCCAGTGGGCGAAGGGACGAAGCGAACAACTCTCGCTTGCCGTGCCTAGGACTCGAAGACCGTACGTCCGTCCCCCGCCCGCCTGTCAACCACCGGTCCCACGCTTGGGCGTGTCGCGTTCCTCGGCGTGTCATGTCCCGTACCCGATCGGGTTACAGCGTGTTCAACAGGGCGACCGCGGCCAAACGGTGATCAATGGCCAGCAGGCCGGCCGCGGCGAGGACGTACCGCTCGTCGACCACGGTCCGGGCGGCCGCCGGCGGCACCCAGCCACCGGCAATGTCAGACAGTGCGGAATCCAGGACATACGCGCCGCCGCCGTGCCGGAGCACCCCGCCCGAGCCCACCACGAGGCGGACCTCGCGCAGGTCACGCCCTTTCGTACGGGGACGGCCCGGCCCCGGAGAGTGACCCCGGGCGTGCCGTCGCAGGGCGATCACGGCGGCCGCGGCGGCCAGCTCCCGATCACGCTCCGCCGTCGGAACCTGTCCGGAATCCGGAAGTGCCAACTTCGGCAGGGTCACCTTCTCGGTTGTGGCGGCCGACACAGTTCCGGCCGCACCGGCCGCCACGCCGAGATCGCCCTCCACGGTCCGGGACCGCCAGAGGGTGCCCGCCACGTCCCGGCGCGGCCCCGACTCGCTCTCCGCGTCCGGTAGCAGGGCCGAATACACGTCGGTGGTGGCTCCGCCCACGTCGACCACGAGCACGCCGGCGCCGGTCAGGTCGGCGAGCAGTTCCACGCCGGCCAGCACCGCGTCGGGGGTGGCGGCCCGGACCAGCGACGCGAACCGGCCGCCCTTCGACAGGCGCTTGCCACCGATCACGTGCCGGAGGAAGACGTCGCGGATGGCGGCGCGGGCCGGGCCGGGGTCGAGGACGCCGATCCGGGGCAGAACGTTTTCGGTCACCGTCACGGGGACGCGGCGCCCGGTGAGCACCGCCTCGGCGTCCGCCCGGGCGTCGGCGTTGCCGGCCAGGACCACCGGCAGCCGCAGCCGGGCGGTGGCCAGCCGGCGGGCGTTGTGCAGCAGGACCTCCGCGTCGCCGCCGTCGGTGCCGCCGACCAGCAGCAGCACGTCCGGTCGCGCGGCGCGCAGCGCGGCGATCCCCCGGCCGTCCAGCGGGCCGGCCGCCACGTGCACGACCTGGGCGCCCGCCGACAACCCGACCCGGTGCCCGGCCTCCGCGGTGACGAGTTCCTCGTACCCGATCACCGCGAGCCGCAGCCCACCACCCGCCGACGAGCACACGTACCGCTGCTCCCTGGGTCTGCCCCCGACGGCCGCGACGGCGGCATCCAGCCCGGCCAGGACGTCGGTCGCGCTGGTGGTGGGCACCTCGGCCCGGGCGAGCATGGTGCCGGTGTCAAGATCAATGCGACAGGATTTGGTGTACGTGGACCCGACGTCGACGCAGACGGCGGCGGTCACGCTTTCGGGGGCACGACGACCGTACCGGAGGCCGTCACCGCGACGATCGGCTCGTCCAGGACCTCCGCGGCGGAGCCACCCGTGCCCCGGCAGACCACCCGCGACTCGAACGCGATCTGCCGGGACCGGTGGCCCATCCGGACCACGGTCGCGGTGATCTCCAGGACGTCGCCGGCCTGCACCGGGGCCCGGAACTGCACGTCGTCGTAGGAGGCGAACAGACCCTCGTCCCCGTCGAGCCGGATGCACACCTCGGTGGCGACGTCGCCGAACAGGCCGAGCGAATACGCGCCGTCGACCAGGTTGCCGGCGTAATGGGCGTGCGAGTACGGAACGTAGCGGCGATGCGTCACGGTGATCATGCGGGGCTCCCGGCAAGCGCGTGGACAAGGTACGAGGCGACCTCACGCGGGGTGGTGCCCCGCCCGAAGATCCGGTCGACGCCGAGCTCGCCGGCCATCAACTCGTCGAACCGCGGCCCGCCGACGATCAGCAGCGGCCGCTTGCCGGCCGGCAGCGCCTCACGGAAGGCCGCCGACATGGCGCGGGTGTTCTGCAGGTGGGCGTCGCGCTGGGTGACCACCTGCGAGACGAGTACGGCGTCCGCCCGCTGCTGCCGGGCAGTCTCCACCAGATCGGGCACGGACACCTGGGCGCCCATGTTGGTCACCGACAGCTCCCGGTAATACTCGAGACCCTTCTCCCCCGCGACGCCCTTGAGGTTGAGGATCGCGTCGATGCCCACCGTGTGCGCGTCCGTCCCGATGCACGCGCCGACCACGGTGAGCCGCCGCCGCAGCCGCCGCCGGATCGCGGCGTTGACCTCCTTGGGCGACAGCAGCGGGAAGTCGCGCTCGACCACCTGCACCTGCTCGGTGTCGACGAGGTGCGCCACCTTGCCGTAGACCACGAAGAACGTGAACCCGTCCCCCATCGGCTTGGCGTGCACGAGCAGCGCCGGCTCCATGCCCATCTTGCCGGCGAGTTGCAGCGCGGCCCCCTCGGCCCGTTTGTCGTGCGGAACCGGCAGCGTGAACGAAAGCTGCACCATCCCGTCCCCGGTGGTGTCCCCGTACGGCCGAATGATCGTCATCGGGCCGCCTCCAGGGCCTCGGTCACCGGGTTGTAGTAGTCCTCGTCGTGCTTTGCCACGCCGTCCAGACCCCGGCCCCGGTCGGCCGGGCGTTTCATGATGCCGAAGGTTCCGTCGGCTATCGCGTTGAGCAGCGTGTCGTCGACCATGCGTTCCAGCAGGTCCACCGCCTCGGCCAGGACCTGGTGGGCGCGCTGCTGGATGAAGCCGCCCGGGGCCGGGACGAAATCCTCGTGCAGACGGCCGGCTCCGGTCAGCACGTAGCGGACGTTCTGCAGTGCTATGTCGCGGTCGGACAGCCACGGCGTCACCACCGCCTCCGTCATCATGCCGACCAGCAGGATGCCCTGGCCGGTCAGGGCGCCGGCCAGGTTGAAGAAGCCGTCCAGCAGGTTGCCGCGGAACACGTCGCCGGTCATGTGCTTGGTGGGCGGCATCCATTTGAGCGGGGCGTCGGGGAACAGCTCGCGGGCCAGCAGCGCGTGCGCCAGCTCCAGGCGGAACGAGTCCGGCAGGTCGGGGTTGATCTCGAACGCGTGGCCCAGGCCCAGCTGCCAGTCGGCCAGGCCGGCCTCGTGCGCGAAGAACTCGTTGAGCAGCTGGGACACCGTGACGGTGTGGGCGGCCTCGACCGCGTCCGCCGTGGTCAGGTAGTTGTCCTCGCCGGTGTTGATGATGATGCCGGCCCGGGCGTGCACCTGGCGGGAGAAGCGCTGGTCGACGAAGGTGCGGATCGGGTTGATGTCGCGGAACAGGATGCCGTACATCGAGTCGTTCAGCATCATGTCCAGGCGCTCCAGGCCGGCCAGCGCGGCGATCTCCGGCATGCACAGGCCGGACGCGTAGTTGGTCAGCCGCACGTACCGGCCCAGCTCCTTGGACGTCTCATCCAGGGCCGCGCGCATCAGCCGGAAATTCTCCTGGGTCGCGTAGGTGCCGGCGAAACCCTCCCTGGTGGCGCCCTCCGGCACGTAGTCGAGCAGGCTCTGGCCGGTCGACCGGATCACCGCGATCACGTCGGCGCCCGCCCGGGCCGCCGCCTGCGCCTGCGGAATGTCCTCATGGATGTCGCCGGTCGCGACGATCAGATAGATCCACGGGCGCTGCTCCGGGTCACCGTGCCGCCTGATCAGTCTTTCCCGCTCGGCGCGGCGCCGGTCGATCACGCGCACGCCGTCGTTGGCCGCCCGGCGTGCGGCCCTCCTGGCCGCGAGGGCTTCCGCTTTCTTCGGCGGTACGACGAAACGCACCGCACCCGCGGCGGCCTTCTGGGCCAGCACCGTCACGTCGTCCACGCCCGTCGACCGCATCGCGTGGAAGACCGGCACCGCCACGCCGTGCCCCAGCCCGGCATCCTCACGGACCGCGTCGACCAGGCGGTTCACCCACGGGATGCCGTCCGGGTCGGCGCCGCGCACGCCGGCCAGGCGCAGCACGGCCCGCTCGACCGAAACGGTGGTGTGCGACCGGGCCAGATCGACCACGGGACGGCCCGCCCGGGCCGCGAGCCGGCGCGCCTTGCGCACCACCCGCGGGTCGAGATCCAGCTTCCTGGCCACGGTCATCGCTCACCTCACGCTTCGTAGATCGTCTCGCCGGCCAGGACCGTCCGGCGGCACGCCGGGCGGGCCGGGGGCTCGGCGTCCGGCTCCGGCAGCAGCACCGGCAGGCCGCCGCTGGTGCCGGCCGGGGTGTCCCAGACCGCGAACGTCGCGCCGGCACCCGGCGCCAGCACGCCCACGCCGTCGACGCCGGCGGCGCGCCAGCCGCCCCGGGTCGAGGCGGCGAACGCGGCCCGCACGCTCATCCGGTGCACCGGGTTGCGCGGCGCCGCGGCGGCCACCACCACCGACCACGGGTCCAGCGCGGTCACCGGCGAGTCCGAGCCGAACGCCAGCAGCACCCCGGTCGCGTGCATCTGACCGATCGGGTTGCTGGCCAGCGCCCGCTCCACGCCCAGGCGCTGCGCGTACATCCGGTCGGTGCCGCCCCACAGCGCGTCGAACACCGGCTGCACCGACGCGATCACGCCGAACTCGACCATCCGCGCGATCATCGCCTTGTCGATCAGCTCGACGTGCTCGATGCGGTGCCCGCCGTCGCGTACCGCCTCCACCCCGACCACCTTCGCGGCCAGCGCGAAACCCTCCAGGACCGTCGCGATGGCCGCGTCGCCGATGGCGTGGAAACCGCCCTGCACACCCACCAGCATGCAGTCCAGCAGATGCTCGGCGGCCTGCTCCGCGGTCACGAACGCCTCGCCGCAGCCACCCCCGCCGTCGTGGTACGGGTGCCGCAGCGACGCGGTCCGGGAGCCCAGCGCGCCGTCCGCGTACAGGTCGCCGGCCGCGCCGACCGCGCCCAGCTCGCGCGCCTTCGCGGCACCGCCCAGCTCACCCCAGTAGCCGAACACCCGCGGCAGTCCCTGGCCGGACAGCGCCAGCACCGACGCGAAATCCGCCTCGCTCGACGTGCCGGGGCCGGCGCACTCGTGCACCGCCGCGATGCCCATCGACGCCGCCTTCGTCAACGCCGTCCGCTGCGCCGCGGTCCGCTGGGCCGGCGTCAGGGCACCCAGCGCGACCGCGCGTACCGCATGATGGGCCTGCTCCCGCACCCAGCCGGAAGCGTCGAACCCAGCGACACCCTCCGCCGCACCCAGCAGTGACGTCGACGCGAGGGCCGAGTGCACCGAGGCCTGCGACAGGTAGACCCGGCGACCGGCCGCCGCCCGCTCCAGCTCCGCTGCACCCGGCGGGGTCTGCTCGGGCCAGGTCGACTCGTCCCAGCCGTGCCCGTGCACCACACCGTCCGCCGGGCGGGTCGCCGCGAACGCCGCCACCGCGTCCAGCAACTCGGCCGCCGACCGGGTGCCGGACAGGTCGAGACCGTCGAACGCCAGGCCGGTGTCGGTCGCGTGCAGGTGCGCGTCCACAAAGGCCGGGGTGACCAGCGCGCCGTCCAGATCCACCCGCCGGTCGGCGGACGGGGCGTCGGCGGTCGCGCCCAGCCAGGCTATGCGTCCGTCGCGGACCAGCATGGCGGTCGCCCGCGGGTCGGCGGCGGAGTAGAAGCGGCCGTCGGCGTACAGAACAGAGGGGGTTGCGTTCATGCCGGTCAGTCTCTCGCGACCCGCGCCTCGAAAAGTGCCCGGACCGCCGGGACCCGGCGCAGCAGATCGACGGCGAACTCCGCGTGACCAGGCACGTAGCCGTTGCCGATGAGCATCGTCACGTCGGCGGCCAGCCCCTCGGCACCGAGCGCCGCCGCCGGGAAGCTGGTCGCCATCGAGAAGAACACCACGGTGCCGCCGGACGCCGTGGCCAGGATCGCACCGTGCTCGCAGCCCGGCACGTCCACACACACCACGGTCACCGTCGCCGGGCCGCCCAGCGCACCGGACACGGCCGCCGACACCGCCACCGGATCGCGCGCGTCGGCCACCGCCACCACGTCCGCGAGGCCGGCCGCCCGCAGGGTCGCGGCCTCCGCCTCGGTGGGCACGATCCCGGCCGTACGGGCGCCGGCCAGCCGCGCCGCGGTCAGCGACAGCGAGCCGCTCTTGCCGGCACCGCCGAGAACCGCGACCGCCGGGGTGCCCTCGTACTCGCGCACCACCCGGTCGGTCAGCGCCGGGGCGCCGCACACGTCGAAGACGGCCAGCGCCAGCTCGGGCGGCAGGTCGTCGGGCAGCACCGCCACCACCGAGCGGGCGAACAGGACCGCGGTGCCCTCGGCCGGCACCTGCTCGGACCTGCCGTCCCAGCCGGCCAGCCCGTCGGTGATCCGCAGCGGCGTCAGGGTCAGCGACACCAGGGTGGCCACCCGGTCGCCCGCCTTGACCGGCAGCGGCGACGCCGGGCCGACCGCGTCGACCACGCCGATCAGCATGCCGCCCGAACCGGTCACCGGGTTGTGCATCTTGCCCCGGGCCGCGACGATGCCGAGCACCTCGGCGCGGACCGCGTCGCCGTCGCCGCCGTGCTTGTCGGCCAGCTGACGGAAGCTCGCGGCATCCAGATTGAGGCGTTCCACCCGGATCCGCACCTCGTCCGCGGCGATCTCCGGGCGGGCGTCCAGGCGCCACGCCGCCTGCGGCAGCACCCCGGCCGGCTCGAGCACCCGGCGCAGCCCGACCTCATCCATCACAGAAACCCCATCTTCCCCTGATCATGTCGTCACACCGTAAATCCTACGGCCTATCTGTTTCTAGACCGGAAATTATCCAGTACGGTGGGAGCTCCCCAACGTGTGGAGGTCCCGATGACCGCGCCCGCCGGCCAGCCGTACGACTACCGGCGCCGACCCCTGGCCGAGCCGGACTGGACCCGGTTCCCCGGCTGGGGCGACGTCACCGCGGCCCAGTGGGAGTCCGCGCAGTGGCAGCGGGTCAACTGCGTGAAGAACGTGAAGCAGCTGCGCGCCGTCCTGGGCGACCTGCTCGACGAACGCTTCTACACCGACCTGGAGACCGACCAGCAGCGCCTGGCCACCATGTCGATGCTGCTCCCGCCGCAGATGCTCAACACCATGGTGCCCGACCGGGTCCCGGACACGGACGCCTTCTACGCCGACCCGATCCGGCGCTACATGCTCCCGGTCGCCACCGACCGGCACCTCGACTGGCCGTCGCACCCGCACGCCACCCGCGACTCGCTGCACGAGCACGACATGTGGGTGGCCGAGGGACTCACCCACCGCTACCCCACCAAGGTGCTGGCCGAACTGCTCGCGACCTGCCCGCAGTACTGCGGCCACTGCACCCGGATGGACCTGGTCGGCAACAGCACGCCGGCGGTCGACAAGCTGCGGTTGTCCCTCAAACCCGTGGACCGGTACGACGCCCACCTTTCGTATTTGAAGGCCCATCCCGGGGTGCGCGACGTGGTCGTCTCCGGCGGGGATGTGGCGAATGTCCCGTGGCGCCAGCTCGAGGCGTACCTCATGGGCCTTTTGTCAGTGCCGACCGTGCGCGACATCCGGCTGGCGACCAAGGCCCTGGCGGGGCTGCCTCAGCACTGGCTGCAGGACGACGTGGTGGAGGGCCTGCACCGGGTCGCGATCACGGCGTCCCGGCGCGGCGTCAACCTCGCGGTGCACACCCACGTCAACCACGTGAACTCGCTGACCCCGCTGGTGGCCAAGGCGGCGCAGACCCTGCTCGACGTGGGCGTGCGCGACGTGCGCAACCAGGGCGTGCTCATGCGCGGGGTGAACGCGACCACCGCCGACCTGCTCGACCTGTGCTTCGCGCTGCAGGGCGAGGCGGGCATCCTGCCGTACTACTTCTACATGTGCGACATGATCCCCAACGCCGAGCACTGGCGGGTGCCGGTCTGGTACGCCCAGCAGTTGCAGCACGACATGATGGGCTACCTGCCCGGCTACGCCACCCCGCGGATCGTCTGCGACGTGCCGTTCGTCGGCAAGCGGTGGGTGCACATGGTGTCCGAGTACGACCGCGAACACGGCATCTCGTACTGGACCAAGAACTACCGCACCTCGATCGAACAGGACGACGACGAGGCGCTGAACAAGCTGTTCGCCTACTACGACCCGATCGACACGCTGCCGCAGTCCGGCCAGGACTGGTGGCAGAAGCAGATCGCGTCCGACTGAGCCGTTTCTCCTCTGGGGTGCAAAGGGCCGGCCCGGGACACCGGGCCGGCCCTTTGTCTGTCTCGATTTAGCTGAACGCGTCCCGGACGTTCTTACCGGCGTCCTTGACGTGCTCACCGGCCTTGCGGGCCTCGGCGGCCGACTCCTGCGCCTGCCCCTCGGCCACGAGCCGCTCGTTGTCGGTGGCACGGCCGACGGCCTGCTTCGCCTTGCCGGTCAGCTCCTCGGCCTCGTTCTTGACCTTGTCAGTGAAGCTCATCGTCAACCCTCCATGGCTCTTGACTTCTCTCAGATTGGTGCCCGAAGGGCTCGTTCCTGAAACAAATCGCTCCCCTTTCGCCAGGGCCGTGGCACACACCGCGTAGAGCATCCTAGGATACTGGGTTTATGAATGATCATGCGAAGTCGTTCGGTCCGGTGGCGGCGACCTACGACCGCGGGCGGCCCGGCTACCCCGCGGCCGCCCTCGACTGGTTGCTGCCCGAGGGCCGGCGCCGGGTGGTCGACCTGGGTGCCGGTACGGGAAAACTCAGCCGCTCGTTGTGGGCTCGCGGGCTGGCGGTGACCGCGGTGGATCCCAGCCCCGAGATGCTGGCCGTGCTGTCCAGCGCGGTGCCGGCCGCGACCGCGGTGGTCGGCTCGGCGGAATCCATCCCGCTCCCCGACGCCTCGGCCGACGCGGTGCTGGTCGCGCAGGCGTGGCACTGGGTCGATCCGGTGCGGGCGGTGCCCGAGGTGGCGCGCGTCCTCGCCCCCGGCGGCCGGCTGGGTCTGCTGTGGAACATCCGCGACGAGACGTGCGACTGGGTCCGCCGGCTGGGCGAGATCATCGGGAGCGAGCCGCGGGAGGAGACGGTGGTGGGGGCGCCGTTCGGTGCGGTTTCGACGGCGCGGTTCGCGTGGACCTCGACGCTGGGGGCGGAGACCCTGATGGATCTGGTGGCTTCCCGGAGCGGGGTGATCCTGCTGCCGCCGGATGAGAAGGCCGCGGTGCTGGGCGAGGTGCGAAGGCTGGTGGCCACGCATCCGCAGTTGGTGGGGAGGACGGAGTTTTCGCTGCCCTATGTGACGGAGTGCGTGCGGGCGGATCTGGGGTAGGGCGCGGCCCTGACTCCGGCTGCCGCCGGGGCGCTGGGTGGGCGTGGCACTGGGCCGTAGGTGGTCGGGGCCGGGTGCCGCCCGGCTCGGCCGGAGGGATGCGGCGAGCGGCGGGCCGCGGGTGGTCCGGGTGGCGGCCGCCCGGCACTCGGCGTACGGGGTCCGGGTGGCGGCCATGGCACGGCCGTGGGAGGTCGGGGTGGCTGCCGCCCCGCGTGCCAGGAGTGTGGAACAGCAACTCGGCAAGTCGTCGGGCTCGGGTGCGTTCCTTTCCCAGCTGGAGCCCGACCCGCGGACGACCGTCACACCGCCTTGGGCGTCCTAGGAAGCTAGGTTTGGACGGAGGCTGGGCAGCGGGCCGGGCGGAGGAGCGCTGAGCTGCGCGGGGTGCGCTGGGCGGAAACGGGCTGGGCGGAAACGGGCTGGGCGGAGGGTCCGGCGGTGGACCCGTTGGGCGGAGGCGGGCTAGGCGGAAGGCCCGGCGGTGGACCGCTGCGCTGCGGCCGGATGGGCGGTGGAGGGATGGGCGGTGGAGGGATGGGCGGCGGAGCGCTGCGCTGCGGCGGTCTGGTCGGAAGGCTGGTTGGCCGGTGGGGTGGCCGGTGGGGTGGTCATGCGCGGGGGGCGGTTTTCGTAGGGGGTGGAGAGGACGACCGTGGTGCGGGTGGTGACGTTGGCGGCGGTTCGGATTTCCTGTAGCAGGCGTTCCAGGTCTGCTGGGCTCGCCACCCGTACCAGGAGCATGTAGAAGTCCTCGCCGGCCACCGAGTAGCAGGAGTCGATCTCGGCCAGGTGGGACAGGCGGTCGGGGGCGTCGTCGGGCTGGGACGGGTCGAACGGGCGGATCGCCACGAAAGCGGTCAGCGGCAATTCCAGGGCCTCGTACGAGACCCTGGCGGTGTAGCCGGAGATCACGCCGCGCTGTTCCAGGCGGCGGACGCGCTGGTGCACGGCGGAGACGCTGAGGCCCACTCGTTCGGCCAGGTCCGTGTAGGACAGGCGGCCGTCCGCGGTCAGGGCGGCGACAATCGCGCGGTCGATCTCTTCCACGGCGTCACCCTACTTGGCGGCGTGACAGTTACAGGGAGCGGCTGATCACCAGGCGCTGGATTTGGTTGGTGCCCTCGACGATCTGCAGCACCTTGGCCTCGCGGAACCAGCGCTCGGCGGGGTGGTCGGCCACGTAGCCGTAGCCGCCCAGCACCTGCACGGCGTCGGTGGTGACCTTCATGGCCACGTCGGTGGCGAACAGTTTGGCCTTCGCGGCCTCCACCGAGAACGGGCGGCCGGCGTCCTTCAACCTCGCCGCGGCGAGCATCAGGGCGCGGGCGGCGGAGACCTGGGTGGCCATGTCGGCGAGCATGAAACCGATGCCCTGGAACGCGGCGATCGGCTTGCCGAACTGGGTGCGCTCCCTGGCGTAGGCGGCCGCGTAGTCGACGGCGGCCTGGGCCAGGCCGACCGCGCAGGCGGCGATGCCGAGGCGGCCGGCGTCCAGCGCCTCCATGGCGATCCGGAAACCGCTTCCGGCCGCACCGACCAGGCGGTCGGCGGGCAGGCGCAGCTCCTCGAGGACCACCTGGGCGGGCGCGGACGAGCGCAGGCCCATGGTGCGTTCCGGCTTCTGCGGGTGCAGGCCGGGCGTGCCGGCGTCGGCCAGCAGGCACGAGATGCCCGTCGCGCCGGGGCCACCCGTACGGCAAAAAATGTTGTAGAAATCGGCCTGCCCGGCGTGCGTGATCCAGGCCTTGACGCCGGTGACCAGCCAGTCGTCGCCGTCGGGCACCGCGCGCGTGGTCAGCGCGGCCGCGTCGGAACCGCCCTGGGGCTCGGAGAGGCAGTAGGCGCCCAGCAATTCGCCGCCGAGCAGATCGGGCAGCATCTTGCGCTGCTGCTCGGAGCCGTGGGCGTACACCGGATAGCAGGACAGGGTGTGCACGCTGACGGCTTCCGCAATGGCCAGCCAGGATCCGGCGAGCACTTCCAAAACCTGCAAATAGACCTCGTACGGCTGACCCGCCCCGCCGTCGGACTCGGGATACGGCAGGCCCAACAGCCCGCTGCGGCCCAGGGTGCGCAAGACCTCGCGGGGAAACTCGCCGCGGGCCTCGAAGTCGGCGGCCTTCGGGGCGAGCTCGCGGGTGGCCAGGTCGTGGGTGAGATCGAGGAGGTCGTGGGCTTCCTCGGTGGGCAGGATGCGGTCAACCGTCACCCGCCCATCTTAACGATCGTTTGGGTCGGATGGGGGACGCTAGTGTGTCTTGGTGACCGGACAGCCCTTACTCGCCGTCGACGCGCCCAGCCTCTACTTTCGCGCCTTTCACGGCATTCCGGAGAAGGCGGCGCAGACCAGTGCCGGCGAGGCCGTCAACGCGGTGCGCGGGTTCATGGACATGCTCGCGCAGCTGATCCGCACCCGGCACCCGGACCGGATCGTGTGTGCGCTCGACGCCAGCTGGCGGCCGGCCTGGCGGGTCGCGCTGGTGCCGTCGTACAAGGGGCACCGGGTGGCGCACGGTGACGTCGAGGAGGTGCCGGCCTCCCTCGAACGGCAGGTCCCGATCCTGCTCGAGGTGCTGGCCGCGGTCGGCATTCCGGCGTTCGGCGTGGACGGGTACGAAGCGGACGACGTGCTCGGCACGCTGGCCGCGACGCAGCCGGGGCCGGTGGAGGTGGTGTCCGGCGACCGCGACCTGTTCCAGCTGGTCGACGACGAGCGGGGCACCCGGCTGCTGTACTGCGGGCGGGGCGTGGCCAAGCTCGAGGACGCCGACAACGCGCTGGTCGAGGCCAAGTACGGCGTCCCGGCCCGGTGGTACGCGGACTTCGCGGCGATGCGCGGCGACCCGAGCGACGGCCTGCCGGGCGTGCCGGGCGTCGGCGAGAAGACGGCCGCCCGGCTGGTCGCCCGGTACGGCGGCGTGGAGGAGATCCTGGCCGCGCTGGACGACCCGGACGCCGGGTTCGCGCCGGGCGTGCGCACCAAGCTGGCCGCTTCCCGCGACTACCTGCTCAAGGCGCTGCCGGTGTGCCGGGTCGCGCTGGACGTCAAGCTGCCCGGCTTCGACCCGGCCCTCCCCCGCTCCCCGCAGGATCCGGACGCGCTGCTGGCCCTGGCCGAGCGGTGGAACCTGGCCGGCTCGGCCCGGCGCCTGGTGGACGCGCTAGCCGGGTAGCGACCGGCCGAGGAACTCCAGGCCGTCGGCGACCAGCGGGGTCAGGTCGCCGCCGGTGAAGCAGTGGTCGGCGCCGGGCACGATCTCCAGCTCGACCGGGGCGCCCAGCGACTCCAGCAGCTCGTGCAGCTCGCGGGTCTGTCCGTCGGGCACCACCCGGTCGTCGTCGCCGTGCACCAGCAGCAGCGGCGGGGCGGCCGCGGTCGCGTACGTGACCGGGCTGGCGGTGGCCGCCTCCTCGGGCAGCAGTTGCACCGGGCCACCGATCAGGCGGCTCTCCGGCGACTCGGGCGCGTTGTGGTCGAGCGGGCTCTGCGGATGGTTCTGCGCGTCCATGCTGAGCAGGTTGCTGGGCGCGTACCAGAGAACCCCGGCCTGCACCGCGTCCGGGCTGCCGGCGGTGCCGGTCAGCGCCACCAGGGCGGCCAGGTGCCCGCCGGCCGACTCGCCCCAGACCGCGAACCGGTCCGGGTCGAGGCCCAGCGGCTCGGCGTGGTGCCGCAGCCAGCGCACCGCGGCCTTCACGTCGTGCAGCTGGGCCGGGAACACGGCCTCGCCGCTGAGCCGGTAGGTCACCCGGGCGAGTGCGTAACCGGCGGCGATGATCCGGTCGCCGATCCGGGCCGGCGCCAGCTCCGGCGACTCGCGCTTGTTGGTGCCGGACAGCCAGGCACCGCCGTGGATCCAGATGATCAGCGGGCAGGCGCCGGTGGCGGCGGCCGGGCGGAACAGGTCGAGGGTGAGCGGGCGGAAGCCCTCCGGCGAAGCGACGATGGCGTCCCGCCAGCAGACTACGCCGTCCTCGGTGCGCGGCTCGGGCGGCGAAAAAGGGCTCAGTGGCTGCATGGCTACCGATTGTGCGCGCTCAACCGAGATCCAGCTCGTACGTCTCGGCGATCAGATCGGCGCCGAAGTCCCGGTGCGGGCGGCCGTCGACCAGCCGGAAGCCCCGCTTGAGGTAGATGGACCGGGCCGCGACCAGCGCGTCCAGGGTCCACAGCCGCATCCGGTCGTAGCCGCTGCGGCGGGCGAACTCCACGCACGTGTCGACCAGCCGGCCGCCGAGCCCGTGGCCGCGGGCGGCCGGGTCGAGCAGCAGCAGCCGCAGCACCGCGGCGCCGTCGTGCCCGTCGACGCAGAAGACGCTGCCCACCCGGCGGCCGTCGATCTCGGCGATCCAGGCTGATTCCCGTTCCGGGTCGTGCTTCGCGGCGTAGTCCGCCACGATCTGCGCCGCGAGCGCCTCGAAGTGGCCGTTGAAGCCGTACTCCGCGGCGTACATCTCGCCGTGTGCCTTGATCACCCAGCCCAGGTCGCCGGGCTGTCCCACCTCGCGAATCATCGCGGCCTCCCCCTGATCCCGCCAACTGAAACGACTGTTTCAGTTAGGCATACTAGCGGCATGGCGACGGCGCGGCGCAACGAGCTATTGGACCTGGCATACGGCTACGTCACCGAGCACGGGCTGGCCGATCTGTCGCTGCGCCCGCTCGCCGCCGCCATCGGGTCCAGCCCGCGGGTGCTGCTGTTCCTGTTCGGCAGCAAGGACGGGCTGGTGCGGGCGCTGCTCGACCGGGCACGGGAGGACGAGCTCACGCTGCTCGCCGGCGCGCACGGCGAGGGCCTCGCCGCGGTCGGCGAGACCCTGTGGGGCTGGCTCAGCGACGAACGGCACCGCCCGCTGCTGCGTCTCTGGGTGGAGGCGTACGCGCGGTCGCTGCTCGACCGCGACGGCCCATGGGCGGGTTTCGCGGCCGCCACCGTGGCCGGCTGGCTGGACGTGCTGCGGCGCGCGCAGCCCGAGGCCGACCGCGACACCGAGGACGGCCTGGCCCGGCGCACCGCGGTCCTGGCCGTGCTGCGCGGCGCCACGTTCGACCTGCTCGCCACGGGAGACCTCAAGCGCACCACGGCCGCCGTGCGGCTCCAGTTGTCCGCCGCC
>NZ_BOMV01000064.1 GCF_016862375.1 Paractinoplanes rishiriensis | reverse complement strand
GCAAGCGCTGCCGGAGATCGCGAACGGCTCGGCGAACAAGGTCTGGATCGTGCCCGCCGAGCTGTCCAAGGCCCTCGACGGCCTGGGCGGCGCGCTGGGTGGCCTGGCCAACATGGCCGGCGACGCCCCGACCGCAGCGGTCGACTCCCAGTCCGTGCAGCGGGAGGCCGTCGAGGCGGCCTCGGCGGCGGCCGCCGAAGCTCAGAAGATCGATGCCGAGGTACGCGCTGCCGAAGCCGAGGTGTCCGCCCCGGCCGACGGAGCACCCCAGAGCCTGCCGGCGGGACGGACAGGCTAGTCCTGGTTCGCGCCTAACGGTTCGACGATGCCGTGCGAATAGGTTGCGACGCGGGTCGTTCCGGTCTCCCGCGTCGCCGCCTTCGCCACGTACATGGCCTCGTCCGCGCGTTGCAGCAGCTCCTCGGCGGTCAGCTCACCGGGCGCGGAGAGTGCGATTCCGATGCTGGCTCGCGGTTGCATCGCCGTGTCGCCGATGAGGATGGGCTGGTCCATGTCGCCGACGATGCGCCGGGCAACGGCCAACGCGTTGTCGACCGTGCCGACGTTGTGCAGCACCACGGCGAACTCGTCGCCACCCAGACGTCCGACAGCGTCCATGCAGAGCCGCCACCGCCTGCTGATTTCGCGTGCTACGGGTCAGGGCCAGGCGCAGCCGGTCGTAGAAATGCCGCCGGTTGTACAACTCGGTAAGCGTGTCGGTGATCGCCAGCTCGTGATTCTCCCGCAGCGCCAGGACCTGCCGCACCACGACCACCCCGGTCATCGCGAACGCCCGGCAGTTTGCTGGCCACCCGGGCCCGGCGCTCGTCGGTCTGCAGGCGATGCCCAGCGGCGTGGCGGCACTGCACCACCGGGGCCGTCGCCAGCAGGAAATGCGCGACGATCCAGCACGTCCACTGCCAGACCGTCGTCCGTCCGCCGGTGCCCTGTGCGAGCTCATAGCCGAGCATGATGTCGCCCAAGGCCAGGAAGAACATCCCGGCGCCCAGTAACGTCGGTGCCGCCAAGCTCGCGCCGCGAAACCGATCCCGGTCAGGAGGTACAACCAGAAGCTGATCCCCACGAACGGCGTCACCTGGAAGGGCGCATGGAAAGGCTCTGGTACGCGACGTGCACCAGGACGACCGCGGCACTGCAGCACAGCCCGAACAGAAACCAGAGCCCACCCCTGCCCGTTCCGGGCACGCCCGGCCTGTCGGCTTCAGCGGTCACCGCGCCTCCTGTGTCGGATGACAGAGTCCTCGCTCCTGAGCGGCAACGGCGGAGAGAAACTTAGTGCGGCTCAGCCGCCCGAGCCGCCGCCGGGCGCGACGCCGGTGATGGCCTGTGTCTCGCGTTCGATCATCTCGACCAGCGGCACGTCGTCGCGGTTGGCCAGGATGACGCCGGCCCAGCCGGTGTCCGGATAGATGCACCAGTTGGCGCAGACGCCGGGGTTGCCGCCGGCGCGCTGCAGCGCCCACTGGCCACCGACGATGGCGGCCGAGGGCCCGTACGTGCCGAACCCCCCGGGGCCGTGCGGGACCTTGGCCGCGGTGAGCACGTCGGCCCAGGGCCGGTCCAGCAGGGTGCCGTCGCGCAGCGCGGTCGCGAAGCGGACCAGATCCGGCGCGGTGGCGAAACCGCCGTCGCCGATGGCGTCGATGAACATGCGGCCGGGGTTCCGGTCCCGGATGTGCTCATACGGACTGCCCCGGTCCAGGTTGCGGAGGGCGTCAACGCGGCTGCCGCCGGCCAGCGTCATGTACGGGTGCGCGATGTCCCGGCCGGTGAGCCACTGCGGGCGGGTGTGGAACGCCGAGCCGGTCATGCCGGCCCGCCGGAAGATGTTCTCCTCGACGTAGTCCCAGTACGTCATGCCGCTCACCGCCTCCACGATCAGCGCCGGAATGGCGGTCTCGGCACCGGCGTGAAAGGCGTTGGGCACGCCGGGGGTGGCCACCAGCTCGGACTGCCGGGCCCACCGCTCCCCGTACTCGTGCACCTCCTCCCGGCTCCGGAAGATCCGGTGGATGTCCTCGGCGGGGGTGTTCATCCCCGAGGTGCCGGAGAGCATGTGGTGGATGGTCACCTTCTCGGCGATGTCCGGGGCGAAGCCGGTCAGGTGCTTGCCCACCGGGTCGGACAGCTGCAGCCTGCCCTGCTGCGCCAGCTGGAGGATGGCGACCGCCTTGAACGGCTTGCCGGCCGAGCTGAGGGTGAACGCGGTGCCCTCGTGGATGCGGATCCCCCGCTCGCTGTCGGCCATGCCGTAGCTGCGCGACAGCACCGTCCGGCCCCGGTGCGACAGCAGCACCACCCCGGAGAAGCGGCCCGCGGCGGCCAGCCCGGTCACGTACCGGTCATAGGCGCGGATCCGCTCGCGCCCGGCCGGGGCCGCGTGCCCGGCCCCGGCGTTGACCAGCGGCGCACCGGCCGCCGCCAGTCCGGCCCATCCGATCAGCCGCCGCCGGCCGATGTCCCGTACCGAATTCTTTTTCTCTGCCACGGCAACCATGGTTCGCGGTGCGGAGATCCGGGCGCCTCCGCCTGAGGTGCCGATCTCCGCTACCCGAGGCTGACGACCGCGCGTCAACCAATCAGTGGATCCACACTCCACTGTCTGATGGAGCACCGGCTCAGCCACCGGATCGGGAGATGGGTTGATGTGCGTCCATCGGCGGGCTGCCACGGTGGGTAGGCCGATAAACCACCGGAGGGGGAACGGGATGAGTCAGTCGGAGCGCGAGCAGGTGAGCCGTCGTGCGCTGCTCGCCGGGGCGGGTGCCGTCGCGGGCGGCGTGCTGGGGGCCGGGATGGGCGGTGGCCCGGCGGTCGCCGCCGAGCCGGCCGCGGTACGGATCGGCCCGGCCGACCGGCGGTACGACAGCCTGCTGCGGGGCAACAACTTCCGGTTCGCGGGCCGGCCGGACGAGATCCGCGTGGTCGGCTCGACCGACCAGGTCGTCCGGGCCGTGACCGACGCCGTGCGGGCGGGGCGGCGGGTCGCGGCACGCAGCGGCGGCCACTGTTTCGAGAACTTCACCGCCGACCCGCGGGTCCGCACCCTGCTCGACATGTCGCCGATGGACGACGTCGGCTACGACCCGGCGATGCGCGCGTTCGTGGTGCGGCCGGGTGCCACCCTGGGACGGGTCTACAAAGCACTGTTCAAGGGCTGGGGCGTGACGATCCCCGGCGGTGGCTGCCCCGGCGTGGGCGCGGGCGGGCACTTCGCGGGCGGCGGATACGGCCCGCTCTCCCGCCGCTACGGCTCGGTCGTCGACCACCTGCACGCCGTCGAGGTCGTGGTGGCCGACCGGGCCGGCGCCGCGCGGGCGGTGGTCGCCACCCGTGACCCGGGCGACCCGAACCACGACCTGTGGTGGGCGCACACCGGCGGTGGCGGCGGCAACTTCGGCGTGGTCACCCGCTACTGGCTGCGCACGCCCGGCGCCACCGGCGACCCGTCCCGGCTGCTGCCGCCGGCGCCGCGCAACATGCTCGAATGTGTCTCCGCCTGGGCGTGGGAGGGCATGACCGAGGCGGCGTTCACCACGCTGGTGCGCAACTTCGGCACCTGGCACGAACGCAACAGCGCGCCCGGCGCGCCGGGCACCGGCGTCTACGGCATCTTCCTGCTCATGCACCGCAGCACCGGGTACTTCTCGCTGGTCGCGCAGATCGACGCCGACCTGCCCGACGCCGACCGCCTCGGCACCGAGTTCCTGGCCGCGGTGAACGCCGGCTCCGGCGTCGAGCCGGTCTTCACCGGCCGCAGCACGATGCCCTGGCTGCACAAGCTGACCTGGCCGGGCACCGGCGAGCCCGGCGACGCGGCCAACCGGCGCTACAAGATCAAGGCCGGCTACTTCCGCCGCGCACCGGCCGACCGGCAGCTGGCCGCCTTCTACCGTCACCTGACCGACCCCGCCGCGGGCGAGGGCGCCGGCATGCTCCTGCTCGGCTACGGCGGCCAGGTCAACACGGTGCCACCGGCCGCCACCGCGGTCGCCCAGCGCGGCACGGTCATGAAGGCGATCTACCAGTCGATCTGGGCCGACGAGGCCAATGACGCGACCAACCTGGACTGGGTACGCCGGTTCTACCGGGACGTCTACGCGGCCACCGGCGGCGTGCCGGTCCCCGGCGACATCGACGACGGCTCCTACATCAACTACCCGGACGTCGACCTGGCCGACCCGGCGTGGAACACCTCCGGCGTGCCGGCCAGCACGCTCTACTACAAGGACAACTACCCGCGCCTCCAGCGGCTCAAGGCCCGCTGGGACCCGCGCGGCGTCTTCGGTCACGCCCTGTCCGTCGAGCCGGCTCGCTAGGGCCGGCTCGGAGGCCAAGGGCGTGGCGCGCCGGCCTTCAACCGGCACCGACTGATCGTCCGGGCCCGATCTGGTCGATCTGCTGTCACCCGGCCTACTGGCTCGGCGGGGTTCACCGCCATCCGGTCGACGTGGCCGCCGCTCGCGCCTTCGAGTCGGCGTACGGGCCCTGTGCCTTGCTCTTTCGCTCTTTGCGGGCCTTCTCCGGCCGGGCGGTGCGGCACGCGGCGAGCGACGGGATCGATCCGTTCCTCGGCCGGCAGTCCTCGCCGGGCTGCCGGCCTTTCCGCCTGCTGGACACCCACCGGCCCCGGCATCGTGCCGGTCGCCCGCTGGCTGCCGGACGGCGACGCCGAGGACGTGGCGG
This sequence comes from Paractinoplanes rishiriensis, assembly GCF_016862375.1. Taxonomy (GTDB): domain Bacteria; phylum Actinomycetota; class Actinomycetes; order Mycobacteriales; family Micromonosporaceae; genus Actinoplanes; species Actinoplanes rishiriensis. The sequence goes on along the minus strand of NZ_BOMV01000064.1, from coordinate 92,880 downwards.
ACGCTTGTGGGGCGGCGTCGCGGTGAAGTCGGGATCACTGGACAGCGCCGAAGATTAGGCTAACCTAACTTCCGAGCACGGTGGCACGACGTACCGATGCCAAAGGCTAGGAGGCGGTGTGCACCGGGGACGACTGTCGGGTAGCAGCCTGCTGCGCCGCGCCATCGGCGGCCAGGCGCGCAGGGTCGGCCTCAGTGCGGTACTGAGCGCGGTGCACCAGGGCGGCGAGGCACTGATTCCGATCCTCATCGGCATCATCATCGACCAGGCGATCGGCACCGGCACCGCGGTGGACCTCGTCATCTGGATCGCGTTGCTGGCTGTGGCTTTCGCGATCCTCTCGGCCAGTTTCCAGTTCGGAACCCGCACCGGGGAGTTCGCGGTCGAGGGAGCGGCGCACGCTCTGCGGCTGGAGTTGACCACGCGGATCCTGCATCCACGCGGCTCCGCCGGCACCCGGCAGTTGCCGGGCGCCCTGGTGAACGTGGCCACCGGCGACGCGCAGCGGGTCGGGATGATCAACCTGGCGCTGCCGCTGGGTGTGGCCGCGTTCTGCGGGATCGCGACCGGGGCTGCCGCGTTGCTGCGCATGTCGGTGCCGTTGGGCCTGCTCATTCTCGTCGGTGCGCCGGTCCTGCTGCTCGCCGCGCACTGGCTCGGCAAGCCGCTGCAGCGCCGCAGCGAAGGCGAGCAGGAGCATGCGGCGCGGGCGGCCGGCGTGGCCGCCGACCTGGTGGCCGGACTGCGGGTGCTCAAGGGCATCGGCGCCGAGGATTCCGCGGCCGCCCGGTACCGCCGGATCAGCCGGCGGTCGCTGGGCGCCACTCAGCGCGCGGCCAACGCCAAGAGCTGGCACGACAGCACGCTGCTGGGGTTGACCGGCATCTTCCTCGCCGTCGTGGCCCTGGCCGGCGGCCGGCTCGCCGCGACGCAACAGATCACGATTGGCGAGTTGGTCGCCGCGGTCGGACTGGCGCAGTTCCTGCTCGGCCCGCTCGCGCTCATCGCCTGGGCGAACAGCGAGTTCGCGCAGGCCCGCGCGTCCGCCGGCCGGATCGCCGCGGTGCTGTCCGCCGGCCAGCAGATCCCCGGCGGTGATGCCCGGCCCGGGCCGGTCCGCGGGCACCTCCGCCTCGCCGCGGTCGACGCCGATCCGTTGCGCGGCCTCGACCTGGACGTCGAACCGGGTGAGCTGGTCGGCGTCGTCACCGGGGATCCGGTGGCCGCGACCACCCTCACCGACCTGCTCGGCCGGTTCCGGGACCCGGACGCCGGCACGGTCGAACTCGATCACCGCCCGCTGCACACCCTCGACCCGGTGGCGCTACGCGCTGCGGTCCTGGTCGCGGAGCACGACGCTGACCTCTTCGAGGGCACCCTGCTCGAGAACGTCGCGGTGGACCGCGCACCTGCCCAGGCCGTCCGGTCCGCGCTCGCGGCGTCCACCGTGGACGAGGTCGCTCGCGCCCTGCCCGGGGACGTCCACGGACCGGTGGCCGAGCGGGGCCGTTCGCTGTCGGGCGGCCAGCGGCAACGGGTGGCACTGGCCCGCGCGCTGGCGGCCGACACCCCGGTGCTCGTCCTGCACGAGCCGACCACGGCCGTGGACGCCGTCACCGAGCAGCGGATCGCCGCCGGGATCCGCGATCTGCGCCGCGGCCGCACCACCGTCCTGGTCACGACGAGCCCGAGCCTGCTGTCGGTGGCCGACCGGGTGGTGTTCCTGTCCGGCGGCGCAGTCCGGGCGACCGGCACGCACGCCGGGCTGATCCGCGACGACGACCGATACCGATCGCTGGTGCTGGCCTGATGACGAACGACCCGACGTCCGGGCGCGCCCTGCTGCCCACCGCTACCGGCGCGCAGACGTGGGCGGCGGTCCGGCGCCTGCTGCGCTCGCGGTGGCGGCTGGCGGTCCTCGCCGTGGCCGTGCTGGCCACCGGGACCGCCGTGGGGCTGGTCACGATCCGGCTGCTCGGCCTCATCGTCGACCTGGTCGCCGCCGGCCGGCCGGCCGGCGCTCTCAACGGGCCGGTGGTCGCCCTGATCCTGGTCGCGGCCGGCCAGGCGGTCGCGGCCGGCTGGGGCCTCACCCTGGTCGCCCGGCTCGGCGAGGGCATGGTCGCCGACCTCCGGGAACGGTTCGTCGAGCGGGTCCTCGCGCTGCCCCTGGACCAGGTCGAGGAGGCCGGCGTCGGGGATCTGACCTCGCGGGTCACCAACGACGTCACGGCGATCGCCACCGCCGTGCGCAGCGCGCTGCCCGAGCTCGCCCGCTCGGTGCTCACCATCGGGCTCACCGCGCTCGGGCTCGCCGTCCTCGACTGGCGCTTTCTGGTTGCCGCGCTGCTGGCCGTGCCGATCCAATGGCGGACCGTACGGTGGTACACCGGCCGGGCCCTCCCGCTGTACGCCGGTCAGCGGGTGTCGGTAGGTGCGCTGCAACACCAGTTGCAGGAGACGGTCGGCAGCGCCCGCACCGTTCGGGTCCTCCAGCTCCAGGACCGGCATCAGGAGCTGGTCCGCGCCCGTTCGCTCGACGCGATCGACTGGACGATGCGCGGAGTCCGGGTGCTGACCCGGTTCTACGGCCGGCTCAACCTGGCCGAGTTCGTCGGCCTCGCCGCGGTGCTGGTGACCGGCTTCCTGCTGGTCCGCGACGGGTCGGCGACCATCGGCGCGGCCACCGTCGCCGCGCTCTACTTCCACAGCCTGTTCGTGCCGATCAACACGGCGCTCGGGCTGGTCGACGACGCGCAGGCCGCGGCCGCCAGCCTCATGCGGCTGGTCGGGGTGACCGACCTGGCGGCACCGGCCGGGCCGGCCGGCGACGCGGTCACGCGCCCGGCACCGGCCACCGTCACGGTGGAGGCTGTCGACCACGCCTACCAGCCGGACCAGCCCGTCCTGCGGGGCGTCGACCTGGAGGTGGGCGCGGCGGAACGGGTGGCGCTGGTCGGCGCGAGCGGCGCGGGCAAGACCACCCTGGCCGGGCTGATCGCCGGCGTACGCCGGCCGACCGGCGGGGTGGTCCGGCTGGGCGGGACCAAGTTGGACGACCTCGACCCGGCCGAGGTACGGCGCCTGGTGATCATCGTCACGCAGGAGGTGCACGTGTTCGCCGGCCCGCTCGGCGACGACCTCCGGCTGGCCCGGCCCGCCGCCACCGACGACGAGCTGCGGGCCGCACTGGTCCGGGTCGGCGCCGGCGACTGGCTGGACGCGCTGCCGGACGGGCTCGGCACGGTGGTCGGCGACGGCGGGCACCGGCTCACCGTCACCCAGGCACAGCAGTTGGCGCTGGCCCGGCTCGTGCTGGCCGACCCACCGATCGCCGTCCTCGACGAGGCGACCGCGGAGGCCGGTAGCGCCGGGGCCCGGCTGCTCGAGGCCGCCGTGGCGGAGGCGCTCGCCGGGCGCACCGGCATCGTGGTGGCCCATCGGCTCACCCAGGCCGCCGCGGCCGACCGGGTCGTGTTGCTGGACGCCGGGCGGGTGGTCGAGACCGGCACCCACGCCGAGCTGTCGGTACGCCCGGACGGCCGCTATGCCGCACTGTGGCGCGCCTGGGCCGGCCACCGCCCCGCCGGATAGCCGGTCAGGTCACGTTCATCTGCTCGCGCAGCGACCGGGGACGCAGGTCGGTCCAGGTGCGCTCGACGTAGTCGAGGCACGCGGTCCGGGACTCCTCGCCGTACACGACCCGCCACCCGGCCGGTACGTCGACGAACGTGGGCCACAGTGAGTGCTGGTCCTCGTCGTTGACCAGCACCAGATACCGGCCGTCGGGGTCCTCGAAGGGGTTGGTCATCGGGTCGTCCTTTCCTCGTCGTACAGGTCGCTCAGACGTCGGTCGGCATCGGCCACGGCGGCCGTCAGCAGGCGCCGGAACGATTCGCCCAACGCGACGACGGCCGCATGGTCGAACCGGTCGGCGTCGTATTCCAGGTCGCAGTGGATCGGGCGGTCGTCGAGCGGCTCGTAGAAGCTCAGCGTCAGCTCGGCGCGGAGCGCGCCGGTGCTCAGCGACTCGAACCGGACATCCGCACCGCCGACCCCGGCCAGGCGGGCCTCCTCGTGGTGCACGATCAGCACGGCCGGCGGCGTGAGACCGTCCACCGCGGACAGCAGCGCGTCGAACGGAACGTCCTGCCGGTCGAGGGCGGCGAGGTCGGTGTCCCGCACCCGGGCCAGCAGCTCGGTGAAGGTGGGGTCACCGGCGGTGCCGGTACGCAGCACCACCGCGGTGAGGAAGCAGCCCACCAGGTCGGCGAGCACGGGCTCGGCCCGGCCCGCGACCAGCGCGCCGATCGGCAGGTCGGTCCCGGCGCCCGAGCCGGTCAACAGGGCCGCCAGCGCGGCGTGGAAGACCATGAACATGCTGGTGCCGGTGCGGCGGGCCAGCGCGTCGACGGCCCGGTGCGCCGCCACGTCGAGCACGATCGGCACCAGCCCGCTGCGGCCGGCCGGCACGTCCGGTCGCGGCCGGGCGCCGGGCAGCTGAAGGCGGCTCGGCATACCGGCCAACGAGGCCCGCCACTCGGCGAGCTGACGGGCGTGCCGGCCGGACGGATCCGCCGGGTCGCCGAGCAGCGCGTACTGCCATCGCGCGTAGTCCGCGTAGTCGACCGGCAGCGGTGTCCACCGCGGTTCCCCGCCGGCCCGCCGGGCCTCGTATGCGGTGGCGAGGTCGCGGATCAGCGGCACCACCGACCATTCGTCCACGGCGAGATGGTGCACGGTGAGCAGCACCGCCTGTTCGCCGGTGGCGTCAGTGAGCAGCCGGGCGCGCAGCGGTGCCCGGCCGGTCAGGTCGACCGGTTCCCGGCTGAGCCCGGCGAGTTGCTCGCCGAGCGGCCGGCCGGTCGGGGCGAGTCGCTCCAGTGCCGGCCGGGGGGTGCCGACGGTCCACAGTTCACCGTCCTCCCAGCGATAGCCGGTGCGCAGGGGTGCGTGCCGTTCGACCACGTCGTCGAGGGCCGCCGCGAACACGTCACCGTCCAGGCCCGCACCGCGGAAGGCGAACGCCAGATCCCAGCCCCCGTGCGGTGCCGCCGCCTGGTGCGCCTGCCACAGGTACCGCTGCACCGGCGCGGCCCGGCCGTCGGAGGCCTCCCCCGCCGGGCGCGCGGCCAGCTCGGGCCGGTCGGTGGCCGGCCGGTCGATGAGCCGGGCCAACCCGGCCACGGTCGGCGCGTCGAACACGTCCCGGACGGCCAGATCGGCGCCGAACGCGGACCGGACCTCACCGATCAGCCGCATGCAGGACATCGAGTGCCCGCCGAGGGCGAAGAAGTTGTCGTGCACGCCCACCCGGGGCAGGCCGAGAATACCGGCGAACAGCTCCGCCAGCCGGGCCTGCACCGGGGTGGCCGGCGCCCCGTCGCCGGTCAGCGCCGCCCAGTCCGGGGCGGGCAGCTTCCGCCGGTCCACCTTGCCGTTCGGGGTACGCGGCAACTCGCCGTCCAGGACCACGATCAGCGCCGGCACCAGGTAGCTGGGGAGCCGGCCGGCCAGGTCGGCACGCAGCGCGACGGGATCGGCCCCACCGGCCGCGGCGACGACATAGCCGACCAGCCGCTTGGCGTCGCCGGAGCCGTCGACCACGATGACCGCCTGCGCCACGTCCGGGTGGGCGGTGAGCGCGGTCTCCACCTCGGCGGGCTCGATCCGGTGACCGCGGATCTTCACCTGGTCGTCGACCCGGCCGAGGAAGTCGATGAGGCCGTCGGCACGCCACCGCGCCCGGTCGCCGGTGCGGTACATGCGTGCCCCCGGCGGCCCGTACGGGTCGGCGACGAACCGCTCGGCGGTCAGCCCCGGGCGGCCGAGGTAGCCCCGGGCCAGGCCCCGGCCGGCGATATACAGCTCACCGATCGCGCCGGGCGGCACCGGCATCAGCCGACGGTCCAGGACGTAGGCGACCGTGTTCGGGTCGGGCTGGCCGATCGGCACCGCGCCGGTCCAGTCCGGCTGGGCCCGCCAGAGCGTCGAGTTCACGGTGGCCTCGGTGAGCCCGTACGCGACGAACAACCGCAGGGTGGCCGCCCACCGGGCGATGACCTCCGGCGGCACCTGCTCGGTTCCCACCAGGACGGTGAGGCCGGCCGGCAGCTCGCAGCCCGGCGGCAGCGCGGCCACCAGCGACGGCGGCAGGATCGCGTGGCTGATGTCGGACTCGGCCAGCAGGCGGGTCAGGGCCGGCCCCGGTGCGCGCACCTCGTCCGGGGCGATCACCAGCCGGGCCCCGGTGCACATCGCCATCGCCACCTCGAACACGAACACGTCGAAGCCGATCGAGGCGAACTGAAGGATGCCGCTGCCGGCCGTCACCCCCATCGGATCGACGGCCGTGGCGACCAGGCTGCCGATGCCCTCGTGGGTGACCGTGACGCCCTTGGGGCGGCCGGTGGAACCGGAGGTGTAGATGACGTACGCGGCGTGGTCGAGGCCGGCCGGCGGTGCCGGCAGCGGCCCGGCCCACTGGTCGGCTGCCGGGACGCCGGGTTCCACGAGCACCCGGGTGACACCGTCGGCCTCGGGCAGGGCACCGGCCACCGCGGTCGTGGTGAGCACGTGCCGGGTCCCCGAATCGGCGAGCATGAACGCGAGCCGGTCCGCGGGATGCTGCAGGTCGAGCGGCAGGAAGGCGGCACCCAGTTCGAGCACCGCGAGCACCGCCACGATGGTCTCCAGCGACCGGGGGGTGGCCACGGCCACGATGCTCTCCGGCCGGACCCCGAGGGCGGCCAGCTCCCCGGCCAGCCCGCGGACCCGGTCGGCGAGTTCGGCGTAGGTCACCGTGCGGTCGCCGTCCACCACGGCGAGCGCGTCCGGCCGCTCGGCGACCCGGGCGGCGAACGCGGCGGGAAGGGTCAGCTCCTCGACCGGACGCCCGGTGGCGTTGAACGAGCGGAGCACCCGTTCGCGCTCGTCGTCGACGAGGATGTCGAGCCCGGCCAGCGGGGCCGCCGGCTCGGCGACCGCGGCGGCCGCGAGGGTGACCAGGCGCCGGGCCAGCAACCGCACGGTCGAGCGGTCGAACAGCTGGGTCCGGTAGGTCAGCCGGCAGGTCACCGCGTCCCCGCCCCGCTCGGCGAACTCCACCACCAGGTCGAACCGCGCCGTGCCGGTGCGCAGCGGCTGGTCGGCGACCTCGAGCCCGGCCAGCGTGAACGCGTCGGCCACATGGTTGCGGTGCACGACCATCACCTGGAACAGCGGATGCCGCGACAGCGACCGGGGCGGGTTGACCGCCTCCACCACCGCCTCGAACGGCACGTCCTGGTGGGCGAACGCGGCGAGGTCGCCGTCGCGGACCCGGGCCAGCAGGCCGGCGAAGCTGGGCTCACCGCTCAGGTCGGTCCGCAGCACGAGCGTGTTCACGAAGAACCCGACGAGGTCGTGCAGGGCCTCCTCGGTGCGGCCGGCGATCGGCGCGCCGAGCGGGATGTCGTCGCCCGCCCCGACCCGGTGCAGCAGTGCCGCGGTCAGCGCGTGCGCCACCATGAACGGGCTGGCGCCCGCCTCGGCGCCGAGCCGGCGCAGCCGCCGGACGACGTCGGCGGGCAGGTCGACGGTCACTTCGTCGCCGTCCGCGCCGGCCTGGGCCGGGCGGGGCCGGTCGAGCGGCAGCGGCAGCACCTCGGGCGCACCGTCCAGGGTGGACCGCCAGAAGTCGTACTGCGCGGCAGCGACGGCGGTCGGCTGGTCCGGCTCGCCGAGCAGGTCGAGCTGCCATCGCGCATAGTCGGCGTACTGGACGGGCAGCGGCGCCCACTCCGGTTCGCGGCCGGCGAGCCGTGCCGCGTACGCGGTGGCGAGGTCGGCCAGGAACGGCCCGTCGGACCACTCGTCGGTGACGATGTGGTGCAGCAGGAGGACCAGCACGTACTCGTCGTGTCCCGCCCGGATCACGGTGGCCCGCAGCGGCAGGTCGGCGGCCAGGTCGAAGGGGCGCGCGGCGGCGGTCGCCACGGCCTCGGGCACGCCGGCCGGGTCCGCGGGCTCCACCACCTCCAGCGGCGGGCGGGCCCGCTCGACGGGCAGGATCCGCTGGTAGGGCTCGCCATTTTCGGACCCGATGACGGTTCGCAGCACCTCGTGCCGCCCGGCCACCGCGTGCAGCGCGCCGTGCAGCGCGCCGACGTCGAGCGGGCCGCGCAGGCGCAGCGTCAGCGGGAAGTTGTACGCCGCCGACGGTCCCTGCATCCGGTCGAGGAACCAGAGGCGGCGCTGGGCGGACGACAGCGGCGGCCGCTCGGGCCGTTCGGTGCGCCGCAGCGCCGGCCGGGACGCCACGCCGGCCGGCGTACCGGTGACCCGGCCGGCCAGCTCGGCCACGGTGGGCGCCTCGAACAGGTCACGGATGGACAGTTCCGCGCCGAGCGCGGTCCGTACCCGGCTGACCAGGCGGATCGCCAGCAACGAGTGCCCGCCGAGGTCGAAGAAGCTGTCGTCGATGCCGACCGCCGGAACGCCCAGCAGGTCGGCGTAGACGTCGCAGAGCAGGGACTGTGCCGGCGTGGTGGGCGGCCGGGTGGCGGCCGAGGTCTGCACGGTCGCGGCCGGCAGCGCCCTGGTGTCGAGCTTGCCGTTGACGGTCAGCGGCAGCCGGTCGACCGCGACGAGGGCGGCCGGCACCATGTAGCCGGGCAGCCGCTCCTTCAGCGCGGCACGCACCTGACGCAGCGCGTCGTCGTCGGACGGCGGCCACTGCGGGCCGCGCACCAGGAAGCCGGCGAGGCGCTTCGCTCCGTCCCCGCCGGCCGCCTGGGCCACCACGGCAGCGTGGACCACGAACGGGTGCCCGGCGATCGCCGACTCCACCTCGCCCAGCTCCACCCGGTAACCGCGGATCTTCACCTGGTCGTCGGTGCGGCCGAGGAAGTCGAGGTTGCCGTCCGGACGCCGCCGGACGAGGTCGCCGGTGCGGTACATCCGCTCCCCCGGCTCTCCGTAGGGGTCGGCGACGAACCGCTCCGCGGTAAGGCCGGGCTGCCGGTGGTAGCCACGGGCCAGGCCGATCCCGCCGATGTAGAGCTCGCCGGGCGCACCGGGGGCGGCCGGGCGCAGGAACGGGTCGAGAATGTACGCCCGCGTGTTCCAGATCGCGGTGCCGACCGTGGACGTGGCGCTGTCGCCGGTGCCGCCGCCGAGGGTGTTGATCGTGTACTCGGTCGGGCCGTACAGGTTGTAGCCGGTCACGCCGTCGGTGTCCCGCAGCTTGCTCCACACCTGTTCGGGAACGGCCTCGCCGCCGAGCAGCACGAGCGGCGGCCGGTGCCGGCCCGGGCCGTCGTCGAGCAGGCCCTGCTCGATGAGGTGGTGAGCATAGGTCGGGGTCACGTTGACGACGTCGATCCGGTGCTCGTCGCAGTAGGCGACCAGGCCCGCCGCGTCCCGGCGCAGCTGCTCGTCACAGACGTGCACCTCGTGGCCCTCGACGAGCCACAGCAGTTCCTCCCAGGACATGTCGAAGGCGAACGAGACGGTGTGCGCGATGCGCAGCCGCCGCCCGGCCGCGGCCACCACCGGGCCGAAGATCGCCGCCCGGTGGTTGAGCTGCATGTTGGTCAAGCCCCGGTAGGGCGTGACCACGCCCTTGGGCCGCCCGGTCGAGCCGGAGGTGTAGATGATGTAGGCCGGATGCTCCAGCCGGCGCCGGTCGCCGCGCCGGAACGCCGGCGTCTCCCGCTCGTCGAGCGGGCCGCCCGGCAGCGCGGCCAGTTCGGCGATCACCTCGGGCGCGTCCACCACCACCGCCGGCACCGCCGACGCCGGCAGCAGCGGCGTCACCGGCACCGTGGTGAGCACGCACAACGGCTCGGTGTCGGCGAGCAGCAGCCCCAGCCGCTCGGCCGGGAGGTCGAGTTCGAGGGGCAGGTACGCCGCGCCGGTCCGCAGCACCGCGAACAGCGCGGCCACCATGTCCAGGGTCCGGGGCAGCGCCAGCGCCACGACCGTCTCCGGCCCGGCGCCGCGGGCCAGCAGCAGCCGGGCGATCCGGTTGACCCGCTCGTCGAGCTGCGCGTAGGTGAGCCGCTGCGCGCCCGCCACCAGCGCGACCGCGCCGGGGGTCCGGGCGGCCTGCTCGGCGAGCAGGTCGGCGACCGTGTCGGCGCCGACCGGGTTGCGGGTGCGGTCCCAGTCGTCGCGCAGGATCCGCCGGTCTTCTCCGGTGAGCAGGTCGAGGCGGCCGACCGGCCGGTCCGGGGCCGCCGCGATCCGGTCGAGCACCCCGGCGAGGCGGTCCAGCAGCGCCCGCGCGGCCGGGCCGTCGACGACCTCCGGCCGGTGGTCGAGCGCGAGCCGGAACCGGATGCCCGGCGTGACGACGAGGGTCAGCGGGTAGTGCGTGGCGTCCACGCCCTCGACGGCCTCGATGCCGTGCCGGCGCTGCAGGTCGGCCGACTCGGTCTCGTCGACGAAGTTCTGCATCACGTACAGGGTGTCGAACAGCTGGGTGTGCCCGGCCGCCCGCTGGATGTCGGCGAGTCCGACGTGGTCGTAGTTCATCAGCGTGAGCCGCTGGTCCTGCAGGCGCAGCAGCAGGTCGAGGACGGACTCGCGCGGATCCGCCGCGACCCGGACCGGCACGGTGTTGAGGAACAGCCCGACGATGCTGTCGACCAGCGGGACGTCGCCGTGGCGGCCGGCCACGGTCATGCCGAACACCACGTCGCTGCGTCCGGTGAAGCCGCCCAGTACCAGCCCCCAGGCCGCGGTGAACACGGTGTTGAGGGTGACGCCGTGCCGGCGGGTGACCTCGCGCAGCCGGTCGCCGAGCGCCGCCGGCAGCTCGATCGCGTGCCGCTCGGGCAGCGCCGGGGCCAGCCTGCGGTCGGCCGGCCCGACCATGGTCGGCTCGGTGAGGCCGGCCAGCGCGTCCCGCCAGTGCTCGATCGCCGAACCGGTGTCCTGCCCGCTCAGCCAGGCCAGGTGGTCGCGGTACGAGCCGGCGGGCGGCAGACCGGTGGCGTCGCCGTCCCGCTCGTAGAGCGTGAACAGCTGCTCGACGAACAGCTCTTCGGACCAGCCGTCCCACAGGATGAGGTGGTGGCTGACCACCAGCCGGTCCCGGCCGCCGGGCAGCCGGATCAGGGTGAGCCGGCACAGCGGCGGGTCCGCGAGGTCGAACCGGCGCGCCCGGTCGGCGGCCATCACCTCGGCGACCGCGGCGGCGCACTCGGTCTCGCCGAGGCCGCTCAGGTCGACCTCGTCCACCGGCAGCGACAGGCCGTCGGGGACGAACTGGACCGGCCGGCTCAGCCCGTCACTGGCGAATCCGGCACGCATGCCGTCGTTGCGGGCCAGCAGCGCGGCCCCGGCCCGGCGCAGCCGGGCGAGGTCGATGCGGTACGCCAGGTCGAACGCGTCCTGTCCGGTGTAGACGTCTAGGGCGCCGGCGTCGTAGCTCGCGTGGAAGTAGAGGCCCTCCTGCAGCGGCGACAGCGGCCAGACGTCGCCGACCGGCGCGCGGCTGATCTCCCGGACGCGGGCGAGCTCGTCCGGGGAGAGGGCGAGCAGCCTCGGGCCGGCGGCCAGCTCGCGCAGGGCCGCGGCCCAGCCGTCCGCAAGCGTGGCGACGTCGTCCTCGCTCAGCGGCCCGTCCGCCCAGGTCCAGGTCGCGACGAACTCCGGACCCCGGTCGGTTTCGGCGCACACGACGTCGACCTGCAGCAGGTGTGCCAGGTCGAGCCCGCCGTTGACCTCGGTGACCAGTTCCTCCGCCGCGGGCGTCCACGGCGCACCGGTCCCGGCGGGGAACCGGCCGTAGTAGTTGAACAGCACCTGGGGGACGGCCAGCCGGGCCAGGATCGGCGCGGTCTGTGCGTTCAGGTGCCGCAGCATGCCGTAGCCGAGACCACCGTCGGGGGCGGCCCGAAGCCGGTCCCCGGTTCGGGCGACCAGGGCGGCGAGGTCGTCGCCGGCGCGGTCCAGCCGGACCGGCTGGACCGCGGTGAGCCAGCCCACCGTGCGGGCCAGGTCCAGGCCGGGCTCGATCTCCTCACGGCCGTGCCGCTCGATCTCGACCAGCAGATCGCCGCCGGTGTCCCGTCCGGTGGCGCTGCGCCAGCCGCCGACGGCGTGGTGCAGCGCGGCGAGCAGCACGTCGGTGATCTCGGCGCGCAGCGCGGCGGGCACGGTGGTGAGCAGCGCCCGGGTCTCGGCGGCGGTCAGCCGGCTGATACTGCGCCGGGCCTCGGCGCCCGGCGCGGGAGCCGGGCCGGGCACCAGGTCCGCACCCGGGGCCAGCACCTGGATCCAGTGCTCCAGTTCGGCCAGCCGCTGCGGTGCCTGGGCCTGGGCCTGCACCGCCTGGGCGTAGCGGCGCAGCGACGTGCCGGCTGCCGGCAACGGCGAACCGGCGGCGGCCGTGGCGAGGTCCTCGAGAATGATCCGCCAGGACACGCCGTCCACCACGAGGTGATGCGCCACGAGCAGCAGCCGGCCCGGGTGGTGACCCGCGTCGAACCAGACGGCTTGCAGCATGCGGCCCTGGTCGGGGTCGAGCCGGTCGGTGGCGGCGGCCGCCTCGGCGGCGATCGCCGCGGCGAGCCCGCCCGCCGGCAGCGACGACACGTCGGCCCGGCGCATCAGCTCACCGGCGTCCACGGCACCGGCCGGGATGGTCTCCATGGTCCACAGCACCGAGGCGATCCGGCGCAGCCGTGCCCGCAGGCCGTCGTGCCGGTCGAGAACCGCCTGCACGATCCGGGTCAGCCCGGCCAGATCGGCCGACGCCGGCACCGTGAGGAGCACGGGCAGGGTGAACCGGTCGATCGGCGCACCGGTGTCGCGCAGCCAGTGCACGATCGGCAGCAGCGGCACGTCACCGACGCCGCCGGACTCGGCTTCGGGCCGCACCGGCGCCGGAGGGGCAGCCGGGACGTGCGCCGCCAGCGCCCTGGGCGTGCGCAGGGTGAGCACGTCGCGCGGGGTGATCGGCAGGTCGAGGCGGCGGGCCCGGCTGGAGACGGCGATGGAGAGGATGCTGTCGCCGCCGAGGGCGAAGAAGTCGCCGTCCGGCTCCACCTGGGACAGATTGAGGACGGCCGCGAAGACCCCGGCGAGGACCCGCTCGCGGTCGTCACCGCCGGCCGCCGGGCCGGGCTCCGGTGCGGACCGGCCGGCCGGAGGCAGGGCAGCGATCGCGGCCCGGTCGATCTTGCCGTTCGGCGAGAGGGGCAGCGCGTCGACGACCAGCACGGCCGACGGCACCAGGGCGGCCGGCAGGGCCGCCTCCGCCGCGGCGAGCAGCGCCGGGCCGTCGGGTCGCGGCGCGCCGGGCGCCGGCACGACGCAGCCGACCACCCCGACGCCGCCCGAGCCGGTGACCCGGGCCGCGACCGCCGCCTGGGCGACGCCGGGCTGAGCGGCCAGCCAGGCCTCGATCTCGGCCGGGTCGACCCGGGCGCCGCGGACCTTGATCTCGTCGTCGGCCCGGCCGACGTACGTCAGGGTGCCGTCGGCGTTGCGGTGCACGAGGTCGCCGGTACGGTACATCCGGTCCCCCGGCGCGCCGAACGGGTCGGCGACGAACCGGAGCGCGGTCTCGCCGGGCCGGCCGAGGTAGCCGCGGGCCAGCTGCGCGCCGGCCACGTACAGCTCGCCGGGCACGTCCACCGGCACCCGCTGGAGATGGTCGTCCAGGACGTATAGGCGGGTGTTGCCGACTGCGCGGCCGATCGGCACCGCGGCGGCGTGCGTGCCGTCATTGGGCCACCAGGTGACCTGCACGGCGGTCTCGGTCGGACCGTAGAAGTTGTCCAGCCGCGTCCCGGTCAGCGCGTGCCACCGCCGCGCGAGATCACCGGTCAGCGCCTCGCCGCCGCTGGACACCCAGCGCAGCGTCGCGGCCCAGCCGGTGTCCTCGCGGGCCTGATCGGAGAGCAGGAACGCGGCCACCAGCGAGGGCACCAGCGTGACCGCGGTGACCCGGTGGCGCCGGATCAGCGCAATGAGGTCGGCCGGGTCCTGGGCCGCGTCGGCCGGCGGGATAACGACGGCGCCCCCGGTGTACAGCGGCCAGAACAGCTCCCAGACCGAGGTGTCGAATCCGATCGGGGCGAGCTGCAACATCCGGTCGCCGGTGCCGAACGAGAACTGCCGCCGCGACCACTCCAGCTGGCTGACGATCGCCCGGTGGCTGACCAGCACGCCCTTGGGCCGGCCGGTCGAGCCGGAGGTGTAGATCAGGTACGCGGCACCATCCGGAGTTGCGGGGTTTGGCACCGGTGCCGCCGGGCCGGCCACCGGCCGGTCGCCGACCAGCACGAAGGACAGTCCGTCCCGGCGGGGCAGCCGGGCGGCCACGTCGGCGGTGGTCACCACGATCCCGGCCGCCGCGTCGGCGAGCACGGCGGTCAGCCGCTCGGCCGGGTGCGCCGGGTCGAGCGGCAGGTAGGCGGCGCCGGCCTTCATCACCCCGAGGAGCGCGACCATCAGCTCCACCCGGTGCGGCACAGCCACGGCCACGATCCGCTCGGGGCCGGCCCCCTGGGCCACCAGACGGGCGGCCAGCTCACCGGCCCGGTCGTCGAGCTCCCGATAGGTCAGCGCGCGCTCACCGGCGAGCACCGCGACCGCTTCGGGGGTCCGTGCGGCCCGGGCGGTGATCGCGGCGGGCAGCGTGGTGTCCGGCACGTCGAAGGTGGGCCCGTACGCCGGGGACCCCTCGGCGTCGTGCAGGGCGATCCGGCCGACGGGCTCGGCCGGGGTGTGGACGACGGCGGCGAGCAGCCGGGCGAGACCGGTGCGGATCCGCGCCACGACGGCCGGCGCGATCCGGCCCGGGTCGTACTCCAGGGTGAGCGCGAGCCGGGGCCCGGGCGCCACCAGCAGGGTGACCGGGTAGTGGGTGGCCTCGCGGAACGCGACCCCGGTGACCCGCAGCGCACCGTCCGGGTCGGCCAGGCCGGCGTGGTCCGGATAGTTCTCCATGACGACCAGGGAGTCGAACAGTTCCTCGGCCCCCGCCAGCCGCTGGATGGCGGCGAGCCCCAGGTGCTGGTGGTCGAGCAGCGCCGCCTGCTCGGCGGCGAACCGGGTCAGCAGGTCGGCGAGCGGCTCGGCGGGCTGCCAGCGCATCCGCACCGGAACCGTGTTGATGAACAGGCCGATCATCGACTCGATCCCGGCGACGTCAGCCTGCCGGCCGGAGACGGTGCTGCCGAACGCCACGTCACGCCGCCCGGTGAGCCGGCCGAGCAGCAGGCCCCACGCGGTGTGCAGGACGGTGCCGAGGGTGACGCCGTGCGAACGGACCCGCTGCGGGAGGATCGCCGCGACGTCGTCCGGCAGGGCGACGGCGACCTGCCGGACCGGGGCCGGCATCGCAGCGGGGTCCGCGAGCAGGGCCGGGTCGTCGAGGCCGGCCAGGGCCTCGCGCCAGGCGTCGGAGGCGGCCTGCTGGTCGCGGCCGGCCAGCCATTCCAGATAACGCCGGTACGGGGTGACGGCGGCGAGCCGGGGCGGTTCGCCGTGCGTGGTGTAGCCGGCGAGCAGGTCGCGCAGGAACACCGCCACGGACCAGCCGTCGGTGACGATGTGGTGGTGGGTGAGTACCAGCGTGTGCCGGTCGTCGGCATGCCGTATCAGCAGGCAGCGCAGCAGCGGCGGGGCGGCCAGGTCGAACCCGGCGGCCCGTTCCCGGCCGAGCTCCTCCTCGAAGGCGGCGGGGTCGTCCGCCGGCAGGTCGATGGTCCGCCAGGGCACCTCGATGCCGTCCACCACCACCTGGACGACGCGGCCGTCGGCCAGGTCGCGGAACCCGGCCCGCAGCGGGGCGTGCCGGTCGAGCACGCCCTGCACGGCGCGGCGCAGCGCCCCGGCGTCCAGTCGACCGTCCAGGGTGACGAGCTGCTGCACCTCGTACTGGTCGGCGTCGCCGGCGGTGGCGTGGAAGTAGAAACCGAGCTGGAGCGGGGTCGGCGGAAGCACGTCGGCGAGCCCCGGCGCGGCGGCCACCAGCGCGTCGACGTCGTCCTGCGCCAGCGGCACCAGCGGGAAGTCGGACGGGGTGAAGCCGCCGGCGCCCGGGGCCGCGGTGTGCTCGACCAGCGCGCCGAGCGCAGCGAACCAGCCCTCGGCCAGCGTGGCCACGCTCGCGTCGTCGATCAGCGCGTCCGGGTAGGCCCAGGTCACGCCGAGCCGCGGCCCGTCCGGGTAGTCCTCGGTGAAGGCGTTGACCTCGAGCGTGTACGGCGCGACCGGCATCTCGGCGTCGTACCCGCCGGCCAGGACGCCCGCGCCGGGGACCGGGGTCCACGGGGTGTCCTGCCGGGTGGCGACCGCGAACCGGCCCAGGTAGTTGAAGCTGATCTGCGGGACGGGCAGCGCGGCCAGGGCCGCTGCGGTCTCCGCGTTGAGGTAGCGCAGCAGCCCGAACCCGAGGCCGTGGTCCGGCACCGCGTTCAGCTGCTCCTTGATGCGCTTGAGGGCGGCACCCGCGGCCGGCCCGCCGGCCAGCGCCTCGGTGACGTCCACCGTGCCGAGGTCGAGGCGGACCGGGAAGACGCTGGTGAACCAGCCGAGCGTGCGGGACAGCCGCACCTCCGGGTGGATCTGTTCCTCGCGGCCGTGGCCTTCCAGGGCGATCAGCACCGGTGGCGTGCCGTCCTGGCGGCGGCGGCGCCAGTCGGTGACCGCGAGCGCGAGCGCCGTGAGCAGGACGTCGTTGACCCCGGCGTGGAACGCGGCCGGCACGGTGGTCAGCAGCGCCGCGGTGCGGTCGGCCGGCAGCCGCAGGGTGAGCCGCCGCACGGTGTCCAGATCGCCGACCGGGTCGAGCGCGCGGCGGCCCAGTGCCGGGTCGGGCCCGGTGAGCTGATCGGTCCAGTACGGCAGTTCGGCGATCCGGTCCGGCCGGTGCGCGTCGGCCGCGGTGATCTCCGCCCAGCGCCGCAGCGGTGTGCCGATCGACGCGAGCGCGGCGGGCCGGTCGGCGGCGGCAGCAGCACCGGCCTCGGCGAGGTCGGGCAGCAGGATCCGCCAGGAGACGCCGTCGACCACGATGTGGTGCACCGCGACGACCAGATATCCCGGGCGTGCAGGGCCGGTGTCGAGCCAGACGGCCTGGACCATCACGCCGGCCTCGGGGTCGAGCCGGTTGCCCGCCTGCCGCGCCGCTTCGTCGGCCAGCGGGCGGATCTGGCTCTCCGCCAGCCCGGCCGCGTCCGTGCGATGCAGCCAGTGTTCGGCCGCGACGGTGCCGCGTGGCGCGATCACGAGCCGGCCCGGAGCCGTCGCGGTGGCCCGGACGAGGCGGGACCGCAGCGCGTCGTGCCGGTCCGCGACCGCCTGCAGCGTACGCACCAGGCCGTCCCGGTCCGCGCCGGACGGCAGGCGGATCAGCAGCCACTGGTTGAACGCGCCGAACGGGCCGCCGCACTCGTCCAGCCAGGCCATGATCGGCAGAAGCGGCATCTCGCCGACGCCGGCGTCCGGGTCGTCCACCACGTCGGCGGCGGTGGTGAGGACGGGGGCCAGCGCCGCGACGGTGCGGTGCTGGAAGACCTGTCGCGGGGTGACGACCAGGCCGGCCTGCCGGGCCCGGATCACCAGCTGGATCGACACGATGCTGTCGCCGCCGAGCGCGAAGAAGTCGTCGTCCACGCCGACCTCGGGCAGGCCGAGCACCTCGGCGTAGAGCGCGCAGAGCACCTCCTCGCGGGCGTCGCGGGCGGCGCCGCCGGTGGTCAGTGCCGCGAAGTCGGGCGCCGGCAACGCCGCCCGGTCCACCTTGCCGGCGGTGGTCATCGGGATGCGGTCCAGCGGCACGAACGCGGACGGCACCATGTAGTCCGGCAGCCAGCTGCGCGCGTGCGCGCGCAGGACCTTCATCAGCGCGTTCGCGTCGCGGAACGGCGCCGGGCGGTTGGCATAGCGGTCCGGCTCCGCGGCGGCGTCCCCGGCCCGGTAGGCCGGCGGCGGCTGCACACCGGGCGGGGTGAAGACGGCGTCGAGCCGGCCGTCGCGGGTGCCCGCGGTCCAGGTGACCTCGGCCTGCCAGCCGTGTTCGGCGGCGAGCCGGTGCAGGTCCTCCGGGTCGACGGCCGGTCCCTCCGGTGCCGGCCCGGTGCCGGGATCGAGGGTGTCCAGCACCGCGATGTCCGCGGTGAGCCGGGCGTTGCGCAGTCCGGTGACCCGGACCGCACGGTCCTGGCCGGCGACGAGACGGCCGGCCAGCTCCGCCCAGGTGACCTCGTCCGCCGGCTCCGCGTCCGCCACGGCGGCGGTACGCAGCACCACGTCGTAGCGGTAGCGGGTCAGCTCGTTGTGGAACCGGCCGCGCTTGACCCGCACGTCGACCGCGGTGACGCCGGGCAGAGCCGGGCGGCACGCGGTGAACAGGTCAGGGTCGACGAGCAGCTCGCCCTCCCACCGGACGGCGCGCCGGACCGCCGGCCAGGCGACGGCCGGGTCCGCGCCGGGGTGGCGCAGCGCCTCGACCCCGGCCCGGAGCGCGGGAAGGAGCCGCAGGTGCCGGACGTCGCCGAGAAAGACGGACCCGCCCGGCGCCAGCAGGCCGGTCGCCTTGGCAAGCACGTCGAGCAGGTACTCGACGCCGGGGAAGTACTGCGCCACCGAGTTGATCACGACGGTGTCGAAGAACCCGGCCGGCAGCCCGCCGACCTCGTCGGCCGGCTGTGCCGACAGCTCGACCCGGCCGGCCAGCTCCGGCACGCCGGCCACCTGGCCGCGCAGCGTGCGGATGGCCTCCTCGGACAGGTCGGTTCCCCAGTACGCCTCGACCCGCGGCGCGATCCGCGACAGCAGCAGGCCGCTGCCGACGCCGATCTCCAGCACCCGGCGGGGGCGCAGCCCCAGGATGGCGTCGACCGTGGCGGCGCGCCACTCGCGCATCTGCTCGACCGGGATCGGCAGGCCGTCGTAGGTGCTGTTCCAGCCGGTGAAGTTCTCCACGAAGGACTCGGTGCGGCCCGCGGCGTAGAGCAACTCGTGCAGCTGCTTCCACTGCCCGACCTGCTCGGCGGTGGTATCGGCGGCGTGGGACGGGCCGTCCAGCCGGGGCACCACATAGGCGGCGAGCCGGACGTCGCCGGGCCGGTCCTCCCGCGCGGCCACGGCGACCTGGGCCACCGCCGGGTGCTGGCCGATCACCGACTCGATCTCCCCCAGCTCGATCCGGTACCCGCGGACCTTGACCTGGTTGTCGGCGCGGCCGACGAATTCGAGCTGCCCGTCCTCGCGCCGGCGCACCAGATCGCCGGTGCGGTAGAGCCGCTCGCCGGCCGGGCCGAACGGGTCGGCGACGAAGCGTTCCGCGGTGAGCGCCGGCCGGCCCAGGTAGCCGCGGGCCAGGCCGGGACCGCCCAGGTAGAGCTCGCCGACCCCGCCGGCCGGGGTCGGCCGCAGCGCGGCGTCGAGCACGTGGCACCGGGTGTCCGGGTCGGCGATGCCGATGGGCACGGTGGCGCCGGGCGGGACCGCCGGGTCGCACCGGCCCAGGGTGGAGTTGACGGTCGCCTCGGTCGGCCCGTACGCGTTGAACATGGGGCGGCCGGGCGCCCACCGGGCGACGAGTTCGGCGGAGACCCGTTCGGTGCCGGCCAGCAGCGTCGCGCCGGCCGGGAGGTCGCAGCCGGCTGGCATCGCGGCCAGCAGGGCGGGTGGAAGGATCATGAACGTCACGCCGTGCTCGTGGGCGTAGTCGGCCAGCGGCGGACCGGGCACCCGGCGCTCGGCCGGCACCACGACCAGCCGGCCGCCGGTGAGCAGGCCGAGACACAGGTCGAAGAACGCGACGTCGAAACTCGGCGAGGCGAACTGCAGCACCCGGCTGTGCGGGCCGACCCCGAGCCGCCCGGTGGCGGTGGCGAGCAGCTTCACGACGCCGGAGTGCGAGACGACGACGCCTTTCGGGCGCCCCGTCGACCCCGAGGTGTAGATGACGTACGCGGCACCGGCCGGCGTGAGCGTCGTGCTGGGCTCGGTCGCGGGCCGCCCGGCCAGCTCGCCGGCGAACGCGGGATCGTCCAGCAGCAGCCGGGCCGCGGTGGCGCCCGCCGGCAGGACGGCCGCCAGCTCGGTCGTGGTGAGCACGCAGGTCGGTGTGGCGTCGGCGAGCAGGTAGGCGATCCGCTCGGCCGGGTACTCGGGGTCGATGGGCAGGTAGGCCCCGCCGGTCTTGAGTACCGCGACCTCGGCCACGATCAGGTCGGCCGAGCGAGGCAGG
Source organism: Paractinoplanes rishiriensis (assembly GCF_016862375.1). Lineage (GTDB taxonomy): Bacteria > Actinomycetota > Actinomycetes > Mycobacteriales > Micromonosporaceae > Actinoplanes > Actinoplanes rishiriensis. Next base: position 72,677 of record NZ_BOMV01000064.1, on the reverse strand, counting down.
CAGAGGCCGACCACCCGCTCCGGTCCGGCGCCCCGGGCGATCAGCGCGTGCGCGAGGCGGTTGGCCCGCTCGTCCACTTCCGCGTAGGTGAGTGCGGTGCCCTCGTAGACCACCGCCACGGCCTGCGGCCGTTGGCGGACCTGGACCGCGAAGAGCTCGGGCCAGGTCGCCAGGGTCGTCACGACAGCGTCGGTTCGCGCGAATTCGGGCACAGCGAAGTACCGCCCCTCGAGGGTGACGTAGGTGTGGAAGTCTGAGGGTCTGCGGACGCCCTACTCGGACAGCAGCGGAACCAGCTGGTCGAGGGCGTACGGGATGCTCAGCACCGTGCTGAACGACAGCGCCGCGCCGAGCGGCGGCTCCTCGTAGGGCAGGAACACCGCCCGGTTCTCCTTGGCCACGGCGAGGGTGCCGTAGACCTTGTCGGCCTTGACGGTGGATTCGGTCTTGGCATCGGCGGTGAGGAAGACCAGCTTGTCGACGTCGACGAGGGACAGCTGCTCGGAGCCGATCTCGGCCGCGTACTCGTTGCCGACCGCGTCCACGATGGGCTTCGGCACCGTGAAGCCGAGCTTGGTCAGCAGCACGACCTTGGGGTCGTCGGGCGCGAAGACCGCGTACTTGCCGGGCTCGTACGGCTCCACCACCGCCACCGACTTGCCGGCGAACTCCGGGTGCCCGGCCGCGAGCTTGGCCAGCTGGGCGTCGATGGCGGCGATCAGTTCCTCGGCCTTGGCCTCGCGGCCCAGGGCCTTGCCGGCCAGGCGGGTCATGTCCTGCCAGGGCGCCGCGTAGTCGTCGAACCCGACCGGCTGGGCCACGGTCGGGGCGATCTTGGAGAGCTTGTCGTACTGGTCCTTGCTCATGCCCGAGTACAGCCCGATGATCAGGTCCGGCTTGAGGGCGGCGACCTTCTCGAGGTTGAACTCGTCGCGCTCACCGACGATCTCCGGTGTCTTGCCGGCCCAGAGCGGCTGCGCCCACGGCCACTTGCCGTAGGGCCGCTCGAGGAACCAGTCGATCGCGCCGACCGGGACCACACCCAGTGCCAGCACCGGGTCCTGGTCGCTCAGCCCGAGGGTGACCACCCGAGCGGGCGCGGCTTTGATCTCGGTCGCGCCGTACTTGTGGCTGACGCTCACCGGGAAGCCGGTCCCGGTGGACGCGCTCGACTGCGGATCTGGCGTGGCGGTCTCCGTGCTCGCGCAGCCGGTGACTGCCAGAACGGCCGCGGCGAGCACCGCGGTCATCCGCGCCGCCACCGACCGGGGACGGTGGACGACGGGCGAGTGCACGGTGGAGCTCGGGAACGTGAGCAACGGATTCCCTCCGACGGGGCGACACGGTCGCGGCCATCGTAAGGTGAGCCTACCCTAAGTCACAAGCGGCCTACCCGCACGACGATCGATGGGCGGCCCCTAGCATGTCCCCGATGTTCACGGTGGAGGCAGGATGACGACACGCACGACCGGCACCGCGACCGCCGCAGCGCCGCGACGCATCGCCGTTGCGGCGACCGCGCGGCCGGCGCTGCTGCTTGTCGCCGCCGCCGTTCTCGCGGGATTGTGTGTCGCCTCACTCGCCGCCGGCAGCAAGGCGGTTCCGCTCGACGAGGTGGTCCGCGCGGTCATCGACCGGGCCGCCGCGCGGGGGGTGAATCCGCAGGTCGACGCGATCGTCTGGGGCGTACGGATGCCCCGGACCGGGTGTGCCGTCCTGGTCGGGATCGCACTCGGACTGGCGGGCGCCCTGATGCAGGGCCTCACCCGCAACCCGCTGGCCGACCCGGGCCTGCTCGGCGTCAGCGCCGGTGCGTCCTTCGCCGTCGTGGTCGCGGTGGCCGCCTTCGGCATGAGCGCCGCCTCCGAGTACGTGTGGTTCGCGCTCGCCGGGGCGCTCGCCGGCGCGGTGGCCGTCCAGGTGCTCGGCAGCATGGGCCACGGCGGCGCCACCCCGGTGAAGATCGCCCTGGCCGGCATCGCGCTCACCTTCCTGCTGGGCTCGTGCGCCAGCGCGATCGCGCTCCGGCATCCCGAGGCGCTCAACCGCTTCCGATTCTGGTCGGCCGGCTCGCTCACCGGCGCCGACCCCGCCATGCTGTCGCGGATGGCGCCGTTGCTGGCGGCCGGCGTCCTGCTGGCCGTGACGGCCGGGCCGGCGCTCAACAGCCTCGCGCTCGGCGACGACACCGCGGTCGCGCTGGGCCGCCGGGTCGGCGCGATCCGGATCCGGGCCGTTGCGGCGATCACCCTGCTGGCCGGCACGGCCGTCGCCATGGCTGGCCCGATCGTCTTCATCGGACTCGTGGTGCCGCACGTCGCCCGGCTGATCACCGGACCGGACCATCGCTGGCTGCTGCCCGCCACCGCCCTGCTCGCGCCCTGCCTGCTGCTGTTCGCGGACATCGTCGGCCGAGTGGTCACCCGGCCAGAGGAGGTACAGGCGGGCATCGTCGTCGCGTTCCTCGGCGGCCCGTTCTTCATCGCTCTGGTCCGGCGCCACCGGACGGTCGAGCTCTGATGGCGACTCGTGGCACCCTGACCCGGCCGGGCGCGTTCCGGCTGTCCACGCCGCCGGTCTCCGGGGTGGTGCCACCGCGGACCGTGGTCGTCTGTGTCGCGCTGGCCGCGGCGACGTTCGCCCTGCTCTGCGTCGGCCTCGCCGTGGGCGACTATCCGATCGGCCTGCCGGACGTCCTGCGCGCCCTGGCCGGCGGCGACAGCGCCGGGTCGTCCTTCATCGTCCGCGAACTCCGGCTGCCGCGTGCGCTGACCGGCATGCTGGTCGGTGCGGCGTTCGCGGTCTCCGGCGCCGTCTTCCAGACGATCACCCGGAACCCGCTGGCCAGCCCGGACATGATCGGAATCAACGCGGGAGCGACCACCGCCGTGGTCGGCGTGATCGTCCTCGGCGGACGCTCCGGGCTGAGCGGCTCGACCGCGGGGGTGCTCGGCGCGTTCGCCACGGCCGTCCTGATCTACGTGCTGGCCTGGCGACGCGGGGCCAGCGGGTACCGCATCGTGCTCGTCGGCATCGGCGTCGCCTGGATGTGCACCAGTGCCACCGACTACCTGCTGACCCGGGCCAAGCTGCACCAGGCTCAGGAGGCGTTCGGCTGGCTGGTCGGCAGCATCAACGGTCGCGGCTGGGAGACGGTGCTGCCGCTGGCCGTGGCGGTCGGCGTGCTGCTTCCGGTGACGCTGCTGCTCACCAGGTGGAGCCAGACCCTGGCGCTGGGCGACGACGTGGCCCGCGGGCTGGGCACGCCGGTCCAGCGCGCCCGGATCGGCCTGCTCCTCGCCGGCGTCGGGCTGGTGGCCTTCGCCACCGCGGCAGCCGGGCCGGTGCTGTTCGTCGCCCTCGCCGCGCCGCAGGTGGCACAGCGGCTGGCCGGCCGGGCCACGCCGCCGCCGCTCGCCTCCGCGCTGACCGGAGCCGTCATGGTGCTCGCGAGCGACCTGCTCGCCCGCTATCTCGTCCCGGACGCCGAGATGCCCGTCGGTGTCGTCACCGGTGCGCTCGGCGCGGCATTCCTGCTGTGGCTGCTCGCGCGCGCCAACCGAGCCGGTAGTGGAGGCTGACAATGACCCGGCACCAACCCGACCTGCGGGCCGAGCAGCTGCGGCTGGCCTATCCCGGCCGCCGTGTGGTGGACGGACTCGACCTCGATCTGCCGACCGGCCGGATCACCGCCATCGTCGGCGCGAACGCCTGCGGCAAGTCGACATTGCTGCGGGCGCTGGCCCGGCTGATGGCGCCGGAGGCCGGTTGCGTGCGGCTGGACGGCGCGGCGATACACACCCTGCCGACCCGCCAGGTGGCCCGCCAGGTGGGCATCCTCCCCCAGTCCCCGGTTACGCCGGCCGGTCTCACGGTGGTGGATCTGGTCAGCCGCGGCCGCGCACCGCACCAGAGCTGGTGGCAGCAGTGGTCGTCGGCGGACGAGGCCGCGGTGACCGCTGCGCTGGCCGCGACCGGCATGACCGGCCTGGCGAATCGCCCGGTCGACGAGCTCTCCGGCGGGCAGCGGCAACGCGCCTGGATCGCGATGGCGGTGGCGCAGGCGACGCCGGTCCTGCTGCTCGACGAGCCGACGACGTTCCTCGACCTGTCGCACCAGATCGACGTGCTGGACCTGCTGGTCGATCTCAACCGCCGCGACGGCCGGACCATCGTGATGGTGCTGCACGACCTCAACCAGGCCGGCCGCTACGCCGATCACCTGGTGGCGATGAAGGCCGGCCGGATCGTCGCGCAGGGCGACCCGGCCACGGTCATCACCCCGGAGGTGGTGGCCGACGTGTTCGACATCGGCTGCCAGATCACCGCCGACCCGGTCAGCGGCACCCCCCTGATCATTCCGACCGGGCGCCACCACCTGGCGACCTGACGCCGGCAGACCCGTAGGTTAGGTAAGGCTAAGGATAGTACGATCGCGCCGAAGTCCATCGGGACGGCTGCAGGAGAGGACATCACCCATGCGGGTAACAATGTTCGGATATCAGACCTGGGGACACCGCACCCTGCAGGCGCTGCTCGAATCCGAGCATGAGGTGGCGCTCGTGGTCACCCATCCCAAGAGCGACCATGCCTACGAGAAGATCTGGGACGACTCGGTGGCCGACCTGGCCGAGAAGCACGGCGTGCCGGTCCTGCTCCGCACCCGGCCGGACGACGACGAACTCTTCGAACAGCTGCGCGCGGCCGAGTCCGACGTCATCGTCGCCACCAACTGGCGCACCTGGATCCCGCCGCGGATCTTCAACCTGCCCCGGCTCGGCACGCTCAACGTGCACGACTCGCTGCTGCCCGCCTATGCGGGCTTCTCGCCGCTGATCTGGGCGCTGATCAACGGCGAGAAGGAGGTCGGCGTCACCGCGCACCTCATGGACGAGACCCTCGACGCGGGCGACATCGTGCTGCAGCGGGCGGTGCCGGTCGGCCCGCGCGACACCACGACCGACCTGTTCCACCGCACGCTCGAGCTGTTCGGCCCGATCACGGTGGACGGACTGGAACTGCTCGGCTCGGGCCGCACCGACTGGACGAAGCAGGACCGGTCCCGGGCCAGCTTCTTTCACAAGCGGGCTGACGAGGACTGCCGGATCGATTGGACCTGGTCCCCTGAGGAGCTCGACCGCCTGGTCCGGGCCCAGTCGTACCCGTACCCCAGCGCCTACACCTTCCACCGCGGCCGCCGGCTGGAGATCCTGTCGGCCGAGGTGTCGCAGAACCGCTACGGCGGCACCCCCGGGCGCATCTTCTACCGCGAGGGCGACGGCGTGGCGATCGTCGCCGGCGCCGACGCGCGACGCGGGCGTGAGCACGGCCTGCTGATCACCCGGGTCCGCACCGAGGACGGCACCGAGCTGGCGGCTCAGGACTACTTCACGTCGATGGGCGGATACCTCACCGGCACCGCCTAGGCCGTACGCGGCAGGCGGACGGTCAGGACCGTGCCGTGCGGCTCGTTCGGGCCGGCCTTGACCAAGCCGCCGTGCTGGCTCGCGGTCTGCGCCACGATTGCCAGGCCCAGGCCCGAGCCGGGCATCGCGCGGGCGGCCGCCGCCCGGTAGAAACGGTCGAAGACGTACGGCAGATCGTCCTCGGCTATGCCGGGGCCGGTGTCGGTCACCGTGAATCGGCACCACTGCGGGCCGTCGCCGGTCAGCGTCACTCGCACCGACCCGCCCGGCGGGCTCCACTTGGCCGCGTTGTCCAGCACGTTCACGGCCATCCGCTCCAGCTCACCGGGGCGGCCCAGGACCGCCACCGGCTGCAGTTCCGTCACGAACGTCAGGCCGGGGGCCCGGGTGCGCACCCGGTTGACCGCCTGGGTGATGACGCCGGCCAGTTCCAGTTCCTCGGCCGCCTCGCGGGTGGTGTCCTCGCGGGCCAGTTCCACCAGTTCCGTGGTCAGCGTCGCCAGCTCGCGCACCTGGGCGTCCAGGTCGCTGAGCAGCTTCTCGCGTTCCTCCGCGGGCAGGCGGTGGGCCAGTCCGGGCTGGCGCTCGACGGTCAGCAGCAGCTCGACGTTGGTGCGGATGCTGGTCAGCGGGGTCCGCAGCTCGTGGCCGGCGTCCTCGACCAGGGCGCGCTGGCTGCGCCGAGCGGTGTCGATGGCGGCCAGCATGGTGTTGACCGAGCGGCCCAGCCGGGCGATCTCGTCGTCGCCGCGCACCTCGATCGGTTTGGTCAGGTCGGTGGTGGCGGCCACCACCTCTACCGCCTCGGTGAGGCGTTCCACCGGCTGCAGACCGGCCCGGGCCACCGCGCGGCCGGCGAACGCGGCGCCGGCGATGCCGATCACGCAGCCGCCGGCCAGCAGCAGGGCCAGCAGGGTCAGGGTGCGGCTGCTGTCGTCCAGGTCGACGGCCACCTGCACGGCGCCGCCGTCGCCGATCGGCATGGTCAGCATCTGGTAGTTGTCCCGGCCGATCCGGACCCGCTCCTGCACGGCGTGGTGCCGGGCGGTGGCCACCCCGTGCGCCTTCGAGGTGATCGGCAGCGGCTCGTCCGGCGCGTTCACCACGGTGCCCCGGGCGTCCAGGACCTGCCAGCGCGGGCCGAGTACGTGCGGGGGCCGGCCACCGCCCCGGCCCGGCGGTGGCGGTCCGGGGCGGGGCCGGGTCGTGTGCTGGGCCGCGATCGCCGCCGCGTCCGCGGTCAGTTCGGCCGACAGGCGGTGCTGCTGGAGTTCCTCGACGGCCACCCAGGCGGCCACCGCGAAACCGACGACCGCGGCGCCGACCGCGGTGGTGACCAGCAGCGACAGCCGGGTGTGCAGCGACCGGCGGCGCCACCAGCCGGTCACAGCGGTTCCTCGCGCAGCACGAAGCCGACGCCGCGGACCGTGTGCAGCAGCCGCGAACCGCCGTCCGCCTCCAGTTTGCGGCGCAGGTAGCCGAGGTAGACGTGCACGCTGTTCGAGGACTCGCCGAAGTCGTAGCCCCAGACCTGGTCGAACAGCGCGGCCCGGCTCAGCACCTGCCGCGGGTGCCGCAGGAACGCCTCCAGGATGGCGAACTCGGTGCGGGTCAGCCGCAGCGGCCGGTCACCGCGCCACACCTCGCGGGTGTCCGGGTCGAGCCGGAGGTCGGCGAACGTGAGCCCCTTGGCCTGATCGAAGGAGTTGAGCGCTGACCGGCGCAGCAGCGCCCGCAGCCGGGCCAGCAGCTCCTGCAGCGCGAACGGTTTCACCAGGTAGTCGTCGGCGCCGGCGTCCAGGCCGGCCACCCGGTCGCCGACGCTGTCCCGGGCGGTGAGCATGAGCACCGGCAGGAACACCCCGTCGGCGCGCAACTGGCGGCAGGTCTGCAGGCCGTCCAGCCGGGGCATGCTGACGTCCAGGATCATCGCGTCCGGCTCGCCGGCGCGCACCGCGTCGAGCGCCGCCCGGCCGTCCTCCGCGGTGTCCACCCGGTGTCCCTCGAAGCGCAGGGTACGGGCCAGCGAGTCGCGGACCGCCGCGTCGTCCTCCACCACCAGGATCCGCACGCCTCACCCTGACACACGGGGACGAGCGGGCTCTGCGGTCGGCGGCTAAGAGTTGGCTAAGAACCGGACGTCCTGGCGCCGGCCGGGTGGCGGCTGGTGGTTGTGGTGCTGGCGGCGCAGCATCCGGCGCAGCAGGCGCACGCCCTGCCCGGTGCCGGTGATCAGCCGGTCGCCGACGATGGCCCACTCGGCCAGCAGCGACGCGCACCGGTCCATGGTGCGCCGGGCGTCCTCGAAGTCCTCCGGGTCGTGGCGCAGCAGCCACAGCCGGCGACCCTGGTCCCAGGCGCGCGCCCGGGTCACGGTGACCAGCGTGCGCTGGCTCCAGTCGTCGAGCGGGCCGGCCAGCCGGTCGAGTTCGCGCTGCCAGCGGGTGGAGAAGCCGCGACGCAGCGGCGGGATCTCGGCGTAGAAGATCTGGTTGATCAGCAGGTAGTCGGGGTGGATCAGGTCGTCGTCGGGGGCGCCCAACTCCTCCCAGGTGCCGATCAGGGCCAGCGACAGGTCGTGGTTGATGTGCGCGTTGACCCCGAGCATGGCCGCGGTGAGCCGGCTCAGGCTGGTGTCCAGGCCGCGCTTGAACAGCACCTCCCAGACGTCCGGGGTCTTCTCGTCGTCGTCGTTCCACAGTTCGAGCGCGTCGAAGTAACGCTTGGCGAACTGGACGTCGAGCAGTTCCAGGAAGTCGGGGTGGTTGACGCCGCCGCGCAGCGCCTCCTCGACCTGGCGGGTGATCCGCAGGTAGAGCGAGTTGAACGCGGCCACCCGGTTGGCCTCCGGGTCGGGCGGCAGCTCGTCCAGGATCACCTGGATGAGCACCAGCTTTTCGATGACGTCGCCGATCGTGTCGGTCGGCGGGCCCAGGACATCGATCATCCGCTCGCGCAGCGGATGCCAGCCGCGGCCCGGCGGGATGGTCAGCGCGGAGAGCTGGAGCCGCCGCTCCCGCAGCGTCTCGGCGCTGCCGCGCACCTGCGCGCGGTCGAACGTTGTCGTCATGCCAACAGCCTCGTGATCCGATAACGCCCCGGCCAGCACCCTGTCGCCAATATGTCGGGACGACCAGCATTGTGCCCCGAAAATTCGGATGCCGTGGCCCCGCCCCGCGGATAGGGTCGCCGGATGATCACCACGCACGCTCTCCTCACCGCGGCGCCGATGCCCGCGCGAGGACCGCTGCACAGCATCCGTCTGCGCGCCGGGCGTCCCGCCCTGGCCAGCACCGTGTAAATACCGCACCCGGCAACGCCAGGGCCCAGCTGAGTCCAATTCGGAAAGCGGACGGGCCGCGATGACGCCTGTCCGCTGACAGCAGACAGGACCCTGGCCATGGCGCCACTGCGTTCCCATGCCCGCACCCGTCGCGCGTTCGGGCAGAACTTCCTCGCCGACCCGGCCGCCGCCCGGCTCATCGCCGAGGTGGCCGATCCCGGCCATGACACGTTGCTCTACGAGGTCGGTGCCGGCCGGGGCCGGCTCACCACGGAACTCCTGCGTCGCAGTAGCCGCGTGGTCGCGTACGAGATCGATCCGGAGATGGCGGCCCGCCTGCCGCGAGATCCCCGGCTGAGCGTGCGCACCGCGGATTTTCTGGCGGCGCGGCCGCCGCGGAGCGAGTTCGAGGTGGCCGGCAATATTCCGTACGCGCTGACCGCGGGCGTGGTGCGCTGGTGCCTGACCGCAGACTCGCTGCGCCGCGCCACCCTGCTGACCCAGTGGGAGTACGCCCGCAAGCGCTCCGGCGACTACGGCCGGTGGAGCCGGCTGACCGTGCTGACCTGGCCGGAGTTCTCCTGGCGGCTGGCCGGCCGGGTGCCGCGCGCGGCCTTCCGCCCGGTGCCCCGGGTCGACGGCGGCATCCTCCAGCTGGACCGCCGGGCCGTGCCGCTGGTGGCGCCGGACCGCCTGCCGGCCTGGCGCCGGCTGGTCGAGGACGGGTTCACCGGCACCGGCGGCTCGCTGCCGGCCACCCTGGCCCGCCGGTACGGAACCGGGCGGGCCGCGGGTGCCTGCCGGGCCGCCCGGATCGGCCCGGACACGCCGGTCGGCGAGGTCTGGCCGGAACAGTGGCTCACCCTGTTCCAGCTGCTGGATGTCAGGTCTCGGCGGGCCACACGGTGAGCGTGCCCACGCCGGCCACCGCGTCGATTTTGAGGCCTTCCGCGTCGGAGTTGTCCACCTGGGCGCGCAGCGTGGTGCCGCGGTTGATGTTGCGGACCCGCTTGCCGTTCAGCACCACTTCGCCGCCGCCGCGCCGCATCTCGACGCTCACCGGCACCTCGCGGGCGGTCTTGATGTTCCAGGTGTTCACCCCGCCGGACATCTTGATCGGCAGCGCGTCCTTGTGGCTGGGCAGCGTCATGTCGATCCGGGACGCGCCGCCGACCAGTTCGATGCGGCGCAGGTCGGCGTCGTCCAGCGCGAAGGTGGCGTTCTTCATGCCGCCGGACATCTTCAGCGACCAGGAGATCCGCTCGTTGAGCCGGACGTCGAGGCGGCCCGAGCCCTTGCTGCCGTCGGACGGCGCGGACAGGGTGACGTCGTCGCCGTCGACCTCGGCGCGCGGCCGCAGCCCGCTGTCCTCCGGGGTGCTCACCTGGAACGCCTCGTTGCCCAGGTCGACCACCGTGAGGTTCAGCTCGACCACGTTGCTGGTCAGCTCGAACGAGCCGGACTCGAAGGGCAGGGCGGTGACCGAGGCGCTCGGGCTCTCAGTCGGGGCGGTGCTGCTGGGCGCGGGCTCGACCGACACCGGCGGGCTGGGCACGCCGGTCGCGTCCGGCACGGCGTCCTGCTCGGCCGGCGCCAGCGGGGCACCGGCCTGCGGCTGGTCGTCGCCGGCCACCAGCCGGGCCAGGGCGAACACGCTGCCGCCGAGGAAGACGAGGGCGCCCAAGGCACCGAGCAGCGCGCGCAACCACGGCCGGCGCGGCGGTGGCGGCGGCCGGAAGACCTGCGTCGGTTCCTGGTCCGGGGGTGGATAGCTGGGGTTTCGGGGGTACGCCTGATCGCCGTCGGCCGGTCGGGCGGCCTCGTCCGGGGAGAAGTCGGCGGCCGGTCCCATCCGGTGTGGAGCATCCGGCCAGTAGTCGGCGATGCGTGGAAAACCGCCGGTGGGTTCGCCTTGCGCGGACGTGCCGCCGTCGGCGTTGTCGGCAGGCGGGTCGTGGGCGTCGATGTTGCCCTTGGCGAAGCCGTCCACGATCGTCTCCTCGGGTCCGGCCGGGTGCCCACGCGTCCGGCGGCGGATGGCGTCGATCGTCAATACGCGCCGTGCCGGTCGGGAGTTCATTCCCCGCGAACCTTGCCGTGAAGAAGCCAAAGACGAGCTTAAGTTCCGCTCTTGCTAATCAGGACTATCGACGCAACAATGCCTTTTCGAGAGTTTAAGACTCCCTTAAGCGCCGGCCGCAGGAACGGATGCTACATGCCCGAAGAGGACCAGCGAAACGTTCTGCGATCCGGCGGCTGGCCACCTCCCTACCAGGGCGGGGTGGTGCGCGACAGCGACCGGTTACCGGTTCCGGTGCCCTATCGGCGACCGCCATTGCCCATCCAGAACGACTCGCCGCACGCCGGCAAGGTGCTGCTCGCCTGCGCCGTCGTGGTGGTCGCCGGAGTCAGCGGCATGATGGCCCTGCTGCTGCCCACCGACGAGTCGCAGCCGCCCGCCCCGATCGCCGAGCGGATGGTCTTCCCCACCCCGCCGTTCCCGTCGCCGACGGTGTCGCTGCTGCCGCCGTCCGCGACCAGCGCGTCGTTCAGCCCCAGCCCGGCCCTCAGCTCCAGCCCCGCCCTCAGCTCCAGCCCCGCCCGCGCCTCCTCTTCGCGACCGGCCACCAGCCGCCCTGCGCCGCCTCCCCCGCCGCCGCCGCCGTCGCCAGTCCGCCCGACGACCTCGGCCCCGGCTGGCGGCACCGACCTCACCGTGGGCCGCACGGTCGGCCTCGAGGTGCGCGGCATGACCGGCTTCCGGGTCCGGCACCGCAACTATGCCGCCCGCATCGACCGGATCACCGCCGGCAGCAGCGCCCTGGACCGCGCCGACGCGAGCTTCGTGGTCCGGCGCGGACTGGCCGGCGCCGGCTGCGTCTCGTTCGAATCGGCGAACTATCCGGGCTATTTCCTGCGCCATCGCGACTATGCGATCCGGCTGGACCGCCGCGACCGTTCCTCGCTGTTCGCCCAGGACGCGTCTTTCTGCGCTTCCGGCGGCGGCAATGCGGTGATGCTGCGCTCGGTGAATTACCCGGACCACACCATTGCCGTTGGCCGCGGCGGCGCCCTGCGCATCGACGACGACCGAGCCACGGCGTTCGTGGTCCGCACGCCACTCTGAACGGTCAGGGGCGGCTGTAGCGGTGCTTCACGCCGGGCGGGAAGTAGTCCGGGTCGCCGGCTGGGCGCAACTCGACTTTCGGCAGTTGGTAGGCCGGTGGGACGTAGTGGGCGAACTCGCTGTTGAGCCGCAGCAGCTCGGCGCGGATCGCCTCGGCCACCGCGTCGGTGAGTGTCCCGGACGGGGCGGCGCCGGGGGCCAGTTCGACGGTCACGGCCAGGCGGCGTTCGGCGTCGGCGTCCTCCACGACGCGGATCACGAACTTGCCGGTGAGCTGGTCGGAGAGCGGCGGGCGTTCCAGGCCGACGGTCACGTTCTCCGGATAGATGTTGGCGCCGAAGAACGACACGGTGAACAGTGAGCGGCCGAAGACGTAGACGAATGGCAGCTCCGGGCCCGGGCCCGGGTCGAAGCCGTGCTTGCGGCAGAGAGCAAGCATGTCCGGGTACGCGACCAGGCCGCCCTCGTCGGCGATGTGGTAGCGGACCAGCGGCACCCCGCCGTCGCCGGTGAACGCCAGCGTGCCGTCGCCGGTCTCCTCGAACCAGCGGGACGCCGGGTCGTACTGCACCAGCGTGGGCAGCCGGGCGTCGCCGAACACCTCGGTCGCCAGGGCCGGACGGTCGGCCAGGAAGCGCCGGATCCGGATGCTCAGCGGGGTCTCGTTGCCCAGCACACCGGCGTCCGCGGTGCCGTACAGCGAGGCCGTGCCGGTGGCCGGGTCGGGCATGCCGGTGCGGGCCGCGATCAGGTCGCGCCACTGTTCGCTGAACACCTCGCCGGCCAGCACCACTTTGGTCGCGCGAGAGGGCCAGCCGGCGCCCGCGTCGATCACGTTCTTGATGAACGGCGGGTAGCCGAGCAGCACGGTCTGGTCGAACAGCGGCGACAACTCCGCGACCACCCGCAGGATCTCGTCGACGTTGTTGCCCGGTGTGACCACGGTTATCGGGTAGCCCTTGGCGGCCAGGTGCCGGGCGCAGGCCGCCGTGTACATGCCGCCCACCCAGCTGCCCAGCGCGAAGCAGACCACCGCCAGCGTGCTGCGGCCCGCGGCGCCGAACCCGTCCGCGAAGACCTGCTCGAACCGGGCCGCCACGGCGCGTTCGTCGAGCACCGAGCGCGGCCACACGGTGGGCCGGCCGGACGAGCCGGACGACACCGCCACCATGTCGCAGCCGGCCAGCGAACCGTTGCGGCAGCGCGCCGGCAGCGGGTAGCGCTCGTGGTAGTTGGCCTTGGTCATCAGCGGCACGTCGGCGAGCGACCGCACCTCATCCGGCGACACGCCCTGCGAAGCCAGGAAATCACGGTACGCCGGAACGGTGCCGGCCAGCTCGCGGAACAGCCCGAGCGGGTCCAGCGCCGGGGCCGCACCCCGGTAGAACTCGCGCATCCCGGTGGTCACCCGCTCGGCGCGGCCGCCGTCGAACATGCATCCCTCCCGGGTGGGTAGCGGCGCGTCGGGCTTGACTCGCACTATTGGAAATGGGTATCAACTTCAGGAACGCACAACTGGACGGGAAGACACTGACCTCGTGAAGATCGCTTTTGTGGGCAAAGGTGGCGCCGGCAAGACCACCCTAACGGCCCTCTTCGCCCGGCATCTGGCCAGCCAGGGCCGGACCGTGCTGGCACTGGACGCCGACATCAACCAGAACCTGGCGGTGGCGCTGGGCCGCACCGGGGAGCCGCCGGCCCTCGGCGAGCACCTCCCGTTGATCAAGGAGTACCTGCGCGGCAACAACCCGCGGATCTCGTCGGCCGCGACGATGGTCAAGACCACGCCGCCCGGCCGGGGCTCGCGCCTGCTGCGGGTCCGCGAGGACAACCCGGTCTGGGACGAGTGCCTGCGCGACGCCGACGGCATCCGGCTCGGGGTGACCGGCGGTTTCGCGGCTGACGACCTCGGCGTGAGCTGCTACCACTCCAAGGTGGGCGCGGTCGAGTTGCTGCTCAACCACCTGGTCGACGCCGACGACGAATACGTGCTGGTGGACATGACGGCCGGGGCGGACGCGTTCGCCTCGGGGCTGTTCACCCGGTTCGACCGTACGTTCATCGCCTGCGAGCCCACGGTGCGCGGGGTCGGCGTGTACCGGCAGTACCTGGAGTACGCCGCGGACTACGACGTCGCCGTCTCGGTGATCGGCAACAAGGTCACCGACGCGGCCGACGAGGCGTTCCTGCGTGACCACACCGGCGCCGACCTGCTCGCCACCCTCGGCGTCTCGCGGCACGTGCGGGCCGCCGAGCAGGGCCGGCCTGCGCCCATCGAGGACCTGGAACCGGCCAACCGGGCGGTGCTCGACACGATGCGCGCCGCCGTGGATGGCACATCTCGCGACTGGGACCGGTTCACCCGCCAGGCCCGGGAGTTTCACCTGCGTAACGCCACCGCGTGGGCCAACGAGCGCACCGGCGAGGACCTCGCCGGGCAGATCGATCCGGAATTCACCCTCGATCCGGCAGCACTGTCCGTACTAGCTTCATAACACTGCGTCTATTTGTTGGGAGAGAACATGTCGCTCGATGTCCCCACCGCCCTGCTCGAACGCGCCGAGTCGGGCGAGGTCACCGACGCCGAGTTCGTCGACTGTGTCCGCCAGTCCCTGCCCTACGCGTGGACCGTGATCAGCCAGGTCGCGACCGATCTGGACAGCACCGACGGCGAGTTCACCGATCACGCCGTGCCGCCGCCCAGCGAGACCGAGCGGGGCCAGCTGCTGCGGGCCCTGGCCAGCGACGCCATCCGGGGCGGGCTGGAGCGTCACTTCGGGGTCAAGCTCGCCTTCCAGAACTGCCACCGGGTGGCCGCGTTCCGGCTCTCGGCGGTGGGCGGCGACCGCTACCAGAAGTTCATCTCGCCGCGGGGTCAGCTGCTCAACCAGTCGCCGGAGCTTCGTGACTGCTGAGCCGGCCGTCCCGGGGAGCCGGTTGCCGCCGGCTCCCCTGCGGGTCGACGTCTTCCTGCTGGCCGGCCAGTTCCCCGGCCGCAGCGCCGGCGACGCGCTGCGCGACGCCGTCGCCTACGGCGAGGAGGCCGAGCGGGCCGGCTTCGACGGGGCCTGGATCGCCGAGCATCATTTTTTGCGGTACGGAACGTGCCCGTCGGCGCCGGCCCTGGCCGCTCACCTGCTCGGGCGCACCACCCGGCTGCGCGTGGGCACGGCGGCCTGCATCCTCTCCAACCGCCATCCGGTCGCGCTGGCCGAGGAGGCGGCGCTGCTGTCCGAGGTGTCCGGCGGCCGGTTCGACCTCGGCGTCGCGCGCGGCGGGCCGTGGATCGACCTGGAGGTGTTCGGCACCGGCCTGGACCGCTTCCGGGACGGTTTCGCGGAGTCGCTCGACCTGCTGCTGTCCTGGCTGTCCGGCGACTCGCCCAAGGTCGGCGCGGACGGCAAGTTCTTCCGCTTCCCGCCGGTCGACGTGGTGCCGGCACCGAGCCGCCGGGTGCCGGTGTACGTGGCCGCCACCAGCCCGGAAACGGCCGCGCTGGCCGCCGCCCGCGGCCTGCCGATGCTGCTCGGCATGCACGCCAGCGCGGAGGAGAAAAGCGCGCTCGTCGGTGACGCTGGAGTGAACGGCCATGTTAGCGCACATGTCGGATATGTCGCCGGTACGGTGGGGGCGGCGCAGGAGGCTTTGCGCGCGGCTATGCCGGGGTGGCTGGCCAGCACCGGGGAATACGTGCGGATCGATGGCACCGCACGACCGCGGCGCGACCTCGACGCGTACCTCCAAAGGCTTTTGAATTTGCATCCGGTCGGGACGGTGGAGCTGTGCGTGGACCGGCTGGCCGAAACGGTGGCGGTCACGGGGGTCCGGCACCTGCTGCTCATGGTCGAGGGAGCCGGTGACGCGGAGCGCACGCTGGCCAACATCGCCAGGCTCGGGGCCGAAGTTTTGCCGCTCCTTAAGGATCGATGTGCGTAACTTGACGCGTTGCCCGGCGGTAACAATGATGACCTTCGACCACGCGGCCACGTGACGAAATTGGCCGGGCGTGGGTGGCACGCGACGGTGACTTGGTGGGAAGTCAGCGCCGCCGGACGGTGAGCCGCCGGTGGTAGCGACTGTGCACCCGGACCGGCCGGACCGTCGCGAGGCGTCCCCACGACGAAGGATCCCCCACATGTCCACCCGCAAGCGCACCCGTCGCCTGCTCCTGGCGTCCGTGCTGGCCATGGTGCTCGGTGCCGCCCTCAGCATCGGTCTGCCCAAGGCATTTGCCGACGCCAAAACCGTCTACATCCCCGCGTCCTGGCAGAGCACCGGTGAGGTGCCGTGGGCTCAGAACCGCACGAAGGAATCGGCGAACTTCATCCTGCTCTGGGGTGAGAAGTCCGGCACGACCCCCACGTCCGCGCCGTCGCCGTACAACTTCAACCCGGACAACATCCTGTCCCAGTTGGAGACGCTGTACTCGTACTACGTGAACACGATGAAGTTCACGCCCGAGGCCGGCGCGCTCGCCCAGCACAAGATCGTCGTCATCGTCACCCAGACCTGGAACCGCGAGGCGCTCAACGCCTGGGCCACCGGCGGCAGCGCCGAGGGCCGGATCGGCGTGATCAACATCGCGCCCGCCGCGGCCGCGCCCGGCTCCTGGGGTCTCGCGCACGAGTTGGGGCACGTGTTCCAGAACCTGGCCTGGCTCGGCAAGTCCGGTCTGGGCTTCACGCACGCGTCGGCCGGCACCTTCTGGGAGGCCAGCGCCGAGTTCATGTCGATGCAGGTCTACCCGAACGGCGGCGCCGGTGACCTGACCCGGTTCCTGCGCACGGAGAACCTGGCGTACTCGTCGAGCCGGCACCACTACGGCGCCTGGATGCTGATCCAGTACCTGGTGGACAAGAACGGCGGCATCGGCATCTTCAACCGGATGTGGAACGAGGCCCGCAACACCGAGCACCCGCTGGAGACGTACAAGCGGCTGGCCGGGCTCTCCCAGGAGCAGTTCAACCAGCAGATGGCCGAATACGCCCAGAAGCAGGTCACGTACGACTACAGCAACCGGTCGAGCTTCATGCCGTTCATCAACAACATGTACGGCGGGCAGTTCATCCGGGCGTACAACGGCATCGCGGTCGACGCCGTGAACCAGGCCGCCGGCCACTACGCGGTGCCGGACGCCCTGGCCCCGTCCGACTACGGCTACAACAAGATCAAGCTGGTCCCGAGCACCTCGGGCGGCACGATCCGGCTGCACTTCAAGGGCCACGTGAACAGCGCCGCGGGTTCCGGCTGGAGCTACGGCTTCGTGGGCGTGCGCAACGGCACCCCTCGGTACGGCCCGGTCTACACCTCGGCCGACTCGCAGATCTCGTTCCAGACCCAGGCCGGTGAAGAGGTCTACCTGGTCGTGGTGGGCGCACCGTCGACGAACGTGCACAAGTACGGGTTCCTCGACGGGTACACCAAGAACTACCGGTACCCGTACGAGTTCGGCATCAGCGGCGGCGTCCCGTCCGGGTACGAGCCCGGCTACGTCAAGCCCACTCCGGTCGGCGGCCGCTGGCACTCCAACGGCGGCGGCTGGGTGTCCAACAGCGCCAACGTGTCCGCGTCGGCGTACGTCGGCCCGCGCGCGGCCGTCTACGGCAACAGCACGGTCAGCGAGAACGCCCGCATCGAGGGCCTGGCCTGGGTGAACTCCGGCGCCACGGTCCGCGGTAACGCGGTCGTCAAGGACAACGCCCTGATCCAGGGCGGCGCCAACCTGTCCGGCAACGTGGTGGTCGGCGGCGACGCCGAGATGGGCATCGCCTGCTCGTCCGGCACGTACCTGCTGTTCACCACGAACCGCAACTGCGACGGCCGGGCCGGCGAGACCGACATCAACCCGGCCTACCAGCGGTTCACCGACGCCGAGGTGGCGGTGACGGGCGGCGACACGCCGACCCCGAACCCGACCACGGCGCCGACCACACCGCCCACGACGGCCCCGACCACGCCGCCGACCACCGCTCCGACCACGGCCCCCACCACCGCACCGACCACGGCTCCGACGACCGCGCCGCCGACCACCGCGCCGCCCTCGGGTGCGCCGTGCTCGGCCACGCTCGCGGTCACCGGCACCTGGCAGGGTGGCTTCCAGGGCGAGGTCACGATCACCGCCGGCACCGCGCCGGTGAACGGCTGGACGGTCAGCTGGCCGCTGGCCTCCGGTCAGGGCGTGTCCCAGTCCTGGGGCGCGAACGTGACCACCAGCGGCAGCACCGCGACGGCCAGCAACGCGGCCTGGAACGGTTCGCTGACCGCGGGCGGGCGCACCACCTTCGGTTTCATCGGAACGGGCGCGGCCAGCACTCCGCAGCTGAGCTGCACCGCTTCCTGATCCACCCCGGCCGGCCGGAGCAGCCCACGCGGCGCTCCGGCCGGCCGTCTTTTACCGGGCCGGCTTCAGCTTGCTCGCGGCCTTCTCGACGATCCGGGTCCTCTCCGCCGGTTCGAGGTTGCTCATCCCCGCGATGACGGCGAAGACATCCCCGTGCGCGAACGCGACGAGTTCGGTGGCGCCGCCCGCGCCGTCGTACGTCGCCCGCAGGCCGGCTGCGGCGTCGCCGACCCGCGGCACCTCCAGGGTCCGGACCTCGACCCGGGTCACCGACGGATTCCCGAGCTCGCCGAGGGCCATGGCCGGACATTTCCGCGGTGCCTCCGCGATCCCGGCCACCATGGTCAGGGCCTTATTGGAACCCGTTGCAGCCAGAATCTCGACGATGGGCCAGCCGGTCTTGCTGCGGAGCAAAGCCACTTGGGCGGTGGGCACCTTCGCCCCGGCCGCGGGCTTGCCGCGCAGGGTGGCGCAGATGTCGGCGAAGTCGCCGACACCGTACGAGTGCTCGATCGGATCGTCGAAGCCGTAGCCGGGCAGGTCGGCGGCAGTGAGCAGCGCGGCCCGGAGGCGGGCGGCGGTGGGCGGCGGAGCCACGGCAGTCGGAGCCACGGCAGTCGGCGGCCGGCGCCCGGGTGACGACGGTCCAACGGCCGGGACCGGCTGGCCTCCGGCTGCCGACGACGGCCCGGCGATCAGGACGGGCGCGCTCCCGGTAGTGCGGGCCGCGGCCGGCAACGACGACGTAGCAACGGCCAGCACGACTGCCGCCACCACACTACTAGTCCGGATATTTCGCATCTTAGTAATATGAATGATTGCGCTTATTCTCGTCCGGGGTTCGGCAGCGGCGGAGGGGTCGGGACAGCCCGGCGGCTGGGCGCGGAGCGTGCGTGGCACCCAGCCGGCCGTGCGCCACGGGACTGGGGCCGTCGCGTACCTCCGCATTGTGGCGTTGACCTGGAGTGCGCTCCAGGTCATAGCGTCCGGAACCATGCAGACGATCGAATTGGGCCGGACCGGCCAGCAGGTGTCGCAGCTCGCGCTCGGGGCGATGCAGATGGGCAACGCCACCGGCGAGCGGGAGTCCGCCGGAATCCTGGATCGGTATCTGGAGATCGGCGGGTCGTTCATCGACACCGCCGACTGTTACGAGTGGTGGGCGCGGCCGGGCAGCCGGGGCGGCGAGAGCGAGGAGTTGCTCGGGCGGTGGCTGCGAGGTAGGCGGGAGCGGGTGTTCCTGGCGACCAAGGGCAGTGCGCTGCCGGTGCACTCCCCCGAGCTGTGGGCGGCGGACGGGACGCCGGACTGGGAGCTGGCGCGGCGGACGTTCGCGGGCGCGGGGGCCGCGACGCTGCGGGCCGCGCTGGACGGCAGTCTGCGGCGGCTCGGCACCGACCACATCGACCTGTACTACATCCACGTCGACGACCGGAGCACGCCGCTGGCGGAGACGCTCGAGACGCTGGCCGGATTCGTGCAGGCCGGCAAGGTGCGCTACCTCGGGTGGTCGAACGTGCGGACCTGGCGGCTGGAGCGGATCCGCGGGCTGTGCGAGCGCAACGGGTGGCCGGTGCCGGTGGCGGTGCAGCAGCAGCACAGCTACCTGCGGCCCCGGGGCGGGCTGGACCACGCGTCGATCGTGGGGCCGGAGCAGCTCGACTACCTGCGGGACAACGACGACCAGACGCTGGTGGCCTACTCGCCGATCCTCAAGGGCGTCTACGACGACGCGCGGCGGCGGGCCGAGCACTGGATGATGGAGTCGTACGCGGGGGCCGACACCGACGCCCGGATCGCGGCGGTCACCGCCGTCGCGGCCGAGGCCGGCGTCACGCCCAACCAGCTTGTGCTGGCCTGGCTGCTGCACCAGACGTCGCCGCGGGTGCTGCCGCTGATCGGGCCGCGGACCCGGGAGCAGTTCGAAAACCTGATCCCGGCGCTGGACGTGAAGCTCGGCGAGGATCAGCTGGCCCGGTTGGACGCGGCCGGGGCCTGAGTGAGCGGCTCGGCCGGGTGCAACTGCGACACCACCTCGCGCAGGATCCGCCGGCCGGCCGCCAGCAGGTCGGCCACCGCGGGTGTGCTCAGCGCGTACACGACCAGGCCGTTCTCCCGGTAGGACCGCACCACGCCGGCCCGCCGCAGTTGCGCGAGCTGTTGGGACAGGTTCGACGGTTCGACGTCGATCTCGACGAGCAGCTCGCGCACCGGGCGCGGGCCGGCCTGGAGCAGTTCCAGCACCCGGATCCGGATCGGATGGCCGAGCAACCGGAACATCTCGGCCTTCGCCTGATAGAGCGGGACTGCTGTCACGTTTCCGCCTTTGCAGACTTGCGAACTTCGGCAATTGACCTCGTACTGCCCTCAGCCTTTCCCGATCGATGATGGCCACGTCGGACAGCCGGTCCGATCCGGTGCGGCCCGCACGGAACATCCTCGATGCATGGCTGAGATGGATGTGGCACTCAAGGACGCACTTCAGGTGGACGGCGCGATCGCGGCCGCGGTCGTCGACCACACCAGCGGCATGGCGCTGGGGACCGTGGGCGGCGGGCACGGCTTCGACATCACCGTGGCCGCGGCCGCCAACACCGAGGTGCTGCGGGCCAAGCTGCGCACCATGGACCTGCTGGGCCTGCGCGAGAAGATCGAGGACATCCTGGTCACGCTCGGCAGCCAGTACCACCTGATCCGCCCGGTCGCCGGTCCGGCCGGCCACGGGCTGTTCATCTACCTGGCACTGCACCGGGACCGGGCGAACCTGGCCCTGGCCCGGCACCAGTTGCGGATGATCGAACAGCGCCTGGAGGTCTAGGCTCGGCCGAATGCGCCGCTACCGCTCCGAGGACGAGGACAGCATCCGCTGGCGGGACTTCCGGCTCCGCCCCGGCGACGTCGTGATCAGCACCCGGTCCAAGAGCGGCACCACCTGGATGCAGATGATCTGCGCGCTGCTCGTCTTCCAGACCCCGCAGTTGCCGGCCCGCCTGACCGAGCTGTCGCCCTGGCTCGACTGGCTGGTCGTTCCGCAGGATCAGATGTTCGCCCGGCTGGCGGCGCAACAGCACCGGCGCTTCATCAAGACCCACACCCCGCTCGACGGCGTACCGATCGTGCCCGAGGTGTCGTACGTGGTGGTGGCGAGGCACCCGCTGGACATGGCGGTGTCGCTCTACCACCAGATCGACAACATCGACCGCGACCGGCTGCGCGCTCTCACCGGTTCCGCCGCGGTCGCGTCGCCGTCGCGCCCGCGGCCCCCGGTGGCGGAGTGGCTGGCCGGCTGGGTCGACGACACGCGCGATCCGCACGAGTCCCTGGACTCGCTGCCGGGCGTCCTGATGCACCTGACCGACGCCTGGCAGCGCCGCCACCTCCCGAACGTCCGCCTGGTCCACTACGACGACATGCTGACCGACCTGGCGGGCACGATGCGCTCGCTGGCGGAGTGGCTGGGCATCTCGGTGCCGTCGTCGCGGTGGCCGGAACTGATCAGGGCGGCGACTTTCACCGAGATGCGGCGGCGGGCCGACGAGCTGACCCCCAACCAGGAGGGGGTGCTGCGGGACAACCGGGCGTTCTTCCGCGAGGGCCGGTCACGGGCGGGGCGGGAGCTGCTGGGGGCGACGGATTACGCCCGGTATGAGCGGATCGTGGCGGAGCTGGCGCCGGCGGATCTGGTGCGGTGGCTGCACCTCGTCCGTCAGGCATAGTGGCGGTAGATCGGGCGGGCCACGCAGGCCGGTTTGTCGGCGCCGTCGATCTGGACCGTGAAGTCGAGGGTGGTCTGCACGCCGTTGCCGGGCACGTCCTCGACGGACACGACCGTGGCGGCCAGGCGGATCTTGGCACCGACCTTGACGGGGCTGGGGAAGCGCACCCTCTCCAGGCCGTAGTTCACGCCCATCTTGACGCCCTCGACCGTGAGCAGCTCCGAGAACAGCGGAATGACCAGCGACAACGTGAGGTAACCGTGGGCGATCGGGGCGCCGAACGGGCCCTGCGCGGCTCGCTCCACGTCGACGTGGATCCACTGGTGGTCGCCGGTCGCGTCGGCGAACGTGTTGACCCGGTCCTGGGTGATCTCGAGCCAGGAGCTGTGGCCGAGGTCCCGGCCGGTCAGCGACTTCAGGCCGTCGAGGCCGGTGACGGTGATCATGCGGGGTTCTCCTTCCCGATCAGGCCCAGCAGGCGGGCCGCGTTCGTCTTGAGAATTTTGGGTTTGACCTCGGGCTTGATGTCGAGCTTGTCGAAATCGGCCAGCCAGCGATCGGGGGTGAGGACGGGGTAGTCCGACCCGAACAGCACCTTGTCCTGCAGCAGGGTGTTCGCGTACCGGATCAATGGGGCGGGGAAGTATTTCGGCGACCAGCCGGACAGATCGATGTACACGTGGGGCTTGTGGGTGGCGACCGCGAGCGCCTCGTCCTGCCATGGGAACGACGGGTGGGCCAGGATGATCCGCAGTGCCGGGAAGTCCACCGCCACGTCGTCGACCAGCATCGGGTTGGAGTAGCGCAGCCGGATGCCGCCGCCGCCGGGCAGCCCGGCGCCGATCCCGGTCTGACCGGTATGGAACAGCGCGGGCACGCCGAGTTCCTCGATCGCTTCGTAGAGCGGGTACGCCAGCCGGTCGTCCGGCGCGAAACCCTGCAGGCTCGGGTGGAACTTGAAGCCGCGTACGCCGTACTCGCGTACCAGTACACGCGCCTCGCGCACCCCGGCCCGGCCCCGGTGCGGATCGATGCTGGCGAACGGGATCAGCACGTCGGCGTGCTCGGCGCAGCTCGCGGCGACCTCCTCGTTCGGGATCCGCGGATGGCCGGTGACGTGCTCGGCGTCGACCGTGAAGACCACCGCCGCCATCCGCCGCTCGCGGTAGTACGCCGCCATCTCCGGCACGGTCGGCTGCCGGTGCCCGGCCGCCTTGAAGTACTTCTCCGACGCCGCCAGCAGTTCCGGGCTCAGCGACGTGTGCCCGTCCGCACCCACCTCGGCATGGGTGTGCACGTCGATCGCGACGAGCGCCTCGATATCCACTTAACCCGCCGGGATCCCGTACGTCTCCGGATCGGCACCGACCCCGCCGGCCCACTGCTCCGCGATCGCCTCGGCGCTCCACCCGCCGCTGGCGAACGCCACCACCTTCTCCCGGGGGTGCGCCCACAGCGTGAGCCGGTCGCCGCCCACCCCGATGGCCTGCCCGGTGATGCCCCGCGCGACCGGCGACGCCAGGAAGACGATCAGTCCGGCCGCGTCGTCGGCCGTGCCCAGGCCCTCGTCCCGCCGCAGCCAGTCGGGCAGCGGGTCGCCGGTGCGTTCGGACTCCTCGATGGCCGGGGCAAAAGCGGCGATGGTACGCGTCATCGCGGTCGCCGCCACCGGCACCACGGCGTTGACCATGATGTCCGCGCGGGCCAGTTCGAGTGCCCAGGTACGCGCCATCGCGGCGATGCCGGCCTTCGCGGCGGCGTAGTTGGTCTGCCCGAAGTTGCCGCGCTGCCCGGCCGGCGAGCCGACCAGCACGAGCCGGCCGCCCTCGCCCTGTTCCCGCATCCGGATGGCGGCGGCGCGGGCGCAGGTGAACGTCCCCCGCAGATGCACGCGGACGACGTCGTCGAAGTCGTCGTCGGTCATCTTCCACAGCACCCGGTCGCGCAGGATGCCGGCATTGGTGACCATGACGTCGAGCCGCCCGAAGGACCGCACCGCGGTGTCGACCAGCAGTTCCGCCGTCTCGCTGCTGCCCACCGCCGCGGCCACGCCGACCGCCTGCCCACCGGCCGCGCGGATCGCACCGACCGCCTCGTCCACCGCCGCCGGGTCGACGTCGTTGACCACCACCGAGGCGCCGGCTTTTCCCAAGGCTTTCCCGTACGCGAGTCCGAGCCCTCGCCCGCTGCCGGTGACAACGGCCACCGTACCGGTGAGATTGATGGCGTCCACCCCACCGAAGTTAGGCGCGGAGTTCACGGCCGTCAATATTGTGCCTAACATTGTGGCCATGGCGATCGACTCGGCGGCCCGGCCCCAGACGCTGATGCTCATGCTGTTCGGCGACGTGGCCCTGGAACGCGACGTCTGCGTGTTCTCCGGCAGCGTCATCGACGCCCTCGGCCGGCTGGGCGTCTCCGAGCATGCCACCCGTTCCACGCTGAGCCGGATGGCGGGCCGCGACCTGCTGCGCCGCCAGCGCGAGGGCCGCCGCATGTACTTCGGGCTCACCGGCCGGGCCACCGCCATCCTGCTCGACGGCCGCGCCCGCATCTGGCACGACGGCGCCGTCAACGACCGCTGGGACGGCACCTGGACGCTGCTCTGCTTCTCGCTGCCCGAGTCGATGCAGCGCGAACGCCACGACCTGCGCTCCCGGCTGGCCTGGGCCGGATTCGGCCCGTTGCAGGGTGGACTGTGGATCGCGCCGGGTGCGGTCGCCGCGCAGGGCATCGTCGCCGACCTGGGCCTGGGCGCGCACGCCCGGGTGTTCCACGCGCGCGCCGACGAGCTCACCGACATCGCCGCCATGGTCCGCGACGCGTACGACCTGCATGAACTCGGCGCCCGCTACCGCGAGTTCCTGGACCGCTGGGACGGCCGGCCGGAGGCGGCCGACCCCTTCGCGGCGCGCCTCGGGCTGATCGCCGAGTGGCTGGACGCGATCCGCCGCGACCCGCGCCTGCCGGTCGAGCACCTGCCCGCCGACTGGCCCGCGGTGCGCGCGCAGAAGGTGTTCCGCGAGCTCGAACAGGCCTATCGGGGGCCGGCCTCGGCGGTCGCCGCTGGGCTGCTCGACGTGCGGCCACTTGCACCGGCCTGACGAGGGCTTCTATCGTGATGAGCCGATCTTGTGGCTACTCCCGGGAAGGCTGGACCCGTGCGCGACGAAGCCTTCCACGCCTTCTTCGAGCAGCACCACGTCCAGCTCTCCGGCCTCGCGTACCTGCTCAGCGGTGACGCCTCGGCCGCCGACGACCTGGCCGCGGACGCGCTCACCGAGGTCTGGCGGCATTGGGACCGGGTCTGCGCCGCCGGCGATCCGGCCGCGTACGCCCGTGGCATCGTCGCCAATCTCACCCGCAACTGGCTCCGCCGGCAGGGCCGCG
The DNA here is from genome assembly GCF_016862375.1 of Paractinoplanes rishiriensis. Lineage (GTDB taxonomy): Bacteria > Actinomycetota > Actinomycetes > Mycobacteriales > Micromonosporaceae > Actinoplanes > Actinoplanes rishiriensis. The sequence continues at coordinate 47,395 of NZ_BOMV01000064.1, read as the reverse complement.
CCTGGCGTGGCCTGCAGATGCTCGGGCTGGCACTGGGCGGCGAACGCAGCAGTCCGAGCCCCGACGTGCCGGCCGTGGTCGACGTGCGGTCCGCGCTGCGCCTGCTGCCCTACCGGCGCCGGGCCTGCGTGGTGCTGCGGTACGCGTTCGACCTGCCGGAGAGCGAGGTGGCCGACATCCTCGGCATCTCGGTCGGCACGGTGAAGAGCCAGACGTCGCGGGGTGCCAAGCAACTGGCCGAACTGTTGCAGGACGTACGCCTGCCCGACCAGTTCGGCGGATGGGAGGTGGCCCGGTGATCGACCACCAGGAGGACTTCCTGCGCGGCGAACTGCGGCACGCACTCGACTCGCGCCAGCCCGACCGCACCGCGATGCTCAACCGGATCGCGGCGAACCGGTCCGGCCACCACCGCCCACGCCGCCAGGCCCTGCGCCTGGCCGGCTCGGCACTCGCGGTGACCGGCGTGCTCGGCATCGGCGGCGTCGCCCAGTGGGCGCTGGCCGGCGACACGCCGCTCACCCCCGAACCGGCGGCGCCGCGACCCGCCGCGACGACGACGGCCGCCCCGGCTCCGAGCGCCCCGGTCAGCTCCTCGCCGGAGGCCGCCAGCAGCGCGCCCAGCCGCCAGCCGGCCAGCCGCACGCCGAGCAGCGGCCTGCCCTCGGCGTCCACCGCGGTCGCACCGCCGACGCCGCCCACGCCCGCCGCCAGCCCCGTGCGCGGCCACCCCGGCGACACCCAGGTGGTCAAGGGCAGCATGTCGTCGACGTCCTCGATCGCCGGCACCGGGCACAGCCAGGTGGTAATCACCGCAGGCGCCGATCTGACCGAGTTCGATCTGATGATCCGGGTGCCGCTGACGCCCGGCATCACCCCGGGCGCGGGCACCTCCGACGTCCCCGGTGTGACGGTCACGGTCGAGAAGCGGGCGGACGCTCTGATCTACCGCTATCTGCTGGGTGCGGGCAAGACCATAACCGCGGGCACGTACGTCTTCGACGCGCGCTACGGCGGCCCGGCGCGCGACGCCGCCGAGGACACGTACGAGTCCTACGCCACCTCGGTCGAACGCAAGCGCATCCACCTGTACGGCAACTTCCTGCCGAAGGACTGAGCCACTTGCACCGGTTCCGCCCGTCCCCCTAGGGTCGAACCGCCGGGGGAAAGCGCTTGCCTGGCGGGAAGGACACCGGTCTTCATGCTCTTCGCGGTCTCCACGCTGGGCTACCCCGGCCGTCCCATCGACCAGGTGGGCGCACTGCTGCGGCGGCACGGCGTCGAGGCCGTGCAGTTGCGCTGCGCCTCCGACGAGCCGGTCCACGTGGGAATCGACACCGCCGCCCGCCGCGACATCCGCCGCCGCCTGGGCGACGAGGGCCTGGCGCTGATCGGCCTCGCCACGTACGTGAACCTGGCCGGCGGCGCGACCGATTTCGCCGCCCACCTGGACCTGGCACACGACCTGGGCGCGCCTGCCCTGCGCCTGATGCCCGGCGGCGGCGACCACCCCTCCACGCACCTGCAGCGAGCCGCCGAAACCCTGTCCCGCATCGCGGCCCGAACCAACGGCAGCGGCGTCCGCCTCCTGGTCGAAACCCACGACGCCTTCCTCCGCGGCGACGACCTCCGCCGCCTGCTGGAGATGGCCCAGGCCGGCCCCGCGGTAGGCGCGATCTGGGACGCGCTGCACCCGTGGCGGGCCGGCGAGGCCCCGGCGGTCACCGCGGCCGCGCTGAGCCCGTGGCTGGCCGAGGTGCAGATCAAGGACGTGGCGGCACCGACCCGGTTGCACCCGCTGGTGCCCGGCAGCGGCGCGGTCCCGCTGCCGGAGGTGCTGACCAGGGCGCGGGAGGCGGGCTTCGACGGCCCGGTGGTCCTGGAACACGAGGCCCGCTGGTACCCCGACGCCGCACCGATCGACGAGACGATCGAGGGCGCCCAGCGGGTGCTGGCCGCGGCCTGGCCGCAGTAGGGTCTCGCCCACGGCGCCGCAACCGCGCCGCCCCGGCGGGCGGGCACGACGGGTGCGGCTCTGCCGCTCGATCGTGTCGATCCGCTGCCGTCGGGCAACCCCCATTCGACAACCTCGCGACCGGCGCCCGGGCTGCCGCTCGATCCTGCGGCCGGACCGCACTCCCCGCTGTCGCTTCCCCTCCGGCGCCCATGATCGAAAACGGTCGCTGCGGATTCACTCCCCGGCCGGTGGCACGCCGGTAGCCCGGTGGGCGCCGCCGGTGTCGAACCTCGCGGTGTGCCGGACGGGCGCCGCCGTCCGGCACCGGACCGTCACGCAGATCGAAGTGAACGGTCACGCAACAAGAACACGAAGAGGCGTCACATATGGCGACATCGCCATCGCACGGAAGACATCATAAACGCCCGCATCCCCGCACTTCTCCAAGCCTTCCACCCGCATCGTGTGCCAATGCGCGACTGAGACCTTGATTGACAGTTGCCACGAACCGACCCATCGACATAGAAAGTCATGCATGCGCCCACGAGAGATCGCGCAAGCGTGGTTCGACATGTGCCGGACAGGCGATGCGGACCGACTATCTGAATTGGCCACCGACGATTTCGTATGCCACGGCCCCGGCGGTGCCGGCGACCGTGCCATGTTCCTGGAGTGGCTGCGCTGGTACCCCACCGCCTTCTCCGAACAGACCCCGGTCCTCGAGGACGTCATCGTCACCGACGACCGCATCGTGGTGCGTTACATGGTCCGCTCGACCTACCGCGGCGGCTACCTCAACCTGCCCGCCTACGACCAACCGGTACAGGAGACCGGAATAATCATTTTCCGACTTGCCGACGGCCGCGTCGCCGAGACCTGGCTCGAGGGCAACGACCTGGAAGTGGCCCAGCAACTGGGCGGCCAGGTCCGTACGCTCTAGCCCCTGACCAGGGCTTCCCGAGCCGTAACCGCACCATTGCCCACTCCACACCTCCCCCTCACCCCGGCCGCTCCGCCGGTGATCAAAACGTCCCCCCGCCCCGCCGACAGCACTCCCCTGTCGGCGGGCACTCACCAGCCAGCCCCGCCCGACCGGCTCACACCGCGCAGGGCATCCTAGGAGGCTGGGTTGGTTGGCTCGGGCGCGGCGCACCTGGGACAAACCGTCATAAAGAGGCGGTCGAGCTCGGCAAGCGCGGCGCCATCGCGGCCGATCTTGCTGACTTGCGGTCCCGCCATGACCCAAAGCCCACAAGATCTGGGACGCGACAAATCGGCGCAGACGTGTCGACTTGCTGCCGCCCGGCGGTGCGAAGTCCACGAGATCCAGGCACGCCGGCCGGCGCAGGGGCACACCGGCTGCTGAAGCCTCGGGCGAAATCCACAAGATCCAGGAACGCCGGCGCAGGGGCGCGCTGGGCTGCTGGAGCTGGTCGCGCGAGGTCTTGGCGTGGGTCACGCACTCTCAGGTAAGCGCTTGCCTACCATCGATGATCACTGATTAGATGGCGGGCATGGCTCTTGATCGGAGAACGCTGCTGCGTGCCGCCCTCGCGGGCGCCGCCGGCCTGGCCGGTGCCGCAACGGCCGGTGGAACCGCAGCCCAAGCCGCAGCCCAAGCCGCGGCCGCAGCGCAAGCCGAGACCGCCGCCCAGGCCGGGACCGCAGCGCAAGCCACGACCTCAGCCGCAGGCGCCGGCCGCCCCCGCCGCCGGACCGTCTTCGTGGCGGGCGACTCGACCGCCGCGACCTACGCCACCGCTGACGTGCCGCGCGCCGGCTGGGGGCAGGCCCTGCACGCCTTCCTCCGGCCCGAGATCGACGTCGTCAACGCGGCTCTCTCCGGCGCCAGTTCCAAGAGCTTCGCCGACCTCGGCCGCCTCGATCAGATCCTCGCCGCGATCCGGCCGGGTGACGTGTTGCTCGTCTCGTTCGGGCACAACGACGAGAAAGTCGACGACCCGGCCCGCGGCACCCTGCCGTGGAGCACCTTCCAGGAGTATCTGCGGCTCTACCTCGACGGCGCCCGGGCCGCGCACGCCCACCCGATTCTGGTCACGCCGGTCGAGCGGCGGCGCTTCACCGCGGACGGTGTGGCGTACCTGTCGCATGGGGAATACCCGGACGCCGTGCGCGCCCTCGCCGCGGAGACGCGTACCCCCTTGGTGGATTTGACCGCTCTTTCCTTTGCGCTCTGGGGTGAGCTCGGCCCGGACGGCACCAAGGGCTACTTCCTGCACCTCGACGCCGGGGTCTCGTCCAACTACCCGGCCGGCGTCGCCGACAACACGCACTTTCAGGCGCACGGCGCCATCGAGCTGGCCCGCGCGGTGGTCGGCGCCGCCAGGACGCTGCCCGGACGCGACCGGAGGGCGCTGCACAGCCCTTCCATCCCCGACGACGTGCTGGTCTGGCCGCCGACCCGGCCGGCCGAAAGCTAAGGCCGAAACTAGGAAAGCTAGGCCGCGGCCAGCGCCCGTACCAGCTCGAAGTCGGGGTCGGCCACCGGCCGCCCGAAGTGGTAGCCCTGCAGGTAGCGGTAGCCGAGGCGGGACAGCGCCGCCGCCTGCTCGGCCGTCTCGACGCCCTCGGCGACCGCGGACAGCCCGAGACCGCTGCTGATCCGGATCAGCGCCTCGGCGATCACCGCGTGCCGCCCGGAGGCCGTGATGTTGTCGACGAAGGACTTGTCGACCTTCAGGGTGTGCACCGGCACGGTCTGCAGCAGGCCCAGCGACGAGTGCCCGGTGCCAAAATCATCAAGAGCAATGCGTACGCCGAGTTCGCGCAACTCGTGCAGCGCCACCACGGCCGGGCCGCCCTCGAAGACCGCGGTCTCGGTGATCTCGACCGCGAGGCAGCCGGCGGGCAGGCCGGTATCGGCCAGGATCGCGGCCACCGTCGCGGCGTAGCCGGGCCGGGCCAGCTGCTTGGCCGAGACGTTGACGCTCACCCGCTCGGGTGCGGCCGGGCCCAGCTCGGCACGCCACCGGGCCAGTCGCCGGCAGGCGGTCCGCATGATCCAGTCGCCGAGTTCGACGATCAGGCCGTTCTGCTCGGCCACCGGGATGAACGCGGCCGGACTGACCAGGCCGCGGTACGGGTGTTCCCAGCGCACCAGGGCCTCGACCGCCTTCACCCGGCCCAGCGGCAGCTCCACGATCGGCTGGTAGACCACCCGGAACTGGCTGGCGTCCAACGCCGCCCGCAGTTCCGCGCCGAGCCGGGCCGCGTCGGTGGCGCGCTCATCCAGCGCGGGGCTCCAGCGCACCGCGGCCGCGCCGGTGCGCTTGGCGGCGTGCATGGCAGTCTCGGCCTGGCGCACCAGTTCGGCCGGGTCGACGGCGCCGCCGGCCAGGCCGATGCTCGCGCCGACCAGCAGTTCCCGGTCGCCGGCCAGCACCGGCAGGTGCAGGCCGGCCACCAGGGTGTCGGCCAGCTCGCGGGCGTCGTGGGCGCTGGCGCCGGTCAGCAGCACGGCGAACTCGTCACCGCCGAGCCGGGCCACCAGCGCGTGCGGCGCGGCGTTCGCGATCCGGCCGGCCAGGGCGGCCAGCACGCGGTCGCCGACCGGGCGGCCGAGTTCGTCGTTCACGTTCTTGAACCCGTTGACGCCGAGCAGCGCCACCTGCGGCAGGCTGCCCGCGGCGAGCACGTCCCGCAGCGCCGACTCGAACCGGCGGCGGTTGGCCAGGCCGGTGAGGTCGTCGGCCAGCGCCAGCCGCTCCAGTTCCGCGGACTGGTGGCGTACCTTGCTCATGTAGCCGGCCAGACGCGCGATGACCAGCACGAACAGCACGATCGAGGCGATCGCCACGGCCGCCCGGTCGGTGCGGTCGTCGCCGACGCCGGGCACGAACAGCAGGGTGGGTGCCAGCAACGAGCAAAGGCCGAAAACACCCAGCCAGGTACGCCGGTGCGTGCCCCCGGACGGAGCGGGGACGACGGCCGACGGGGGTGCGGCCATGCTCGGGTGCAGCGCGGCGGCCACCCAGGCTACGTAGGACAGCAGGAAGACGCCGTTGATCGGGTGCTCGTAGCCCAGCTCGTACAGGCTGGCCAGCGAGAACGAGGTGTCCGCGACGAGGGTGAGGAGGACCGCGGCGCCGATCAGGCGGATGCTCACGCTGCGCGCGCCCGAATCGGCGAACAGCCGCGCCAGCAGCACGAGCAGCAGCACGTCGACCGCCGGGTAGGTGGTGCTCACCCAGCTCTCGAACGCGGAGGTGGCCTCCTCGGCGGCGGTCGGGCGCAGGATGAAGATCCAGAAGACCAGGCCGAGCCCGGTGGCGATGATGGCGGCGTCGATCAGGGTGGAGAGCTCGCGCAGCCGCCGCCGGAACAGCAGCAGCACCAGGCCGGTGGCGTACATCGGGTACGAGGCCAGGTAGAACGCGTCCGCGAAGGACGGGTACGGCTCCTGCTCCAGGATGATCTTGTAGTACTCGAAGGTCGTGTCGCCGAGCACGTTCATGATCATGCCGCCGGCGAACAGGTACCACATGGCCGGCCGCTCGGGCCGGTGCAGGCGCACCGCGAAGATCAGCGCCAGAGCCGCGATCAGGCCGATCACGATGAGGGTCACGCTGGCCGCCGCGCTCCCCTCCGCGGGGAGCAGCAGGAAGCCGGCGATCGCCGCCGCGCCGGCAGCCACCCATCCACGCCACAGTTGTTCTCGGGGCACGTCGTCATATCGGCATGCGGCGGCCCGGCTGAAGGGAGGTGTGGATCACGTTGCCCACTTCCCAAAAAATCTTGAAATCGGCTTGGCACTCCCCCGCCAGGAGTGCTAAAAAATATCTTGTCGCTGCTGGTCACTCAGGGTGATGCACCTCGGGAGACCACGCAGCGCCCTCGGCAGAACCGATCTTTAGCCGAGCGCCACGTGTCCGCCGGACCGGCCGGTGGACGCTTTCGAGGAGGTGTTCGTGGTGCTGACTTTCGATCCTTTCCGCGAGTTCGACCGTCTCGCCGGGCAGCTGTCCGGCATCGGAACCGCGGTTTCCGGCGGCGCCACCATGGCGATGCCGATGGACCTGTACCGGTCCGGTGACCACTTCGTGCTGCACTGCGACCTGGCCGGGGCCGACCCCGGCTCGGTTCAGGTGGACGTCGACCGGCGGGTGCTGACGATCCGCGCCGAACGGTCCGCGCGCACCGACGACGACGTGCAGTGGGTCCGCCGGGAACGGCCGACCGGCACGTTCGAGCGCCGGATCACCCTGGGCGACGGTCTCGACCTCGACAACATCGCGGCCACCTGGGAGGAGGGCGTGCTGACCCTCAGCATCCCGGTCGCCGAGTCGGTCAAGCCGCGCCGCATCGAGATCGCCAAGGGCACCGCGGTGGATCAGCCCGCCCTGGCCCAGTCCGCCGTGAGCCAGTCCTGAGCCGGCGGCGTCACTCGCGCAATGTGTCGCGCGGGGAGACGCCGTACCGGTCGCGGTAGACGGCGGCGAAACGCCCCAGGTGCGGAAAGCCGTTGCGGTAGGCGATCTCGGACACCGTGACGGTACCCGGCTCGCAGCGCCGCAGGTCGTCGTGGGCACACGCGAGGCGCAACTGCCGCAGGTAACTCATCGGCGGCGTGCCCACGAACCGCTGAAAGCTGAGTTGCAGCGAGCGCGCGCCGACGCCGGCGATCTCGGCGAGACTGCCGACCGTGTACGGCTGGGCCGGGTCGGCGCGCATCGCCTCGACCGCCCGCCGCACCGAACCCGGTGCGGCGGGCGCGGCCCGCTGCCGGGCCAGTTGCTCGCGGTACTGGTGATCCGTCGCCAGCAGCAGGCCGGCCATCAGGCTCTCCTGGAGCCGGGTGCCGACCACCGGGTGCCGCAGCAGGCCCTCGGGCTGGCCGGCGTCCTCGGACACCACGGCGAGCAGGCTGCGCCAGCCGGTCCCGGCGCCCGCGGTGAGGTCGAGGTCGGTGCCGAACCGGATCGGCCCGGTCACCGGCGCGTCGAGCAGCCCGGCCAGGGTGTTCTCCAGCGCGACCCGGTCGAACTTGACCGCCAGGATGCGGCAGCCGCCGTGCCAGTGGTCGAGGACGGTGTCGCCGACCGGCTGGAAGACTGCGGCCACGGCGGGGGTGGCCCGGCGCGGTTCGGCTCTGCCCTGATGCCACACCATGCTGCCGCCGAGCGGCACGTCGACGTGGTACGCGCCGAGTTCGCCGAACGTCATCCGCACGTCGGTGCCGAAGCCCAGGTCGCCGATGGTCACCGGCCCGGGCGGGGTGATGTCGAACCGGGCCTGCCAGCCCGGCCGCGGCGACAGCAGGTCGATCTCGCCGGCGTAGAAGTACTTGCCGATCACTGCTCGTGCCTCGTCGGCATCACTCGTCGCGTGGGTCAGGTAATGCATTGTCCCACCTTGACGGCACCGGCCGGGTCGGCGCCACCGACTCCCCCGACCGGAGTTATCTCACTGTCAGTGCATGCAACGGCGCGATCGCCCAGTTCAACGCGCAACGGCCACGGTAGCCGGTCCGGTACGCAGAGTTAAAGATGGCGACCGCTGCAACTTCGGGCTCAGGCCCGTCTCAGCACGTCCAGCACGAACCAGTCGTCCTCGTGCCGCACCACCGGCTCGAGCCCGCCCACCCCGGCCAGCGCGCCGTGCACGTTGAAGCCGTCGTAGTTGCCGCCGACGGCCCGGTCGCGGAAGTGCACCGCGACGATCTCGCCCCCCGGCTCGAGGCGGTCCACCAGCCCGCCGAGCAGCGCGGTGAGGTCGTCCGCGGACAGGTAGTAGAGGAGGTCACCGATCACGATCAGGTCGAACGTGCCGTCCGGCAGGCTCGCCGGCAGCATCGCCTCTGCCACCCGCACGTTCGGGAGGTCGGCGAGGTACTCGGCCGCGGTGCGCACCGCCTCGGGCACGCAGTCGACGGCCAGGACCTCGTCGCAGCGCACGGCCAGCTGCCGGGTCAGCAGACCCACCGAGCAGCCCGGCTCGTAACAGCGCCGGTAGCGCGGCCTCGGCAGGCTGGCCATGGTGACCGCGTACTTGCGCTGGTCGTGCCACTTCGTGGCGAGATCCCACGGATCGTCCTTGGCCAGGTACAGACCGGTGAAATAGTCGAGGGACACCGACGTGTCCGGCGGTGCGGCATCACCCTGTGCTCGTGTCACGCGGTGATTCTGCCCGATCGCGGCGCGATGCCCGGTTCCGGCCGTCCCGGCTCCCGATCCGGTGGACGATGGCGGAGTGACCGGTCGCACCTTCGGGGTTCTGGCGCCCTTCGTGGGCGGCGACTACTACGGCGCGATCATCGCGGGGATCAACGCGGCCGCGGTAGCCGGCGGCGACCGGATCATCGGGATCCAGACGCTCGACCCGGGCTCGTACAGTGCCGACCGGGCCGGCGTGCCGGACTTCCGCCGCCCGGTGGCCTGGCGGCACCTGGCCGGGCTCGTCGTGTTGCCGGGTGCGGTCGACATCTCGTACGCGACCATGGCCCGCGCCGCCGGCCTGCCGGTGGCGTTCGTGGCCCAGGACGCCACCACCGCGGGCTGCTCGGCGGTGCTGGCCGACAACCGCACCGGGGTCCGCGAGGCGGTCGCGCACCTGATCGGTCACGGCCACAGCCGGATCGCGTTCGCCGGTCACCTGGCCCACTACGACCTCCAGGAACGCCACCAGGGCTACCGCGAGGGGATGCTCTCGCACGGTCTCGCACCGCCACCGGACCTGCTGTTCAACGCGGCCGACAACCACGAGACCGGCGGCGCCGGGGTGGCCGCCGAACTGCTGCGGGCCGGGATGCCGGCGACCGCGGTCGTGATCGGCACCGACCGCAACGCCCTCGGCCTGATCGAGCACCTGACCGCGGCCGGCCACCGGCTGCCGGACGACCTCGCGGTGGTCGGCTTCGACGACATCCCGGACGCCACCTTCCTGATCCCCAGCCTGTCCACCGTGCGGCAGCCGCTGGATGAGCTGGGCGCCGCCGCGTACGGCCTGGTGGCCGCACCCGACGACCGGGCCCGGCTGCGCAAGGTGCCGACCGCGTTCGTGCGGCGCGACTCCTGCGGCTGCCCCGGCGCGGGGCTGCCGGTCTCCGAGCCGCAGGCCCGGACGCTGTTCGGCCAGGTGCAGCTGCTCCAGGGCACCCTCAACATCCAGTACGAGCTGAGCATCGGGCTGCTCGGCACGCACGACGGCGATCCGCGCGCGCTGCACTGGCTGGGCCGCACCCCGGCGGTGGCCGGCTGCCTGGGCCTGTGGCAGGACGACGAGCCGGACGCGAAGCTGGACCTCGCCGGCGGATTCCGGCTCGACGCCCCGCTGCCGCCGCCGGTCCCGGCCCCGCCGCCGGTCCCGGCCCCGCTGCCGGTCAGCGAGTTCCCGCCGGAGCAGCTGTTCGCCCGCGCCGACGGCCCGGCCGGCGACATCGTGTTCCTGGTGCCGGTGCGCAGCCGCCACCGGGACTGGGGCGTGCTGGCCGCGGTGGGACCGATCCAGTCCACCACCCCGCCCGGCCGGGAGATGATGAACCACTCCGGCGCGCTGCTGGCCGCGGCCCTCGACTACGACGTGATGATGACGGCGCTGCGCGAGCAGGAGGAGAGCCTGCGCAACGCGGCCCTGCACGACCACCTCACCGGGCTGCCCAACCGGGTGCTGCTGGAGGACCGGCTGGAGCAGGCCGGCATGCGGGCGGTCCGGCAGCCCGGCTACCGGTACGCGGTGCTGCTGCTCGACCTGGACGGCTTCAAAGCGGTCAACGACAGGCTCGGGCACGCCGCCGGCGACCAGTTGCTGGTCGAGGTGGCCCGGCGGCTCACCGGGCTGCTGCGCCGGACCGACACGGTGGCCCGGCTCGGCGGCGACGAGTTCGTCATCCTGATCGACGGGGTGCTGGCGCCGGGCGGCGAGCGGGCCGTCTGCGACAGCGTCACGGCCGCGCTGACCTCGCCGTTCGTCCTCGACGGCCGGCGCGTCTCGGTGGGCCTGAGCATCGGCGTCGCGGTCTCCGGCGAGGGCACCGCCGACCCGGACCACCTGCTGCGCGAGGCGGACGCCGCGATGTACCGGTCCAAGGCCGATGCAACCGCCCGGCGACGGGACTGAACCCGAAGTTCTCAAATCCCCCCGGGCGGTGCCGATCTGACCAGCAGGTGGATCTTCAGGTCGGGAGGCGCTGGGTGGTTAAGGACGCCGGCGGGGACGAGGGCATGAGCCTCATCGAGACGATCATGGCGCTGGCCGTGGTCGCCACCACGATGGCGGCCATGGGCCCCTTCTTCACCAGGAGCCTCCAGGGTGTCTCGGACCAGCGCTCGCAGCAGGCCGCGGTCGCCGTCGCCAACACCGCGATCGAGCAGGTCCGCGCGCTCAAGGGCAGCTCGCTGCTGGCCAAGCGGGGCCGGGACAAGAGCACCACGCAGTGGAACGCCGCGCCGGTGGCGATCAAGGCGGGTTACCTGAACAACACCCAGCTGGTCTGGGACGAGACGATCAAGGATGCGGCCTCAACGCTGGGTGACGAGGCGCCCCTGCCGACCACCTCTCGGACGGTGACCGTCGAGGGCATCTCCTACAGCCGGACCATCTATGTCGGCGGCTGCGTGGTCTACGTGACCCGGTCCGACGCCGGCACCACCAACTGCGTCAACCCGGCCACCGTGGCGCCGCCCAAGGACGTCCTGCAGACGCTGCGCTTCTTCCGGGTGGTGGTCGCGGTGACCTGGCCGGGCCGCCGGGACTGCCAGTGCTCGTTCGTCACCTCGACGCTGGTGGCCCGCGACCCCGAGCCGACCTTCGACTTCCACCGGCCGGCGCCGCTGATCACCACCAGGGAGGTGACCTTCTACCGCGGCGTGTCCAACACGTACGAGCTGAAGGCCACCGGCGGCACCCTGCCCAACACCTGGGCCGCCACCCCGCTGCCGCCGGGCCTGAGCATCGCGGGCACCACCGGCATCATCAGCGGCACGCCCACCGGGAACGTCACCAACATGGCCAGCCAGGTCACGGTCAGCGACAAACAGGGCCGCAGCGACACCGAGACGCTGTACTTCACGGTGGTCAACCCGCCCGCGCTGACCGCGCCCGCCAGCGCGGCCAGCCTGGTCGGCGAGGCGGTGAGCCAGCAGCTGACCACCACCGGCGGCGTGTCGCCGTTCACCTACACCGCGACCGGGCTGCCGCCGGGCCTGAACCTGAACGCCGACACCGGCGCGATCACCGGCACCGCCACCACCGTGGGCACGTACTCGGTGACCGTCACGTCCACCGACGCGAACCCGACGCCGAGCGTCAGCACCGTGAGCACCGCCAGCCGGACCTACACGTACACCGTGTACCCGGCCCTGACGCTGGCGCCGATCGCCAACCAGACGGTCACCATGGTCACCGCCTTCTCGGCCACTGCGAGCGCCAGCGGCGGCAACGGGACCTACACGTACTCGGCCACCGGCCTGCCGGCCGGCATCGTGCTCAACGCGGGTACCGGCGCGATGTCCGGCCTGGCCACCATCTCGGGCCGCTACCTGCCGACCGTGACCGTCACCGACGGCCTGGGCCGCACCGCCTCGACCAGCTTCGCCATCGTGATCAACACCACCGGGCTGATCTTCACCTCGCCGGCGCTGACCGCCGCCGACCGCACCTCCGTCCGCGGCGCGCCGACCACCGCGACCTTCCAGACCAACGGCGCGCTGCTCGGGCTCAGCCCCACGATCACCGCGACCGGCCTGCCGCCGGGCCTGACCTTCAACCCGCTGACCGGCTCCATCAGCGGCACGCCGACCACGGCCGGGGTCTACAAGGTCACGGTGCTGGCAGTGAGCCTGTTGCCGCCGCAGACCAGCAACCTCACCTTCCTCTGGACGATCACGTGACGGCCGGCCGGCGCCCCCGCGACGACGAGGGCTTCACGCTGATGGAGGTCGTGGTCACGCTGACGATCTTCTCGGTCGTCATGGCCGTGGTCACGGGCGCATTCCTGCAGATCTACCAGGCCACCAACAAGATCGACAACAGTGCGGCCGTACGCAGCCAGCTCGGCAACAGCTTCCAGCGGCTGGACAAGGAGCTGCGGTACGCGTTCTGGGTCAACGAGCCCGGCCAGGTCAACGACAAGTGGTACCTGGAGTACGCCCTGACCGCCGGCTGCCGCCAGCTGGTGCTGGAGCCGTTGCCGGGGAGCACCGCGCAGCGGCCCAACTACCGGCTGACCCTGGCGAGCTGGACCCTGCCCGGCACCACGCCCGGCACGCCCACCACGATCGCCAGCAATCTCAGCCCGATCCCGTCGACCGCGCCGTTCACGGTGTACGCGGCCGACCCCGACGTGCGCGCCTCGGCCAGCCCCGGCCCGGTACCCGGCATGGGCGCCGGCTTCGAACCCGAGCACACCCAGATCCGGATGCGGTTCAACGGCACGGTCGGCACCACCACCCTGCCGATGGACGTCATGTTCACGGCCCAGAACAACAACCGGGCCACACCGCTCCTCAACGACTGCAGCCAGGGAAGGCCGAACCCATGAAATGGTTCACCAGCCTGCGCCGGGACGAGCGCGGCTCGCTGCCGATGGCGCTCATGGTGGTCACGGTCGGCCTGGCCATGTCCGCCACCCTGACCCCGGTCGTGGTCCGCCAGTTCGACGCGACCAAGTTCCTGGACGCCCGCAACACCGCGCTGAACGCCGCGCAGACCGGCATGGACGTGATGATGGCCCGGGTGCGCGCCGCCGCCAACGAGAAGCTCGAGGGCCTGCTGGAGAGCCTGCCGCCGTGCGTGCTGCGCGGCGACCAGGAGGTGCCCGGCGCCACCGAGCAGCTGCTCTACCACGTGACCGTCGAATACCGCGACCAGGACGGCGTGAAGTTGCCGGACTGCCCGGTCAACAACGTGCCGACCACCGCGCTGGTGACGTCGATCGGGTACGGCGACAAGAACGCCGGCAGGTGCCCGTCCCGGCCGCTCACCCAGGACAACCGCCCGTGCCGGACGCTGACCGCCACGTACGTCTTCAGCACCAGCAACACCAACATCCCGGGCGGCAACATCCGGATCGACGCCACCACCCTGAGTTCCCAACAGTGCATCGACGCGGACACCACCGCCAAGACACCGGCCAGGGGCCAACGGGTCCGCATGAAGAACTGCAGCGGCGGCAGCACCCAGCAGTTCGGCTACACCGCCGACCTGTACCTCAAGCTGATCTACTCGGAGTCGCTGGCCGCGCCGTACGGGATGTGCCTGGACGTCCTGCCGGCGCACAACGCCGGCAACAACAACTACCTCCAGTTCGACTTCTGCCCGCAGAACCGGACGTCGCGCTTCCAGTGGAGCCTGGACGGCAGCAGCCGGTTCAAGTCCACCCGGGACAACAACGGCACGCCGGTGGTGGAGAGCAGCAACTGCCTGTCGCTGGACAACCCGAACACCGCGAACAGCCTGCTGGTGATCGGCAACTGCACCACCACGAGCAACCGCAACATCTGGCGCTCCAGCACCGGCGTCGGTGCCGGCATGGCCGGCGACAGCACCGCCCAGCTGGTCAACTACGAGCAGTTCAGCCGCTGCCTGGACGTGACCAACCAGTCGGTGACCTCCGGCTACATGATCGCGTGGTTCTGCAAGCAGGACCCGGGCGGCGTGGTGGACTGGAACCAGCGGTGGGTGCACCCGGTGCCGTCGCTGCCGGAGACCTTCAAGAAGGGTCCGATCCTGGTCACCACCGGTTCCGGGCAGACGCCGCCGAACACGACGTTCTGCCTGCGGTCGCCGCTGAGCGCCGCGTCCACCGCGTACACCACGGTGGTCAACTGCACGTCCGCGGCCGCGCGGACCGCGGACGACGTGCAGTGGACCGTCTACCACGACACCGGCATCTACGCGAGCAGCTACCGGATCGAGGACGAAGCCGGCTTCTGCCTCACGCCGACCAGCCAGAGGGTGACGCCGAGGGACACGCACAGCGACGGCACCAGCAAGGTCAAGGTGGCCGTCTGCAACAGTTCCGAGCTGCAGAAGTGGAACGCACCTCCGAACATCAAAAAGCCGACCCCGCTGACCGACCTGAACGAGAGGTGACCGAGGGCCGGCCCTAGCCGCCGGCCATCGCGCCGACCACGAGGTAGGGCTCGTCGCCGCTGGCCACCCGGTCGGGCAGCGGCGCGTCCGGCGGCTCGTTGGACAGGTCTTCCTCGCAGGCGAAGAAGCGGACCAGGGCGCGCCGCTTGCCGGTGGCCCGGTCGCGCATGGTGCCGACCAGCACCGGGAAGCTCCGCTCGACCGCGTCGAGCACCTGGCGCTGGGTGACCGGGCCGTCCACCTCGACCCGCACCTCGCCGCTGACCTGCGCGAGGGTGCGCAGGTGCGGCGGCAGCACCACCCGGATCACGGCAGCACCTGCACTTCCACCGAGAGCACGGCGGGCAGGTCGCGCACGATCGGCTGCCAGGTGTCGCCGCCGTCGGCCGACCCGTACACCTGGCCGCCGGTGGTGCCGAAGTAGATGCCGCAGTCGTCGAGCGTGTCGACCGCCATGGCGTCGCGCAGGACGTTGACGTAGCAGTGCTCCTGCGGCAGGCCCGTGGTGAGCGGCTCCCACTCGTCGCCGCCGCTGCGGCTGCGGTACACCCGCAGCCGGCCGTCCGGCACGTAGTGCTCCGAGTCGCTCTTGATCGGGATCACGTACACCGTCTCCGGCTCGTGCGCGTGCACCGCGATCGGGAAGCCGAAGTCGGTGGGCAGGTTGCCGCTGATCTCCCGCCACTGGCCGCCGGCGTCGTCGGTGCGCAGCACGTCCCAGTGCTTCTGCATGAACAGCACGTCCGGCCGGGACGGGTGCATGGCCAGCCGGTGCACGCAGTGGCCGACCTCGGCGTCCTCGTCCGGGATGCCGCCGGAGCGCAGGCCCTTGTTGATCGGCAGCCAGGTCTTGCCGCCGTCGTCGGTGCGGAACGCCCCGGCCGCCGAGATGGCCACGAAGATCCGGTCCGGGTTCACCGGGTCCAGGATGATCGTGTGCAGGCACATTCCGCCGGCGCCGGGCTGCCAGGTCGGTCCGGTCGGGTGGGTGCGCAGCGCGGTGAGTTCCTCCCACTGCTGGCCGCCGTCGGTGGAACGGTAGAGCGCGGCGTCCTCGGCACCCGCGTAGACCGTGTCCGGGTCGGTGCGGGAGGGCTCCAGGTGCCAGATGCGCTTGAACTCCCACGGGCGCGGGGTGCCGTCGTACCAGAGGTGGTCACCCACCTCACCGGCGTACGTGAAATCGTTGCCGACCGGCAGCCAGTTCTGGCCGCCGTCGTCGGAGCGTTGGATGATCTGGCCGAACCAGCCGGACGTCTGCGACGCCCACAACCGGTCCGGGTCAGCCGGCGAGCCGGCCACGTGATAGATCTCCCAGCCGCCGAAATGCGGCCCGCTCACCGCCCAGTCCTTGCGGGAGGCGTCCGAGGTCAGGGTGAACGCGCCCTTGCGTGTGCCGACCAGTAGCCGTACCCGGCTCATCTTCCACTCCTCTCGACAACCGTCGGGGTCAATCTTGCACCCGGCGGCGCCGCGGAGTGACCCCGATCACCCGGCTACGCTCACGTGGTTTTCCCGTTTCTTCCGGTGTCGCTGTGCAACGTCGGCCGTGGGCGACCGGACTGAGGAGTACGGACATGGCGCGCATCCTGCTGATCTCGGGGCACCCGAGGGAGGCGTCCCTGCACACCGCGGCGCTGCGGACGGTGGCCAGGTACGCGCCGCCGGAGATCACCGCGGCGCTCTACCCCGGGCTGCGCGACCTGCCGGTGTTCATACCCGGCGACTACTCCCCGCCGGACCAGGTGGCCCGCCTGCGGCAGGAACTGGCCGCCGCGGACGCCGCGCTGTTCTGCACGCCCGAGTTCGCCGGGTCGATCCCGGGCAGCCTCAAGAACCTGCTGGACTGGCTGGTCGACGGCGGCGACCTGAGCGGCAAGCCGGTGGCCTGGCTGTCGGTGGCCCGGCCCGGTCAGGACGAGGGCGCCGTGACCGGCCTCGAGACGGTGCTGGCGCACGCCGGCGCCACGCTGCTGCACCCGGCCTGCATCCGCATCCCGCTCGACCCCGCGGTGGTCGACGTGCACGGCGTCGTGGCCGAGCCGCAGCTGCACCGGGCGCTGCTCGACCTGCTGCACGCGGTGGTGCGGGCGCTGTCCGCCCGGCAGCAGCGCGCCCAGCCCTCCTGGCAGCAGGTCTCCAGCGTGTTCCCGGTGGTGCAGCGCGGCGACGACCGCCCGTTCCAGAACTGGCGGGCGCAGATCTGGCGGCCCGATCAGTAGGTGGTGCCGGCCATCATGTCGGCGAACGCGGCCGCGGCCGGCGGCGAGGAGAACAGCCGGTCCATCCGGGCCCGGGCGAGCCGGCGGCGGAACGGCCCGGCGTCGGTGTCGTCGCCGGCGTCGTGCAGCATCTCGCTGAACCAGCGGGAGAATTCCTGGTAGTCCCAGGTGCGCCGCAGGCAGGCGGCCGAGTATCCGGCCAGCGCCGACCGGTCACCGCCGCGCTCGGCCCCGATCAGCGCCTCGGCCAGCATGTGCGCGTCGCTGACCGCCAGGTTCATGCCCTTGGCGCCGAGCGGGGTGATGATGTGCGCCGCGTCGCCGACCAGGAACAGCCGGCCGAACTCCATCGGCTCGACCACGAAACTGCGCATCTCGACGATCTCGCGGTCGGTGATCGTCCCGGCCAGGTCGGGCGAGCCGAGCCGCAGCCGCAGCTGCTGCCAGGTGTCCTCGTCGGGCCACTTGCGGGGGTCGTCGCCCGCGCGGTACTGCAGGTAGAAGCGGCTGGCGCGCGGGCCGCGGGGGAAGTGGGCGGCGAGGCCGTGCTCGCTCACCGCGAACAGCGGGTAGCTCGGGGCCGGCGAGTCGGCCAGCACCGTGTACCACCCGATGCCGTGGTCGAAGGTGTACGTGGCGAGCGCCTCCTCGGGGATGCTGCGGCGGCTCACCCCGTGGAAGCCGTCGCAACCCGCCACGTAGGCGCAGGCGATCTCGTGCTCGGTGCCGTCCGGGTCGCGGTAGGTGACCCGGGGCGTGTCGCCGTCCAGGTCGTGCAGCGCCACGTCGAGCGCCTCGAACCGCAGGTCGCCACCGCCGGCCAGGTAGGTGGCCAGCAGCCGGCGCACCAGCAGCTGCTGCGGGACCATCCGGCTGGACCGGCCGCCGGAGAGCGCCCGCAGGTCCAGGAACCGCGGCTCGCCGTCCGTGCGGATCTCCAGCAGCGTCTGGTCGGGTACGCCGGCGAGCACCTCACCGGCCAGCCCGGCCTCCTCGAAGATCCGCCCGCCGTAGTGGTCGAGCACGCCGGCGCGCTGCCTCTCCTCCACATAGGAGCGACCGCGCACCTCCAGCACGACGGTCTCGATACCGTTCCGCTGAAGCAGGTTTGCCAGAGTGATGCCGGCCGGACCGGCCCCGATTATCGCCACCCGCGTCGTCTCGCGCACGGCAGACACGCTATCGCCATCCCCGGTCAGGCGGACACCAGGGTGGCCGAAGTTTTCAGTGGACTGGCGGTCCGGACCTCGCGGCCGGACCGGTTCTGGAGGGGCCCGGCCGGGCCGGTGATGGCCGGGGCGATCGCCCATGCCGGCCGCGGGCCGAGCCGGGTGTGCGAGGAGAACGCCGCACCGCTGAGGCAGCCGGGCGGGGCGCCCTGGACGGCCCAGAGCAGCACGCCGCACGCGGGTTACCGGTGGCGTCGGTGCACCCGGGCGTGGACCGCCCGGGTGCGACGGTGGGTGAGCCGGGCCGCGATTACCCCCGTGCTGCGCCGGCCGGTCCGGAACGAGGTCCGACCGCCGGCGCAGGCTCCCGCCGCCGCGACCACCACAGGCAGCCCGGGGCTGGGCCGCCCGGGACTGGGCCACCTGGTACTGGCCGTGGCCACGCCACACGCCACGACTGTCGCCTCGCTGGGCCGGAACGGCCGGATCGCGCCGGGCCCGGCCACGACGGACACCACGACCGGGACCCACGGACCTGCGGCCACCGCTTCGCGGAGCTGCCGCACTGGTTAACCACGGCGGATCGACCGAACACCCACGTCTACGCAGACCGAACAACCGACCGACCTTTCGTGGTGGGACGTTCCCTAACCGTTGGCGGCGCGGCGCGCCGTGTACTCCGTCCGGCGGGACGGGTACTGGATCAGGTTGTTGGGGACGTCGTCCATCTGGCTGCTCCACCGGCCCGCCCGCGGGTCCATCTGGTCCTCGTCGTACTGCTGCTGCGACGAGCGGCCACCCATGAACTGCCGGGCGTAATCCATCATTCCGTCGATCAGCCGGTCCACGTCGCGGGCCGGCCGGACGACGAGCCGCATGAACTGGCTGGTCATGCCGAGCTTGTTGCCGCACTCGCGGGTCATGATGCCGTGGTTGCCGACCAGGAAGTCGCGCAATCCGGTACCCGACCACTCGGTGGGCAGCTTGACCAGAAAGAAGTTCCCCTGCGACGGGAACACCGTGAGACCGGGTACCCGGGACAGCTCGGCGGCCATCTGCCGGCGGTCCCGGCTGAGCAGGCGCAGGCTGTCCTCGTACTCGTCCTCGTGTTCCTGGATCATGAAGACGACCTTCTCGGCCAGCGAGTTCAGGTTCCACTTCGGCAGGACCTTGGCGATCTTCCCGGCGATGGCCGGGTTGCCCAGCATGTAGCCGAACCGGATGCCGTGCAGGCCGAAGTTCTTGCCGAGGCTCTTCAGCACCACCGCGTTCGGCCGGATCACCGCGTCCGGGCCGACCGACGGGTACTGTTCGGCGTCCGAGAAGTCGATGAACGACTCGTCGACGACCACCAGGTCGAGGTCGCTGAGCATGTCCATGAACCGGATCACCTCCCGGCGCGGCAGGTAGCAGCCGTCCGGGTTGTTGACGTTGCACACCACCGCGACCCGGGAGCCGCGCTCGCGGATGAACCGGACGTAGTCGTCGAGGTTCAGCCGGAAGCCGTCGCGCTCCTGCAGCGGGAACATGTCGACCCGCTTGCCGGTCTCCAGCGGCTGGTCGGTCCACCGCCCGAAGGTCGGGATCGGCACCGCCACACTCTCCTTGATCAGGAGGTGGTCGATCCAGGTGATCAGCTCGGTGGACCCGTTCGCCATGGCCACCGTCTGCGGGTGCAGACCGAGCACACTGGCGAGTTTCTTGGTGATGCTCGCCGAATCGCTCGGGTAATACTTCAGAATGTTTTTAAGTTCTCTTGAGAGTTCGTCAAACATCTCCGGGGTAGGGAAGTACGGGTTGCACGGAATGCAGAAGTCGACGATCTCGACGCCCTCACCCGCCGCACGTGCGAGGTCGAAATAGGACGCACTGTGCGCACCCTTGTGCAGCATCGAGGTGTCGATTCCGGTTCCTGCCATCGCGACTCCAGCTCCCTCCTCCGGCTGCTTTGCCGATCCTCAATACGGGCCGCGACAGCGTTTCGTTCGATTCCCCCGCCAAACTTCCCAGGTTTTGGGCAATATCCAGGTCAATGCCCTTTTGCGGTTGGTCAGGCGCCGCGCAGGCGCCGCTTCACCGCCCGGGCGAACTGCCGCGGATGCCGGATCTTGGCCACCTTGCGGGCCAGCGCGTGCAGCCGGCCGGCCGGCGAGCCGCGCAGCCCGCGCAGCTCGTCGCGCATCGTCCGCAGCTGCTGCTCGCGGGTGCGCAGGCTCTGGTCGCGGAACCGGATGGTGCGCTCCAGGCCGAAGACCT
The DNA here is from genome assembly GCF_016862375.1 of Paractinoplanes rishiriensis. Classification (GTDB taxonomy): domain Bacteria; phylum Actinomycetota; class Actinomycetes; order Mycobacteriales; family Micromonosporaceae; genus Actinoplanes; species Actinoplanes rishiriensis. The sequence goes on along the minus strand of NZ_BOMV01000064.1, from coordinate 26,741 downwards.
GCCCGGCCAGCTCGGTGATCCGCACCTCGGCGGCCGCGGCGCCGGCCAGCGCGGCCCGCACGTCCGGCTCGGCCACCGGCGGCTCGGCGACCCGGTCGGCGATCTCCCGGCCGGCCTTGAGCACCGCGGCGGACGCCTCCACGCCGGACATCCCGAGCCACGCCGACACCAGGTCGTCGCTGCCGGACATCCACGGCGGCCACGGGTGCCGGCGGTGGGCGCGCAGCAGCCGGTCGCGGAACCGGTGCCAGGCCCCGGCGAGCAGTTCGGCGGTGCCCTCCCCGGCGGCGGCCGGGTGGCCCAGAACGCCCCGGCTGAACCCGTCGCCGTCCGGGTGCAGGTCGTCGAGGCAGATCACGCCCTCGGGGTTGGCCCAGGCGCCGACCCGGGCGGCGAGCGCCCGGAAGCCGGGCACGTCCTCGGCCGCGGCCAGCCGGAACAGCTGGGTCTCCACCGACGCGGTGTCCGGCAGCCGGTGCGGCACCAGGGCCGGGTCGAACGCCGCGGTGGCGCCGGACCGCACGCTGACCGTCCAGCCGTCGTCCTCGTCGAGGTCGACCGCGAGCACGCCGTCGCCGGCCGCCGCGTACCCGGCGTGGGTGGCGCCGCCGCCGGAGCCGCGGACCGCGAGCCAGCCCGGGGCCACCGCGGCCAGCAACCCGGCCCGGGCCGCCGCGCCGGCGCCGTCGTCAAGCGGGGCGAGCAGCGGCACCTGGGCGGCCGTGGCGTCCAGACCGGCGATCGCCAGCCGGGTGCCGAGCCGGCCGGGCCGGGACTCCGCCAGCACGTCCGCGCCGAGCAGGCTGTGCCCGGCGAAGGCGGCGTACAGGCGTACCTCTCCCCCCAATGCGGCCGTGACCTGCGCGGGCGAGGTGGGCCGATCGGGGTCGTCGTGCAGCGGGCGCCACTCCTCGTCGCCGTGCCGGGCGTCGGCCGGCCGCCGGTCGAGCAGGCCGGTGAGCGCGAACTCGTTCTCCACCGCGACCACCACCAGCGCGTCCGGGGCCGCGAGCCGGTCCAGTTCGGCCAGCCGGCCCGGCCAGTCCAGCGCGGGCGAGTCGGCGCCGAGCACCCGGTCGAGGCCGTCGGCGGCCAGCACCACGTCGAACGGCGGCACCCCGGTGAGGCCGTCCAGCGCACCCGCCACCACGGTGACGTGCGGTTCGGGCAGCCACTCGCGCAGTGCGGCGGCGTCGCTGACCGAGCGGACCAGCACGGTCAGCGCCGCGCTGCGGGCCGCGGCCAGGTCGAGCACCGCGCGGTCGTGCGGCCCGGCCACCAGCGTGCGGGCCGAGCGTTCCGGCAGCAGGTCGCCGAGCAGGGCCAGCAGCGCCGCGCCGCCGGCCGGCGAATGCGCACCGTAGTCGGTCCACGGCTGCAGCTCGCCGCGGACAATTTCAACAGGGCGGTCAGTCACGGGGGTTCCAATCGAGGAGCATCCGCAGCTCGGCGGGCGGCAGCAGCCACGGCACGCCGAGCTCGTCGTCGGTGATCTGCCGGGCGGTGGCCGGGTCGATGTCCTTGCCCAGCATGTCCGGCCAGAGCCGGGTTATCCGGGCCTGCCCGCCGAACAGCGGGTTGTCGCCCTCGAGCGCCATCGGGTCGCCGTAGACGGCCGGCCGGCAGCCGGCCGAGACGCCGTAGAAGATCGCGGTGCACAGCCGGTTGGCCGCCACCCGCTTGTACTTCCGCATCGCCTCGAGCTGCTTGTGCAGGAACCGGCGGTCGGTGCCCTCGTAGTTCCAGCCGCGCCTGCCGAAGCAGATCACCTGGAAGCCGGCGTCCTGATAGGCCCGGCGGATCTCCGGCCGCTCGTACTCGGTGTAGTAGAGGCTGACCGTGACCGGTTCCGTCTCGGTCTCCTTGATCTCGCTGATCAGCCGGGCGTGATCACCGTCGATCTTTCCGCCCAGGCCCCCGCCCTCCCAGCCGTGGAACAGGAACCAGAGCGTGCCCGTACGCTGCTCGTCCGGCACCCGGCCGAGATCCGGTTCCAGCTCCTTGAGGTAGAGCCAGGGCGCACCGACCACGTGGTAGTTGCGCCGGCCCAGGGAGTGGCCGCGGCGGCGGTTGGCGTCGCTCCACACGTACCGCCAGGCGCCGTCGAAGAACTCGTGCACCGGGTTCCAGCCGCAGCCCACGTTCCAGCCGTGCTGGAGGTAGCCGCGGATCCGGGGCGGGAACTCGTCGTCCAGGCCGCACCAGCGGGCCAGGATGTGAGTCTGGCCGTAGTAGTGGTTGTGGTGATGCATACGGATCAGTCCGTTTCCAGGTGCAGGATGCCGGATCGGGGGCGCAGCACGAACCGGCCCACCCGCAGCGGCAGCGCGCTCAGCAGGAAGGTATCGGACTGCACGGCGTACGGGGAGAGGCCGCCGGGCGCCGCGAACAGCGTCCAGTTCGGCAGGTCGCCGAGGCCGGCCACGTCAACCGCCGCCGACCAGCGCCCGCCGTCGGCGGCGAGCTCGCAGGGCACGTCCACACCGTCGTCCGAGTTCGGCTCGAAGCGGCGCCAGGTGATCCGCCCGTAGTCCACCCCGGCCCAGCACGGCCCGGACACGGTGAGCCGGTCGCCGTCCGCGGACAGCGCGATCCGGTCGGCGGTGACCCGGGCCGGGCCCTCGACCAGGTTGAGGTACTGGCCCGGGGAGCGGCTCACGCTCACCACCCGGTCGCCGCGCGGCGCCAGCACGCCCTGCCGCAGCCCGGTGACCAGCAGCAGCATCTGGTCGCCGCCGTCGTGCACGCGGGGCACCAGCACCGTCCGCTCCAGGAACGGGTCGTCCGGGTTGTCCCGGTCGATCAGGTCGTCCAGCGGCACCCGGGCGGTGAACTCGTCCATCGTGGTGAGGCTGCGCTGCCGCGGGATCCTGGTGGCCGGTTTCCGGCGCTGCACCGGGACGTGCACGTCACCGGCCGAGCGGGCCAGCCGCAGCGCGGGCGACGCGAGCCGGGCCGGGATCTTCCCGGTCAGCACCAGGTGGTCGCCGTCCACCGTGGCGCCGGTCAGCTCGGCCGGGCCGGAGCGCAGTTGCAGGGTGAGCCGGCCGTCCGGGGTGCGGGCCGGCTGCACCCAGCGGCCGCCCACCCAGTCGCCCACCGGGTACTGCAGGCCGCCCGGCGCCAGCGCGGCGCGCCGCTTCACCAGCCCGGCGCGCATCTCCACGGTCAGGTACGCGTAGCTCGCCCAGGCCGGCAGCGCGGCCAGCAGGGTGCGCGGCACGCTGGTCTCGAACGCGACCGGATCGTCCGGCCCTGCCCCGTCGTCCAGCAGCCGCACCGGCAGCCGGTGCGAGCGGCGCCCGCAGACCAGCGCGACCCGCACGCGGCCGCCGGCCGGCAGGTGCGCGATCTGCGCGGTGCCGCGGATGACCAGCGCGTCGGCGGTCCAGTTCTGGTAGGTCACCGAGGTGCGCACGTCCAGTTCGGCGCGGGGCAGGCGATAGACGGCCGGCGGCAGCCGGGTGTGTTCGCGCAGGCCCGGGTACTGGCTCTCGAACCGCCACGGCAGCCGCGGATGCCGGCGGGCCGGTACGACCGAGCGGCCGGCCCCGGCCCGGAACCGGGCCAGCCGGCGCAGCAGGCCCGCGTCCCCGGCCTGCAACGCCTCGTACTCCAGGCGCTGCAGCGGGGCGGACTCGGCCGCCACCGCGGGGTCGAGCCGGCCGCTGAGCCGCCGGCCCAGCGCAACCAGCCGCTCCAGGTCGTCGTCACCGGCGGTGGCGAACGCCTGCACCACGGTGGCCAGGTCGATCTCGGCGAGGTGCCGGTGCACCACCCCGCGCAGTTCCGGAGCGCGCTGGTCGAGCAGGTCGCACACCATCTCGGCGGAGACCACCCGGTCGGCGAGGTTGCCGTACTGGAACTTCAGCTGGGTGATCGACTCGCCGGACTCGCGCTCGCGCCAGTAGTAGACCGGCGCGGCCAGGCAGTCGACCGTGACCGCGTCGAGGTGGGCGCGCAGGGTGACCGGGTAGTCCTCGTACCGGATCGCGGGGAACTCGTACCCGAACTGATCCCAGAAGGTGCGCCGGTAGACCTTGTTCCACACCATCCGGTCCAGCGCCAGCGACGGGTGGTCGTAGATGTGCGTCGCCGGCCGGTCCGCCGCGAAGGGCAGGCGGTGCACATACGACTGGCGTACCCCGGACGTGTTGTTGAACCTGCGGGCATTGCCCGCCGCGATGCAGGAGCAGGTCTCGTCGAGCGAGCGCACCATGATGCGGTACGCGTGCCGCGGGACCAGGTCGTCGCTGTCCACAAAGGTCAGATAGTCGGCCTGGCTGTGCCGGACACCCGTGTTGCGGGCCGGGCCGAGTCCCTGATTGTCCTGGGTGACCACCCGGAACCGGCGGTCCCGCTCGCAGTACTGCCGGGCCACCTCGGCGCTGCCGTCGCGGGACCCGTCGTCGACCAGGACCACCTCGAAGTCGCCGAACGTCTGCCGGGCCAGTGAGTCGAGGCAGTCGGCGAGATAACGCTCGACGTTGTAGAACGGGACGACGATGCTGAGCCGGGGCGTCACCACGCCTCGGGCCCGGACCGGGACGTGCAGGCACAAAAACGACGACGCAGCATGGCCCCAGATCCTAGCGGGTGGCGGACTCGGGGAAATGTGCCCGCTTCGAGCGACAGATGCGGCCCCACCAGGCAAACGGGAGTTGTCGGACGGGCGGCCGGACGATGAACCGGACGGCTCAGGCGGCGCCCACGGCCTGCCCCCGGCCGGCGTGCTTGGCCCGGTACAGATTCTGGTCGGCGGCGTGGATCAGGTCGTCCACCTCGCGGGCCGGTCCGGCCGCCTGCCCGGCGCTGACACCCACCCGCAGGCCGGGCGCGACCGCCGACCAGTCGTGCCGGGACACGGCGGCCACCAGGCCCGGCGCGATCAGCGGCACGGTGGCGTCCGGCGGCAGGTCGACCAGCAGCATGAACTCGTCGCCGCCGCGGCGCACGGCCAGGTCGCCGGCGCGCACCTCGGCCTGGAGCACGGTGCCGATCTCGCGCAGCACCTCGTCGCCCGCGGCGTGCCCGAACGTGTCGTTGACCGACTTGAAGTGGTCGACGTCAACCAGCACCACCACCAGCCGGTCGGCCGGGTCGCGGCGGCGCAGCCGGGCCAGGTGCCGGGTCTCGGCGTGCCGGTTGGCGCAGCCGGTGAGCGCGTCCAGGTAGGCCTGGCGGTTGAGCTGCTCGCCCTGGCGCAGCACCCGGGCCGCGGCCAGCCGGGAGCGGGCCGAGCCGAGCACCGAGAGCCGGGTCTCCCAGCGCAGCGCGGCCAGGTGCCGGCCGTAGCGCAGCGCCGCCCGGTCGTCGGACGCCTGCGCGGCCAGGTGCATGGCCAGCGTGGTGAAGCTGGGCTTGTAGTCGTCGAGCAGGCGGACCGCCTCGTCGGCGTGCCGGGCCGCGGCGGCGACGTCACCCCGGTCGTGCGCGCGGATCGCCGAGGCCAGGCAGAGGCACGCCTTGTAGCCCGGCCAGGTGCTGTTGGCCAGCCGCCCGACCAGGCCGTCCGGCTCGGCGTCCGGTGCCACCCCGGCGACCGTGTCCAGCAGGTGTTCCAGCGCGCTCACCTCCCAGCCCCAGATGGGCGGCAGGTCGGCGCGCTCGGCCGGGGTGGGCCGGACCGCGGCGGTGGCCACGTAGCGGGCCGCCTCGCGCTCGCCGATCTCGAACAGCGCGCAGGCCATCGCGGTGGCGCCCTCCAGGCGGTTGATCACCAGGACCCGGGCGGTGAGCGCCTTGAGCGGGCGCAGCAGCGGGGGCAGCGGCAGCTCCTGGGCGGCGGCTGCCTTCGCGTACATCTCCTCCTCGAGCTCCCAGAGCGCCATGCGGTGAAAAGCCTGACCACATTCCACGTACGCCATGGGCAGCTCGATCGCCCGCGGGCCGAGCCCGGCGGCGTCGGCCGCCATGGTGTCGTCGAGCATCGCCACCGCGCGCCCGAGCAGCTCGCCGAAGTCCTGGGTGAGCGCCTCCGGCCGGGGCGCCTCGACCAGGAACAGCGCCCGCGCGGCGAGCGCGAGCCCGATCTGGATCTCGTCGGCCGAGGCCTCGGCGGCGGCCAGCATGACGTCCGAGCACTGCCGGATCGCGTCCTGGCCCGCGCCGTCGAGGCTGTACGTGATCAGCTGGCAGTGCACGAACTGCACGAGGACCTCGTGCCAGCCGCGGTCGCGCGCCTCGGCGGTGAGCCGCCGCACCAGGTCGGGGCGGGGCGCCACCTGGGTCAGCTCGATCAAGGTGTGGGCCAGTGCACGAGCGGCGAGGCGATCTGCCGGCAGGCCGTCGACCTCGGCGCGCGCGATGATCTCGTCGCTGGTCATCGGCCCCCCGCGACTCTTTCTAGCAGATGCGGGGATCCTCGGCGCCCGCTTCGACCTTCCCGACTTTTAGTGACACAGCTCACTATTACGGAGAAATTCCTGGAAAAGGGCCACCTGCCGACCGGGACCCAGGCTGCCGATTCCCGACTTTGTCGCACCCCCACCGTAAGGTGCGATCTCGTAACCGGGAGCCTACGTTTCGTGACGACTTTGGAGTCGGGACTGATGACGACGCTCGACCATGACGCCGCCGCGGTCACCAGCCGCAGGCTGCGCTCCCAGGAGGACGTGGAGGCGCACATCCGCGCCATCTGCTTCAAGACCGGCCCGCCCGCCCGCGTCGGCGCCGAGCTGGAGTGGACCCTCCACCACGCCGCGGCGCCCGACGCGCCGCTCGACGCCGCCACCGTGCGGCACGCACTGGGCCGGCACGCACCGGCCGTTCTCGATCCGACCAACGATCCGCCCGATCCCCTTCCCGGGGATGCCCGGCTCACCATGGAGCCCGGCGGGCAACTGGAAATCTCCTCGGCCCCCGCGGCCTCTCTCGCCGAGTTGCACACGGCCGTCAGCGCCGGCCTCGGCCATCTCACCGCCCTCCTCGGGGCCGCCGGCCTCGCCCTCGGCGCACACGGCATCGATCCGCACCGGCCACCCCGCCGCCTGCTGCACACCCCGCGCTACGCGGCCATGGAGCGGGTGTTCGACGCGCGCGGCCGGGACGGCCGCACCATGATGTGCAGCACCGCGGGCCTGCAGGTCTGCCTCGACGCCGGTCCGGCCGGCGAGATACCGCTGCGCTGGCGGGCGGTGCACGAGGCCGGTCCCCCGCTGATCGCCCTCTTCGCCAACTCGCGCCGGCACGCCGGCCGCGACACCGGACTGGCCTCCGCCCGGATGGCCGCCTGGTGGGCGATGGACCGGCGGCTCACCCACCCGCCGGTGGGCCCGCCCGGCGATCCGGCCGCGACCTGGGCCCGGTACGCGCTGGCCGCGCCGCTGCTGTGCCTGCGGCGCGACGGCGAGTGCTGGGATCCGCCGCCCGGGCTCACCCTGTGCGACTGGGTGCACGGCGCGCTGCCCTCGGCCCCCACCGCCGACGACGTCGACTACCACCTGAGCACCCTGTTCCCGCCGGTCCGCCCACGGGGGTATCTCGAGGTGCGCTACCTCGACTGCCAGCCCGGCGCCGACTGGATCGTGCCGGTCGCCGTGGTCGCCGCGCTGCTCGCCGACAAGCCGGCCGCCGAGGCGGTCCTCGAGGTGACGGCCCCGGTGGCCGGGCGCTGGCCCGAGGCGTACCGCCTGGGTCTTGCCGACCGCCCGCTGCGGCGGGCCGCCGAGGCCCTGGCCCACCTGGCCCTGAGCCGCCTCGACCCGGCGCTGCCCGGCGCCGTCCGCGAGCACGTCATCGCGACCGTCCACCGGCGCCTGCGCGACGCCACCGCCACCTCAGCCGCCGAGGAGCCGAGATGACCTATCAGACCGACCGGCTGCGCGACCTGGTCGCCGCCGAGCTGGGCCGGGCCCGCGACCGCACCACACTGCTCACCGAGGCGGTGGACGACGGCGACCTCACCCGTCAGCACTCGCCGCTGATGTCCCCGCTGGTGTGGGATCTGGCCCACGTCGGCAACCAGGAGGAGCTCTGGCTGGTGCGCGACGTGGGCGGCCGCGAGCCGGTACGCCGCGACATCGACGAGCTGTACGACGCGTTCAAGCACGCCCGGAGCAACCGCCCCGCGCTGCCGCTGCTCGGGCCCGGCGAGGCCCGGAAGTACGTCGCCACGGTCCGCGACAAGGTTCTCGACGTGCTCGACCACGCCCCGCTCGAGGGCTCGCCGCTGGTCGACCGGGCGTTCGCGTTCGGCATGATCGTGCAACACGAGCAGCAGCACGACGAGACCATGCTGGCCACCCACCAGCTGCGGGCCGGCGCGCCGGTGCTCAACGCGCCGCCGCCGCCCGCGCCCGCCGCACCGGTGACCGGCGAGGTCCTGATCCCGGCCGGCCCGTTCACGATGGGCACGAGCACCGAGGCGTGGGCCCTCGACAACGAGCGGCCGGCCCACCAGGCCGACGTCCCGGCGTACTGGATCGACCGGGCCGCCGTGACCAACGCCGAGTACGCGGCCTTCATCGAGGCCGGCGGCTACGACGACCCGCACTGGTGGAGCACGGCCGGCTGGGATCACCGCCAGGCGGCCGGCCTGACCGCACCGCAGCACTGGCAGCGCGACGGCGACGGCTGGCTGGCGACGCAGTTCGGCCGCACCACCCGGATCACCGGCGAGGAACCGGTCGTGCACGTCTGCTACCACGAGGCCGAGGCCTACGCGGCGTGGGCCGGCAAGCGGCTGCCCACCGAGGCCGAGTGGGAAAAGGCGGCCCGCTGGGACCCGGCGACCGGCCGGTCCCGGCGCTTCCCCTGGGGCGACGACCCACCCACCGCCGCACACGCCAACCTGGGCCAGGCCCACCTGCGCCCCGCGGCCGCCGGCGCCTTCCCGGCCGGGGCCTCCCCGCTGGGTGTCCACCAGCTGATCGGCGACACCTGGGAGTGGACGTCGACCGACTTCCACCCCTATCCCGGCTTCACCGCGTTCCCCTACCGGGAGTATTCCGAGGTCTTCTTCGGCCCGGACTACAAGGTGCTGCGCGGCGGCTCGTTCGGCACCGACCAGGCGGCCTGCCGCGGCACGTTCCGCAACTGGGACTACCCGATCCGCCGGCAGATCTTCAGCGGTTTCCGCTGCGCCCGGACGGCCTGATGTGCCGCCACCTGGCCTACCTGGGCCCACCGATCCCCCTGTCCCACCTGCTGTTCGACCCACCGCACGCCCTGTCCCACCAGTCCTGGTCCCCCACCGACATGCGCGGCGGCGGCACCGTCAACGCCGACGGCTTCGGCGTGGGCTGGTATCCAGCACCGGCCGCCCCTGCTCCGGCCGCCACTGCTCCGGGCGGGCCTCCTTCGGGCGGGCCTCCTTCGGGCGGGCCTCCTTCGGGCGGGCCGGTTCCGGTGCTCTACCGGCGGGACACTCCGCTGTGGAGTGACGCCACCCTGCCCCGGCTGGCCGCTTCGGTGACGGCCGGGGCGGTGCTGGCGGCGGTGCGCAGCGCGACGGTCGGCATGCCCGTGGCGGAGCCGGCGGCGGCGCCGTTCGGGGACGGGCCGTGGCTGTTCAGCCACAACGGCGTCGTCGCGGGCTGGCCCGGGTCGGTGGCCAAGCTGGCCGGCGCGCTGCCGGTGACCGATCTGCTCACGCTGCCGGCGCCGACCGACTCGGCGCTGCTCTGGCTGCTGGTCCGCGACCGGTTGCGGGCCGGCGCCGCGCCGGCCGAGGCGGTCCGGGACACGGTCGCCGAGGTCGAGCGGGCCGCGCCCGGCTCGCGGCTCAACCTGCTTCTCACCGACGGGGTCTCGCTGGTCGCGACCACCGCCGGGCATGCGCTTTCGGTCTTCTCGGGCGCCGGCTCCGTGCTGGTCAGTTCCGAGCCCCTCGACGACGACCCCGGCTGGCGCGCGGTCCCCGACCGGACCCTGCTCACCGCCACGGCCGGCGACGTCGCCCTCACGACCCTGGGAGTTCTATGAACGCGCCCGCGCTCGAAGTCCATCTCGACGCCGACGACCTGGCCCGCACCCTCCGGGCCGACGTCCTGACCGGCCTGACCGCCACCCCGAAGTGGCTGCCGCCGAAGTGGTTCTACGACGCCCGCGGCAGCGAACTCTTCGAGCAGATCACCGAACTGCCCGAGTACTACCCGACCCGTACCGAACGAAAGATCCTCCAGGCCCGCGCCGCCGACATAGCCCGGCACACCGGTGCCCGCACCCTGCTCGAACTGGGCTCCGGCTACTCGACCAAGACCCGCCTGCTGCTGGACGCCCTCACGACCGCGGGCACGCTCACGGCGTTCGTGCCCATGGATGTCTCCCCCAGCGCACTGGAGGCCGCCGCCGCGAGAATAGCCACCGACTACCCCGGCCTCCGCGTCCACAACATCGTCGGCGACATGACCCGCCACCTGAAGCACCTGCCGTCCGGCACCGACCGGATGATCGCCTTCCTGGGCGGCACCATCGGCAACCTGGTGCCCGCCGAGCGCGCCGCTTTCCTGGCCGATGTACGCGCGGTGCTGGACGTCGGCGAACACCTGCTCCTGGGCACCGACCTGGTGAAAAGCCCCCGAGTGGTGGTCCCCGCCTACGACGACGCCCAGGGCGTGACCGCCAACTTCAACCGCAACGTGCTGCGCGTGCTCAACCAGAGCCTGAACGCCGACTTCGACCTGGACGGCTTCGCCCACGTCGCCCTCTGGAACCCCGACCAGAACTGGATCGAAATGCGCCTGCGGGCCCGCTGGCCCATGCGCGTAACCATCCCCGACCTGAACCTGACCGTCGATTTCGCCGCCGGCGAGGAACTGAGAACCGAGGTCTCCGCCAAGTTCCACCGCGCCGGCGTCGAATACGAACTCACCGAGGCCGGCTTCACCCTCGACCACTGGTGGACCGACCCCGACAACCTGTTCGCCGTCTCCTTGGCCCGAGCCACCTGACCGAGCAACCTGACCCGGCCCCGCACCCCCGTACCAGAAAATCCACCCATCCGGCGTGCGCTGAGCTCCGAACCGCACGTAACAGGAACAGCATGGCGAAGGGCGGAACCCATGGTGGAGCGCGGCACCAGCCGCCGGGCGGAGCACCTCTCGGCGGTGCCCGAGCCGGCTCCCGCGGCGCCGGATGACCCGGGCGAGCTGCTGCGAGCGGTGGCGCGCGGGGACGAGCAGGCGTTCGGGAAGCTCTACGACCAGGTGGTGCCGCGGGTCTACGGGCTGATCCGCCGGGTGCTGCGCGATCCGGCGCAGGCCGAGGAGGTCGCCCAGGAGGTTCTGGTCGAGGTGTGGCGGACGGCCGCGCGGTTCGATCAGGCGCGTGGGTCGGCGCTCTCGTGGATCTGCACGATCGCGCACCGCCGGGCGGTCGACCGGGTCCGGTCCGAGCAGGCGGCCAACGACCGGATGGTCTTCGTGGGCACCGCTTCCGTGGATACGCCGTACGACTCGGTCGCCGACGAGGTGTCCGGCCGGCTCGAGCGTCAGCAGGTGCGCCGCTGCCTGCACGACCTCACCGAGTTGCAGCGCCAGGCCGTCACGCTCGCCTACTACCAGGGTCACACCTACCCGCAGGTCGCCGAGTTGCTCGGCGCGCCCCTGCCCACCGTCAAGACGCGGATGCGGGATGGTCTGATCCGGTTGCGGGACTGCCTGGGAGCGGAGGTGCGGGCATGACCGCCGACGTGCACACCATGGTGGGGGCGTACGTGCTCGACGCCGTGACCGATCTCGAACGCGCCGCCGTCGACCGCCACCTGCGCGACTGCGAGGCCTGCCGCACCGAGGTCGACGAGTTGCGGGAGACCACCGCCCGGCTGGCCGACGGCGCCTGGTCGGTCCCGCCGCCCCGGCTGCGCGACAACGTTCTCTCGGCGATCACCACAACTCGCCAGACAGCCCCCATTTCGCCGGCCGCCCCTTCGCCCGTTCCCGCTCCCGGCCGGTCCCGTCTGCGCCTCGTTTCCGCCGCGGCCGCCGTCGTGCTCGCTGCTTCGGGGGCCGCCACGGCCGTCTATGTCATTCAAGATCAGCGGGTACGCACGGAGCAGGCGAACGTGGCAGCCGCGCGCGCCGACGAGGCCCTCACCCGCGCCGTGCTGGGCTCGCCCGACCTGGTGCTCCGCGAGGACGACGTCACCGGCGGCGGCCGCGTCACCGTAGCCTCCTCCGAACTCCAGAACGCCGGCGTCATCATGCTGGCCGCCGCGTCCACCCCCGCCGGCGACAAGGTCTACCAACTCTGGACGATCACCCCGGCCGGCGCGACCTCCCAGGGCGCCCTGCCCCCCGGCCAGACCGCCGCCATGAAGCTGGTCCGCGGCCTCCCCCAGTCCACCGGTGTAGGCGTGACCGTAGAGCCGCCCGGTGGCTCCCCCCAGCCCACGTCCCCGCTGTCCGCCGAGGTGCCGTTGATCTGAGCACCCACCAATCCCGCGCATGGTTCGCATCGAATCACCGGTGTCGATTCCGGGGAGAAGGGGTACGAACCATGCGCGTTCCACACCTGACCGCCGCGCTGACCGTCGCGGCGGTCACTCTGTCCCTGTCCGCCTGCCATTCCACCACGCAACCACGCACCCAGGCAGGCCGCGCCCATCCCGCCGCCGCCCCGGCCGAGGCCCGCGAACGCATGGGCAACGCCCCCACCCGGCCACCATGCCGCGACGCCCGGCGGACCCTCGACCCCCGGGCCCGTACCGAAGACGGCACCCGCCTGGTGGACACCAGGGGAGGAGAAGCCGGGAGTCAGCGCCGCCGCGTTGCGCTGTCGGTGATCGAAGGTGGCTGGTAGCCGCCGTCGGCGCCGTTCAGGTTCACGCCGGGCGGGACGATCTCGTCGATGCGGTCGAGGACGTCCCGGGTCAGGGTGACCTTGGTGGCGCCCAGCTGGGATTCCAGGTGTTCCAGGGTGCGCGGGCCGATGATGGCCGACGTGATCGCGGGATGGTTGAGCACGAAGGCCAACGCCAAGTGGATCAGCGACACCCCGGCCTCGGCGGCCAGCTGGGTGAGCTGGTCCACGGCGGCCAGCTTCGGGGCGTTCTCGGGACGGGTGTGGTCGTAACGCGCGGGGAAACGTTCGGCTCGGGCGGACAACGGCGCGGTGTGGCCCGGGCGATACCGGCCCGACAGGTAACCGCCGGCCAGCGGGCTCCACGGCAGCACCGCCAGGTGGTACCGCTGGGCGACCGGCAGCACCTCCCGTTCGATGCCCCGGGCCAGGATGGAGTACGGCGGCTGCTCGCTGACCACTCGCTCCCGGTTGCGGCGTTCGGCGATCCACTGGCCCTCGACGATGGCGGACGGCTCGAACGTCGAGGTGCCCAGGTAGCGGACCTTTCCGCTGTGCACCAGGTCGCTGAGCGCGCCCAGGGTCTCGTCGAAGTCGGTGTCCGGCGAGGGGCGGTGGATCTGGTAGAGGTCGATCCAGTCGGTGCCCAGCCGGCGCAGGCTGTTCTCGACCTCGGTGATGATCCAGCGGCGCGAGTTCCCCCTCGTGTTGCGGCCCTCGCCGATCTGGCCGTGCACCTTCGTGGCCAGGAAGACGTCGTCGCGCCGGCCCTTCAGCGCCTTGCCGACGATCTCCTCGCTCTCGCCCTGCGAATAGACGTCGGCCGTGTCGATGGCGTTGACGCCCTCGTCCAGGGCCCGGTGGATGATCCGGATCCCGTCCTCGTGGTCGGCGTTGGCGCGGGCGCCGAAGTTCATCGCGCCCAGGGTCAGGGTGCTGATCTGGACGCCGGTGCGTCCGAACGGGCGGTAGTCGACCACAGGTCAGGCTCCTTCGAGGATCACGGCGGGGCGGGCGAGTCCATAGTGCTCGCGCAGGGTGTTTCCGGAGTACTCGGTGCGGAACAGGCCGCGGCTCTGCAGGATCGGCACCACGTGGTCGACGAAGGCGGTCAGCCCGGACGGGAGCACCGGCGCCATGATGTTGAAGCCGTCGGCGGCGCCGTTCTCGAACCAGTGCTGCAAGGCGTCGGCCACCTGTTCCGGCGTACCCGCGAAGGTCCGGTGCCCCCGGCCGCCGCCCAGCCGGCCGATCAGCTGGCGCACGGTGAGCTGCTCGCGCCGGGCCAGCTCGACGATCAGCGTGTAGCGGCTCTTCGCGCCCTCGATCTCGTCCTCGGCCGGCAGGTCCGCGGGCAGCTGGCGGTCCAGCTGGAGGTCGGCCGGCGACACCCGCAACGTGTCGGCGAGCTGCCTGAGCGCGTACTCCGGTTTGATCAGGCGGTCCAGCTCCTCCTCCAGGGCCAGCGCCTCCCGCTCGGTGGCGCCGATCGCGGGCACGATGCCGGGCAGGATCTTGATGTGGTCGGGGTCGCGGCCGGCCGCCAGGGCCTGCCGCTTCAGGTCGCCGTAAAACGCCTGCGCCTCCTCCAGGGTCTGCTGGGCGGTGAACACCGCGTCGGCGTACTTCGCAGCCAGTTCCTTGCCGTCGGCCGACGAACCCGCCTGCACCAGCAGCGGATGGCCCTGCGGCGAGCGCGGCACGTTCAGCGCGCCGGCCACCTTGAAGAAGCGGCCCACGTGCCCGGCCGGGTGGATCTTGGAATCGTCGCCCCAGCGGCCGTTCGCCTTGTCGCCGAGCGGGGCGTCGTCCGCCCAGCTGTCCCAGAGCTTGCGGGCCACGTCGATGAACTCGGCGGCCCGCTCGTAGCGGTCCCGATGGCTGGGCAGCTCGTCCAGGTTGAAGTTGCGGGCCGCGTCCAGGCCGGCCGTCGTCACCACGTTCCAGCCGGCCCGGCCGCCGCTGATGTGGTCGAGCGAGGCGAACCGGCGGGCCAGGTTGAAGGGTTCGTTGTACGTGGTCGACGCGGTCGCGATCAGCCCGATGTGCCGGGTGACGCCGGCCAGCGCGGTGAGCAGCACGGTCGGTTCGAGGCCGCCCGCCGGACGGCGCCCGATGCTGTTCCAGAGCACCGGGCTGTCGGCCAGGAACAGCGAGTCGAGCCGTCCGCGTTCGGCCGTCCGGGCCAGCTCCTGGTAGTGCCGCACGTCGATGTGCGCGAACGGGTCGCTCTCCGGCAGCCGCCACGCCGCCTCGTGGTGACCGACGGTCATCAGGAACGCGTTGAGGTGCAGTTGCCTGGTCATGATGCGACTCCCAGCGCCTTGAGCAGCAGTTCACGGGTTTCTTGAAAGGCCGGGTCGCGGTGGGTGCGTGGTTCCGGCAGGTGCGGGCGTACGTCCACCGCGATCCGCCCGTTGTCGAGCACCACGATCCGGTCGGCGAGCTGGACCGCCTCGTCCACGTCGTGGGTCACCAGCAGCACCGCGGGCCGGTGCCGTTTGCACAGGTCGCGCAGCAGGTCGTGCATGCGGATCCGGGTGAGCGCGTCGAGCGCGCCGAACGGCTCGTCGGCCAGCAGCAGCTGCGGGTCACCGACCAGGGAGCGGGCCAGCGCGACGCGTTGCTGCTCGCCGCCGGACAGCTGGTTGGGCCACGCCCGGTCCCGGCCCTCGAGGCCCACCTCGGCGAGCGCGCGCAGGCCACGGTTCCGGGCGTCGGCGGCCCGAAGACCCAAGATCACATTCGGGAGTACGCGACGCCAGGGCAGCAGCCGGGAGTCCTGGAAGACGACCGAGACGCGTTCCGGGATCACCAGGTCGCCGTCGCCGGCCACGTCGTGGTCGAGCCCGGCCAGCGCCCGCAGCAGGGTGCTCTTGCCCGAACCGCTGCGCCCGAGCAGCGCCACGAACTCGCCGGACGCGATCTCCAGGTCGACGCCGTCGAGCACGAGGTGGGTACCGAACCGGCGGGTGAGGCTCCGGATCCGGACGCCCTCGCCGGTCAGCTGGTCAGCGTGCGGCGCCATGACAGCACCCTCCGTTCGACTCGGCGGATGAACAGGTCGGAGGAGTAGCCGAAGATGCCGTAGACCACCAGGCCGACCACG
Source organism: Paractinoplanes rishiriensis (assembly GCF_016862375.1). Taxonomy (GTDB): domain Bacteria; phylum Actinomycetota; class Actinomycetes; order Mycobacteriales; family Micromonosporaceae; genus Actinoplanes; species Actinoplanes rishiriensis. The sequence goes on along the minus strand of NZ_BOMV01000064.1, from coordinate 10,891 downwards.
ATCACGTCGGTCTGCGCGTACAGCTGGGCCTGGGACATCATGTAGCCGACGCCGCTCAGCGCGTTGATCTGTTCGACCGTGATCAGGATCAGCCAGGACGCGGTGACCGACAGGCGCAGGCCGACGAAGAAGCCGGGCAGCGCACCGGGGAACACCACGTGCCGCAGGAACTCCCAGCGGCGGTAGCCCTGTACCTCGGCGAGTTCGACGTAGCGGTGTTCGATGCCGGTCAGCCCGGCGAACACCTGGATGTACATGTTGACCGCGACCGCGATGGCGATCAGCACGATCTTGAAGGTCTCGTTGATGCCGAGCCAGAGGATCAGCAGCGGGATCAGGCCGATGGTCGGGATGGCCCGCTTGATCTGCACCGGGCCGTCGATGAACGCCTCGCCGAGCCGGCTCACCCCGGCCGCGATGGCCAGTGCGGTGCCGATGACGCCGCCGATCACGAAGCCGATCAGCGCCCGCTCCAGCGAGGCCAGCACGTTGCGCTGCAGGTCACCGGTGGCGATCAGGTCGCCGGCCGTGCTCACCACGGTCCACGGCGCGGACAGCATCCGGGGGTCCAGCAGGCCGGTGGCCGAGGCGGCCGACCAGAGGGCGATGATCAGGACGGGACCGATGGCCCGCCCGTACGGGATGTGCTTTCCCGGGCCGAGCCGGCGGCGGGACCGCGGCGCCGGCGGGGCGAGGGTGCGCGGCCGCAGCGCCGCGGGAAGCGTGTTGATGGCCATCGGTCACTCCCGGTACGCGGCCGGCACGGACTCGGACGCGATGTTCTCGAAGCGGCGGTCGAACAGGTCCTCGGCCTTGATCGGCTTGATGAAGCCGCCCTCGACCAGCAGGTCGGCGGATTCCTGCTGCCAGGCCACCGCCTTGTCCCAGCTCGCCGGGAAGATCGGCTGGTCCTCGGCGTCGACGATCCGCTTGCCGTCGGCGGCACTCACGTTCTGGTCCTGCACGTAGTACGCGTCGATCCACTTCTCCTGGTTCTCGTGCTGCCAGACCTTGGACTTCGCCCAGAACGGGATGAACGAGCGGATGGCCGCGACCTTGGCGGCGTCGGCCAGCACCTCGCCGGGCGCCCACAGGATCGTGAGGTAGTCGACCGCGGTCATCGGGATCCCGATCGCGCCGTCCTTGGCGTACTCGGTCAGGTATTTGGTCAGGCTCGGCTCGCCGAGCGGTGCGATGTCGATCTGCTTGCTCTGCAGCGCCACCAGGAACTTGGTGCTGGGCAGCGCGACCAGTTGCACGTCGCTCGGCTTGAGGCCCTGTTCCTTGAGGGTCCGCAGCACGACCAGCCCCTGCGCCTGCCCCTGGGAGAAGCCGATCTTCTTGCCCCGCAGATCCGTGATGGCCCGCACGGGCGTCCCGGGCGCCGTCGCGTACGTGTAAATGGGTTTCTGCTTGGTCTGGACTGCGACGATCTTGGCCGGGACGTCGATGGCCTGGGCCTGGATCGGCGGAATGCCGGCGTTGGACGCGAGGTCGACCGAGCGGGCGCGGAACGCCTGGATGACGTCGGGGCCGGCCGAGATGTTCGGCCAGTCGCGCACCTTGAACGGCAGTTTGCCCAGCTCACCGGACGTTTTCAGGGAGACGTGGGTGAGGTGGATGGAGATCACGAGTTCGGTGTCGGGCGAGACCGTGGTGGGCAGCGGTGCCGCGGCGGCGAGCCCGGCGCCGGCGGCATCGTTGCCACACGCGGCGGTCAGGCCGAGTGCGGTGACGCCGAGTAACCCGGAGAGCAGGGTGCGGCGATTGACGGGCACTGATGTCATGGACTAAAGCTATAACGCCTACCGGCTTAATAGGCGTTGACATCTGTTACGATCCAGTGTGGACCTCAATTGACCAGCGAATATCCGGCCACGCGCTCGTACCACGGATTGGGACCAAGGTGGCTGCGGATCAGCTCGACGGTGCTCACCGGCCATTCCGGACCGGCGTACGCGGCCAGGTCGGCGCGGTCCGCCTCGACCTCGGCCCGGTCGATCCGGTCACCCGGCCGCGCGATCGTCAGGTGCGGCTTGAACGGCCGGTCGTCGAACGGCAGCCGCTCCCGCTTGAGCTCGCGCCGCACCGAGCGGGACAGCCGGACCAGTCCGTCCCGGTCGCCGTCCACCCCCACCCACAGGATGGTGAACCGGCCCCGCCCGAAGCGCCCGCCGCCGGCCAGCCGCAGCGTGGGAGGCGGGCCTGCGGCGGCCCGCTCGAGGGCGGTGACGGCCCGGGGCGCCTTCTCGTCGGGCACGTCGCCGAGGAACGCGAGCGTCACGTGCCAGGTCTCGCGCCGCGCCGGCCGGGTGTTCACGCCGCGCTCGCCGGCCCGCATCACGTGCAGGCCGGCGAGTCGCGCGGCGAGGTCGTCGCACGCCTCGGCCGGTGGGTAGGCGGCGACGAACAGTCTCATGCCCCCATTCTGCCCGGGTCAGTCGCCCCAGATGATCGCGTCGCCGACCGGGCGCTCGGTGCTGCCGGCCGGCTGGTTGACCAGGGTGCCGCGGACCGCCATCGCGGTGGAGCCGCCGCCGTCCAGGTTGACCGCCTCGTGCAGGCCGAGCGCGCGGGCCACCGCCGCGGTCTCGTCCAGGGTGGTGCCGACGCTGGTGGTGCGCCGGCCGTCGATGGTGGCCAGCACGATCCGCCCGTCCCCGGTGGTGCCGGCGATGGTGCGCGGGTTGCGGCCGAAGAAGGCGTCGTCGCCCGGCGGCACCACGATCGCGCCGCCGGCCATCAGCGTGTAGCGGCCGTTCACCCCGTACAGGCCGGCCCGGAGCGGGAACCGCTCGCCGTTGCGGTCGGTCAGCGCCGAGGTGAGCGTGAGGCAGCCGGTGGCCATCGCCACCAGGGTGGCCGTCCCGGCCCCGGTGGCCTGCAGGGAGATCTGTCCGGCCGCGAGGGTGGTCCCTCTGGTTTTGGCGGTACGCACGACACAGCCGCGCCGGTCCAGCACCACCTCGGCACCGTGGCCGGCCGGGGTCCGGTCCGCGAACTCGGGCGTGATCCGGGCGACCTGACCCGGGTCGGGGCAGGTGGCCTGGTCGGCGACCCCGGTGCAGCCGCCCGGCACCAGCGGCGGCTCGTTGATCGTGGTGACCGGCAGCGTGGTGCCGGTGGCCGGCTGCCGCACGTCGCCGCTCCAGCCGAGCCGTCCGACCGTCACCCGGTTGGTGGCCGCGTCGATCAGCAGGTGGACCTCGCCGGTCTCGTCGGTGGGCTCGCTGAGCAGCTGCCCGCCGAACAGGCCCAGCCCGACCGGGGTGCCCTGGTGCACCGCGCGGGCGGAGAAGGTGAAGAACGAGGCGTTCACTCCGGCCAGCGCGCCGGCGTCGCGGACCAGCGCGCTCACCGTCTCGGTGCCGCCCAGGTCCGGCCCGTACGTGGCCCGCAGCCGCCCCCGGGCGGCGCGGGGGTCGATGGTGAGCACCGCGATCCGCCACGGTCCCCGGGTCGTCGTGTTGATCTGATCGGCGGGCGAGGGCGCGGTCCCCCGCACGATCCGGGTGAGGGTGACGCCGCGCGCCAGGGTCTCGGTGCTCCGCGACTCCGCCAGCCCGGCGTCGCCGAGTGGCAGGTCCGGGTTGTCGGCCGGCGCCAGCGAGCTGACGAGCAGGACGGCCACGACCAGCTGATTGAACATGACCGATACGCTCGGTGGCCCGGGAAACGCCCGGCCCGCGCCCGGTCGACGCCGCAGCCAACTCTGGGTGACTTACCGCCCATCCGGCACATCACCGCAACGACCAGGATAAATCCCCGCCGCGCACCGCTGAATCGCCGGCGAACGCTCAGGCGTCGTACTCGTCCGGTAGCCGCATTCCCGGCCCGCCCACCTGGAGCCCGAGCGGCTCGGCCCGCCCTTTGGGCTCCTCCCAGACCTCCTGCCGGCCCAGAGCGGTGAGATCCAGGTACGGGTAGGCGTTGTGGAACTCCTCAATTCCGCGGCCGTACGTGGAATAGGTGTGAAAAACCTCGTCGCCGACCCGGAGGAACGCGCTGATCCCCGGCAGCTCCGACCCGTTCATGTCCGGCGTCCACGGCCCGCCGGTCCAGGGCGTCCCGTTGGCGGTCAGCTCCTCAGCAGTCCGGAATTGCAGAAGTATTGGAGCCACCCGGTCATCAAGCGTCGCGTGGAAGTCATAGTTGAAATCGCTCCGGTACGACGAATACCAGGGAAACTGCCACCCCATCCGCTCCCGGTAGGCCGCGATCTTCGGATAGGGCGCGCGCGAGACCGCCACCAGCGAGGTGTTCCGAGCCCGCAGCTGCCGCAGGTTCCCGATCCCGTCCGCCGCCGAGGAACAGCTGGGGCAGGCGTTGTCCCAGTCCGGCCCGAACATAAAATGGTGCACGACGAGCTGCTCCCGCCCGTCAAAGAGGTCGAGCAGACTCCGGCCACCGTCCACCCCGTCAAAAACGTACGGCTTATCAATCCGCACCATGGGCAACCGCCGCCGCGCGGCATTGACCCGGTCCCGCGCCCGGGTGACTTCTTTCTCCTGAAGCAACAGCTCCTTACGAGCCCGAAGCCATTCCTCCCGACCGACAATTTCCGGCAATCCAGCCATCTCCATCTCCATCGCCAATCTATCGATTTACGCCGCCCGGCCCACCTCTGCCCGCCGGCCCGCACCCGCCACCACCTGCCACCCGCCGCGCCCGCACCCGCCGCACCTGTTACCCGCCGCGCCCGCCACACCTGCTACCCGCCGCGCCCGCACCCGCCGGCCCTCCGCCCAATGGCCCTCGCCAACCGGGCCCAGCGAAGCCCTACCCAGCGACCCCTCACCAGCGACCCCTCACCCACCGAGCCCTCGCTTAGCGACCTCAGCCCCGGGGCCCGAGCCTCCCCTCACCCGAAATATCACTCTTTTTCGGGCGGAGGAGTGCGCAGACGAGATCGGGGCGGGGCCCTCAAGGTAGGGCTCGGCGGTTACTTCAGGCGATCTTGGAGGGCGGCGAGTGGGCCGTCCCAGTCGCGGGCCATGGCCGCCAGGAACTGTTGGGCGACCTTCATCGGGGCCGAGTCGAGGCGGTAGCGGATGCGGCGCCGTTCGCCCGGTTCGGCTACCACCAGGCCCGCATCGACCAGCAGGCCGAGGTGCTTGGCGATGGCCTGCCTCGTGATCGGCAGCTGGGTGGCCAGGTCGGTGGCGGTGGCCGGCCCCCCGGCCACGAGGGCGGCCAGGATGCTCCGCCGGCTCGGGTCGGCCAGGGCCGCGAAGACCTCCTGGGCCACGGCTTCCAGATCAGGCTGCTTGTCCATCGAGGTACGCGACCAGTTCACCCAACTCGTTCGTCCAGCCCTCGGTGTTGCCCGCGAAGGCCTTCTTGTGCTCCCCGGTGTCCGGCAGTTGCGCGAACCCGGTCTCGACCATGGTCAGCGTAGTGCCGCCACCCGACGGCTCCAGCGTGAACTCCACATAGGTCCGGCGCGGGTCGTCCGCCGGCAGCCCGTAGATCGACCACGTGTACCCGAACACCCGGGGCGGCTCGACCCGCTCGATGGTCAGCGTCGCGGTGTCCCCGCTGTCCCAGGTGAGCTTCGCCGTCCCACCGACCCGCAGGTCAACCTCGGCCTTGTGCCCGAACCACGTCCCCAGCCCTTCCGCCGTGGTCAACGCCGCCCACACCTTCTCCGGCGAGTGCCCCAACTCCAGAGTCCGCTCGATCCGATCGGGAAATGCCATGTCCGCCTCCTATATAGCAACCACTCAGTTGCAACAAACACTATAGCAACCACTCGGTTGCGTCAACCCGTCCAGCCGGGGCCATCGCAGCACGCACCGCCGGCCCCGAGGCGAGGCATCGACTCGCAGCGTTGTCGATTTAGAGCTCACCCAGCGCACCAAAACGGAAAGATCAAGCGGTACGCCGCCCGCAGCCCTCGAACTCGTCGAGTTCCTGTTCGAGCGAACAGCAACTCCACTAGATCGCGCCGCCCGCCGCACCGCCCCGCCCCGCCACACCGCACCGCACCGCACCGCCACACCGCACCGCCACACCGCACCGCACCGCCACACCGCCCGCCCCGCCACACCGCCATGCCACGCCGCACCGCCGCACCGCCGCACCGCCGCACCGCCGCACCGCCGCACCGCCGCACCGCCGCACCGCCATGCCACGCCGCACCGCCGCACCGCCGCACCGCCGCTCGCCAGATTGCCGCGGAACGCCGCCGCATGAAAGGTTTCAACCCACGCGGGCGCTCATGGAGATGAGGTTGGGAGACGAGCCGGACCGGGTACGGCGGCGGGGCCGGTGGCCGGCAACGGCAACCAGTCGCTGGCCCGTCCGGGCATTGAGGGATGGTGACCGGGGCGAATCAGGCAACGAGAGAAGACCGCGCAACGAGGGCACGCCGGGCCACGACAGGCGGCGACCAGGGGCGGCAACCAGAGGCAGCAACCAGAGGCAGCAACCAGAGGCAGCAACCAGGGGCAGCTGCCGGGGCAGCGCCGCCGCGGCCGCAGGCGGGCAACCCCGCCAAATCCGACTTATGCGCATGTAGCGTTGGATTGGAGGGGTGGGGACCGGATGAGCCTGACCGGGGTGGGGCTTTCGGCGGCCGCGGTGGAGCGGCGGCGGCTGCGTGGGGAGACGAACGCGGCCGTTGGTGGTCATAGCCGTGGGTATGCGGAGATTTTGCGGACCAACGTCTTCTCGTTCTTCAACATTATTCTGTTTGTCATCGGTGCGGCTCTGCTGGCCATGGGGCGGTACAGCGACGCCCTGATCAGTGTCGGGCTGGGGCTGTTCAACGCGGTGCTCAGCGCGGCTCAGGAGATCCGGGCCAAGCGGAAGCTGGACGGGCTTCAGCTGCTCGAGCGGGCCTCGGTGCTGGTCGTCCGGGACGGGCGGGAAGTGGACGAGACGCCGGAGCGGGTGGTTCGCGGGGACGTCATCCACGTGCGGGCCGGTGATCAGATCGTGGTGGACGGGCCGCTGCTGGACGGGCATCTGGAAGCCGACGAGTCGCTGCTCACCGGGGAGTCCGATCCGGTCGCCAAGGACGCCGGTGACGAGCTGCGGTCGGGGTCGCTGTGCGTGGCAGGCGCGGGGCATCAACTGGCGCGGGACGTGGGGGCGCACAGCTACGCGGGGCGGCTCACCGCGGAGGCCCGGCGGGCCAGCACCGACAAGACGCCGCTGCAGCGCCGGATCGATTTTCTGGTACGCCTCGTCATGGCGCTCACGGTGCTGATGAGCGGGGCGATTCTCGCGCAGGCCGCCCTCGAGGGGTTCAGCGTGCTGCGGGTGGTGCAGACGACCGCCGTGCTGAGCGGGCTGGTCCCGTACGGCCTCTTCTTTTTGATTGCCGTCGCCTACACGGCCGGCGCGGCCACCATCGCCCGCTCGGGCGCCCTGGTGCAGCAGGTCAACGCCGTCGAATCGGTGAGCAACGTCGACGTGGTCTGCACCGACAAGACCGGCACGCTCACCACCGGCCGGCTCACCGTCGAGGAGGTCGTGCCGCTGGGCCACCCCGGGGTGGAGCGCATCCTCGGCGCCTTCGCCCGGAGTGTCAGCACGCCCAACCTGACCACGCAGGCGCTCGCGGCGGCCTTTCCGGCCGATCCGCTCCAGGTCCGCGAGGAGGTGCCGTTCGCGTCGAGCTTGCGCTGGTCGGGGGTCAGAACCGAGGGGGGTACGTGGATACTCGGCGCGCCAGACGCACTCCGAGCCGACGCCCACGAGGATGTCGTCGCCAAGCAGGCCGAGCGCGGTCTGCGCGTACTGCTGCTGGCGAAGCCCGTGCACGACGGCGCGCGACTGCGCGACGAAGCCGGACAACCCACCCTGCCGGCGCTGGAAGCCGTGGCCCTGGTCGCGCTCGCCGACGAACTGCGGCCGGCGGTCGGCGACACGATCCGGCAGCTGCGGGCCGACGGCGTGGCGATGAAGGTGCTCTCCGGCGACGACCCGCGCACGGTGGCCGCGATCGCCGCACGCGCCGGGCTGGACACCGGGGAGCCGGTGAGCGGTGCGGTCCTCGACGGCCTCGACGACGAGGAGTTGGACCGGGTCGTGCGGCGGACCACGGTGTTCGGGCGGGTGGCGCCGGAGCACAAGGAGCGGATCGTGCGGTCGCTGCGGCGGCAACGGCACTACGTCGCGATGATCGGTGACGGGGTGAACGACGCCCGCGCGCTCAAGGGCGCCCAGGTCGGGGTGGCGATGCGCAGCGGCAGCGCGGTCACCCGGGACGTGGCCGACATCGTGCTGGTGGAGGACTCGTTCGCGGCGCTGCGGCCGGCCCGGCAGGAGGGGCGGCGGATCATCAACGGGATCGGGCTGTCGCTCTACGTGTTCCTGGCCCGGGTCGCGTCGCAGGGGCTGGTGATTCTCACGGTCACCATGCTGGGGCTGGGTTTCCCGTACGCGCCCACCCAGGTCGGGCTCACGCTACTGACGGTAGGCGTACCCACCTTCTTTTTGACCTTGTGGGCCCGGCCCGCGGAACCGGACCCGAACCTGCTCGCCAACCTCGCCGGTTTTGTGGTTCCGGCGGCGGTGCTGACCGCGTCGTTCGGCACGGCTGTCTACACCGTGCTGTACGAGGCCGTAGTCTTCGGCTTCAGTTCGGGGCGGACGCCGGCCGACGTGATCCGCGAGTTCGAGGCCTACACCGGGCTGCGGTACGCCAGCGGCACCGACTTCACCACGGCGGCCGCGACGATCGGCGCGCAGACCGGGCTGTCGACGTTCTTCTGCCTGGCCTCGTTCGTGCTGATCCTGTTCCTGGCGCCGCCGAACCGGTTCTTCGCGGCGTGGACCGCGCCGACCGACGACCGCCGGCCCACGCTGCTGGTGGGCGGGCTGGTCGCCGCGTTCGGCGCGGTCCTGTTCGTACCGGCGCTCTACACCTACTTCGGACTGGCCGGACCGTCCCGGCCGGTGTTCGCGGTGGTGCTGTTCGCCCTGGTCCTGTGGTTCGCGACGCTGAGCCTCGCGTACCGCCTCCGGCTTTTGAACCGGCTCCTGGGGTTGGACGAACTCCGCGTCACTTAGATCTTGGCGCCGACGGCCTGGCCGTTGCTGGGCACCAGGAAGTTGGACGTGCGGATCGAGCCGTCCGCGTTGCGCGCCCCGGTGATCGTGCCCTGGTCGGTGCTGGCCGGCGTCCAGGTGCCGCCGATGTTCCACGAGTTGCCGCTCGCCGTCGACGAGCCGAGCGCGACCGCGGTGGCGTTGCTGATCGCGAGGTTGGCGGTCAGGCGCGACGTGGAGCCGCCGTCGACGTCAAAACCAGTCTTGACATTCTGGTACGCGGTGTTGCGGCTGAACGTGATCGTGCCGGTGTTGCCGTTGTCGGTGAACCCGTGCGCGGCGTTCGCGAACGCCATGCTGTTGGTGACGGTGTGGTTGGCCGCCGGCCCGTCGCCGCCGCTGCCGCCCATCTTGAAGCCCTGGCCGTCGCCGGAGAAGTTCGGGATGCTCCACCGGTTGTAGCCGTTGCCGTAGGCGATGCTGCCCTCGATCGTGATCGGCGAGGTGAACGCGTACGCGTCGAACCCGTCGTCGATGTTGTTCCACAGCCGGGCCCCGCGCACCACGTTGCCGCTGCCCGAACCCTCCTTGATCCCGAGGCCGTCGGCGCTCTCGCCGTTCTTGCGCGGGTCGCGGTTGTGGTAGCTGTCCAGGTTGATGATCTGGTTGTTCGCCGAGCTGTTCTGCAGCTGGAAGCCGGTCTCGTAGTTGTCGTGCGTGACCAGCCGCTCGAACGTGTTGTTGTTGCAGTTCGCGCAGTAGACGCCGTACGGCCCGTGCACGATCTCCAGGCCGCTGATCCTCCAGTAGGAGGCCTCCATGTGGATCGCCCCGCGCTGCGCCGCCGGGATCGTCGACCCCACGGCCCCCGGCGTGTAACCGAGCGCCTCACCGTCGATGACCACCCGCTCCCCCGCGGCGGCGGCCAGCGTGATCGGCGCCGACGAGGTGCCGCTCTTGGTGATCTGGATGTTCGAGGTCAGCGCGTACGTGCCACCCCGCACGGTGATCGAGTCACCGGCCGCGACGACGCTGATCGCCTTCTGAATGGTCGCGAACGGCGCCGCCTGGCTGCCCGCGTTGCTGTCGTTGCCGTTCGGCGCCACGTAGTAGCCGGCCGCGGCCAGGTTCGCCGCTTCGTCTGCCACGTCTGCCGAGGCCCCCGCCGCCATGCCGACCATTGCCCCGCCCACCAGGACCGCGGCGAGCACGACTCCACCAACTGCCTTCATCAATACCTTTTCCCATCACTTGTGGACCCCGGGCCCCGTTCTGCAGACGGGCCGCACACGAGAGGCCATCGGGAACAAGCGCAGTCGCCTCCGGCACGGGCTGGTGCCAGAGATCGCCCCAGGTTCAGCAAGTCCAGATACGGCAAGTCCCCGACCGGCGCCGACCGGCCGGGGACCACTTACCGAACCCCAGGAATGCGCTTTCCTCAGCGGAAACTACGCCGGATATGGACGGGTGTCAATGGATTCTCTCGTCCCGGTTTGCCCCACCCCGATCCCATACCCGCCACTGCCAGCCCAAACCCCCGCCCGCGACCTTCCACGGCAGACACAGCCTGACAGAACGCACAAATCCCCCAGCGCGGTCAACGCCGTCGCGAGCGCCGCCGCCGTCATCCCACCACCGTTGTTGCCATCCCGCCGACACCGCCACCGTCACCCGGCCGCCACCGCCGTTGCGCCAGCCCGGTCGAGGTTGGAGAGTTCGCGTCACGGGCGAACCCGAAATCAACTACTTCCGATTTGTCCCCACGATTCTGCGCCGAATAGGTGCCTTTCGCGCCTTTTGTCCCCGCGGTCACTCCGCATGGTGGGATGATCGGCCACCGTTCGGGACCTCGCCCGGCCTGTGGGAAGCCCGTCCCGGCATGCGGCCGCAG
>NZ_BOMV01000063.1 GCF_016862375.1 Paractinoplanes rishiriensis | reverse complement strand
GGCGCAACCCGACCTAGGACGTCATCGCGGCCGCCGCGGCCCGGGCGTCCTCGGCCACCAGGTCGAAGTTGATCTGCGCGCCCGCGAAGGCCCCCGCAGCCGCAGCGGAACCCACCTGGGCCGACAGATCCGTCACGTTGCCCGCCGCCCACACCCCGGGCACCTCGGTGCGGCCGGTGGCGTCGGCCGGGATGTGTTCGCCCATGCCGGACGGGTGATCCACCGGCTTCAGGCCCAGCGAGGTCAGGAAGCCGGCCCGCGCCACCATCCGCGAGGCCACCGCCACCGCCTGTCGCGGCACGACCGTCCCGCTCACCAAGCGTACACCCGAGATCTGACCCTGAGTGACCTCGATGGCCGCCACCGGATCCTCGACGATGCGCACGCCCAGGGCCGCCAACTGCCTCGCCTCGTCGCCTTCCGGGTGCGGGCGGCCGTTCAGGAACAGCGTCACGTCCCGGCTCAGCTGATGGAACAGCAGGGTCTGGTGCACCGACATCGGGCCGCTGGCCAGCACTCCGATGGCCTGGTCGCGGATCTCCCAGCCGTGGCAGTACGGGCAGTGCACCACGTCCCGCCCCCACCGCTCGCGCAAACCGGGCACGTCCGGGATCTCGTCGACCAGCCCGGTGGTCACCAGCAGCCGGCGCGCGCGAACCGTACGGCCGTCACCCAAGGTCACCGCAAACTGGTCGCCGTCACGTACCGCATCAATCACCGAGCCCTGCTCGACCTCGCCACCGTAACCACGCACCTCGGCCCGGCCCCGCTCGACCAGTTCCAGCGGCGGCATGCCCTCGCGGCCGAGCAGGCCGTGCACCCCGTCGGCGGGCGCGTTGCGCGGCGCACCCGCGTCGATCACCAGCACCGACCGCCGCGACCGGGCCAGCATCAGGGCCCCGCTGAGACCGGCAGCCCCGCCGCCGATCACGATCACCTCGTAGTTGTTCTCCATGCCTCGACGATGCCGACCTGGCCGCCGGCTGGGCAACGAACGTTGCCACTTCAGCAAAGGGTGACCTCGTTGCGCAGGCCGGTCCAGCGCACCTGCACCCGCCGGCCGAACGGCGACCCCTCGCTCAGGAAGTCGCCCGGCCCGCGCGCCAGGAACCGCCGGCCGTCCGCCTCCAGCCGGCCGATCACGATGCCGGAGCGGCGGCCGTCCCGTCCGTGCTTGACGGTGAATGTCTCGATTGTCGCCCAGCCGGAAGCCTCCTCGACCTCGCCGGGCGCCTCTCGCGCGTCCAGCGCTGCCTGCAGGCTCGCGCTCTCGTCGGCCGCCCATTCGTGTGGGCCGCTCCGGTAGACGCCCGCGGAGTATTTGCTCATGGCTCCGCCATTCGCGCCGACAAAACCCCAAGATCCAGGGGTACGCCGCAGGCGCTGAGCGGTCTCGGCGATCGCATGCATCGAGTAGTTGTTGCCGGCGCCGCCGAAGAAGGGCAGGCCGCCGGTCACCGTCAGTCCGCGCGGATCGTCGTGGGCCAGGCCCAGCGCGCCGGCGACCGTCCAGACCGGGATCGGGAAGCAGCTGTACAGGTCGATCGTCGCCAGGTCGGCCGCGGTGATGCCGGCGACCTCGAGGGCGTGCCGGGCGGCCAGTACCGCGGCCGGTGACGTGGACAGGTCGGCGCGGTCCATGAGGTCGCGTTCGCGCAGGTCGGCATGGCCGGCCAGGAAGATCCAGCGGTCCTCGGGGAGGGCCAGCCGGCGGGCCTCGGCGACCGGCATGAGCAGCACCGCGGCGCCCTGGTTGACCTTGTCGCGGGAGACCAGGTACCGGGTGTACGGGTCGGCGATCGGACGGTTCGCCGCGCTGGGCGTGGCCAGTTCCACGGCGTCGCGCTCGATCGGAGCGGCCGCGTACGGGTTCGCCGCCGCCACCCGGGTGAACGGGGCGAACAGGCGGCCCATCGCGTCGGCGTACGCTTCCCGGGACAGGCCGAGCCGGGCCCGGCGGGCGTTCTCCAGCAGCGCATATTGGCTGGTCATCTCGGTCGCCCCGTGGGCGAGCAGCGACATCGAAAACATGCCGTCCAGCCCGAACCCGCGATCCTCCAGCTGCCCGCCGACGTGCTCGGTGAAGTCCGGCCGGTCGTCGGCGTTCGTGAACCGCTCGGCGGTCGAGATCGCCTCCGCCCCGCAGAGCAGCACCGCGCCGCACTCCCCCGCCGCGATCGCCGCCGCGAACTCGTTGACCAGATGCTGCGGCGCCTGCCCGCCGGTCACCTCGAGCACCGCCCGCCCGGGCCGGGCACCGATCCGCCCGGCCACCGAACGCGGAAAGTTGTCGGACCGCCCCAGCGGCACCTCGGCCCCCGGCACCGAGATCTCGAACTGCCGCACGCCCGCGACAGTCCCCACCGCGGCCGCCACCGCACCCGGATCACCCCCGGTGTCGGCCAGCGCCTCCCGGGCCGCCGCAGCCGCCAGCTCGACGGCGGACCGGCGCAGGTACCCGGGGTCGTCGAGCCGCTCCGCGGCCTGCCCCACGCCGACGATCACCGGCGTCCGCGGGTCGATCATGTGGGCCCGAGGCCGCCGGCCAGCGCTCGGATCGTGCGTTCGCAGTCGGCGGCCATTTCCCGGGTGATGTCGCCTGCCGGGCGGATGTTCTGGAATGAGCCGACCACCTGGCCCACGAAGAACGACTCCAGGGCCACGCCGCCCGGGTGGCCCGCCTCGGCCGCCGCGTCGATGCGTTGCCAGGCCTCGTCGACCAGCATGGGCTGCAGCGGCATGGGCAGCGGGCCGGGGCTGCCGGTGGCGGCCCACTCGTCGTGCCAGGCGCTGCGCAGCTGGCGGGCCGGCTTGCCGGTGCGGGTCGGTGAGCGGAGCGTGTCGTTGCTGGTGGCGGACAGGAACTTCTGCTTGATGGCCTGGTTGGCGATGTCTTCGGCGCTGGACAGCCACACCGAGCCGCACCACACGCCGGCGGCGCCCAGGGCCAGGGCGGCGGCCATCTGGCGGCCGGTGGCGATGCCGCCGGCGGCCAGCACCGGGCGGTCGCCGGCCAGGTCGACGATCTCGGGGGTGAGCACCATGGTGGCGATCGTGCCGGTGTGGCCGCCCGCCTCGGTGCCCTGGGCGATCAGCAGGTCGACGCCGGCCTCGATCTGGCGCTGGGCGTGTTTCGCCTGGCCGACCAGGGCCGCCACCACCACGCCGGCCGCCTTGCCGCGCGCCACCAGGTCGGGCGGTGGGGTGCCGAGCGCGTTCGCCACCAGCGAGATGCGGTGCTGGAACGCGACGTCGAGCAGTTCCGCGGCGCCGGCCGGGTTGAAGGCGGCGAGGATCTCGTCGTGCAGCACCGCGCCGGGGGCCGGCGGGATGTCGTATTTCGCCAGCAGGTCGCGGACGAACGCCAGGTGCTCGGCCGGGATCTGGGCGCGCAGGCTGGCGATCAGGTCGTCCGGGTCGCCGGGGGCGAACTTCTCCGGCACCAGCAGATCCACGCCGTACGGGCGGCCGCCGACCTGCTCCTCGATCCAGGTGAGCTGGGCGTCGAGTTCCGCCGGGGTGTACATGGACGCGGCCAGCACGCCGATACCGCCGGCGTTGGTGACCGCGGCGACCACGCCGGGGGAACGGTTGAAGCCCACGATCGGGTGGTTGATGCCGAGCAGCTCGGTGAGTGGGGTGCGCACCGTGCGTCCTCCGAGGGGAGTCAAAGAGCGGACGACGGGATTCGAACCCGCGACCCTCACCTTGGCAAGGTGATGCGCTACCAGCTGCGCTACGTCCGCGTTGCCACGACCATACCGGATCGGTCCGCCGGCGCGGTCATCCGCCCCGCGCCACTTTCGCCGCGTCGCGGGAAGTGTCACTTGATCAGGGCGCGGGTAGCATTCCTGCAATGGCGAACGACCCCACCATCTCGTACGAGCCAGCCGACCCGGACGGCCTGGTGGTCGCCGCGCTGTCCGGTGAGCTCGACATCGACCGCGCCGACGAGGTGCGCGACAGCCTGGCCGCCACGGCCGGCGCCGGCGGCTGCCGTTACCTGCGGGTGGACGTCAGCCGCCTCGACTTCATCGACTCGTACGGCCTGGGCGCCCTGGTGAGCGCCCGCAACAGCGCCGCCGCGCACGGGGTCACACTGACCCTGGCCGAGCCGTCCCCGCCGGTCCGCAAGGCCGTCGAGGTGACCGGCCTGGGCCACGTGTTCGGCCTGGGCTGACCGGCCGCCGCTGCGCCGGAACCCCGGAGGCGCGGGCGGGAAACGCCGGAGAGAGGGACCGGAACACTCAACCGGAACCCTCCCCCGCCGATCGCAGGACCCGATCGACCAGGGGTCTTCGCACCGCAACCGGGACGCACCCGCGCGGGCACCGGGCGTGCACCGCCGGCCCCGGAATCTCTTCCCATGCCCGGCCGACAACACGGCCGGACAACGCGGGGGAGATCGCTCATGTTTCGCAAGTCCGTGACTTCGCTGGCCGCCCTGGTCGCCGGCGTCGGCGTCGCACTCGCCGGTCCGATGGCGGCCCACGCCGCCACCGCCCCGACGGCTCCGGCCAAGCGGGCCTGCGTCACCGGCGCCAAGCTGGTTCCGACCTGCAACGTGCTGTGGGGGGTCGCGGCGGGTGGCTTCACCGGCAAGCCGCGCGACCTGGAGCACCGCAACTGGGAGCAGCTCAGCGGCCGGACGGCGACGATCTTCCACACCTACCACAAGGGCGACGAGAAGTTCCCGACCGCCGCCGAGATCGCGATGACCCGGGACCCGGCCAAGCCGCGCGTGCTGCTGCTGAACTGGCGGGTCGAGTACGGCACGACCTGGGCCGCCGTCGCGGCCGGCAAGCACAACGCGCGGATCGACGCGTTCGCCGCCCGGGTGAAGGCCACCTTCCCGGAGAAGTTCTTCCTGGTGCTCAACCACGAGCCCGAGGACGACGTACGCCCGGAGGCCGGTTCCGGCATGACGGCCAAGGACTTCGCCGCCTCGTACCGCTACGTCACCAAGCGGCTGCGCGCCCAGGGCGTCACCAACGCGGTGAGCGTCATGGCCTACATGGGCAACGAGAAGTGGATGGGCCGGAGCTGGTGGAAGGACCTCTACCCGGGCAACGACGTGGTGGACTGGATCGGCCTGGACTCGTACGTCAGCGCCGAGCCGGGCTACTACCACCACGGCCTGTTCGGTGACCTGCTGGACCGGCGGGCCAAGGGCGGCGAGGCGTTCTACAGCTGGGCGACCACCAAGCACCCGGGCAAGCCGCTGATGGTGGCCGAGTGGGGCGCCTACCACCGGGTCGGACAGGTCGTCGACAAGGCGGCGCAGTTCAACAGCGTGCTGCCCGAGCTGGCCAAGCGCCCGGCGGTCAAGGCGATCGTCTACTTCGACACCAAGAAGGACCTGTTCGGCGACCGGGACATCAGCATCGACAGCTCGCCGTCCAGCCTGGCCGCCTTCCGCAACCTCGCCAAAAACCCCATTTTCAACGTACGCATCAGCAAGTAGCGAATCGAGCCGCCCGGTTTCTGCCGGGCGGCTCGGCCTATTCGCCCAGCTCGACGGGAAGCGCGTCCAGGCCGAACACGATCGAGGCCCGGCGGAAGTTGAGCTCGGCCGGCGGCACCGCGGGCCGCATCGCCGGGAACCGCCGGACCAGGGCCGGGTACGCGGTGCGCAGCTCCATCCGGGCCAGTTCCGCGCCGATGCAGCGGTGGATGCCGTAGCCGAACGCCATGTGCGAGCGGGCCGCCGCCCGGTCCGGGTCGACCCGGTGCGGCCGGACGCCCATCGGGCTGTCCCGGTCGGCGCCGCTCAGCGAGCAGATCACCACGTCGCCGGCCCGGATGTCGGCGTCGCCCACCCGGACGTCGCGGACCGCCACCCGGGGGAACGCCACCTGCACCACGGTCAGGTAGCGCAGCAGCTCCTCGACCATCCTGTCGACGCCGTCGCCGGCCCGCATCCGGGCGCCCAGGCTCTCGTCGGTCATCAGCAGCAGCGCGCCGAGGGCCAGCATGCTGGCGCTGGTCTCCAGGCCGCCGGTCAGCACCCCGTCGGCCAGCCCGGCCAGCTCCCGGTCGTCGATGTCGCTGCCGTGCGCCCGGATCAGCGACCCGAGCAGCCCGTCGCCCGGCTCGCGGCGCTGCTGCTCGATCAGCCCGCCCAGGTAGTCGAGCGACTCGCCGACCGCGTCCAGCGCCGGGCCGCCGCCCTCGGCCAGGTCGAACCGGGCGGTGCTCAGCTTCTGGAAGTAGTCGCGGTCGGCGTACGGGACGCCGAGCAGCTCGCAGATGGTCAGTGCGGGGATCGGCAGCGCGAAGTCGTGCCACAGGTCGGCGGTGCCGCCGGCCTGGGCCATCGCGTCCAGCCGGCCGCCGACGATCGCCTCGATCCGCGGCTGCAGCCGGGCCAGCCGCCGCATGGTGAACTCCGGGGTGAGCATCTTGCGCAGCCGGGTGTGCACCGGCGGGTCGGCGAACCCGAGTCCGCCCGGCTCGACCGCCACGTTGATGCCGACCCGGCCGGCGAACTTGCCGAAGTCGTTGCTGTAGCCGTCCACGCTGCCCAGCACCTGCCGGACCGGCTCGTAGCCGGCGACCAGCCAGGCCCGCATCCCGAAGGGCAGCGGCATCCGGCTCACCGGCTGCTCGGCCAGGCGCTGGTCCATCTCCGGCACCGGGTCGAGGCCGGTCCGGTGCAACGGCAAGAGGATCTTGTCAGGCAGGAGCGACAGGCCGGCGTACGGTCCCGCTCCCCCGTTGAACCGGCGCGCGACCAGTCCCAGCACCTGTGACCGCACCGCGGACACCAGCGACGTCATGCCCACCGGAACTCCTCCACCGCCTCGGTCGACGTATGCGGAGCATGATCACACGGCGGTACAAGAAATCGCGGCCGCTCGGCGAGGAAATTCTTCACAAACACGCCGGAGCACACCCGAGACGCCACCGCGACGGCGCTGTGATCAGGGCTGCGTTGAATACGGCGGATGGACAGTTGGCTGCCGCGGGCGCACCGCCGGACGCTGCTCGCGTTCCTGCTGGTGATGGCCGCTACGTGGGTGCGCCCGGAGTACCCGGTGGAGCAGGCGTTGCACCATTCGCTCACCGCCGTGGGCGTGGTCGCGCTGCTCGTCCTGCAGCGGCGCCGGCCGCTGCCCTATTCGTCGTTCCTCCTGATTGTCGTGTTCCTGACGTTGCACACGATCGCGGCACGCTGGATCTACTCGTTCGTGCCCTACGACGACTGGACCGGCGCGGTGTTCGGGTTCCGCCTGTCCGAGATGTTCGGCTGGCAGCGCAACCACTTCGACCGGCTCGTGCACCTCGCGTACGGCCTGGTCTTCGGTCCGGTGATCTTCCGCGCCCTGTGCGACTGGCGCGGCTGGCGGACCCGCCCGGCGGCCCTCGCCGCGGTCGAGATCGTGCTGTCCACCAGCGCGTTCTACGAACTGTTCGAATGGGCGATCGCGATGACGCTGGGCGCCGGCGCGGCCGAGGCCTACAACGGCCAGCAGGGCGACATGTGGGACGCGCACCGGGACATGGCCCTGGCCACCCTCGGCGCGATCGTCGGCACGGCGGTCGCCGCGGCGCGCCGGCGCCCGGTCAAGACACTGTCGACGGTTGCACGGCCCCGCTCACCAGCAGGTCGATGAGCAGCCGCCGGTCCGGCTTGACGGCCCGGTCGCCGGGGCTGCCGGTGCGCCCGATCTGCGCGGTGGTGACGCCGGCGCCGTACTGGGCGATCAGCGGGGGGAGGTGATCGCCGCCGCGCCCCAGAGCGCGACGGCGATCCACCCCCTCTTGACCGGAAAGTCCTACGGCGCGACCAGCGACGGCTGCCACACGTAGGTGGTCGGCGCGGCCGTCGCGGCGCTGGCGAAGTTGCGGTTCACCGTGTTGGTCTCGGTGGCGTTCGGGTACGCGTTCTGGCAGGACACCGGCGCGCTGCTGCCGGACATCAGGTCGGCGCACAGACCGGTACGGCGGTCCGGCAGGCCGAGCAGGTGACCGAACTCGTGGGCGGCGATCCGCGGCACGTAGTAACCCTGGTTGACTGCCTGGCGGCCCATGTACCAGCGGCCGTTGCCGAGCGACGTGGTCTGCGCCCGCGGCCAGCCGTTGTCCGCGTACACCCGGATGTTGGGGGTGCGACCGGCCGGCACCGGCTGGAGCTGGACGTTGGTGGCCCGGCTGTTCCAGATCTGCGCGCCCTGGGCGACCGCGGCCTGGAATTCCTGAGCCTGGCTCGCGTCGTAGTACAGGATGCGCGGTGCGGCCGAGGCGGGGGTGGCGCTCGCGACCTGCACTCCGGCGAGGGCGGCGACGGCAATGAACGCCGCGGCCCAGCGTCGTAGAAGCATGTTGCCTCCTGAGGTGGGGGAACCTCGGGTGGGGTCCCTGCCACGCGACTCTAACCATCAAGTGACATATATCGATGCTTTCGGCTCATACCAGTTGCCCTCTCCCGCGGGCGGGATGGCTACCCTGTCCGCCATGCGACCGGACGAGGCCGAGCGGGTGCAGGACGAGTTGCGCACCCGGCTGGTGCTGCCGGCCGGCCGCGGCCCGCTGCCCGGGACCGTGGTCGGCCTGGACGTCACCTACGACACCGGCTCGGACCGCGCGGTGGCCGCCGCGGTGCTGGTCGAGGTGTCCAGCCGGGCGGTGCTCGAGGTCGCCACGGCGGCCGGCGAGGTCACTTTCCCGTACGTACCGGGCCTGCTCGCCTTCCGGGAGGTCCCGTTGCTGCTGGCCGCGATCGACCGGCTCAGCCAGCCACCGCCCCTGCTCATCTGCGACGGTTACGGGGTGGCCCACCCGCGCCGCTTCGGCCTGGCCTGCCACCTCGGCGTGCTGCTCGACGTGCCGGCGTTCGGCGTGGCCAAGACCGCATTCGTGGGCACCGGCCCGGAGCCGGCCGCACACCGCGGCGCCTGGTCCGACCTGACCGACCGGGGCGAGGTCGTGGGCCGCCGGGTGCGCACCCGCGACCACACCAAGCCGGTCTTCGTGTCCGCCGGCCACCGCATCGCCCTAGCCGACTGCACCGATCTGGCGGTACGCCTGAGCGCCGGTTTCCGGATCCCCGAACCTACCCGCCAGGCCGACATCAGCTCCCGGGCCGCGCTGCGCGCCTCTCAGAACGGGTAGGTCGCGGCCTGGCTGCGGACGGTCACCCAGCGGGTCTCGGTGAACGCCTCGATGTTGGCCTGTGCGCCGCCGAAGCGGGAGCCGGTGCCCGAGGCGCCGGTGCCGCCGAACGGGGCGTTCGCCTCGTCGTTCACGGTCTGGTCGTTGATGTGCACGATGCCGGTGGGGATGCGGTCGGCCAGTTCGACGCCGCGCATCGCGTCCCGGGTGACGATGCCCAGGGACAGGCCGTACTCGCTGGTGGTGGCCAGCGCAACCGCCTCGTCGACGGTGCCGAAGCGGGCCACCGGGGCGACCGGGCCGAAGATCTCGCGGGCGAACGCCGGCGTGGTGGCGCCGACCCCGGCCAGCACGGTGGGCCGGTAGAACAGCCGGTCGAACTCGCCGCCGGCGGCCAGCCGCACGCCGTCGCCGACGCTGGCCGTGACGATGTCGTGGATCTTGTCGCGCTGGCCCTCGTCGATGATCGGGCCGAGCGCTACCTGCTCCCGGGCCGGGTCGCCGACCGGCAGCTTGGCCGCCTTGTCCGCCAGCCGCTCGACGAACTCGTCGTAGATGCGCTCGTGCACCAGGTGCCGGCCGGTGGTCATGCAGATCTGTCCCTGGTGGAACCAGCTGCCCCAGGCGGCCAGCCCGACCGCGGCGTCCAGGTCGGCGTCGTCCAGCACGATCAGCGCCGAGTTGCCGCCCAGCTCGAGGTGGGCCCGCTTGAGGTGGCTGCCGGCCAGCGCGCCGACCCGGCGGCCGGCCTCGGTGGAACCGGTGAACGAGATGACCGGCACCCGCGGGTCGGAGACCATGGCCTCGCCCACGTCGGCGGCACCGGGCAGCACCTGGAGCAGCCCGTCCGGCAGGCCGGCCTCCTGGAAGATGCGGGCCAGCACCAGACCGCCGGTCACCGCCGTCCGGGGATCGGGCTTGAGCAGTACGGCGTTGCCGAGCGCCAGTGCCGGCGCGACCGAGCGGATGGCCAGGATGATCGGCACGTTGAACGGTGCGATCACGCCGACCACCCCGGCCGGGTAGCGGCGGGTCATCGACAGCCGGGGGTCGCCGGAGGGCACCAGTTCGCCGTACGGGCGGCTGGGCAGCGCCGCCGCCTCCCAGCACTCCTGCTCGGCCACGTGCACCGCGAACCCGGCCATCCCGGGGATCGCGCCGACCTCGCGGATGTTCCACCAGGAGATCTCCTCGGCATGCTCGGCCCAGAGCGCGGCGGCCCTGCGCAGCACCGCGGCCCGGTGGAAGTGCGGCGCCGCGGCCCACTCCCGCTGCGCCTCGGCGGCCACCTTGGCGGCGCGGGTCACGTCGTCGGGGGTGGCCAGGGTGACCTGGCCCAGGGCCTCGCCGGTGGCCGGTTCGATCACGTCGATGGACGCGCCGCTGCCGGGCCGCCAGGAGCCACCGTCGAAGATCAGGTCGTGCCAGCGGTTGCTGTCGAGAAGAGCCATCAGGGCCTCCGAGCGTCGGGCGGGGTGCGCCCAACCTAGGCCGAGATTTCCCAGCAATCAACACGCTGTTTCAACAGTTCGAACATCAGGACCGGGGTCGATATCCCAGCTGGTGCGAGATGTCCGCGGCGCACCGCAGCAGCGGCCCGGACAGCCGGCTGATCACCGACTCGACCGAGGTGGTCCAGGTGGTCAGGTGGACGGCCACGTTGATCGCGGCGACCACCTGGCCGGAGCGGTCGCGCACCGGGGCGGCGATCGAGCGCAGCCCGGGGGCGAGTTCCTCGTCGTTCACCGCGACGCCGGCCTGGCGCACCTTGGCCAGCGCGGTGACCAGCTGTTCCCGCACCGTGATGGTCTTGGGGCCGCGGCGGGCCAGGTCCATCCGGTCGAGCAGCGGGCGCAGCGCCACCGGGTCGCGGTAGGCCAGCAGCACCTTGCCCATCGACGTGCAGTAGGCCGGCAGCCGGGACCCGACGTGCAGGTTGAGGTCGACGGCCAGGCCCGCGGTGCGCCGGCTGCGGCGCCGCTCGACGTAGACGATGTCGGCGCCGTCGAGCACCGCCATGCTGGCCGCGCATCCGGTCTCGTCGGAGAGCACCTGGAGGTATCCGGCGGCCACCCCGGTGATCTCCATCGAGCTGATCGCGGCGAACCCGAGGTCGACCACCCGCGGGCCGAGCGAGTACTTGCGGGTGTCCGGGTCCTGCTGGAGGAAGCCGAGCGCGGTCAGCGTGGCCACGTAGCGGTGGGTGGTGCTGCGGTTGAGGTCGACCGCGCGGGACAGCTCGGCGATGCCCAGCACCGGCCCGTTCTCCGCGAACTCGGTGAGAATCCGCAGCCCACGCTCGAGGGACTGGGAGAAGGACCCGGATGCGTCGGCCATGGTGTCGCACTCTATCAACACGAGTTCCGGATATTCGAACAAGCCGTTGACGGCCCCGAGAGGCGACTCCTACCTTCCTCGGCACCAGTCCTCGCCAGGAGGCTTCCCATGAATGTCAGCCAATCGGGCATCACCCGGCGCGACCTGCTCCGCGCGACCGGCATCGGCATCTCCCTGACCGCCACCGCGCCGCTGCTGACCGCGTGCGGCGGCCTGGGCAGCGAGGAGAGTTCCGGCAACACCAGCAAACCCGTCCTCAAGATCGGCTTCGTCAGCCCGCGGACCGGTGCCGCGGCCGGCTTCGGCGAACCCGACGCCTACGTCCTGGATCTGGCCAAGAAGGCACTCGCCGGTGGGCTCTCGATCGGCGGCACCCAGTACGAGGTGCAGATCCTCGACCGGGACAGCCAGTCCAACCCGCAGCGCTCCGCGCAGGTCGCCAACGACCTGATCAACGGCGACGCGGTCGACCTGATGCTCACCACGTCCACCCCCGAGACGGTCAACCCGGTCTCCGACGCGTGCGAGGCGGCCGGCGTGCCGTGCGTCTCCACCGTGGTGCCCTGGCAGGCCTGGTACTTCGGCCGCGGCGCCAAGCCGGAGGAGAAGAACGCCTACAAGTTCACCTACCACTTCTGCTTCGGCGTCGAGCAGTTCCACAACATGTACACCCACGAGTGGCCGCAGGTGCCGACGAACAAGAAGGTCGGTGTCATGTGGCCGAACGACTCGGACGGCAACGCCATCCGGGCCGCGCTCGGCCCGCTGCTGACCAAGTCCGGCTACACCATCGTGGACCCGGGCGCCTACACCAGCGGCACCAACGACTACTCGGCGCAGATCGCCCTGTTCAAGCGGGAGAACTGCGAGATCTTCAATACCTTCCCGATCCCGCCGGACTTCGCCACGTTCTGGCGGCAGGCCGCCCAGCAGGGATATCAGCCGAAGATCTGCCAGGTTGCCAAGACCGGGCTGTTCCCGTCGCAGATCGAGGCGCTCGGTCCGATCGGCCTGAACATCGCGGGCGGTGCCTACTGGGCGCCGTGGTGGCCGTACAAGTCGTCGCTGACCGGCGTCGACAGCAAGGCGCTCGGCGACGGCTACCAGGCCGCCGGCAAGCAGTGGAACCAGCAGCTCGGGCCGAGCCTCGCGCTGTTCGACGTGGCCGCCGCGGCGTTCCAGGCCGTCGCCGACCCCAAGGACAAGGCGGGCGTGGCCAAGGCGATCGGGTCGCTGAGCATCGACACCCCGGTCGGCAAGCTGGAGTTCGGCAAGGGCCCGAACGCCAACGTGGTGACCGCGCCGATCCTCGGCGGCCAGTGGATCAAGTCGACGGACAGCCGCTACCAGGTCGAGTTCGTCCAGGTGGAGAACTCCTCCGACCCCAACGTGCCGGTCGCCGCGAAACTGCTGCCGTACCGATGACGGTCATTCTGGACGGCCGCGGGCTCGGCATGCGCTACGGCGACCTGCAGGTGTTGCAGGGTGTCGACTTCACGGTCTCCGCGGGCGAGGCGGTCGGCATCGTCGGCCCGAACGGGGCCGGAAAGACGACGCTGCTCAACGTCCTGGCCGGCGCGGTGCGCCCGTCGGCCGGGACGGTGTCGTTCCGCGGGCGCGACATCACCCGCACCCGGCCCGACCAGCGCTGCCGGATGGGCGTGGGCCGGGCGTTCCAGGTGCCGCGCCCGTTCGGCGGGATGACCGTGCTGGAGAACGTGGTGGTCGCGGCGGCATACGGCGCCGGGCTGTCCGGCGCCGCGGCGCACCGGCGCTGCATCGAGGTGCTCGACGAATGCGGGCTGGCCGGGCTGGCCAACCGCCGTGCCGAGAGCCTCGGCCTGCTGCACCGCAAGCGCCTGGAACTGGCCCGCTGCCTGGCCACCGGCCCGGACGTGGTGCTGCTCGACGAGATCGGGGCGGGCCTCACCGACGCCGAGGCGGCCGAGTTGGTCACCGCGATCAAGCAGGTCCGGGCCGGCGGCACCGCGATCGTCTGGATCGAGCACATCGTGCACGTCCTGGTGCAGGTGGTGGAGCGGCTGGTCTGCATGGACACCGGCCGGGTGATCGCCGACGGGGAACCGCAGGCGGTGCTCGGCGACGCCGTCGTGATCGACGCGTACCTCGGAAAGGCAACCGGATGAGCCTGCTCGCGGTGGACGGCCTCGGTTCCCGGCACGGCCTGCTGCACGCCGTGCGCGGCGTCTCGTTCGCGGTGGCCGAGGGCGAGGTGGTGGCGCTGATCGGCGCCAACGGCGCCGGCAAGACCACGCTGCTGCGCACGGTCGCGGGGGCACATCCGCCGGCCGAGGGCATGGTCTCGTACGACGGAGCCGACCTGGCCGGGGTGCCGGCGCACGAGCGGGTGCGCCGCGGCATCGCCCTGGTCCCCGAGGGCCGCAAGCTGTTCGGCGAGCTGACGGTCGAGGAGAACCTGCTGGTCGCCGGCCGCCGCGCCCGGCCCGGCCCGTGGAATCTCGAGACCGTGCTGGACGCGTTCCCGGTGCTGCGCCCGTTGCGCGGCCGGCTCGCGGCCCGGCTCTCCGGCGGCCAGCAGCAGGCCACCGCGATCGCCCGGGCGCTGATGACCAACCCGCGGCTGCTGCTCATCGACGAGGTCTCGCTGGGCCTGTCCCCCAAGGCCGTCGACGAGGTGTACGCCAACCTGACCGTGCTCCGCGACCGCGACGCCACCGTGCTGCTGGTGGAACAGGACCTGAACCGGGCCCTGGCCGTCGCCGACCGGGTGATCTGCCTGCTGGAGGGCAGCATCGTGCTGGACCGCAAGACCGCGGCGGTGACCCGCGACGAGGTGGTCACCGCCTACTTCGGGTTTGCGAGGCCGTCGTGAACCTGCTGAACGCCATCCTGCAGGGCATCTTCCTAGGCGGCCTGTACGCGCTGTTCGCCTGCGGCCTCTCGCTGATCTTCGGGGTTATGCGGATCATCAACCTGGCGCACGGCGACCTGGCCGTGCTCGGTGCGTTCCTGGTGTGGACGCTGAGCACGCAGGCCGGCCTGTCCCCGTTCTGGGCGCTGGTGCCGGCCCTGCCGGCCATGCTCGTGGTCGGCTATCTGCTGCACCGGACGGTGCTGGCCCGCAGCCTGCGCGGCGGCGCGCTGACCCCGCTGCTGACCACGTTCGGGCTGGCCATCGTCATCCAGAACGCGCTGCTGGAGGGCTACTCGCCGGACGTGCGCTCGCTCGGCGGCGCGGCCGGCGGGATCGCCACCGGCAGCTGGCGGATCACCGACCAGCTCTCGGTCTCGTACCTGGGCGTGCTGATCCTCGCGGTGGCCGTGCTGGTGCTCGGCGGCCTGCAGCTGGCCCTGCGCCGCACCGCGTTCGGCCGGGAGATGCGGGCCACCGCGCAGGACGCGGACACCGCCGCGCTGGTCGGCGTGCCGGCCCAGTCGGTGTACGCCCGGGCCACCGCGATCGCCGTGGCCACCGCGACCCTGGCCGGGGTGTTCCTGGCGATCCGGTCCACCTTCGACGCGTCCAGCGGCCCGACCCAGCTGATCTTCGCGTTCGAGGCGGTGGTGATCGGCGGCCTGGGCTCGCTGTGGGGCACGCTCTGGGGCGGCATGGTGCTGGGCGTGGCGCAGACCATCGGCGCCACCATCGACCCGCAGTACTCGATCCTGGCCGGCCACCTGGTCTTCCTCATCGTGCTGGCCAGCCCGCGCGGCCGGTCTCTGTTCAGCTACCGCCGGGAAGGACGCACCGCATGACGGATCAGTGGACCGTGCAGCGTTCGGGGCGGGCCACCCGGGTGGCGTCGACCGGGCTGGTCGCGTTCGGAATCGCGCTTTTTGCCGTGCCTTTTCTCTTCCGGACCGACGTGGTGCAGCAGCTCACCACGCTGTGCACGCTGATCATCATGGCCGTGATGTGGAACGTGCTGGCCGGCTACGGCGGGCTGGTCTCCGTGGGCCAGCAGGCGTTCATCGGGTTCGGCGCGTACGGGACGGTGTTCCTGGCCCAGCGCGACGTGCACCCCTATCTGGCCGTGGTGCTGGCCTCGATCGCCTCGGCCGTGCTGGCGGTGGCGCTGGCCCCGCTGCTGCTGCGGCTGCGCGGTGGCCAGTTCGCGGTCGGCACCTGGGTCGTCGCCGAGGCGCTGGCCCTGCTCATCGCGCTGGACGAGGACCTCGGCGGCGGCACCGGCGTGTCGCTGCGCGGCCTCAACGCGTTCGCACCGGACTGGCGCCGCGCGTACACCTATTGGTTGACCTTGGCCTTCACCCTCCTCCTGCTGCTCCTGGTCTTCCTGCTGCTGCGCCGGCGCAGCGGCGCGGCCATCCAGGCGATCCGCGACGACGAGGAGGCCGCCGCCTCGCTCGGGGTCCGGGTCGGCCCGCTGAAGTTCGTGCTGTTCGTGCTGGCCGGCTTCGGCTGCGGCGCGGCCGGTGCGCTCACCCTGGCCAACACGCTGTTCATCCAGCCGCAGTCGATCTTCGGGGTGCAGTGGTCGGCCTACATGCTGTTCATGGTCCTGGTCGGCGGGATCGGCACGTACGAGGGGCCGATCCTGGGCGCGGTGCTGTTCTTCCTGCTGCAGGACTGGTTCGCCCAGTTCGGCGCCTGGTACCTGATCGGCCTGGGCGCGGTGGCCATCGCGTTCGCGCTGTTCCTGCCGCGCGGGCTGTGGAGCCTCGCCGACGACCGGCTGCCGTTCCGGTTACTACCGGTCGGCTACTCGTTACGGCCCGCTCGATAGCATGCAGTCATGATCGATAAGGTGCTGCACGCCATCGGCGGCGAGCGGGTCGGCTCGATCAGCGGCCGGTTCCATCCGAACTACGACCCGTGGACCGGCGCGGCCCTCACCGAGGTCGCGTCCGGCGACGGCGAGGATGCCCGGCTGGCGATCGAGGCCGCGCACGCCGCGTTCCCGGGCTGGGCCGCGCTGCCGCCGAGCGACCGGCAGGTGCTGTTCATCCGGGCCGCCGACGCGCTCGCCCGGCGCCGCGACGAGGTGCTCGGCCTGCTGGCCGCCGAGACCGGCTGCGGACCGTACTTCGGCGGGGTGCAGTTCAACTTCTGCCTCACCATGCTGCGCGGGGCGGCCGGGCTGGCGCACGCGCCGACCGGCCAGATCCTGCCCACCGACCTGCCCGGCTCGCGCGCGCTCGCGGTGCGCCGGCCGGTCGGGGTGGTCGCCGCCATCGCGCCCTGGAACGCGGCGCTGAGCCTGGCCGGGCGGGCCGTGGTGGGCCCGCTCGCGCTCGGCAACACCGTGGTGCTCAAGCCCAGCGAGGAGTCGCCGATCACCGGCGGCACGCTGTGGGCCGAGGTGTTCGCCGAGGCCGGGCTGCCGCCCGGGGCGTTGAACGTCGTCACACACGCGCCCGGCGACGCCGGCATGATCGCCGAAGAACTCGTCACCCATCCCCTGGTCCGGCGGATCAGCTTCACCGGCTCGACGGTCACCGGCCGGCGGCTCGCCGAGCTCGCGGCGCGTTACCTGAAACGGCCGGTGCTGCAGCTCAGCGGCCACAACGCGCTGATCGTGCTGGCCGACGCCGACCTCGGCCTGGCGGTCGACGCGGCCACCTACGGCGCCTTCGTGCACCAGGGCGAGATCTGCATGTGCGTACGCCGGATCCTGGTCGACCGGCCGGTCGCCGAGGAGTTCACCGAACGCTTCATCGCCAAGGTGTCCCGGCTGCCGGTCGGCGACCCGCGCGACCCGGGCACCGTGGTCGGCCCGCTGATCAACGAGTGGGCGCTGAGCCTGATCGGCCGCCGGGTGGACGAGGCGGTGTCGCTCGGCGCCCGGCTGCTGACCGGCGGCACGGCCCAGCCGCCCTGCTATCCGCCGACCGTGCTCACCGACATCCCGGCCGACGCCGAGATCGCGTCCGAGGAGACGTTCGGGCCGGTGGCGCTGCTCGAGACGGTGGACGGGCCGGAGGAGGCGATCCGGCGGGCCAACGCGTCCCGGTACGGGCTGACCGCCGGGATCATCTCGGCCGACCCGTACCGCGCCCTCGACCTGGCCCGCCGCCTGGAGGTCGGCATCGTGCACGTCAACGACCAGACGGTCAACGACGAGCCGCACATGCCGTTCGGCGGCCTCAAGGACAGCGGCTGGGGCCGGTTCGGCCTCCAGTTCGCCGACGAGGACTTCACTGAACTCCAGTGGATCACCATGCGGGACAGCCGGCGCGAGTTCCCCTTTTAGGGGGCTTCCGGGGCTGGATCACTTCGATCGATGAACCGTCCGAGGCCGGGCCTCGTATGAGAGTGCGGTGGCACGCGCCGCCCTCGACCCGGAGGACTGCCGATTTTGACGCTCATCGACCGATCCCCCCTCGCCGTCACCGAGGGTGGACCCGCCGAAACCGTCATCAGTCGGCCGGCCCGGCCCCGGTGGCGTCGGTTCGCCGGCTGGGGGCTGACCGCACTCGCCGCCGTCCTGGTCTACCTCGTCCTGGTGGTGCCGGACGCGGTGGCCCGGGTCAAGACCGGCACCTGGGTGCCCGGCGCGTTCCTGCGGGTGCCGCTCGAGGGCATCCTCGGCGCCGCCGTGCTGATCGCCCTCTCCCCCCGCTGGCGCCGGCCGATGACCTGGCTGTTCGGGCTGGGGCTCGGCTTCGTGGCGGTGCTCAAGCTCTTCAACATGGGATTCCGTACGGTGCTGGGCCGCCGGTTCAACCCGGTCCTGGACTGGCCGCTGCTCGGCGACGGCTACAACGCGCTGAGCGAGACCGACGGCCGGGCCACCGCCAACGCCGCGGTGGTGGGTGTGATCGTGCTCGGCGTCGTGGTGGTGACGCTGGCCGTGCTCGCGGTGCGGCGGCTGTCCCGGGTCACCGTCCGGTTCGCCGGCCCGGCCCGGCGCGCGCTGATCGGGCTCAGCGCGGTCTGGCTCGCGCTGTCGCTCAGCGGCGTCACGCTGTTCCCCGACAACCCGGTCGCCTCGGACACCGCGGCGGTGCTGCTCAAGACCACCGTCAAGCAGATTCCGGAGGCGCTGCGCGACCAGCGCCGGTTCGCCGAGGCGGCCCGCAACGACCCGTTCCGGAACGTGCCGGCCAACCAACTGGTCGCCGGGCTCCAGGGCAAAGACGTGATCATCGGCGTGGTGGAGAGCTACGGCCGCACCGCGATCGAGGACCCGCAGATGAACGCGGTCGTCGGCCCGGTGCTGGCGGCGAACGAGAAGAAGCTGGCCGCGGCCGGGTTCACCGCCAGGAGCGGCTTCCTGACCTCGTCCACGTTCGGCGGCGGCAGCTGGCTCGCGCACGCGGCGTTCCAGTCCGGCCTGTGGATCAACAGCCAGCAGCGGTACCGCCAGGTGACCGCGAGCGACCGGCTCACCATCACCAAGGCGTTCCAGAACGCCGGCTGGCAGACCGTCGGCGTCGAGCCGGGCAACACGGTGGCCTGGCCGGAGGCGTCGTTCTACGGCTACGAGACGGTGTACGACTCGCGCAACATGGGCTACCGCGGCCCGCGCTTCGGCTGGTCCCGGATGCCCGACCAGTACACGCTGGCGACCTTCCAGCGCGAGGTCTACGGCAAGGCGCACGGCCCGGTGATGGCCGAGGTCACGCTCACCTCGAGCCACGAGCCGTGGACCCCGGTCCCGGCCATGGTCGACTGGGACCGGATCGGCGACGGCCGCGTCTTCGCCCCGATGGCCAAGCGCGGCGAGTCCCGGTCCAAGCTGTGGGGCAACCCCGAGAAAACCCGGCAGGAGTACGCGAAATCGGTCGGTTACTCGGTCGACAGCCTGCTCTCCTGGGCCGCGAAGTACGGCGACGAGAACCTGGTCCTGGTCATGTTCGGCGACCACCAGCCGCTGCCCATCATCGTCGGCACCGGCGCCAGCCACGACATCCCGGTCACCATCATCGCCCACGACGAGGCGGTGCTCGACCGGATCGCCGGCTGGAACTGGGAGGCCGGCCTGAAGCCGTCCCCCACCGCCCCGGTCTGGCGGATGGACGAGTTCCGCGACAAGTTCTTCACCGCGTTCGGCCGGCAGAAGGCGATGTCGCTGCGCAACCCGCACTGACCCTTCGTCCGTCCCGCCGGCAGCATCGGCCGATCGGATGGCGCGAGGCGATGATCGGCTGTTTCCATGTGCGGCGACCCGTCCGTGACGCCTAGGAAAGAGCCATGACCAACGAGGTGACCGTTCCCCTGCTGCCCTGCGCGTCGATTGACGACATCGTCACCTTCTACGGAGCTCTCGGCTTCAGCACCACGTACCAGCAGCGCAAGCCCTACGCCTGCGTGGGACTGAAACGTGAGGACCTGAACCTGCAGTTCTTCGAGATCGCCGGATTCGACCCCGAGCAGTCCTACGGCTCCTGCATCGTGCTCACGCCGGACATCGCGGGACTGCACCGGGCTTTCGCCGCCGGCATGCGGGCCGCGTACGGCAAGGTCCTGGTCTCCGGGATGCCGAGGATGACCCGGCCGAGGCCCCGGAAGAACGCCGACGGGGTGCGCGGCTTCAGCATCGTCGACCCCGGCGGCAACTGGATCCGCGTCTTCCAGAACCCCGCCGCAACGCCGGCGCCGGCACCGCCCAGCTCCGAGGGACGACTGACCAAAGTGCTGGCGACGGCCACCGTGCTGGCCGACTCCAAGGGCGACGCGCGCCAGGCCGCCCGCATCCTCGACAGCGCGCTGGCCCGCCCGCGAGCCGACGACGACCCCGTCACCCACGTGGAGGTCCTGGTGTACCGCGCCGAGTTGGCGATGGTGCTCAACGACCCGCGGACCGCAACGGACATGCTGACCCGTGCGGAGCACATCGCGCTCGACGCGGACCAGACCAGCCGGGCGGCACCAGCCTTCGAGGCCGCGGCCGACCTGGCAGCGGCGCTGCGCTGAGATCCGGAAGCCGGTTGCGGTTCAGCGGGTGAACACCACCTCGGGATGGCGGGGCGACGGGCCGCGCAGCAGGGGCTGGGGGCGGCCGCGGAGGAACTGGTCGAAGAAGGCGCCGAGGTACGCGCGCTGGGCTCGCACGCTGCCGGCCGGGTCGACCGTGCCGAGCACCTCGGCGACGGTTGCGGGCGGCAGGTCGAAGGCGGCGGCGATCGCGGGCACCGAGAACTGGTAGTCGGCGAAGGCGCCGTGGGTGCCGTCCGGGATGCTCAGGTCGAGTTTCCAGGCTCGCTGGTGCTCCCAGAAGCTGGTCCACGACGGGTCGTTCAGCGGGTTGCCCGGTTCTGGCCGGTGGTCGTGGCCCGCGGCGCCGAAGAGCACGAAGGGCCGGTTCAGCCCGAGCCGGGCGGAGTCGCCGAGTTCGCCGACGGGGAAGTCGTACTGCATCGTGCCGTCCAGGTTGACGCCGGCGTCGATGCGGCGGTCGACCAGCATCGTCTCCGCGGCGGTGAAGCCGCCGGCGCTGTAGCCGAACATGCCGATCCGGCGCAGGTCCATCGCGCGGGCCTGGGGGAGGCGGCTGAGGCGGCCCAGCACGAAGCGGGTGTCGTCGACCCGGACACCGATCACCTGGCGGTAGTCGGTCGGGCGCTGGACGGGCGTGACCCGGCCGCCGGGGAACTCGACGGGGGCCTCGCCGGTGTGGTCGATGGTCACCACGACGTAGCCGCGGCTGGCCAGATCCTCGACGTGGTTGGTGCCGAGGATCCGGGAGGTGCCGCCTCCCGGCGAGTACAGGATCACGGGGTGCCGCCCCACGGCGGGCGCGCCGGCTCGCGCGTGGGTGACCGTGCCGGGGTAGTCGATCGAACCGGCCGGGAGACCGAGGGCGGTGGCGACCTCGTCGGCCAGAGCGGCGCCGGCCCGCGGCGGGGCGTACCGGGCCCGCGGCCCCACCGGCGACGCCGGGTACCAGATACTGACCATCAGTTCGCGGACGTCGCCGAGCCCCCACGGGTCCGGGCGGCCCCGGTCCACGAGGTGCACCTCGACGGTGCCGATGGGGTGCGGGCCGGTGGGTTCCGGGAGGTCCAGCCGGTACGCCGTGGGCGCGGCCGCGGCGGCCGCGGCGGGACCGGCGACCGCCGTCGCCACCGGGCCCACGGTGATCAGACGAAGCATGCTGCGTCGGGTCAACATGGCTCGACGTTAATCGCTCAACGCCACACCGACGCCGGATGATTAACCTCACCTTAAGGAGTACACACCGGACGGTGATCATGGAATGCCGGGCGGTAAGGTCCTGAACTCCGGGTGAACTGAAGGGGATCGATCGCGTGCGCCGTACCAGACGCAACATTGTTCTACTGGTGACCGTGGTCGCGGTGACGGCAGCGCTCGGGACCGCGCTGCCGTTGCTGGCGGACGACAAGGCCGAGCTGACCTTCGCCGCCGCGACCGACACCACGACGACGCAGGTGCTGCAGGACGGCGACAACGGCGCCAAGACGACGCTCGCCACCTGCCCGGCGGTGTGTGACGGCAACCCGCAGGGGTGGCGCGACGCCGTGCTGAGCTTCGACGTCGAGGGGCTGCCGGCCGGCGCCACCGGCGTCACGGCCACCATGCGGCTGTTCTCCTGGGACAAGTTCGCCACGGCGACCACCGTGCACGCGGGCGGCGCCGCGGCGGGCACCGGCGTGGTCGCCGCCCGGGCGTCCGTGGGCGGCGCGCTGAGCAGCGCGGCCGCGGTCAGCAAGGGTTACAACACCTGGGACGTCTCCGCGGCGGTCCAGGCCAACGGCACGTACACCTTCACCGTGCGGCAGACCGGGCTGGCCAGCCGGGTCTACTGGGCCTCCCGGGAGAATAAGAACACCTCGATCCGCCCGCAGCTGGTGCTCTCCTACCGCGACGTCGCGGAGAAGCCCGGCCCGTCCGCGACCAGCGCCCAGCCGGCGCCGAGCAGCGCGGCCCCGGTCGTCACCCCGACCACCAAGCCGGCGCCCTCGTCCGCATCCCCGTCGGTCCCGGCCACGCCGACCCGGACCGTCACGGCAAGCCCGACCGTCGCCCAGCCCAAACCGGACGGATGGCAGCTCACCTGGTCCGACGAGTTCGACGGCAGCCAGCTCGACAAGGCCAAGTGGCAGGCCAAGGACAACACCATGGTCGACTACGATCTGGCCTGCATCACCGCCGACGGCGACAACGTCTTCGTCAAGGGCGGCATGGTGACGCTGCGGGTCCGCAAGGAGACCGAGACCTGCGGCAAGGAGACCCGCGACTACTCCACCGCCTACCTGACCACCCAGGGCCGCGCGTCCTTCACCTACGGCCGGTTCGAGGTGCGGGCCAAGACGCCGACCGGGCCGGACAACTCGACGGGCCTGTGGCCGGCCTTCTGGCTGCGGCCGGACGACGGCGGCGTGGGCGAGATCGACGTGATGGAGCTGCCCGGCGGCGCGAAGTACTACAAGGCCGCGACCCAGGCCATCTTCCTCGACTACACGCCGGTCAAGCAGGACCACCGCTACGAGTTCCCGAGCGGGTACCCGGCGGACGGCTTCCACACCTACACCACCGAGTGGGAGCCCGGCGTGCTGCGCTGGTACATCGACGGCAAGCTGGTCTGGCAGCGCGACCGGTCCACCACGCCGTGGTTCGACAAGGCGTTCAGCCGGCCGTTCCACCTCCGGCTGAACTTCCAGGTCGGCGGCTGGCTGGGTGATCCGGACGCGGCGACCCGGCTGCCGGCGGACTTCCAGGTCGACTATGTACGAGTGTGGAAACGCGGCTGAACCTTTGGGTAACGCGAGATTTACCGGCAGTTGGTAGGCTCGCACTGTCCAGAGTGGCTTGGCGGCCCTTCTTTGGCGGCACCGACCGGGGCGGAACACCCGGTCCACTGTGCTACCCAGCGAAAGGGCGCCAGAAGGCCATGAACCACTCGCCGACCACTGCGCTCACCACCATGCCGGTCATCCCCGTCACCTCGACGCGGCCGGTGTGGCAGCGACATTATCTCTACGCCGTGATCCTCACCGATGTCGTCGTCTCGCTGCTTGCCGCGCTGCTCGCCATGCAGATCCGGTTCGGCGGCGACCTGGCCATCGACGGCTGGTCGTACGCGCTGATCAGCTGCGCACTGCCGCTGGTCTGGGTGACCGCGCTGATGCTCAACCACGCGTACGACGCCCGCTTCCTCTACGTCGGCAACGAGGAGTACCAGCGGCTGCTGCGTGCCGCCCTCGCGCTGACCGCGATCATCGCCTTCGTGGCGTACGCGACCGACACCGGAGTCGCCCGCGGCTACGTCACCATCACGATTCCGCTGACCACCGTGCTCGGCCTGCTCGGCCGCTACCTCAACCGGTTCCTGCTGCACCGCTCCTGGGCCCGCGGCCGCTGCCTGCGGCGGGTGCTGGTGGTGGGCCACGCCGCGTCGGTCGCCGGCCTCACCGGCCAGCTGCGCCACGAGCGGTACCACGGCCTCGAAGTGGTGGCCGCCTGCCTGCCGCAGTTCGACGAGCTACCGCCGCAGCTGCGTACCGTGCCGGTCGTGGAGGGACTCGACCGGGCGGCCGAGACGGCCCGCCGGGCCGGCGCCGACACCGTGATCGTGCTGGCCTGCCCCGAGCTGGACGGCCCGCGCATGCGCCGTCTCGGCTGGCAGCTCGAGGCGCACGAGATCGAGCTGGTGGTGGCCAGCGCGCTGGTCGAGGTGGCCGGCGACCGCACCACCATCCGGCCGGTGGACGGCCTGCCGATGCTGCACGTCGAACATCCCCGGCTGACCGGGCCGCGGTGGCTGGTCAAGGGCCTGTTCGACCGGCTGAGCGCCGGGCTCGGCCTGCTGCTGCTCGCGCCGGTACTGGCGGCCTGCGCGCTGGCCATCAAGCTGGACCGGAAGGCGCCCGGCCCGGTGCTGTTCCGGCAGACCCGGGTCGGGCGGCACGGCGAGCTGTTCGGCATCTACAAGTTCCGCACGATGCGGGGCGACGCCGAAGACCTGCTGGCCGGGTTGCACGCCCGCAACGAGCACGACGGGGTGCTCTTCAAGGTGCGGCAGGACCCGCGGATCAGCCGGGTCGGCCGGGTGCTGCGCCGCTACTCCCTCGACGAGCTGCCGCAGCTGGTAAACGTGCTGCGCGGGGAGATGTCGCTGGTCGGGCCGCGGCCGCCGCTGCCGGCCGAGGTGGCGGCGTACCCGTCGGACATGCGCCGCCGGCTCGTGGTCCGGCCCGGGCTGACCGGCCTGTGGCAGGTCTCCGGCCGGTCGGACCTGCCGTGGGAGGAGGCCATGCGGCTCGACCTGCGCTACGTGGAGAACTGGACGCTGACCCTCGACCTGATCATCCTGATGCGT
This sequence comes from Paractinoplanes rishiriensis, assembly GCF_016862375.1. Taxonomy (GTDB): domain Bacteria; phylum Actinomycetota; class Actinomycetes; order Mycobacteriales; family Micromonosporaceae; genus Actinoplanes; species Actinoplanes rishiriensis. The sequence continues at coordinate 118,874 of NZ_BOMV01000063.1, read as the reverse complement.
ACCGGGTCCGCGGTGCTGCGGGCCAGCGGCGCCTACTGAGCCAAGCCGGAAGGCCCCGTACCTCTCGGAGGTACGGGGCCTTTCCGAGGCCCCGGCTCAGATGCCGCGACCGCGCTTGTGCAGGGTGCGGACAATGGTGTCCGGCCGGACCAGGCGGCAGGCAACCGCCATGGCCAGGTACGCGCGGGGTTCCCGGCGGTTGCCGGCGAGCGTGCGCCGGGCCCAGTGCACCGCAGCGCGGGAATGGCCCTGCGCCGCCTCGGCGAAGGCGATCTGACCGGCGACGCGGGCCAGCCCGGCCGGCTCGCCGGCGAACTCGGGATAGCGGTCGAGCAGCCAGCGCAGCGCCTCGGAGATCATCTGCCAGCGCTGGGCGAAGTACGAGCTGCGGTGCCAGCGCACCAGGGTGCCCGGTTCGCGGACATTCACCAGCGGTGCGTGCCGCGCGGCCCGCAGCAGGAACTCGTAGTCCTCGGCGTAGCTGCCCGGGATCTCCTCGTCGACCAGCCCGATGCCGTCGCGCAGGGCCGCGGCCCGGATGAGGAACGTGGACGGGTGCAGCTCGGTCATCCGGTCGCGCAGCAGCGCCGGCAGGGTGACCGTGTCGAGGTCGAGCACCCGGTCGAACTCGTCCTGCTCGTAGCGCACCCGGATGCCGCAGCAGGCGAAGTGCGCGCCGCTGCTCTCCAGCGCCGCCACCTGGGCACTGAGCCGGCCAGGCAGCCACTCGTCGTCGTCGTCGCAGAAGCCGATGAGGTCGCCCGAGGCGGCCAGGATCCCGGTGTTGCGGGCGCCCGCCAGCCCGGGGCTGCGGTCGTTGACGAGCACCCGCACGGAACGCTGGTCACCGGCGCGGTTGAGCGACTCGTCCGGCTCGGACCGGTCGTAGACCACCAGGACCTCGATGGCCGCCGGGTGGTCCTGCGCCAGCACCGCGTCGATCGCGCGGCGCAACAGTTCCGGCCGGTCCCGGGTGGGGATGACGGCGGTGACCGCGTTCATCGGCTCCACCGCGATCCGCGCTGCCGGCGCGACGCCACCAGGTCGTCGACGATCCGGCCGACCGCGGCGACGGCGGCGGCACGGGCCTCGGCCGCGTCACCGGTGCCCCGGTCGCCGGCCGCACCGGACCGGGCCAGGCCCTCGCTGAGCGCGTCGGTGAGCTCGCCGGCGGTGGTGCAGAGCCGGATCAGGCCGGCGCCGGCCATCCGGGCGGTGAACAGCATCTGGTGGTCGTCGACATGCTCGCCGTACGCCGGATCGCGGGCGACCACCACCGGGAGGTGCCCGTGCCGGCGCGCCTCGGTGATGCTGGCCGGACCGCCGTGCGTCACCACGACGCGGGCACCGGCCATGGCCGCACCCAGCGCGTCGTGGTCGAGGAACGGCACCGCGCCCGGGATGGCGGGTGCCCGGCTGCGCCCGTGCTGCAGGAGCAGCGAGGGGCGGTCGGCCAGGGCCGCGTACCAGGTCTCGATCCAGTCCATCAGCCGGTCGAAGCGGTGCACGTCGGTGCCCACCGAAACCAGGACGTCCGCTGTCATCAAATCCCTCCGTGGATGCCCCGGCCATCGGGCCGGGCAGGAAACGGAATCGCTGCGGGGCGAGTCCGGGAGTGCCGATTCACTGTCACGGCGGGCTTCACCCGCGCGTCACGCTCGCTCGTCGGCCAGCTAACTGCGGACTGTGCCCGGGCTTATGAAGCGGGCGTTCAAGTACCGCTTCTACCCGAACTCCGAGCAGGCCGCTGAGCTTGCCCGGACGTTCGAATGTGTCCGGCTGGTCTACAACATGGCGTTGCCGGCCGAACCCTTGGACATCGTGTGGTCGCGGCCGCTGCCAGACGGCGCGGCACCGTCCACGGTGACCGTGTTCCGGGACCAGCTTCCGGGCCAGCTTTCGCTGGGCTCGCGGAGGAGCTCTCCGTGATTGCTTGTGGAGGCGACGTAAGACCTCAGCGAGAGTCCTCTCGAACGGGGGCAGTCAGGACGGGAATGATGTCAAATGAGCTTGCCCACCACGGTCGCCTCGGGGTAGAAGCGCCGCTGTTCCTCCCACTGCACGAGCATCGCGGACAGCAGCGGGCGGCACAGCCGGGCGGTGAGCGTCGGCGTGTCGATGCGGTCGTACACCTCGATGTAGACGGTCGGGATGCGCAGCAGCCAGGCCATCACGACGAACGGCACGGCGACGCCGGCGCCGGTGGTCAGCAGCGCGCCGGTGCGGCTGCGGCGGACCATCCGCGCGGCCAGCACGAAGTTGCGCAGCAGGTTGGTCAGGTTGCGGGTGGTGGGGTGGTGCGCCCAGGTCACCGTCTCGCCGCGCAGCAGCGAGACGGCGTCCGGGGTGTCGAAGCTGACCCACTGCCGCGCCCGCGCCCGATACCACGGTTCGAGCGCCAGCAGCTGGGCGAGATGCCCGCCGCTGGACGCGACGAAAAGCAGCGGTGGGTCAGCCATACGTATTCCTCCACACAGGTAATTGGCGGCCCTGTATTGAACGGCACGGATAACCTAACTCGCCGCCGTTACCGCTGAAGCGATCGGCATCAATAGCATTTCTCACACTTTCGAGTCCGCTTCGAATGGCCGGAATCGATGCCGAAGATCGTGCCCGAGACTTCAATAAGAGCACTTCAGCCCACGCCCATCTCCGATTTAGCAGACCATTTATATAGGAAATGGCCCAGAGAAATGCCGGTGTTCACCCCCGTGCTTGCGATCAATTTCCCGGTTGATGCAACACCTCCAACAGTGCGGGATGCAGATCGGTGTTCCAGCCGGCACCGCCGGCGGCCATCCGGCGGGTGCGGAGCCACATCTCGGCGAGGTACGCGTCCCGGACCGGTCCGGGAGCCCCTGGTGCCAGGCCCAGTTCGGCGCCGTGCCGCAGCAGAGCGGCCCCGGCCCGGCCGGCCGCCTCGGCCGCGGACTGCCCGCCGACCACCAGCGCCGTGTTGAACGCCTGGTGCGCCAGGTCGAACCCGACCGGCACACCGGCCGCGCCGTGCTCGAGGTCCCACGCCACCAGGCGGGTGCCGTCGCGGCCGGTCAGCTCACCGAGATTCCACGGGACCCAGTCGCCGTGCCAGTCACCGAACTCGGCCTCGACGGCACCGGCCCGGCCGGCCAGGCCGTCCACCGCCGACCGGATGGCGGCGCCCTCCGGCCCGTCGACGGTCGCCGCCTCGGCCCGCAGCCGCTCGATGAACGGGGACGCGGCCAGCGGCCGGCGCTCGCCGGGTGTGCCGCCACGACGCGCGAACGCCAGCATCGCGGCCACCCGCGGCCGGTCCGGGTCGGCCAGCCGGCGGACCGCCGGGGGCAGCGGGGCGGTCACCCCGATCACCTGGTCGCCCCACTCCCCCTGGTAGCGGGGTTGCGGCAGGACCGGGTAGGCGCCGCCCGGATCGTCCGGCAGCGCGCGCAGCGCCGCGAACTCGGCGCGCACCAGGTCGCGGGTCGCCGGGTTCCAGCCGATCTTCGCGTAACCGGCCGGGCGGCCGTCGCCGCCGAACAGCTGGAGCGTGGGCTTGCGGTTGGGGTCGGGCGGACGCACCCCGATCGCCGCGATCAGGGACGGCTCGTCCAGCACCGCCCGCAGATGGCCGATCGGCGTGTGCGGCGCGCCCTCCGGCGGCGCCAGCACCGACAGCGTCGGGAAGGGCAGCGCCTCGACCGCGCCCGCCCGGGCGAACGCACCGATCACCGCGCGCACGGCCCGGGTCGCCGGTGGCCGCAGCGCGTTGTATGCCAGCATCGACCCGGCCGCGGCGTGCCGGTTGCCCAGCGGCACCAGGAACCGGGCCCGCTCCACAGAGGGCACGATCGCCCAGGACAGCACCCCGGGCCCGGCCGCGCGGCCGATCGTGACCCGCAGCCGCGGGTCGGCGAACAGCGCCCGGGTCACCCAGCCGAGACCGTCGGTGCGGGTGCGTGGGTCGCCGGCGTCCAGCGCCGGTTCCGCGGTGCGGCTCATCCGGCGCCTGCCCAGTCGAAGCTCATCCCGAGCCGGCGGGACAGGGCCTCGTTGTGCGGCCGGTAGTAGTCGACGAGTTCGGCCCGGACTTCCGGGTTCATCGGGGACGACTTGCGGTCGTTGTAGACCTCGTACCGGCCCAGGTCGTGCGGCGGCAGGCCGAGGAACCGGAGCACCTCGGCGTAGCTGCCGGCCGGGTCGCGGTAGAGCGTCTCGCTCGGCAAGAACAGCATCTGCTCCCGCGGGAACAGCCCGAGCCACGGTTCCAGGTGCTCGAGGTAGCGGCCGCGCGCCCGGTAGGTGTGCCAGTCGTACGGCTCGCTGAACAGGTCGGGGTCGGCGATCAGCCGGTCCCGCTCCCCCGCGGTGCGCTCCGCCTCGGCGGCCAGCGCCTCGGCGAAACCGAGCGGCTCCCTGCCCTCGGTGCGGCGCTCCTTCCAGTGCGAGTACGCGCGCTCGACCGGGTCGCGCAGCAGGGTGATGAGGCGGACCTGCGGCATGAGCTGGTGCACCCGGCCGGGCGCCAGCGGGTGGAACATGTAGAGCGGCGCGGCCTCGCCGGCCCGGGGCGGGGCGCCGTGCCGCCGTTCCAGGGCCTGCCGGCGCCGGTCGGTCGGGAAGTGCGAGCGGTACCACTGCTCGCCCCGGTGCCAGTTCTCCTCGAAGTAGTGCGAGGTCTTGGTGTTCCAGGCCGGAAAGAGCCGGGGCACGAGCGGATGCTGGACGAGGTAGTTCCACAGTGACGTGGTGCCGCCGCGCTTCGTCCCGATGACGAGGAAGTCGGGCAGCGACCGGCGATCGCTGGTCCGTTCGCCGTACCGCACCAGGCCCTGCTTCGCCCGCTCCCGCCAGGCGTGCGGCGCGAACTGGTTGGCCCGGTCCCGTAGTGTCGTCACGCGACTTCCCCCTGATTGTCCGGGGCCGGGGTGACCGGCCCGCCAGCTTGCTGCGGCTGCGGCCGCACCAGGGCGACCTGCCTGCGGATCAGATCGCGGACGCCGCGCCTGGTCAGCGCCACGGCGACGGCCGCGGCCAGCAGGCCCAGCGCGAGGAACAGCCCGGCCGTGCCCCGCCCGGCGAGCAGGATCGCGATCGCCCCGGCCAGGCCCACACCGGCGGCGGTGACAGCGGCGGTGCGCACCGCCGCGCCGCTGAGCACCGCGGCGCCGATGACCCGGCGGGCGGCCACGGCGGCCAGCACGTTCTCGACCACGATGCCGGTCGCCCAGGCCGCCGCGGCGCCGGTCACCCCGCCGGCCGGGATCCACCAGAAGCCGGCCGCCAGCGTGCAGCACAACCCGGCGGTGGTGGCCAGCAGGTGCGCACGGCTGCGGCCGCTCATCAGCAGCACCGTCTGCACGGTGCCGAGCCCGACGTTGACCAGCATGGCCACGGCCAGCACGGTCATCGCGGCGGTGCCGGCGACGAACTCGCCGCCGAACAGGCCGAGGAACGCCGGCGCGAACAGGCCGAGCAGCAGATAGACCGGCCAGGACAGGGCGATCGCGAGCACCGTGGTCTGGCGGTGGACCGCGGCCGCCTCGGCGGCCCGGCCGGCGCCGAGCAACCGGGACAGCTGCGGCGCGATCGCGACCCGCAGCCCCTGCAGGGCGAGCTGGCCGGCCAGCACATATCGGCCGACGCCGCCGAAGACCCCCGCGTCGGCCTGGGTGGCCAGGGCCGCGGTCAGCAGGACGCCGACCCACATGCTGCCCTGGTCGATCGCGGCCGAGCCGGCCCGCGGCAGGGCGTACGACCAGAACGCCGGCCAGTCGCCGGCGGCCGGGCGCAGCGCACCGCCGGCCGCGAGGCCGAGTGGCCGGCGGAGCAGGAACAGGCAGACGACGATCGCCAGCAGCACCGGCAGCACCCAGCCGGCCATCGCCAGCACCACGCCGCCGGCGGTCAGCGCCACCGCGCCGACCAGTACCGGCCGCCCGATCGGCAGCAGCGCGAACTGGACCGCGGCGTACGACCCGATCGGCCGGGTGGCGCGGACCGCGGCGAGCAGGATCGTCATCACCACCACGGCGGGCACGGCCACCGTCGCCACGGTCACCAGCCGGGTGCCGTCGCCGGCCTCGGGCAGCAGCACCCGGGCCAGGTCGTCCGCGACCGTCCACCCGGTGACGGCCGCGACCAGGGCGGCCGTCAGCGCCGGGGCGAGCGCGACGGTGAGCAGTCCGGCCGGGCGGGAAGGCCGCCGGGGCAGCGCCCACACCAGCCCGGTGTCGGCGCCCAGGCAGCAGACCGCACCGGCGACGGTGAGCAGGCCGATGGCCGTGAAGATGGCACCCGAGCCGGCCGGGCCGAAACCGCGGGCCACCACGACCGCCAGCAGGAAGCCGAACAGGCCGCTCACCGCGGCGCCGGCCAGGCCGATCAGCCCGCTGCGGGCGCTCTGCCGCCGCTCGGCGACGCCGGCGCTCATCGGGCCGCTCCGGCCGGCACCCGCGCGGGCACCGGCAGCGCCGCCGGGCGCCGGACCGGGCCGTCGACCGCCGCCATGGCGAGGCCGGCCGCGTACCAGAGCACGGAAAGGTTGTGGAAGGTCAGGCCGTAGAACGGCACCTGCACGGCGGCGATCACCGGCACGGTGGCCAGCCACTGCCCGGCCGGCGAGACGGCGCGGCCGGAACGGCGGGCCACCACCAGGAACCAGCCGAGGAACACCACCAGCGCCGGAATCCCGTGCGAGACCAGCACCTGCCAGAACTGTCCCTGGGTGCCGACCGGCGCGGCGGCCGTGGTGGTGTCCAGGTCGACCGGACCGCCGTAACCGAGCAGCGGCGCCTCCCGCGCCAGCAGCAGCGCCTGCTGGTAGAGGCCGAGCCGGTCGACGGTGGTGTCGCTGCTGCTGGTGCGGTCGGCGATCAGCCGGCCGACCGGGATGACCACGGTGGTGAGCCCGACCAGCGCGGCACCGGCGACCAGCGCGGCCAGGACCTTGAACTGCCGGCGGACCACCCCGCGCAGGGCCAGGACGGCCAGGCCCGCGCCGAGGCTGACGAACATGCCGCGGTTGAGGGTGAGGAACGCCGGCGGCAGCGACAGCACCAGGGAGGCGAGCAGCACCGGCCGCAGCCGCCCGGCGCGCACCGAGAAGAGGTACGCGGCGACGCACGGCACCAGCAGGGCCCAGGTGCTGCCCCAGGTGTTCGTGTACGCGAACGGCGCGGCCGGACGGTAGACCGGGGTGAGCGAACGGTCGTTGAACTCGGCGGTGCGCAGGTGCACCAGGTCGTTGATGAAGGAACTGGAGGTCAGGCCGCCGGGCAGCACGACCTCGAGCGGGCTGACCGCGCTCAGCCGGGGTGCGACCACACCGAACCAGCCGAGTGCCACGATGCCCAGCCAGAACAGGCAGAGCGGCCGGAAGACCCGCTCCCAGGACTGGCCCTCGCGCAGCGCGGTGTAGACGTACAGGCCGATCAGGAACGCGGTCAGGTAGAACGCCAGCCGCAGCACCGCGACCAGCGCCTCGCCGCCACCGCCGAGCCGGCTGAAGGACAGCGTCACCAGGGCGCAGAAGACCAGCCAGAGACCGGTGCCCGCGGGCAGTTGCGTCCGGCCGTCGCGGGCCAGCAGCAGCACCGCCAGCACCAGCCCGAGCAGCGGCCAGCCGAGGTAGAACCCGCCGGTGAGCCAGAGCAGCGGCGTGCCGCCGAAGGCCAGCGCCAGCGGCCACCAGGGCAGGGCGGCCGGGCCGAGCGCCGGTCGGTCAGTCATGCCCGCTCACCAGCACCACGCCGAGCACCCGGGCTCCGGTCAGGCGCAGCACGTCGGCCAGCCGGCTCAGCTCCGGCACCCGGGTCTGGTCGCGGCGGACGACCAGCACCGCGGCGGCCTCGAGCGCGGCGCGCACCCCCCGGTCGTCGGTCTGGGCGGCGCCGGCCCGGACCACGGTGATCATCGTCTCGTCCGGCTCCGGCGGCGGGTCCAGCCAGATCCGTCCGGCCCCGGCCGGCAGCGAACGGGCCCGCGAGGGTTTCTCCGGAGCGGGCTTCTTCGGGCGCCCCACGACGATCGGGACCGGGCCGGTGCTGCGTATCTCCTGTGTCTGGTCGAGGTCGGCGACCTCCGGCGGACCACCCGCGGGCACCAACCCGTCGGGTACCGGCCCCGCCTCGGCGGACAACTCCTCCCAGCGCACCGTGTTGCCCAGCTCGGCGAGGGACCGGGCCAGCTCGACCGCCACGTGGCCGGTGCGGTCGCCGGTGCGCAGGCCGAACACCACCAGGCGGCGGTGCGGCACCGGGCCGAGCTGACCGACCAGGGCCAGGGCCAGGTAGCGCACGTCGGCCTCGTGCCGTTCGCGGTCCGGCCGGAACCGGGGGACGTGCAACTCGGCGAGCACCGGCAGCCGGGTCGCGGCCACGGCGTCCACACCGGACCGGACCCGCCGGTCCAGCGCCTCCCGGCCGAACGCCGCCACCGCGCCGAACAACGCGCCGCCGAGCAGCGCGGTGGCCGCGAGGATCGGGCCCATGTCGTGGCTGGAGCTGACCGGCGGCGCCGCCACCCGGGTGACGGTGCCGGGCGTGACGTCGACCGCGGCGGCCACGGCCCGCCGGGTGGTCAGCTCGCCCAGCCGGTCGTCCAGGCCGCGGAGCCGGTCGAGCTGCGCGCTGACCGCGGCCGAGTTGCCGCCGCTCGCGGGCAGCTTGGTGGGCAGGCCGCGGCGGATCGCGTCGCGCTCCGCGGCCAGCGTCTTGAGGCTGGCGTCGTAGGACGCCACGATGGCATCGCGCTGCCGCTGGTGGATGTCCTTGCGGAGGGTGAGGTACGCGGTGGCGGCGGCGTTCGCACCGGCGACCGCGTCGCCGGAATCCGGTGCCAGGTAACGGAACCGCAGCACCTGCGAGCCGACCGGCAGTTCCACGGTGAGCCCGGCCCGGGCGTCGGTGGCGCTCTGCCCGGTCGCGCCGGCCACCGCGGCGACCACGTCGGTGCCGGTGGCCAGCCCGTTCTCCACCGTCATGTTGACCACCCGGTCGGCGCCCGGGCCGGGATAGCTGAACGGTTCGGTGACGACCGGCCGCACCGCCACCACGGCGGTGGCCTCGTAACTGGCCGGGAGCAGCAGGTAGCCGACACCGGCCAGGAGCCCGAGCAGCGCCCCGGCCAGCGGGAACGGCCAGCGCCGGAACGGGATCCGGAGCATGTCGGCGAGCGTCACGGTGCGTCCGCCCGTGACGTCGGTGCCGTCCATGCCGGCGGTGCGGTCAGTCATCGAACCTCTTGACGATCTGTTGCGGATTGCCGATCACCACGACCCGCTCCGGTACGTCGGAGCGGACCACGGTGGCCGCGCCGACGACCGAGTCGCGGCCGATGGTGACGCCCTTGAGGACCAGCGCACCGGCCCCGATCCAGACGTTGTCGCCGACCGTGATCGGGGCGCGGGTGCTGGGGCCGGGCGGCTCGTGCCGCCGGGCCGGGTCGAGATTGTGGAACGTGTTGTCGACCATCTCGCAGTCGGAGAGCAGGCTGCCGGCGCCGATCGTCACGCTGGTCCAGCAGCCGATCCACGATCCGTTGAGCAGGCTGCCCGGGCCGACCCGCACGTGACCGGGCCCGGCGAACCGGACCAGCTTGTTGAGCCGGCACCGGTCGCCGATCACCACGGTCACGCCGCGGCGCAGCCGGATCCGGCCGCGGATCTCCACGTCCCGGCCGAGCGTGAGCCGCGGGTACCGCAGGCGGTACCAGGCCCGCTTGATCCGGAAGACCTCGCGGACGACCGCCCCCGCCGGGCCGGACGGAATCGTCCGGCCCGGTGCCGGCACCGCGGGAGTCCCGGGAACCGTCGTCTCGGTCACGCGGCGAGCCCTCTCTGTCGGTGGATCAGGAACCGGCGAAGAACAGCGTGCGACTGGTCCAGGACGGACCGGCGTCGAGCTGGGCCACGTTCGCCCCGTCGACCGCGACTCCGGCCGCCGCTGTGGCGTCGAACGGGACAGTGCGCAGGGCGCCGTCCGCCGACCCGTACACCAGCGCGCCGTTCACCCAGGTCATGCCGCGCACCGCGGACCAGGTCATCCCGGTGGTGGGCAGGCTGAACTCGGTGGCGCCGACGATGTAGCCGTCCGGCTCGAAGTAGCGGTAGTACAGGCCGCTGCCGGTGGACCGGGTGTAGTACAGCCGCCCGTTCAGATAGAACGCGCCGGTCAGCACCGACGTGCTGAACCAGTCGTTGTAGCCGACGTGCCACGGCGCGCCGATGGCACCGTTGCCGGCGACGCTGGAGATGCCGAACTCGCCGGCGACGTCCCAGTAGAGCTTGTCGCCGGCCCGGGTGGCGACCCCGGTGCCGGTGAAGTTGGGCTGGGCCGTCACGGTCGCCGCGCCGAGGGCACCGTCGGCGATGGCGGTCCGGGTGAGCTCGCCGGCCGTGCCGCCGGAGTAGAGGTAGCCGGACGGCTCGGCCGGCGGCCGGACCACCGGGATGGTGCGCCCGCCGGACATCGGGAACATGGCGAACCGGCCGTGGTACTCGTTGCCGAGGCCGTCCGAGTTCTGTCCGATGTAGATGCCGTCGGACCCCCGCCAGATGACCGGGACCGCGGAGCCCCAGGCGGTGGTGCCGGCCGGCGCACCGCTGCGGCGCGGGTTCCAGTTGATCGGCAGGCCGTTGTTCGGGTCGGCGGCGGCCACGCCGAGCCGGTCGACCGCGCCCGGACCGGCGGCGTCGCTGCGGTTGGGGTTGTTCAGCCAGCGGAAGTGCCCGCCCGTGTAGATCACCTCGTCGGCCGCCTCGACCGACGTGATCGTGTCGTTGCCGGTGAAGTCGGTCCAGGTGGCGCTGAGCCCGGTGCCGCGGGTGCCGGTCTCGAAACGGACCAGCGCGTCGCAGTACGCCGTGGGCCAGCCACCGCCGCCGTTGCTGCCGACGATGAAGTAGCTGCCGTCGTCGGAGAAGTCGACGTCCTGCACGTAGTGGGTGAACGTGTTCGGCGAGGCACACGGCGAGACGTACCGCGAGGTCTGCCAGTCGGCGAGGGTTGCGGCGCCGTCTCCGGCCACGTCGATCACCGCGATCTGGTTGCGGGACACGCCGTCCACCAGGGTGAAGTTGCCACCGACGACGAGCGTGCGGCCGTCCGGCGCGACGTCGAGCGTCCACACGTACGGCGCCACGTTGTTGCGGCCGGCGGTGGCGTGCATGACGAACCCGGAGTCGATCGCCCCGGTGGCCGCGCTCACCCGGGCCAGGCCGCGCCGCTCCACGCCGTTGAGCCAGTTGAAGGCGCCGCCGACGTAGAGGTGACCGTCGGAGATCTTGAGCGTGCGCACCACGCCGCCGTCCGACCGCCCGGTCCAGGAGCCGACGGTCGCGCCGGTGGCCGGGTTGAGGGCGACCAGGTTGCGCCGTTCCGCGCCGTTGACGTTGCGGAATCCGCCGCCGACGATCAGCTGGCCGGCGGCGTTTACCGCGAGCGCGTTGACCGCGCCGTCCAGGGTGGGCGCGAAGGTGCTGCTGACCGCGCCGGTGAGGCGGTCGTAGGCGAACAGGTAGGGCCGGCCGGCCCAGGTGCCGTCGGCGCCGGTGCGGATCTGCGTGAAGGTGCCTCCGACGTAGACGGTGTTGCCCACTTCGGCGAACGCCCGCACCTCACCGTCGCGGGCGTGCGGGGTGAGGTCGCTGGGGTCCGCCGAGGCCACCCGGCCGACGGTGGGCTCCGGGATGAAGGCGGCTCGGGCCACACCGGGCACGCAGAGCAGCACGACTGCCGTGAAGACTCCGGCGGACAGGGCTCGCGCCCCGCGCCGTAACCATTTCATATCGATGCCGAACAATGGTTATTCGCCTCTCCCGCGCGGGGAACGTAGATTTAAATTCAGGTTTGGCCGATGCCGGGCCGGGCATCCGCGCGGGCGTTGTCCCCACACCGACACACGGGGCCGTCCGGCAGTCCGCGGTCAGGATATCGATGGACGGCTACCGGCGCCACCGGCCCCCGTCGCGTGTTGTTTCCGCGCCGTTAACCCTGTCCCGTCGCAGCGTGCGGACTGTCCACATCGGCAACTGACTTCCACCGAACGGCCATACGACTCGACGCCCGCAAGGTGTTACAGACGTCCAGCATGGAGCCCCGGCGAGATCTGGATCACCCCGTACCAATGTCCGAATTGGACTTTAAGGCATTATTAAGCGGACTCCGGCCACCGGATGTCGGCGCCAATCCCGGCGCGGTTAAATCCGGACACCGGTGACTGTCGTCGATTGGACAGTCGCCCGGCGGTGTGACCGAAGTCAATGCCGGGCCCGGGTGACGACGAGACCGGTCGCCACGGTCACCGCGGCCAGCATCACCGCGTTGCGCACCGTGGCCGGGTATCCGATCGCGGGGACGTCGAGGAAGGAGTAAAGATACTCGGTGCCGCGCAGCAGGATCGCGGCGAGGTAGCCCAGCGGATAAACCGGCAGCAGAAGCAGCAGCCGCCCGCGGTGGCGCAGCACCGGCCGGTCCCGCCACCACGCGGCCAGCGCGAGCGGCGGCGCGACCACGTGCAGCAGCAGATTGCCCAGGTCCGACACGGTGCCGCGAGCCGCCGGGTCGCCGGCCATCGAGTAGGGGTTCCACGGGTTGGCCAGCACCAGCACGAACACCAGCCCGGCCACCACCAGATAGACCACCAGCGCGGTCCGCACCGGCCCGGCCCACGCCGCCCGGAACGGCGCCAGCAGCAGATACCCCGCACAGACCTGAATCGTGAAGTACCAGCAGAGCCCGCCCGCGTCGGGCGCCGCCACAAAGGCGAGCACCAGCCCCGCGGCGACCACACCCGCGGCGGCTTTACCGAGCATGGCGTCATTAAAGCCGAGTGCCGGTTGCCGCGTTGGGTCACCATGGCCGCATGGATGTCGTGGAGTTGCGTATTCGGCCGCCGCGGCACCGGGTGGATCGTCGGTTCATTCTCTGGCGTACGGTGCAGACGCTGTTCTGGGGCATCGGTGTGCTCGGTGTGCTCGGTGCGGTCTACGGGTTCGTCGAGGTCACCCGGCCCTGGCTCGGGCCGGTGCTGGTCGTGGCCGGGGTGCTCTACGCGGTCAACCTCGCGGTCATGCCGACCTGGCGTTACCTGGTGCACCGCTGGGAGGCCACCGACGACGCGGTGTACTCGCTGGAGGGCTGGCTCACCCGGAAATGGCAGATCGTCCCGATCTCCCGGATCCAGAGCATCGACACCGAGCGCGGGCTGCTCCAGCAGGCGCTCGGGCTGGCCACCATCACGGTCACCACGGCGTCCTCGGAGGGCAAGATCACCATCGAGGGGCTGGACGCGCGGGTGGCCGCGGACACCGTGGACCGCCTGCGCCAGGTCACCGCGGCCGACCCCGGTGACGCCACGTGACCAGCGCCGAGGTTCCGTGGCGGCGGCTCAGCGTCCGCACCTTCTATCTGGCGCTGCTGCGGGCGCTCGTCGCGATGGTGCCGGGCTACCTGGGCCTGGTGGTGCTCAACGACGGCAGCCCGGTGTGGGTGCTGGTGGCCGGCTCGTTCTTCGGGCTGCTCGGCTCGCTCGGCGACCTGGTGCGCTGGCAGACCACCCGCTACCGGGTCACCCCGGACCGGGTCGAGATGCGCACCGGCTGGCTGGCCCGCAAGCACCGCACCGTGGGGCGCGACCGGATCCGCAGCGTGGACAGCACGGCGCGCGGCCTGTCCCGGCTGCTCGGCCTGCGCACGGTGCACATCGGATCCGGCGAGGCGCAGTCGTCGTTCCAGCTCAATGCCTTGGACACCGGGCACGCCGAACGGCTCCAGCAGGAACTCATGCACGGCACCACCCGCACCGCCGGCGAAACCGGGACCGAGGCGGACAGCGAGCACGCCGAGCCGGAGACTGTGATCGCGCGGCTGCGCCGGGACTGGATTCCGCTGAACGTGATCACCGTGTGGGCGCCGCTGGTGGTGGCCGGCCCGGTCGTCGGCGCCTACTGGTTCCTGCGCCCGTTCGGGGTCGACCTGCTGGATTACGGGCGCGGGCTGGTCGACTGGTCGCCGCTGATCGTGGTCGTCGCCGTCCTGGTCGCGTACCCGATCGGCATTGCCCTCAAAGCCGGCACCTTCCTGCTGGAATGGTGGAACTTCCAGCTGGTGCGCGTGGGCACGCCACCGGCCACCGCGCTGGTCACCAGGCGCGGCCTGATCAACACCCAGACGGTGAGCCGCGACGACGAGCGGATGCGCGGCATCGCGTTCGCCGAACCGCTGTGGTGGCGCTGGCTGCACCTCACCGAGACCAAGGTGATCACGACCGGCCTGGGTACCAGCGGCCAGAGCCCGACCAGCACGGTGCTCCCCCGGATCAGGATGGCCGAGGCCCGCGACCTGGCCGCGCGGATCCTGCCGGACGGCCACCGCCCGCTGGAGGCACCGCTGCGCAGTCATCCCCGCGGCGCCCTGGTGCGGCGACTCGGCTGGGCGCTCTGGTGGCCGGCCCTGCTGGCCGGCGCGCTGCTGCTGTTCGCGGTCAGCGGCGCCCTGCCGTACTGGGCGGTGCCACTGCCGTTCGCCCTGCTGCCGCTGGGGTTGCCGCTGGCCGTCGCCGCCTACCGCGCGCTCGGGCACGCCAGCACCGGCCCGTACCTGGTGGTCCGGCGCGGCCCGCTGACACGCACCACGGTCGCGCTCCAGGACCGCGCGGTGATCGGCTGGACGTTCCAGCAGTCCCTGTTCCAGCGCCGCGGCAACCGGATCGACGTCGGCATCGCCACCGCCGCGGGCGAGCGCGCCTATCACGCGTACGACATGGGTGTTGACCAGGCCTTGACGTTCGCGCTGAGCGCGACCCCCGACCTGGCCGCCCAGTTCCTCGAACCCGCGGAGACGCGCTAGCGTCGCATCCGCCCCGGCCAACCGACAGATACCGCCGAACGCTCGCCCGGCGCGCGCCAGATCAGGCGGGGAGTTCGGCCGTGCGGGATCGCGCGTACACCTCGACCAGGCGGGACAGGAACAGCTCCGGTGGATACGCCGCGGTGGCGGCCAGGCCCGCGTCGATCACCTCGGCGCGCAAGGTGGCATCGGTCAGCATGCGGTGCAGGGCGGCGGCGAAGGCCGCCGGCTCCGGTGGGCAGGTGGGGCGGGGCGGGCCGCCGCCGGGACGCTCGGCCAGCTGCGGGTCGGCGGCCACCACCGGCAGGCCGGTTGCCTCGGCCTCGGCCAGCACCAGGCTCTGGGTGTCGGTCGTGGAGGAGAACGCCAGCACGTCCGCCGCCCGGTAGTAGGCGGTCACCTCGCCCGGCGGGACCGGGGGCAGCATCTCCACGGAAGCTGCGAGGTCGAGTTCGGCTATGCGGCGGCACAGGGCGGCCCGGGCCTGACGGACCCCGAGCATGACCAGGCGGGCGTCCGGCACCGTGCGGCGCAGGTGGGTGAAGGCCTGGAGCAGCAACTCCGGGTTCTTCTCGGCGGAGGCCCGGCCCACCGACAGCACCACGGCACCGGGCCGTTTGAGCCGGGCGAGCGGGACGGTAACGACCGGCAGGACCGGGGTGGGCAGGACGCACACCGGCGGCAGCGGGGCGAAGTCGGCGAACCCCGCGGCGGTCTTGGGCGACGGGGCGATCGCCACCGCCAGCCGGGCGAACATGGCCTGGCCCAGCGCCGCCAGGCGGTGCCGCCGGACCGCGCCGGGGCGGGTCAGTTCCAGGAACTCGGCGGCGGACCAGCCCAGCCGCAGTTGCCGCGCGCACCAGGCGGCGCCGGTGGGGATCTCCGGGAAGTGATCCGCGTAGGCGAGCAGGTCGGTGTGCCAGGTCATCACCAGTGGCACCCGCCAGCGTTCGGCCAGGCGGAAGCCGGTCATGCCGATCGGGCCCACGGTGTGCGCGTGGATCACGTCGGGTGGGCCGGTCAACGGCGGGCCGGTCAGGGGTGGGCGCGGGGACGGCAGGGCGACGCGGACCTGACGGCGCGGGACCGGGATCGAGCGCACCCGGCCGGCCTCGGCGGAACGGGTGAGCAGCGGGCCGGGGTGTACCAGGTCGACCTCGTGGCCGGCAGCCCGCAGCAACGAGACGGTCAGGGCCGCCGAGCGGGACACGCCGTCGGGGCGGCCCTCGTGGCTGTCGCAGAAGTGGGCGATCCGCATCAGAGGTGGTCCGCGACGGCCTGCCGGGTCGCGTCCCGCAGCGACGGCACGTCGCCGTACGCGGCGGGGTCGAGCGGCGGCAGCACCGTGACCCGGACATCGACGTGTTCCCGGAGGACCAGGCCGTGTTTGGGCAGCGCCCGCCCGGTCCCGGTCACCACGATCGGATAGACCGGCACGTGGTGGCGTACGGCCAGATCGAAGGCACCGTCCTTGAACGCCTGCAGCGAGCCGTCGGCGCTGCGGCGGCCCTCCGGGAAGATCAGCACGGGTGAGCCGGCCGCCAGCAGGCGGTCGCAGTGCTCCATCATCCGGCGGACCGAGGCGCCGCTGCCGCGGACCAGGGGCACGTAGTCGTTGAGCCGCATGTTCCAGCCGATCACCGGGACCTTGAAGATCTCCTGCTTGGACACCCACTTGTAGGGGCGGAACAGGCCGAACAGCACCAGGATGTCGATCAGCGAGGCGTGGTTGGCGACCAGAACCGCGGGGCCGTGCCAGGGCAGCCGCTCGCGGCCGGTGATCCGCAGGCGCCACAGCGGGTTGACGTGGACGTAGAAGACCGCCCACGCCGACGAGTACAGGTGCAGCGCGACCCGGCGCCGGTCGAACGGCAGCGTCACCAGCCAGACGACCACGGCGCCGAAGAAGAAGACCGGACACGTGAGCCCGATGAAAGCCCAGTACACCACCGAGAACACGCGACGCATGGGCGCATCGTAGGGCTTCATCGCATCGCCGCACTTAACGCCAGGCGTACGGCCTCGGTCAAATCAGCCTTTGACTGCGCAGTTCCCGGCGGTGGCGCGGTGAGCGCGCCGGCACCGATGAGACGATCAAAGACCAAGCCGTCCAGGTACGCGACCAGGTAGTCGCCCCGTCGTGCGGCGTCGGCGGCACCGGCCGCCGCCAGCATCTGCCGCGCCGCGGCCCGGGACGCCGCGCCGTGCGCCAGGATCGTCCGCAGCTCGGGCCGGTAGGTGGCCTCCAACAGGCACGCGTACCGGGCCAGCGTCCGGGTGCGCCCCTCGCTCAGCTGGTGGTCGAGCATCGCCGCGATCCCAGCCGCGAGCCCGTCGAGGTCATCCGCCGGCGCCGGTGGGGCCGGCTCGCCGTCCAGGTCGGCCAGGCGGTCCACCACCGCTTCGATCAGGGCCTGCCGGGTTCGCAGGTACGCCGAGGTGGTGCCGGCCGGCATCGCGGCGCGCGCGTCGACGGCCCGGTGGGTGAGGCCGCGCGCGCCCTCCTCGGCGAGCAGCCCGATCGCGGCGTCGGCCAGGGCGGCGATCCTCGCGGTGCGGTCGCGCACTCGACCCCCTTCTTCTACATCTGTAGAATACGTGCATGGCTACCGCAATCATCGTCGGTGCCGGCATCGGTGGGCTGACCGCCGCGCTGGCGCTGGTCCGCACCGGCTGGCAGGTCACCGTCCGGGAACAGGCACCGGCGCTGCGCGGGTCCGGCGCCGGCCTCACCCTGATGGCGAACGCGATGCGCGCCCTCGACACACTCGGCGTCGGCGACGCGGTCCGGGCCGCCGGCGCCGAGGCGTCCTCCGGCGGCATCCGCACCGACCGCGGTCGCTGGCTGTCCCGGCTCGACGTCGCCGACGGCACGCACGGCATCCACCGGGCCGCCCTGCACCGCATCCTGGCCGCGGCGCTGCCCGCGGGCGTGGTCCGGACCGGTTGCCGCGTCGACGATCCGCGCGACCTGGACGCGGATCTGGTGGTCGGCGCCGACGGCATCAACAGCGTGGTCCGGGCGACGTTCTGGCCCGGCACTCCCGCACCGGCGTACAGCGGCAGCACCGCGTGGCGCGCGGTCACCGACTTTCCCGGCCCGGTGCCGGCCACGATCACCTGGGGCCGGGGCACCGAGTTCGGCACGGTCCCGATCGGCGCCGGGCAGGTTTACTGGTACGCCGCGATCACCGCACCCCCGGACGCGCGGTTGCCGCTCCCGCCCGCCCTGCGCGGCTGGCACGCGCCCATCCCCGACCTGCTGGCCGCCACCGCGCCGGAGCGGATTCTGGCCGGCGACATCTGGTATCTGCCGTCCCCGCCGCCGTCGTACGTGGCCGGTAGGGTGGCGCTGCTGGGAGACGCGGCGCACGCCATGACGCCCAACCTGGGTCAGGGCGCCGGTCAGGCCGTCGAGGACGCGGTCGTGCTGGCGCACGCCCTCGGGACGCCGGACGGGCTGGCCACCTACGACCGGCTGCGGCATCCGCGCACCACGCAGGTCCCGCGCGGCCCGTCAGGTCGGCCGCGTCGGGCAGCAGTTGCGCAACCCGGTCGCGGTCGCTCTGCGCAACGCGGCGATCCGCCTCACGCCGGCGCGGGTGTCGATCCGCTCGATGGCCCGCTGGTCGGACTGGCAGCCGCCCGGGCCGCACCCGAGCGGTTGAGCCCGAGGTTGGGGTTGACCCGGTGGCGTCGGGGCAGGGACGCCACCGGGTCGCGCGCCGAATGTTCAGGCGCGGATCGCCGCCACAGCCCTGGCGGCGAGCACGGGCACGTCGGCGCCGAGCGACGTGAGGTCGACCGGCGCGTCGGTGCGGTTGAGGAGGAAGCGTATGCCGTCACGTACCGTCAGCTCGACCCTGCCCCGCAAATCAGGGGGAAGCTCACTCCGCACGGCGGCCCGATCCAGGAACTCGCCGAGCACCGCGGCTATACCGGCCGGACCCAGCCGGGTCGACACGTAACCGGCCGAACCGGCACCCGCCGGGTGTCGCGTCACGGCCGGGCGGCCGGCCATCTCGCCGGTCTTGTACGAGGCCAGCACCTCGGTGGCCGGGGACGTCAGGTCGATCCGGTCGGTCCACAGCGTGCCGGTGGTGCCGTTGTCGAGTGCGGCGCTCTCGTCGTCGAGCAGCGGCGCGAACTCCTCGATCCGCAGGCCCAGCAGTTCCCGCAGCGCGCCCGGGTAGCCACCCAGCCAGACGTGGTCGTTCTCGTCGACGATCCCGCTGAAGTAGGTGGTGACCAGGTGACCACCATTGTGCACGTACGAGGTCAGCCGCTCGGCCAGCGCGGCGGGCACGACGTGCAGGATCGGCGCGGCGACGAACGCGTACTCCGCCAGCGGGGCCGACGCCGGCACCACGTCCACCCGGACGCCCAGGTCCAGGAACGCCGAGTACCAGTCGAGCGCCTCCTGCTGGTAGCGCAGCCGGTCGGTGGGGTGCGAGTCCTGCTCGGCCGCCCACCACGACTCCCAGTCGAAGACGATCGCGGCCCGGGCCCGGGTGCGGTGCGTGCCGGCCACGAAAGCGAGGTCGCGCAGCCGCTCGCCGAGCGAGACCACGGCCCGGAACAGCGCGCTGCCGGTCCCGGCGTGCGGCAGCATCGCCGAGTGGTATTTCTCGGCGCCCGCCCGCGACTGCCGCCACTGGAAGAAGCACACCGCGTCGGCTCCGTGCGCCACGTGGGTGAGCGAGTCCCGGGCCAGCTCGCCGGGGCGCTTCGGGACGTTGACCGGCTGCCAGTTCACGGCGCTGGTGGAGTGCTCCATCAGGAACCAGGGCGCGCCGCCGGCCAGGTTGCCGACCCGGTTGGCCGCGAACGACAGCTCGTCGCGGCTCCGCGGGCCGGGGTGCGTGTAGTGGTCGTTGGCCACGAAGTCGACCTCGGCGGCCCAGTCGGCGTAGTTCATGCCCTTCGTCTCGCCGACGACCATGAAGTTGGTGGTGACCGGCACCTCGGGGGTCAGCTCGCGCAGCAGTTCCCGTTCGGCGATGAGGTGGTCCTTGAGCACGTCCGACGAGAAGCGCTTGAAGTCGAGCTGCTGGGTCGGGTTGGGGTGGGTGGCGGCCAGCCGGGGCGGCAGGATCTGCTCCCACGCCGTGTAGTGCTGCGACCAGAACGCGGTGCCCCAGGCGTGGTTGAGGGCGTCCAGCGTCGCGTACCGGGAGCGCAGCCAGTCCCGGAACGCGACGGCGGCGTCGTCCGAGAAGTCGTAGAGGTTGTGACAGCCCAGTTCGTTGTTGACGTGCCAGGCCGCCAGCGCGGGGTGGTTCGCGTAGTGCGTGCCCAACTCGCGGACCAGGCGCAGCGCGTACCGCCGAAAGATCTTGGAGGTTGGGCGCCAGTGCTGCCGGCCACCCGGCCAGACCGTGCGCCCCTGCTGGTCGATCGGCAGCACCTCGGGGTGTGCGGCGGTCAGCCACGGCGGCGGCGAGGCGGTCGCGGTGGCCAGGTCGACCAGGATCCCGTTGGCGTGCAACAGATCCATCGCCTCGTCGAGCCAGCCGAAGTCGAACTCGCCGTCGGCCGGTTCGAGCCGCGCCCAGGAGAAGATGCCGAGCGAGACGATGGTGACGCCGGCCTCGCGCATGGCGCGCACGTCGTCGTCCCAGACCTCGCGCGGCCACTGCTCGGGGTTGTAGTCGGCGCCGTACTCGAGGCGGGGCGCGCCGGTGCGGCGCAGCCAGCGGGGGGAACTCACACAAACTCCTTGCCTGGCAGGGGGCCCGCACCGGCGGCACGGGCCCCCTCCGGTGTCACTTGACGGTGAAGCCCTGCTCGGTGCCGTACTTGGCGGACTGGTCCTGCCAGCTCTTCAGCGCGTCGGCGAGGCTCGTCGGCGAGACGTACGCCTTACCCACGGTGTCGTTGAAGATGCTGTTGGCGTAGACCTGGAACGGCAGGTACGACCAGCCGGTCACGACGCCCTGCGCCGACTTCGCGAAGATCTCGTTGGCCTTCTGCCCGCCGAAGTACGGGAACTCCTGGCCCAGGAACGCGGGCGAGGACAGGTCGGCCGACGTGGCCGGGAACGCGCCCGCCTTGAGCCGCAGGTCCTTGCCCTCGTCGACGGCCGCGTACTTGACGAACGCGTACGCCAGCGCCTTGTTGGCCGACTTCTCCGGCACAGCCAGCGAGCTGCCGCCGTTCTCGGCACTCGCGGTGCCGCCGGCCTCCCACTGCGGCATCGGCGCGACCCGCCACTTGCCGGACGCGGCGGCCGCGCCCGAGGCCAGGTTGCCGGGCATCCAGGCGCCGGTGGGCAGGCTCGCGATGGTGCCGTCGGCCAGCGCCTTGAACCACTCGTCGGTCCACGGCGGGATCGGCGCCACCAGCTTCTCGGTGATCATCGGCTGCCAGGTGGTGGCGAACTTGGTGGAGCCCGGGTCGGCGAAGTTGATCGTCACGTTGGTGCCGTCGACCTGGTACGGCTTGCCGCCGGCCTGCCAGATCATGCTGGTGGTGAAGCCCGCGTCGCCGGTGTCGCCGGTGATGTAGGCCTTCGGGTCGGCCTTGTGCAGCTTGCGCGCGGCCTCGACGTACTCGGTCCAGGTGGCCGGCACCTGGATGCCGTGCTTGTCGAAGACCTCCTTGTTGTAGAACAGCGCCATCGGCCCCGAGTCGATCGGCAGGCCGAAGGTGCCGCCGCCGATGTTCACCGCGTTCCACGGGCCCGGCGTGAACGTGCTCTGCAGGCCGCCGGCGCCGTACCCGCCCAGGTTGGCGACCGACTTGGCGAGCGCGAACTGGGGCAGCGCGTAGTACTCGATCTGGGCCACGTCCGGCACGCCGCTGCCGGCCGCGATCGCGTTCTGCACCGCGGTGTACTGCTTGTCGCCGGTGCCGGCGTTGACCAGCTCGACCTTGACCTTCGGGTACTTGGCCTGGAAGCCGGTCACCACGTCCTTGATGGTGTTGTCCCAGGCCCAGACCAGGAGGTTGCCGCCCTTGTCGAGCGCGGCCTGGACGTCGGCCTCGGAGACGGCCGCGCCGCCCGTGTCGCCGGTGGCGCCGTCGTCACCGTCGTCGCCACCGCAGGCGGTGAGCGCCAGCATGGCGGCGGTCGCCGCGGCGGCCAGCCTGACTAATCTGGTCATCTAGGGGTTCCTTTCGGGGGGAATTCATTCTTTGACGCTGCCGGCGGCCAGACCGGACTGCCAGTAGCGCTGGAGGAGAAGGAACGCCGCGAGGAGTGGCACGATCGTGAGCAGCGATCCGGTGATGACGAGGTTGAACACGGCCTGGCCGCCCGCCGTCTGGGCCTGCTCGTTCCAGGAGTTGAGCCCGACGGTCAGCGGATACCAGTCCGGGTCCTTCAGCATGATCAGCGGCAGGAAGTAGTTGTTCCAGGTCGCGACCATGGTGAAGAGCAGGACCGTGACGATGCCCGGAGCGAGCAGCGGCACCGAGATGGTGAAGAACGTGCGGTACTCGCCGGCCCCGTCGACCCGGGCCGCCTCGATCATCTCGTCCGGCACGGCCTGCGCCGAGAACGTCCACATCAGGTAGAGGCCGAACGGCGAGACCAGGGACGGGATGATGACCGACCACGGCGTGTTGGTCAGGCCCATCCGGCTGAACATCAGGAAGGTGGGTACGGCCAGCGCGGTGCCCGGAACGGCGACCGCGCCGATCACGGTGGCGAACACGGCCCGCTTGCCGGTGAACTCGAACTTGGCCAGCCCGTACCCGGCCAGCGTGGCCAGGAACGTGGCACCGCCGGCGCCGGCCACCACGTACAGCAGCGTGTTGCCCAGCCAGCGCAGGAACACGCCGTCGTCGTAGGTGAGCGTTTCGCGGATGTTGCTCCAGAACGCGAAGTCGTTGCCGAACCACAGCCCGAACGATGAGAACAGGCTGTCCTGGGTCTTGGTCGCGTTGATCACCAGCCAGACCAGCGGCACCAGGCTGTAGATCGCCATCAGCGCGGTGAGCAGGGTGAGCGTGACGCTGCGCCGCCGCAGCAGGGTGGTCATCAGCGCTCCCGGGTTCCGCGCAGCTGCACGACGTACGCGATGACCATGGTGATGACGCCCATGATGATCGCGACGGTGGCGGCGTAGTTGTACTGCTGGCCGGAGAAGGACAGCGAGTAGGCGTACAGGTTGGGGGTGTAGTCCGTGGTGATCGTGTTGCGGGCCAGCGGGCGCAGGATGGCCGGCTCGTTGAACAGCTGGAAGCTGCCGATCACCGAGAAGATGGTGGCGATCACCAGCGCCCCGCGGATGGCCGGCAGCTTGATGGCGCGGATGATCCGGAACTGGCCGGCGCCGTCGATCGCCGCCGACTCGTAGAGCGCGTGCGGCACCACCCGCAGCGCGGAATAGAAGATGAGCATGTTGTAGCCCACGAACTCCCAGGTCACGATGTTGCCGATGGAGGCGAGGGCGAGCCGGGCGCCGAACAGGTCGGGCAGCGTGACGCCGAACGTGTCGTTGATGCTGCCGATCAGGCCGAACCGCGGCCCGTACATGAAGCCCCACATCAGCGTGGCCACCACGGCCGGCACCGCGTACGGCAGAAAGATCGTGACCCGGAAGAACGCCTTGCCGTAGAGCCGGCCGCTGTCGATCGCGAGCGCCACCAGCAGCGCGAGGAACAGCATGATCGGCACCTGGATCGCCAGGAACAGCGCGACCCGGCCGAACGACGCCCAGAACTGGGCGTCCTCCAGGGCCCGCTGGTAGTTCTCCAGCCCGACGAACGAGTTGCCGCCGACCAGCCGGTTGCGGTACAGGCTCAGGTAGATCGAATATCCGATCGGCGCCAGGAACACGAGCGCGAAGACCACCATGAACGGTGCGACGAACTGCCACCCTCGCACCGAGCGTGGTGTTGCCATGCTGTTACCTCCCGCGAACCTCCGGATGTTTACGTAAACATGGCCGTCACGTCGGTGCGATGTTTACGTAAACATCGGGGGTGATAGTTTCACCGCGTGCAGGGATCGTCAAGGAGCCGCTCGCGCGGCGTCTCGATGGCCGACGTGGCCCGTCTCGCCGGTGTCTCGTCGCAGACCGTGTCCCGGGTCTCCACCGGCCATCCCGGCGTGGTCGAGTCCACCCGCCGGCAGGTGCTGGACGCCATGCGCGAGCTGGGCTACCGGCCGAACAGCGCGGCCCGGGCGCTCAAGCGCGGCGAGTTCCGCACCATCGGCGTCATCCTGTTCACGCTGTCCACCACCGGCAACAGCCGGACCGTCGAGGCGATCGCCACCCAGGCCGCGCTGGAGGGGTACGCGATCACGCTGATCCCGGTGGCGGCGCCCACCCAGGACGGCGTGCTGGGCGCGTTCACCCGGCTCGGCGAGCTGGCCGTGGACGGGGTCGTGGTGATCATGGAGGTGCACCTGCTGGACGCCACCAACCTGACGCTGCCGCCCGGCGTGCAGGTGGTGGTGGTCGACTCGGACGCCGGCGACCGCTACCCGGTGGTCGACACCGACCAGGCCGACGGCGCCCGGCAGGCGGTCCGGCACCTGCTCGGCCTCGGCCACCGAACGGTGTGGCACGTGACCGGCCCGGCCGAGTCGTTCTCGTCCGAGCGCCGCGCCCTCGCCTGGCGGCAGGTGCTCGAGGAGGCCGGCCGCCCGGTGCCGCCGATCCAACGCGGCGACTGGTCGGCCGCGTCCGGCTACGAGGCCGGCCTGCGGCTGGCCGCCGAGCCGGACTGCACCGCGATCTTCGCGGCCAACGACCAGATGGCGCTCGGCGTGCTGCGCGCCCTGCACGAGCGCGGCCGCCGGGTGCCCGAGGACGTGAGCGTGGTCGGCTTCGACGACATCCCGGACGCCGCCTCCTACCTGCCGCCGCTGACCACGGTGCACCAGGACTTCGCCGAGGTGGGCCGCCGCTGCGTACAGGGCCTGCTGGCGAAGATCCGGGCCGAGCGCACCGGGCCCGGCACCGACCTGGTGCCGACGATCCTGGTCGAGCGGGCGAGCACGGCTCCTCCGCCCGGCCCTTGACACCGCTCGATGCCCGGTCGTTGGATCGTTACCGGGAGGTAACTCCATGACCAACAGGTGGAAGTACGCCGCCACGGCTTTCGCTCTCGTCGTCTCGCTGGCCGCCGCGCCCGCACCCGCACAGGCAGCCGCGCTGTGCGAGGCACCGGTACCCAGCCCCACTCAGCCCGGTTACCTGATCACCGATCCGGACTGCTCGTTCACCCCGCTCGACGGCGCCCGCGCCTACACCGGCATCCGGGACGGTGCCGCGTACCGGATCGAGGTGCCGCAGCGCTGGAACGGCAAGCTGGTGGTGTACGCGCACGGCTACCGCGGCCAGGGCACGACGGTGTACGTGAGCAACCCCGAACTGCGCGCGCACTACCTCGCCGAGGGCTACGCGTGGGCCGCCTCCAGCTACGCCACCAACGGCTACGACGTGGGCCAGGGCGTCCGCGACTCGTACGCGCTGATCCGGCTCTTCCGCGAGGTGACCGGCCACCCGGCCGGCTCGGTGATCATGTCCGGCGCGTCGATGGGCGGGCACGTCACCGCGGTGGCGATCGAGACCTACCCGCGCGCCTTCGACGGCGCCATGCCGTACTGCGGCGTGCTGGGCGACACCGAACTGTTCGACTACTTCCTGGACGCCAACGTGACGGCGGCCGCGCTGGCCGGAGTCGACATCGAGTTCCCGCTCTCCCCCGCCGCCGACTACCCGGCCCGGTACGCCGCCCAGCTGGCCACGATAAAGCCGGCGCTCGGCCCGCTCACCCCGGCCGGTCGCACCTGGTCGGCCGTCGTGGAGCGGCGCAGCGGCGGCGAGCGGCCCGGCTTCGACGGCGCGTTCGCCTACTGGAGCGCGGCGCCGTCCGGCCCGCCGCTGACCGGCCAGCCGTTCCTGTTCGGCCTCTACCCCGGCCTCAGCGGCGGCACCGCGAACATCGCGCCCGGCAACGTCACCGACAACCGGCACACCTTCTATCGCAGCACCGACCAGTGGCTGCCGACCGCGGCCGAGTGGCGGCTCAACCGCGAGGTGCTCCGGGTCCACCGCACCGCCCGCGCCGACCGCGGCCTGAACGGCATTCCGCGGGTGGACGGTGCACCGCGCGTGCCGGTCCTCTCCCTGCACACCATCGGTGACCTGTTCGTGCCCATTTCCATGGAGCAGGAGTACGCCGAACGAGCCGCCCGCAACGGAAAATCCCGGCTGTTCGTCTCCCGGGCCATTCGCGGCAACGGCCATTGCGAATTCACCCAGGCCGAGCTGATCGAGGGCTTCAACGACCTGACGAAGTGGATCAGAACCGGCCACCGCCCGCCCGGCGACGCGATTCGCAACCCGCGCGTGGTGGCGGCGCCGGAATTCGGTTGCCGTTTCACCCGCGGCGCACACGCCGGCTTTGCCGCCCCGGCCTGCCCGTAGTCCCTGGCCAGGCCTTTGATCGACAATTAACGGTCGTTTTGGCATTGACCGAACCAATTACCCTGGCTAGGGTACGTACCTGTTAGCGTGCGACACGGGGGATCCGCCGCAACACGTTCCTTCTGCCTGCCGTCCTTTTGGCATGCCGTCGACGGCCCCCGTGCGTATTTCCGTTCCGGAAAGTGCCAGCACAGAACAATCGGGGGAGAGAACTGTGTGGACCAACGGAAAAAGATTCGTACGAGCATTGGTCGTGGTGGCCGCCGGGGGCGGGCTGATCTTCAGCACCGGCACGCCGGTCAGCGCGGCACCGGCACCCGGTGACAACAAGGTCACCAGGACGGTCATCACCTATCAGACCGACGACCCGGCGCTGGTGGACAACCCGAAGCGGATGGTCGAGACCCTGCTGCGGGACGGCAACCTGGACCGGCTCGGCGTGGCGCCGGGCGATGACACGCTGCCGCAGCGCACCAAGCCGACGGCCGAGTACGGCACGCGGAGTGAGAAGTTCGCCGACACCGGCGACATCACCACGCAGACCACGTTCCCGTATGACTACATCACCCGGTCGGAGTGCCGGGACAACAGCAACGCGAGCCGGACCGAGGGTTGGATCAAGAACCACTTCGCGTACTGCCAGAAGACCGCGGTCAGCGGCATCGCCATCGAGTGCACGCTGTTCCCGCCGGGCTGCCGGCCGGTCGGTGCCTACGCGGCCACGGCCATGACCATCGGGTACGGCAAGCAGGGCGAGCGCACCGCCGACTTCGACTTCATCCTGGACGGGCTGGTCGCGACCGGCGTGTTCCTGCGGACCAGCTCCGACTTCGAGGTCGAGATCCGGTGTTCCGGCGGCGGGACCGGTGGCTGCGCGCCGGGGTCGCCGAGCAGCCGGGACTCGTCGTTCGTGTCCTGGCTCGCCGACCCGGTCGCGAAGCTGCAACTGGTGTCGCCGGCCTCGGCACCGGATCCGGCGCTGGGCGAGCAGAAGGCGACCGGCGTGTTCCGGATGCACTACGAGGTCGACCTGTCCGGCTTCACCGACGCCAGCGGCGACCTGCCCGAGGGCGGGATGCGGTTCGACTCGGCCACCTACCTGCCGTACAAGGAAGGGTCGATCTTCGACCGCACCATGCCGTGGCTGAGCTACTCGGTCACCGACAGCGAGGTCAGCTACTCGGCCTGGAACATCTACAACGCGCAGAACTTCCCGGCCGACACCCAGCCGCTGCTGGCCGGCAAGCAGCTCGCCGGCGAGTCGGCGTCCGACCCGCTGCACCGGCTCTACCACGACAAGTCGCGGCGCAAGGCCAACCGCGCCGAGGCGACGGCGTTCTGCCGCAGCCAGTGGCCGGGATACTCCGACCTGGGCCAGGACTGCGACGAATACGCGTTCGCGTGCACCTACGAGGGCGCCGCCCGGTACAAGTACGACGGCGCGCAGTACAAGAACCATTTCGCCGTACGACCGATCCCCGCCTACGACAACCAGGAGGCCGGCCGCCGGCTGGGCGTCTGGTACGGCAACGACCGGATTCTCGACAGCGACCCGTTCTACGTGCGGATATTCGGGGCCTCCGGGTCCGCGCCCGCACCGCCGACCGGAACGCCGGTCCCGCCGGACGACGAGATCGTCGACTGCGGTGACGGCACGGAGTAATGCCCGGTCCGCCCGCTGCGCTCAGATCGGGCGCAGCGGGCGGAACTGCAACACGTACTGCTCGGTGCCGTCGGGAATGTCCGAGCCGTCGTGGGTCAGCTCGGCCACCACGTCATGACCGCGGCTGAAAACCCTCAACCCATAGATGTACGCCGGGGGCCCGAGCACCAACGCGGACCCGGACGGCCCGCTGGTGAGGGTCCACAGCTGCACCTCGGCGGACGTGAACGCGACCTCGGTTTCGCCGTCGTCCGTCCACTCGTTCCAGTCGTCACCGCGGGGCGGCTCGGGCGGCGCGTCCCAGGCTTCCAGGCGTACCGCCGCCTCGTGATCCTCGCCCGTGCTGCGCAGGTCGATGCGGTTGGCCTGCACCCACACGTCGAGCTCCGGCGGCATCGGCCCCCGCGGCCACGGCGAAGGCGTGCCCGCCACGTCGAGGTCCATCAGCCCGAACAGGTGGCGTTCGACGAGAATGCTGTCGTCGAGTGCCCGCACCGGATCCATCGCATCAAGGTAGCCGACCGGAAGGCGAGAAAATGTCCCACCACGTCGTGCCAGCGGGCCAGGAGGACCACCCCGCCCTGGCCGACCCGGAACTGCGCGACCTCATCGACCACCCCGGCCCCGACGCGCTGGCCCGGGTGACCGTGCTGACCGCCGAGCTGGTGGCGGTGCACACCGGCGCCGGCGACCACCCGCCGGTGGCCGAGGCACTGACGACCCTGCGCACCGGACTCGCGACCGGCGCACCTCCCGCTCCGCGTCCCGGCCTGGTCACCGAGCTGGAAACCCTGGTCACCGAGCTGCGCGACCGCCTGGCCGCCTCGTCCACACCAGCCGCCGAGCGGTTCCTGACCCAGGTGAACGCGGTACGGGCGATCGCCGGGGCGCTGGACCCCGACCCGGTCAAGGCCGCCTGGAACGTATGCTGGCTGTCCGGCAACGCGATCGCCCGCAATTTCGGTGACCAACTGAAACTGGTGGTCCTGGACCGCTGCCGAGACCGCGCCGTCCGCGCCTCCTGACCATCGCAACGATCGAGACCGCGCCCTTGCTTGCCGCGGGTCAAAACATCGAACCTGCTGAACACACTCGCCGCCACGCGCAGTGTCTGCGGATCATCAGCTTCGAGCCGGCTCGATCGATGCCCTCGACCGGCTGCGGGCCGTTGGGTACGTTGGGTACTCACTCGCCAGATCGGGGCGGTCGGGATGGCGCGGATCCCCGCAGTGGTAGGCGGGCTGCTCCAGGGGACCGCGACCGTCGGGGCGCCCGGCCTGGCCGTGGGCTCACCCGAGTGGTTCGCCTGGCTGGCCGACGACGCCGCCCGCTCGTTCTCGTTCCGGTCGGCGGCCGGGGCGTACACCGCACGCAAGGAGCGCCGGCAGCGCGGCGGCGCCTACTGGGTCGCGTACCGCACGGCCGCCGGCCGCAAGCACAAGGTCTACCTGGGCCGGGCCGCCGAGCTCACGCCGGAGCGGCTGGCCGAGGCGGCGGCGAAGCTGGCGGGTCTGGCCGACCGGGGCGGCGTCATGCTGCTGTCCACCAAGCTGTTCGTTCCCCGGCCCAGGGCCGACCTCGTACTGCGTCCCCGTTTGATCGCCCACCTCAACGCCGGGCTGGCGGTGGCGCGGTGCTCGCTGCTCTCGGCCCCGGCCGGCGCCGGCAAGACCAGCCTTCTGGCCGCCTGGCTCGCCCAGGTGGACCGTCCCGTCGGCTGGCTCGCGCTCGACGAGCGTGACCAGACGGTCAACCAGGTGCTGCGCTACCTTGTCGCCGCCTGTCAGGCGATCGCGCCTACCTGCGGACGTAAGGCTCTGGCCTGGCTCGACGCGCCGTCGCTGCGACCCGAGGCCGTGGTCACCGAGCTGGTGAACGACGTGGCGAGGCTGCCCGCTCCCGGCGTGCTGGTGCTGGACGACTATCACCTCGTACGCGACCCAGCCGTGCACGAGGCGATCGCGTTCCTGCTCGACCACCTGCCGCCGGCGCTGCACCTGGTGATCGCCAGTCGCGAGGACCCGCCGCTGCCCCTGCCGCGGCTGCGCGCCCGCCGTCAGCTCGCCGAGGTGCGGGCGACCGACCTGGGCTTCAGCGTCGACGAGGCGGCCGCGTTCCTGGACACGGGTCTGGGCCTGCGCCTGCCCGAGGAGCAGGTGGCGATGCTGGTCGACCGCACCGAGGGATGGGCGGCCGGGCTACAGCTGGCCGGGCTGGCAATGCGCGACCGGCCCGACGCGGCCGCGTTCGCGGCGGCATTCACCGGCGGGCACCGGCTGGTCGCCGATTATCTGCTGGCCGAGGTGCTGGATCGGCAACCGCCGGCGACGCGACGTTTCCTGCTGACGACCAGCGTGCTCGACCGGCTGTGTGCCCCGCTGTGCGATGCCCTGCTGGCCGAGGGCGGAGGCGACAGCCAGGAGACGCTTGAGGACCTGGAGCGGGCCAACCTGTTCCTGGTGCCGCTGGACGACGAACGGGTGTGGTACCGCTACCACCACCTGTTCGCCGACGCGCTGCGGGCCCGTCTGGCCCGGGAGGAGGGTGCGGATGCGGTGGCCGCGCTGCATCGGCGGGTCGCCGGCTGGTGCGGCCGGGAAGGGTTGCTGCCGGAGGCGATCGGGCACGCGCTGGCCGGCGGTGCCGCCGCGGACGCCGCGACCTGGATCGAGGCGCTGATCCCGAAAATGTTCGCGACGATGAGCATCCACCGGACGCTGGCGGGCTGGCTCGACGAGCTGGGCGAGCCACTCGTACGCGCTCGGCCGTTGCTCTGTCTCGCCCGGGTCTGGCTTCTGGTGCACCGGGTCGAACTGAACCCCGCCGCCGCCTGGCTCGAGGCGGCCGAGTCCGCGCTGGACGCCGCCGACGGCGGGCCCGTCCGCGGCGCGGTCGCCGCCACCCGCGCGTATCTGTCCACCGTCGTGCCGGACACCGCGCCCCACCGCGCGATCGACTGGGCGGAGCGGGCGTTGGCCGACCTCGCGCCGGACGACATGGCCTACCGCGGCATCGCCGGCGTCAGTCTGGGGCAGGCCGCGCTCGCCCTGGGAGACCTGGACCGCGCCGAACGGGCGTTCGCGGACGCGGCGGCCGTGGACCGGGCGGCCGGCCTGGTCCAGGGCACCCTGACGGCGGCCACCCAACAGGTCACCGTCCTGAGCCTGCGGGGTGCCCGCCGGGGGGCGCTCGACACCGGCCAGGCGGCCCTGGCCTGGGCCGGCGAGCACGTCGTGCCCTCGATCCTCGGGCGGTTGCGGACGGTGCTGGCCGAGCTTCGGCTCGACGCGGACGACGTGACCGCAGCCCTGCCGCTGGCCACCGACGGCATCGCCGCCCTGCGCGAATTCGGGAACGCGCCGCCCCTGCTCCTGCTTGCGAGCCTGCCGCTGGTCCGCCTGCATCTGGCCCGGGGCGACGTCGAGGCGGCGGACGCGGTGCTCGCCGACGTCGGGCCGCTCGTCCGGCCCTCGCCGTTCGTGATGGTGGTGCGGATGCTGGAGGCGGCCGAAGCGCGGGTGGCGTTGGCCCGCGGCGACACGGCCACCGCCGTCGCGCTGATCCTGGCCGCTCCGGTCGGACCGACCGCGCCGCCGGACCTGTTCCGGTTCGGCGCCGCCGCCGTCGAGGCCGCGTTCGTCACTCCGGCGCGGATCCTCGTCGCGCACGGCCGCGCCACCGGCGACATCGCCCTGCTGCAACAAGCAAAAATGCACCTGAACGCTGCCGCGCGGCTCGCCGAGGAGCACGGAGTGGGCTGGCTCAGGCTCCGGGTGGCGATCCTGCGGGCGATGCTCGCCGATGCCCGGGGCGATCGGCCGGGGGCGCTCGGGTCGCTGGCCGAGGCGGTCGCCCAGGCCGACCCGGAGGGCGTCACCCGGCCGTTCCTGGACGAGGGCGAGCCGATGGCTGCGCTCCTGGCCGACCTGCGCACGTCGCCGCGCGAAATTCCGGCGTCGTCCGGCCTCGTGGATGCTTTGACGGAACGGGAACTGGAGGTGCTGCGGCTGCTCGCGGCCGGGTGCTCCAACGCCGCCATGGCAGCTGACCTGTTCGTGGAGCAAAGCACAATCAAGACCCATTTAATTCACGTGTACGTCAAGCTCGGCGTCCACAGCCGCACACAGGCAGTCGCCCGTGGCCGCGCGCTCGGGCTCCTGGACTGATCCGCGGCGCGGGCTCCACCCCGTACTCCATCCTCTGGTTGACGCTCTCCACCCGGTCGCGAGGCCAAGCTGTCGACACCACACGAAGTCCCACCCGCCGACCAGAGGGGTCGATCCGATGTCCATCACCCTGCCGACCTTGACGCCCATCGAGGAAAGCTTGTGGCTGACGCTGTCCGCCCGAGCCGTCGACAACCGCTCACCGCGCCCCATCCTCGGCGATGCCGCGGCCGACGAGATAGTGCGCACGCTCAACTACGACTACAGCAAGCTCAAGATGGACACCAACCTCAAGCTCAGCGTGGCGCTGCGGGCCAAGAAGCTGGATCAGGTGACCGCGGACTTCCTGGCCCGTCACCCGAACGCGATCGGCCTCGACCTGGGTTCCGGGCTGGACACCAGGCTCAACCGCCTGGGCGACCCGGCCGGCGTCGAGTGGTACGACGTCGACCTGCCCGCAGTCACCGCCTTCCGCAAGCAACTGATCCCGCTGCCCTCCCAGGGGCACGTCATCGCCGCGGACGTGCGGGACACGGGCTGGCTCGACGCCGTCCCGAACGACCGGCCGGTGATCATCGTGGCTGACGGCCTGATGGGCTTCCTCAACGAGGAAGAAATGGTGACGCTGTGGAACCGGATCGTCGACCACTTCCCCAGCGGCGAACTGGTCTTCAACGCCTACACCCGGTTCTCCGTCTGGGTGGCGACGCACGCGCTCGGCGCCAAATCGGTCGCGAAGATGATCAGGTTCCCCGGGATGGACGACGCCCGGGCGGCCGAGTCCTGGCACCCCAAACTGAAGCTGGTCAAGGAAATCGTGCTCAGCCGCGAGCCCGAGGTCGCCGACTTCCCGGCGAACTGGCGCCTGTTCCACCGGCTGATCTCGCACAGCACCACGTTGTCCCGGATGGCGAGCTTCGTTCTGCACTACCGCTTCTGACGCCCCGCGGGCAGACATCGAGCAACTTCGATGCGACAATCGCGGCTGTCCACCTCGTTCCGCACGACGGAGGAAGTTGATGAACGGTCGAAGCAGGCTCCTGGTCGCGACGTGCTCGGCCCTGGCGGTCCTGGCGCCACTCGGTACGGTTGCACCGGCGCACGCTTCGGTGGTGCGGTTCGAGGACGCGGCCGCCGCAGTCTCCTCGGATCTGGCCGCGATCGCCGGAGCGAGAGGCTGGACGATCGCGCAGGCCCGCACCCAGCAGGAGGCAGCCGATCGACTCGACCGCGTGCGGCAGGCGGTCGCGGCGGTGCACGGCGAAGAAGCGATCGTCGGCGGGATGCTCGGCGAGAAGCCGGACGGCGTCGCGACCCTGCTGATTGCCGGGCCCGCCACCGACGAGGCGCGGATGTTGGCAACGTCCGCCGGTGTGCGGCTCGTGGACAGGCAACCGTTCACGGCGCCGGAACTGCGCAAACGCGCATCCGATGTGCACGAGCGGCTGGTCCGGATGGGCTACCCGCTGGTCGTCACCGCGGTGGACATCGCGAGTGCGGACATCTGGGCCACGGTCACCGCCAAGCCCGGCCTGCCCGCGACCAGCGGCGCGCTCGCCGTCAGGCTTCCCGATGGCGTAGCGGTGACGGTCACCGACGAGCCGGCCGTCAAGCGGGAGAGCACCGCGTTCGGCGGAATGCGCAACCTCCTCACCGGCGCCCCCATGTGCACCAGTGGATGGTCGGTGGTTGATCCCAACGGCACGACGGGCGTCTCGACTGCCGGGCACTGCGGCGTCAACCAGATCACCCACGACGGCACCACCCACAACCTCGCCCTGCAGGTCCAGCACATCGGCAGCCAGGGCGACGTGGAGTGGGGCACGACCGCGGTGCCGGAACCCGACGACTTCTTCGTCAGCCCCACAACAATCCGAGACGTCTCAGCCGTCGAGCCGATCGGCAACATCACGCTGAACGAGACGGTCCGCGTCTACGGACGGACCACCAACGCCGAGCAATCCACCACGGTGTTCGCACTCGACGTAGCGATCACCGAGGGCGGTCGCACATCCAGCCGGCTGGTGGCGACCACGAACGGCGTCACACAGCCGGGCGACAGCGGCGCACCCTGGTTCAACGGCACCGTAGCCTTCGGATCGCACGTCGGAAGCGCAACCATCCGCGGTCAAGTCCGATCACTGTTCCAGGTAGCCGACCTCTACGACGAGGCCCTAGGAGTCAGGGTCCGCACTACCTGAGCCGGCACGCAGCGGACCGATCCCGAGCAGGGATCGTCCGCTCCGGTGGTCGTAGCGCGGGCTTGCCGCCCGTGCCCCTCAGGTGCGGTCGTCGCTGCGGACGTGGACGGTCTCGCCGCTACTGCGCAGGTCCTCGGTGACTTGCTTCTCGGTCATGGCGACCAGGTGCGAGTCCACAGTCGCGTCGTCCTTGAGTTTGTCGTAGGCCGCGTGCACGCGTTCGCGCAGCTCATCGTGATCCACGTCGGGAAAACGCTGAGCCAGGGTCTCGACCTGGCGTTGCAGGGCGATCTTGGGGTCGACAAGCCCACCACCGGCGGGTTCGGTCATCGCGCACCTCGCAATGTCGTAGTGCCACTTGCGTTGGTGATGCCCCGCCCACTTCCCGCGCACTCGGTCGTTCGCCGAACGTTCACATTCTTCATCACCACTGTCATCAACGGCGGCTTCACCGGCATACAACGTTCTCGACTCCGCCTGCCCACCTACATTCAAGCGCTTCGCGTTGTCGGTTTCACCGAGACCGGGCCCGGGCCATCTGTGCTCCGGCTCCGCAACGGCAGCGCAGACCTCACCCACGGCTTCACCCCCGCTGACCGCAGACGCCGCCGGAACGACCTGCGTGCGGGCGTAGTTGCGCATCGACGGCGCCGCTCCCGTGCCGAGGCGCGGCAGCGGCGCCGTACCTCCAGGGTCCGGAGCACAACGGCGCGGCCAACGGCCGATGTTCACCTCAAGTTGACGCGAGTGCATCCGGGCGATGGCCGCGGACCCCAGCGGCGCCGGCACGTGGGGCCGATACTCGAAGGGTGATATCCGGAGGCTTCCGCGAGTACCTCGAACAGCTGTTGCAGGACGGCTACAGCGTCCGGCACGACGAACACCTGTCCGACCCCGACCTGATCGACCCCGGGGGCAACCCGGTGGAGACCTGGCGCGAGGACTACCCCTACCAGGAGCGGCTCGATCGCGACCTCTACGAACAGGAGAAATATGAGCTGCAGATCGAGCTGCTGAAATTCCAGAACTGCGTGCAGGACACCGGCACCAAGCACGTGATCCTGTTCGAGGGTCGCGACGCCGCCGGCAAAGGCGGCACCATCAAGCGGTTCATGGAACACCTCAACCCCCGTGCCGCTCGGGTCGTCGCCCTCACGAAGCCGACGGAGACCGAACTGGGCCAGTGGTACTTCCACCGGTACGTCGCCCAACTTCCCACCGCGGGAGAAATCGTTTTTTTCGACCGGTCCTGGTACAACCGGGCCGGGGTGGAGCGGGTGATGGGCTTCGTGAGCGACCCCGACTACCAGATCTTCCTCCGGCAAGCACCCCTGTTCGAAAACATGCTGATAGAAAGCGGCTTCTCCCTGACCAAGTTGTGGTTCTCGGTCGCCCAGTCCGAACAGCGCACCCGGTTCGCGATCCGGCAAATCGATCCGGTCCGCCGATGGAAACTCTCACCCATGGACATCGAATCCCTTGACCGATGGGACGACTACACCACGGCCAAGGAAACCATGATCGAGCACACGGACACCGATCACGCCCCGTGGACCTCGATCAAGAGCAACGACAAGAAGCGGGCTCGCATCAACGCGATGCGCTTCTTCCTGAACCAATTCGACTACGAGGACAAAGACCCCTCAGTGGTCTTTCCGGCCGACCCCCCGCTCGTTCAGCGTGGCCGCGACTCCATCAAAGACTAACTTGACCGCGCTCCGCCCTCACCAAAGAAGCGTGACGGGTAGGGCGCGGTCAGCTCGCCGGACCGACGATCCAGGAACAGACACGGCAGGCGCTGGCCAACTGCCGCGCCGTCCTCCGGGCAGCGGGCGCAGCATGGGAGGACATTGTCGAGGTCGGTGTCCTCCTCGCCAACCCGGCCGACTTCGCGGGCATGAACGAGGAGTACGCGACCTGGTTCCCCAGCACACCGCCATCACGCTACGTCGCCAAGCTCGGCGTCGAACTGCCCGGCGTTCTCGTGTCGATCCGGATGACCGCGTTCACCGGCTGACGGGACCATTGCCCGGCAACTCCGCGTTGGTCGACGACCCATACGTCGCAACTCGCCAGCTCGCCTGAACAACAGCCAGCGCGATCCGCCATGGGCGCGCATCAGCGCGCGTGTCGCGGAAATGAAATGCCGTCGGCCTGACGCGCCCTGCATCTGCTGGATCTCATCGCCACGCGCGGGTGGCGGTTCAAGTATTCCGAAGGTGACACGGTCATGCCGTTGCCCGCTGCGGCGGTGATTCTGGCGCGGACGCCCGACTCGGAGTGTCCGGCGCTGCGGGTTTGGCCGTTTGTCGACATGCTGATGATCTTCCGGTTCTCGGCTGCGGATGAGGCCGCGGCGTGGCTAGTGAGATCCGGGATCCGCCAATGGCCAGATGCATTCGATCCCGAGTGGGTGAAGCCATCCCTTGGACGTGGAGAAACCTGGCTGGTGCGTATCGACGGTCGGACGGCGGGCACGGTAACGCTGGACTGGGCTGATCAGCTGTGGGCCGATCGCGCCGGGAAAGCCGGATACGTCCACCGCATGGCGGTGAACCGGTGGGCGGCCGGCGCCGGACGCGCCATTCTGGCGTGGACTGCCGCTCAAGCCCGTGCCCACGATGCCATCGCGCTGCGGCTCGACTGTGTGGCCACCAACGCCGGTTTGCGCGCTTACTACGAGGGTGCCGGTTTCCAGCACCGTGGTGATGTCGAAGTCGGGGGTGCGCCTGGTCAACGTAGCGACGGCGGCATTCGAACGCTCGTCAGCCGTTACGAGTTGCCGCTCCGATTCGGATAATTCGGAAGAATTGGCATACCAATTCGGTGGCTCGCAGCGTCGCTACAGATCGACGCAGTCCTCGGTGACGTGTACGCGGCAGATCCGGACCGGCTATGCCGGTCGAGCATCGCGCGATCTGCGCCAGGTTAATGTGCTGCATTCCGCGCGTTTTCGGGATCTCTCGACGGATCGGCGGGATCCGATGAGGCTTTCAGGAATTCCGTTTTCGGTGCTACGGATGGTAACCCCATCTTGCGTAGACCAAGGCCGTCGTGGTGCTTGGCGGGGTCGGCGTCCGCAATCAGGCAGACGAGATGCTCGAAGAACGAAAGATACGTGGGCGACCTTAACCTCCGCTCCGCGATAATGTACGGCTCGAGCGCGAGCCAGGCGCGCCGGGCACGGGTTGGCACCAGGCTGACGATCATCCTGGTCTCGATTCCACCGAAGACCGACAATGCTCCGAGACTGCTGAAGAAAAGGCCGATGCGGCTGACGTGACGACGCTGCTCAGGCGGCAAGCCGTTGACGCCGTCGTCGGGAGGGCTGCCCGACAGTTTGTAGAGAACAAATTCCTCACTGTCCAAAAATTCGTTGCTGCGGCACTCTCGGGTTAGCAACTCGATGGCCACTGTTGTGCTGTTGGCTCTCTGCATCGACCGTAATTGACGCAGGCCGAAGAAAGCAGAAAAGGCGGCGGCGCACAAAGAAATGACAATAGCGGCGACATTCAGAGCAAGGCTCAAATCAACCTCTCAGGTCGGACAGACTTCAGGATAACAAAGGCCGTCAATGAGGTGTGATACATACAGCTCTGATTTCGTGTCGTTGGGGAAGGATGGATCCGGTGCACTGTTCTCGGCATGATTGGCTGTACTTACATTGGCATGATCGGGTGCACTGTTCTCGGCACGTCCGGAAGGGCTTCGTTGTCTAGACCGTGACGCAGAGTCATGTCGCGTCGGGGGTGGATGCAAGTCCGGTCGGCGAGTTCGCGGTGGACGGCTGGACTGGCGCCCGCGAAATACCTCGGTCTGTTTTCCAGAGATAGAGGTCTCGGAGCAGTGATACCTCAGCGCCGTGATGAATGGCCTCGCGGTGCACATGCATGATGAGCTTCGCCAACGGGGCGTCCGCGTACTCCGGCGGCGAGAGAGCGCCTTGCCGCACAGCCAGTCCTGCTGAACCGAG
Source organism: Paractinoplanes rishiriensis (assembly GCF_016862375.1). GTDB lineage: Bacteria > Actinomycetota > Actinomycetes > Mycobacteriales > Micromonosporaceae > Actinoplanes > Actinoplanes rishiriensis. The sequence goes on along the minus strand of NZ_BOMV01000063.1, from coordinate 80,659 downwards.
ACCGCGGACATCGCGGATCCATGCTTCATATCCGTCATCCAACTGGCGCAGTGCCCCGTCAGCGGTGCCCGAGTAGGCGACTCTCGGATGTTCGAGCCGGGTTCCTTCGAAGTGCGGCACGCTCGGCGGCCCGAAAACGGCGATCATGTGCGCCAGCCGCCATGCGATCGTGGTGACCGGCTCACGACCATGGGGCTGCTCCGCATAATCCAAGGTGAAGTCACCGACGCCGATCGACATCGGCGCGGAACTCTGACCGCGCCGGCTGAGCGTCCAGCAGCCCGCCACGGGCTGCCAGTAGTACTCGTCATCAGTCAACCCGTCCAGCCGAGGGCGGAGCTGATGCTGCCAATGCCACTCGAGCTGATCGACGAGTTCGGCGTTCCAGTCCACATCCACGGGGTGACAGTAGGGACGGCCTGCAATCCGATCGCGGCAGATGGATGCTGCACGGCGGTACCCTCCGTCGTGCCAACCCGGTTCCATCGTCGGCGCTGGGATGAGACTCGAGGCGATGAGTTCGACGCTTGGGGCGGTTCGTCTGGTATTTCGAGGCCGACGATGAAGGCTGGCCCACCGGCGCCGAGTTCGAACGCGTTTGGCGCTCGGACAATGTTTGAGGACTCCGCGATGGCCGGGTCAAGCCGGGTCCAGGCCAGATCGGCCAGGATGGTGAGTACGCCTTCGTCGAAGATCACGTGATCCATGCCGGGCCCTGAGCAGAGGGCAACCCACCGCCCCGAACACCACGTGGGCGGTGGGTTACTCGTGCCTCAGTTGGACCAGGTGTAACCGGCCATGGCCGCGCCCGGGCCGGCGAGGACGGCCGCGATGGTGGCGAGCACGAATGCCGTGATGGTCAGGACCACAGTTCGAAGACGCACAATGATCTCCCCACATGAGGTGAACGTGCCTGTTCGAGCCGAGAGTACCGACCGCCGTCGACATAGGACGTCCCTCGCACGTCCCATTCGATCCGCCTCTGCGGTCACTACTGGCCACCCGGCACGATCACGCATAATGCCGCTAGATTCGCAGCCGGGGCCACCTCGACCCACGCCGCGGCCGGACGCGTCCCGAGCGTCAGCCGGCGGTGCAGGCCGGCGCGCCGGTGGGCGGTGTGCCGGTGCCTTGGAAGCCGAATTCGGTGGTGCCTCCGGCGGGGATCCTGCCGTTGTATGAGGCGTTGGCGAAGTGGACGGTGCCGCTTGTGCCGGTGGCCTGGGCGTTCCAGGAGTTGGCGATGGCGGTGCCGGTGGGCAGGGTGATGGACGTCGTCCAGCTGTTCATGGCCGCGGTGCCGGCGGCCACCTTGACGGTGGTCACGAAGCCTCCGGTCCAGGCGTTGCTGGAGATGGTGGCGGTGCAGCCGGGGGTACCCGCAGGCGGGCTGGTCGGTGGTGAGGTGGACGGCGGCACGGTGGTCGGTGGTGAGGTGGACGGCGGGTTGGCGCTCATGATGGCGTCGATGATGCCCTGTTGGGTCACGCTGACGGCGGTTCGGTTGAACAGGCCGTGGCCGTACTGTCCGTTCCAGCCGTTATCCCAGTAAGCGGTAGCGGCGCCGTACTTCTTGGCGGTGGCTACCACCGCTCGTGCGAAGTCCGCGCGGTACTTGTTGTTTGATGAGTCGAACGATGTCTTGTCGATCGATCCGTATTCACCGACGAACACCGGGTAACCTCGCACGACGAAAGTGTCGTACATCTTCTTCAGCTGCCCGTCCAGGAAATCTTCCTGCCCCCAGGTCGACGTCTTTGCCGGGTCGGTCGCGTTCGGCCCCCATTGTGTGATGGTGCCGTCCTCGGTTCCGGAGAAGTCCCATGGGTCGTAGTAGTGAACGGATATCATGATCCGCTGTTCGTTGCTGGGGATGGTGGGCGACCGATATTGGTCGGTGGGGAGCACGTAGCCGTAGTTGCCTGTGGTGTGATCGATGTTCGTGTTCCAGCCCGGGGTGAGCAGCCACCTTGAACTGTTGTTCCCGCCGGTCTGCCGGACGGTGTCGACGAAGATCTGGTTGTAGGTGTTGATGTTCGAGTAGCACGGCTGGGTCGGAGTGCCGAACTGCCCGTCAAAGTTTTCGTTCATCGATTCGAGGATCAGATGGTCGTCGTAGCTTTGGAACTTCGTCGCTATCTGCCGCCAGACCTTCTGATATTTGTCCCTGATGGTCGCCTGGTCGGGGGCATCGCATATCAGCCAGGAACCTGGGACGGCTTTGTATCCGTCTGCATGCATGTTGATCAGTACGTACATGTCTCGGCTGTACGCGTATCTGACGACCTCTTCGATCCTGTTGAGCCAGGCGGAGCTGATCGTGTAATCCGGGCCCGGCCCGATGTTCCCCAGGTAGGCGACCGGTATGCGGATCGTCTTGAAACCAGCGGCCTTGACCTTGTCGATGAAAGCTTGGGTGACGATCGGATTGCCCCATGCGGTTTCATTGGGGATTCCATCGGCGTTGGCTTCCAGCGAGTTGCCGAGATTCCAACCGACGCCCATGTCCGCAACAAGCTGAGAAGCATTCAGTGGGGCCGTCACGTCGGCCGACGCCGAACTCGTCCCGCCGTATATCGATCCGGACACCGCCAACATGCCGAGAAGGAATGCGGTCCCGATCTTCCGTGCTGTGGAACCCAACGTATCTCTACCTTCCAGTTTCAGCGTCAAATGATCACGTGCTGGCGGACGTCAGGCGTACGGGTCCTGGGTGAGCAGGTGGGCCTTGTAGCCCTCACCGATGCCGGGTTCGGGCGTGCCGCTGTAGTCCTTGATCAACACGGCGCCGGTGCTGCAGCCCCACGGACTCCACGTCCAGGCCAGATAGCTGATGGAGTGCGCGTCGGCCCAGTCCGCCAACCGTTGCATGTAGTCGAAGCCGCAGTTGTCCTGGCCGAATTCGCCGAGAACGATCGGCAGCTGCTGCGCGAGCGGAGCGATCTGGGTGTCCCAGCACGACTCGCTCGCGCAGGCGTTGAAGCTGTACGCGTGCCACGAGGCGGCCAGGTTGCTCAGCGGATCGGCCGGCTGATAGGCCAGCCACTCACGCATGTCGTTGGCCCATTCCAGTCCACCGACCATCAGGACGTTGGTCGCGCCGGTCGCCCGGACGGCGTCGACCAGGTCCTGCATGCCGGCCACCTCGTAGGAGATGCCAGGGCAGGTGCCCCCGTCACGCAGGCACTGCCAGCCCACGGTCTTGTTCCAGTCGCTGGCGATCTCCGGGTACGGCTCGTTGAACAGGTCGAACACCACCGCGTCGTTGCCCTTGAAGACGTTGGCGACACCGGTCCAGAACTGCGGGGCGTACCGCGCGTCCGGCACTGGCTTCTGGCAGGTCGCGTGCTCGTCCGTGCAGTGCCAGTCCGGCCCGGTGGCGTAGGCGCCCCAGGTCCAGTGCAGGTCCAGGATCACATTGATGCCGTTGGCGACCAGCAAGTCCACGTAATCCTTGATGCCCTCCTGGTAGGCCGCGCCGCTGGGGGTGCCGTTGACACCGAGCCAGCACTCCTCGTTCAAGGGGATCCGGACCGCGTGGATGTTCCAGGTCTTCATCGCGTCGACGGAGGCCTGATCAACCGGGCCGGAGTCCCACAGGCCCTTTCCCTGCACGCAGGCGAACTCGCTGCCGGAGCGCGAGACGCCCAGCAGGCGGTAGGGCTTCCCGGCCGCCGTGACGATTTTGTTTCCGGACACCCGGAGCTCAGGGGCCGGGCCCGGCGGGACGGTGACGGTGGGTGACGGACTGGCCGTGGTCGGGCTCGTGGTCGGCGTGGTCACCGAGCCGGTGCACGCGGTGCCGTTGAGCGCGAACGATGAAGGCACCGGGTTCCTGCCGTTCACCGCGCCGGCAAACCCGATCGTGGTCGACTCTCCGGTGTTCATCGAGCCGTTCCAGCTCATGCTCGCGGCGGAGACGCGCGCGCCGGACTGCGTCCACGTCGCGCTCCACCCCTGGGTGACGGTCTGGCCCGCGTCCGGGAAGTCGAACGTCAGCGTCCAGCTGGTAACGGCCGAACCGAGGTTGGCGATGGCCACGTTCGCGGTGAAACCGTTCGACCATTGGCTCTGCACCGTGTAGGTGACCGCGCAGCCGGTGGCAGCCGCCGCTGCGGGCAGAGTGGCCCCCGCCACGCCCCCCAGTGCCAGCACGCCGGCTGCGCCAGCGGCGAACAGCGTTCTATGACGTTTCATCATGTCCTCAGGCCCAGATATTGACGGAAGTGATTCCGTCATCTTTGTTAGGCAAGTTAGGAAAGTCAATGGACATGCCTGGCGGCGCGGTGCCGATACGGGTGGAGAACCAAGTAGGTTGGCTGCCAAAGTGCCGGATCGAGGAGGATACGTGGCGACCAGCCCGATCTGGGCCAGCCGGGCCAAGACACGTGGCCTGGTTCTCGACGTGATCAGAGCCGCACATGCCAGCAGCCGCGTGGAGCTAGCGGCGGCGACGGGACTCACCAGCGCCACGATCTCCGAGGTCGTGCGGGAACTCATGAATGACGGCCTGGTCGTCGAGGCCGGCACCGGCGCCTCGAGGGGCGGCAAGCCACGCACGCTCGTCCAGCTCAACCCTGCTGCCCGCTACAGCGTCGGCGTTCAGCTGGAACGCAATACCTGCGTCGTCGTGGTGGTCGACCTGGTCGGCCGGCAGGTAGCCCGAACGTCGTTCCACGGACCCGCAGTATTGCCGCCGGACCAGGCGCTACCCCAGGTGGCCGCCCAGGTGGAAGCCTTGCTGGCCGCCACGGCGGTGGATCGCGCGAAGGTCCTCGGCGTCGGCCTGGTCGGCTATGGCCCGCAGGATCGACGCACCGGGACGCTGTTGACGCCGCAACCGACCGAGGCATGGCTCAACTACCCGATCGCGGGACGGCTCGCGGAGATCCTCGGCCTGCCGGTCCTGCTCGACAACGACGCTGCCGCCGCCGCGATCGGCGAATACTGGCTGGGCGCCGTCGACCCGACCAGCACATACGGCTGCATCTACATGGCCACCGGGATCGGCGGCAGCGTCGTGGTGGCCGGAGAGGTATACCGCGGCACTTCCTCGAACAGCGTCGAAATCGGCCACATCTCCATCGATGTCAACGGCGACGAGTGCACCTGCGGCAACGTCGGCTGTCTGGAAAACTACGCCGGACCTTCCGCCGTGGTCAGACGGGCAATCGCCATACCCGGACTGGTCCAGCGGCTGGCACTCGACCCCACGGGTGGTGACTTCCTCACCGAGTTCGCCCGGATAGCGGCCGCCGCGAACGCCGGTGAACCCGCCGCCCGGAGCCTGATCGAGCAGTCAGCCCGCTACCTCGGTCATGCCGCCGTCACCATGTCCACCCTGTTCGACGTGGACACGATCGTGCTCGCTGGGCCGAGCTTCACCGTCGCAGGCTCGATCTACCAGGCGGTGATCCAGCACGAGATAGACCGACGCACCTTCGCCCGCCGGGCACATCCGGTGCGAGTCGTGCCCTCCATCAACGGCTCCGACGCAGCCGCGAACGGCGGCGCAGTCCTGGTGCTGCAGAACGAACTCAAACTCAGCGCCAACCTGACGGGGCAAACCCCATGACCGCCCCGCGGAAGGGTCACGGGCGGGACAGCCGGGCGACCACCTCGGCAGGTGGGAGGCTGCCGGTGGTCTCCGGGTCGCCCGTGGCCAGGTCGGTGCGGGCTATCTCGGCGTAGACCTCGGCGAGCGCGGCGAACAGGGTGGGGGTCAGGCCCGCGCCGGCCTGGGTGGCCGATATCTCCTTCATCTCGTCGACGAAGCGGTGGGCCTTGGTCGCCGCGCGGGCCACGCCGGCTGAGCCGTCCAGGTCGTTGCGGGCCAGGTCGGCCAGCACCTGGTCCAGGACGCCGTGCCGGGCGGCGGTTCGCATGGCCTGGGTCAGCAGCGCGTTCAGGCCCTTGTAGACGCCGGCCGTGCACATCTTCAGCGCGCTGGCCGTGCCCACGGACGGGCCCAGCACGATCGGCTCCACCTGGCCGGCCCACGGCAGCGCGGCGACCACCTCGGCGGAAGGGCCGGACAGATACAGGCGCGGACCGGACAGGCGCGGACCGGACAGGCGCGGACCGGACAGGCGCGGACCACGCGGCGGCGGGCCGGAGATGGAACCGTCCACCACCGGCAGTCCGCCGAGGATCCGCGCCACCTCGGCCATGGTCTCCGGCGCGATCGCGTTCAGGTCGGCCACCACCGGAGTGGTGCCGGCCGCCCGGGCCGCCGCCGCGATCGCCGACGCGGCGGGCTGCGCCTGGCCGGGTGGGGTCACCGACAGGACGACGTCGGCCGCACGCACCACCTCGGTGAGATCGGGCAGCAGTTCGAGACCCTCGGCCAGGCGCGCGGTGCGCGGTGACCGGCCGTCGACCGTGGCCACCACCCGGGCCCCGCCCGCGCGCAGCGCCGATCCCAGGCCGGCGCCCATGTGGCCGGGGCTCACGATTCCCACCGTCGTCATGACCGACATGCTCGCACGGGCTGGCCCGGCGGCGGTGGCGGAAGCAGGCCACCGCCGCCGGCAGCTATTCACCTGCGGGAATGCGAATTACGCCCGGCCGCCACGAAAGTGCCGGACGGCGCACTCCGGGGCCAAAATGTGGCCGGGACCACAACGTAAGGCGAGCGGGTCGGGGTCGTCAACGTTTCAGCGGCGCAACGGTTTGGTGAACCGCTCGCGATAGGTCGATGCGGACAGTCCGTAGTGGGACTTGAAACGGCGGGCGAAATAGTTCTGGTCGGGCCAGCCGACGGACTCCCCGATCCGGTTGATCGGCTGGTCGGTGTGCAGCAGACGGGCCGCGGCCAGTTCGACGCGATGTCGGGACAGGTAGGCCATCGGCGGCAGGCCGGTGGCCGACTTGAACAGGCGCACCAGATAGCCGGGCGCCACGTGCAACTCGGTGGCCAGTTCGGTGAGCGTCCAGTGGTAGGCCGGCTTCTCCTCCATCATCCGCATGCCGTCGAGCACCGCCGGATGGGTCGCGTCGGAGCGCTCGCCGGGTTCGGCGATCTCCCGGGCCAGGCAGCTCAGGAACAGCAGCAGCCGGCCGACCAGGTCGCCGCGGTGGGTCTCGGCCGACTGCGCCCGCAGGTCGTGCAGCCGGTCCAGGTGCTCGACGCACTCGGCTAACGCGTCGCCGGACACGTGGCCGGTGAGGATGCCGCGGCGCTGGGCGGCGTACGGGCCGGTCCACAGCAGGTGACCCAGCCACGGGTCGGCGCGGGTCCAGGCCAGCTCGCGGCGCAGCAGTTCCGGCGAGAAGACGCAGTTGTAGAGGTCGAGCGCGCGGCAGTCCTCGTAGCCGTGCCAGACACCGGGCCGCAGCAGCAGCACGTCACCGACCCGCAGCTGCTGCCGGCCGGCCAGGCTGCGCTGGGCGCCGGCGCCGCCCATCACCAGGGCGATCTCGACGAAGCTGTGTGTGTGGATCGGGTGCACGTCCTCGTGCAGGTAGTGCCCCGCGAACGCCAGCGACCCGTCGACGATGTGCAGCAGCGTGCGCGTCGACGCGACCGGGTAGTCGTCGGCCGGCATCGCCACACCGTACGGCCCCAGGTGAATTTCGTGCTACCTCCGGTGCACTGCGGGCTATGTCCTGGCCTGCGGGTGAACAGAGGATCGGGTCAGGCGAAACGTCCCCGCCATCAAGCCGAAACAAGTGATCAGCCCGCCTGGGAGCGGTTGTTGAATCGTTTCAGCACCGTGAAACGCGAAGTGTCACCACACAGGAGTGCCATGCCTGAGCTTGCCGCACCGACCGCCCTCCGTTTCGAACACCATCCGGCCGACCAGCCCGTGCTGGGCATCGGCACGGCGACCCCGCGCATCTCGTGGCAGGTGCCGGCCGCGCCCGAGGACTACAGCCAGACGCGCTACGAAATCGAGATCACCCGGGACGGCATCGCGGAGGTGCACACTGCCGCCTCCGGCGAGCAGGTCCTGGTGGCCTGGCCGGGTGCGCCGCTCACGGCCAGAGAGACTGCGGCCGTACGGGTACGAGCCGGCGACCCGGGCACCTGGAGCCCGTGGAGCGAACCCGCCGTGGTCGAGGCCGGGCTGCTCGGGCCGGCCGACTGGACCGCCCGCTTCGTCAGCCCGCGCACGATCGGCGGCCTCGATCGCCCCGCGCCGATCCTGACCGGCACCGTCGACCTGCCCGGCGAGGTCGTCAAGGCCCGCCTGTACGTCACCGCGCACGGCCTGCACGTCACCCGGATCAACGGCGAGCGGGTCGGCGACGAGCAACTCGCCCCCGGCTGGACCGCCTACCGGCACCGGCTGCGCTACCGCACGCACGACGTGACCGCGCTGCTGCGGCCCGGCCCCAACCGGGTCGAGATCCTGCTCGGCAACGGCTGGTACCGCGGCCGGCTCGGCTTCCGGAAGCAGCGGGCCGTCTACGGCGACCGGCTCGCCGCGCTGGCCCAGCTCGAGGTCACCACGGCCGGCGGCGGCGTGCACGTGCTCAACACCGACGGCTCGTGGACCGCCCGGGAGAGCACGATCGTGGCCGACGACCTCTACGACGGCCAACAGACGGACTTTCGGCACGAAAGCGGCGAGGATGACATTGTGGACGTCGTCGACGCCGATCTCGCGCTGCTGGTCGCCCCGGACGGGCCGCCGGTCCGGATCACCGAGGTGCTTCCCGCACTGTCGGTGACCACCTCGCCGTCCGGGCGCACGCTGGTCGATTTCGGGCAGAACCTGGTGGGCTGGGTCCGGCTGCGGGTGCGCGGCGGCCACGCCGGCCAGCAGGTGACCGTCCGGCACGCCGAAGTCCTCGAGGACGGCGAACTCGGTGTGCGCCCGTTGCGTACCGCCAAAGCGACCGACACCTGGATCCTGGCCGGCGCCGGGGCGACCGAGCTGGAGCCCGAGCTGACCTTCCATGGTTTCCGGTACGCCGAGGTCAGTGGCCTGGCCGCGCTGGACGCGGCCGACATCGAGGCCGTCGTGGTCGGCTCCGGCCTGCGCCGGACCGGCTGGTTCGACTCGTCGCACGAGCTGCTCAACCGCTTCCACGAGAACGTCGTGTGGGGCATGCGCGGCAACTTCGTGGACGTGCCCACCGACTGCCCGCAGCGCGACGAGCGGCTCGGCTGGACCGGCGACATCCAGGTCTTCTCCCCCACCGCGAGCTTCCTGTTCGACAGCGCCGGCTTCCTCGGCAACTGGCTCGCCGACCTGGCCGCCGAGCAGCAGAAGGACGGCTCGGTCCCGTTCGTGATCCCGGACGTGATCCGCCGGCCCGGACCGGCCACCGCGGCCTGGGGCGACGCGGCCACCATCGTGCCCTGGGTGCTCTACCAGCGCACCGGCGACCGCGACCTGCTGGAACGCCAGCTGCCCAGCATGCGCGGCTGGGTGGACCGGATGGCCGCGCTGGCCGGCGACGGGCTGCTCTGGTCGGGCGGGTTCCAGTTCGGCGACTGGCTCGACCCGGCCGCGCCGCCGGACAACCCGTTCGGCGCCCGGACCGACCCGGACGTGCTCGCCACCGCCCACCTGGCCCGCTCCGCCGAGATCGTCGCGCTGGCCGCCGAGGTGGCGGGCGATCCCGACCAGGCCCGGCATTACGGCGACCTGGCCGCCCGGGTCCGGGACGCGTTCGCCCGCGAGTACGTGACCCCGGGCGGCCGGGTGCTCAGCGACGCACCCACCGCGTACGCCCTGGCCCTGCAGTGGGCCCTGCTGCCCGGCCCGGAGCAGCGCCGCCTCGCCGGCGCCCGGCTGGCCGACCTGGTGCGCGGAGCGGGGTTCCGGATCAGCACCGGCTTCGTCGGCACGCCGCTGATGACCGACGCGCTGACCGACGCGGGCGAGCCCGGCCTGGCCTACCGGCTGCTGCTGCAGACCGGCTGCCCGTCCTGGCTGTACGCGGTGACGATGGGTGCCACCACGGTCTGGGAGCGCTGGGACAGCATGCTGCCGGACGGCCGGATCAACCCGGGCGAGATGACCTCGTTCAACCACTACGCGTTCGGCGCGGTGGCCGACTGGATGCACCGCCGGGTCGCCGGGCTGGCCCCGGGTTCGCCCGGATATCAGCTGGTCGAGGTGCGACCGCTGCCGGACCACCGGCTCACCCGGGCGGCGGCGCGGCATCTGACCCCGTACGGCGAAACCTCGGTCTCCTGGCAGCGAGCCGGCGGCGAACTGCGGGTCGAGGCGGTCATCCCGGTCGGCGCCACCGCGACCGTGCGGCTGCCCGGCACCGACCGGGACATCGAGGTCCGGCACGGACGGCACGAATGGGCGCTGCCGGACCCGTACGGCCAACCGGTCTTGATGCCCGCGGAGCCCACGATCCGGCAGCTGATGGACCACGAACCCAGCTGGGACCGGGTCGTGTACGCGGCCCGGGAGTCCGGCGTCGAGGCGGACGAGGCCACGCTCGCCGGACGGCTGCGGCCGTTCCTGGACCGGCCGGCCGCCGAACTCGTCGAGTCGATCACCGGTGGCTGGGTGCCGGGTTCGGCCGAGCAGATGCAGGAGCTGATCAACAATCCCCCTCTCTCCCCTGGAGGTCACCGATGAGAACACGGCAGATAGCGACCGCCCTACTGGCCACGGGTTGCCTGGCCCTGGCCGGCTGCAGCGCCGGCAGCCTGGGCAGCAGCGACGACGAGGGCGACGGCAAGGTGGCGCTGTCCTTCCTGGTGGACAACCAGCAGGAGACGGTGAAGACGGCGAACCAGATGGTCAAGGACTTCACCGCGAAGAACCCGAACATCACGGTGAACGTGGAGACCCGGCCGCAGGGCACCGACGGCGACAACATCGTCAAGACCCGGCTGTCGACCGGCGACATGACCGACCTGTTCGCGTACAACACCGGATCCCTGTTCCAGGCCCTGGCGCCGGAGAAGAACCTGGTCGCGGTCGGCGAGGAGGCGTGGGTCGGCCAGCTCGACAAGAACTTCGCCACCACGGTCACCGCGAACGGCAAGGTCTACGCGGCGCCGATGGGCAACTTCATGGCCGGCGCGATCCTCTACAACCGCGACGTCTTCAGCAAGCTCGGGCTGCAGGTGCCGAAGACCTGGGCCGAGTTCATGGCGAACAATGCCAAGATCAAGGCGGGCGGCACCGACCCGGTGATCCAGACGTATGGCGAGACCTGGACGTCGCAGCTGTTCGTCCTCGGCGATTTCCACAACGTGCTGGCCGCCGACGCGCAGTTCGCCGACAAATACACCAAAAACCAGGCCAAGTACGCGACCACCCCCGCTGCCCTGGCCGGTTTCCAGCACCTCCAGGAAGTCCACGACGCGGGCTACGCCAACAAGGACTTCGCCTCGGCCAAGCTCACCGACGGCCTGCGCTACCTGGCCGAGGGCAAGGGCGCGCAGTACCCGATCCTGTCCGCGCTGCTCAGCCAGCTGATCGTGGACAACCCCGGATCCGAGAACAAGATCGGGCTGTACGCCATCCCCGGCACCGACGCGGCCAAGAACGGCCTGACGGTGTGGAGCTCCGGCGGCGTCTACATCCCGTCCACCACGACCGGCGCCAAGCTGGACGCGGCCAAGAAGTTCCTGGCCTTCGTCGCCAGTCCCGAGGGATGCGCCTCGCAGGCCGCCGCGTCCCCGCCGACCGGCCCGTACGCGGTCAAGGGCTGCACGCTGCCGCCGTCGGTGCCGCAGGCGGTCAAGGACATGCAGACCTACATCGACTCGGGCGCCTCCAGCCTGGCCCTGGAGTTCCTCTCCCCGGTCAAGGGCCCGGCGCTCGAGCAGATCTGCGTCGAGGTCGGTTCCGGCATCCGTAAGGCGGACGCCGGCGCCAAGCTGTACGACGAGGACGTGAAGAAGCAGGCCCAGCAACTCGGGCTCGAGGGCTGGTAGGTCAGGTGGCCACCAGCACCGCACAGCGGCCCGCCCGGACGCGCGACGGCGCGCCCGGCGCGGGCCGGGTGCGGGCCAAGAGCCCGTACTCGAACTGGTTCTACCTGCCGGCCGCCGTGATCTACGGCGTGCTCTTCGTCGTGCCGACGCTGACCGCGTTCTATTTCAGCCTCACCCGGTGGAGCATCTTCGACTCGAAGTTCACCGGCTTCGACAACTACGTGACCTTCTTCAGAGAGCCGGCGCTGGTCTCCAGCCTCTGGCACACGCTGGTGTACGCCGTGGTCACGTCCGGCCTCAAGGTCGTCCTCGGCCTGCTGCTGGCGATCCTGCTGACCTCGCAGATCGTGGCCCGCGGCTACCTGCGCTCGGTGGTCTTCTTCCCGGTCCTGGTCAGCACCATCGGCGTCGGCCTGACCTTCACCATCCTGATGAACCCGGAACGGGGCCTGATCAACCAGTCGCTGGCGGTGCTCGGCATCGAGGGTCCGGGCTGGCTGACGGATCCGTCGTACGCGCTGCTGTCGGTCGCCCTGGTCGACGTGTGGAAGGGCGTCGGCCTGGCCACGCTGATCTACATCGCCGGCATCGTGTCGATCCCGCAGGAATATTTCGAGGCCGCCAAGGTCGACGGCGCCGGCGCCTGGGCCGGTTTCCGCAACATCGTGCTGCCGCTGGCCCGGCCCGCCACGGTCACCGTCGTCATCCTGTCGCTGATCGGCGGCCTGCGCTCGTTCGACCTGATCTGGGCGATGACCCGCGGCGGTCCCGGCTTCACCTCGGACGTGATCGCCTCGGTGATCTACAAGCAGTACCAGGCCGGCTTCTACGGCCTGTCCACGGCCGGGAACGTGGTGCTCTTCGTCGTGGTGACCGCGATCGTGCTGCCGCTGTCGCGCTTCCTCAATCGCAAGGAGGTGGAGATGTGAGGCGGTCCTACTGGCTGAGCGCCCTCGCCATCCTGCTCTCGGTCGTGGTGTTCCTGGTCCCGTTCGCCTTCATTCTCCTGACCGCCTTGAAGACCCAGCAGCAGGCGTCGCTGCTCGACTTCTCCTGGCCCACCCAGTTCCGGATGGTGGAGAACTTCATCGACGTGGTCCAGGCGCGCGACTACATGCTGATCATCGCGTTCATCAACAGCACCATCCTGACGGTGACCAGCGTGGCGCTCATGGTGGTGTTCGGTGCCATGGTGGCGTTCGTCCAGCAGCGCCGCCGCGGCTGGTGGACCGGCATGGTCAACTTCCTGGTGCTGTCCGGGCTGATCATCCCGCCCGCGGTGGTGCCGACCATCTGGGTGCTGCAGAAACTGGGGTTGTTCCGGACCATGCCCGGGCTGATCCTGATCGAGGTGGCCTTCGGGCTGTCGTTCTGCGTGCTGTTGTTCCGCGCCTTCATCGGGACGATTCCCCGGGAACTCGACGAGGCGGCCACCATCGACGGCGCCGGGCCGATGCGCCTGTTCTTCCGGGTGGTGCTGCCGCTGCTGCGCCCGGTCATCATCACGTCGGTGGTGGTGCAGTCGGTGTTCGTCTTCAACGACTTCGTGAACCCGCTGTACTTCCTGCCGGGCGACCAGAACGCGACGGTGCAGCTGACGCTCTACAACTTCTCCAGCACGTATTCGACGCAGTACAACCTGCTCTTCATGAACATCCTGCTGATCACCATCCCGCCGCTGATCATGTTCCTGTTCTTCAACCGCCAAATCGTCGCGGGCATGACCTCTGGAGCCGTCAAGGGCTGATCCGGCAGAGTCAGGGGATGCGAGACGTGCCGGACCTGTTCGACCACGTGCTCGACGACATGTCGGTCGGCGCCGACGCCATGCGCTGGGCGCCCGACCGCGTCGTCCCGGACCTGCGCCTGCTGTTCCACCGGGAGTGGCCCGCCCACCGGCAGGCGACCTGGCGCTGGTGGTGCGAGATCTGCCGGCAGCCGCTACCGCAGCCGCACTGGCTGGCCCGCAGCGGCCCGGACGGCGAAGTGATCCTGCTCGCCTATCACCAGACCGTCGACCCCCGGCAGCCGCGGCATCCGGTCATCGAGCGGCCCTCCGGAACCGCTGCGGCGCCGCACCGAACTGCCTGGTGAACGCCCTGGTAAACACGCTGGCGTCCGGGAAGCCCCAGCGGGCCGCGACGGCCGAGACCGGCAGGTGCACGCTCCACGGCGCGAGCAGGTCGTCCCGGATCCGTTCCAGGCGCTGGGTGCGCACGTACGCCGAAACGGTCGTGTCGTGGTCGGCGAAGACCTTGCGCACGTAGCGGGCGGACAGGAACTTCGCGGCCGCGAGGCGCTCGGCGGACAGGTCCGGATCGGCGAGGTTGCCGTCCAGCCAGCCGGTCAGTTCGGCGAACAGCGCGGCCGACCGGTCGCCGCCGACCCCGCGCACCTCGGCGGCCAGGGCGTGCAGGCAGGCCACGACGGCGTCGCCGAGGTGCGCCGCGGCCGCCGCGTTCGGCTCGCCGGACGATCCGGCCAGTGCGCCGAGCATCCCGGCCAGGGCGGTGGCCGCCGGGAAGCCGGACAGGTCGGTGGCGACCAGCGAGTCCCGGCTCTCCCGGCGGAGCCGCAGCGCCGAAGCCCGGACGTGGGCGATCAGGAAACGGTGCCGCGCCGCCGACCGGATCCGGTACCGGGTGACGCCGTCGTACAGCACGATCCGCCCGGCCCGCACCTCGACCGTCTGCCGGTCCTGGGTCACCAGCACCACGCCGCGGGCCATGTAGCCGACCACCATGCCGTCGCCGGCCGGCTCCCACCGGTGCGGCGACACGTCCACGTCGGCGCCGTCGAACAGGCAGCACTTCACGTCGCCGAGCCGCACCTGCCAGACCAGTTCCGGCAGCGGCCCGGCCGAGCGCAGCACCACGTCGTCCCGGACGTGCTCCACGCCGAGATAGCCGGAAAACACGCGGCGGCTTGACTCCGGCGGCATCGCCATCGACCTCCACGGCACTGTTGTCCCTGCTTACCGGGGTCATTCGGGTACGAACGAATGATAAACCCGGTAGGGAGGATCTGATGATCAACAACCGAATCAGCCGCCGTGGCGTGCTCACCGCCGCCGCGGCCGGACTCGCCACCACCGGCATCCCCGGGGCGGCACACGCCCGCGGCACGGCCGACACCGTCGTCCTCAACGGCAAGGTGCTCACCATGGACCGCCGGTTCCGCCGAGCCCAGGCGCTGGCCGTCCGAAACGGCCGGATCGTCGCGGTCGGCACCAACCGCGAGATAAGCCGGCTGGCCGGCCGCGGCACCACGGTCGTCGACGCCGCGGGCGGCACCGTGCTGCCCGGCATCAACGACTCCCACGTGCACTTCGCCGCCTACGGCACCGCGGTCCCACCCCTGTCCTGGCCGGTCGACGGCGCGACGATCGCCGAGGTGCAGCAGTTGATCGCCCGGGCGGTGGCCCACTTCGACGACGCCGGGCAGCCCGACGCCTGGGTCCGCGGCGGCGGCTGGAACGACAACCGGATCGGCGCCGCACCGAACCGCCACGACATCGACGCCGTCTCCGGCAACCATCCCGTGCTGCTGGGCGACTTCTCCGGCCACGCGGTCGCGGTCAACTCCGCGGTGCTGCGCCTGGCCGGCGTCACGAGGGACACCGTTCCGCCACCCGGCGGCGTGATCGAGAAGGACGCCGCCGGCGAGCCGACCGGCGTGTTCCGCGAGTCGGCCGCCGCATTGGTCGCCGGGGTGGTCCCGCCGTGGAGCCGCGCGGACCTCTCGGCCGGCATGGACGCCGCGGTGGCCGGCATGCACGCCCTCGGCATCACCAGCGTCACCGACCCCGGCATCGACCTGGCCCAGTTGTCCCTCTACGAGGAGAAGTTCCGGGCCGGCGAACTCCCGCTCCGCTTCACCATCATGATGCGGGGCGGCCGCACGCTCGCCGAACTGGACCAGGTGCTGGCCGAACTCCGCGCGCCCCGCATCGTCGACCCGGCCTGGCTGCGGGTCAGCCAGATCAAACTGATCGCCGACGGCATTCCGACCGCGGCGCAGACGGCCTGGCTGCACGAGCCCTACGTGGACGGCTCGAACGGCGTACCGCTGACCGAGATCCCGGTCCTGCACCGCCTGATAAAGAAGGCCGCGGCGCACGGCTTCCAGGTCGGCACCCACGCCACCGGCGACGCCGCCATCGACGCCGTGGTGGCCGGCTACCTGGCCGCGAAGGGCCGCGCGGGCCTGCGCCACTACGTGATCCACGCCGACCTGACCCCGGTCCGCACCCTGCGCACCATGGCGCGCAACGACATCGGCGCCAACATGAATGCCACGATCAAATACCTTCTGGGCCGTACGCTCGACCCCTACCTCGGTCCGGCCCGGGTCGACTACCAGTGGCCCTACCGGACGGCTCTGGACCTGGGCGTCCGAGTGTCCAGCGCCTCGGATGCGCCGGTCACCCCGCCGGCGTGGCTGCAGGGCGTGTCCGGCGCGGTGCTGCGCGAGGGCCAGTTCGACGGCGGCGCCGTGGCCGGCAAGGCGGAGCGGATCACGTTGCGCGAGGCCCTGGAGAGCTACACGAGCACCCCCGCGTGGCAGGACCGGGCCGAGACCTGGAAGGGCACCCTGACCGAGGGCCGGGTGGCCGACGTCTGCATAGTGGACGGCGACCTGCTGACCACCGACCCCCACGACCTGCCCGGCCTGCGGGTGAGCACCACCCTGGTGAACGGCAAGGTGGTCTACGACAGCGGCGCATCCTCGTCCCGGGCGGCCCGCACGACGGCGGCCGGCGTCCAGGCGTTCAGCCGGGACCAGGCGGTGAGCTGCCTGCAGCGAGGCGAGTGCTGCTGCCGCCTGAGCGAAAAACTGCTGGCCGGCAGCTGACGCGTCGAAGGGCCTGGACGAGCGCCGTACCGCCGGGCGGGAGGCAAAAGTCACCCGGATGACTGTCTTCAATGGATCATCGGTGGCTTCGGGGCTATGCTGGCGGCCACCGCAGGGTCGAGTGAGGGACGGGTTGTGACGGAGAGCTTGGGGTCGGAGTCCACGCAGGGCCCGGCGTTGGACACCAATACGCCGCATACCGCTCGCATCTGGAACTACTGGCTCGGCGGCAAGGACAACTTTGCCGCCGACCGGGCCGTCGGTGACCAGGTGACGGCCGCGTTTCCGCACGTCGGACTGTACGCTCAGCTGTCTCGTGCGTACCTGACCCGGGCCGTTGCCTTTCTGGCGGGTGAGGTGGGGATCCGGCAGTTCCTCGACGTCGGCACCGGCCTGCCCACCGCGGACAACACGCACGAGGTGGCGCAGCGCATCGCGCCGGACTCCAAGATCGTCTATGTGGACAACGACCCGCTGGTGCTGGCGCACGCGCGGGCGCTGCTGACCAGCAGCTCGCAGGGCACCACCACGTACATCGACGCCGACCTGCACGATCCGGAGGCGATCCTGGAGCGGGCCGGCAAGACGCTCGACTTCGCGCAGCCGGTGGCGCTGCTGATGATGGGCGTGCTCGGCCACGTCGAGGACGACGCCGAGGCCAAGGCCATCGTCGACGCGTTCCTGAGCCGGCTGCCGTCCGGCAGCTACTTCGCCATTTACGACGGCGCGGACACGATCAAGGAGATCACCGACAATCTCGCGCTGTGGAACGACAACGTCCCGCTGAAGTACCACCTGCGCAGCCCGGAACGGATGGCCGCGCTGTTCGACGGCCTCGAGCTGGTCGAGCCGGGAGTCGTGCCGGTCACCCGCTGGCGCCCCGACGCAGCCGCGGCCGCCGCCGACGAGATCGCCCAGTTCGCCGCGGTCGGCCGGAAACGCTGACCCCGGCAGGGCAGCAACCGTGACACAGCCGCCCGGCGGCGGGCCGACCGTGCGCCGGGTGCAGCTCGGCGCGCGGCTGCGGGTGCTGCGCGAGGCGGCCGGCGTCACCCGGGCGAACGCCGGCTGGGCGATCCGCGGCTCCGAGTCCAAGATCAGCCGGATGGAGCTGGGCCGGGTCAGCTTCAAGACCCGCGACGTGGTCGACCTGCTCAGCCTGTACGGGCTGAAGGACGAGGAGGAACGCTCCCGCCTGGTCGCGCTGGCCGAGGAGGCGAACACCCCGGGCTGGTGGCAGGCGTACACCGACATCCTGCCCGACTGGTTCCAGAACTACCTGGACCTGGAGGGCGCGGCCGAACAGATCCGCACCTACGAGGTGCAGTTCGTGCCCGGCCTGCTGCAGACCGAGAGCTACGCCCGGGCGGTGATCGAACTCGGCCGCAACCACGGTCCCGGCGAGATCGGCCGGCGGGCCGAACTGCGCGCCGCCCGCCGGCAGATCCTGGACCGGCCGGACGCGCCGCTGCTCTGGGTGGTGCTGGACGAGGCCGTGCTGCGCCGCCCGATCGGCAACGAGCGCATCCTGCGCGACCAGATCCGGTCACTCCGGGAGATCGCCGGGCATGATCGCGTACGCCTGCAGATTTTGCCTTTCACGGCGGGCGGGCACTCCGGCACCGGCGGGGCGTTCTCGGTCCTGCGGTTCCCGCACCCGGACCTGCCGGACGTCGTCTACCTCGAGCACCTCACGAGTGCCGTCTACCTCGAACGCCCGTCCGACGTGGACGCGTACAGCGGCGCGTTCGGCGAACTGATCATCCAGGCCGCCCAGCCGGACGACTCCGCGGAACTGCTCGGAAAGATCCTCGACGACCTGTCTTGACCCTCCCCTCGTGTCAGCGCCGAGGGTGGCCGGATGAAGCCCTACATCGGTTCCGGACCCTACTGTTACGCCAACTCGGTGGCGATGATGCTCGGCCCCGGCGCGCCCACGCCGTCGGTGATCGAGGTGCTGACCGGTTCGCCGTTCGGCTTCCACCTGCTCGGCGGAGAGTTGCCGTTCTTCGACCCGTACGGCTGGGACGACCGCGGCGTCGACGACGCGATCGCCCTGCTGGGCTGGACCTGCCGCTGGCAGGGTGCACCCGGCGACGACGAGGCCCTGGCGATGCTGCGCTCGGCCGGCACCGCGCTGGCCGGTCCGGTCGAGTTCGGCCTGCTGCGCCACATACCGGGGATGACCGGGCCGATCGAGTCCGACCACTTCGTGGTGGTCCTGGGGGTGGACGGCGACATGGTGCGGTTCCACGACCCGCACGGGCACCCGTACGCGACGCTGCCGGTCGCCGACTTCCTGCCCGCCTGGCGCGCCGAGACCATCGCATACCGGCGGGCCTCGTACGCCATGCGCAGTGACTTCCGCCGGGTCCGGGACGTCACCGCCGAGGAGGCGCTGCGGGCCGCGCTGCCCGGCGCGGTCGGGTGGCTGCGCGGCCGGGACGACCTGGCGGTGCCGCCCGGCACGATCGGCGGCGGCGCGGCCGTGCAGCAGCTGGCCGCCATGGTGGCCGGCGGCCTGGCACCGCGGGTGCACGGGCACCTGATCCACTTCGCGATCCGGGTCGGGGTGCGCCGCCTGATCGACGCGGCCACCGCCCTCGCCGGGCTGGGCCTGACCCGGGCCGCCGCGATCGCCGACCGGCAGGCCCGGCTGGCCGGCAGCCTCCAGTACGACCTGGTGGCCGGCCGGACCGCGGCCGCCGCAAACACGCTGCGCGAACTCGCCCCGACCTACGACGACCTGGCCGCCGCGCTGGCCGAAGGGTAGGGCTAGCCGTACCCCCGGTCCGGGAGCCAGGACCAGCCGGCGAATGCTCGTGGGCATGACTGTCACGCATTTCCGAAGCCCGGTCACGGTCCACACCTCCTTCCTGCTCTGGATGGGCGCGCTCGCCGCCGGCTGCGCCGAGATGCTCCTGCACGACGCCGACATCGCCGGGGTGGCGCTGCGGCTGACCGTCTACGCGGTCGTCGTGGCCGTCGCCCTGCGCATGCGGGCCGGGCGCAACTGGGCCCGGTGGGTCCTGGCCGCCGGACTGGGCGTCGTCGGGACGCTGTCGCTGGTGATCGACCCCGTCACCTGGCTGCTCGACGGCAACTCGCTGGTCGACGCGGCGCGGCGGGCCGACCTGACCGGCGCGCTCGTCGCGGTCAGCCGGACGCTGCACGTGCTCTGCGTCTGGGTGGCGGTGCCGCTGATGTTCGGGCGCCGCGCGAACGCCTACTTCAGCGGGCGGTGGCCGTCCGGTTCAGTAAAGTTCGGGCATGGCGAACCTACGACGGCAGATCATCGCTGAGCTCGGCGTCACCCCGGTCATCGACCCCGCGGCGGAGATCCGGCGGCGGGTCGGTTTCCTCAAGGACTACCTGCGCTCGACACCGGCCGCGGGATATGTGCTGGGCATCAGCGGCGGCCAGGACAGCACGCTGGCCGGCCGGTTGTGCCAGCTGGCGGCCGAGGAGTTGCGGGCCGAGGGAGCGCCGTCGACATTCGTTGCGGTACGCCTTCCGCACGGTACGCAGGCCGACGAGAAGGACGCCCAGATCGCGCTCGAGTTCATCGGGCCGGACCGGGTCGTCACCGTGAACGTCCAGCCGAGCGTGGACGCCGTGGTGGTCGAGGTGCCGATCGACCTCGGCGATTTCGTCCGCGGCAACATCAAGGCCCGCCAGCGCATGGTGGTCCAGTACGCGATCGCCGGGCAGCTCAACCTGCTGGTGGCCGGCACCGACCACGCCGCCGAGGCGGTGACCGGGTTCTTCACCAAGTACGGCGACGGCGGGGTCGACGTCACCCCGCTGACCGGCCTGACCAAGCGCCAGGGCGCCGCGCTCCTGCAGCACCTGGGCGCCCCCGCGAGCACCTGGCAGAAGGTGCCGACCGCCGACCTGGAGGACGACCGCCCGGCCCTGCCCGACGAGGTGGCGCTCGGCGTGAGCTACCAGCAGATCGACGACTATCTCGAGGGCGCCGACGTCACGCCCGAGGTGGCGGCGCGGATCGAGTCGCTGCACACCGCGACCCGGCACAAGCGGGCGCTGCCGGTGACGCCCTTCGACGAGATCCGCTGACGTGACCGGCCTGGACGACGAGGCGATCGCGTACGCCCATCGCATGTTCGACCTGGCTCGCGCCGGTGCCACCGAGGAACTGGCCGGCCACGTCACCGCCGGCCTGCCGGTGAACCTGACCAACGACAAGGGCGACACGCTGCTGATCCTCGCGGCGTACCACAACCATGCCGGCACCGTGGCCGCCCTGCTGGACCACGGCGCCGACCCCGGCCGGATCAACGATCGCGGACAGTCGGCGCTCTCCGCCGCGGTCTTCCGGCAGAACGCCGGGACGGTGCGGGCGCTGCTCGCGGCGGGCGCCGACCCGGACGGCGGCACCCCCTCCGCGGTGGCGACCGCCGAGTTCTTCAAGCTCCCCGAGATGGCGGCGCTGCTGCGGCAGGGCTGACGAGCAGAATGGCCGGATGCAGGTACGCGTGCTCGACCCCCACGCCCCCGAAGCCGGCCCCTGGTACGCGGCCTTCCACGACGGCTGCGTCGCCGGCCGCGACCAGCCGACCGTGGCCGGCGCCGAGTCCACCCTGACCTCGCTGCGCACCGCGGCGGGCAACGCCAACGTCGACCGCCGGGCGTTCGGCGCGTGGGACGGCGACCGGTGCCTGGGCGGCCTGATCGTGAACCTGCCCCGGACCGCCAACGCGCACACCGCCGAGCTGGAACTGGCGGTGGCACCGGAGCACCGCCGCCGCGGCGCCGGCGCCGCACTGTACGAGACCGCCGTCGCCGTCGCCCGCGCGCACGACCGCCGGGTCCTCTCCGCCGAACTCGACGTGCCCCTCGGCCTGACCCTCGACGGGCACCCCGGCGGCCGGTTCGCGCTGGCCCGCGGCTTCGAGAGCAAGCTGGCCGAGCGCCGCTACCTGCTCGGCCTGCCCGCCGCACCGGTGCGCGCCGACGCTCCCGCCGGCTTCCGGCTGGAGACCTGGACCGGCCCGGTGCGGCCCGGTCCGGCGGCCGGTTTCGCCGCGATGCGCACCCTGATGGAGCGGGATGTGCCGATCGGCGACCGCGACCACGAACCGGCCGTCTTCACCGAAGCCCAGGTGCTCAGCGGCGACGACCGGCTGGACGCGGCCGGCTGGGGCATCGTCACGACCCTGCTGTACGCACCGGACGGCACGCCCGCCGGCTACACCCGGATCTTCGTCAACTCGGACCGCCGGCACGCCCAGCAGGACGACACGTTCGTGCTGCGCGCCCACCGCGGCCACCGCCTCGGCGCCGTCCTCAAGGCCGCCAACCTCGTCCAGCTCACCGCCCACTTCCCCGGCGTACGGCACCTGCATTCCTGGACCGCCGACGGCAACGACGCCATGATCGCCACCAACCGCCGGTTCGGCTTCCGCCCGGTCGAGACCATGCACGTCATGGAGGCCAGGGTCGACAACCTTCATTGACATCCTCCACGCCCTGAAGGACGGGGATTCCCTCCACGTTGCGCGTGGAACGCGCGACCCGGATCTGATCTCATTTGCGGCGCGGAACGGCCGGCCGGCCGGTGAGCAGGATGGTCACGACGGTGATGGTGCCGGCACCGGCCGGTCGATCCGGCCGGCCGCCGCGGTGACCGCGAAATTCATCGACGCGTCCCGGCTCAGCGGCAGGTTGAGGCGGTACACCACACGCGCGGCCCGCAGCCGGCGGCGCAGCCGGCGGTGAGTGGCGCGGGCCCGCACAGCCTGCACCTGCGTCCGCACCGCCCAGGCGACGGCACCGCCGCCCCGCGGGATCTTCAGCTGCTCGGCGGCCGTCGCGAACTCCCTGGCCAGCAGCGGATGCGCCGCCGACTCGGCCGCCCGCCGGCCCTCGTCGAAGATGCCCATCAGGCGCGCGACCTCGGCCGTGAGATCCCGGGTCACCCGGAGGAGCTCACGACGGTTCAACCCGGCGATACGCTCCGGGGTCAGGCGGGGTGCGTCCGGGCCGCGGCGCGCCAGGCCGGCAACGACCAGCATCGGCGCGACCAGGAGAACGGCGAGGGTGACCGCCATGACGAGCAGACCGAGCCGCCAGTCCGGGCGGCCGGCGCCGTACTGGAACGCGCAGAGAAACAGCCCGGGCAGGACCAGGCCGCTCCCGATCAGGATCAAACCAGCGGACGGGGCGAATCATCCGAAAAGGGCTCGACGGTCCAGCTGCTCCGTCCGGCGCCCGGAGGCCCGTCATCGACGTCCACCCCCGCCCTCGGCGAGTCGGAGGTGCCGGTCGACCCGCGTCGCCTGTCATCACCCATGACGTCATCGTCGCTTGTGCACGGAGAAGCGACAAGACGTAACTGGAGCGGGCCCGGTGGCCCGCTCCAGTTCGTGCGAATGCGGCGTCAGGACTTGAAGACGTCCTTGATGTTCTCGCCGGCCTGCTTGAGCTTCGAGCTGCTCTGGTCGGCCTTGCCCTCGCCCTCCAGACGCTCGTCGTCGGTGGCTTTGCCGACGCCTTCCTTGACCTTGCCGCCGACCTCTTCGGCCTTGTTGTCGACTTTGTCCTCGAACGCCATCGGAAACCTCCCGGAATTAGTGACAACCGGCATGTACCCCGGAAGTGCCCGGCTAATCAGCGACGGGCCGGGCCGATGCCACCACGAACGGGGTGCCCTGCTGGCAGGTGGTCATCAGGTCGGGGACGACGCGGCCGGTCACCTCGAGCCGCGCGCCGGCCCGGATCACCTCGCGGTCGCCGCCGACGAGCAGATAGTCGTCGAGCAGAAGGCAGCCGGGCTCGACTCCGGCCGTCACAATTCCGGTCAGCGTACGCATTTTCCTATCCTCACCCGGGACAGATGATCCGGGCGACATCTTCCGGGTTATCGATGCCTTGAATAGGCTGCCTCCGATGTGACCGCCGTACGCGCATCGGAGGATGTCCGTGTTCGCTAAACGTTCCGCCCCATTAGCCGCCGCCACGGTGCTGGCGCTCGCGCTGACCGGCAGCGGGCCGGCCGTGGCCGCGCCGGGGCCCGCAGCCGCCGCCACCGACATCTACATCGTGCAGCTGGTGGCGCCGCCGGTCGCCGGGTACACCGGCGGTGTGTCGGGCATCCCGGCCACCAGGCCCGGCGCCGGGGAAAAGGTGGACCTCGCGAGCAGCGCCGCCAAGGCGTACCGCACCCACCTGCGGGGCGAGCGGCAGAAGTCGCAGCGGCGGGCCGGCGTCACCGCCGGCGAGACCGTCTACGAGTACGACGTCGCGTTCAGCGGCTACGCGGCGCGGATGTCCGCGGCCGAGGCCGACACGCTGCGCCGCAGCCCGGACGTGCTGGCGGTGTCCAAGAACACGCTGCACAAGGCGGACACCGTCTCGACCCCGGAGATGCTCGGCCTGACCGGTCGCAACGGCGTGTGGCAGAAGCAGTTCGGCGGCTCCGCCAAGGCCGGCCTGGGCGTCATCGTCGGTGTCATCGACACCGGGGTCTGGCCGGAGAACCCGTCGTTCGCGGCGCTGCCCAGCCCCCGCCCGGACCAGCGGGCCATCAACGCGAAGTGGCGCGGCACCTGCCAGGCCGGCGCGGACGCCAACCCGGCGAACAACGTGAAGTGCAACAACAAGCTGATCGGCGCCCGGTACTACACCGAGGGCGGCATGTACGAGGACAGCCCGGAGGAGTTCCTGTCACCGCGGGACCACAACGGGCACGGCTCGCACACCGCCAGCACCGCGGTCGGCAACCACGGCGTGGACGTCACCATCGACGGCGCGGACATCGGCGACGCGTCCGGCATGGCGCCGGCCGCCCGGCTGGCCGTCTACAAGGCGCTGTGGGACCAGGGCGGCAGCGGCAGCGGCACGACCGTCGACCTGGTGGCGGCGATCAACGACGCGGTCGCGGACGGCGTCGACGTGATCAACTACTCGATCTCCGGGTCCCGGAACTCGTTCGTCGACCCGGTCGAGCTGGCCTTCCTCAACGCCGCGAACGCCGGTGTCTTCGTCGCCACCTCGGCCGGCAACAGCGGCCCGGCGGCCAGCACGGTCGCGCACAACTCGCCGTGGGTCACCACGGTGGCGGCCAGCACCCACAACCGCGGCGCCGAGAAGTCGGTCACGCTCGGCAACGGCACCACCTACCAGGGCGCCGGCCAGGGCCTCGGGGTCCCGTCCGCGCCGCTGCTCGACTCGGTGAACGCGGGCCTGGCCGGCGCACCGGCCGGCGAGGTGCAGCTCTGCTATTCGGGCCGGCTCGACCCGGCCAAGGTGGCCGGCAAGATCGTGCTGTGCCTGCGCGGCGGCAACGCCCGGCCGGACAAGAGCCTCGCGGTCAAGCAGGCCGGCGGCGTCGGCATGGTGCTCTACAACAACCCGGACAACTCGATCAACGCCGACTACCACCACGTGCCCACGGTCCACGTGAACAGCGTGGCCGGCCTGGCGATCAAGGCGTACGCCGCCACCGCCGGTGCCACCGCGTCGCTCTCGGCGACCACCGTGATCAAGGTACGGGCGCCCGAGATGGCCAGCTTCTCCTCCGCCGGCCCGGCCATCGCCGGCAACGGTGACCTGCTCAAGCCGGACATCACCGCGCCCGGCGTGGACGTGGTGGCGGCGGTCGCCCCGCCGGGCAACAACGGCCGCAACTTCGACGCGTACTCCGGAACCTCGATGTCGAGCCCGCACATCGCCGGCCTGGCCGCGCTGATGGCGAGCGAGAACCCGACCTGGTCGCCGATGTGGATCAAGTCGGCCCTGATGACCACGGCCGGCCAGACCGACAGCGCCGGCCAGCCCATCCAGCGGGCCGGGGTCAACGCCACCCCGCTCGACTTCGGCGCCGGGCACGTCCGGCCGGCGCAGGCCTACAAGCCGGGCCTGGTCTACGACTCGGCCTACCCGGACTGGATCAGGTTCGCCTGCGGCAGCGGGGCCTCCGGTGCCGCCTGCGACCAGTACGGCAAGATCGACCCGAGCAACCTCAACTACCCGTCGATCGCGGTCGGCGACCTGGCCGGCCAGCAGACCGTCACCCGTACCGTGACCAACGTCAGCAAGCTGCCCGGCGTGTACGAGGCCAAGGTGCAGGCGCCGGCCGGCACGACGGTGACCGTCTCGCCGAAGAAGTTCGTCCTCCTGCCCGGCAAGAAGAAGTCCTTCACGGTCACCCTGACCCGCACCACGGCCGCCGTCAACCAGTGGGCGTTCGGCTCGCTGACCTGGGTCAACAGGGCCGGCGCCGGCGGGCTCATCTCGTCCGACGTGCGCAGCCCGATCGCGGTCCGGCCGGTGGCGCTGGCCGCACCGCCCGAGGTGGCCGGCACCGGCACCAGCGGTTCGGCGACGCTGTCGGTGACCGCCGGGTTCACCGGCACGCTGACCACGGCGCCGGCCGGCCTGGTGCCGTCGAAGGTCGACGCCCTGCACCTGGTCGGCACCAACCCGGACTTCGACACCACCGCGCCGGTCGCCGGCCCGGCGGTCGGCAAGGTGACCGTCACCGTACCGGCCGGCACCCGGGTGGCCCGGGCCGCGACGTTCGACGCGGACGTGGCCGCCGGCACCGACGTCGACCTGTACGCCTACCCGGCCGGCACCAGCACGCTGGCCGCCTCCAGCGGGGGCGGCTCGGCCGAGGAACAGATCGCGCTGCCGGCCGGCACATACGACATCTACGTCGTGCAGTTCGCGCTGCCGGCCGGCGTCACCGAGCAGGACGTCCCGCACCACTCGTGGATCGTCGGCGAGGCGGCCGCGGGCAACCTGACCGCGGCACCGGCCAGCCAGGCGGTGACGAACGGCGCCGCCGCCACGGTGACGGCGTCCTGGTCCGGGCTCACCGCGGGCACCCGCTACCTGGGCCTGGTCGCGTACGGCGACGGCACCAACCGGATCGGACAGACGATCATCTCGGTGACCGCCTGACGTTTCGCCCCGGGGGCCACAGCCGCTATGGCTGTGGCCCCCGTTCTGCACACATGACGGTTGCCTGGTTGGGTACTCCTGGGGCCGAGAGGAGAATCCCGATGCCGAAGGTACGGATCCTTGCCGGACTACTGACGCTGCTGCTGGCCGGCTGCGGCCTGGTGCCAGCACCCGGGCCGGCCACCGATGCCACCGCGGCGTCGTCGGCCGTGGTGACCAAGTCGTTGCGGGACGTCGAGCGGTTCTGGGCCGCCCGGTATCCTCCGATCGCGGACGGCGCGAAGTTCCAGCCGGTGCAGGGCGGCTACCACCCGTACACCGAAAATGATCCGCCGCCGGCCTGCGGAGGCGAGCCGGTCGAGTACCAGCCCAACGCCTTCTACTGTCCGACCGAGGACTTCATCGCGTGGGATGCGCAAAATCTCATACCCCAACTGCAGGAGACGTACGGGGCCCTGCTGGTCGGTGTCGTGATGGCGCACGAGTACGGGCATGCGATCCAGACCCGGCTCGGCCGCACCCGGCAGCCGACCGTGGTGCTCGAGCAGCAGGCCGACTGCTTCGCCGGCGCCTGGCTGGCCGAGGTGCAGGCGGGCCGCTCCGAGGCGTTCCAGAAGGCGTCCGAGTCACAGCTCGAGAACACCGTGGCGGGCGTGCTCATGCTGCGCGACCAGCCCGGCACGTCGGCGCTGGCCGAGGGCGCGCACGGCAATGCGTTCGACCGGATCCGGGCCCTCCAGGAAGGTATGGAGCAGGGCAACGGGCAGTGCGCCGGCTACCGCGCCGACAACCTGCCGGTCACCGAGGTGCCGTTCAGCACCCGGGCGGAGGCCGCGTCCGGCGGCGAACTGGCGTCCTACGAGGAATCGGTGAACCTGCTGGCCCAGGACGCGCAGAGCTACTGGCAGCGCACCTTCCCGCGGCTCACCGGCAGCGCCTGGCCGGAACTGCCGATCCAGCCGTTCGAGGCCGGCTCGCCGCCGGACTGCCGGCAGCCGGACACGTCCGCGCAGGGTGCCGCCTTCTACTGCCGGGACGGCGACTACATCGCGTTCGACAACCAGGATCTCGGCCCGGCCCTGTACGAGAGGATCGGCGACAACGCGGTCGGCATGCTGCTCGGCGACCTGTTCGCCCGCGCCGCCCAGGCCCGGCGCGGCGCCTCCACCACCGACAAGAAGGGCCAGCTGGCGGTCGACTGCCTGGCCGGCTCGTGGACCAACGACCTGCTCACCCGGGGCGAGGACCGCGGCATCCGCCTCTCCCCCGGCGACCTGGACGAGGCGGTGGCGGCGCTGCTCGCCTTCGGACGCGCCGACGAGGGCAACGCGCCCACGGCGTTCGAGCGCATCGCGGCGTACCGCCAAGGGGTTTTGGAGGGTTTGAACGCCTGCGACTAGTGCGGTGGCCACAACGTTGCCGGCACCGACACCCACACCGGCGTGGTGATCAACAACAACTCCCGGTCGTGGAAGAACCAGGGCCTCGCCAGCTTCAAGCCCACCGTGACACTGTTCGACTACGGCTTCGCCGGGGAGAAGATCTGCCTGCCCAACGACGGGCGGCTGGTGAACTCGCCGGAGCGGCTCAACGACTTGGTGTCGGCGAACCTGTGGGACTGGGGCTGCCGCTGATCCGACCGGTGCGTCAGCGGTCCCCCGCCCGTTGCCTGGGCAGTCGCGGCGACGCGACGGGGGCCGCTGGTGCTCCGACGTTGAGGGCCCACGCGACCACGCCCAGCAGCGCGGCCACCACGATCGCGTCCAGCCAGTAGTGGTTGCCGGTGACGACCACCACGAGCAGCGTGAGCGCCGGGTGCAGCAGCCACAGCCAGCGCCGGCGCCCGCGGGTGACGCCGACCAGGGCGACGGCGATCGCGAGCGCCCAGCCGACGTGCAGGGACGGCATGGCCGCGTACTGGTTGGTGAGAGTGTCGGTGGCCGGCGAGCCGTAGACCGCCGGCCCGTACACCCGCCCGGTGTCGACCATGCCGATCGCGGCCAGCATCCGCGGAGGGGCCAAAGGCATGAGCAGGTGTACGACGAGAGCCGCCGCGGTCAGCCAGGCGAGCAGCCGGCGGACCGGGACGTAGCTGTCGCGGCGCCACACGTAGAGCCAGATCAGACAGGCCGCGGTCGCCGGGAAATGCACGTACGCGTAATAGCAGTTGGCCGCCCGGACCAGCCATTCGCTCTCCAGGAACGCCTGCTGGAGCCCGTATTCGCTGGGCAGGTGCAGCAGCCGCTCGAGCCGCCACACGTTCTCGGCGTTCTCCATCGCGACACCGGCATGCCCGTCCGCCGCCAACCGCCCGATCTTGTACGCCAGGAACAACACCGCCACCAGGAAGATCTCCCGGAGCGCCCGCCGCGCCGCCGGCCGTCGCCAGGTGACGACCGGCGTGGGTGCTCTGCCGCCGGTGGCGGATTCCTCCTGAACCAGGCTCATGGCGCCTAACTCCTCCCCGTTACCGGCCCCCTCCCCAAGATCAGGCGAGGACCGACTTGCGATCTTCGCAGACGCTCGCCACCCACCGGTATGTCCGCCTTCATCCACCGGTTCAACGTCGTTCACCTCTGCCCGACCGGCTGACCGAATTGCCCCTGTCGGCCGCATACTCCGGCTGCCAGGGTGTGGTGGCCATCCACGCTGCCCGCATGCCGCGGATACTCGAGTTGCCGGCCTCGCCGTCGCACCACCTGGCCGGCCGCCCGTCGCACCCCGCCGGCCGGTCCAGAGCCACCCTTCCGCGCTGCCTCTCTTCCGCGACCTTTCCGATTTGTCTTCAGAAAGAGGTTCTTTGCTCCTGCATTTCGGTGCCGGCGACTGCTTAGGTGGCGCAAGGCATCTTGTCGAATTTGCACTGAATCGGCGAACGGAGCCGACAAGATCGAGCTAGCCAGCCACGGGCGCCCGCAATTTTGTCGAATTGCTGCCATTCGACGACACGAAGCCGACAAGATCTCGCGGTCGTTGCTGACGAAAGCGGTCTGCGATATGAGGCGACGAGACGCCGGCGCGCCTTCGAGCCGCGGCGGGGCACGACGCGGCAACAGACGAGACGGCGCGACAGGGTGCGGCGGGCAAGGGACGGCGCACGGCGGCGGTCACCAGCGAGAAGGCTGCGTGGTCAGAAGGCTGGGGAAACGGAATTCACGACCGTGGCCAGGGCGGCGGCCAAGCGGTCCAAGCCGCCCGTGGGTGGTCCGCCCGGTTCGTGCATGTAGCCGTCTCGGCGGATTTCCAGCATCAACGCCGTCACGCGCGGGTCGCGGCCGTGGAACTCGGCTGGGACGTAGCAGCCGGCGAACGGGGTGTTCAGGGCCACGTCGCCGAAGGCTGCCGTCGCGGCGGCTATCAGTTCGGGTGGGGTGTGGAACGGGTCGGTGCCCAGGCACACCGGGGGGCGGGGGTCGGTGGCGTGCAACTCGTAGGGCAGCGGGATCGTCGGGTAGGAGTGGATGTCCAGGATGACCGCCCGGCCGGTGGCGGACAGGCGGCGGGCCACCAGGTCGGCCACCGCGGCGGCGTAGGGGCGGAAGTGCGTCTGGAGCGCGGCCTGGTCGCGTACGAAATCGGCGTCTCTGAGCTTGCGACCCGCGAAGCCGTGCGTGTAGACGGCGCCCATGCCCACCGCCCGCATTTCTTCCCGGTCGTCCGGGAAGCGCTCCGGATCGACCACCAGACGCGACCAGCGGTGCCGGAAGATCCAGGGGCGCGCCGCGGCGCTCTGGGCGGCGTGCCTCGCCAGGACGTCGGTGTGCGCGTCCGTCAGGTGGTCGAGTTCCTCCGCCAGTTCCTCGTCGGTGACCAGCAGGGTGGCTCGCGCCGCGGGGGTCAGTTCGCGCGACGCGTGCGGCACGTGCAGGATCACCGGCGACTCCGGTGCCCCGGGTGAGATCTCGAAGATCACGAGGTCAGGGTACTGGGAAACCTGTCATTCGGTGTCGGCCAGGGTGATGAGCGTGATCAGTTGGTGACGGAAGTGGTCGTAGTCGTCGACCGCTCCCAGCAACTGTTCGGACCTTCGCTCCTCGTGGCGGGCCACCGTGAGGGCCTCCTCGCCCTTCGCACTGATCGTGACCGTGGTGCGGCGGCGGTCCTTCGGGTCCAGGGTGCGTTCGACGTGGCCGGTGCGGGACAGGCGCTCGATGGTGCGGCTCATGGTCTGGTCGGTGACCCGGCACAGCTGGGCCAGCTCGCGCTGCGACCGCGGGCCGGACACCAGGTGGTGCAACGTGATCAGGCCGGCGTGGGTCAGGTCGAGGCCGGCCAGGAACCGGTCGAAGCGGCCCTCCACGACGCGCGCGGCGACGGACAGCAGGCGACCGGTCGGCCAGCTGTCGACGTCGGAGCGCAGCCGGTCGGCGTCCACCCGATCATTGTTCCACGCTGCATCATTGTTCCCCGCTGCAGTCAGCCCACCGGCCGCCTGTACGGCATCCCGGTGACCGGCTCGCCGTCGCCGGCCAGGGCGGAGGCGATGGCGGCGGCCGCCGGCGGGTACGCCAGTTCGCCGAGGCCGCCGATCGGGGCCTCGGACGGCACCAGCACCACGTCGATGGCGGGGCAGTCGCCGATCCGCGCCCACGCGTAGTCGCGGAACGAGGTCTGGACCACTGCGCCGTCGCGCACCGTGATCTGCGCACCGAGCACCGTGGACAGCGCGTCCAGCACGCCGCCCTCGACCTGGGCCACCACCCCGGACGGGTGCACCGGAATGCCGACGTCGACGGCCGCCGTCACCCGCAGCACCTTGCGGGCCGCCGGGTCGGCGGTCACCAGCACCGCGATCGCCGAGCCGTAGTCCAGGTGGCAGGCCACCCCGCCGGCGGTGCCGTGGCGGGCCGCGGCGACGTCGAGCACCTTGCGCAGCCGCGAGTCGGCGGGCAGCAGCCGGCGCCGCAGCTCCACCGGGTCGTGGCCGCCGCGCCGGGCGATCTCGGTGAGGAAGCACTCCTCGGCGTAGCCGAACTGCCCGGCGTAGACCGCGCGCCAGAAGCCGGTGCGCAGCGGCGCCGGGCGCAGGGTGACCGTCACCTCGCCGGGCACCTGGTACGGGAAATGATTGCCGGAGGCCAGCACGACGGCGGGGTTGTTGAACGGCGGCAGCACGGTCAGCGGCCAGGTCGCCACCTGATGGGTGCGGCCGGTGGGCACGCCGTCCGGGCCGAGCGTGGCGGCCAGCCGGTGCACCGACATGGGGCGGTACGAGTCGTGCCGGGTGTCGTCGTCGCGGGTCCACCGCACGGTCACCGGCGCGCCGGCCGCCCGCGAGCAGGCCAGCGCCTCGAGCACCGCGTCGGGTTCGATCCGCCGGCCGAAACCGCCGCCGGCCAGCGTGGGATGCACCCGCACCTGCGCCTCGGGCAGTGCGAGCTGGCGGGCCAGCTGGGTGCGCAGGCCGCCGGGGTCCTGCACCGGCGCCCACACCTGGACGCCGCCGGCGGTGACCGACGCGGTCGCGTTCATCGGCTCCATCGGCGCGTGCGCCAGCAGCGGCAGGTGGTAGACGCGCTGGACGCCGGGCGTGCCGGGTACGGGCGGCAGCGCGGCCTCGAGATCGGCCAGCCAGGTGCGGCTGTCCGCGGCCGGCGTGCCACCGGTCCAGGTCACTTGCAGCGCGGTGCGGCCGCGCAGCGCCGCGTGGGTGGACGAGGCGATCACCGCGACCCCGCCCTGCCCCTCCCCCGGCGGCGTCAGCCGGACCACGGCGACCACGCCGGGCACGGCCCGTGCGGCCACGTCGTCGATCTCCGCGGGCTGGGCTCCGATCCACGGCGGCCGGGCCACCACGGCGACCAGCCGGCCGGCCGGCGCGGACTCGGCGCCGTAGGCCGCCCGGCCGGTGACGATCGCCCGGGCGTCGGAACGACCGGCCCGGGTGCGGCCGATCAGACGCCAGTTCTCGGGCGGGGTGAGCGTGACCGGGACGGTGGCCGGGTCGATCAGCGCGGCGGCCGGGACCAGGTCGCGGTACGGCAGCGAGCCGCGGCGCGGATGTTCCACCCGGCCGCGGCGCGCGGTGCACTCGGCGGCCGGCACCTGCCAGCGGGCCGCCGCGGCCGCGACGAGCAGGCAGCGGGCGGTGGCCGCGGCGGTGCGCAGCGGGGTGGCGAGCTGGCGGCTGGACATCGAGTTCGCGACCGCCTGGGAGCCGTAGGTGGCGGTGTCACCGGGCGCCTGCTCCAGTGTCACGTCGGCGACCTCGACCGCGAGTTCCTCGGCGACCAGCACCGCGGCCATGGTGCGTACCCCCTGACCGGTGTCCGGTTTGGGCACGGTGGCCACCGCCCGCCCCCGGCGGTCGACCCGGACGAAAACGGTCGGCGCCAACGTGGAAGAAGAAGCGGGGACACCCACCACGAGCGCGCCGGCCGCACCCAGCAGGGCGCGCCGGGTGATCACTTCGCACCCCGCACCAGCTCGGCGGCCCGGCGAACCGCGGCCCGGATGCGCGGGTAGGTGCCGCACCGGCAGACGTTGTCCCGTAGCGCCGCGTCGATCTGCGCGTCGTCCGGATCGGGGATGCGGGCCAGCAGCGCCACCGTGGTCATGATCTGGCCGGGCTGGCAGTAGCCGCACTGCGCCACGTCCAGTTCGAGCCAGGCCCGCTGCACCGGGTGGTCGCCGTCGTCGGAGAGCCCCTCGATGGTGGTGATCCGGGCGTGCTCCGACTCCGCCACCGTCCGCACGCAGGGCCGTTCGGCCGCGCCGTCCACCAGCGACACGCACGCGCCGCAGGCGCCGACGCCGCAGCCGTAGCGCGGGCCGGTCAGCCCGAGCTCGTCCCGCAGCGCCCACAGCAGCGGCGTGTCACCCGGGACGTCCACCGCCTGACGCCTGCCGTTGACGTGCAACCGGTACCGGCTCACAACGACCCCCTTCGATTGTTCAGCCTACTGAATATCGGCCATACTCGGCCCGTGGTCAACGAAACTCCGGTGCGTAGTGAGCGCGCGCTGCTCCTCGGCGTGCCCGCGGTCGCGGTGCTGACCGGGCTGGTGTGGCTGGCCGGGCAGATGCTGCCGGACGTCGCGCTGCTGCCCGACCAGGGCGCGAGCTGGTATTACTGGAAACTCCCCGAGCCCACCGCATGGACCAGGCTGTCCGCCTGGTTCGGCTATGCCGCTCACCAGATCGTGTCGTGGGGCTTGATCTGGTACGCGCAGACCCGGGTGCGCCGCTACACCCGCGGCCTCAAGCGGATCAACGTCGTGGCCCTGGCCGCCAACCTCGGTTTCGTCGGCCTGCACGCGCTGCAGACCCGGGTGTTCTACGACGGGCTGGCGCAGGACGTGTCGATCTTCAGCTCGCAGGGGTCGGTGGTGTTGCTGCTGGTCGTCGTCCTGCTGATAGAGAATCGCCGGCGCGGTCTGGTGGCCGGCCGCCGGATGTCGATACCGGCCGCGGTGCTGGACGTCTGCCGCCGCTACCACGGCTACCTGTTCAGCTGGGCGGTCATCTACACGTTCTGGTACCACCCCATGGAGGTCACCAGCGGCCACCTGATCGGCTTCTTCTACGTGTTCCTGCTCCTGCTGCAGAGCAGCCTGATCTTCACGACCGCGCACACCAACCGCTGGTGGACGGTCAGCCTCGAACTGCTGGTCGCGGTGCACGGCACGCTGGTCGCCGTGATGAACTCCGGCCCGCACGGCGCCTGGCCGATGTTCCTGTTCGGATTCCTCGGCATCTTCGTCATCACCCAGATGCACGGGCTCGGCCTGAGCATCCGCACCCGGTGGATTTTATTGACGGCGTACGCGGCGGCGGCCGCCGGCGTGTATTCCTGGCGCGGCCTGGACCGGATCGCCGAAATCGTGCGCATCCCGATGATCGAATACCTGCTGGTCGCCGTACTCGTGCTCCTGATCTGGCCGGTCGCCCTCCTCGCCCGCCGACGCTCGCCCGCCAGGGATGAGGCTGCACCTGTCGATCTCCGCTGATGATGCGCCAGGGATGACCCTGTCGAAAGGAACCAGCGTGAGCGCGATGGATGTGCCTGCCCGGCGGTCGGCGGCCGCGCCGGGTGAAGGAAAACAGACGGTGGCCGCCGCCCGGCCGATCCACTACATCTCCTGGGTGGCGCTGGCGCTGATGACCACCAGCTCGGTGGCCAGCCTGCGCCCGTCGCCGACCATGGCCGTCTACGGACTCGCCTGCATTTTCCTGTACGTGGTGCCCGCCCTGGTCTTCCTGCTGCCGACCTCGCTGGTCTCGGCGGAGCTGGCCTCGGGCTGGAGCGGCGGCGTCTACAAATGGGTGAGCGAGGGCATCTCCAAACCGATGGGGTTCCTCGCGGTCTGGTGCCAGTTCGCCATGACCATCTTCTACTACCCGAGCCTGCTCGGCTTCGTGGCCAGCACCCTCGCGTACGTGATCAACCCCGACCTGGCGGCCAGCGGCGTCTGGACCGCGATCGTCATCATGGTCTGCTACTGGACCGGCGTCTGGGTGTCGTCCCGGGGCACCGGCTCGGTGGCCGGCCTGGCCAGCGGCGGCCTGATCATCGGCACGCTGGTGCCGGGCACCGTGCTGGTGCTGCTCGGCGCCGTCTTCCTCGGCCAGGGCAACGAGTCGGCCGCGCCGATGACCGCCGACAACCTGCTGCCGGTGTGGGCCGGGCTGTCCAGCCTGGTGCTGATCGTCAACAACTTCCTGTCGTACTCGGGCATGGAGATGAACGCCGTGCACGTGGGCTCGCTGAAGAACCCGGGCAAGGAGTTCCCCCGGGCGATCTTCATGGCCATGGGCCTGGTTCTGTTGATCTTCATCCTGCCGGCGCTGGCGATCAGCTGGGTGGTCCCGGCCGACCAGCTGTCGCTGACCGCGGGCGTGATGCAGGCGTTCGACGCCATGTTCGCCCAGTTCGGCTCGCAGTGGCTCACCCCGATCGTCGGGGTCATGCTGGTGGCCGCGTCGCTCGGCGGCATGCTCACCTGGCTGGCCGGCCCGTCCAAGGGCCTGCTGCTGATCTCGCGCCAGGAGGGCTACCTGCCGCCGTTCCTGCAGCGGCTCAACAAGCACGGCGTGCAGCAGAACATCCTGGTCACCCAGGGCCTGGTCACCACGGTGATCGCGCTGATGTACGCCTTCATCCCGGACGTCTCCAGCACGTACTGGATCTTCTCGGTGATCACCACGCAGGTGTACCTGATCATGTACCTGCTGATGTTCGTGGCCGCCGCCCGGCTGCGCCGCAAGCAGCCGGACCACCCGCGCGGCTACCGCGCACCGATGCTGGTCGGCCTGTGCGGCGTCGGCTTCGCCGCCTCGCTGGCCGCGCTGCTCATCGGCTTCGTGCCGCCGTCGCAGTTCGGCGACAGCAGCGTCGGCACCTACGTGGCCATCGTGGCCGGCGGCGCGCTCGGCCTCGGCCTGCTCGTGCCGTTCCTGTTCTACCGGCTGCGCAAGCCGTCCTGGAAGACCGCCGAACCGGCCGAGGAGGGGGTGTCGTGAGCACGCAACGCGAACGCCAGGTGACCTACTGGGTCCTGGGCGCCTTCTTCCTGCTGATGACGATCGGCCTGGTGATGATCTACAACACCAACAAGGAGACCGAGGTGGCCAAGGAGAAGGCCGCCGAGCTCTCCGCCGAACTCTCCTCGGCCGGCATCCGGGTGCCGCCGATGGAGCAGATCTACCGCGTGCTCGGTGACGACGGCGGCGCGGTGTGCGCGGACACCAGCGAGGCGCTGACCAAGGGCCTGCTCTACGGCCGGATCACCAACGGCGCGGCCGGTCCCGGCCAGCGCCCGGTGATCGCCGACAACAAGGTGGTGCAGGCCGAACTGCTCATCATCAAGGTGTACTGCCCGGAGAAGCTCACCCAGTTCCAGACCGCGGTGGACACCCTCAAACTGGCCTGACGGCCGGCACTGACGAAACCGGCGGGCCGCGGCCCGCCGGTTTCGCGTGTCACCTCACCGGTAGCGGCTCCACCGGGGACCGACCTCCATCCACTCCGACTGCCAGGCCCGCAGCCGGCGCCGGTCGAGCAACCGGCGGCCGGCCATCCCCACCGCCAGCAGCGCGGCCGCGAGGGCCAGCACCGAGGCGACCGCGGCCTGGAACGCGTCGGCGGCCGGCCGGCGGCGGGACGGCGGCCCGGTCAGGCCACCCCGGTCGTCGACCCAGACCTGCAGCCAGGTGCCGGCCGTGTCGCCCGGCCCCGCGGGTATCCGGCCGGTGCGCGCCACCTGGTCCGGACCGGTCCACCGGGCCGAGGCCGTCGGCCCGGCCGGCTTCTCCATCAGCATCGCCCACACCTGGTGCCGGTGCGCCCGTTCCCAGGCCACCTGACGGGCCTGGCTGCGGTACGTCGAACCGGCCACGGCCACGGACAACCCCGTGCCGCCGGCCAGCAACAGCATGATCAGAACGAAGTTGAGCCAGCCCTCGAACCGGTCGGTGCCGCGCCGCAGCGGATTGCGGTGCCAGCCCAGCCGGCGTAGTAGACGCCGCATGTCACGAGCGTCGCCGACCTTGGCGCCGATCACGTCATCCGGCCCGGATGAGGTGACCACACCTGCGAAAACGGGACGCTGCGAGGCATCGGCGAAGGGAGCAAGTCATGTCCATCGGTCCGGTCCAGCTCATCGTGCTGGGCTTCCGGCACCCCGACTTCCACGGCGAGGTCATCGCCGAGTTGGAGCGCCTGCGGCAGAGCGACGCAGTCCGGGTGATCGACGCGCTGGCCGTCTACAAGGACGCCAAGGGCGAGGTCGAGGTCGAACACCTCAGCAACCTGTCCACCGAGGAGGCCATCGAGCTGGGCAGCAAGGTCGGCGCCCTGATCGGCCTCGGCATCGACGGCGAGGAGGGGCTGGAGGCGGGCGCGGCGCTGGGCGCCGAGGCGGCCGCCGACGGCGTCCAGATCTTCGACGACGAGCAGGCCTGGGACGTGATCGCCACCATCCCCGACGACAGCGCCGCGGCGCTGCTGCTGATCGAGCACCACTGGGCGGTGCCGCTGCGCGACGCGATCGCCCGGGCCGGCGGGTTCCGGCTCGCCGACGCGTTCGTGAGCCCGCTCGACCTCGTCGCCATCGGCCTGGTGACCGCGCAGGAGGCCGAGATGCTCGACGGGCTGGAGCGCGCGTCGGCGACGGCGCCGTGAACCCCTGGATCCGCCTGCGCGACCTCGTGGTCGGCACGGCGCTCGAGATCGGCGACGCCGGGGAACTGCTGCTCACCGGCGCCCGGCACCTGACCGGCACCGCGGCCCTCCAGCAGCGGCTGGCCGAGGTGGCGGAGCGGGGCGCGGCCGGGTCGCTGGCCGCCCGCCGGCGCGGCGCCGCCGCGGTGGACGCCGCGATCACCGCGCTGGCCACCTCGGCGATCGTCGACCGGGTGGTGGACGCGCAGCTCGACCGGGTGCTCCGGCCGGTCGTCCGGGGCATCCTGGACGACGTGCTGGAGCTGCTCGAACGCGAACCGGACCGGATCCAGGCGCTGGTCCGGGGGCAGCGCGACACCATGGTGGACGAGTTGGTGGGCCGGATCCGCACCGGCGCCGCAGCCGGCGACTCGGCCGTGGACCGGCTGACCGCCCGCGTCCTGCATCGAGAGATTGACGGACGGTAATCGTTCGATCACCCCGAGCGGATGAGGCGGGATGATCACCCGCTCCCGCAAGCTGCCTTCCCATGGGCGTACTTGCGTTCCGGGTCGAAGAAGAGTTCCTGCTGTTGGGGCCGGACGGGGCCGTCGTGCCGTCGGCGCCGTTCGTGTCCCGGCTCACCCGTGCCGAGGACAACATCCGGGCCGCGTTCCTGGCCTACCAGCTGGCCACCGCCACGCCGTGGTGCGGCGGGCTGGACGAGCTGCGCGACGACCTGTCCGGCCTGCGCCGGCTGGCCGCCGACGCGGCCCGCCGGGCCGGCGCCTGCCTGGTACCGGCCGGCGTTCCGCCGTTCGCGGCCGGGCCGCTGGCCGCGGTCACCGACGAGACCCGGTACCGCGCCATCGCGGGCCGGTTCCCGGAGGCGGTGCCGGGCGGCGCCACCTGCGCCTGCCGGGTGTTCGTCGAGGTGCCGAGCCGGGACCTGGCGGTCGAGGTGCTGGCCCGGATCCGGCCCTGGCTGCCGGCGCTGCTCGCGCTGTCGGTCAACTCGCCGTACGCCGGCGGCCGGGACACCGGCTGGGCGAGCTACCGGCACTACCTGCAGCAGCGGTGGCCCACGTTCCAGCCGCCGGGCGCGTGGCGCGGCGCCGCCGCCTACGACGAGGTGGTGCAGTCGCTGATCGACTCGGGCTCGGCGCTCGACGAGGCCGGCGTCTATTTCCTGGCCCGGCTCGCCCCCGGCGAGCCGGCCACCGTGGAGGTCCGGGTGGCCGACACCGGACTGACCGTGGACGACACCGTCTTCTTCGCCGAGGTGGTGCGCGGACTGGTCACCGGCCTGATCTCGGACGCCCGGCGCAACCTCAGCAGCGCGCCGATCCCCACCGACCTGGTGGACCAGCAGCTGACGACCGCCGCGCACGGCGAGTTGCGGGTGCACGGGGGCACCGGCGCCGTGGCCCGGCTCATGCGCCAGGCCGGGCGCTACACCGACGACGCCGGCGCCGGATGGGAGCGGCTGCGCAGGCTCGGCACCGGCGCCGCCCGGCAACGCCGGGCCTGGGTCCGGTATGGAACGGTCGAGGGATTCATCGGTTTTCTAGCAAATTGCGCCGTTCCGCGTCGTGCAGGTGTCTTCCTGTAACGAGAGAGTTACTCGGCGCTTAATCCGATTCGGACGATGCGGGATCCCCGTCCCACGGTCAACGATGATCCAGTCGTCTGCCATCGATGCCTGCGGAGGAGCACTGTGACTGCTGAGCTCGTCGTCCCGGCACCGTTGACCTCACGGACGACCGGGAGTGACCCGTTGCTGCAATCCAAATTCGCGGTACCGGAGCCACCACGGTTCCTGGTCGCCCGCCCCCGGCTGGCCGAGCGGCTGGCCCGCGGCGTGCGCGAGCCGGTGACCCTGGTGGTGGGCCCGGCCGGCAGCGGCAAGACCCAGCTGGTGTCCGCGTGGGCGGGCACCGGCGCGCCCGGCTACCCGATCGCCTGGATCACACTCGAGGAGGAGGACCGGCAGGCGGACTCGTTCTGGGCGTACGTCCTCGAGACGCTGCGCCGGGCCGGGGTGGCGGTGTCGCCGTCACTGGCCGCCCCGGCCACCGCGACCAGTGTGGACCGGTCCTTCCTGGTCCGGCTGGCGGCCGCGCTGTCCGAGCAGCCGGCGCCGGTGGTGCTGGTCCTCGACGGGGTGTCCAACCTGTCCGGCCAGCAGTGGGCCACCGACCTGGAGTTCGTACTGCGGCACGCCGCCCAGATGCTGCGGCTGGTGCTGGTCGGCCGCTGGGACCCGCCGATGCCGCTGCACCGCTACCGGCTGGCCGGCCGGCTCGAGGAAGTGCGCAGCCAAGACCTCGCGTTCACCTCCGACGAGACGGCCGAGCTGCTCACGCTGCACCGCGTGACGCTGAGCCGGGACGCGCTGGCCTCGCTGCTCCAGCACACCGAGGGCTGGGCCGCCGGGCTGCGGCTGTTCGCCATGGCTTTGGAGGAACGCGGCGACGCCGAGACGATGGTGGCCACCATCACCGGCACCGAGGCGACCATCGCCGAGTACTTCGTGGACGAGGTCCTGCGGATCCAGCCGCCGCACGTACGCACCTTCCTGCTGGAGACCAGCATCCTCGACACGTTCACCCCCGACCTGGCCGAGGCGGTGACCGGCCGGGGCGACTCGCACTGGCTGCTGGCCGCGCTCTGCCGGCAGAACGCCTTCGTCCAGCCGGTCGGCGACAGCCCGGCCGCGTACCGCTGCCACCGGTTGTTCGCCGAGCTGCTCCAGGCACAGCTGGTGCGCGAGGCCCGCGACCGCATCCCCGAGCTGCACCGCCGGGCGGCGGGCTGGTTCGCGGCGGCCCGGCAGACCGTGGAGGCCGTCGGCCACGCGGTCGCCGCCGCGGACTGGCACCTGGCCGCCACGGTCGTGGTCGAGGACTACGCGGTCGGCCGGCTGCTGCTGGACGGACCGGCCGGCCGGCTCGGCGAGCTGTTCACCGGCCTGCCGGACGAGGCCGGCAGCGCCGAGACCGCCGTGGTGG
Source organism: Paractinoplanes rishiriensis (assembly GCF_016862375.1). Taxonomy (GTDB): domain Bacteria; phylum Actinomycetota; class Actinomycetes; order Mycobacteriales; family Micromonosporaceae; genus Actinoplanes; species Actinoplanes rishiriensis. Next base: position 39,903 of record NZ_BOMV01000063.1, on the reverse strand, counting down.
CCGCCGCACTGGCGCTGTCCACCCGGGACGCCGCGGCCTGCGCCCGGCACCTCGATCGCGCCGACCAACTGATGCTCGGCAGCGACGCGGACTACCGGCCGAGCCTCGCCGTCGCGCAGCTGGTGACCGGCGTGGTGCTGGCCCGGCTGCGCGACGACGGCGCCGGCGTCCTGCACTCCGCCGCGGCCGCTGAGGAACTGCTCGCCCAGGTGCCGGCCGACCGGCTGGACCGGCACCAGGAACTGCGGGTGCTGGTGCTCGGCGCCAAGGGCGACGTGCAGAGCCGCACCGGCGAGGTCGACGCGGCCGCCGTCACGCTGACCGAGACCGCCAACGCGGCCACCCCGGGCTGCGAACGGGTGCGCATCGACGCTCTCGCCCATCTCGCCCTCATCGAGGCACACCGGGGCCGGCTGCGGCACGCCGAGCGGCTCGCCGACCAGGCGACCGACCTGGCCGACCGGTGCGGTCTCGAGCCGGCTAGCCGGCCGGTCGGCGCCGAGCTGGCGCTGGCCTGGGTGGCCATGGAGCGCTACGACATCGACACCGCCGGGCGGCACCTGCGGGCCGCCGACCCGCGCCGGATCCGGCCTGCCGACGGCATGATCCACGCCGCGTTCGCGCTGATCCGGTCCCGCCGGTTGCAGGCCCGCGGCGAGCTGCGCAGCGCGCTGGTGGCGCTGGACGACTCGGCACCGGCACCGGGCGGGCTGCCCGCCCCGGCCTGGCTGGTCCGGCAACTGACGCTGGCCCAGGCCCGGCTGCTGATCGTGATGGGCCGCCCCGAGCCGGCGATGACCGTGCTCGGCAAACTGGCCGACCCGGACGCCCAGGACGCCTCGGTGGTGCGGGCCGCGGCCCTGGTGGCCGCCGGCGACCCGGCCGCGGCCCGCCTGCTGGCCATGCCGGTGGCCGGGGCGGCGGGGGTGGCCAGCCCGGTCAACCTGGAGGCCTGGCTGGTGCTGGCCACCGTGGCGGCCCGGGTCGGCGACGTCGACGACGCCCGGGCGGCGCTGCGGCACGCGCTGCGCACGGCCATGCCGGAGTCGCAGCGCCGCGCGGTCCAGCAGGTCTGGGCCGAGCTGCGCCGGGTGCTGCGCGACGACGACGAACTCGCCGCTCAATACCGCCAGCTCCAGGGCTCGGCGCCGGCCGACCGGGCGCGCACCGACCCCGACACGATCCTGGTCTTCGAGGCGCTCAGCAAGCGTGAGACCGAGGTGCTCCAGGGCATGGCCGCCATGCTGCCGACCGAGGAGATCGCGGCCTCGCTGTACGTGTCGGTCAACACGGTCAAGACCCACGTGCGGAGCATCCTGCGCAAGCTCAGCGCGTCCCGCCGCAACGAGGCCGTCCGGCGCGCCCGCTCGCTCGGCCTCCTCTGACCCGCCATGCTCGGCGCGGCGGTGGTGAACCCGGCCACCTGGTTCGGCCGGCTGCTGTTGCGCTGCATGGGCGGCGCGCTACGGGTGCAGATCTTCGACCGGGCGATGACCCTGGCCGCGCAGGCGTTCACGTCGATCTTCCCGTTGCTGATCATGTTCGGCAGCCTGCTCGGCGCGCAGCGGACCGGTGGCCTGGCCGACGTGATGCACCTGCCCGACACGTCCCGGCGGCTGCTCGACCAGGCGCTGGACCACCAGGGGATCAGCTCGTTCGGTGTGCTGAGCGGGCTGATCGTGCTGTTCTCGGCGACCGGGCTGGCCCGGGCCATGGTCCGGGCCTACGCCGCGGTGTGGGAGATCGGCAAGGTGCCCGGCGGCCCGGCCGCGGCCGGCCGCTGGCTGCTCACCGTGCTGCTGCTCAGCGCCGCGGTGGTGGCCGGCAAGCTGCTCGGCGTGCTGGGCGACGCCATGCCGCTGCCGCACCTGAGCGCCACCGCGCTGCTGTTCGTCGCGGACTGTCTGCTGGCCACGCTGCTGCCGGTGGTGCTGCTCGGCGGGGCGCTGCCGGTGCGGCGCCTGCTGCCGGGCGGGATCGCGTACGCCCTCACCATGCTCGCGGTGCGCCCGGCCGGCGCGGTCTATCTGCCGCGGGCGCTGCGCAGCAGCGACGACCGGTACGGCACCATCGGGCTGGCCTTCACCTACATCAGCTGGCTCTACGTGCTGTCGTTCTGCCTGCTGGCCACCGCGGTGATCGGCTGGGTGCTGGCCGGCGACCAGGGACTGCTCGGCCAGCTGATCCGCGGCGAGACGGCGCTGTCAGCCGTGCTGGTACGCCTCCGTCAGCTCCCGGCCGTGCGCCACCGTCGCGTACAGCACCACCAGGGTGAACCCGATGGCCAGGACCGACCAGACCGGCGCGGCGGCGGCGTAGCCGAAGTTGACCAGAACGGCCAGGCCGCACAGCCCGATCGTGGCGCCGCGGGCCCAGACCCGGCCCATGATCAGAGCGCCGCCGACCACCATGAGCGCCGCGCCGAGCACCAGGTGCAGCCAGCCGAGGGCGGACAGCCCGACCCCGAGCAGGAGGTCGGCGCGGCTGCCGGCGAGCGCCTCGGGACGGATCAGGGCGAGGCTGCCGACCACCAGATGCGCGCCGCCCAGCAGGAGCAGCATTAGCCCGCCGAACAGGATCCACGCCACCCAGCCGGTCACCTCGTCGGTTCTCTTCGCGTTCGACACCCGTCCAGCGTCGCCCGCGGGGGCCGCGGGCCGGGTCATCCACGCCGGATGAGGTACGCGTCCGGGCCCGCGGCGAATGCTCGCACCATGAGCGACATGTACCGGGCCGGGCCCCCCAGGCCGCGGCCACCCATCCTCAACGGCGGCCGCCTGTGGGCCGGCGGCCTGGCCACCGCGCTGGTCGCCGCGCTCATCGCGATCGCCGGCGTGCTGGTCGGCCGGGGCGTGTTCGGGGTCGAGATCCTGGCGCCCAAGGGCCGCGGCGTCTGGGGCGACGCCGACACCTTCTGGTACGCACTCGGCGCCGCGTTCATGGCGATCCTGGCCACCGGTCTGATCCAGTTGCTGATCCTCACCACGCCCAAACCGATGCGTTTCTTCGGCTGGGTGATCGGCCTGGCGACCGTGGTGGCGATGCTGCTGCCGTTCGTCACCGACGGCGACCGGGCCTCCCGGTTCTACACCGCCGGCCTCAACCTGGTGCTCGGCGTGGCCATCGGCACGCTGGTCGCCGGGGTGGCGCGCAGCGCACTGCGACCCGCGGCCGGCCAGCCGCAATACCGGTAGGGGGCTCGGATGGCACTCACCAAGTGGGTCGGCTGGATCCTCTTCGTCGGCATCGTGATGATCGTGAGCGGCCTGCTCAGCCTGATCCAGGGCCTGGTGGCGCTGTTCGACGACGACTTCTACATGGTCACCCGCGACGGGCTGCCGGTGCCGGTGGACTACTCGGTGTGGGGCTGGACGCTGATCGCGTTCGGCGTCCTGCTGATCGGCTCCGGGTACGCCGTGATGTTCGGCTACACCTGGGCCAGGGTGGTGGCGATGGCCGTCACCTTCGCCAACGCGCTGATCAACCTGTCCTTCCTGGCCGCCTTCCCGATCTGGTCGATCCTGGCGGTGAGCTTCGACCTCATCGCGCTCTACGCGCTGGCGGTGCACGGCGGCGAGGGCCGTCTGCTGCGACCGGAACGGCGCTGACCGGCGTGCGGGTCCGGCTCACCCACGAGACCGCGGAGGGCACGGCCGCCGGCATCTACGGCGTGATCGTGAGCTCCGCGGTCCTGGTCACCGCGCATGCCGAGACCGCGGTCGTGCTCGACGTGATCGTGCTGGTCACGCTCATCGTGTACTGGGCCGCCGAGCGCTACGCCCGGATTGTGGCCGAACGCATCCACGAGGGACACCGGCCCAGCTGGCAGACCGTCCGCCGGCAGCTGACCACCGGCTGGGAGATCATCAGCGCGTCGCTGCTGCCCCTGCTCGTGCTGCTGCTGGCCCGGCTGGCCGGCGCCGGGCTGGAGGGAGCCATCCTGGCCGCGCTGGCCTGCAGCACCGCTCTGCTGTGCGTGGCCGGCTGGCGGATGGGCGCGGACGGCCGGCTCACCCCGGCCGAGCGGGTGGTGTCCACCCTGGTGGCGGGCGCCTTCGGGGTGGCCATGGTGGCCCTCAAAGTGATCATGCATTGACCCTCATCCAGTCGGGATGAGGGCCGATCCCCCGTTGAGGAGGTAGGAAATGTTCGGATCCCGTCGGGTGGCCCGGCGAACCAGCCGCAGAACAGCACGCCGGGTATCGCGGCGCCGCCGCTGACCGGCACGGGCACGGCCGGTCGCCGGCCGTGCCCCGACCTCGTACACAGGAGTCCTGATGGCGATCGTCACCGAGCCAAAACCGTTCCACGTCCTGTCCGTCACCGAGGCGCTCCAGGCCGAGGAGGTCGACCAGCAGGCCGGCCTGTCCACCGCCGAGGTGGAGCGCCGGCGCGCGGAGTACGGCCCGAACCGCTTCGCCGAGGGCAAGAAAGAGCCCTGGTGGCGGTCCTTCCTCCGGCAGTACGCCGACCCCATGCAGATCGTGCTGCTGGCGGCCGGCGTGGGCAGCCTCTATCCGCTCAAGCAGTGGGGCACCGGCCTGCTGCTGATCGCGCTCACCCTGCTCAACGCGGCACTCGGCCTGCACCAGGAGGGCAAGGCCGCGGCCGCGATCGGCGCCCTGCAGAAGATGATGATCGTCAAGGCCAAGGTGCGCCGCGACGGTGTGCTCACCGAGTTGGCGGCCGAGGAACTGGTGCCCGGCGACGTGGTGCTGATCGAGGCCGGCGACCTGGTGCCGGCGGACGGCCGGCTGCTGCGCGCCGCCACGCTGGAGATCGACGAGTCGGCACTGACCGGCGAGAGCCTGCCGGTCAGCAAGAACGTCGACCCGGTCGGCGCCGTCGACACCGACCTCGGCGACCGGTCCGACATGGCGTACATGAACACCAATGTCACTCGCGGCGCCGGGGAACTGCTGGTCACCGCGACCGGCATGGCGACCGAGGTCGGCCACATCTCGGGCATGCTGCAGACCGAGAAGGAAGCCGACACGCCCCTGACCCGGCAGCTCGCCAAGCTCACCAACCAGATCCTGGTGATCTCCGGTATCGCGCTGCTCGCCTCGGTGCTGATCAACCTGGCCCGCGGCAACGAGTTCAACGTGGTGTTCACGGCCGCCATCGCGTTCGCCATCTCGGCCATCCCGACCGGCCTGCCGGCCGTGGTGACCACCATCCTGTCGCTGGGCACCACCACGCTGGCCAAGGCCAACGCGATCGTGAAGCGGCTGCGCTCCACCGAGACGCTCGGCTCCACCTCGGCCATCAACTCCGACAAGACCGGCACGCTGACCCTCAACCAGATGACCGCGGTCGAGATGACCGTCCCGGGCCGGCGGTACGTGATCTCGGGCAGCGGCTACGGCACCGAGGGGACGATCAAACGGGTCGCCGGGCAGCCGGACGAGCCGCTCGAGGACTTCCTGATGCCGATGGCGCTCGCCTCGGACGCCGTGGTCCGGGACGGCGCCATGATCGGCGACCCGACCGAGGGCGCCCTCGTGGTCCTCGCCGAGAAGGGCGGGATCGACGTGGTGGCCACCCGCGAGCAGTACCCGCGGGTCGCCGAGCTGCCGTTCGACGCCGCCTACAAGATGATGGCGACGTTCCACCGGATGACCACGGCCGAGGGCCGTGACGTGATCCGGGTCTTCATCAAGGGCGCGCCCGACCAGCTGCTCGACCGGGCGGTGTTGCCCGACCCCACGTTCCGCGAGCGCTACCTGGCCGAGAACACCCGGCTGGCCGAGCAGGGCCTGCGGGTGATGGCGACCGGTCGCAAGGATTTCGACCCGGCCGCGTTCGACCCGGACGGCGACCTGCTGGCCGCGCTCGACGGCCTCACCCTGCTGGCTCTCGTGGGCATCGTGGACCCGCCCCGGCCGCAGGCCAAGGCGGCGATCGCCGAGGCGCACGACGCCGGCATCCAGGTCCGCATGATCACCGGCGACCACGCGGTGACCGCCGCGGCGATCGCCGGCAAGCTGGGCATCCGCGGCAAGGCCATCACCGGCGCCGATTTCGCGGCCATGGACGACGACCGGGCCGACCAGGAGATCGACGGGATCGGCGTGATCGCCCGGGTCACCCCCGAGCACAAGGTGCGCCTGGTCGAGGTGCTCAAGCGCCGCGGGCACATCGTGGCCATGACCGGCGACGGCGTCAACGACGCGCCGGCGCTCAAGAAGGCCGACATCGGCATCGCCATGGGGATCACCGGCACGGAGGTGAGCAAGGAAGCCGCCGCGATGATCCTGACCGACGACGACTTCGCGACCATCGTGAAGGCGGTACGGCTCGGCCGCGAGCTCTACGACAACCTGAAGAAGTACATCTTCTACCAGATGGGCGTGCTGGTCGGCATGGTCGTCACGTTCCTGAGCGCCAGCATCTTCAACATCGCGCTGGGTGTGCCGTTCGTGCCGCTGCAGACACTGTGGCTCAACTTCACCACGCAGGTGTTCCAGGCGGTCGGTCTCGGCTACGGCAAGGGCGACGCGGACATCATGCAGCGCAAGCCACGCAAGTCCGACGAACCGCTGCTGACCCGCGGCAGCCTCGGCTGGCTCAGCGTCGTCGGCCTGGTGATGGGCATCTTCACGCTGGCCGTGATCTGGTGGGCCGACCGGGAGTGGGACCTCGACACCGGCCGCACCATGGGCCTGACCACGTTCGCGCTGATGAACCTGTTCTTCTCGTTCGCGGTACGCAGCGACCTGCGCTCGGTGTTCAGCCATGAGACCTTCGGCGACCGCCGGTTCGTGGTCACCACCGGCATGTCGCTGGCGGCGATCTTCCTGGCCACCCAGCTCGACCTGCTGCAGCGGCTGCTGAACACCACGAGCCTGAACGTGGCGCAGTGGCTGATCTGCATCGGTGCGGCGCTGAGCGTCATCGTGCTCACCGAGATCCGCAAGATCGTGCTGCGGCGTAGGGCAGCATGACCGCGAGGGGAGCCGGTCCGGTCAGCCGCTCCCTCGCGTACGTTCTGGACGCGCTGGTGGTCGCGGTCGCCGCGACCGCCTGCGTGGCCGCCCTGGGCCTGGTGGCCTCGGTGGTCGGCACCGGAGCACGCGACCTGGCCCGCGCGGTGACCGCCGCATACCTGGTGGTCCTGCCCGGGCTGTTCGCCTTCTACAACACGGTGTTCTGGGGCCTCGCCGGCCGCACGCCCGGGATGGCGGTGCTCGGCCTGCGGGTGGTCGGCGCGGGCGGGGGCCGGGTGCGGTGGTTGCCGGCGCTGATCAGGGCGCTGCTGCTGGCCTACTTCCCGATCGGGGCGGCGTGGATGGTCGTCGACCGCCGGCACCGGGCGATCCACGACCTGCTGACGCGGACCGCGGTGGTCCGCCTCGCCGCACCGGTGCGGACGCAGACCATGCAGATCGGCCGCACCCTTTAGGTTCCCAGGGTGCGGCCGCTCCGGTTTTCGTCAGGCGCCGTAGGTCCCGGACGGGGTGACCACCGTGCCGGCCTTGCCGGCCAGGATCAGCGCCGCTTCGTCGAGCGCGCCGATCGCGGCCACGTCGCCGGTCATCTCGACGAAGCGGCAGACCGCCTCGACCTTCGGGCCCATCGAGCCGGCCGCGAAGTTCTCGCGGCGCAGCGCCGACGGGGTCGACCGGGGGATCGGCTGCGGATCCGGGCCGCCGAACCCGCGGACCACCGCGGGCACGTCGGTGAGCAGCAGCAGGGCGTCGGCGTCGAGCGACTCGGCCAGCACCTCGGTGGCCAGGTCCTTGTCGACCACGGCCTCCACGCCGGACAGCCGGCCTCGGTCGTCGCGGACCACCGGCACCCCTCCCCCGCCGGCGCAGACCACCACGGTGCCGGCGGACAGCAGCGAGCGGATGATGCGGGTCTCCACCACCCGCCGCGGCTTCGGCGAGGCGACCACCCGCCGCCAGTACTGCCCGTCCGCGGCGATCTGCCAGCCCCGCTCGCCGGCCAGCCGGCGGGCGGTGGGCTCGTCGTAGACCGGGCCCACGAACTTCGTGGGCGCTGCGAAGGCCGGGTCGTCCGCGGCCACCAGGGTCTGGTCCAGCAGGGCCACCACCTGACGCCTTGGCAGGGCGTTCTGCAGGGCCTGCAACAGCCAGTACCCGATCATGCCCTGGGTCTGCGCGCCCAGCACGTCCAGCGGGTACGGCACCTCGAGCGCCGGGTCCGCCGCACTCTCCAGGGCGAGCATGCCCACCTGCGGGCCGTTCCCGTGGGTGATCACGACCTCGTGCTCGGCGGCCAGCGGGGCGAGCGCCTCGACGGCGCGTGCCGCGTTCGCCCGCTGGACCTCCGCGTCCGGCCGCTGTCCCCGCTGGAGCAGGGCGTTGCCGCCGATGGCGATGACGATCCGCATGGTCACGCCCCCAGGGTGGCGACCATGACCGCCTTGATGGTGTGCATCCGGTTCTCGGCCTGGTCGAAGACGATCGAGTACGGCGACTCGAACACCTCGTCGGTGATCTCCAGCGCGTCCAGGCCGGTGTGCTCGAAGATCTCCTCGCCGACCTTGGTGCGCCGGTCGTGGAACGCGGGCAGGCAGTGCATGACCCGCACGGCCGGGTTGCCGGTGGCCCGGACCATCGCCATGTTGATCTGGTACGGGCGCAGCAGCGCGATCCGCTCGTCCCACTGCTCCTTCGGCTCCCCCATCGACAGCCAGACGTCGGTGTAGAGGAAGTCCACCCCGGCCACGCCCTCGGTGACGTTCGCCGTCTGGGTGATACGGGCCCCGGTCTGTTCGGCGATCCGGCGGGCCTCCTTGACCACGTCGTCGTGGTTCCACCGGCCGTCCGGGGCGACCATCCGCACGTCCATGCCCATCATGGCGCCGCCGATCAGCAGCGAGTTACCCACGTTGTTCTCGGCGTCGCCGAGGAACGCGAAGGCGATCTCGTTGTCGTGCTTCACCGTGTGCTCGCGCATGGTGAGGATGTCGCAGAGGGTCTGTGTCGGGTGCCACTCGGTGGACAGCCCGTTCCAGACCGGCACGCCGGAGTACTTGGCGAGCGCCTCCACGTTCTGCTGGCCGAAACCGCGGTACTCGAGCCCGTCGTAGAATCGGCCGAGCACCCGCGCGGTGTCCGCGATGGACTCCTTGTGGCCCAGCTGGGTGCTGCCCGGGTCGAGGAACGTGACGTGTGCGCCCTGGTCGTGCGCGGCCACCTCGAACGCGCACCGGGTGCGGGTCGACGTCTTCTCGAAGATCAGCGCGATGTTCTTGCCGGCCAGCCGGGGCACCTCGGTGCCGCTGTACTTGGCCGTCTTGAGTTCGGCGGCCAGCCGCAGCAGGTAGCGCCACTCGGCCGTGGTGAAGTCGAGTTCCTTGAGGAAGCTGCGGTTGCGCAGGTTGAACGACACGGGGTCCTCCTAGACGGCGTCGCGTTCGATGGGGCAGGTCATGCAGCGCGGCCCGCCGCGGCCGCGGCCGAGTTCGCTGCCGGCGATTGTGATGACCTCGATGCCGTGCTTGCGCAGGAACGTGTTGGTCGTGACGTTGCGCTCGTAGCCGACGATCACACCGGGTTCGACCGCGAGGAAGTTGTTGCCGTCGTCCCACTGCTCGCGCTGGGCGGCGCGGACGTCCTCGTCGACCTCGAGCACGGTCCACCGCTCCAGGCCGATCGCGTCTGCCACGGCCGGGAACAGGTCGCGGTTCTCGGTGACCTGGAGGCCGGCGCCGGCCGGGGTCACGGTCCAGGACCGCAGCGCGCTCTTCAGGTACGGGTACCGGATGAAGGTGTCCCGGTCGATCATGGTCATCACGGTGTCGAGGTGCATCATGGCGTGCGAGTGCGGCAGCTCGACCGCGATCACCTTCTGCGCCGCCCCGCCCTCGAACAGCCGCAGGGCCAGGTTTTCCACGCCCATCGCGGTGGACCGCTCGCCCAGGCCGATCATCACGACGCCGCTGCCGAGCACGTGGATGTCGCCGCCCTCGAGGGTGGCGAACCGGTACTGGTGCTGGTCCTCGTCGCCGTACCAGACGGTGAAGTCGGCCTCGGCGAACATCGGGTGGAAACGGTAGATGGCGGTGCTGTGCACCGACTCGCGCACCCGGGCCGGCATGGCCATCGGATTGATGCTGACGCCCTGATAGATCCAGGCCGAGTTGTCCCGCTGGAACAGGTGGTTGGGCAGCGGGGTGAGCACGAAGTCGTCGGCGTTCATCAGCTCCCAGCGCAGGCTGTTCACGGTGAAGCCGGCCAGTTCGCTCTTGAGCACGCCGCCGATCAGCAGTTCGGCCAGCCGGGTGCTCTCCGCCTGCTCGGCCAGCCGGCGCAGCGGGTCGACCAGGTTGGGGCCCACGGTGTCCTCGTTGAGGATCCGCTCCAGCACCCAGGAGCGCGCCTTCGGGTTCTCCAGCACGTCGGCCAGCAGGACCGCGAAGTAGTGCACGACCACGCCGCGTTCGCGCAGCGTTTCGGCGAAGGCGTCGTGCTCCTCGCGGGCCTTCTTGGCCCAGAGGATGTCGTCGAACAGCAGCGAGTCGACGTTGTCCGGGGTGAGCCGGCTGAGCTCGATGCCCGGCCGGTGCAGGATGACCTGGCGCAACCGGCCGGTCTCGGAATCGACGTGGAATGTCATCAGACGTGCCCCGCTCCCTCGGCGGTGGGCGGCACCGGTGGCGGTTGCGCCATCCGGCTCCGCATGGACAGATAGACCGGGATCCCCAGCACCATGGCGCCGCCGGCCATCAGGAACGGCCCCCAGACCACGTACCAGTCCTCCTGGCCGGTGTTGCGCGAGTACCAGACGAACAGGATCGAGAAGACCAGGCTGAGTACGGCCACCGTGGTGTCCCGGGCCAGCCGGGCGTTGCTCCGGCGCCACTTGAGCTGCGCCAGTGCCGAGAAGGCGTACGGGATCGCCGCCGTTATGCCGGTCATCAGGACCAGCGTGTTGAACACCGTGGCGCCGCTCGCCCCCAGGTAGCTGACCACCATGGCGAGGCTGCCGAGCACGGTCGAGGAGAGGATGCCGAACGCGGGCACGCCGCGGCCGGAGAGCTTGCCGAACGCCTTGGGGAACAGCCCGTCCCGGGCGGCCGCGAGCGGCATCTCGGCGCAGATCATGATCCAGCCGTTGAGCGCACCGAAGCCGGAGACGATGACCGCGGCCGCGACCAGGTCGCCGGCCCAGGTGCCGCTGCCCACGATCGAGTTGGCGGCCACCGAGTAGGACGCCTTGTTCTCGTCCAGGGCCAGATCGGCGGCCGGCACGATGCCGAAGATCGCGATCATCGACAACAGGTAGACGACGGAGCTGGCCAGCGTGCCGAACACGGTCGCGCGGGGCACGTTGCGGTCCGGGTTGCGCACCTTGGCGGCGGCCACCGCGGCGGTCTCCACCCCGAGGTAGCTGAACAGGCAGATGGCCATGGCGCTGCCGATCGCGGCGATGTCGCTCTGGCCGCTGACGTTCCACGGGGTGAAGTTGGCGGTGCTGATGAAGACCAGGCCGACGGTGGACATGAGCGCCAGCGGGATGAACTTGACGACCGTGGTCCACAGCTGGACCACCGCCATGCTCTTCGTGCCGACCAGGTTGATCGCGGCCGGCACCCAGAGGCCGACCAGCGCGATGACGATCGACCACCCGGTCACCCCGTCCTTGTTGACGAAGTGCTCGACGTAGTAGACCCAGCCGGTCACGATCGCGGCGTTGCCGGCCCATGCGGTGATCCAGTAGGACCAGGCGTTGGTGAAGCCGGCACCGTTGCCGAACGCGGCGCGGGCGTAGGCGTACGGGCCGCCGTCGGCCGGCAGCCGCCGGGACAGCGCCGCGAACAGCAGCGCCAGTGCCAGCGCGCCGACCGTGGTGAGCGCCATCGCCACGATGCTGATCGGCCCGATCGAGGCCAGCGAGTAGGGCAGGTTGAAGATCCCGACGCCGATGATGGTGCCGAGGATGAGGGCCGTCGCCTGCGGCAGGCCCAGGGTGCGCGCGGTCTGTTCCTTGGTCTCGGTCATGGTCATCGCGGCCGGAACGTGCCCAGCTCGTCGGCGCCCTTCTGCACCACGCCCCAACTGGATTCGGGTACCGGCTGCCAGGCGCCCTTGAGCTCGCCGAGCGGTTCGGAGACCACGATCCGGGTCTCGTCGGAGATCCGGCGCAGCGTCTCGTTCTCCGGGTAGAGCGCACGCAGAGCAGTGACGTCCGTGCTCACGTAGAGTGTCCGGCTGCGGCCCTCGCTGGAATATCGGAACCCCCAGACCCGGTCGCCGTCCGAGGTGCCCACAGTCATCTGCAGTGGATGCTCGACCCCGTGCTGGCGGCCCACCGCCTCGACGAAGCCGGCCATCCGCTCCACCGCCGGCAGCGGCTCGTCCTGCAGGCCGAACGTGAGGGCCAGGAAGAACATCACCTCGGAGTCGGTGGACCCGGCCAGGCTCGGGTAGAGCGCCGGGTCGACGGCGAGCACCAGGTCGCGCTTCAGGCGGTGGAACTCGCGGATCGAGCCGTTGTGCACCCACAGCCACCGGCCGTACCGGAACGGGTGGCTGTTGGTCTGCTGCACCGGAGTGCCGGTGCTGGCCCGGATGTGCGCCAGGAACAATCCCGAGCAGGTCGACCGGGCCAGCTCACGCAGGTTGACGTCGCCCCAGGCCGGGCCGGTGCCGCGGAACAGGGTCGGCGCGGCCGGGCCCTCCGGCGTGTACCAGCCGGCCCCGAAGCCGTCGCCGTTCGTGGTCTCCACCCCCATCCGGGAGTGCAGGCTCTGGTCGATCAGCGAGTAGCGCGGCTTGTACAGCAGTTCCTCTAGTGGGATGGGTGTTCCGGAGTAAGCCAGCCAGCGACACATAGCGGGTCTCCTCGGTCAGGGATCCTCGGCGTCATCGTCGGCTCGGGCGGCGGCCGGTCCATCACCCCCGGAGGATGAGCGGGCGCCGAACTTCTCCAGCCAGCGGCACAGCTGCTCGTGCACCGCGTCCGCGCCGGTCAGGTCGAGCTCGACCGGCCAGGCCCGGGGATGCACCAGCACCGGCCGGTCCTGCCAGCCGCCCATGCCGCCGTGGCAGCCGACCAGTTCCTCGAACGCGGCCACCTCCTGGGTGACCGGGTCGAACGAGCTGTTCACCAGCAGGTCCGGCGCGTGCGCGAGGCGGTCGTGCCGGCGCAGATCGGCGGCCGCGTAGGGGCCGAAACCGAGCAGCGGGTCGCCGCCCACCACCCGGTCGCTGTCCAGCAGCCGCCGGCCCCGGCCGCCGAGCACCACCGGGCCGTGCTCGGCCGAGCGGACCGCGATCCAGCCGATGCCCGGGTGGGTCACCAGCTTGTCGAGCATCTCCGGGTACAGCTCCTCGATCTGCTCGAGGGTCTGCCGGCCGGGGCGCCGGGCGAGATAGACCAGGGCCAGGTTGCCGGACGCCGCCACCACGAACTCGGGGCGCTCGGGCGGCTCGTCCACGGCGTCCGCGGGAGTCGGCATCAGTCCGGCCCGCAGCGCCCGGGCCCGGCCCTCCTGCTCGTCGTCGCCGCTGGCCAGCACCTGCCCGGCGTAGTCGCGCAGCAGCCGGTCCAGGCCGATGCCGTAGCGCTGCCGGAAGGTGGCGCCCTGGCTCTGCCCGTGGTCGGAGAGCACCACGAAGTGGTACGGCCGCGGCGCCGCGACCGCGACCTCCTCCAGTTCGGCCAGGATGCCGTCGATGCCCTCGAGCGCGGCCAGCGACTCCGGCCGGGCCGGTCCGGCGTGGTGCGCGATCTCGTCGTAGTCGACGAAGTCGCAGTACAGCACGGGTGCGCCGCGCATCATGTGCTCGGCCAGGATGGTCACGTTCAGATGCCGCAACAGCACGTTGGTGGCGCCGCGCAGCAGCACGTAGGAACCGGACCGGTGGATCCGCGGCTCGACCCGGCGCAACCGCTGGCGGCGGGCCTGATACAGCTCCTTGACGATCTCGCCGAGCGTGAGCACCAGGGACCGGGTCAACCCAAAAGGATCGAGGAGGTACGCGCTGAGGTAGCGTTTCGGGCCGGAGCGGGCCGCGACGGTGCTCATCGTCAGCAGACTGGTGGCGGCGTCGCCGGAGAAGACGTTGCTCACGCTGACCCCGCCGCCGGCCAGCAGCCCCCGGCCGTCGGACAGGCGCGACTCGACCAGGGTGGCGTCGGCCGGCTGGTTCGTCACCACCAGGCGACCGGACTCCTTCTCGTACCACCGAAATGCCGGGACCTGGTCGCTCCCGCCGTGCAGCAGCCCCGCCTGGCTGGCCGGCGTGGTCGCCGGCAGTTGCGCGTGCCACTCGTCGAGCGTGTGGCTGCCCGAGCGCAGCCAGCGGCCCAGCGTCGGCAGGTTGCCCGCCTCGAACGCCCAGCGGGCCAGCGGCGCCGAGAGCCCGTCGATCTGGACGATCACCACGCCGGGGGTGTCGGTATGCGGCACCTGCCCGCGGAACCGGCGGTTCGACCGGATCAGGTGGGTGGTCACGATGCCGGGCTGTCCGGCAGTGATCAGCCACAGGCCGGCGCTCATCAGCGTCGCGAAGATCCACGAGGCCCAGAACGCGGTGCCGAAGCCGTCCACGCTGATCCCGGGGATCACGGTGAGCGCCGCGTAGACGAACGCAGCCTCGGCCAGCAGCCAGCCGGCCACCACGCCGAGCCAGCCGACCCGGGTCAGCAGAGCCACCGCGGCCGGCCGCAGCGCGACGCCGAACAGGCCGATCAGGACGGCGGCGACCAGCACCTGCCAGCCACTGTCCGCGGACAGTCCGGGCAGCAGCAGGAAGGTGACCGCCAGCGCCGCCCACCCGAGTAGGACGACGCCGGCGGCCCGCGGGACGTTCATGCCCTTCGTAGCCGGAAGGCCAGAATCACTTCGGCCGCGCCGATCACCAGGCTGCTCACGCCGGTCAGCACCACGAGGGTGGTCAGCGACAGGCCGGGCGCGAACACGAACACGCTGCCGGCCAGCAGCGCCAGCACGCCGACCAGCAGCAACCAGCCGCGTCCCGAGCCCTGTCTCTGCACACCCAGCACCACCAGCGTGATGCCGGTGAGGATCCAGGTGATGGCGAACATCAGGGACAGCAGCGCCAGCCGGGTGACCAGGTTGCGCAGGCAGATCAGGCCGGCGATCAGCACGATGATCCCGACGACGCCGGAGAACACGCTGTGCAGGACGCTGCCGCCACCGGGCAGGAAGGCGCCGATGATCCGGGCCAGGCCGGCGATGAACAGCCAGACGCCGGCCAGCGCCGCCATCACGCGCAGGGAGATGTCCGGCCAGATCAGCACGGCGGCGCCGAAGGCGACGCCGAGGGCACCGGTGATCAGCACCGACCACCAGGGAATCGGTTGGCCGCGGAGCTCCGCGGCCACGCTGCTGCGTACGGAGGTGTCGGTCATGCGCCCAGCAAACGCCGGACCGGCCGGCGCTTCCTCATCCCTGCCGGGTGACGGCCCTCAGATCAACCCCAGCTGGCGGGCCCGCACCACGGCGTCGCGGCGCCGGGCCGCGCCCAGCTTGCGGTAGATGGACCGCATGTGCGCCTTCACCGTGTTCACCGAGATGTTGAGGTTGGCGGCGATCTCGCCGGCGGTCAGCACCGTCGGCAGGTAGCGCAGCACGTCCCGCTCCCGCTCGCTGAGCACGGCGGCCGGCCCGTCCGGCAGCCCGCCGGCCGGTTCCACGTCGACCCAGCGGCGCCGGTCCAGCAGTGCGGCCATCCGGCGCGTGTCGAAGGTGCGGAACGGGCGGCGGATGCTCTCCCGCTCGGCGGCCAGCACCGCCCGGGACAGCGCGTCGATCGACCGGTTGCCGTGGCCCTCGGTGTCCGCGTCGAACGCGGTGGCGATCCAGGCGGTCACCGCGGCCACCTGGTCGGCGCCGTCGCGTACCCGGCCCAGGATGTCCTCGGCCGCGGCCCGGTTGCCGGTGGCCAGATGGGCGCGGGCGACGCAGACGTGCTCGGCCGGGCTGAGCAGGCCGCGCGGCGGCACCCGCTGATAGCGGGTCAGCACCTCACGGGCCGCCCCGAGCTGCAGGTCGGCCTCCGACTCGGCGAGCCGGAGCCACCGTTCGTGCAGCGCCGACACCAGGGTGCGCGGCGCCTCGGCGCGGGTCTGCCGGATCAGCGTCCGGGCCGCGGCCGGATCGCCGGTGGCCAGCAGCACCTGGACGCGGACCAGGACGGCCAGTTCGGCCAGCAGGACGGGCGGGTCGACGCCGGCCGCGTGCAGGCCACGGCGCAGCGCCTCCTGGGCCTCGGCGACCCGGTCCTGCTCCAGCTCGACCAGCGCCTGCGTCAGGTAGGCGGCGGCCACCTGCGGCGTGCTCTCGAACCCGTGCCGGCGGGCCAGGTCGACGGCGGAGCGGACGAATTCGGCGGCCTCGCGTACCGCACCCTGCAGGAACACCAGCAGACCCAGGTGGGCCAGGGCGTCCACCTCGATGAGGGCGCCACCGACGCTGCGGGCGGCGGTGGCGGCGGCCCACAGGTAGCGGTCGGCGTGGTCGGGGCGGTCCGTCCAGAGCAGGGCGATGCCCTTGTTGTTGAGCGTCACGGCCCGGTAGTGCAGCAGCGAGGGCAACTCGTCCTGGCGCAGCGAGGCGAGCAGGCGCAGCAGGTGGGTGGTCGCCTCGATCAGGGCGGGCATGTCGCCGCGCGGCCGGACCACCGCACCGTTCTCCATCAACCGCACGGTCAGGTCGACCTGGACGCTGACCTGCGGGACGTCGGCGAGCATCGTCCGCGCGCGGCGCAGCATCGCCCGCACGCCGCCGTGGTCGCCGGCCTCGTAGCGGAGCGCCGCTCCGCACAGGGTCAGCTCGGCGGTGTCGGTGATGTGGTCGGCGGGAATAGCGTGCAGCACGCTCAGCAGGGTCTGCCGCTCGCCGGACATGAAGGCGACCAGCGCCCGGCCGACCACCAGCCGGCCGACGAACGGCCAGTCCTCGGCGGCGGCCGCGTGCTGCAGGGCGTCCAGGGTCGACCGCTGTTTCGCGTACCACTGGGCGGCCAGCAGATGCAACTGCGGCTCCACGCCGGGCTGGTCGAGCTGGAGCCGGTCGCGCAGCACCTCGCGCAGCAGCGGGTGGTAGCGGAACCAGCCGGGCCGGCCGTCGACCGGGACCACGAACGCGTTGCCGCTGGCCAGCCGCTCGAGCAGGCGCCGGCTGTGTGTCTCGCCGGTGAGCGCGTCGGCGAGCGGCCCGCAGACCGCGTCCGGAACGCTGCTCCGGTACAGGAACTCGCGCATCTTGGCCGGCATCCCGGAGACCACCTCGTTCAGCAGGTAGTCGGCGACCGCCCGGGTGTCGCCGCCGGCCATCATCTGGAGGCCGACCGCCCAGCCCTCGGTGCGGTTCAGCAGCCCGGTCAGCTCCTCGACGTCCAGCCGCTGCTCGTGCACGGCCGGCAGCCCGGCCGCCTCCGGCGCGCGGAACGCGAGGTGCCGGGCCCGGATCTCGGTGAGGTCGCCGCCGGCCCGGAACCGGTGCAGCGGCAGGCCCGGCTCGGTCCGGGTGACCAGGACGAGCCGCAGCGCCGGCGGCGGCTCGTGCAGCAGGGTGGCCAGGCCGGCCATCACCGCCGGGTCGCCGACCACGTGGAAGTTGTCGAGCACCACGACCACCGGCGACGGCAGCGCGTCCAGGCCGGCCGCGACCCGGCGCACCGCTAGGTCGTCCGCCTCGAACGCCTCGAGCGGGTTGCCGCAGCGCACCGCCCCGGCCGTCCGTAACGCGCCGACCAGGTCGGACCAGAAGATCCGGGAGTCGTTGTGCCGGGCGGCGAGGGTGAGCCACGCGATCGGGCCGGTGCCCGCCCGGGCCTCGGCCCAGGAGGCCACCAGGGTGCTCTTGCCCCACCCGGGGCCGGCGCAGACCAGGGTCACACTGCGACGCACGCCGGCGTCCAGCATCTCGGCCAGCCGGCGTCGCCGGACCAGCGGCTGCCGCACCACCGGGCGTCCCAGGCGCCCGGTGGCCGTCGCCACGACTTCAGACCTTCCCTCTCGCAAAGTGCCATGCACCCCCGCGGTCGGTACCAGCCGGCGCCCCGCACCACGCGGGCGTACGCGACCGCCCGCGTGGCTCTGCCCGCAACCTCCGGCGCGGCGGCCCCCACTGCGGCGCCGGAGATCAAACACCGGGCGACGGCACCCGCTCTCACGGACGGTCACCGCATCGCCGATTGTGCGGTGACCAAGCGTGGCCGTCGTCCTACTTGTCATGTGTCCCGTCCACAACCAAGCACAGAAAGCCACCACATGGCAACATCCCGCGACGATTGATCGTTGGCAATCCGCCAACATCGCCGCCCCGCTCATCCGGGCGGTATGAGGCGCACGCTGCCCCGTTTCGGCGATTCTCGGGCCGAGATCGCCCGTATCCGAGGAGGGGTCGTGTCGACGTCCACCAAGGTTCCACCGCTGCGGCACCCGGTAGAGCTGCCGTTCTTCGTCTTCATGGTGGCACTCAACGTGCTCATCATCCTGGCGATCCTCAGCGCCGCATCCACCCTGCCGTTCCTGCCGGACTCGGTCCGCGACTCGAACTGGGGCACCGCGATCCGGTCCGCGCTCATCGGCCTGTTGCTCTTCATTCCCGCGCTGATCGTCATCCGGGAGACCCAGCGGGCCCAGATCCGCGGCTCCGCGGTGGAGCTGTCGCCGCGCCAGTTCCCCGACCTGTACAAGACGGCCGACGACTTCGCGCACAAGCTCGGCCTGCGCCGCCGCCCGGTGATCTACCTGGCCAACGGCAACGGCACCCTGAACGCGTTCGCCGCGCAGGCGTACGGCCATGACTATGTGGTGTTGTCGAACGAGCTTTTCGCCAACCTCTACAACAACAACCGCGAGGGCCTGCGCTTCATCCTGGGCCACGAGATGGGCCACATCCGGCTGCACCACGTGGGCCTGTGGTACCAGCTGTCGGTCGCCTACTCGCAGCGCATCCCGCTGCTCGGCCCCGCGCTGTCCCGCCTGCGCGAGTACTCCTGCGACCGGCACGGCGCGCACCTGTGCCCCACCGGCGCCAAGGGCCTGGTCCTGCTCGCGTCCGGCCGCTACACCGAGAACGACGTCAACATCGACGAGCTGCTCCGCCAGGGACAGCGCCTGCACGGCTTCTGGCCCGGCATCACCCAGCTGCCGATGTCCCACCCGTTCGTCGTCCGCCGCCTCGAGCACCTGTTCCGCCTGGGCCTGCTGCACCAGGCTTCATCGCGTAAGGAGGCTGTTGCCCCATGACCGACATCAACGAGATGGGCCCGATCGACTACCTGTGCGTGGAGTTCCCGCCCGGCAGCACCACCGGCCAGGGCCTGCCGCTGCTCATCGACCTGGTGGACCGCCGGATCATCCGGATCCTGGAACTACGCTTCCTCCGCCACGAGCTGGACGGCAAGATCACCGAACTCGAAGGAGAACAGATCGGCGACGGCCTGGCCCTGTTCAGCGGCGCCTCCTCCGGCGTGCTGGGCAACGACGACCTGGCCGAGGCCGCCAGCACCCTGACCCCCGGCAGCGCCGCCGCCATCATCGTCTACGAAAACCTGTGGGCCGCCCCGCTGGCCACCACGCTGCGCCGCGAGGGCGCCCAGCTGGTAGCCGGCGGCCGCATCCCCGTGCAGGCGCTGCTGGCCGCACTGGACGCGACCGAAACGGATTACGCAACCGAGGGGAGCCGATAGTCATGGGCCTGCTACGCGGAATGGCACGAACCGCGGTAGTCGCCGGCACCGCCACCGCCGTCTCCAACCGGGTCTCCCGCCGCCAGGCCGGCCGCTGGTCCCGCCAGGCGGAGGAACAGCAGGCCGGCTACGCCGACCAGCAGGCTTACGAGGAGCCGCCGCCCGCACCCGAGGAGACCATGGAGTCCCGCCTGGCCGCCCTGCAGAAACTGGGCGAGCTGAAGGCCCAGGGAATCCTGACCGAAACCGAGTTCGAACAGCAGAAGTCCCGCATCCTTTCCGGCACCTGAGCGTTTCGTCAGCCCTCGGCCGGGACCGCCCCTTCACGCGCGGTCCCGGCCGCCGGCTTTGCCGAGGCGCTTGCCGTGGGTTCTTGTCGAGGCGCTTGCCGTGCGTTTCTTGCCGAGGCGACCGTAACGGGCGCCGTCCCAGTATGCGGGCCGGTGCGGACCGGGAGGTGCGAAGGCCGGGGGGAATCTGCCCCCTTCCCCTCGGCCGTCGAAAACAACGGATCAGCGCGGGCCCACCGCGGCCAGGACCTCCTGCACCGCGGGAATGTGCAGCAGCGCCAGCACCGTGCCGTCGGTGGTGGCCACCCGGGTGGCCAGGTCGCTCACCCACAGGTGTTCGACCAGCACGGCGAGGGCGTCGGTGTCGTGGTCGACGATCGTGCCCACCTCGTCGATGTCCGTCTCGGTGATCAGGCCGGTGGCCAGGCGCGCGAATTCGGCCGGGTCGCCGACCAGACCGGCCAGTTCGTTCAGTTCGACCCCGCAGGCACCGCCCACGGCGTCGGTGCGTACCACCAGGACGTCCACCACCCGGACGCTCGGTTCGCGGGTGAGAAGCTCCAGCGTCGCCAGGACGCCGTCGTTCAGTCGTTGGGCGGGGAAGGACAGGACGATGAGTTCCAGCGGCCCCAATGCCATGGCTTCGAGCATGCGCCGCGCCGGGCGGGGCGCGCTTCACCCGAAACGGATGAGGCCCGAAACGGCATGAACGACGTCAGGCCGGAGTAACCGCCAGCACGTGGTGACCCCACGGCGGCAGGTCCACGTACAGGCCCTCGGCCAGCAGCGCGTCGCCGTCGCGGTGGAAGACCCGGCCGTCCAGCAGGTCGGTCAGCCGCCAGCGCCGGTCGCCGAGCGGGGGCCACGGCAGCCGGATCCGGGCCTGTGACGCGTGGCCGGACAGGTTGACCGCCACCACGTGGTGCGGCACGCCGTCGTGCCAGGTCCAGGCGAGTACGTCGTGGCTGGTCGGGTTGTCCGGCCAGCCGTGGCAGTCGGCCATGCTCCACTGGCCGCGGCGGACGCGGGCCGCGGCCGGCAGCAGGCGCTGGTGGAACGCGCGCAACTCGTCGTCGGCCGGCTCGTCGGGGAAGCGGCCCAGGAAGACCGGCAGGTGGGTGCGGCGGCCGTCGAACTGGCCCTCGTGCCAGAGCGTGGCGCCGGGCAGGGTGGCGATCGCGACCGCGGCGGCCCGGTTCCGGCCGCCGGGCATGGTGGCGGCGGCGCGCGGCTCGTCGTGGTTCTCGGTGAAACGGATCAGCCGGTCCTGGTAGTCGCGGCCGGCGGCCAGGTGCTTGCGGACCGACTCGGCGTCCTCGTGCGCCAGCCGGTCGTAGAGGCGCTTGTCGTAGCAGTAGTCGAAGCCCTGCTGCTGCATCGTCCATTCCATGTCCCAGTACGCCTCGGCGATCAGCACCGTGCCCGGGTGGTGCCTCCGGAGCTCGGCGATCACCTCGGGCCAGAACTCGGTCGCCGGTCGCGGGCCCGCGTTCGCTCCCCAGGTGCGGGCGAACACGTCCGTGGTGAGCAGCATGACCATGTCGCAGCGGATGCCGTCGCACTGGGCCGCGATGTCGCCGAGTGCCTTCGCGGTGGCCGACCGCAGCTCCGGGTGGAACGCGTTGAGCTGCGCCACGTCCGGCCACGGCGGGAAGTACGGGTCGCGGCCGTGCGCGACGATCCGCCCGGCGGCCCGGAACCAGGCGGCCGGCTCGCGGGCCTCGTCCTCCTCGCTGCCCAGCACGAACCAGTCCGGGTGCTCCACCACGGCCGGGTGGTCCGGTGCCACGTGGTTCGGCACGTAGTCGAGGATCAGCCGGGCTCCGCGCCGGGCCAGTTCGGCGCGCGCGGTGGCCAGGCCGGCCGGCCCGCCGAGGCGCTCGTCCACCCGGTAGCGGCGGACGCAGTAGGGCGAGCCGACCAGGTCGGCGGGGCGCAGGTCGGGCAGGGCCGCGTGGAAGGCGCGCTGCAGCGACTCGTTGGACCGGGCCACCACGAGCCCGGCGGGGCTGCGTTCCCAGACCCCCATCAGCCACACCGCGTCGGCGCCGTCCGGCACCGCCTCGTCCCAGATCTCGTCCGGGACGTCGGCCAGTGTCACCGTACGGCCCAACCGGTTGCTCACTCCGGCCAGCCACGGCCAGGTGTCGATCTCGTAGACCACCGGTGCGGTGGGCATGCCGCTCAACGCTCGTCCTCCTCCTCGGTCATCGACCGGAAGAACCCGGTCATGCCGTGCGCCAGCAGGTCCGATCCGGTTACCCGGGCGAACAGGTTGGGGAACACCGCGACCAGCCCGGTCCAGCCGGTCTGGTGCGCGGCGCCCAGGCCGGCGCCGTTGTCCCCGTGGAAGTACTCCGAGTAGGTGATCAGATCACGCCAGTGTGTCGTGCCGAAGACGTCCTGTCCGCCGTAACACGGGCGCCGGCCCGACTCGTCCGGCAGGAACAGCGCGGTGAGCCGGCCGGAGATCTCCCGGGCCACCTCGAACAGGGTCATCTTGACGCCGGATCCGGTCGGGCACTCCACGGTGAAGTCGTCGCCGTAGCCCGCGTACAGGTTGAGCAGGGCCCGGATCATCAGCGCGTTGACCGGGAACCAGACCGGGCCGCGCCAGTTGGAGTTGCCGCCGAACATGCCGCTGTCCGACTCGGCCGGCGCATAGTCGACGCGGTAGGTGGCGCCGTCCACGTCGACCTGGAAGGGATGCTCGGCATGATACTTCGACAAAGACCTGATCCCGTACGGGCTCAGGAACTCTTCCTCATCGAGCAGGCGGGCCAGGATCCGGCGTAGCCGGTTCTCGTCGAACAGCGCGAGCAGATGGCTGCCCGGCCGGCCCCGGAACCGGCCCGGTGGCAGCGCCGCGGCGACGCTGGGATGCCGGTCGAGGAAGTCGTTGGCCTCGCCGATCAGGTGCGGGTAGCGGGCGGTCAGCTCCGGGTCGAAGACGGTGGCGGCAGCCAGCGGCAGCAGACCGACCATCGAGCGCACCCGCAGCGGTGTCGCGCTGCCGTCCGGCAGGCGCAGCAGGTCGTAGAAGAAGCCGTCCTCCTCGTCCCACATCGACGCGGTGGCGCCGGGGTGGTCGACCGCGGCCGCGATCCAGGCGAACTGCTCCAGGTAGGTGTGCGCCTGTTCCAGGTAGCCGGGGTCCTCGACCGCCAGCTCGAGCGCGATCTGCAGCATGTTCTGGCAGTACAGCGCCATCCACGCGGTGCCGTCGGCCTGGTCGAGGTGGCCGCCGGTGGGCAGCGGGGCGCTCCGGTCGAACACACCGATGTTGTCCAGTCCCAGGAACCCGCCCTGGAACAGGTTGCGCCCGGTCACGTCCTTGCGGTTGAGCCACCAGGTGAAGTTCCGGGCCAGCTTGTGGAAGGCGGCCTCGAGCCAGGCGTGGTCGCCCCGGCCCTGTCGCCCCTTGTCCAGCTCGTAGACCAGGTAGACGGCCCAGGCGTGCACCGGCGGGTTCACGTCGCTGAAGTTCCACTCGTACGCCGGAATCTGGCCGTTGGGGTGCAGGTAGCGCCGGCTGAGCAGCAGGTCCAGCTGGCTCTTGGCGAAGTCCAGGTCGATCAGCGCGAACACCACGGCGTGGAAGGCCAGGTCCCAGGCGGCGAACCAGGGGTACTCCCAGGCGTCCGGCATCGAGATGACGTCCTCGGCGGTGAGGTGGAACCAGTCGCCGTTGCGGATGTCGCCGGCGTCCAGCGGGTCGCGGCCGTGTTCCAGCAGCCAGCGCTCCACGTCGTAGCCGAAGTACTGCTTGCTCCACAGCATCCCGGCCAGCGCCTGCCGGCACACCTGCCGTTCGGCCTGGCCCAGCGCCGGCGGGAAGCGGCCGTCGTAGAACTCGTCGGCCTCGGCCCGGCGCCGCTCGACCAGTTGGTCGAAGCCGATCGACTCGGGCGGGTGCGGTTCGTCGCTGAGCCGCAGCCGGACCACGGCGCTGCCGCCGGCCGGCAGGTCCAGGGTCACGTCGACGGCCGCCTTGGTGCCGGTGCAGGCCGGGTTCACCGCGTCGGTGTCGCCGTGCACCACGTACCGGTGGAACGCGTCCTTGGCGTACGGGCCCTCGGTTTCGTTGTCGGTGAAAAGGAGCGGATGGTCGCCCGGGCAGTGCAGCCAGCGCCGGCCGAGTCCCGGGTGCCGCACCTCCACCACGGCGCTGCCGTCCGCGGGCGCCTGGTAGAGGCTGGGCCGCACCGCGCCGGGCCGGCCCGTCCACGTGTTGCGGAACCACAGCGTGGGCAGCAGGCGCAGGGTGGCCGGCTCGGGACCACGGTTGTCCACGGTGATCCGGCAAAGGATGTCTTCGGGGCCGGCCTTCGCGTACTCGACTGTCACGTCGAAGTACCGCTCCTCGGCGAAGACCCCGGTGTCCAGCAGCTCGTATTCGAAGTCCTGCCGGCCGCGGGCCCGGTTGGTGGCGACCAGATCGTGGTAGGGGAACTCGGCCTGCGGGTATTTATAGACCATTTTCTGGTACGAGTGGGTGGGCGTGCCGTCCACATAGAAGTAGTACTCCTTGACGTCCTCGCCGTGGTTGCCCTCGGCGTTGGTCAGCCCGAAGAACCGCTCCTTGAGGATCGGGTCCCGCCCGTTCCACATCGCCAGGGCGAGGCACAGCCGCTGCTGGTCGTCGCAGAAGCCGGCGATACCGTCCTCACCCCATCGGTAGGCCCGTGATCGCGCCTGGTCGTGGGTCAGGTAGTCCCAGGCGTCGCCGCCGGGGCTGTAGTCCTCGCGGACCGAGCCCCACTGCCGCTCGCTGAGGTACGGGCCCCACCGCCGCCAGGGCACGGCGTCCCTGGCGGCGGCGTCCAGGCGCAGCTGTTCCGCGCCCTGGCTGATGGTCATGACTGAGCGGATCCGTGCAGGGCTTCCTGAAGCTCCGCTTCGGCTTCCTTGGACAGCGAGGACTTGAGCACCGTGCCGCCGAACCGGCTGAGCGCCTCGACGGCCTTGTCCGGGGTGACCGCCTCGACGATCAGGAACAGCGCCGAGGTGCCGGGCTGGAGCAGGTCACGGACCTGCTGCTCGAACTCCTTGTTGATCGCGCCCTTGGTCAGCTTGCCGGTGAGCGCGCCGAGACCGGCGCCGACCGCCATGCCGATGAACGGGATGAAGAACAGCATCCCGAAGAGGAGACCCCAGAACATGCCCCAGGTGGCGCCACCGCCGACGGCGTGGTGGTTGGTCGTCACATGGAACTTGCCCTCGCGGTCCCGGATGATCGTCGCGATGGCATCCGGCTGGATGATCAGATCTTTGGCCAGCCGGTCGGCCTCCAGCGATGCCGCCGTCGCCGTGGTCTCGTCGGGATATCCGATGGCGACCAGTGTTGCCATGATGCACGCCCTTTCGTCATTGGGTGAGGCCCTGCCAGTCAGACACACCGGGGGTGGGCCTCTCCTCATACCGAGGGAATGAGTTCGTACACCGGGGCGCCCGCCGGCGGCGCGGCGGGCGAGGGTTCATTCGCCCTGGATGACGCGGCCATCCCGGCGGTCGGCCACCGTCGGGCGCATGACCACCACGGACACCGAGGAGGTCGCGCGGCTCCGCGCCGAGGTCTCCGCCCTGCA
This sequence comes from Paractinoplanes rishiriensis, assembly GCF_016862375.1. Classification (GTDB taxonomy): domain Bacteria; phylum Actinomycetota; class Actinomycetes; order Mycobacteriales; family Micromonosporaceae; genus Actinoplanes; species Actinoplanes rishiriensis. Next base: position 14,379 of record NZ_BOMV01000063.1, on the reverse strand, counting down.
AACACGTCTGGACACCCGGCAACGCTGGGCGTTCGCCATCGCCGCACTGCGCCGGGTGGCCGCCGCCGTCCTGATCACGGTTACCGCGTTCGCGCTGGTCGCCAGCGTGGTCGGGCTGTGGGCGGCGACCACGGTGCTGAACACGGACCGCTTTGTCGCCACCGTCGCACCGCTGCCGCAGGACCCGCAGGTCGCCGCGGCGGTGTCGGAATACGCCACCACCGAGGTCTTCCGGGTCCTCGACGTCGAGCAGCGAATCGAGGCGGTGCTGCCGGCCCAGGCAGCGTTCGTGGCCGGGCCGATCACCGGCCAGCTGCGCGACGGCGTCCGGCGGACCGTCTCGAACGTGCTGCAGAGCGACCGGTTCCAGGCCATCTGGGTCGAGCTGAACCGGCGCGCCCACCAGCGCGTCCTGGCCATTGTCGAGGGTCGCAGCGAGGTCGTCGTCGCGCAGGGCGACCACGTCGACATCGACCTGCTTCCACTGATCAACCAGGTGCTGCGCGAGCTCAGCGCCGAGCTGCCCACACTGTTCGGCAAGCAGATCACCCTGCCCGACCTGAGCAGCGGCGCGATACCGGAAAACCTGCGGCTGCGGGTGGAGCAGGCGCTGGGCGTCTCGCTACCGGCCAACTTCGCCCAGTTCACGTTGTACGACTCGGGCCGCCTCTGGCAGGTGCAGCAGGCGGTGGAGGGCGCGAAACGCAACCTGGCGGTGTTCGTGATCAGCACGATTCTGCTGCTGATCATCGCGCTGGTGCTCTCGCCCTGGCGCCGGCGCACCCTGCTCCAGCTCGGGTTGTGGCTGGTGGTGGCGGCGGTCGCGGTCACCGCGGTGTTGCGCGCGGTGCGCGACGAGTTGCTCGCCCAGGTGCCCTCCGGCGTCTATCGCGACGGCGCCGCGGCCGCCGTGACCAGCGTGTTCAGCCTGCTCCGCGAGCGCGGCACCCAGCTGATCTGGATCGGTGCCCTGCTGGCCGCGGTGTGCTATCTGATCGGCCCGGGCCGCGGGCCACGCTGGCTGCGCCATCAGCTTGGGCGCGGCGCCTCGGCGGCGGGCCGGTTCGGGCGTACGGCCGGCGGCCGCGCACCCGGCTGGATCGCCGATCACCTGGACGTCGTCCGGGTCGGCGGCCTGGTGGTCGCGGCCGTGCTGGCGCTGCTGCTGTCGTCGTGGACCGCGCTGCTGGTGGTGGTCGTCGTGCTGGCCGTGTTCGAGGTCGGCGTGACCCTGCTTGCCCGTTCACTCCCCCCGAGTGAGGCGTGATTCCGGTTACCGGGTCACGGTGAACTGATGAACGAACGGTACGAGATCAGGATCCACGGCCTGCTCGGTCCCTTACTGCGGACCTCGTTCGACGACCTGAGCTGCGAGAGCCTGCCGAGCCAGAGCACGATCCGGGCAAAGCTCTCGGCCGCGGAACTGGAACGACTGCTGCTACGGCTCGACCAGTCCGGCGTGGAACTGGTCCACCTCGACTGCGGCTGACGCGGAGGGAAGCTCATGACCGCAACGAACTACCAGGTACGAGTTTCGGGCACACTGCCGGCGGAACTTCTGGCGGAGCTCACCGACATGACCATCTCGGTGGAGCCGCCGGAAACAGTTCTCTACGGCACACTGCCCGACCAGTCGGCGCTGTTCGGGTTGATCTCCCGGATGCACGGCATGGGGTTGCGGCTCATCGAGATCCGCCGGCTACCGGGCTCGTGATCCGACGGCGCGTCCCGGTCTGGTCGGCGGACAGCTACGCCCGCGTCATCGTCCTGATCGCGATCACCTACATGGTGGGCACGCTCGCGGACACGAGGTGGGCGGTCTCGCTGATGCTGCTGGTCCAGATCGGTACGGTCTGGTACGCGCTGCGCGCCTCGCACGCGCGCCCACGCGTACGGCTGACCTCGGCTTTTGTCTTTTTGCTCGCACTGCTGGCCGGCGTCTGGAACATCCTCACGCACGGCCGCATCCTGGTCGGCCTCACCTTTCTGGCCGGCAGCGCGCTGTACCTGCTCGCGCCCGTGTCGATCGTGGCCGACCTGGCCCGGCGGCGCGAGGCCGACCGCGAGCTGATGCTTGGGGCGCTGTCCGCCTACCTCATGCTCGGCATGGCTTTCGGGTACGCCTACCGGTGCCTCGCGGCGCTGCTGCCGGGTCCCTTCTACGGCGAGGCGGGGGACGGCACGCTCGCCGACAGCCTTTTCTACAGCTTCATCACCCTCACCACCACGGGGTACGGCGACCTGGTGCCGGCCGGCAACCCCGGGCGCGGGCTGGCCGTGCTGGAAGCGCTGCTCGGCCAGCTCTTCCTGGTCACCGCGGTGGCCAAGATCGTCAACATCTGGGAACCACGGGCCTGGCGGAACACCTGACGGGCCGTTTCATTTCATTCGTTGCGGATGGCGTCCGGCCTCCCCTCGTGGACGACTGTGAGGGCCGCTGGCTTTATCCGCCCCTTAAGAGGAGTACGGCATGTCCGACACGCAGCAGCAGAGGCCGACGGCCTCCGATCCCCCGTACGCCCCGAGGCGGCCGGAACCCACCGGCTGGGTCGGCTTCGTGGTCTTCGCCGGTGTCATGCTGATGATGCTGGGCGGGTTCCAGGCGATCGAGGGCCTGGTCGCCATCTTCCGCGACGACTACTACCTGGTGACCCGCGACGGGTTGCTGCTCACCATGGACCTGAGCGCCTGGGGCTGGACCCACCTGATCATCGGCCTGATCGCGGTCGGCACCGGTATCGGTGTCCTGCTCGGGCAGACCTGGGCCCGGGTGGTCGGCATCATCATCGCGGTCGTGAGCGCGCTGGCCAACCTGGCCTTCCTGCCCGCGTACCCGATCTGGTGCACGATCATCATCGCCATGGACGTCCTCGTGATCTACGCCCTCGCAGTGCACGGCCGTGAGGTCCGGTACTGATCCGACCGGCCGGCCGGCGGACTCACCGGCCGCCGGCCTGCCCCGGGGTGTCCTGGTCCTGCTGGGCACCGCGTGCCTGGTGGTCGTGGTCGGCGGCATGCGGATCACCGCCGACCTGCTGGCCCCGATCTTCCTGGCCCTGATGCTGACGGTCACGGTGAGCCCGATCGCGCTCTGGCTGCGCGCCCACCGCACCCCGATGTGGCTGGCCGCACTGGCCAACGTGACCGTGGTCTACCTGATCCTGATCTCGCTGGGCGCCGCACTCGCGCTGTCCCTGGCCAGACTCGTCGACCTGATACCCACCTACCAGGAACAGTTCACCGACCTGCGCGCCGACCTGGTCGCCCAGCTGAACCGCATCGGCATCACCGAGCCCCAGGTCCACGAGGTCGTCACCCAGGTCCTCGATCCGGCCGCCGTGGCCGGCGTCCTGGAGTACATCTTCGGCGGCCTGGCCGGCGCCCTGTCCAACACGGTGTTCCTGATGGCCGTCCTGCTCTTCATGTGCCTGGACGCCGTGGGTTTCCCCGCCCGCCTCGCCACCAGCGCCACCCAGCGCCCGCAGGTTGTCGGCGCCCTGCGCAGCTTCGCCGGCGGCACCCGCCGGTACCTGTGGGTCACCACCGTCTTCGGCGTGATCGTCGCCGTGATCGACACGCTCGGTCTGTGGGCCCTGGGCATCCCTCTGCCCGTGCTGTGGGGCCTGCTCTCCTTCATCACCAACTACATCCCCAACATCGGCTTCGTGGTCGGCCTGATCCCGCCCGCGCTGCTGGGCCTGCTGCAGGGCGGCCCCGAAGACATGCTCAAGGTCATAGTCCTCTACTGCGTAGTCAACTTCATCATCCAGTCCGTGATCCAGCCCAAGATCGTCGGCGACGCCGTAGGCCTCTCCGCCACTGTGTCCTTCCTTTCCCTGATCTTCTGGGGTTGGGTGCTGGGTCCGCTGGGCGCCCTCCTGGCCATTCCGATGAGCTTGCTGGCAAAGGGCTTACTGATCGACATCGATCCCGCCAGCCAGTGGATGACGCCACTGCTCTCCGGCGGCTCACCGGCCGCAGCACCCGAGCCCCCCACCCCGCCGACAGCCCCCACCCGGCCGTCGCCAACGGCGCCGCCTTCTTCCACAGCGCCCCCCTCATCCACAGCGTCCCCCTCATCCACAGCGTCCCCCTCATCCACAGCGCCCCCCTCATCCACAGCACCCCCCTCATCCACAGCGACAGCTCCTTCCACAGCGCCCACTTCTTCGGACGCCGGCACCGCGGTGACCACCGCACCGGCCTCCTCCACAGCGACGGCGCCGAATCCGCCTTCCACAGCGCCTCCGCCCTCCACAGCACCCTCGCCGTCCGCATAGGAGTTGTGTCCACGCCTCGCCTATCCACAGCCGCGACTCTCACGAATTCACCCGCGGCCGAAGCGGTCAGCACGCGCCGACAGGGGCGCGTGCTGACCGTTTTCGTTGGCGATGCATGCTCATCGAAAATCACCGATCCACCGAGCCGCGCCACCCACACGACCGCGCCACCCACACGACCGCGCCACCCACACGACCGCGCCGTGCACAGTCGCGCCATCCGGAGCTGCGCCTCCGCATCCATCCACCAGCCCCATCCGCCCCACCAAGCCCATCCGCCCCACCAAGCCCATCCGCCCCACCAGCCCCATCCGCCCCACCAGTCGCGTCCGCAACGCGGGCAGAACGGCGAAAGGACGGGTGAACATCGGGGCGGATTGCCCAAACTGGGCGCCGATACGCGAGAGGTTTTCTAAAGTTGGTCGCGTCCCGGCTGGGCCGGCGGGACGTGACAGCCGGGGGGACGCCATGGCCACGCAGGGCGAGGAGGCGGGCACGGCGATCACCGCGCGGCGTAATGCGTTTGAGGCGTTGCTCGGGGATCGCAGCCTGACCATCAAGACAATCGTTGCGGCGGTGTGCGTGGCGATCGTTGCGCTGGGCGTGGCGACGTTGTCCATCAACCGCATGTCCGGCCTCCGCGACGACCTGGCCGCGATGAAGACCCGCCACGTGGACAGCCTGCAGGAGCTCTCGAACGTCCGGGGCGAGGTCGGGCTGGTGTTCCGTGGCCTGCTGGTCTACTTCTCCGCGGCCGGTAACAAGCCGCAGCAGGAGCAGGGCCGCAAGGACATGCAAGCGGCCGACGAAGCCGTCGAGTCGGCGCTGGCGGCGTACGGCAAGCTCACCGCGGGGTCCGCGACTCGGCAGGCTGCCATGGCGGATTTCGCCGAGGCGTTCCGGTATTACCGGGCGATGCGCGACACTGCCGTGTTCGGGCAACCGATGCCGGCCGGGCTTGAGATGCCGGCGGCCGATCGGATCGGGACCGAGTTCGACCGGGTGCAGCGGGAAATGGAGTCCGCCGTAGCCGCCATGCAGCAGGCGGAGGATGCCGAGGCGGATGCCATGGCGGCCGCGGGCGACGCAGCGTACGGCCGCGCCCGGAACTTGACCTTGATTGCCCTGGTCGTCGGGTTCCTGGTCGGCGCGGCCGTGTGCGTCCTGGTCATCCGCCTGATCCGGCAGCAGCTGACCACGGTGTCGGCGGCCCTGGACGCGGTGGCCGCCGGTGACCTCACGCTGGCGGCGGAGGTTCGCTCCCGCGACGAACTGGGTGCGATGGCGCAGGCCGTCAACCGCGCCCGGGACGGCCTGCGCGCCACGGTCACCGCCCTCACCCACGGCGCGCACACCCTCGGCGAGGGCACCCAGCGCCTGACCAGCGTCACCGCCCGGCTGGCCGAGGGCGCACGGGAGGCAGCCGAGCAGGCCGCCGTGGTCGCGTCCGGCGCCGGCGATGTCTCGTCCAATGTGCAGTCCGCGGCGGCCGGCAGCGACCAGATGGGCGCGTCGATCAGGGAGATCGCCGAAAACGCCAACAACGCCGCCCAGGTGGCGTCCAATGCGGTCGGTGTCGCGCAGGCCACGAACGACACGGTCGCCAAGCTCGGCACGTCGTCCGAGGAGATCGGCAACGTGGTCAAGGTGATCACGCAGATCGCCGAGCAGACCAACCTGCTGGCCCTGAACGCGACGATCGAGGCGGCGCGGGCCGGTGAGGCGGGCAAGGGCTTCGCCGTGGTCGCGACCGAGGTCAAAGATCTGGCGCAGGAGACCGCGAAGGCGACCGAGGACATCTCCCGCCGGGTCGAGGCGATCCAGGCCGACACCACCAGCGCGGTCGAGGCGATCGGCGAGATCTCCCGGATCATCTCGGAGATCAACGACTACCAGGTCACGATCGCCTCCGCGGTCGAGGAGCAGACCGCCACCACCAACGAGATGAGCCGCAGCATCGGGGACGCCGCGGACGGCAGCTCGAACATCGCCGGCAACATCAACATGGTCGCCGAGGCGGTGCAGGCGCAGACCAGCGCCCTCGGTGAGGCCGACCAGTCGGTCACCGAACTGACCCAGGTGGCCGACGAGCTGCGCGGTGTGGTCGCCCGCTTCCGCGTCTGAGAAGGAGCGCAGGCCATGCGGTTCTTCGGCAACATCAAGATTGGCGTACGTCTCAGCGGCGCGTTCACCGGTGTGTGCCTTTGCCTGATCATGGCGCTCGGGGTGGCGTACTGGGGACAGGAACGGTCCAAGGCCACCACCGCCGAGCTCGCCGTGGCCGCCGACCTGCCCGCGACGCGATGGCGGTCAAGTTCGAGGCGGCCGACGTCAACGCCTGGCAGAACGGGTACGCGTTCGACATCCTCCGCGGCGTCGACGGCGCCGACTCGGACACCGCCGGGCAGCAGCGCAAGCACTTCCTGGCGGCCACCGCCGCGTTCCATTCCGAACTCGAGCACATGGCGGGCGAGCCGCTCACCGGCACCCAGCGTGCCGTGCTGGACGAGGCGACCCAGGCGCTCGACCGGTACCAGGCGATCGACGACCAGATCATCGCCGCCTTCCGGACCGGCACCCGGGCGGGTCACGCCCGGGCCGGCGAGCTGGTCTCCGGCGAGGCAACCAGCTGGATGACCCGCGTCGTCGAGGCCGGCGAGAAGCTGGTCACCCTCACCGGCGAGCAGGCCGCGAAGGCGCGGGCCGACGCCACCGCCGCGGGGAACACGTCGCGGACCCTCATGCTGCTGGCCGGTGCGCTCAGCCTGGCCCTGGCCGCGCTGCTCGCCGTGCTGGTCACCCGCAGCATCACCGGCCCACTCGGGCAGACGGTCGCCACGCTGCGCCAGGTCGCCGCCAAGAACCTCACGGTCCGCACACCCGACCAGGGCCGCGACGAGCTCGGCACGATGGGCCGGGCGGTGAACAACACCCTGGAAGTGCTGCTGGCGGCGTTCCACCGGATCAGTGATCACAGCCGTACGCTGGCCGGCGCCTCCTCGGAGCTCACCCAGGCCTCGGCCCGTATCGCCGAGGCCGCCGGTGACGCCTCGGGCCAGTCCGAGCGGGTGGCCTCCGCCGCCGAGGAGGTGTCCCGCAGCGTGCAGACCGTGGCCGCGGGCACCGAGGAGATGAACGTGGCGATTCTGGAGATCTCCGGAAGCGCCACCATGGCCGCCGGCATCGCGGCCGGCGGCGTGGACAGTGCCCGCGAGGCCAGCGCGACGATCGGCCAGCTGGGCCGGTCCAGCGCCGAGATCGGCGAGGTTCTCAAGCTGATCACCTCGATCGCCGAGCAGACCAACCTGCTGGCCCTGAACGCGACGATCGAGGCGGCCCGGGCCGGTGACGCCGGTAAGGGCTTCGCCGTGGTCGCGTCCGAGGTGAAGGACCTGGCCCAGGAGACGGCCCGGGCCACCGGCGACATCGCCAACCGGGTGCAGGCCATCCAGAGCGACACCGAGGCCGCGATCGGCGCGATCGACCGGGTCAGCGGCATAATCGGCCAGGTCAACGAGCACTCGACGACGATCGCCGCAGCCGTCGAGGAGCAGAGCGCGACCACCGCCGAGATGGGCCGCAACATCGTCGAGGCGGCAACGGGTTCTGGCGAGATCGCCGAGAACGTCTCCGTCGTGGCGACCGCCGCCCAGGTCACGGCGAGCGGGGTGGCCGAGGCTCAGCAGACCGCCGAGCAGCTCGAGGTCATGTCGCGCGAGCTCCAGGAGATCGTGGGCCAGTTCCAGGTGGCGGGGCGCTGATCCGCTTCAGAATCTCGGCGGCGGTGTCCGCGGGCGTCTGGCCGTCGGTGTCGATCTCCAGGTCGCCGACGGCTGTCCGGGTGCAGGCCGGTCGGCGGCCCGCTGACGGCACGCCACGATCGCGGCCGGGTGCGTGGTCGCGGGCCTCGGTGTCCGGCGCGGGCTCCCCCGCGACGGCCTGGTCGCGCGCGTGGGCGGCGGCGGCTCGGCGGCGCAGTTCGGCCGGTGGCCGGCCGGCCAGGGTGTCGCCGGCGATCGGTGGGCCCTGACCCTGGCCGCGCAGCAACGTCCGTTCCGTCAACCGCCGCAGACCGGCGCGCAGGTGGCACACGGTTACGGTCGCTCCCGGCAGCGCGGCGCGGTAGAGCGCAACCTGGTCGGGGTGCTCCACGGAACCGACGACGACCAGCCGTCTGGCACCAGCCTCGTAGTACGTCCGCCAGATCGCCGCGAGGTTGGCTGCCTTGAGCCGGTGATCATCCGCCGGCTCCGGGCGCAGGAACCCGATCTGTTGCAGGTCGAGGAACGCTGTGTGGGCGCCGGCCAGCCTGGACTGCATGTATGTCTCCCAGCCCGCGGTGGACTTCCCCACCGCTGCCGGCCCGCACAGCCACACTATCTCGCCCGGCACCGTGACCGCCGCCCCGTTTGCCGCCCCGTTTGCCGCCCCGTCCGTGCCGGAGTCCGGTGGCCAGTCGCGCAGGTGGTCGCGTACGGCATCAACGGTTTTGGTCTTGTCCAGACCCGTGCTGTCGATGCAGTCGCCGGGCAGGTCACCGCGGTCCATCTGCTCCGCATAATCGGCAATCTCGTCGAGCCGGTCGCCGGCCCGGTTGCGCTCACCGAGACGCCGCACCAGTTCCGCCGGCTCACATCGCAGCCGCAACGGCTTCAGAGCAACATGCCGGAAAAGGTCAAAATCAATGCCGCGTACGGAGTCGACGATGCCCGACACGATGAGCCCGCGCGCCCCCGCCCGGTGGAAATTGTCGACGATGGCCGCGAGGTTGCGTTCTTTGCGCAGGTAGCGGCCCGGGTCGTCGGCGGGTTCGGGCGACCACTCCTCGGCGGTGGGCGCCCCGTAACACATCCCGAGCTGGTCGATGTCGACGTAGCCGACCGGCCCCGGGTGCTGGGCGAACAGCTCCCAGGCGACGGTGCTCTTCCCGACCCCGGGCGGCCCGTAGATCCACAGCACCGGCAGAAGACCCATCCCGGGAGTATCGGGGCCCCACCCACGCCCGTCGATCAAATTACGCCCGTCCCCGGCGATCGGAACACCGCTCCGATTCAAGCCCGCCAAGATCCGCCCGCCTAGAAGTGGCCCAGCACCAAAGATGTCGAGCCACAGTCACCGCGCGACTGTCACCGCGCGACCGCAGCTCAACAAGATCTACACCTCCCTGAGGGGCCACCGGAGTTGTCGAGCTATGACCGCCGGGCGCCAGCCCCGAGCCGCGCCAGCGGACTGTGAGCCGACGCGCCCGAATCGGGAGCGTGACGTGCTTTAGCGGAGCCCCGCCCCGAGACCGGTAGCCGCCTCGTCCGGGCCTCGACCGAAACCGGCGCCAGGTCGTCCGGGCCTCGACCGAAACCGGCGCCAGGTCGTCCGGGCCTCGACCCGAAACCGGCGCCACGTCGCCCGCGCCCGGACCGGAGCACCGCTCCGCCGCTTCTCTCCGCGGCACCGGAGTGCGCCTCGACGGCCAGCGCCGCTACCAGCAACAACGCCCCGGCCACTCCCGCCGGGCCCAGCCGATCGCCGAGGATCACGATTGCCAGCGCCGTGCCCACCAACGGTTCGAGCAGCGCCATCAGGGCCGCGGTGCCGGCACCCGCCACGCGCAGGCCGCCGAAGTACGCTGCCCACGCGATCGCGGTCGGACCGGCCCCGAGCAGCAGCAACAGGCCGATCGCCGGAGGGCTCGGCGGGAAACCGAGACCGGCGCCGGCGAACGGAGCCAGCACGACCGCGCCCAGCGTGAACGCGAAGCCGGTGCTCGCCAGTTCGTCGAGACCCGGGACCGGGGCGGCGCCGACCATCGTCATGGTGGCGAACGTCGCGGCCGCGAGCAGGGCAAACCCGCTGCCGGCCAGCACGGCGGGCCACTCCAGCCCGTTCCCGGGTATGCCGACGAGCAGCGTCAACCCGAGCACGGCCAAGCCCACCGTGCCCAGCGCCCGGCCGCCGAGCCGCCGCCGACCCAGCACAGATTCGACGGCCAGCACGAGCACGGGCGCCGCGCCGATGGTCAGCAGCGTGGCGAGGCTGACCGACACGCGGGAGACCGACGCGAAGTAGCTGGCCTGGAATGCCGCCGCCAACAGGCCGAGCACCGTGATCCTGGTCCACGCGCGCCGACCGCGCGGTGCCGGACGTCCGGTGAGGATCAGGTATAGCACGAGGAGGAGACCGCCGGCACCCAAGCGGTAGGTGGCCACCGCGGGCGCCGTCAGTCCGGCCTCGCGGGCCAGCAGGCTGCCGGTCAGGCCGCCGGCGCCCCAGAGAGTGCCGGCCACCACGAGCAGCCAAATGCCGTTTTTGGAGGTACGCATGAGCTCCTGCTTCCGCCGCAAGAAGGGGACAAAAAGGTCACGGAAGCGGGACGGCGTGCGCGCGTCCTAGGCGACGCGGAAGGTCAGGCGGTCCCGCTCAGGAGCGGGGCGGCGAGATGATGGACCGGCGCACCAGGCGATGATAGCCCGCCACCCGGTAGGCGTCCGCGATGCCGGAAGGGCGGCTCGGAAAATGTCGGCCCCGGCCGATACCCTCCCTCCATTCGCCGACGAAGGGACGAGCCATGGCCGACGAGGAGGCCGGTCGCCGGCGGGCCCGGGGCGAGCTCGAGGCCGAGGTGATGACCACGCTGTGGGCCGCGCACGAGCCGCTCACGCCCGCCGACGTGCAGGCGGCGCTGGGCGGCGACCTGGCCTACAACACCGTCCAGACGATCCTGATCCGCCTGCTCGAAAAGGGGCAGGTCCGGCGCGGCCCGGCCGGCCGGGGGCGCGGTCACGCCTACTGGCCCGCCCAGGACGCCGCGAGCGCCGCCGCCGGCCGCATGCGCGCCGCGCTCGACGGGCGCCCCGACCGGCGCGCCGTTCTCCAGCAGTTCGCCGCCGGCCTGGCCGCCGACGACGTGGACGTGTTACGCGCATTACTCGAGGAGCGTGAGTCATGACCTTCTTCGTCTATCTGCCGCTGCTCCTGCCGGTCCTGGTCGCCCTGGCCGCCCGCCCGCTGGCCGAGCGCGCCCGTCCCCGCCCGGCAGTCCTCGGCCTGGTGACCGCCGCGGTCCTGACCGCCGCCGGCACCGTGTGGTCGCTGCTCCTGCTGATCCTGACCCTGTTCGACGACCTGCCCGCCATGATCGCCGCCAACGCCCGGCACGGCATGCGCCTGCCCGAGCCGGTCCCCGACCAGATCGCCCTCGCCGCCGCAGCCCTCCTGACCTGGGCCCTGATCCGGCTGGCCCGCGACCTGCACCGCCGCCACGACACGGTCCGCCGGCTGCGCAACGCCGGCCCGGGCACCGACGGCGTCGTGATAGCCGACTGGTCCGAACCCTTGGCGGTGGCCGTCCCCGGCCGCCCCGGCGACGTCCTGCTGACCACCGGCATGCTGCGCCTGCTCACCCCCGCCGAACGCCGAGCCGTGATCGCCCACGAACGCGCCCACCTGGCCCACCGCCACCACACCGCGGTCCTGCTGGCCGGCGCCGCCGCCGCAGTCAACCCGCTGCTGCGCCCCGTCCGGGAAACGGTGACCTACCTGGTCGAACGCTGGGCCGACGAGGATGCCGCCCGCACGGTCGGCGACCGCACGCTGGTCGCCCGAGCCGTGGCCCGCGCCGCCCTGGCCACCGCCCATCCCACCCCCACGGCGTCCCTGGGCATGCACGGCGGCGTGATAGTCCGCCGGGTCCGCGCCCTGCAGGGTCCCGAGCCCGCCACCACCCGCCGCCTGCACGCGACGCTGGCCGGGGCCACGGTCGTGGTGGCCGGCTGCGCCCTGGCCATAGCCGTGGCCACCGCCGACTTCCTGTCCGTCCTGTCCACGTGGACAAACGCACCCTGACCCGCAAACTCGCGCGAGGAAAGGCCGCCGCAACGGTTTGGGGCGGCCGGAACCGGGAATCGAAGCTGGCAGATGTCGACGCCGGGATTGGTGGAGGTCCTGCGAAGTCGGCGGTGTGGGATGGCGGGCCGCGGTCCTGTGTGGTGGCAGGACCGCGGCCGGTCGGTCTCCGCTTTCAGGTGGTGGAAACGGGAGCCGAATCGGTGACGGCTATCGGGGTGGCTGCCTCGACCGGCTCCTCCTCCGGGGTGCGGCGGGCGGCCAGTGCTCGTTCGGCGATCAGGGCCGTTGCGGCTCCGCCGACTGCGGCCAGGACTGCGGTCAGGGCGAACGCCTTGCCCATGCGGCGCAGCTGGCGGCCGCGCAGCACCTGGTAGGCCAGGCCCAGGCGGTCCGCGTAGACGGGGCCGAGCTGACGGAACTGGCCGCCGGTCACCCGGGCGGCTGCCCACGCGTCGGCCATCGCGTCGCGCAGTTCGAGCTCGCGGCGTCGGCGCATCGAAAGTCGCATCGGGGGTGCCTCCGAGAGTCAGGGCCGGCGAGCGGCGCGGGAAGGTCCACTACCCACCCTGCCGCCGGGCGGCCGGGCCGCGCCTCACCCCGGCAGGATGAGCCCTGGTGAATGAATCGGGCAAAAAGTTAGGTGACCGCGAACGGTGGGCATGAGATCAGCACGATCCCAGCCCGATCGATCGGAGAGATTGCCATGGCACTGGACGAGATGGCGGCGACGCCGCAGACGGTGAGCCCGGAGAAGTCCCGCGTTCGCAACGCCGCAAGCACCGTGAAGAGCAGCCTGGCGGCGGTGCCGGCGCGCAGCAAGCAGGCCGGACGAGCGGTCAAGACCCACCCCAAGACGACGTCCGCCGCACTGGCGGTGGTGGGCAGCGCCGTCGCGGCGCTGGTCACCCGGCGTCAGCTCAAGGCCCGAGCCGCGAAGCGGACCTGGTGGCAACGCCTCACCCGCAGGTAGTGAAAGGCCCGCACGGCGGCTGACCCGGCGGCATCACCGATGACGCTGGTCAGCCGCCCTGCCATAACCGCAGCAGTGAGCGAGACTGGTCGGCGTGACGGACAGCATCGCCGATCAGCTCACGCCCACCACGGTCATCCTGAACGGCAAGGTCCGCGCCGCGGGCCGGCGGCTCGGCCAGGTGATCGTCTACGAGTGGGGCTTCGAACACCGCGGCCGGGACCGCGTACAGCGATCATTTGTCCTGCTCGACGACGGCTTCCAGATCGGCCAGCCGGTGGTCTTCTCCGACGAGCTGACCGGCTGGTGGTACTGCGATCTGATCAAGGTCGTCGACCACGGCGACGTCGTCACGGTCGACGACTGGTGGATCGACGTGATCGTGGGCCCGCAGCCGGACCGGCCGTTCCGGATGCTCGACCTGCACGAGTACGCCGAGGCCATGGAGCGCGGCGCCCTCACCACGGCCCAGGCCGCCGACGGTCTGATGCGCACCCAGCGGTTCCTGGACCGCCGCCTCAACCGCAACTACGACCAGGACCGCGGCGAGTGGCTGGCCTTCCCGCCGCCGGACGTGCGGAAACTGATGGACGTCCGCTTCCCGCGCGAGTGGTCGACGATCACCCCGTGATGCAGGATCGGCTCATGCGGATCAGGGACGCCTCGGCCGGCGACGTCGAGGCCATCGTCGCGATCGGGCAGCGCACCTGGCCGGCGACCTACGCGTTCGCCGGCCCGGATTTCATCGCGGACGGGCTCGCCACCTGGTGGTCCGCGGCGGCGATCGAGCGGAGTCTGCGCGACACCACGATGCTGGTGGCGGACGGCGGCGAGGGCCTGCTCGGGGTCGGCAACATCGACCTGCGCGGTCCGGCGCCGATCATCTGGAAGCTGTACGTGGTGCCCGAGTCGCAGGGCACCGGGGCGGGTTCGGCGCTCATCGCGGAGTTGCTGGCCCGGGCGCCGGGCCGCGCGGTCCGCCTGGAATACACGGACGGCAACGAGCGGGCGGCACGCTTCTACGCGAGCCGGGGCTTCACGGAGCTGCGCCGCGATCCACCCGAACAGGCGGGCTGGCCGGAGATCGTGTGGATGGAACGCCCACCGGAGAGATGAGACCCCGGCTGGTCGAGAGCCGGTCCCATCGGAGAAGCGCGGCCCGCGGAATGAGGCGAAGCCGCAGGAATGAGGCGAAGCCGCAGGGATCAGGCGCCGCAGGGATCAGACGGCGCAGGGATCAGACGGCGCAGGGATCAGACGGCGCAGGGATCAGACGGCGCGGGATCA
>NZ_BOMV01000062.1 GCF_016862375.1 Paractinoplanes rishiriensis | reverse complement strand
CGATCGCGCGCAGCGCCTCCAGGATCACCGCCGGTTCCGGATGGCCGGCGCCGTCCGCGCGGACCTCGGCAAACCGGATCGTCCCCGCGCGATCGGCGATCACCACCGCCGGGAACGGCAGGACCGACCGCCGCGCGCCCAGCATCGTGTCGGCACCCGGCTCGTGGAAGCCCAGGTTGAACGCGTCGATCAGGGTGTGCCGCACGTCCGCCGCGACGAAGCAGCTCAGATCGAGCCGCCGCTTGACCTCGGCGAGCCGCTGCGGCACCTGCGGGCTGACCGCGACCAGGTGCGCGTCGGTCTCCGTGAGCGCCGGCATCAGGGCCTGCTGATAGCGAGCGAGGGTCGCGTTGCACGGGTGCGAGGACGCGTACCGGAAGAAGACCAGCACGATCGGCCCGGTCATCCGCAGCCGGTCCAGATGGATCGCGCCCAGGTCGGCCTCGAGCAGCGGCATCGACGGCAACCGGTCGCCCGGCTTGACCATCCGATGCCAGATCGCATCCCGGTCGAACTGCCGGCGCAGCGCGTCCTCGTCCAGCCGACGCTGAGCCGGCGCCCCATGTCGCCGCACGGTGGTAGTCATCGTGTCCCCCTCACGGTGCTCCGTCATCAAATCCTACAATCCCGATAGGTCATGCGAGCTTATCACCCCACGGTGATCACTTCTACAGTGCTGGATTGCCCCGGTCCACGCCAACTCCGACCCGCGAGACCCTCGTCGCAGTTCCGAGTTCCCGCCGAGTGAGACGCTACCGGGCACCCGCGGCCGGCCCATCACGACCCGCACCGGGCCACCCCGGACAGGGAGCTGCCGGGACCGCGACCGCGCCGGCCCGCTGCCCGGGCACCGCCCGGCGGCCGGCCGGGAGCGCGGCCTGCACCGCCCGGCCGGCCGGGAGCGCGGCCTGCACCGCCCGGCGGCCGGCCGGGAGCGCGGCCCGTACCGCACCCGGCCGCTCCGGCCGCAGCACCACCGCGGCCAGCACCGCCGCCCCCGCCACCAGAACCGCCGCCGTCACCGACATCAGCGCGAACGCCGTCCCGTAAGCGACCTCCGCCCGCTGGAGCATCACCTCGGCCAGGTGCGGCGGCAGCGCCCCGGCTGCCGACATCACATCGGTCAGCGTCGCGCCCGGCGGCAGGTCGTACCCCGCCATCCCGTGCCGGAACGCCGCCACCGACAGCGAGCCGAGGACCGCGATGCCCAGGGCCCCGCCCAGTTCGCACCCGGTCTCGGTGACCGCCGCCGCCATGCCGGCCCGGGCGGCGCGCACCGTCACCACGACCAGTTCCGTGGTGAGGATGTAGACCGGGGCCAGCCCGACCGAGAAGATCACCATCCCGGTCACCACCGCCGGCAGGCCGCCCAGAGCCAGGATCGCGAAGCCCGCCGCCATCACCGCGAGACCCGCCGCGATGACCGGGCCCACCGGGAAGCGCCGGGCCAGCGCGGGGCCGAGGAACGACGAGCCCAGGTACGCGAGCACCGACGGCAGCGTCCACAGCCCGGCGGCGAGCGGCGACAACCCCATACCGAGTTGCAGGTAGAGGGCGATCGCGAGCTGCGTCCCGTACAGCACAAAATAGGAGAGTGCGTTGCTGATCAGCGCGACCGACACTCGGGCCTCGCGGAAGATGGTCAGGTCGAGCAGCGGCTGCCGCAGGCGGCGCTGGCGGCGCACGAACAGCACGCCGAGCAGGACGGCCAGCAGCATCGCGGCCGGCGGCAACGGGTGCCAGCCCTCGGCGGCGAGGCGCTTCAGCCCGTACACGAAAAGCAGGACCGCGGCCATGCAGCTCAGCGCGCCCAGGAAGTCGAAGCTGGTGGCGCCCCGGTCGCGCGACTCGGGCAACACCGCCGGGCCGATCGCCAGCAGCACCAGGACCGCGGGCACCGCCAGCAGGAACACCGAGCCCCACCAGAAATGCGTCAGCAGCACCCCGCCGACCAGGGGTGACGCCACTCCCCCTAACGAGAAGCTGGCACTCCACACCCCGAGCGCGGCGGCCCGCTGCCGGGAGTCGTCGAACATCACCCGGATGAGCGCCAGCGTGGACGGCATCAGCGAGGCGCCGGACAATCCCATCAGAACCCGGGCCGCGATGAGCTCGCCCGGGCTGGTCGCGAACGCGGCCAGCAACGACGACAGGCCGAAGCACGCGGCACCGGCCAGCAGCAGCCGGCGACGCCCCACCCGGTCGCCGAGCACCCCCATCGCGATCAGCGCGCCGGCCACCACGAACACGTAACTGTCCATGATCCAGAGCAGCTCGACACTGGTCGGGTGCAGCGCCGCGGTGACCTGCGGCGCCGCGAGATTCAGCACCTCGGCGTCGAGCGACACCAGCAGGCAGGGCAGCGACAACACGGCCAGACCGGCCCACTCTCTCGCACCGGCACGCATCTCCCACCTCCCGCGTCACGCAATGAGCGTCGTTATGACGTTACGCAGAAGACCCCACCGAATGCAACGTGAAGAACGCTCTTAACGCGTTATGATGACCGCGTGACTACGCCGATCGAGGTCATGCCGGTCGCCGAGCTGGTCGATCTCGTCAACCGCTGGGGCACCCTCCCCAGTGAGCTGGACGGGCGCCGCCCGGCCGCCGGCGATCACCCGCTGCGCGCCCTGGCCGACGAGTTGCACCCGGTCTTCGCCGCCTCTGACGACGGCACCCGGGCAACCCTGGTCACCGGACTCTTAAAAGCGGCAGGGGTACGCCCGGCGCTGGCCGACCGGGGCGGCGCCCTGCACGATTCCTGGACGGTCGAGGACCCGGACCAGTCCGCGCGGGCGTCGGCCGCCCTGACTCTGCGCCACCACCTGGCCGAGCACCCGGGCCGCATCGGCGTCTGCGCCGACCAGCAGTGCGCCGACGTCTACGTGGACGCCTCCCCGGCGGGCCGCCGCCGCTTCTGCTGCATAACCTGCCAGAACCGCTCCAGGGCAGCCGCCTTCCGCCGCCGCAAACAAATGGGCTAACGCAGGTATGCGAGCTCCGGCAGCTGCCGCTGGTACTGCGCGATCAGCCGGCGGGCCACCGGCACCGAATCCACCAGCGGATGGTGCGCCATGGCCCGGACCGCCACCGCCCGGGACCGCTCCGCCGCCGCGGTCAGCACCGCCCGCTCGGTGGCCTTGATCCGCCGCACCAGCTCGACCCCGTGGCCCGGCAGCGACGCCCCCGGCACCGGATGCGCCCCCGACCCGTCGACCCGGCACGGCACCTCGACCACCGCGTCGTCGTCCAGGGTTGTCAGGGTGCCCCGGTTGCGGACGTTCAGGATCAGGTCGGCCGGCGTCTCGGTGGCGATCGCCAGCATCAGGGCCAGGGCGATCTCCTCGTAGCCACCGCCCTCGGCCTCGGGACGCTCCCCCAGGCCCTCCTGCGCCAGGTAGGTGGCATCGCGCTGCCGCAGGGTCGCGCGCCACCGGACCAGCGGGTCGGCCGCCTCGTCGGACAGGCCGGCGTAACACTCGGTCTGCTGGCGCAGGAGGAACTCGCCGCGGGTTTCCGGTGCGCTCAGCGCCGCGCGTACCACCTCTTGGTTGTCGTAGTAGTAGTGCAGGTATTCGTTGGGTACCGCACCGAGCTCACGCAAGCGGGCCACGCCGAACAGGCGGCCCTCCTCGATGGTCTGCAGCGTCTCGTCGTCGGCCAGCAGGCGCGGCAGCCAGTCCTTGCCGTCCAGGTGGACGCCGGTGAGCCAGCCCAGGTGGTTGAGGCCGGCGTAGGAGAGCCGGGCGCTGCCGGGCGGGAGGCCCAGCGCGCGGACCACGCGGCGGCCCAGGCCGGCCGGCGAGTCGCAGATGCCGATCACGCGGTCGCCCAGGTGCGCGGCCATCGCCTCGGTGACCAGGCCGGCCGGGTTGGTGAAGTTGATCGTCCAAGCGTCCGGTGCCACCAGGGCGATGCGCCTCGCTATCGCCTCGGCCACCGGGAGGGTCCGGAGCCCGTACGCTATCCCGCCGGCACCCACCGTCTCCTGGCCGAGCACGCCCTCGGCCAGCGCCACCCGCTCGTCGATCACCCGGCCGGCCAGGCCGTGCACCCGGATCGCGCTGAACACGAAGTCGGCGCCGGTCAGCGCCTCGGTCAGGTCGGTGGTGACCTCGATTTGCGGGGCGCCCGGGAAGGTCCGCGCCTGCGCCGCCAGCACCCGCCCGATCGCCGCCAGCCGCCCCCGGTCGACGTCGTGCAGCACCACCGACGTGATCGGCGAGGCCGGGCGCAGCAACGCACCGTACACCAGCGGCACCCGGAACCCGCCGCCGCCCAGGATGGTGAGGCGCCTACCCGGCATGGGCGTCCGACAACCGGGCGATGGTGGCTCCGGCGCGCCGCACCGAACGCTGCTCGCCGCGCGGGATGACCTCGTCGAGGAACCGGTAGCGGCCGGCGACCGACGGGCAGCGGATGGCCGCGGCCCGCCACCAGTCGGCGATGTCGCCCCAGCCGGGCGCCGACAGCGAGCCGCCGAAATGCTGCACCGACAGGGCCCCGATCAGGTTGGCGAAGGCGAGCCGCTGGTCGAGGGGCCAGCCGAGCAGGGTGCCGACGATGAAGCCGGCCGTGAACACGTCGCCGGCACCGGTCGGGTCCAGGGCCTCGACCGGCACCGGCGGCGCGTGCACCATCTCGCCGGTGGCCGAGTCGACCGCGATGGCTCCGTCCGCCCCGCAGGTCACCACGACCAGCGGGACCAGGCCGGCCAGCCGGCGGGCCGCCTCCTCGGGGGTGGCGGCCCGGGTGTACTGCATGGCCTCGACCGCGTTGGGCAGGAACGCGTGGCAGTCGTCCAGCATCTGCAGGGCCTCGGCCGGCCAGGCCGCGCTCGGGTCCCAGCCCACGTCGGCGAAGACCAGCGTTCCCGCCTCCTTCGCCTGGCGGACCCACGGCAGGCGGTCCTTGGTGAGGCTCACCGACGCGGCCCGGGCCGGCGGGAGCGGGCCGACCAGGCCGTCCGCGTTCACCGGCAAGGGGTGGCCGTGGGTGATCATGCTGCGGTCCCGGTGGTAGGCCAGCGAGACGGTGACCGGCGAGTGGCCGTCGTGAATCCGGCGGGACGCGGTGAGGTCGATGTTTTCCTGATCGGACAGGATCTCGGCGCAGAAGTCGCCGTAGGCGTCGGTGGCCAGCGCGGTGCCCAGCCCGGTCCGCAGACCGAGCCGGGCCGCCGCCACCGCCAGATTCGCTATCCCGCCGGGGCAGGAACCCATGCCGGACGCCCAGACCTCGGTGCCCGGCCCGGGCAGTTCCTCGAGCCCGGTGAAGATGATGTCGAGATACACGACACCAGGAACGAACAGATCCAGTGCCGGGGTCATCCACCGATCCTAGATCGGATGTGCTAAATCGCTGGTGAGGCGCGTCTCAGATCCTGAACCCCGCGATGATCCGGCTGAGGTCGCGGCGGGTGCCGGTCAGGTCCGCGATGGACCGCTGGCTCTCGTCCACCGCGGTGGCCGCGGCGGTGGCCGCGGCGGTGGCCGCGGCGGTTCTGCACCCAGCCGTGAAAACCCGACATCGCTCCACCCACGCCCGTTGGTCTTCTTGTCCGACATTTGGTCGGCGGGCGCCGAAGTTACTGAGGGTTAGTCAGGGTGTCCTGAGCCACGGCTCCACCAGGAGCACCGAGCGGCCGGCGGCCGGCAGGCGCTCGACGGCGCCGTCAGCCAGGGACAGCCGGACGCCGATCGAGGGTTCCCGCGGGAAGTGCCAGGGCGGATGGCCGAACAGCACGTGCCCCTCGTCCTCCCAGACCGGTGCGCTGTAGGTGCCCTGCGGGGAGCGGCGGCCGTCCTCGGGCAGCCAGAACACCCGCGGCCGGACCTCGGGCGCCGCCCCGACCGGAAACAGCGTCAGGGCCGGCGGGTGCGACCGGACGGTCCAGAGCGCGGCGCCGCCGGCCGCCAGCCGGGCTCCCGCCTCGACCGGCAGCGTCACGGTGCCGCCGTCCGCCCGGGTCACCGCCGCACCCTCGATCGTCCGCCCGCAGGTCGCGCCGCTGACCGGGTCGACCTCCCGGACCGGATGCTGCACCACCACCGGCTCGCTCCCGGGCGTCCAGCGGAACACCTCTCCTTGTTCGGCGAAGAAAACCGAGTCCCGGTACGCCCCGAGGACGCCGATGCCCCGGTCGGCCGGCCACGGCATGGTCGTCACGTCCCCGGATTCGAGGTCGACCACCAGGAGCCGGTACCGCGACTGCCGCCGGTGGTATTCGCTGTCGACGACGGCGACCCGCCGGCCGTCCCCGGGCACGGCGAGCACCTGCTGCCGCACGGCGTCGACCTCGGTCACCCGCCCGCCCGCCGAGATCAGCCGGGCGGGATGGCCGTGCGCGACCACGAGCACGCCGGCCCGCGTCTCCAACGCCCGCGCGGCCCGCGCCGGCTGAAGGCGAGCCAGCTCAACCGCTTCACCGTCCCGCCAGACGAGCACCGCGCCGTCCGCCCGGACCACGCCGGCCCGCGGCGGCGCGCCGAAGGGCGGGGCGGGGGGCTCCTCCCGCCGGCCTCCCGACAGCGGCGTGAAGAACCCGGTGATGGTGTGTCCCGGGCGGTCGGAGTGGTGCGGCGATGCCGGACGCGGCGCCCGCGGCGGGGGCGGCGCGGTGGGCGCGGGCGGCGCGGGCGGTGCGGTGGGCGCGGGCGGCGGGGGCGGCGCGGTGGGCGCGGTGGGCGCGGTGGGTGGTGGGGTCGGGCGGCGGCCCGGTGAGAGCCGCAGCGGGTCGCCGCCGCCGGTGTGCAGCAGGCCGGATTCTTCGGCGAAGGCCAGCGCCGCGCGCAGGTCCGCCTCTGGAACCAGCAGCCGGGCGGCCAGCGCGGCGGCCGTGACCTCCAGCGCGGGCTCCGTCGTCCAACGCAGCAACGACTGCAGGTCTTCGGCGAGGCCGCCGTAGCGGCTGCGGGCGTCCTGCCAGCGCACCCCGCGCACCCGCTCGGGTGGCAGCGACAGCACCGTGTCGACCCGGGCCGGATGGCCCGCGGCATAGCGGTCCTGCTGCTGGTTGAGGATGCCGGCGGCGGCCAGCAGCGGCAGCGCGTCGCGCCGGCGGGCCACCGGAGGCACGCCCAGCTCGGCCGCTATCTCGTCGAGGCGGCGCCGGGAGCGGGCCAGGCGGTCGAGCACGGTGGCGCGCTGGTCGGCGTTGCGGCGGTCGAGGTCGGCGTGGCCGGTGGTCAGCGGAGCGCGCGGCGGCGGCCACATCGGCTCGTCGAGCCAGCCGGGCGGGCGGTGGTGCGCGCGGCCCCACGCGTCCACCTGGTCGGCGGTCACCGGGCCGCCGTGTTCGCGGGCCGCCGCGGAGACGACGCCGGCCAGTTCCATCGGCGCGTACTCCAGCTCGGTCTGCCAGCCGCTGTTGCCGGGGCCGGCCGCGGGGCGGGACCGCGCGTGCCACCCCGGCAGCCCGGGGCCCGGGCCGGGCCAGAATTGCAGCAGCCACCGGTCATCCGAACGCGTGACCCGGACCCGGTAGTCGCCGGGGGCGCCCAGGTCGAGGTGGACCGGCCCGCCGCCACCGCCGGTCAGCACCGTGAGCGTCAGCTCGCCGGACACGGCCCGGTACGGCGTCTCCATGGAGTCGCGGAAGTCGCCGGCGGGCGGCGGGCCGTCGTGGAGTTCCAGCCGCACCGTGTGGTGGCCGGAGCCGGCCTGACTCGTGAGCCAGCGGGCCCCGGCCCCGGCGAACGTGCCGGCCGGCTCGGACCCCTCGTCGCCGCCGGCCGGATCGCGCAGCACGATCAGGCCGTACTCCGGTGCGTAGTCGTCGCGCTCGAACCCCCGTACGAAAGCCACGACGATCAATCTACATTGGTCAGTCGGCCGCCCACGCCGCGTCGCCGGCACCGAGTGCCGCCGAGCGCCCGCCGACGATCTCGACCTGCCAGGGCAGCGCGGCGCCGTCCCGCTGCACCCGGATGGCGTCGCCCTCGCGGGTCACGGTGAACGTGCTGTCGCCGACCCGGACCACGGTGCTGCCCTCGGCCGGCTCGTGGACGATGAGCGTCACGCCGTCGCGGTGGTCGTAGTCGGGCCGGTCGGTACGGCTGCCGAACGGGATCACCGCACCGGGCCGCACCAGCAGCGGCACACTGTCGAAGCCGTGCGTCTCGGTCACCCAGGCCGGGCCCTCGACCACCTCGGACGTGCCGAACCTGGTCCAGCGGCCGGCCGGCACGTAGTAGCTGACCTCGCCCTCGGTGCTGAACACCGGGGCCACCAGCAGGTCGCCGCCGAGCAGGTACTGCCGGTCCAGGTGGGTGACGGCCGGGTCGTCCGGGAAGCCGACGACCATCGGCCGCATCACCGGCAGGCCCTCCTCGTGCGCCTGCCGCGCGGCACCCAGCAGGTACGGCATCAGCCGGTACTTGAGGTGGGTGAACTTGCGCAGCACGTCGACCGCCTCCTCGTCGAAGAGCCACGGCACCCGGTACGACTGGTTGCCGTGCAGCCGGCTGTGCGAGGAGAGCAGGCCGAACGCGATCCACCGCTTGAACACCGACGGGTTGGGCTTGCCCTCGAAGCCGCCGATGTCGTGGCTCCAGAAGCCGAAGCCGGACGACATCAGCGACAGCCCGCCGCGCAGGCTCTCGGCCATCGACTCGTAGGTGGCCGAGTTGTCGCCGCCCCAGTGCACCGGGAACTGCTGGCCGCCCACCGTGGCCGAGCGGGCGTACAGCACCGCCTCGCCCTCGCCGCGGGCCTCGCGCAGCACGTCGAACACGACCTGGTTGTAGATCTGGGTGTAGTAGTTGTGCATCCGCTCCGGGTCGGAACCGTCGTGCCACACCACGTCGACCGGCACCCGCTCGCCGAAGTCCGACTTGAACGCGTCCACGCCCATCTCGACCAGGGCGCGCAGCTTGCCGGCGTACCACTCGCGGGCGGCCGGGTTGGTGAAGTCGACCAGGCCCATGCCGGCCTGCCAGCGGTCCCACTGCCAGACGTCGCCGTCGGCCTTGCGGACCAGGTAGCCGTTGTCCCGGCCCTCGGCGAACATGGCCGAGCGCTGGGCGATGTACGGGTTGATCCAGAGACAGGTACGCAGGCCGCGGTCGGACAGCCGCTTGAGCATGCCCGGCGGGTCCGGGAAGATCCGCGGGTCCCACTCGAAGTCGCACCAGTGGAACTCGCGCATCCAGAACGTGTCGAAGTGGAACACGCTCAGCGGCAGGTCCCGCTCGGCCATCCCGTCCACGAACTTGTTGACGGTCTCCTCGTCGTACGGGGTGGTGAACGAGGTGGTCAGCCACAGCCCGAACGACCAGGCCGGCGGCTGCGCGGCGCGACCGGTCAGCCTGGTGTACTTGCGCAGCACGTCGGCCGGGGTGGGCCCGTAGATCACCAGGTAGGACAGCGTCTGCCCGGCCACGCTGAACTGGGTCCGGGACACCATCTCGCTGGCGACCTCGAAGGACACCTTGCCGGGGTGGTCGACCAGCACGCCGTAGCCGCGGTTGGTGAAGTAGAACGGGACGTTCTTGTACGCCTGCTCGCTGCTGGTGCCGCCGTCCTCGTTCCAGATGTCGACGCTCTGGCCGTTCTTGACGAACGGGCCGAAGCGCTCGCCGAGCCCGTAGACCGCCTCGCCGACGCCCAGGTCGAGCTGCTCGTGCACGTAGTGCTGGCCGTCGGCGGCCGAGGCGATGCCGATGCCCTTCCAGCCGCTGCCGGTGAGCCGCCTGCCGTCGGCGAGGAAATCCAGACCCCATTCGTCGCCGGGCCGGAAGCGTGCGGTCAGCTCGCCCGAGGTCAGCTCGGTGCCGGTCACCGTGACCGGGTGGTCCTCGGTGTTGAGCACGAAGTCCGGCCCCCGGCGGACCCCGCCCAGGAAGTGCCCGATGGAAACCCGGATGATGTCCGGCGCCGGCGCCTCGCAGCGGATCGTGATGATCGGCGCGTCCAGGGTGTCGCTGCGCTTGCGCACCGGCTTCGCGGTGGCGTACGCGGTCAGCGACGTCCCGTCCGTCTCAGTGTCGTGCAGCTGCGACGGGTGCAGCACGGCGAAGCCGTCGCGCTTGCGCCAATAACCATCGGTGAACTTCATGTGTGTCCTTACTACTTGATGGCGCCGGCAGTGATGCCGCGGGTCAGGGTGCGCTGGAAAATCAGGAAGAACAGCATCGCCGGCAGGATGCCGATCAGCGCCGAGGCGCTGGTGGTGGTCGCGTCCATCTGGCGGTCGCCCTGGAGCACGCCGAGGGCCACCGGCACGGTCTGCGTGTCGTTCGAGATCAGGAACACCAGCGGGAGAAAGAACTCGTTCCAGGTCCAGATGAAGAAGAAGGTGAACAGCACGCCGAGCGTGGGCCGGCTGACCGGGACCACGACGCGCCAGAGCGTCCGCCACTTACCGGCGCCATCGACGGCCGCGGCGTCCAGCAGCTCGGTCGGGAACTCGCGGTAGACCGAGGTCAACAGATAGGTCCCGAACGCGCCCTGGATGACTGTGAAAATGATAACTATCGATATCAGGTTGTCGTAGAGGTGTACCTCCTTCGACAGGAAGTACAGCGGGTAGACCAGCACCTCCTGCGGCAGCAGGTTGGCGACCAGGAAGAACACCAGGAACCATATCCGGCCCCGCACCCGGCCGATGCCGAGCGCGTACGCGTTCAGGATCGACAGGAGCACGCCGAGCACCGCGACCGACAGGCTGGTGACGAAGCTGTTCCAGAGCTTCTGCCCGAAGTTCACCCGGTTCCAGAACGCGACGATGCCGTCCCAGTAGAGGCCGGACGGAATCGACAGCGGCCCGTTACCGGCGTATTCGGCCGGGGTCTTCACCGCGTTGAGCGCGATGATCAGCAGTGGCGCGATCACCAGCAGGACCAGCGCCAGCAGCACCGCCAGCACGACGACGCGCACCGGCCGGCGCGGGCGCACCGGGGCGACGGCGGTCATCGGCCGGCCTCGCTGCGGTTCTGGAGGCGAAGGAACACGAAGGCCAGCACGATGATGATCACGGTGAGCACGGTGGAGATCGCCGAGCCGTACCCGACCTGGGCCTTCTCGAAGAAGTTCTGGTACGCGAAGTACGACGGCACCAGCGTGGCGTTGCTCGGGCCGCCGCCGGTCAGCACGAAGATCTGGCCGAAGATCTTCAGCGCCGCGATCGTGGTGGTCACCAGCACCACGTAGAACTCCGGCCGGACCAGGTGCACGGTGATCTTGCGGAACCGCTGCCACCAGGACGCGCCGTCCAGGTCGGCCGCCTCGTACAGCTCCGGATCGATGCGCTGGAGCCCGGACATGAAGATCACGATCGGGTAGCCCAGCTGCACCCACACCATGATCGCCATGACGCTCCACAGGGCGTAGCCGGGGTCGCCGAGCCAGTTCCGGGCCAGCGCGTTCAACCCGACCGTGTCCAGGATCCGGTTGAGCGCGCCGTAGTCCGGGTGCAGGATCCAGCCCCACACGATGCCGGTCACCGCGACCGGGATGACCTGCGGGACATAGAAGCCGGAGCGCAGGACCGACGCCCAGCGGTTGTTGAACTGCTTCGCGATGTAGTCGAACAGCACCGCGGCCAGGACCAGCCCGAGCAGCGTCGGCACCACGGCCATGGCAAAGATCAACTGCAAGATGTGACCGAACGACGCCCAGAACCGTTCATCCTGGATAAGCCGGGTGTAGTTGTCGAGCCCGATCCAGGTCGGGCGGCCCACCCCGGTCCACCGGGTGAAGCTGATGTACACCGTCATCAGCAGCGGCACCACGATGACGACCAGGGACAGGATCACCCCCGGGAGCAGGTAGATGGCGTAACCACGGCGGCCGGCCACGTGTCCTCCGGTTACTTGCCGAGGTCGGCGAGGTTCTCCTGGTACGGCTTGGCGATCTCGTCGAGGAACGCGGCGGGCGTCTTCGAGCCGCTGATCAGGCCCTGCACGCCACTCACCAGGACGTCGTAGTAGCCGGGCGCCGGCCAGTCCGGGTAGAACGCGAGCCCGTCCGCGCCGGAGATCTTGGTGAAGTTGTCGATCAGTTCCTTGTTCTTGGCGTCGGTGATCGCCGCCGGGTCGGCCGCCACCGGCACCCCGCCGCTGTTGCCCAGCAGGTTCTGCACCTCGGGCTTCATGGTGATGTCGATGAAGTCGTACGCCAGACTCTTGGCCTTGCTCTTCTCCGGCACCACCCAGAGGTTGCCGCTCGAACCCGGGTGCAGCCGGTTGCCCGGGAAGAGGAAGGTGCCCCACGGGAAATTCTTGACGTCGCTGACGAACCGGCCGTACCACCAGCTACCGGAGATCAGGATCGGATATTTGCCCTGGGTCCACGAGACGCCCATGTCCTCGGCCTTGATGCCGGCCGAGCTCTTGGCGATGTAGCCCTTGGCGACCCACTCGGCGAACGTCTGCGCGCCGTAGCTGAGCTGCGGGCCCTTGAAGTCGACCTGGTTCTTGTAGAGCTGGTAGTCGTCGACGAACGCCCGGTCGGCCTTGGCGAGGGCGAGCTCGTAGAAGATCTGCTGGGCCGGGTACTCGGCGCCGCCGACCGCGAGCGGGGTCTGCCCCTTGGCCACGAACGCGTCCATCACCTTGGTGAACTCGTCGAGCGTGGCCGGCACCGCGAGGTTGTTCTTGGCGAACAGGTCCTTGTTGTAATAGACCATCACGTACTCGCCGTAGTTCGGGATGCCGAAGAACTTCCCGCTGCCCATGATGCCCTGGTCGTCGTACTTGGCCGTGGTCTGCAGGCTGGCGCTGAGCTGCTTGTCCCAGCCGCGCTCGGCGGCCTCGGCGGTCAGGTCGGTGAGCAGGCCCTGCTTGGAGAGCAGGCCGGCGGTCGCGTTGCCCTTGTTGTACTCCATGATGTCGGGCGCGCTGTCCGAGTTGAGGATCATCTGGGCGTTCTGCTGGATCTGCTCGAAGCCCTTCTCCTCGAACTTGACCTCGACACCCGGGTGCGATGCCTTGAACAGCTCGATCGCCTTGGTCCAGGCGATGCCCATCGCGCTGGTCGGACCCTCGTAGTGCCAGAGGGTCAGGGTCTTGGCGTCGCTGCCCTCATCCTCCGGGCCACCACCGCTGCAGGCGGCCAGCGCGAGGGATGTGGCGAGCAGGAAAGCACCAGCGGCAACGCCGGAACGTGATCTGAACATGCCGTCCTCCGGGGTGGCGTCGGGGTTGTCGAAGCGCTTCGACGCAGCACTTTGGGAGACGCTATGGTTCGACGCATACCGATGTCAACGGTGTGCCGCGGAGATTTCAGAGCGCCCGGCTCGCCCGCTTCCGCTCGTACATCAGGGCGTCCGCGGCGGACACCAGGGCGTCCCGGTCCAGCGGGCGCCGCCGGTCGGCGATCGCCGTGCCGATGCTGACGTCGACCGCCACGAGGGTGCCGTCGATCTCAACCGGAATCCGCACCGCCTGCTCGACCCGGGCCCGCAGCGCCGGCAGATCGGCGTCGCCCGTGCCCGGGCACAGGATCACGAACTCGTCGCCGCCGAACCGGCCCACGGTGTCGTCGGCCCGGCCCTCGGCCAGCCGCTTCGCGACCGCCTGGAGCAGGACGTCGCCCGCCTGGTGCCCGAGCGTGTCGTTGATCGGCTTGAAGCCGTTCAGGTCGCAGAACAGGAGTGCGACGCTGTCCAGCCGGCCGTCGTGCACGGCCGCCAGCGCCTCGTCGATCTCCTCGAGCATCGCCCGGCGGTTCAGCAGCCCGGTCAGCTCGTCGTGCCGGGCGTGGTGGGCCAGCACCCGCTCGGCCCGCTCGCGCTGCCCGTTCAGCAGGCCCAGCCGGACCGCCACCAGCGGCACGGTGACCAGCGAGCCGACGCCGAACAGCAGCGGGTCGGCCGGGCGCCCGAGCATCAGCTGGATCAGGGCGAGCAGCGGGAACACCGTGAGCGCCAGGCCCAGGAAGGTGATGTTGGTCCAGTTCAGCTTGCGCCGCACCAGCCGGTCCGGCGCGGTGAAGTAGGCGACCGCCGGGTGCAGCGGCGCCGCGCCGAAGGCCAGGAACGCCGCGATCAGCAGTTCGGCCTGCCAGCCCCGGTCCGGCGAGCCCCGGTCCGGCGAACCGGCGGTGAGCACCGCCGTGGTGATCGCCACGAACGTCAGCGTCAGCGCCAGCAGCAGGTAGAGCAGGGTGGGCCGGCCCCGGCGGGCGGTCGCCGCGACCCGGATCAGCGAGCCGAACACGCCGCCGAGGCAGAGGATGTCGAGCAGGATGATCAGCTGGCCGTTCATCGGCGCACCCGCGGCCGCGAGCCGTGGCTGGAGCACCCACTCCCACAGCGGCGCGCTGGCGCACAGGCCGATGATGGCGGCGTCGATCACCCCGCCCGGATCCCGCGCCGCGTGCCGCATCACCAGCAGCACCGCGGCCATCAGCAGGAACAGGTGCGCGCCGGCGATCGACATGTCGGCGATGCCGCCGCTGGCGTGGCCCAGGTCGTCCGGGAAGTAGCGCGGCCAGATCAGCTGCATGACCGCCTGGAGCATCAGGCCGGTGACCGCGATGGTCCAGGCCACCCGGTCCATGGTCGGGGTCAGCCGCATCGCGACGAACACACCGGCCGTGGGCAGCGCGATGATCGAGAAGAAGACGACCGCCTGGACGGCCGGGCCGGAGAGTGCGTGCACGATAATCGCAACGGTCGTCACCAGGACGAATCCCGCGAGCACCAATCGGCCGCGCACCTGACCTCCGCCCGTCGCCGGCACCGTCGTCTTCCGGACTATCGGCGGTGCTGATACCCGCCTGAGCAGTTCACTCCCGCGGCGGCGCGCAGCTCTCGCGTTCCACCAGGGTCGGCGGCAACAGCCGGATCTGCTCGGTGCTGCGGCCGTCGAGCAGCTTCATCGCGGTCTCCACGGCCAGGCCGCCGACATCGTGCGACGGGATGTCGACCGAGGTGAGCGGGATCGGCATGGCCAGCGCCACGTCCCGCGGGCAGACCGCCACCACCGAGACGTCCGCGGGCACCCGGCGGCCGGCCGTCCGCAACTGGTCGAGCAGCGGGCGCAGCGCCTCCTCGTTGTGCACCACGAGCGCGGTCACCCCGGGCAGTTCGGCGTCGATGTCGGCCAGGCAGGTGCGCACGCCGTCGTGGCCGGGCTCGCACGGGTGGGTCATGGTCTCCAGCCCCAGCTCCGCGGACTCCTCGGCGAACCCGGCCAGGAACCGCTCGGCGTAGCTGGTGCCCCGGCGGTAGACCGCGGGCGACGGCCCGACCAGCGCGATCCGCCGGTGGCCGTGACCGGCCAGGTGCCGCAGCGTCTCCCGGGCGGCCGCCGCGAAGTCGAGGTCGACGCAGACGATCCCGTCCGGGTCGGCGGGCAGGCCGATCAGCACTGACGGCTGCTTGAGCCGCCGCAGGGCCGGGATGCGCAGGTCGTCCTTCTCGACGTCCATCACGATCAGCGCGTCCACCATGGTGCTGTGCGCCACCCGTTCCAGGCCCGCGGTGCCCTCGTCCTTGGTGAGCAGCAGCACGTCGTGGTTGTGGGTGCGGGCCGCGGTGACCACCGCGGTGGCGAACTGCATGATGACCGGTACGTTGACGTCCACCCGCAGCGGCACCACCAGGGCCAGTACGTTGGTCCTGCTGCTGGCCAGCGCCCGGGCGCCGGCGTGCGGATGGAAACCCAGCTCGGCGATCGCCGCCTGCACCCGTTCCCGGGTCTGCGCCGAGATCGGCCGCCGCCCGCTGAGCACGTACGACACCGTGCTGGGCGACACCCCGGCCGCCCGCGCGACATCGTTGATCGTCGCCATTCGCACCTCCCCTCGCGTCCGCATCCGTGGATCCTATGCGTCTAGGGTCTGTGTCGACGTGGGGGCCGGAGCGAGGGGAGGTCCAGGTGTCGTCTGGGTGTGCGCCGAGGGCGCCCGGATACCGGGGTTGTATCCGGTTGTCCGCGGCGCGCGGCCGGGCGGCGGCTGGGCCACGCCGCAGCCCGTCTCCCACGTCGACACAGACCCCGGGTTCGGACCATGAGTGACGGGACGCCCGGCTGGCTGCCGGACCGGGTGGTGGCCGCCGAGCGGGAGGTCTCGGCGACCTTCGATCTCACCCGGTGCATGCGCGAGCCGATCCACCGGCTGGGCGGCATCCAGTCGTACGGTGCCCTGGTCGCGGTGCGGTCCGGCCGGGTCGTGGTGGCCAGTGCGAACGCCGCGGACGTGCTCGGCGTGCCGGATCCCGCCGGTCAGCCGGTCGAGCGGCTGCTGAGCGCCGCCCACCTGGCGACGCTGAGCGGGCTGGTCGACGCGGACGCCGGGCCGAGCGCGACCATGCCGGTCGAGATCGCCGCGGACGACGGCGTGCGCCGGTTCGACGTGACCGTGCACCGCTCGGACGGGCTGCTGGTACTCGAGTTCGAGCCGGCCCAGGACGCCCGGGAGTTCGCCGCCTTCTACGCCCCGGTGCGGCAGGCGCTGATGCGCCTGCAACGGGCCGGCA
This sequence comes from Paractinoplanes rishiriensis, assembly GCF_016862375.1. Taxonomy (GTDB): domain Bacteria; phylum Actinomycetota; class Actinomycetes; order Mycobacteriales; family Micromonosporaceae; genus Actinoplanes; species Actinoplanes rishiriensis. Next base: position 40,767 of record NZ_BOMV01000062.1, on the reverse strand, counting down.
CGGTGGCCGAGGCGTGCCGGGCCGCGGTGACCGAGGTCCGGGCCATCACCGGGTACGACCGGGTGGTCGCCTACCGGTTCGAGTCAGCCGACGGACCGGGCGAGGTGATCGCCGAGGACGTGGTGGCCGGCGCCGAACCGTGGCTGGGCCTCTGGTTCCCGGCCACCGACATCCCGCCCCAGGCGCGCCGGCTCTACGAGCGCAACTGGATCCGGGTCATCGCCGACGTGGACGACGCCACCGCGCGGCTCGAACCGCCGGTGCTGCCGGAGACCGGCGAGCCGCTCGACCTGTCGATGTCGGTGCTGCGCACGGTCTCGCCGTTCCACCTGGAGTATCTGCGCAACATCGGGGTGGCCTCCTCGATGTCGGTGTCGCTGCTGTCCGACGGCCGGCTGTGGGGGCTGATCGCCTGCCACGGCAACGGCGTGGTGGTGCTCAGCCCGCAGGTCCGGGCCGCCTGCGAGTTCTTCGGGGTGGCGCTGTCCCTGCACCTGGCGGCGCTGCGCGAGCACGACGAGTCGGTGGCCCGGGAACACTCCCGCACGGTCATCGCCCGCCTGCTCGAACGCATCTCGGCCGGTCCGGCGGTGCGGTGGACCGAGAGCACCGCCGAGCTCACCGGGGTGATCGGCTGCGACGCGGTCGTCGTGCAGACCGGCGACGCGGTGACCGTGCACGGCGCGCACCCCGGCCCCGAGGCGCTGGACGCGCTGCTGGGTGCGCTGCCGGCCGGGCCGTGGCACAGCGACCGGCTCGCCGAGGACCTGCCGGCGCTGTCCGCCCACTCCGGCGCGCTGGCCGGCGCACTGGTGCTCCCGTACGGCATCAACGGGGACCGGATGATCTGGCTGCGCGGCGAGCGCACGGTGTCCCGGCGCTGGGCCGCCGACCCGAGCGAGCCGGTCACCCTGGGCCCGCACGGCCGCCGGCTGACCCCGCGCGGGTCCACCGCGGTGTTCCTGGCCTCGGTCCGCGGCCGCGGCCGGCCGTGGTCGGCCACCGACCTCGCGATGGCCGTCGAGCTGGGCCGGGCGATCACCGGGATCGCGGTGACACATGCCCGCCGGCTGACGCTGCTCAACACCGAGCTGACCCGCAGCAACGTCGACCTGGACGCGTTCGCGCACGCGGCGGCGCACGACCTCAAGGAGCCGCTGCGCGGCATCGCCAACACCGCGACCTTCATCGCCGAGGACGCCACCGGGCTCGACCCGGTCACCGCCCGCCGGCTGGCCTCGATCCAGCGGCTGGCCGAGCGCATGGACGAGCTGCTCAACGCGCTGCTCTACTACTCGCGGCTGGGCCGCACCGAGCTGTCCCGCCAGCCGATCGAGCTGCGGGCCGCGGTGCGGCGCGCGCTCGAGGTGGCCGGGCCGCGGCTCGACGAGGAGTCGGTCGAGGTCGGCCTGCCCGAGCCGGGCGTCACCGTCGCGGCCGACCCGGTGCTGCTCGACCAGGTGCTGGTCAACCTGCTGGTGAACGCCGCGAAGTACCGCCGCGCGGAGAAGCCGCGGCGGGTCGAGGTGAGCCTGGCCGACGGCCCGGTGCCGGTGCTGGTGGTCCGCGACAACGGCATCGGGATGCCGGCGCACCTACGGGAGCAGGCCTTCGAACTGTTCCGGCGGTTGCATCCGGCGGCCAGGGACGCCGAGGGCTCGGGCGCCGGGCTGGCGATCGTGCGGCGGATCGTGGAGCGGCACGGCGGTCAGGCATGGGCCGAGGAGTCCCCCGGCGGCGGCACCACGATCCGCGCGTCCTTCCCGCGCCAGTAGTCCAGCGTGAGGCCAGGGGTCGGTCGGGCCATCGGGCCAACGCTGGATCCAGCGCAACATCCCGAGGTCAATTACGGCTTATCGACCACGCTGCAACCTGCGGAATTTAGCGTTGTCCGCGCTGTGGCCGAGCGCTCTGGACTGGGCTCGACCGAGCAACCACTTTCCTGATCCGGTCCGCGGGAGCCGATCGTGACGTATCCGCCGCAGTATGACCAGAACCATCAGCCCGCCAGCGGCCCGCCGCACAATGGGCCGCCGGAGCACCAGCAATACGGCCAGCCGCAGGGGCAACCTCCGCCCGGCGGCCAGCAGGGCTACCCGCCGGCCAACGCAGCCCCGGCAGCGCCACAGGGACACGGTGAGGCGCAGGGCTACGCGCAGTACGGCGGTTCACCTGGTTACCAGCCACCTACGCCCGAGAAAAAGAAGCGTAAGAAGTGGCCGTTCATCGTCGGCGGCATCGCGCTGATCATGATCCTCGGCTGCGTCGGGATCTTCGCTCTATTCGGGTGGGGCGCCAGTGAGGTCGCAAAGGACATGGGCGCCAACGCGGACGGCAAGAACGCTGTGGCTGGGGAGATGAACAAGCCAGCGACAGACGGGAAATTCCAGTTCACCGTCACGGACCTGAAATGCGGCGTAGCGCAGGTTGGCTCGAAAGACTTCGGCGAGCAGGCGCAGGGTGAGTTCTGCCTGGTCGGCGTCGCCATCAAGAACGTCGGTACCAGCGCTGAAGCCTTCAGTGACGTGTCGCAAAAGGCATACGACGAGAAGAACACCGAGTACTCCGTCGACTCCGGCGCGGCTGCCGGCGCCAACAACGGGGCGAACATGTTCCTCGAAACCATCAACCCCGGCAACACCGTCAAGGGGAAGCTCGTCTTCGACGTTCCCCCGGGCACCAAGCTAACGTCCATCGTCTTGCACGAGTCGATGTTCACGGCTGGTGTTCGGGTGTCGCTGAGCTAGCGTCCCGAGGCTGGTCCGAGCAGCAGGAGCGAACGGCTGGTCACTCCTGGTTAGCGTTTGCCTGTTCATGGCGGCCGCGCCAGTAGTCCAGCGTCTGGCTCAGCACGCTCTGGAACAGTGCGAAGTTGAGCGGCTTGTAGATGTAACTGTCGGCGCCGGCCGCGTAGCAGGCGTCCGCCTCGGCCGGTTCCTCGGACGACGTGAACACCACGACGGTGAGATCCGCGAGGCCGTCATGGCGGCGGATCTGCTTGATCACGTCCAGCCCGCTCTCGCCCGGCATGTTGAGGTCGAGCAGCAGCAGCCGAGGTCGGTCGATGCCGGCCGCCAGCCGGGGCAGCACCTCGGTGCCGGAACGGAAGAACTCGACCCGCAGCCCGGGATGCGAGCGGCCGATGGCCCGGCCGATCGCCTCGACGTCCTCGTCGGAATCCTCGACCACGAAGATCAGGTCAGCGGCCTGGTCCCCCATCGTGCGTCCCCCTTGCGCGGATCGCCAGCACGGCGATGTCGTCGGCGCGGGTGCCACCGTACGCGGCCGAGGCGAGGCTCAACTCGTCGACCAGGGAGTCCGGCGGCGCCTCGCGGAGCCGGTCCAGCGTTTCCCAGAATGCCCGCTCCTCGAACATGCGGCCGGTCCTGTCGCGGCACTCGGTCAGCCCGTCCGTGAAGATCAACAGGGTGTCCCCCGGCGCCAGGTGCAGGCGCGACCGGCCGAGCTTGGGCTGGGCCAGGATGCCCAGCGGTACGCCGCCCCCGCGCCCGGCCTCCGCCGGCCCCTCGCGGCGCAGCACCGCCGGTGCCGGGTGCCCGGCCGAGGTCCAGTCCACGGTGAAGCCGCCGGCGGCCGGCCGGATCAGAGCCACCCCGGCGGTGACGAACCGCCACGAACCGTCCAGGAGCAGCCGCCCGTTGAGCCGGCTCATCGCCCGCTGCGGCGACGCGCCCTCGCCGAGCAGCGCGCCGAGGGTGTGCCGGGCCATCCCGGTCAGCGCGGCCGCGTCGACACCCCGGCCGCAGACGTCGCCGATCATCGCGGCCACCGCGCCGCCGGGGCGCACCACCACGTCGTAGAAGTCGCCGCCGACCTCGAGCACCTGGTCGCCGACCGTGTAGGACGCCGCCAGGTCCAGGCCGTCGACGGCCGGCAGCCGGGTGGGCAGCAGGTGCTGCTGCATGGTCACCACCTCGCGCCGGCGCCGCTCGTAGAGCGCGCTGTTGTCGATGGCGAGCGCGGCCCGTGACGCGATGTCGCGCAGAAATGCCAGCGGCGGGATCTGGTCGGCGCTGCGGTCGAACAGGAAGATCAGCACGCCGATCACCCGGCCGCGGGCCCGCAGCACCTGGAGTTCCACCGACCGGGTGGCGAGCATCTCGGCGTCGAGCGGGCCGCCGCGGGCCGCCGCGCCGGAGATCGCGCCGGCCGCCAGCGCGGTGAGGTGGCCGAGCACCGCGGGGTCGTCCAGCAGGGCCGAGAGCCGGCGCATGTCGACGTGCACCGAGCTGCGCAGCACCGGCTTGTCGTCCTCGGTGAGATAGACCAGGCAGCCCTCGGCGATGGCCGGCACGGTCATCCGCGGCACCCGGTGCATGGTCTGACTGGAGTCGAGCACGGCGTCCATCTGCAGCGACGCCTCGGCCAGCAGCGCGTCGCGGGTCTGCATCTGCTGCTCGGCGCGGCGGGCGACGAGCCGGCGGATCGCGTCCCGGGTGACGTCGACCACCTGGTCGAGGCAGGCGGCCACCAGCGCGGTGTCGGCGGTCTCGTCCAGGCCGACCAGGAACGTGCCGGACGCCTCGCCGTCCACGTCGAGCCGGGCGGTGATCACCTCGGTGACGCCCTCGGCCCGCAGCGCCTCGGCCGCTCCGGGGTCACCGGCCGCGATCTGCTCGGCGACCTTGCGGTAGTCGCCCTGCAGCGGCAGGCCGGACCAGCGGTACTCCAGGATGCTGTCGTCGTCGGCGTGCCGCAGGCCCCAGGCCAGCCGGACCCCGGGCAGGGTGCGCAGCGGCGGGAGCACCAGGTCGGCCAGTTGATCACGGACCGTGATGGCGGCGACGGAGGTCCACAGGCGGTGCAGCATTCCCGCCCAGCCCAGGACAAACTCCGACATTCGCGCACCCCCTCCGACGCCGCGGGCAAGTATTGCCCGCTACTTGCCGCCGGACAAACAACGGGTCCGGGCCCCGTGACGCGGGACCCGGACCCATCGTCTCAGAGGCGCTCGGGTGCCGGGACCGTCCGGACCGGTACTCCGCCGCGCTGGCTGCCCACGACCACCAGGCGCGGGGTGGACACCGTTGCCGGCCCGGTGGCGATCACGGCCATCGCGAGCGCGTTCCGGCCGTCCTCGCGCAGCAGCCCGGCCGGCAGCACGAAGTCGGTCTGCGGGCCGATGTCCGCGCCGTACTGTCCCAGTTGCCACCCGTTCAGGTAGAAGATCACCCGGTGCCCGGCCGGCGGCGGCCCGTCGAACCGCAGCGCCACCGACGTGTCCTGGCCCTTCGGCAGGTCCAGCCGGAACCCGGTGCGCAGCCAGGTCACCCCGGCCGGGACTGTGGCGGCGGCCCGCGCCCAGGCGCGGTCGTCGAAACCGGGCAGGCTCCAGCCGGCCCGCTCCCCGTACAGGCCTCCGTTGTTCATCCCGCCGCGGGCCGGATCGATCCGCCCGGTGCCCTGGATCCGCCAGGTGATCGGCGCCGTGGCGCCCTCGACCAGGCCACCGACCAGCCCGCGCGGCTGCCGGAACCGGTTGTCGTCGGCGGTCCAGTCGTCGTTGTGGCCCATGTTCTGCACCAGCACCGACAGCACCGCCGGCTTACCGGCCTCGAGCAGGCCGGCCGGCACGGTGAACCGGCCCGGTCCCGGGTTCGGGTTGCGCGGCTCCTCCGAGTCCAGTTCCACGCCGCCGGCCGCCGAGCCGAGGTACTGCCCGTTCAGCCAGACCAGGTAGTTGCCGCGCTTGCCGGTGATGGCGTTGAGCGACACGGCCGTCTCGCCGCCGGACGCGGTGAACCGGCCCCGGTACCAGACGCTGCCGGTATGGAAGCCGTACTCGTCGCTGAACAGCACCGGCAGCGTCACCGGCTGGAACAGGCTGAGGCTGGTGTCCTTGCCGGCGACGGTCCAGCGGGAGTCGTCGAAACCGGGCGCCGCCTCGGGCGCCTCGGCGTGCTGCCGCCAGCCGGACAGCGCCGGCAGGTGCACGGCGCGCGGCCCCGGCAGGCTGCCCAGCAGCGAGCCGCTCGCGGTCCGCCGGGCGGTGGCAACCGGCGAGCCGTTCACCGAGATCGCCCGGGCGTCGGCGAAGACCTCGACCGGGCCGGCCGCCGCGGTGTCCGCCCGCAGCGCCGCGACCCCGCGCGACACGGTGGCCGAGCGCAGCAGGTCGGTGCCGCGTACCAGGACCGGACCGGCCGCGGTGTCGGCCCGCCAGAACTGCGCGGCGGTGGCGTCGGTGCCGAGCAGGAGTAGCAGCGGCCGCGGTCCCCCGCCGCTGACCAGCACCCGGGCCAGGCCCTGGTGGGTGTAGTCGAGCCGCAGGTCACCGGTGGCCGGGTCGTACGACGTGCGGACCTTGCCGTCGAGCACGGTCACCCGCGGCCGCGCCGGGTAGCGCAGGATCGTGGTGCCGGCCGTGCCGTCCCGGCCGTACAGCAGGGCGATGTCGCGGCCCGCGACGGTCTCGTGGGTCATGATCTCGGACGTGCCGGTGACCAGGTGCTGGCCGCCCATCCGATAGCCGCCGACGAGCACCTTGGCGTCGTGCCCCGGCAGCGTCACCGGTAGTGCGTGACCGCCCCAGTTCAGGGTCGACGACACCTGGTCCACGCCCTCATTGCGTACCAGGACGAATTGGGTTTGATCGTCGGGGTTGATCCGGGCCGCCGTGTTCAGTCCTTCGGCGGTGGGTGCGGTCGTCACGTCGGTCTTGGTCAGCGAGCCGGCCGCCGCCCGCAGGAAGTAGCCCTGCCGCTTGTACTCCTGGTACTTGTCGGTGAGCTGGCGCGCCTCGGTGATGGCGGCGCCGTAGTCGTACGAGGTGTAGACGTCGTTGGGCTGCGCGAGCCAGCCCCAGTTCGTGCCGCCGTAACCCATGTAGTAGCTGAGCGCGGTCGCGCCGCTGAGGATGAGGTTGCTCTTCGGGAAGTACCGGGTGTAGTCGACGCCGGTGAGCTCGCGGCACTTGTCGTAACCGGCGTTGTTGAGGTCGATGGCGCCGCCCTGGTACTCGGCCGCATAGACCGGCGAATCCTCGCGTACCCGCTCAGTGATGCCGGTGCCCCACGGACCCCACACCTTCCCGGCGTTGGTGCAGTCGAAAGACTGCGGGTAGTCGTCGACCCCCGGGATCTGCACGGCGCCCAGCCCCGACGCCCAGGTCGAGCTCCAGTCGGCGGCGTCGCAGCACAGATTCGTGGTGATCGGCACGTCGATGCCGGCCGCCCGGGCCAAATCCTGAAGATCTTGCATGTACGCGGCGTCGGTGTTCACCGCGTACTCGTTCTCGACGTTGTAGAGCAGGACCGAGCCGCCCCGGGTGACCTGATGCTCGGCGATGATCGGGTTGATCTGCGCCAGCCACTCACGGTAGGCGGCCGTGTAACCCGGCGCGCTGCTGCGCGCGCGGCCGGGCACCGTCTTGAGCCAGGCCGGGAAGCCGCCGCCGCTGGTTTCGGCATTGATGTACGGGCCGGGGCGCACGATGGTCCACAGGCCCACCTCGTCGGCCATCCGCAGCAGCCGGTCCACGTCGCGCACGCCGGTGAAGTCGTACACGCCGGGCTTCGGCGAGTGGAACGCCCAGTCGAAGTAGAGCGAGATCGCGTTGAACCCGGCCGCTTTCTCCTTTTCCAGGATGTCCCGCCACAGATCGGGACTCGGCAGCCGGAAATAGTGGAACTCGGCGGCCTGCACCAGGATCCGGCGGCCGTCGAGCATCAGCGAGTACTTGTCGTAGGTGACCTTGTGTTTAGGGACCTTGTGTTCGGTGGCGGCCGCCGCGGGCGAGGCGGCCAGGCCGGACCCGGCCATGACCAGGACGAGGGCAAGCAGGACGCGGCTGAACTTCATGCGAGGCCTTTCGCGGTCGTCGGTGTCCCGCCCGCCGGCTGACCAGGCCGGCGGGCGGGTTCCCCTCTCACCGAATAGAGAATGTGAACGGGCTCGGCCCGTCGCCGGACACGAGGTGGACGTCGTGCCGGCCACAATTCGGATCGGGCATTCGTCGAAGCGCTTCGATATCGGCGGCATGTCCACGTTAGATGCGCGGCGATCCGGTGTCCACAGTCTCCCAACGGCTGCCGGAAGTATCGATGACCGTCATCCCGCCGGGGGACGCCGCGAACGCCGGGTTCACCCACCACGTGGATCCTGGCGGCCGTGACGATCGAGCCCTCCGCCTCGCGCGGCGCCACGATCATCAGATCCGCGGACGGGTCGAACGGGTAGCCCCGCCTCCTGCCCGTTCCGGCGCAACGGCGTCCGCCGTTTCCCGTCAACGCGCAACGTGTCGCACCATGACTTCACCGAGTCAATGGCACGGCTCCGGACTCGCTCCGCTCCCAGCCCGATTTGCCGAATCCGCCTCAGAAATCGCCGACCGATCAGCCAAATCCCCAGCCGGCTCCCCAGCCAGGCGAGATCACGAATCCCCAGCCGACACCAACCCGGACGAGATCGCAGGTGAGCACGTACCCACCCCGATCGGCCGAACCCCAGCTGGAACCGAGCCGGACGAGATCGCCGATCAACCCGCGCCAGCCACGATCGGCCCGATTTCCAGGCCCCCCGGCGAGATCGACAGGAGCACAGGTCGCGCCCCCACCAGCCCCTCGATCTTGTTGAATTCGCGCCGCGCCAGAACGACAGTCCCACAAGATTGCTGCCCGACTCCGGCCCCACATCGCAACCCTGTCGAATTAGCGCGCCCGCGGAACTGTCCCGCAGAACGACAACTCCACAAGATCACCCTGCCATGAATCGATTCCCGACGATGTGGAATTGCGGCATCAAAACGACCCGAATTCCACGAGATCGCGACCGCCGGGGCGGCACGGACGAGGCGGGCCGGCAAGCGAGGCCGGGGCAGGACTACGAGCGAGGCCGGGGCAGGTCAGCGAACAACGCCGCGCGAGCGGCGGCGTCACCCCCGAAAGCCACCGGCTCAGCGACCAGACCGCCCGCCGAGCCGGACAAACCCGGGAAACAGGACCAACCCCCCGCGGACCCCGATGCGCCCGAAGACCGGAGAACCGAACCACCCCGAAATCGGAAGCACTCCAGGAAGCCCAACCCCCGCCCACCCCGAGTGGCATAGCACGGCGGGATGGAAAAACTCGTATCTGTTTCGATCAATGTGAATACTGCTACCGTCCGGTATTGAGAAAGTGACAACCGTCACTGTCTTGCGGCGTCGAGAGGGACGGTTACATGGAACTTCAGCGCATCTCAAGGCGGATGCTGGTGGGCGCCGGCACCGCCACGCTCGCGCTCGGGATCATCGTCGCCGCGGGCGGGTATGCCACCGCGGCACCGGTCACCGGTGAGATCCGCATGGCGGGGTCGGCCAAGGCGGTCGCGGGCAGCTACATCGTGGTGCTCAAGGACGGCACCGTGTCGACCGTGAACACGCGGGCCGGCAAGCTGGCCGGCAAGTACGGCGGTGCGGTCCGGGACGTCTACTCGGCAGCCATCCCGGGCTTCGAGGCCAAGATGTCCGAGGCCGCGGCCAAGCGCCTCGCCGCCGACCCGGCGGTCGCCTACGTCGAGCAGAATCAGACTGTTCAGATCCAGGCCACCCAGAACAACGCGACCTGGGGCATCGACCGGATCGACCAGGCCAACCTGCCGCTCAGCACGACGTACACGTACAACTTCACCGGGTCGGGCGTCACCGCGTACATCATCGACACCGGAATCCTGACCACCCACAGTGACTTCGGCGGGCGGGCAGCGCACGGGTACGACTTCGTCAACAACGACAGCAACGCCACCGACTGCAACGGGCACGGCACGCACGTGGCGGGCACGGTCGGCGGGAACACCTACGGTGTGGCCAAAGCCGTGCGGCTCGTGGGCGTACGGGTGCTCGGCTGCACCGGCGGCGGCACCACCGCGGGCGTCATCTCCGGCGTGAACTGGGTGACCCAGAACGCCCAGAAGCCGGCCGTGGCCAACATGAGCCTCGGCGGCGGCGCCAGCACCACGCTGGACACCGCGGTGCGCAACTCGATCGCCGCCGGCATCAGCTACGCGGTGGCCGCCGGCAACAGCAACACCAACGCCTGCAACTCCTCGCCGGCCCGGGTCCCGACCGCGATCACCGTGGGCGCGACCACCCGGACCGACGCGCGGTCGTCGTTCTCGAACTACGGCAGCTGCCTGGACATCTTCGCGCCGGGCACGTCGATCACCTCGGCGTGGTACACCACGACGACCGCGACCAGCACGATCAGCGGCACGTCGATGGCCTCGCCGCACGTGGCCGGCGCCGCCGCCCTGGTCCTGCAGGCCAACCCGTCGTTCACCCCGGCGCAGGTGGCCTCCTGGCTGACCACCAACGCGGTCGCCAACAAGGTGACCAGCCCGGGCACCAGTTCCCCGAACCGTCTGCTCCAGACGCCGCGATGACGGCACAGCACTGATGACAGCGGTGGGGGCGGCGAGGCCGTCCCCACCGCTATCGTTGCGGTCGATGACTACCGCCCCGCGCAGCAACGACTGGCACGACCCGCAGTGGCGGGCGACCGCCAATGAGTGGTTCGCCGCGACCCTGGCGGCTCTGGGCACCCCGGCGACCGGCCCGATCGAGGAGGTCCGGGTGCGGCCCTGGTCGGTGACGCATCGCGCGCCGACCGCGGCGGGTCCCCGCTGGTTCAAGGCCAACACCGCGGAGTGCGCGTACGAGGCCGGTCTCGCCACCGCCCTGGCCGGCTGGCTGCCCGGTGCCGTGCTGGCCCCGCTCGCCGTCGACACCGCGCGCGGCTGGCTGATCACCGCCGACGCCGGGCCCACGCTGCGCGAGGTGATCGACCCGGACCGGCTGGTGGAGACCTGGGCGGACATGCTGCGGGCCTACGCCCAACTGCAAAGATCATTGACCGTACGCGCGGACGACCTGGTCGCGCTGGGCGTCCCCGACGTACGTGTGCCCCTGTTGCCCGCCCACCTGCGTGACCTGCTCGCCGACCCGGACGTCCGCGAGGCCCTCGGCCCGGACCGGATCGCGGCGCTGGAGTCCACCGAGTTCGAGCGGTGGTGCGCCGAACTCGCCGCCGACGGCCTGCCCGCGTCGCTGCAGCACGACGACCTGAGCGACGCCAACGTCTTCCCCGAGCCGGACGACGGTTTCCGCTTCTTCGACTGGGGCGACGCCAGCGTGGCGCATCCGTTCGGGGTCCTGCTCGCGTCGCTCTCGTCGGCGGCCTGGTTCCTGGGCGTCGACCGCGACGCCCCCGAACTGGTGCGACTCCGCGACGCGTACCTGGAATCCTGGTCGGACCTCGGCACCCAGCGTGAGTTACGGCGCTCGGCGACGCTGGCCTGCCGCGTCGGCCGCGTCTCCAAGGCGCTGGCCTGGCAGCGTGCGCTGCGTGACCCGGCCCTCCCGGTCGGCGACGACTTCCGCACCGCCGTCCCGGACTGGCTCGCCGAGCTGCCGAAACCCGCGATTGTCTAGGGCTGGTATCCGGTCCGGTCCGCCTCGGTGATCGGCCGCAGCACCCGGGCCGGGTTGCCGGCCGCGATCACCCCGGCCGGTACCGAACGGGTGACCACGCTGCCCGACCCCACGATCGAGCCGGCACCGATCGTCACGCCCTGGTTGATGACCACGTCGCCGCCGACCCAGACGTGGTCGCCGATCGTGACCGGCTTGGCGTAACAGCCGCCCGCCACCCGCTCGGCCGCGTCGATCGCGTGATTGCTGGTGTAGACACCGACCCGCGGCCCGAACAGGACGTGGTCACCGATCGTGATGCCGCCGCCGTCGAGCAGCACGCAGTCGAAGTTCGCGTAGAAGTGGTCGCCGACGCTGATGTTGAAGCCGAACTCGCAGCGGAACGTCGGCTCGAAGTGGCAGCCCTCGCCCACCGCCCGCAGCAGCCGCCGCAGGATCGCCTCGCGCTCCGCCTGCGGCCGGCCGAAGCTGTCGTTGTACCCGGTGGTCAGCAGCACGGTGTCCTGGCGGGCCTGGACGAGTTCCGGCGTGAGGTCGTTGTACATCCGGCCGGTGAGCATGTGCGCGCGCTGCGATTCGAGAGTCACCTCGTGATCATCGCAGGCGCCGCGAGCGCCGACTGGGTAGGTTGAGGGGGTGACCGATCGCGTACGAGCCGAGCTGCACCGGTCCGGCGGGTTCGCCGGCCGCGCCGTCCACGTGCGGGCAGACTCCACCCAGCTGCCTCCGGCCGACGCGGCCCGCCTGGTCCAGCTGATCGAGGCGATCGACCTGGGCCGGCTCGGCACCGCCCGGCCGCCGCTGCCGGCCGGCGCCGACCTGATGAGCTACGAGCTGACCATCGAACGCGGCGGCCGGCGCTGGCACGGTTCGGTCGCCGATCCCGCGGTCCCGGCCGAGCTACGCCCGCTCATCGAGTTCCTGACCACGCTGCCCTGATTCAGGGCTGGCCGGGCCGGGGCTGGCCGGGCCGGGGCTGGCCGGGCCGGCCATCGCCGCCAGCCGCTGCGCCATCCGGGCCGCGGCCTCGCGCAGCTCCGGCGGCTCCAGCACCTCGGCCTCGAACCCGAGCCGGGCCACGTGCACGGCCAGCCAGTCCAGCTGGTCGCCGCCGGAGATCAGCACACACCACTCGTCGCCGTCCTCCTCGACCCGCCCCACCTGCGGCGGCACGAACTCGCGTACCCGGTCTGCCGGTGCATGCAGCCGCACCCGGGCGACGTACCGGTACGGCGACTCGGCCACCGCCCGCTGCACGTAGGCCACCGGGTCCGGGTGCTCGCGCGGCCGGAACCGCCACGTGGTGGCCGTGACCTCGCGCATCCGGTCGAGCCGGAACGTGCGCCAGTCGGCCCGGTCGACGTCCCAGGCCATCAGGTACCAGCGCCGGCCGGTGGTGACCATCCGGACCGGCTCGACCGTGCGCTCCCGGTCGGCGCCGCCGCGCCCCGCGTACGAGAACCGCACCCGCACCGCGTCCCGGCAGGCCCGGGCCAGCGTGACCAGCAGCTCCGGATCGATCTGGGCGGCCGGGACGGTCAGCGTTTCGGTGGCGCCGTGCACCGCGCGCACCTCGGCGCGCAGCCGGGCCGGCATCACCTGATCGAGTTTCGCGAGCGCCCGCAGTGCCGCCTCGCCCGCGCCGGCGACCGTGCCGCCGGACGCCAGCCGCAGCGAGACCGCGGTCGCGATCGCCTCGTCGTCGTCCAGCAGCAGCGGCGGCAGCCGGGTGCCGCTGCCCAGCTGGTAACCGCCGCCGACGCCCGCGGTCGCGTGCACCGGATAGCCGAGCGTGCGCAGCCGCTCCACGTCCCGGCGCACCGAGCGGTCGGTCACGCCCAGTTCGGCGGCCAGGTCGGCGGCGGTCCAGGACGGCCGCCGCTGCAGCAGCGCCAGCAGCCGCAACACCCGCTCGGTGGTCGCCTCCACGCTCATGGACCCCATCGTTTCACCAATCTAGGAACGATCCTGTCCGGTATTGCGGGCAAGATGGGATCATGACCGACCTGACCTGGAACGATCAGCTCCGTGACCAGCTCGACTGGCACTGGACCAAACAGTTGCGGCCGAGGCTCGACGGGCTCACCGACGACGAGTACTTCTGGGAACCGGTGCCCGGCAGCTGGAACGTGCACCCGCAGGCCACCGGTCCGCCCACCATCGACTTCGCGTTCCCGGAGCCCGACCCGCCGCCGGTCACCACCATCTCCTGGCGCCTGGCCCACGTCATCGTCGGCGTGCTCGCGATGCGCAGCGCGTCCCACTTCGGCCGGGAGAAGACCAACTACGAGATTTTCCCGTACGCCGCGACGGCCGCCGACGCTCTGGCCCAGCTCGACACCGAGTACGCGGCCTGGCTGGCCGGCGTGAAATCGCTCGGCGAGGAGGGCCTGGCCCGCCCGTGCGGCCCGGCCGAGGGCGCCTACGCCGACTACCCGATGGCCGCGCTGGTCCTGCACATCAACCGCGAGATGATTCACCATTTGGCCGAGGTCTGCCTGCTGCGCGACCTCCGCCTGGAGAGGAACTGACATGGCCCGCGACATTCAGATCACCATCGACTGCGCCGACCCGGCAAGCCTGGGCGCCTTCTGGGCCGAAGCCCTCGACTACCAGGTCCAGGACCCGCCGCCCGGCTTCGACTCGTGGAAGCAGGCGCTGGTAGCCATGAACATCCCGGAGGAACGGCACAACGACGCCAACGCCGTGGTCGACCCGGCCGGCACCGGCCCGCGCGTGTTCTTCCAGAAGGTCCCCGAGGGCAAGCAGGCGAAAAACCGCGTCCACCTCGACGTGCGCGCCGCACCCGGCCTGGCCGGCGACGACCGGATGGCGGCCCTGGAGACCGAGGCCGACCGCCTGATCAAACTGGGCGCCACCCGCATCGAACGCCACGAGCCCGCTCCCCCACTGGCCGCCGGCCACATCATCATGGCCGACCCCGAGGGCAACGAGTTCTGCCTGGACTAGCTTGGGCGGCATGGCTGCGAAAAAGGTTCTGTTCATCGGTGGCAGCGGCATCATCAGCTCGGCCTGCGCGCGGCTCGCCGTGCAGCACGGGATCGAGCTCTACCTGCTCAAGCGGAGCGACGGTGGTCCGCGGCCGGTGCCCGAGGAGGCGACGGTGCTGCGCGGCGACATCCGGGACCCCGCCTCGGTCAAGGAGGCCCTCGGCAACCTGACCTTCGACTCGGTGGTCGACTGGGTGGCGTTCACCCCGCAGCACGTTCAGGCTGACGTCGACCTGTTCCGGGGGCGCACGGGTCAGTACGTCTTCATCAGCTCGGCGTCGGCCTATCAGACGCCGCCGGCCCGGGTTCCGGTCGTGGAGTCGACGCCGCTGCGGAACCCGTTCTGGCGGTACTCCCGGGACAAGATCGACTGCGAGGATCTGCTGGTCGCCGCGTACCGGGAGGACGGGTTCCCGGCCACCGTCGTCCGGCCGTCGCACACGTACGACCGGACGAGCGTGCCGCTCGACGGCGGCTGGACCGCCCTGGGCCGGATGCGCCGGAACCAGGAGGTCGTCGTGCACGGCGACGGGACGTCGCTGTGGACGCTGACCCACCACGAGGACTTCGCGAAGGGCTTCGTGCCGCTGCTCGGCCACCCGCGCACGATCGGCGAGGCGTTCCACATCACCTCCGACGAGGCGCTGACCTGGAACCAGATCACCGAGGCCCTCGGCGCCGCGCTCGGGGTCGCCCCGCGCATCGTGCACGTGCCCTCCGACGCCATCGCCGCCGCCGACCCGGACTGGGGCGCGGGCCTGCTGGGCGACAAGGCGCACTCGATGATCTTCGACAACGCGAAGCTGCGCTCCGTGGTGCCCGGCTACCTCGCGACCATTCCGTTCGAGCAGGGCGCCCGGGAGATCGTGGCCTGGTACGACGAGGACCCCGCCCGGCAGGTCGTCGACGAGCGTCTCGACACGGTGATGGACCGGCTGGTCGCCGCGTACCGGCCGGCCCGGTGAACTGAACCGTGGGTGGGGTGCCGGCTGACCGGCGCCCCACCCTCTTCCGCTAGCTGTTGCTGACCAGGCTGTAGTTGTCCGTCGTCACCTCGCCGACCGCGTCGAGCGTCAGCCCGAAGGTGACCGCGCGGGTGCCGGCCGGCACGGCCGGGGTGGTCCAGCTGCCGGTGGTGTACGCGGCGCTGGCCGCGAACGCCGGGCTCTGCGTCCACCACGACCAGTTGCCGCTGGTGTCCTGCCGGTACACGGTGAAGAACGTCGGCTGGGTGCCCTTGTAGGACACCGACAGCGTCAGCGTCTTGCCGGGGCTGACCAGCGGCGCGCAGTTACCGGCGTCCCAGCCGGGGATCAGCTTCGCGTCGCCGTCGGTGCGGCTGGTGAGTTCCAGCTTCTGCGCGTACGAGCCGTGTGCCGCGTCGGTCACCCGGGTCCACACCGGCGTGTTGGCGCCGTAGCCGGTTCCCGTCCAGCAGTGCGGGAACCCGTCCGTCCCGTTCGTCTCCAGCGACGGGTTGACCAGGGCGTTGACCCCGTCCGGCGCGGGGCCGAGGGGGTGGTCGGCGAAGCCGTAGTCATCGGTGGTGAGCGTGCCCACGCTGTCGATCGTGAGACCGAAACTGATCGCCACGGCGGCGGTCGGCGGTGCCGGGGTCACCCAACTGGCCTGGGTCCAGCTGCCCTGGGCGGCGAGCCGAGGGCTCTGCGTCCAGTAGCTCCACTGGCCCACCTCATTGCGCTGGTACATCGTGAAGAACACCGAGACGTCCGACTTGTACCAGGCGCTCACCTGGTAGGTGCGGCCCTGTGCCACCTGGATCGAGCAGTGCCCGAGGTCGAACCGCGGGATCAGCTTGGCGTCGCCGTCGGTCCGCGCGGTCACCTCGATCCTGGAGGCGTACGTGCCGGTGTGCGCGTCGGTCACCCGGGTCTGTGTCACCGTGTTGGTGCCGTAGCCGGCCGAGTTCCAGCAGTCCGGCAGGTTGGCGTCGTACGGGCTGACCGTCTCGAGCGACGGGTTGCGGACCGTGTTCACCCCGGGGTCGCCCGGCGGCGCCGGCGCGGTGGGGGTGACCGCCGCCTGGACCGTGCCGCCGACCACCTGGTGCACGGTCTTGACCGTGGTGCCGATCAGCACCCGCGGCTGCAGCCAGTCGAGGAAGTCCTCGAACACCGCCGGCGAGATGGACTCGGCCGGGCAGTTGGTGGCGCACAGGTGGTGCAGGTTGAACGGCAGCCAGCCGCCGACGATCTCGGCCCGGACCACCGACTCCTTGAGCTGGGCGAGCGTCGTGGCGGTGGTGACGTCGTCCGGGGTGCGGACCGCGTAGGCGTCCAGCGGCGGCACGGTCTCCGCGGCCGGGCAGTCGGTGCAGTCGGTCGCGTTCCAGAGGTCGCCGACCGCGCGGGCGGTGTTGTACCCGCAGTTCTGGGCCACGACCTTGATGTCGTTATCGAAATTGGCGAATGGATAAGCAAACGATGTCGCCGAATATCCCCAGGACAGCAGCTGGTTTCGATCGGCGCAGATCTGCCTGTTCTGTTCCGCCGAGACCAGCGTGGTGAGGTCCTGGTGACTTACCGTGTGACCTCCGATTTCATGTCCGTTGGTTTCAAGTTCATCTAATTGAGCACGGGTCATGTAACCCGATTGGCCGACAAACGACGAGTTGACATAGAACGTTCCGACCATGCCGTGCTGCTCGAGCAATTCCTGCCCGGTCAGCTGGTCGGTGACGGCGTCGTCGAACGTGAACGTGACGGCGAGCGGTTTGAGCAGGGATGCCTGCGCGGCCGTCGGTGCGGCGAGTACGACGGAGACGAGCATCGCCGAAAACCCGCATAAGGCCAGCTTACGGCCCCAATGGGAAGCCTCTTTCATGGTCACGGCTCCTCGGCTGTGACGGGCGGTGTGGACTGTGCCAGGTTGCACGACCAGTACCGCTGGGCAAGTAGCAGATATCTGACAGTGGGTCGAATGTGGACACAATGGGGGTGAACCTGCAACACCGGCAATTTCGTGATCTAAAGGGGACCTCCACATTCACGCGGCGAAAGAACCGTACCTGACGTGCCTATTTCCATGGTCATGCGAGTCGAGCTCATAAGGACCTCGTCCGAATGGGCCATTCCCACTCCCTCGGATGGGGACTTCACCACGTTTAGGGCCACGGAAATACTCCTCCCGGCACCCTCGGAGTCCTGAGGGTGCAGCAATTCCGAGGGGACGAACATGAGCTCAGAGACGCAGGTGTCCGGTTCGGACAGCAGCGGCGATCGGCCGGGCGGTCGTGGGGTACCGCCCGTACACGAGATTCGGGTCGGCGTGGTGGGTGTCGGCTACTGGGGCTCGAAACAACTTCGCGTCATGCGCGCCACCCCCGGGGTGACCCGGGTCGTCGCCATCGACGCGCGGCTGCCACTGCTCTCCGGCATGGCACACCTGCTGGCGACCGGCGAGGGGTTCACCTCGCTGGAGGCGGCGCTTCCGCACGTCGACGCGGTCGTGATCGCCACCCCGCCGGCCACGCACGTCCCGCTGGGGCTGGCTGCCATCCGGGCCGGCAAGCACGTGCTCATCGAGAAGCCGCTGGCCACCACGGCGGCCGGAGCCGAGGAGCTGATCCAGGCGGCCAAGGAGGCCGGGGTCACGCTCATGGTGGGGCACACGTTCGAATACAACGGCGCGGTCTGGATGCTCCGCGAGCTGATCCAGTCGCGCGAGCTCGGCGACCTGTACTACCTGGACAGCTCCCGGCTCAACCTGGGGCTCTACCAGAGCGACGTCAACGTGGTGTTCGACCTGGCGCCGCACGACATCTCGATCGCCAACCACGTGCTCGGTGCCACGCCGACCTCGGTGCAGGCGTGGGGCGCCCGGCACATCGACCCGGCGTTCGAGGACGTCGCGCACCTCCAGCTCGGCTACGACGACATCGGTGTGCAGGCGCACATCCACGTGAGCTGGCTGGACCCGCGCAAGGTCCGGCTGATCACCGCGGTCGGTTCCAAAAAGATGGCCGTGTACGACGACACGAATGCCGAGGAGCGGATCCGCGTCCACGACAAAGCGGTCCGCCGCGGCACCGAGGGCGGCACCGGCGGCGGATCCGGCGCCATGCAGTACCACCACGGACCGGTCACCTCGCCGGTGGTCCGGTTCGACGAACCGCTCGCCGTCCAGGCCCGGCACTTCGTCGACTGCCTGACGACCGGCGCGCAACCGCGCACCGACGGCGCCAGCGGGCTCGCCGTCGTACAGGTCATCGAGGCTGCCCAGCTCTCCCTGGCCCAGGAACGCAAGGTGCTGATCAGCGAGATCGCCGGCGACGCCGGCGCGTCCGGGCTCGTCCCGGTGCCGGGGCAGCGGCTCCGGGCGCCGGTCACCGCGTGATCCCGATCCAGCCCCCGCCACGACTGCGAGGAACTGCCATGCAGCCTGTCACCGAAGTTCCGTTCACCGACCTCAGCGCCATGGCACACGAGGTGTGGCCGGACATTCAGACCCCGTACATCGAGGCCCTGCTCCAGGGCCGTTACGTCGGCGGCGCCGCGGTCGCCGATTTCGAGACCCGGTTCGCCCAGTACTGCGACACCGGCCACGCGGTCGGCGTCGCCAACGGCACCGACGCCCTGCAGATCACCCTGCAGGCGCTCGGCATCGGCCCCGGCGACGAGGTGATCGTGCCCGCCAACACGTTCATCGCCACCGCCGCCGCGGTGGTCCGGGTCGGCGCGACTCCTGCCTTCGTCGATGTCGACCCGGACTCACTGCTGATGACGCCGGACCTGCTGGCCGCGGCCATCACCCCGCGCACCAGCGCGGTGATCGCGGTCCACCTCTACGGCAACATGTCCGACATGGACGGCCTGCTCGCGGTCGCCGACAAGGCCGGCATCCCGCTGGTCGAGGACGCCGCCCAGGCGCACGGCGGCGAGTGGCGCGACCGGCGGGCCGGCTCGTTCGGCGTGGCCGGGTGCTTCAGCTTCTATCCCGGCAAGAACCTGGGTGCGTTCGGCGACGCCGGCGCGGTGGTCACCGGCGACGCCCACCTCGCCGAGAAGGTGCGCAGCCTGGCCAACCACGGCCGCACCGGCGGGGCCAACCACTACGAGCACTCGTTCGTGGGCACCAACAGCCGGCTGGACGCCCTCCAGGCGATCGCGCTCGGTGCCAAGCTGTCCAGGAACGAGGAGTGGACCGAGGCGCGAATCGCGTTCGCCGACCGTTACCGCAAGGAACTGGCCGGTTCGGGCGTGCGGCTCACCGAGGTGGCCCCGCTGGCCCGGCACGTATATCACCTGATGGTGGTGCGGGTGACGGACCGGGCCCGGGTGCAGGGCGTGCTCGCCGCGGCCGGGATCCAGACCGGCGTGCACTACCCGGTCCCCTGCCACCAGCAGCCGCCGTTGCAGCGCTACGCGACCGGCCCGCTGCCGGTCAGCGAACAGGCCGCCGGCGAGCAGTTCTCGCTGCCGCTGTTCCCGCACATGAGCCGGTCGCAGGTGGACCGGGTCTGCGAGGTGCTGGTCGAGGCGGTGGAGACGCCGTGAAGACTGTGCTTACCCGCGGCGGAAAACCCCAGAGGACCCCATTATGAGGGCCGACGACGGGGTCATCGTCGGTTATCCGGTCACCCGCGCGGGTGCCGGGCCGCTGGAACTCGGGCCGGACGCCCGGCTGCGCAGCGGCACGGTGCTCTACGACGGCAGCCGGATCGGCGCGGGCCTGCAGACCGGGCACGGCGTGGTGATCCGGGAGCAGAACGAGATCGGCGCAGACGTCAGCGTGTGGAGCAACACGGTGATCGACTACGGCTGCCGGATCGGCAACCGCGTCAAGATCCACTCGAACTGCTACGTGGCGCAGTACACCGTGCTCGAGGACGACGTGTTCCTCGCGCCCGGGGTGACCATCGCGAACGACCTGTACCCCGGCGACGAGCGGTCGGCCGAGCTGATGACCGGCCCGACCATCGAGGCCGGCGCGCAGATCGGGGTCAACGTGACGATCCTGCCGTTCGTCCGGATCGGCAAGGGCGCCATCATCGGGTCCGGGTCGGTGGTCACCCGCGACGTCCCGGCCGGCATGGTCGCGTACGGGAACCCGGCCGTGGCCCACCGCGCCGTAGCCGACCTGCCGGACGTCGGGAAACGCGTCGCCGAGCTGCGGGAACGGTCATGAAACGGGCGCTCGACCTGGCCCTGGCCGGGCTCGGGCTGCTCCTGCTGTCGCCGCTGCTGGCGGCGCTCTGGCTCGCGGTCCGGCTCACCTCGCCCGGCCCCGCGGTCTTCCGGCAGGAGCGGCTCGGCCTGCACCAGCGGCCGTTCACCATGTACAAGTTCCGCTCGATGAGCGTCGGCAACAGCGACGCCGCCCACCGCGCCTACGTGAGCCGGATGCTCACCTCGGACGGCACCGGCACCGAACGGGTCAACGGACTGTACAAGCTGGACGGTGACCCCCGGGTCACCCCGCTCGGCGGCTGGCTGCGCCGGACCAGCCTGGACGAGCTGCCGCAGCTGGTGAACGTGCTGAAGGGCGAGATGTCGCTGGTCGGCCCGCGGCCGGTGCTCGCCTGGGAGGCGGCGCTGTTCCAGCCCGAGGCGCTGGCCCGGTTCCAGACCCGGCCGGGACTCACCGGGCTGTGGCAGGTCAGCGGCCGCAACATGCTGACCATGCCGCAGGCGCTCGCGCTCGACGTCGAGTACGTGCGCCGGCAGAGCCTCTGGCTGGACATCTCCATCCTGGTCCGGACGCTTCCCGCCCAGCTGCGACGCGGCGCGGCATGACCGACTGCACCGGAGCGAGCGAAGCGGGCCTAGGGCCAGAAGGGCATGCCAAGGTGAGCTCAGGATGACGGTCGCCCCCGTCCGCGACCGCCCGGAGGCGGTCGCGGACACACCGATCGAGTCGCCGGCGGCCGCCGTCGGCGACTCGATGACGGTCGCCGTCTGGACGGCGATCAGCCGGGGCACCGGGGTGATCCGCGGCGTGGTGATCGCCGCGGTCCTCGGCGCCACCCTGTTCGCCAACACCTACCAGTTCACCAACTCGCTGCCCAACCTGGTCTTCTACGGGTTCCTGGGCGGCTCGATGCTGTCTTCGCTACTCATCCCCGCGCTGGTCCGGCACGTCGACACCGCCGACCGGGCCGGCGCGGAACGGGTGGCCGGCGGGTTCCTCGGCATCGTCGGGGTGGGCGCCGCGGCGCTCACCCCGCTGGCCCTGCTGATCGCGCCGGTCGCGCTGCACCTGGCCGCGCCCGGCGGCCAGGCCCGCACCGGCATGCTGCTGGTGCTCATGCTGCTGCCGCAGATCCCGCTGTACGGCCTGGTCGCCACGGCCGGCGCGGCGATGAACGCGCACGGCCGGTTCGCCCTGGCCGCGGCCGCGCCGTCGCTGGAGAACATCGGCATCGTCGTGGTGCTGGCGCTGGTGGCGGTGCTCTACCCCGGGATCGGCGGCCTCGAGCAGGCGCCGACCGGGGCGCTGCTGCTGCTCGGCCTCGGCACCACCGGCGCGGTCGGCCTGCACGCGGCGGCGCAGTGGTATGGCGCGCGCCGGGCCGGGGTGCGGCTGCGGCCCCGGCGCGGCTGGCGCGACCCCGAGGTGCGCAAGGTGCTCGGCCGGTCGCTGCCGTCGCTGGGCCAGGCCGCGCTCGCCGCGCTCCAGCTGCTGATCCTGCTGGTGTTCGCGAACCGGGTGGCCGGCGGCGTGGTCGCGTTCCAGCTCGCGATGAACTTCTATTTCCTGCCGATCGCGCTGGGCGCCACCCCGGTGGCGCTCTCGCTGGCCCCCCGGCTGGCCCGGCTGCACGCCGCCGGCGACCGGGCCGCGTTCCGCGACACGTTCGTGAACGGGCTGGTGTTCGCCCTTTTCATCGCGGTGCCCGCGGCGGCCGGCTACCTGTCGATCCGGGAACCGATCGCGCAGGCCATCGCGTACGGCGGGTTCGCCACCGACGCCGGCACCGCGCTGATCGCGGCGTCGCTGGGCGCGCTCGCGGTCGGTGTGCTCGGCGAGACCGCGTTCCTGGTCGCCACCTACGCCTGTTACGCGCGGGAGGACACCCGCACCCCGATGTACGCGATGCTCGCTCAGCTCGGCGTGTGCGTGGCCGGCGCGTGCGTGGCACCGGCGCTGGACGGGCCGGCGGTGCTTGCCGTGCTCGGCCTGTCGATGACGGCCGGCACCCTGGTCGGCGCCGCGGTGCTGGTGGCCCGGCTGCTGCGCGACCTCGGACCGGGCCGCGAGCCGCTGGCCCGGCCGGTGCTGCGGATCGGCGGCGTGGCGCTGCTCATGGCCGGCCCCGCCTACCTGGTCGGCCGGGTGCTGACCGGGCTGGTCGGCGGCGGCGCGGGCGGCGTGCTCGGGGTGCTGGCCGCGGCCGTGGTGGGCGCGGTCGTCTACTTCGGGGTGCAGGCCTGGCTGGACGCGCCGGAGCTGCGCTGGATCACCGAGTCGGTGCGGGCCAAGCTGGGCCGCTCAGGACCGGGCCACTCAAGACTGGGCCTGCGGGGGCGGCGGATCCGCCGGCCGCGCCGGGACGCGGGGCCGCTGGCCAGCCTGGCGCTACTGGTGGCGACGGCCGGGCTCGGCGCGCTGGCCGGGCTCAACCCGGTCGCGGCCGGGATCGTGGTGGCGGCCGGGATCGTGGGCGCCTGCGTTTACGTGTGGCCGGCCACCGCGGCGTACCTGCTGATCTTTTTGACCCCGCTGACCGCCGGGATCGACCGCGGCACGCTGATGCCGGTGCTGCGCCCCAACGAGGCCCTGGCCGTGCTGGTCGGTCTGGCGCTGGCGGTGCGGTGGCTGGTCAGGTTGCGGGTCGGCACCTTCCGGATGCCGTCGATGAACGCGATCGACTGGTCGCTGATCGGGCTCGCGGTGTTCACCTCGGTGGTGCCGCTGGCCATGATGGGTGCCCGCAGCCGCGAGATCATCGCCGACGACTACCAGTACGCCATCGTGCTCTGGAAGTACCTGGCGGTCTACTTCATCATCCGGTTCAGCCTCACCGACCGGCGGCAGGCGATGCGCGCGGTGGTGCTGTCGATCGTCTCGTCCTGCATCGTCAGCGTGATCGGCATCCTCCAGTCGCTCGACCTGTTCGGCGTGCCCAAGCTGCTCACCCTGCTGTACGCGCCGTTCGGCGCCGAGCGGGTGCTGTCGATCGGCCGGGGCAGCTCCACACTGGCCCTGGCCGCCGCCGTCGCCGACCTGGCGATCCTCAACCTGGCCCTGGCCATCGGCCTGCTGCTCAACGGCAACCGGCACCGCTGGCTGCTCGGCGGGGCGGTGCTGATCTGCGTGTTCGGCGCGCTCGGCGCCGGCGAGTTCTCCACCGTGATGGGCATGCTGACCGCGATGGCCGCGATCGTGCTCATCACCAAGGCCACCAGGCTGGTCGGATACGCGCTGCCGCTGCTTCTGCTCGGCGGCATCGTGATGTGGCCGGTGATCGAGACCCGGCTGCTGGGCTTCCAGAGCGCGTCCGGGCTGCCGGACAGCTGGATCGTCCGGCTGCACAACCTGAACACCTACTTCCTGCCGCACATCTACGCCGACCACAACTGGATCTTCGGCGTGCGGCCGTCGGCCCGGGTACCGGCCTCGCACGAGGAGTTCGGCTGGGTGTGGATCGAGAGCGGCTACATCTGGCTGCTCTGGGGCGGCGGCATTCCACTGCTGGCCGCGTACGTCTCCTGGGTTGTGGTCTGCCTGCGCCGCGGCATCGACGCGGCCCGCCGGGCCGCCGGCGTGGTCTCCACGGTCGGCCTCGCGGTGGCGTCCTATGTGGCGGCCAACGTCCTGCTCATGCTGTTCGACCCGCATCTCACCTACCGGGGCGCCGCCGACGCCCTGCTGGTGATGCTGGCCATCCTGCGCAACCTCGGCGAGACGGAGCGCACCGCACATCCGGAACGGGTGACGAATTGACCAGACCCATCCGAGTCCTGCTGATGGTGGAGAACGTGGCGCTGGGCCGCGACCACCGGCTGCGAAAACACACCTCGGCGCTGGTGGCGGCCGGGATGCAGGTGACCGTCATCTGCCGCCGCGACCCGGCCAACCGGGAGAACCCGCAGGTCCGGGTGTTCGACTACCCGGCCCGCGACGGGGTGAGCAAGCTGGGGTTCATGGCCGAGTACGCGTGGTCGCTGCTGGCCGCGGCCGTGCTCACGGTACGGGCGATGTTCTCCGGCGGCGTCGACGTGGTGCAGGTGTCCAGCACCCCGGACATCTACTTCCTGCTGGCCGGGCCGCTCAAGCTGCTCGGCAAGCGGGTGGTGTTCGACTTCAAGGACCTCTCCCCCGAGATCTACGAGGCCCGCTACCACAGCACCGAGGGCACCATGTACCGGCTGCTGCGCTTCTTCGAGCGGGCCAGCCTGCGCACCGCCGACCAGGTGGTGGCGGTCAACGGCGCGGTCCGCGAGGTGGCGATGCGCCGCGGCGGCCTGCCGGACGAGCGGATCACCGTGGTCGGCAACGGGCCGCGGCTGGCCGACGTCACCCCGCGGCCGGAGCGCCCGGAACTGCGCCGCGGCCACCGGCACCTGGCCGTGCTGGCCGGGATGATGGGCCCGCAGGACGGTATCGACCTGGCCGTGGCGGCGATCGATCACCTGGTCCACCGGCTGGGCCGCACCGACACGCAGTTCACCTTCGTGGGCGTCGGCGACTACGTGCCGCTCGCCGAGCGGTACGTCGCCGAGCACCGGCTCGGCGAGTGGGTGAGCTTCCCGGGCTGGGTCACCCGGGACGAGGTCTACGACCACCTGAGCACCGCGGACCTGGGCCTCGAGCCCAACCTCGAGGAGTTCGTGACCCCGGTGAAGGCGATGGAGTACATGGCGTTCGGGCTGCCGTTCGTCGCGTTCGACGTGGCCGAGACCCGGTTGATGGGCGCGGACGCGGCCGAGTTGGTCGCCAAGGGCGACGTGGTCGCGTTCGCGGAACGGATGGACGCGCTGCTGGCCGACCCGGGGCGGCGGCACCGGCTGGCAGCGAACGGCGAGCGCGCGGTGCGTGAGCGGCTCGCCTGGGATCGGCAGCAGATCCCGTACGTCGCGATGGTGGAGCGGTTGGCCACCGGACGGCGGAGCCCGGTAAAGATCAACTCGGCAGGAGGCAGGCCGGCATGACGGCGAACGGGGGCCCGGCGCGGTTGTTGCGCGTGTACGGGCTGTGGATTGTGCTGGTGACCGTCGTGGTCATGGCGGCGGGTTACGGGGTCAGCATGCTGGCACCCACCGAGTACCGCTCGGCCGCGATCGTGGTGGTCGAGGCCCGGGTGCGGGCGAACACGACACCGCTGCAGCCCGAGATGGGCACCGAGAAGGAACTGGCCCAGTCCGGCCTGGTGGTGCGCCCCGCGGCGAACCGGCTCGGGCTGGACCCGGGCGACCTGGCCGACGGGCTGACCGTGTCGGTGGCGCCGGACGCGAACGTGCTCACGTTCGCCTACGACGCGCCGGACGCGGACACCGCGCAGCGGCGGGCGCAGGCGCTGGCCGAGGCGTACGTGGACTACCGCAACTCGGGCGAGCTGGCGCAGCAGTCCAAGACCGCGACCGCGGCCGAGAAGGCGACCGCGTCGGCCACCGCGAACGCGCACGCCACCCTGGTCACCCCGGCGTACCACCCGGACCAGCCGCAGGCCCGTCCGGTCTGGATCGACACCGGCATCGGCCTGGTGCTGGGCCTGCTGCTGGGCGTCGGCACGGCGCTGGTGCGCGACCGGATGAGCGACCGGGTCCGCGGCCGCGCCGACCTCGAGAAGATCACCGGGCTCACCGTGCTGGCCACCGTGCCGCGTTCGCGCCGTCCGCACGGCCCGGACGCGAGCCGGCCGGTGCTGCTGCGCGCGCCCGAGTCGCCGACCGCCGAGTCGTACCGCTATCTGCGCTCGCGCCTGCAGCCGCTGCTGGCCCGGGAGGCCGCCGGCTCGGTGCTGGTGGCCAGCGCGCACGAGGGCGAGGGCCGCAGCGCCACCGCCGCCAACCTGGCGCTGGCCATGGCCCAGGCCGGCCGCACGGTCATCCTGGTCGACGCCGACCTGCGCCACCCGGCCCAGCACACGATGTTCGGCCTGGGCGACGAGCGCGGGCTGACCGGCGTGCTGTCCGGCGAGGTGGCGCTGGACGACGCGCTCCAGAAGGGCCCGGTGCCGCGGCTGTGGGTGCTTCCCGCGGGCGCCGGCGCCGACCGGGTCACCGACCTGCTGGAGGGCCCGCGGCTGGGCCGGATCCTGCGCACCCTGCGCAAGCAGTGCGACGTGGTGGTGCTGGACTCGGCCGCGGTGCTCAGCGTCTCGGACGCGATCGCGCTGGCCACGCACAGCGACCACGTGCTGCTGGTGGCCGACTACCGGCGCAGCACCCGGGCCGGGGTGGCCCGGGCGCTCACCGAACTCGGCGAGGTGGTGGCCGGCAACGTCAGCGGCGTCCTCGTCAACGCTCCCAAAAGCGCCGGTGGCCTGGTCCCCGGTGCCCGCGAGGGGGCGAACGGCGCCACCCCGCCGGACGACGACCCGTTCGCGCTGCTGGACGGTGCCGACGAGCGGCCCGCACCGGCGTTCGGGTCGGCCACGGTGCCCCCGGCGCTACCCCCCAAGGCCGCCGGTGCGGCCTCGACCCTGTACACCTCGTCCGCAGCGGCACCGGTGAAGTCGTCGAACACCCCGGTCAAGGCGCACCACGGACCGGTCAAGGCGCGCGCCAACGGGATCGAGAACGGGGCCGCGGTGCCGACCCCGCGGGGCGGCACCGACGGGCGGTAACGGCATCAGGTCGCGGCGAGCCGGCGCTTCACCTCCGCACCCCAGCGGGGCGTCGGCTCGCCGTCCCAGTTCCGCACCAGCGACCAGCAGTCGCCCCACGGGTTCCAGCTCCACGCGGTCCAGCCGGCGCCGTGCCGGTCCAGCCAGTCCAGGGTCAGCGGCGCCCAGCCGTCGGCCCGGACCGCGGTGCTCGGGCAGCGGTCGTCCACGCCGGCCGAGCCGACCGTCAGGGTGGGCCCGACCTCGCCGGCCACCAGCGGCACCTGCGCCGCGATCGGCGCCAGGTCGCGGTCGTAGCAGCGCAGGTCGGCGCAGTACTCGTTGAACGAGTACGCGTGGAAGGACGCGGCCAGCTGCCCGGCCGGGTCCTCGGGCCGGTACTTCAGCCAGCCGGTCATCCCCTCGGCCCAGTGGATGCCGCCGGCCAGCACCACGGCCGTCGAGCCGGTGCCGCGGACCGCCGCGATCAGTTCGTTCATCCCGGCCGCCACATAGGGCTCGCCGGTGTTCTCCGAGGTCTGCGTGCAGCCGCCGTCCCGCCAGCACCGCCAGGCCCGCTCGGTGTCCGTCTCGGCGTACGGGTAAGGCTCGTTGAACAGGTCGAAAACCACCGCCCCGGTGCGGAACGTGGCCGCCACCGAGCGCCAGAACTCCGGGCTGTGGTCGCGGTCGGGCATCGGCTCCTGCTCCTTGGAGACGCCGCTGCCGGGCGCGCTGCGGTGCAGGTCGAGGATCGCCACGAAGCCGTTCTCGTTGAGCCGCCGCACCAGGTCGCGCACCGCGGCCCGGTACTTCTCCCCGGCGAACGCGGCCGGCGCCGCGGGCAGCCCCAGCCAGCACTGCTCGTTCAGCGGCACCCGGACCGCGTTGGCGCCACGCCACCGGCGCATGGCCGCCAGCACCGCGGTGTCCGGTGCCCGTTCGTCACCGGTGTCGAAGAGGCCGTCACCCTCGATGCAGGTGTACTCGCCGCCGGCGTGGTTGAAGCCGCGCAGCCGCACGGTCCGCCCGGCCTGGTCGACCAGGCGGTTGCCGTCGACCCGGACACCGGTGACCGGTTGCGGCGGTGGCCCCGCCGGCTCGGGCGGTGCGCTGCGGCATCCGGCACTCGCGGTGACCAGCACGACGGGCATGGCAAGGCGCAACCAGCGCGACAAAACGGGCCCCCTCCACTCGCTCGGCTCCAGGATGGCGGCCGCCGGCGGGGACCGCATCACCCGCCCAGGCGATCATCGGTTAGGTTAGGCATGCCTAAATCAGAGGAGGTCCGGGTGACACAGGCGTGGCGGTTCTTCACCACCGAAGTGCGGCAGGTCCAGCGACTGAGCCCGAACTTCGTCCGGGTCACGTTCACCGGCGACGATCTCGACCGGTTCGCCGACAACGGCTTCGACCAGCGGATCAAGCTGATCCCGCCGTTGCCCGGCGCCGGGCTCGCCCACCTGCCGACCGGGCCGGACTGGTACACCGCATGGCGCGGGCTGCCCGAGGAGCAGCGCAATCCGATCCGCACGTACACGGTCCGGGCGGTACGCCCCGGCCTGCGCGAGGTGGACGTCGACATGGTGCTGCACGGGGTGCACGGCCCGGCGTCGCGCTGGGCCAGCGAGGCCGGGCCCGGCTCGGTCGCCTGCCTGCTCGGGCCGAACGCCGACCACGACGGCGCGCACGGCGGCATCGACTTCCACCCGCCCGCGCACACCGACACCCTGCTGCTCGGCGGCGACGAGACCGCGGTGCCGGCGATCTGCTCGATCCTCGCCTGCCTGCCACCGGACGCGACCGGCGAGGCCCTGCTCGAGGTTCCGGCGGCCGGCGACATCCTGGACGTGACCGCGCCGCCCGGCGTCCGGGTGACCTGGCTGCCGCGCGGCGGTGCGGCACACGGCGAGCGCCTGGTCCCGGCCCTGCGCGCGGCGGTGCGCCGCATCCTGGGCGACCAGGCCCCCGCGCCGGACGGCGCACTCGAGGACGTGGACGTCGACCACGACGTGCTGTGGGAGGTGCCCGAGCCGGTCACCGACCGGAGCCGGTTCTACGCCTGGCTGGCCGGCGAGGCCGCGGTGATCAAGACGCTGCGCCGGCACCTGGTCGCCGAGTGCGGCGTCGACCGCGGCTCGGTCGCGTTCATGGGCTACTGGCGGCTGGGCCGGGCCGAGGGAAACTGAGAATTATCTGCGGTATTCCACCGAACGCCTTCCTCGCCGCATTCCGGTGGCTAGCGTCAAAAGGACCCGCGGTGAGGAGAGGGCCATGTGGAACACGTCGGCGCCGAGCCAGGGCCCGGTCGTTCTCCTGGTCGAGGACGATCCGGACCTGCGCGAGATGACCGGGCAGATGCTCGAGATCCGCGGCTTCCACGTGCTGGCCGCCAACGACGCGGTCTCCGCCATCACCACCTGCCGGGTGTTCGACAGCAACATCGACGTGCTGCTCACCGACCTCGGCCTGCCCGGCGTCTCGGGCGGCGAGTTGGCCCGCTCGGCGAGTGCGCTGCGGCCGCAGATGGAGATCGTCTACATCTCCGGCATCCCCCAGGACATCGCGATCAAGAAGGGCATCATCAAGGCCGGCGCGCCGTTCATCGCCAAGCCCTTCACCACCGACGTCCTGGCCGGGACCCTGCGCTCGGTGCTGGCCCGGCACAGCAGCAACGCCGCCGCCCCTTGACCCCAACCGAACTGCTACCCGGGCGGCTAACAACGGCTCCGGCGGATCCGATCCCTAACGGCGCGAGGAGGTCGCACCGAGCGGCCGGAACCGAACCAGGGGAGCCCAGGATGCAGATGTTCACCATGATCGCCGCGTACCTCCGCAGCCGCCCGAAGAACGACGAGGGCGCGACTGCCGTCGAGTACAGCCTGCTGGTGTCGCTGATCGCCGTGGTGATCATCGCCGGCGTGACCCTGTTCGGCGGTCACATCAACGACGTCTTCACGAACCTGTCCAAGAAGTTCTGATGGGAAGGCGGTAGCCGCGCCGGTGCTCCCGCGCTGTCGTCCTTCCGCTCGCCCCGGCACCGCCTCCCGGCGGGCCCGGGGCGATCAGGGCGCGGCCGCCGTGGAGATGGCGATCGTGCTGCCGCTCCTGCTGCTGCTGGTCTTCGGCCTGATCGACTTCGGCCGGGTGATGCAGCAGCAGATCCTGTTGACCGAAGCCGTACGCGAGGGCGCCCGGGTGGGCGCCCTCAACGGCACCGCGGCCGATGTGCAGGCACAGGTGGCCGGCACGGTCGGCGCGGGTGCCGCGCTCAGCTATCCGGCCATCACGGTCTGCACCAACTCCTCCACCGCGAGCGCCGACGCGACCGTCACGGCGCAGCGCACGTTCAGCGCCGCCACCCCGATCTTCTCGGTGAT
This sequence comes from Paractinoplanes rishiriensis, assembly GCF_016862375.1. Classification (GTDB taxonomy): domain Bacteria; phylum Actinomycetota; class Actinomycetes; order Mycobacteriales; family Micromonosporaceae; genus Actinoplanes; species Actinoplanes rishiriensis. The sequence continues at coordinate 10,218 of NZ_BOMV01000062.1, read as the reverse complement.
GCAACTGTTCGGTGGCAGCAGTTTCACGATCACGCTGTCCGCCACCGGTGTGATGGCGTGTCTAGGCTGATATAGCCGTATACGCCCCATTCACCCTTTCGGGCTATCAGAATCGGTGCATGCGCCGGCGAATCCTCATCCTGATGGTGGCGCTGGTTCTCGCCGGGCTCAGCGGGGTCGCCGTCGTCGCGTACGGCCGCGGCGCGGACCGGCGGGCCCTGGAAGGCCAGCAGGGCACCTGGGTGCTGCTGGCCACGGCCCGCATTCCGGCCGGCACCACGGGCGCCGAGATCCGCAGTCGCAAGCTCGTCCGGCAGGTGCTGATGCCGGCCCGCACGGTGCCGTCCGGCGCGCTCGTCCGGATGGAGAACGGGCTCGACGGACTCGAGCTCAACACCGAACTGCACCCGGACCAGATGCTGCTGCGCCGCCAGTTCGAGGATGCCGCGCCCACCGCGCCGAGCCCGGCGCCCACGTTCTCGCTGCCGGCCGGCAAGATCGCGGTGAGCGTCGAGCTGAGCACCGGCCGGCAGGTGGCCGGCAACGTCGACCCCGGCGCCGTCGTCAAGGTCTTCCACACGTATCCGCGCCAGGAGACCGTCGGACGGCGCCAGACCACCGACGTGGTGATCGACCGGGCCCGGGTGATCAGCGTCGGCGAGCGGGCACCCGTCGCGTCGCCCACCCCGGCGGTCAGCGTCGCACCGTCGACCGGCGCCGAGGTCGCGCCGACCGTGCTGCCCGCCGACCCGGCCGGGGGCGAGATCCTGCTGCGGTACGTGGTCACCCTCGCGGTCACCCAGAGCGAGGCCACCAGGCTGATCAACGGGTACAACGACGGATACCTGCACCTCGGCCTGGTCAGCGCGCCGGCGCCGGCCCCGTCGAAGGCCGGCCCGGCGTCATGAGCCTCTACGTCTACCTCGAGCCGGACCGCGACCGGCTGGCCCAGGTCGGCCCGCAGTTCCAGGCGATCGGCTGCGCGATCGTGCACAGCATGGCCGAGTTGGAGGCGCACCTGCCGCGCTACCCGGAGACCCTGCTGGTGATCGTCGGCGCCACCGTGGACCTGTCCGAGGTGCTGATGTTCACCGCGTACCAGCGGCTCCAGCGGCCGCTCATCGGCGTCGTCCTGGTGCGCAGGGAACTGCGGCCCGACGACGTGCTGAGCTGCCTGCGGGCCGGCGTCCGCGAGGTGGTCGAGGAGTCCGACTGGGACGGCCTGCGCAACGCCTCGTCCCGCTCGGTCGACCTGTCCAAGGCGCTGAGCACCACCCTGCGCAGCAGCACCGAGCAGTCGCCGTACGGCCGGGTGGTCACCGTGTTCGCCGGCAAGGGCGGCTGCGGCCGGACCGTGGTCGCGGTCAACCTGGCCGCCGCGCTCGCCGCCGGCGGCAGCCGCCGGATCCTGCTGATCGACCTCGACCTCCAGTTCGGCGACGTGGCGATCATGCTGAAACTGCCGCCGGACCGCAGCATCGCGGGCGCCATCGCGATGGCCGGCCGGCTCGACGAACCCGGCCTGCGCTCGGTGGTGACCAGCTACCGGCCCGGCATCGACGTCCTACTCGCGCCGTCCAGCCCGGCGCAGGCTGAGCACGTACGCCGGGAACTGATCGTGGAACTGCTCGACCTGGCCCGCCCGATCTACGACTTCATCGTGGTGGACACCCCGGCCCTGGTCACCGACCAGGTGCTCGCGGCACTCGACATCTCCGACTGGCTGCTGCCGATCGTCACGCCGGACCTGCCCACGCTCAAGACGGTCCGGCTCACTGTGGAGATGTTCGACATGCTCGACTACCCGCGCGACCGCCGGCTGCTGGTCTTCAACCGGGCCGACAGCGAAGTGGGTCTCACCGTGGCCGACGTGGAGGAGGCCATCGGCATGCCGTCGGCCGTACGGGTGCCGTCCAGTCGCGAGGTGCCGGTGTCGGTCAACCGCGGCGAGCCGCTGTACCTGACCTCGCCGGCGCACCCGTTCAGCCAGGCCGTCAGCCGGCTCGCCGACCGCTGCGCCGGCATCGACACCGCTCAGACCCACAAGCGCAGGCTGTTCGCCCGCGCCGGAAGGGCTGCCCGATGAGCCTGTCCTCCCGGCTCGGCTACGAGCCACAACGCCCGTCCGAGGAGGTCGTCGAATACCGGGACTCGGCCGCCACTCAGCGCTACCGGGCCTCCGGCCGGCAGGTCAGCGACCCGGTCTACGACGTACGCCTGCGTATCCAGCGGCGGCTCGCCGACGAACTGGGCCCCACCCTCTACACCAACCGGCCACAGGACGAGGACCTCACCGCCCGGGTCCGCGAGGTTCTCAACGACCTACTGGCCCGCGAGGAGACCCCGCTGTCCGGCGCCGACCGGGCCCGGATCACCAAGGAGGTCGTCGACGAGGTCCTCGGGCACGGGCCGATCGAGCCGCTGCTGCGCGACCCGTCGATCACCGAGGTGATGGCGAACGGCCCGAAGAGCATCTATGTCGAGCGGTACGGCCGGATCGAGCGCACCAGTGTGGAGTTCGACGACGAGGGGCACCTGCGGCGGATCATCGACCGGATCTGCGCCCGGGTGGGCCGCCGGGTCGACGAGGCCAGCCCGATGGTGGACGCCCGGCTGCCGGACGGGAGCCGGGTCAACGCGATCGTGCCGCCGATCGCCCTGGACGGCGCGTCGCTGACGATCCGGAAGTTCTCGGCCACCCCGCTGACCGTCGGCGACCTGGTCTCGTACGCCACCCTGAGCCGCGCGGCCGCCGAGTTCCTCGATGCCTGCGTCCGTGGCCGGCGCAACATCGTGGTGAGCGGCGGCACCGGCTCCGGCAAGACCACGGTGCTCAACGTGCTGTCCGGCTTCGTGCCGTCCGACGAGCGCATCGTGACCATCGAGGACGCCGCGGAGCTCCAGCTCAACCAGGATCACGTGGTACGCCTCGAGTCCCGCCCGCCCAACTCCGAGGGCCGCGGCATGGTGACCAGCCGCGACCTGGTGCGCAACGCGCTGCGGATGCGCCCCGACCGGATCGTGGTGGGCGAGGTCCGGGACAGCGCCGCGCTGGACATGCTCCAGGCCATGAACACCGGCCACGACGGCTCGCTGACCACGCTGCACGCCAACACCCCGCGGGACGCGCTGGCCCGGCTCGAGACCATGGTGCTGATGGCCGGCATGGACCTGCCGATGCGGGCGATCCGCGACCAGATCGCCTCGGCCGTCGACCTGATCATCCAGATCACCCGGTTCAAGGACGGCGGCCGCAAGGTCACCCACATCACCGAGGTGGTCGGCATGGAGGGCGACACCATCACCCTGCAGGACCTGTTCCTCTTCGAGGTGGCCGGCGACGCCGGTCCGATCCAGCTCTCCGCGCTGCGCCCCACCGGCATCCGGCCGCGCTTCGGCGAGAGCCTGGCGATGTACGGGGTGACGCTGCCGCCCGCCCTGTTCACCGGTGGTGGCCGGCGGTGAGCGGCTGGGGCCCGGTCGCCGTGGCGGGGACCGTGCTGGCGGTCTTCCTGCTGGTCTGGGCGGTGCTGGGCAGCACGGTCGGCCGCACCATCGAGCAGCGCCGGCTGGCCTCGCTGAAAGTCTTCACGGCCACCGAGCCCAAGCCGGCCGACCCGCCGTTCCACCAGTTCCGCGAGACCCTGGGCCAGGCGGTGGACGAGGTGCCGGCGCTGGCCCGGTTCGCCGCCCGCAGCGAGCCGCTGCTCGACCAGCTGGAGAACTCGGCGCGGCCCGCCGAGTGGCTGGCCCTGCGCGCCGCCGGCGCGGTGGCCGGCGCGGTGCTGCTCGCCCTGCTGCTGCCCGCCTGGCTGGGCCTGCCGGTCGGCCTGCTGATCGGCTTCAACCTGCCGACCGCGGTGCTCCAGGGCCGGATCCGGCGCCGCCGCCAGCGGTTCGCCGACGATCTGCCCGGCATCCTGCACCTGATGCTCAGCTCGCTGCGTTCCGGCTTCACGCTCCAGCAGTCGGTCGAGGCGGCGGTGCGCGACGACACCGGTCCGGTGGCCGAGGAACTGCGCCGGGCGCTGTCCGAGACCCGGATCAGCGGCGAGTTCGAGGATGCCCTGGAACGGGTCGGCGAGCGGGTCGGCAGCACCGAGATGGTCTGGCTGGTGATGGCGCTGCGGCTGCAGAAGGAGGTGGGCGGCAGCCTCGCCGAGGTCATGCAGACCACCGCCGAGACCATGCGCGAGCGGGCCGCGCTGCGCCGGCACGTGCGCACGCTGTCGGCCGAGGGCCGGATCTCGGCGTACGTGCTGACTGCCCTGCCGCTGGTGACCGGCTCGGCGCTGTTCGTGATGCGGCCCGAGTACGTCAAGCCGCTCTACACCGAACTGGCCGGCATCGCCATGTCGGTGGTGGCCATGCTGCTCATGGTGGTCGGCGTCCTCTGGTTGCGCGCCTCCGTGCGGATCGACGTCTAGCGTGGCGTCGGCCACCACCGCCCTGGCCGTCGCGGCCACCGGTGCCGCGGCCGCGGTGTCGCTGGCCGCCACCGCGGTCGCGCTGCCACCCACCCAGCGCGAGCGCATGCTGCGCATCCTGGCCGATTTCGGCGGGCAGCGGGCCGCAGCCGCCCAGCAGACCACCACCGGGCGGCTGCGGCCGGCCGTCATCCGGCTGGCCCAGCGATTCGGCGACACGATCACCCCGCCGGCGGCCCGGCAGCGGCTGACCACGCAGCTCGACTACGCCGGCAACCCGCCGAGGTGGCCGGTCGAGCGGGTGGTCCGGGCCCGGGCGGTCGGCCTCGTCGTGCTCAGCCTGCTCGGCTTCGTGATCTTCGGCCTGCTCGGGCTGGCCGGCGGCGCCCTCGCCGGGCTGCTGCTGCCCGGCATCCTGGTGCGCAACGCCGGCGAGAAGCGCCAGCGGGCGCTGGAGGCCTCCCTGCCGGACGTGCTGGACGCGCTGGTGATCGGCGTCGAGGCGGGCCTCGGCTTGGACTCGGCACTGGCCCAGGTGGCGCAGATGCTGCGCGGTCCGATGCCGGACGAGGTACGCCGGATGCTGCAGGAGATGAAGCTCGGCGTGTCCCGGTCGGTGGCTCTGCGCGCGCTGGCCGAGCGGAGCACCGTACGGGATCTCAAACGTCTGGTGACCGCCCTGGTGCAGGCCGGCGAGCTGGGCATCTCGATGGCCGGCATCCTCCGCGAGCACGCCGCCGACCAGCGCCTGCGCCGCCGCCAGCGGGCCGAGGAACAGGCGCAGAAGGTCGCCGTGAAGCTGCTGTTCCCGGTGCTGTTCTGCCTGTTCCCGGTCATCTTCGTGGTGGTGCTGGGCCCGGCCGTGCTGAACCTGATCAGCAGCTTCGGCTAGCAGATAGACAACCCGTGGGTGACCGGCCGGCTGGCCCAGGTGCGGTTCTACGACTCGGCCCCGCGTGACCTTCCTTTCAGCTTGAACCCGTACTATGCAGCACCTCACGGGAGATCGGCGGCCGCGGATCGCACGCGCGCCGCCGCGAAAGCGAAGGAGACGCGGTGCCCGCCACCAGCGACGACCGCCAGCCTGGCGACGATCCCACGGTGGTGCTGACCGCACCGCAGTCCCCCACCATCCCGGCCCAGCCATCCGCCGGCCGCACCGCACCGGCCGACCCGCCCACCGAGATCCTCCCGGCCCCGGCGACCGCCGCGGCCCCTACTTCCGCGTCCGCCAAGCCGCTCGCCGGGACGCGGCCGACAACGCTCGCCTCAGCGGCCGCCGAGCCGCCCACCGAGGTCCTGCCGGCGACCCGCGCCGCCGCCAAACCGCTCATTCCGGCGCAGACCGCCCCCTCGCATCCGCGCATATTTCCGACAAATCCGGTTTATGCCGGCGGTGGGCCGGAGCCCACGACGGCCTTGCCCGCGGCGCCCTCCTTGGCGGGATCGGCGCCTTCCTTGGCGGGATCGGCGCCTCCGCCGTCGCCAGCCCCCACTCCCCCGGGCCGGGGGCGGTGGCGCGGCCGGCGGCTGATCGTTGCGGGCACGGCGGCGGTCCTGGTCACCGGGGCCGGAGCCACCGCCGCCTACGCCACCCACGGTGACGTGCCTCGGGGCACCACCGTGTTCGGGGTCGACCTCGGCGGCAACAGCCGGGCCGAGGCCCGGGCCGCGCTGCAGCAGCACCTCGACGGCCGGGCCGCCGAACTCGCCGCGCCGGTCAAGGTGCGCATCGGCGACAAGGACGGCACGGTCAAGCCGGCCGACGTCGGGCTGCGGGTGGACGTGGACGCGACCGTCGAGGCGGCGGCCCGCGGTGGCGTCCGGCTGTTCGGCAGCCGTACCGTCGAACCGGTCACCTCGATCGACGCCACCAAGCTCGATGCCGCCCTGCGCAAGGCCTTCGGCAAGCTCGGTGCGCCGATGCGCAAGCCGGCCATCACGTTCGCCGGCACCACACCGAAGGCGACCTATCCGGAACCGGGGCAGGACCTGGACGTCACCGCCTCGGCCGACGCCGTCCGGGCCGGCTGGCTGGGCGGGCAGCCGATCACCGTGCCGACCGTGCAGGTGCACCCGGCCAGCACCAAGGAGGACGTGGACAAGCTGCTCACCACGCTGGCCCGGCCGGCCGTGGCGAGCCCGGTCACGATCACCTCCGACCGCGGCACGCTGACCGTCCCGCCGGAGGCCGTGGCGCGCAGCCTGGTCCTCACCGCGGACGACAGCGGCGCGATCAAGCCGCGTCTCGATCACGCCAAGCTGCGTACGGCTCTCGCCTCGCCCTTGGCCAGGCTGGAGACCACGGCCAGGGACGCCCGGATGACCATCTCCGGCGGCAAGCCGGCCATCACCGCCGGCGCCGAGGGGTCGGCGCTCGACCTGGCCGCGCTCGCCCCGCAACTGCTCACGGTGCTGGGGCAGAGCGACGGCCGCACGGTGGCTGCGACCGTCCGCACCGTACCCCCGAAAATGACGGCGGAGAAACTGGGGCAACTCGGCATCAAGGAGAAGGTCTCGACCTTCACCACCAAGTTCCCGGGCGGCCTGAGCTCGCCGCGCAGCCAGAACATCGTGCAGATCGCCAAGCAGGTGGACGGCGCGGTGGTGCAGCCCGGCGCCACCTTCTCGCTGAACGGGCACACCGGTGAGCGCACCTACGCGAAGGGCTACAAGGACGCCCCGGTGATCCTGGACGGCAAGCTCACCCCGGGCGTGGGCGGCGGCGCGTCGCAGTTCACCACCACGCTGTTCAACGCGACGTATTACGCCGGCCTCGAGGACGTCGAGCACAAGCCGCACTCGTACTACTTCAACCGCTACCCGTCGGTGATCGAGTCCACGATCTTCTACCCCGACCTGGACTTCAGGTTCAAGAACGACTCGCCGCACGGGGTGCTGCTCGACACCTCGTACACCAGCAGCACGATCACCGTGTCGGTGTGGAGCACCAAGGTCTGGGAGAAGGTCACCACCGAACGCAGCGCCCGCCGCAACGTCACCTCACCGCAGACGATCACGCTGCCGGCCGGCCCGGACTGCATCGCCACCGACGGGATCAACGGCTTCACCCAGGACGCCTGGCGCCTGTTCCACCAGGACGGCAAGGTCGTCAAGCGCGAGAAGTTCACCTGGAAGTACCTGGCCGAGCCGCGCTACATCTGCGGTGGCGAAGATTAGTTCTTGCAGGTCAGTGGCACTTGCCGCATTGTCGCATGCCTAGATCCGGGCATATCCTGACGGCATGTCCAAGCACCACCATCGCCATTTCGCGGTCCCGCACTCGCACGACAGCGCCGACAAGGTCGACGCCGCGCTCGAGGCGTCCCGGGACGGCATGCGCGCCCTGTGGATCTCGCTGGCCGTGCTGGGCGCGACCGCGGCGGCGCAGGCGTCGATCGTGGCGTTCTCCGGCTCGGTGGCGCTGCTCGGCGACACCCTGCACAACGTCGCCGACGCGCTGACCGCGGTGCCGCTGGGCATCGCGTTCTGGCTCGGCAGGCGGGCGGCGACCAGGGCATACACGTACGGCTTCGGCCGCGCCGAGGATCTCGCCGGCATCGTCATCGTGCTGGTGATCGCCGCGTCGGCGGTCATCGCGGCCTGGTTCGCGGTCGACCGCCTGCTCCACCCGCGCGAGATGACCCACCTGCCGTGGGTGTTCGCGGCCGGGGTGGTGGGCTTCCTCGGCAATGAGATCGTGGCCCGCTACCGCATCACGGTGGGCCGGCGGATCGGCTCGGCCGCGCTGGTGGCGGACGGCCTGCACGCCCGCACCGACGGCTTCACCTCACTGGCCGTGGTGCTGGCCGCGGCCGGCGCCTGGCTGGGCTGGGGCTGGGCCGACCCGGTCGTCGGCCTGGCGATCACGGTGGCGATCGCGTTCGTGCTCAAGGACGCGGCCCGCGAGGTGTACCGCCGCCTCATGGACCGGGTCGATCCCGAACTGGTCGACCTGGCGGAACAGACTCTGCGCGACGTCCCCGGCGTGCGCGACGTCGGCGGCCTGCGGCTGCGCTGGATCGGCCACCGCCTGCACGCCGAGGCCGCGATCGTGGTCGACGCCGACCTGACGCTGCTGGCTGCCCACGAGATCGCCGCCGACGCCGAGCACCAGCTCACCCACGGTGTCCCCCGCCTGTCGACGGCGACCGTGCACGTGGATCCGAGCACCCATCCCGGCGGCGACCACCACACCCATCTCTCGCACGAACGCCGCGACCGGCTGGCCGCGACCGCCGTCAGTCCTCCGCCGGCTCCTCTTCAGCCGCACGCCGCAGGCGCACCTGGGTGATGGCCCGGCCCTGGATCTCGGTGACCTCGGCCGTGTGCCCGTCCACCGCCACGATCTCGCCCGGCTTCTCGGGGATGTGGCCGAGCCGGGCCAGCACCAGCCCCGCGATCGTGGTGTAGTCGCCGTCGGTCAGCTTCTCCACGTCGACCCCGATGTCCGGCAGGTCGTGCACCGGGAACGTGCCCGGCAGCAGCATCGCGCCGTCGTCCTCGCGGATCACCGCCTGCACGTCCCGGTCGGTCTCGTCGTAGATCTCGCCCACGACCTCCTCGACCAGGTCCTCCATGGTGACGATGCCGTCGATGGCGCCACGTTCGTCGACCACCAGAGCCAACTGCTGACGTTGTACGCGCATCTGCCGCATCGCGTCGGACACCTTGAGGCTCTCCGGCAGGAACAGCGGGGCGAACATGTGCTCGCGGACCGGCCCGTCGGCGCTGATCAGGTCGCGCAGGTGCACGACACCGAGCACGTCGTCGAGCCCCAGCGGCCCGGTCACCGGCGCCCGCGAGTGCCCGCCCGCAACCAGTCGCGCGAGCGCCTCCCGGGCCGGCGTCTCGGCCGGCACCACCACGACGTCCCGCCGCGGCACCAGAATCTCCCGCAGGACGCGGTCCGCGATCTCGAACGCACCGCTGATGATGGTGCGCTGTTCCGGCGTGAACTCCTGCTGCTGCGTGACGAGGTCCCGGATCTCCTCGGTGGTGACCTCCTCACGCGCCGCGTTCGGGTCGGCGCCGACCAGCCGGACCACCCCGTCGGAGGTCTTGCCGAGGAGCCAGACCACCGGCCGCGACACGGTGGCGAGGAAGTCGAGGGGACGCGCCACCATGAGCGCCCACCCCTCGGCCCGCTGCATGGCGATCCGCTTCGGCGCCAACTCGCCCAGCACCAGCGTGAAGAACGTCAGAACGATGGTGACCAGCACAATGGCGACCGGCTCGGCCGCGGTGCCGAGGAACCCGAGCGGCCCGATCAGCGGCTGCGCCAGCGAGGTGGCGGCCGCCGCCGACGCCAGAAAGCCGGCCAGCGTGATGCCGATCTGAATGGTGGCCAGGAACCGGTTCGGGTCACGCGCGAGCCGCGCCAGCGTGCGCCCGGTGCGGGACCGCCGCTCCAGACGCTGCAGCTGGCTGTCGCGCAGCGAGATCAGTGCCATCTCGCTGCCGGCGAAGGCCGCGTTCAGCAGGACAAGGACAAAAACAAGGACAACTTGCCACCCATAACCGCCCACGGCGGCGACCACGCTCCTTCACGACGCTGAGATCGCAGGTTACCCACCGAAGCTGGGAACCATTCCAGCCCCGCCACGTTGTCTGCGCCACCGTCGGCCTGTCTCGTTGGCCTGCGCCGCTGGCGCACGGCGCCGCCGTCGAGTCGATCATCGATCGCGGCGCCACTGTGACCGGCTTCAGCACGATGTCACGGCACCAGAAGACACGAATCGGTTGCCCGGACGAAGACAAATACCACCTCGCCGGCGGGCTTGATTAAAAA
>NZ_BOMV01000061.1 GCF_016862375.1 Paractinoplanes rishiriensis | reverse complement strand
CGCAGCTGGCCAGCAGCGACATCTGAGAGAACCCCAAGCTTGTGGCCGGCCCGGTTCGGGCCGGCCACATGTGTTTCTAGGCCAGTGGGGCGTACCCGGTCAGCGGCGTCAGCCGGACGCCGGCCTTGAGGGACGATCCGGTCCCGCGGTAGAGCATCAGGCTGCTGTCCGAGCCTCGGATCGCGGCCAGGTCGGTGAAGCCGTCCCGGTTGAAGTCGCCGACGCCGAGCACGTCGCGCATCCCGTTCCAGCCCGAGCCGACCTTGATGCGGCCCTGGAATCCGCCCTTGCGACCCAGGTAGACGTACAGGCCGGCGTCGGCGTTGTCGCGGGCCGCCATGTCCGGCAGGCCGTCGCGGTTGAAGTCGCCCACCCCGGCCAGCTCGCGATAGGTGCGCCAGCCGCCGCTGATCGGGCCGCGGGTGCCCAGCTTGGTGCCGGACCTGCCGGGATAGAGGAACAGCTTGTTGGTGCTGGACTCGATCGCGGCCAGATCGGGGTAGCCGTCGCCGTTGAGGTCGCCGACCGCGGTGATCTCGCGGAGCCCGCCCCAGCCGGTGGCCAGCTTCTTGCGGGTGCCGAACCCGGTGCCGGTGCCCGGATAGAACCACAGGTCACCGTTGGTCTGCCGGGCGACGACATCCTCCTTGCCGTCCTTGTTGAGGTCGCCGATCCGGACGATCGCGTTCATCGAGTTCCAGCCGCCGCTCAGCGTGCGGCGGGCCGATCCGGTACCGACGGTCGAGCCGTTGCCCGGGTACAGGTAGAGGTTCCCGTTGCCCGGGTACCGGGCCAGCACGTCCGACCAGCCGTTGCCGCTGAAGTCGGCCAGTTTGGCGGCCGGCAGCGGGGCGAAGTCGACGTAATTGAGGTCGATATTGATGGTGACCCCGCCGTAGGTCTCCTTGGCCGGGCCGCGGTATTGCTTCATCCGCCGGTGCGGCGACCAGTACCCGGCCGGGATCACCGGGTCCTCGAGCGTCACCACGTTGTCCCAGCGGGCGAAGTCCATGTAGTCCGGTGGCGCGTACCCGGGGGCGTTGTAGTTGGCGACCTGGTCGGCCACTCCGGAACTGACACTGGAGTAGAAGCCGGAGAAGTAGCCGAGGTCGTGCAGCCGGGACGTCCAGCCGTTCATGAACGCGAGCACGCCCTGGCGGCAGGCGGCGTCGTTGGTGCGGTACGCCTCCATGTCGTAGATCAGGACGCTCTGCTTGGCCAGGCCGAGCGCGGCCGCCTGGGCCACGGCGTCGGTGGCGGTGTCCCGGCCGTGCGCGGTGGCGTTGGCGTTGTCGATGTAGTTCTTCTTGGTGGTCGTGGTGCAGGTGGCCTGCGGTCCCACGTACAGCGGAAGCAGTTTCCAGCCGGCCGTGACCTGCTCCTGCACCCACTCGGCGGTGAGGTTGGCCTGGGTGCAGCCGCGGTTGTTGCCACCGATGTAGATGCCGATGCCGCGGTACGGCGAGGACGCCCGCCACGCCGCCATGCTCGCGCTGGGCGGCGCCGTGCAGGCGTCGAACGCGTACCCGGTGAAGGTGCCCGGCTGGACGGTGCTGTACGCCGTGGCGGCGCCGGCGGTGGCCCGGGCCAGGGTGAACATCGACGCGACGAGGATCGCCACGCTGAACACTGTCTTGACGACGGGCTTGCGGCGCGGCGCGGAGTGAGCCCCCATGATCGCCTTTCTCGGCGGGAAACGACCCCCGAGCCAAGCAATCGATCAGGCGGGATACATCAGCCGAACGGTCCAAAAGTGCGAGCCGCGCGGTGGCTCGGCGAAGCCACCGCGCGGCGAGGAGGAAAGATTGAGCAGGATCAATACCAATACTTTCGTCCACCGATCGGTCGGCCGACCGAACCGAGGATCCAGAACACCGCGCCCACGATCAGCAGAATGATGCCGATGGTGGTGAGGATCGAGATGTTCGCGAAAATGCCGATCAGCAGCAGGACCAGCCCGACGATCAACATGGGAAGCTCTCCTTATCAGCGGTGGGATGTCCGCTGCGGCACTGATACCCAGCCTCATGAATTGCCAATCATCACTACCTCCCGCCGGGTGATCCGGACCAGCAGGAACGCGAGGCCGAGCGCGACCAGTTCCATCCCGGCGCCGACCAGCGGGGTGGCGTCGTAGCCCCAGCCGGCCACGATCGCCACGCCGCCGAGGTACGCGCCGGCCGCGTTGCCGAGGTTGAACGCCGACACCGCGGCAGCCGAGGCGAGCAGGTTCTGCGCGTCGCCGTCGGCCGCCGTGATCACCCGGGTGGTCAGGCCCGGCACGGTGGCGTACGCGACCACCCCGAGCAGGAACAACGTCACGGCCGCCGGGCCCCGGGCATGTGCGGTCCAGGCGAACGCGACCAGCACCACCACCATGGCGATCGAGGCGGTCACGATCGTCCCCATCAGACGGTGGTCGGCGGCTCGGGCCCCGAGCACGTTGCCGAGCACCAGCCCCAGCCCGAACAGGGCGAGCAGCCAGGGCAGCGCACCGGCACCGAAGCCGGCCACCTCGGTCATCAGCGGCGCCACGTAGGTGAGCGGCGCGTAGACCGCACCGAAGGCCAGCGCGGTCATGGCCAGCGACAACCAGACCACCGGATTGCGGAACGCGACCAACTGCCGGCGGACCGAGCCGAGCGCCTCGGCGGCCCGCCCGGCCGGTACGAACGCGGCCGTCGCCGCCGCGGCGAGCAGCCCGAGCAGCGCCATCGCCCAGAACGTGGCCCGCCAGCCCAGCTGCTGGCCCAGCAGGGTGCCCAGCGGCACACCGGCGACGCTGGCCAGGGTGATGCCGCTGAGCATGGCGCCGATCGCGCTGCTGCGCCGGGCCGGCGGCACCAGGTCACCGGCCACGATCGTGGCAAGCCCGATGTACGCGCCGTGACAGAGCGCCGTCACGATCCGGCCGGTCATCATGAGCGGGTACGCCTCGGCGAGCGCCGACATCACGTTGCCGGCCACGAAGAACGCGAGCAACGCGATCAGCACCGGCTTACGGGACCGGCGGGCCACCGCGGCCGTCATCACCGGGCCGCCGAACACCACGCTCAGCGCATAACCCGAGATCAGCAACCCGGCCGTGGGTATCGACACGTCGAGGTCCGCGGCGATCGCCGGCAGCAGGCCGGTGATCACGAACTCGGTCATGCCGAGGGCGAACGTGCCGAGGGCCAGGGCCGCGAGCGCGAGACCGGTGCGCTGGGTCATCACGCCACTGTCACAGAGGTCAGACCATTTCGCTACCCATAAATAAAGTCCCGAACATACTCTCCAGGATTTACCCAGGCTCGGCCGGATACGGTAAAGCCGATGCCACCGTCACCCGACCTACCCGAATTCCTGCACGGGGTCGCACCGATCCTGGACCGCTGGGGCTACACCGCCGTCGGCGCCATGATCGGCGTGGAGAGCTTCGGCATGCCGGCTCCGGGTCAGACGATCATGGTGGCCGCGGCCATCTACGCCGGCGCGGGCCGGCTCAACATCTTCGGGGTGGCCGCCATCGCGTTCGTCGCGGCCGTCCTGGGCGACAACGTCGGCTACTGGATCGGCGTCCGCGGCGGACGCAAGGCGGTGCACCGGTGGGGCAAGTACGTCTTCCTGACCCCGGAACGGTTCGAGCGGGCCGAGGCGTTCTTCGCCCGCCGCGGCGGGCGGATCGTGGTGATCGCCCGCTTCATCGACGGCCTGCGCCAGTTCAACGGCGTGATCGCCGGCATCACCGGTATGGGGTGGCGCCGCTTCCTGCTCTTCAACACGATCGGCGCGCTGCTCTGGGTCGGCTTCTGGACCACGGTCGCGTACCTGCTCGGCACCCGCCTGGTCGAGATCATCGAGGCCGTCCATCCGTACCGCTGGTGGGTCATCGGCCTCGGCATCGCCGCCGTTGCCACCTATGTGACGCTGCACATCCGGCATCTCAAACGCCGGCGCGCCCGGCGAGCCGCACCCGAGCCACTGGAGGAGGCCTCATCCGGCCGATAATGGCCGGATGAGCGAACGGGTTGACGTCCTGGTGGTCGGTGCCGGCCTGGCCGGCATCGACGCGGGATACCGGCTGCAGACCGAGTGCCCGTCGAAGAGCTACCTGATCCTCGAGGGCCGGGACGCGATCGGCGGCACCTGGGATCTGTTCCGCTATCCCGGGGTGCGCTCCGACTCCGACATGTTCACGCTCGGCTTCCCGTTCCGGCCGTGGCGGCGGGCCCGGGCGATCGCGCACGGCGACACCATCCTCGACTACATCCGGGACACGGCCGACCACTACCGGATCACCGAACAGATCCGCTTCGGCCGGCGGGTGGTGTCGGCGCACTGGTCCAGCGCGGCGGCGACCTGGACCGTCCGCACCGCGAACGGCGAGGAGTACTCCTGCTCATTCCTCTACCTCTGCACCGGCTACTACCGCTACGAAGCCGGGTACGAGGTCGACTTCCCGGGCCGCGACGAGTTCGCCGGACCGGTCGTGCATCCGCAGCGCTGGCCCGACGACCTCGACTACCGGGACAAACGCGTCGTGGTGATCGGCAGCGGGGCGACCGCGGTGACGCTGGTGCCGGCCATGGCGGAGACCGCGGCGCACGTCACCATGCTTCAGCGCTCGCCCAGCTATTTCCTCTCGCTGGCCTCCGGCGACGCGCCGGCCGACTCCGAGATCAGTCGGGCCGGGTCGCGCCTCATCCGCGGCCGCAACGTGCTGGCCACCGCACTGCTCTACCGGGTCTCCCGGCGCTGGCCCGATCGGGTCGCGCGGTTCCTGCGCGACCGGGTCGCCCGGCAACTGCCCGCTGACGTCCCGGTCGATCCGCACTTCACGCCCGCGTACGCGCCCTGGGATCAACGCCTCTGCGTGGTGCCGGACGGCGACTTCTTCGCGGCCCTGCGGGCCGGCCGGGCCTCGGTGGTGACCGGCAGCATCGCCCGCTTCACCAGTTCGGGGGTACGCCTCGCCGGCCGCGACACCGAGACCGCCGGCCGCGACACCGAGATACCGGCCGACATCATCGTGACCGCCACCGGGCTGGCCATGGTGACCCTCGGCGAGATCGCGGTGGACGTGGACGGCGAACCGGTGGACAGCGGGCGGCTGAACGTCTACAAGGGAATGATGTTCAGCGGGGTACCCAACCTGGCGTGGTGCGTCGGGTACATCAACGCCTCCTGGACGCTGCGCGCCGACCTCACCGCGCGGTACGTCTGCCGGCTGGTCAACTACATGGACCGGCACGGCATCGACGCCACCACGCCCGTCCTGCCGCCCGGCATGCCGCAGGTGGACGAGCCGCTCATGGCGCTGTCCTCCGGTTATGTCCAGCGGGCCGCCGCACATCTGCCCCGGCAGGGCGCCCGCCGTCCGTGGCGGATGCGCACCAACTATCTGACCGACCTGCCGGCCATGCGGCTCGGCCGGATCGACGACGGCAACGTCCGGTTCGTCCGGGTGAAGGAGCGGGTCTAGATGCGACGTTTCGCCTTTGCCAACCGCACCTGCGTGCTCACCGGCGCGGCCGGCGGGATCGGCGCGGCGCTGGCTATCGAGCTGGCCAAGCGGCGGATGGTCCTGGTGCTGGTCGACCGGAACGCGGACGGCCTGGCCGAGGTCGCCGCCCTGGCCCGTGAGGTCGGCGCGCCGGACGTCGCCACGTACGTGATCGACCTGGCCGACGGTGGCGACCGCCGTGACCTGGCCGCCGAGGTCGCGAGCCGCTTCGGCGGCACGGATCTTTTGATCAACAACGCCGGCGTGACGCTGATGGGCACGTTCGAGCAGAACACGATGGCCGACTTCGACTGGTTGCTGGAGATCAATCTGCACGCCGTGATCCGGATGACGAAGGCCTTCCTGCCGCAGCTGGTGGCCCGCCCCGGCTCGCACATCGTCAACCTGTCCAGCATGTTCGGGCTGATCGCGCCGCCCGGCCAGGTCGCGTACGTGACCAGCAAGTTCGCCGTCCGCGGCTTCACCGACGCCCTGCGCAACGAACTGGCCTCGCGCGAGGTCGGCGCCACCGTGGTGCACCCCGGCGGGATCAAGACCAACATTGCCGTGAACGCGCGGATCAGCGGCGACGATCCGGCCGGCGAGCAGGCCACCCAGGCCCGCCGGTTCGCCGAGACGGCGCTGACCATGCCGGCCGAGGAGGCCGCCCGCCTGATCGTCGCGGCCGTGCAGGCCCGCAAGCCGAGGCTGCTGATCACCAAGGAGGCCAAGGCGGCCGACTGGCTGGTCCGGATCACCCCGACCCGCTGGTGGTCGGTGGCCCAGCAGTTGGCCAAGCGCCGCGACCTGCCCCATCCCTAAAAGATCGCGAAGCGGCGGCGGTCCTTGCCGTCGATCGTGGTGAAGTCGCCGCCGGCCTGGAGCGTGCCGGTTGCCTGGTTGACGGCCAGGACGCGGACGCCGATCACGCCGTTGCCGCTCGGCGCCCACGGGGTCAACTGGCCGGCCCGGGTGACCGCGGCCAGCTTGAGGCGCGGCTCGGAGCCGTCCGAGCAGGCGCCGTGCGCGCCGTTGCGGGCGGTCGTGCAGGCCGCGTCGAAGTGGCCGCCCACGTACGTGATGCCGGCCAGCGTGGTGATCGCGGCCGCGTCCCCGTCGAACACCCGCTGCCAGCGCACCAGGCCCCGGTCGGTGTACGAGATTGCCCGGCCGCCCACGCCGGCGGTGGCCACCGACACGCTGGCCCCCTCGACGGCGATGGCGCGTACCTCGGCCGGTGCCTTCGGCAGGAAGGCCGGGTCGACCGCGCCGCTCACCCCGTCCACCGCGGCCAGCCGCAGCGTGCCGCGGACCTCGTCCACTTTGTGGAACGCGCCGCCCAGATAGATCCGCCGGCCGCCGGCCGCGAGCGCGTGCACGGTGTCGTCGGCGGACGGCCGCCAGCGGGTGTCCAGCTTGCCGGTGGCCAGCGTGAACGCCGCCAGGTTGCGCCGTGGCACGCCGCCCACCGCGGTGAAGCTGCCGCCCAGGTAGAGCCGCCCGTGCGCGGTGTGCAACGCGTACGCGGTCCCGGCCAGGTCGTGCTGGAACGAGCCGACCGCGTTGCTCACCGGGCTGAGCCGGGCCAGCGAGTCCCGCTTCTTGCCGCCCACCCGGTGGAAGTCGCCGGCCGCATAAATGCTGTCCCCGGCCGAGACCAGCGCCCGGACCGTGGCGTCGGCCTCCGGCGCCCAGCTCAGCAGCGCGCCGGAGCGGGCGTCGAACGCCGCGAGCCGGGACCGGGGAACCGTCTTGCCGGCCGAGGTGGCGCTGGTGAAGGCGCCGCCGACGTACACGATCGGGCCCCGGTGCGCGATCGCGTACACCCCGCCGTTGAAGGTCGGCGCCACCGAGCGGGCCCGGGATCCCACCGCGGTTGCTGCGCCGCCGACGCCGGACAGGAGCAGGACGACCACGGCGAACGCAACGGCTCGCCCTCGGAGGAATTCACGCACGAAGTGCTTAACCGTCGTGCGTGCGGGAAAGTCTCGGTGCCGTCGCCATGCTTGCGATCTCGTCCTCGGCCACCGACTGGGTACGCAGGCCGAGCATGTCCAGCCACTCGACCAGTTGCCGGTGGATGCTGTCCGGCCCGTCCAGCTCCGGCTGGCTCACCGGCCACCGGGACGGGTGCACCAGCACCGCGTCGGTCTGCCAGCCGCCCAGGCCGCCGTGCGAGCCGACCAGTTCCTCGAAGGCCGACACCTCCTCGGTGACCGGGTCCACCGAGGAGATCAGCACCAGGTCGCCGACGTGCTCGCACTCCTGGTGCCGCAGCAGGTCGTGGCGGGCGTGCGGGCCGTACGGCAGCAGCGGGTCGACGCCCTCGACCACCCCGTCGCGCAGCCGGTGCCGGCCGGACGTGCCGATCGCCACCGGCCCGCCGGCGTCCCGCACCACCACCAGGCCGATGCCCGGGTGGATGGCCAGCCCGGGAATCAGCCGCGGATAGATCGCGTCGATCTCGGTGCGGTCCAGCCGGTGCCGGTGCCGGGTGAGGTAGAGCAGCGAGAGGTTGCCGGACGAGACCACCAGCAGCGGCGCGACCGGCTGCGGCAGGTCGGCGTCCGGCGAGGCCTCGGCCGGGCCGGGCGGGGCGTCCGCGCCGTCCGGGCCGGCCAGCCGGTCCACCACGTCTTTCAAGGTTTCGCCGTAGCGCTGCCGGAACGTGGCGCCCTGGCTCTGGCCGTGGTCGGAGAGCACCACGAGGTGGTACCGCCGGGCGGCCTCGGGCGCCAGCCGCTCCAGCACGCCGAGCATCCGGTCGAGGCTTTCCAGCTGGCGCATCGATTCCGGCCGGGCCGGGCCGGCGTGGTGCGCCACCTCGTCGTAGTCGACCAGGTCGCAGTAGATCGCCGGGGCGCCGCGGGCCATCTGCTCGGCCATCAGCGACACGTTCACGTCGCGCAGCAGCATGGACGCCGGGCGCAGGGCCAGGAACGCGCCGGAGCGGCTCACCCTGGGCAGCAGGTTGCGCCGGCGCTGGAGGCGGGCCTGGTGCAGCTCGGTGAAGACCTCGCCGACGCCGAGCACGAGGGCGCGGGTGAAGCCGTACGGGGAGGCCATGAACGCGGCCCACCCGCGCGCCGACCGGCCCGGCAGCCGGGCGTGGCTGACCGTCAGCAGGCTCACCGCCGCGTCCCCGCTGAACGCGTTGCCGATGCTCACCCCGCCGTCGCGCAGCAGCCCCCGGCCGTCGCTGAGCCGCGGCTCGATCACGGCGGCGTCGCGCGGCCGGTTGGACACCATCAGCTTGCCGGCGTCCTTCTCGTACCAGCGGAAGGCCGGGATCAGCCGGCTGGCGCCGTGCATGATGCCGGCCTGCGAGGCGGGCGTGGTGGACGGTAGCCCGGTGTGCCAGCCGCGCATGGTGTGGCTGCCGGAGCGCAGCCAGTGGCCGAGCGTGGGCAGGTTGCCGGCCCGCACCGCCCAGCGCAGCACCGGCTCGGACAGCCCGTCGAGCTGCACCATGAGCAGGCCCGGCTCGGTGCCCGGGCGGGGCCGGCGCAGGGTCAGGATCGGGCCGCCGGCCTGCCGCGCCTGCCGCCGCCGCACCCCCCGCATGAGGCGCTTGGCCTCCTTGACGAAGGTGTCGTCGGTGCCGCTGTCCACCATCCAGTCGACGATGGCCGCGAAGATCACCGCGAAGATGGCGGCGAGCACGAGCGACGGCAGCCCGCTGATCTGGTTGGCCGGGTCCAGTTCCAGCGCCACCACGATCACCACGACCTGGGCCACCACGCCGAGCAGCATGGCGCCCCAGCCGCCCAGCGCCACGATGCCGACCAGCAGCAGCGGCCGAAGCACCGCGCCCACCCCGGCGACCACCAGCACCAGGCCCAGCACGTCCACGATGTCGGCCCTGGCCACGCCGGGCATCAGCCAGAGTGTGGTGGTCAGCACGAAGAAGGTCACCAGCGCGCTGCGCAGCACGGCCCGGGTGCGGTTCCAGATCCGGCGCGGGCTCAGCAACGCGCGCAGCTCGCCACGCCAGTCCCGGATGCTGGGGGCTGGTGCGGGTTCGTGCGGACTGACGGCCACCGCAAAACAATCGCACAGCCAGGGCTTACGGTGGCCGGGCGTGCCGGGAATCACCCCGGTATGGAACTCCCACCCGTTCGGGGGAAGACCCCGGCCACGGCGGCCCGGCGGCGGATAGGTTGCCTCCGGTGCGCCTGCGACTTCTGCTCGTCACCCTCGTCACGCTCGTCGTTGCGGGGTGCGGCGACGCCTCGCCACAGCCGCGTCCGGCGCCCGACCCGAAGGTGGTCGGCTATTTCACCAACTGGGGCGTGTACGGCCGCGACTTCCAGGTGAAGGATCTTGACACCACCGGCCAGGCGACCCGCCTGACCCATCTCGTTTACGCGTTCGGCAGGCTCGCCGACGGCCGCTGCACGGTCGCCGACGCCTGGGCCGACCACGACAAGCCGATGCCGGCCGCGGACAGTGTGGACGGTGTCGCCGACCGGCCCACCGACCCGCTGCGCGGCAACTTCGGCCAGCTGCGCAAGCTCAAGGCCAAGCACCCGAAGCTGCGGGTGATCTGGTCGTTCGGCGGCTGGACCGGTTCGGCGGGCTTCACCGAGGCGGCCCGCGACCCGGCCGGGTTCGCCGCGTCCTGCCACGCGCTGCTCGGCGATCCCCGCTGGTCCGGCGTCTTCGACGGGATCGACGTCGACTGGGAGTACCCGAACGCCTGCGGGATGGCCTGCGACACCAGCGGCCGGGACGCGCTGGCCCGCGTGCTGGGCGCGCTGCGCTCGGCGTTCGGCGACTCCGCGCTGATCACCGCCGCGGTCCCCGCCGACCTGGGCAAACTCGCCGCCGCCGACTATCCGGCCGCGGCCCGCGAGGCGAACTGGCTCAGTGCCATGACCTATGACTACTTCGGCACCGGTTCGGCCGGGACCGGCGACACGGCGGCCCGGCACCGCACCGAACCGCATTCGCCGCTCACCGCGTATCCGGGCATCCCGCGCGACACCGCCACCACCACCGCCACCGTCACCGAGCTGCTGCGCCTCGGCGTCCCGGCCGGGAAACTCCTGCTGGGCATCGGTTTCTACGGCCGCGGCTGGTCCGGCGCGAGCGAGGCCGACCCGGGTGGCTGGGCCGAGGCGCCGGCGAAGGGCAGGTTCGAAAAGGGCATGGAGGACTACAAAATCCTGGCCGTACGCTGCCCGCCCACCGGCACGATCGGCGGCACCGCCTACGCACACTGCGGCGACCAGTGGTGGTCCTACGACACCCCCGAGACGATCAAAACCAAGATGGCGTACGCGCGCAGCAGGTCGCTGGCCGGCGCCTTCGTCTGGGAACTCGCCGGCGACACCCCGTCCGCCGACCTGCTGACCGCGGTGTCCACCGGCCTGTCCCCGTCCTGAGGCTTAGAACGTGGTCCCGTTCCGGCCGCAGAGCTCAGCCGATCTGCACCCAGACGTTGTCGAGGGCGCCGTTGAACTGGTCGTTGTCGGCGAACGCGCCCTTGCCGCCGATGCTCATCGGCCGGTCGTTGGCGACCGAGAGCCGGGCCGGCACCGCGGTGCGGCCGCGGACCACCCCGTCCACCAGCACCGAGAGGCTGCTGCCGGCGCGGCGGCACTGCACCGCGTGCCAGCGGCCGTCGGCGACGCTCACCGCGCTGGTGGCGATGCGGATCGCCGGGCGCCGCCGGTCCACCAGGACGCAGCTGGGCCGGCCGGCCGTCCCGTCGATCTGCAGCTTCCACTGGCTGTTCGAGCCCCGGTAGCCCTTCTGCACGACGTTCTGCCCGGCGCTGGTCTGGCCCGGCGGCAACAGCACGTCGGCGCCGAACGCGATGTTGCGCACGCCCGGGTTGAGGTCGGCCGAGCTGGGTGTCTGGAGCGCAACGTGCGGGCATACCGGCTGACCGCAGCGCGGCGGGAAGGCGAGCGCCGAACCCTGGCCGTGCACGACCGAGCGGACCGTGCCGCCATGCCCGGACACCACGGTGAGGTTGTGCCCGTGTCCGGATTCGTCGAGGATCGCGCCGGAGCGCCCGTTGAACGTGTACCGAGCCGTGATGGTTCCCGTCCCCTGCTCCGGGATGACGGCGCCGGCGGCGCTCGGAGCGGCAACGGTGGAGACGGCGACTAGCAGCATGCCGAGCCAACGTGATCGCATGCCCGAATTATTACTTGTGAACCATATGTCCCGAGTGACATCCGGCCCGCAAACCGGACGATCATCGTCGGCCGAGCGGGCTAATCCTTCCCGGGGTCGGCGCTGTCCAGCGGCACGGCCTCGCCCCGGACCAGTCCGAGTTGGACACCCTGCCGGCCCAGCACCGCGTCGAGCAGCCAGTCGCCGGCCACCCGCACCCGGTTGCCCGGCATCGAGAGCAGGTGGTAGCCGCGGGTCACCGCCTTGGCCACCAGCCCCTTGAGCGGGATGCCGAGCGGGTTGGCCGCCGAGTCCAGCCCGCCGAGATCAACCACAAAACCCAGATCATGGTGCTTGTACGCGCGACGCCGTCCCCGCCCGTACGAGGCCGCGATGTTGCCGGCCGCGGTGGTGCCGTGCCGGACCGCGTGCTGGGCGGTCATCCCGGTGATCTCGCCGGGCCGGGTGAGGTCGGGCACCGCGGCCGCGTCGCCGATCGCGTAGACGTCCGGATAGCCGGGCACCGTCAGGAACTCGTCGACCACCAGCCGGCCCTCGATCATGGGCAGCCGGGTGCACGCCACCACCGGGTCGGGACGCACCCCCACACACCAGATCAGCGAACGCGTCGGCACGAACTCGCCGGTCGACAGGCGTACCCCCGCCATTGTCGCCTCTTGCACGCTGGTCTTGAGCAGGACCTCGACGCCGCGCTCCCGCAACACCTCCGCCGAGGTGGTGGCCAGCCGCGGGTCGAGCGACGGCAGCACCCGGTCGGCCGTATCGAGCAGCAGCCAGCGGGGCCGGCCGTGCAACTCCGGCCAGGGCCCGGTCAGCTGCGCGGTCTGGAGCACGCCCTGAGCCGCCACCTCGGTGCCGGTGTAGCCCGCGCCGACCACCACGAACGTGCAGCGCGCGGCCCGCTCCTCGGCGTCGGTGGCGGTGCCGGCCATCTCGATCTGCCGGGTGATGTGGTCGCGCAGGTAGAGCGCCTCGGCGATGCCCCGGAAGCCGTGCGCGTGCTCGATGACCCCGGGCACCGGCAGCAGCTTGTTGACGCTGCCCACCGCGATCACCAGCCGGTGGTAGCCGATCGCGCCGGGCCGCCCCTCCGGGTCGCGGAAGCTGACCGTGCGCCCGTCCAGGTCGAAGTCGTCCACCTCGCCCAGGATCAGCCGCACCCTGGGCAGCGCCGCCGGCAGCGAGACGGTGACCCGGCGCGGCTCCAGCAGCCCGGCCGACACCTCGGGCAGCAGCGGCAGATAGAGGAAGTAGTCGGTCGGGTTGATCAGCACGATATCGGCACCGCCCCGGGACAGCTGGGCGAGCTTGCGGGCCGCCGAGAATCCGGCGAAACCAGCACCGACGATCACGATCCGGGGACGGGCCATGCCATCGAAGTTAGCGACATTTGCGCCTGCCCGAACGGGTGAGTCGGGAAATCGGCCGAACGTACGTCGACCGGGCATTCGTTTATGCGCGTCTTTCCATGTGTCGGCCGGTGCCCACACGGGGAGGCATCGCCCGGCGGATCCTCACGGATTGCTGGGGCGATCAGGCGGAAGGAGAGGAGCGTGGGCGGGATCGCGGTGGTTGAGCCGCGTAGGTACGCTCACGTTTCTTTCCACTCCCCGATCGGACACCCGGAAATGGACGCCCGAGAGGCCGACTATGCGCATTTCGTCCGCACCCGGACGCACGCATTGTTGCGCTCAGCGTACCTTTTGACCGGAGATCAGCACCTAGCCGAGGATCTCGTCCAGGAAGCGCTGGCCCGCACGCACCGCGCCTGGCTCCGGCTGGAACGCGCCGAGCACGCAGAGGCGTACGCGCGCAAGGTGATGTATCACGCACAGGTCTCGTTCTGGCGCCGCCCGCGGGTTGCCGAGGTGCTGCCCGGCGAGCTCGACCCGGACGCCGCCGCCAGCCACGACCCGGCCGAGGCCGCGGTGCAGCGACTCACCCTGCGCCGGGCCCTGCTCGGGCTGAGCGCCAAGCAGCGCGCCGTGATCGTGCTGCGCTTCTTCGAGGACCGCACCGAGGCCGAGGCCGCCCAGCTGCTCGGCGTCTCGGTCAGCACGGTCAAGACCCAGACCGGCCGGGCGCTGGAGCGGCTGCGCACCCTGGTGCCCGACATCCGGGTGCTCACCGAGGCCCGGGAGCAGGGCCGGTGACCGCCCCCGACCGGCTCCGCGAGTCACTGCACGACCTCGCCGACCGGGCCCAGCCGGCCGACCTGTACGCGGGCGCGGTACGCCGGTCCCGCGGCATCGCCCGCCGCGAGGCCACCGTCGGCACCGCCGCGGCGCTGGTCGCGCTCGCCGTGCTGGCCAGCGGGCTGTGGCGCAACGCGCCGCGGAGCGAGCCGCCGGAGGTGCAGGTGGCGCTTCGGTCGCCGGTCGCGTCCCCGATCGAGCCGGCGACGCCGGTCTTGCCGTCGCCGGTGCCCACCACGCCGGCCGCGGCACCCCTGCTGACCAAGCCGGCCACCGCCACCGCGCGCCGGAAAAACCAGCCCATGCTCGCCGTGGGCACCCCCGTGCCGCAGTCCCGCGCCCTCGCCGACCTGCCCGGCCACGTGTTCTACGAGCAGACCGGCGACCGGCCGGACGTGGTCAAGCTGTTCCCGGCCGACGGCGAGGCCAGCACGGTGCTGTCCGGCGCCCCGTCCGCGGTCGGCGTCTCGCCGGACGGCCGCCGGATCGCATACGCGCGGGACGGCAACCTGCTGGTCGCCAGGACCGGCGGCGGCGAACCGGACCGGCTGGCCACCGGGGTGTCCTCCGCCAATCAGGCGCCGACCTGGTCACCCCAGGGCGACCAGCTGCTGGTCGGTACGTCCGCGCCGACCATCCTCGACATCGAAACCGGCACGCTGATCCCGCTGCCGGCCGGGCTCGAGGGCGGCCTGCACTTCCGCTGGTCCGGCGACGGCAGCAAGCTGGTCTTCGCCACCGCCTACTGCGCGCTGCAGGTCGTCGGGAGCGCCGACGGGGCGGCGTCCGCGGTGCCGATGCTCGGCGACCGGCAGCCGGTGGACAACCCGGACGGCCTGGCCGCGTGCCGCCCCACCAGCGTGGACTTCGCCGGCGGCCGGGTCACCGTGCCGCTGCAGACCACCGGCGGCAACGACGGCTCCCGGACGGCCGACGCGGTGGTCGACACCGCCACCGGCGACGTGATCGCGCTGCCGGTGACCGGGAGCGTGGTGGGCGCGGTGTTCGACCCGGACGGCAACCTGCTGGTGCGCTCGCTGCACGAGGGGGTGCGGACGCTGTCGCTGTTCGCCAGCGACGGCACCACCTTGCTGGTGCAGGCGCCAGAGCCGGCCGCCCTCGGCGAGCTGGCCCTGCTCGCGTACACGCGTTAGCGGTTGTCCTTGCGGCCGAACAGGCGGAAGCCGCGCTTCTTCTTCTCCGGCTCGGGGGCGACCTCGCCGTTGAGCACTGCGAGCCGGTGCTGGGCCACCGGGTTCTCCGGTTCCATCCGCAGCGAGGTGAGCAGCGCCTGCCGGGCCTGGTCGAGGTGGCCGAGCGCGTCCAGCGTCACGCCGTGCGTGAAGTAGTAGTGCGCCTCGTTCGGGTCCAGCCCGATCGCCGTGCGCGCGGCCTGCTCGGCGTCCGCGAACTGCCGGTCGGCGGCGAGCAGCGCCCAGGCCACCCGGTCGTGCCAGAGCGGGTTCTGCGGTTCGGCGATCACCGCCCGGTATGCCATGGTGACCGCCTCGTCGTGCCGGCCGAGCAGGCTCAGCGCCCGGCTCGCGATGGCCAGCGACCGGGTGTTGTCCGGCGCCAGCTGGATGGCCCGGTCCACCGCCGCCAGCGCGGCCGTGGTCTGGTCGAGCGCCAGCCGGAGCCGGGCCATCAGGTTCCAGCCCTCCACCGACGCCGGATCGGAGGCCAGCACCGGTTCCAGCGTGCTCACCGCCTTCTCCAGTTCGAGCTGGTCGAACAGGGTAGAGGCACGGGCGATGCCGAGCTCGGTGGGAGTCGAGACCGCCGTCTGCTGCTGCGGCCTCGACGCGGGGTGCTCGAGGTCGGAGGTCACACGGTCATCTTCGACCGAATACGGCATTTCGGGAGCGGATTCCGCGGAAACCACCTCTCCGGGAGCGGTGCCGCCGGACGATGACGACCAGGCACACAACGGCGACAACCACCAGCAGCAGGGCAGCGAGCGACAGATACCAGTGCGTCTCGGTGGCGCCGGCCTCCAGCACGATCGCGGCCGCGATGCAGAGGATCACCGCCCACCACAGCGCCAGGTCGACCCGGTCGGTGCGCGCCTTCGTGCGGGCCGCCGAGATCGAGATCAGCCGGACCGCGAAGGCACCGAGCGCGGCGCAGCCGAGCAGCCGTCCCAGCCAGCCGGCCGGCGCGACCGTGGCACCGATCAGCAACACCAGGCAGACGGCGGCGCCGATCGCGGCGATCCGCTGCCGGCCCTCGGCTAGCAGGCCACGCAGGTACGCGCGCAGCGGGCGGTCCAGCCGGCACACGAAGTAGGCGGCGGTGCCCAGCGGTGCGGCCGCGGCCACCCCGGCCAGCAGCCGCGCCCCGCTCACCGAGATCTCGGTCATCCGCCAGCCCACGTACGCCAGCACGGCCAGCAGCAGGGTGGTGTAGACCAGGAACCGCCGCAGCGCCACGTCGAGCATCACCCGGCTGGCCTGCTGCCGCGGGTCGGCGCGCAGGGCGCCGGCCAGGCCGCTCGCGCCGCGGGCCAGCCGGCCGAGCGCGAACGGGTTGCGGTGCACCACGTCGAGCGTGGCCAGCTCGTGCCGGGCCACCGCGTTGTCCGGTTCCAGCGCCAGCGCGTCGTGCAGCGCCTGCCGGGCCCGGGCACCGTGGTCCAGCTGCTTCATCACCATCGCGTACGTGATCCGGAAGTCCGCCTCCTGCGGGTCGAGCCGGACCGCGACCCGGGCGGCACGCTCGGCCTCGACCCCGCGCCGGCCGTCGCCGAGCAGCGCCCAGGCCACCCGGTTGTGCCGGAACGCGTTCTCCGGTTCCAGCCGCGCGGCCCGCTGGGCCGTCTCGACCGCCTCGTCGTGCCGGTCCAGCCCGCTGAACGCCCGGCTCAGCGCCCCCAGCGCCTCGGCCGAGTCGGGCTCGGCGGTGACCGCCTGCCGCGCGGCCCGATGGGCCAGCTCGGGCCGCTTCAGCGCGAGCTGGGCGTGGGTCATCAACACCAGGGCCCGTACGTTGTCCGGTTCGGCCGCGATGACCGGCCCGAGCAGGCCGGCCGCGGCCGCGGGATCGCCGCGCTGGTACTGCGTGGCGGCGAGGGCCACCGCCGTGGCAGGGACGGTCATGTCCGGCGGCCCCCTCCCCTATCGCAGTTGGATGACGGCTTCCACGATCAACCAAATGCCGAAGATAGCGAAGAGTGCGGCCGCACCGTACTTGATGAATTTTTCGGGCAGGTGCCGGCCGAGCATCCGGCCCACCAGGATGGCCAGCGCGTCGGCGGCCACCATGCCGACCGTCGAACCCAGCCAGGTGCCGAACCAGCCGTGCTGGGTGGCCAGCGTGATCGTGGCCAGCATCGTCTTGTCGCCGAGCTCGGCCAGGAAGAACGCGCCGCCCACGGCCAGCACGGCGGATCCCGTACTGCGCTCGGCCTTGGTTTTTTCGGCGTCGGTGAGCTCGTCGCCGCGCAGGGTCCAGGCGCCGAACGCGAGGAAGGCGAGACCGGCGATCAGCGAGATCCACCCGGTCGGCAGGGTGGCGCCCAGGCCGTAGCCGATGCCGACCGAGACGGCGTGCACCACCGCGGTGGCCACCGTGATGCCGATGAGCACCGGCACCAGTTTGAAGCGGGTCGCGAAGGTCATGGCCATGAGCTGGGATTTGTCGCCCAGTTCGGCCACGAAGATGACCGCGAAACTGATCGCCGTAGCGGCGAGAAAACCTTCCACGAGAACTCCCGGTGTATCAGGACCGGGAGGAAGCTGCTCGGGGCGACCTCGACCCGGCCGTCGTCAAACAGCCAAGTCGAAGGTCTCGCTCGCCTCCGCAGAGGCCGCGCGGCCGGAACCCGGAGACCAGCGTCAGCCGGAAACCGGGGTCAGTATGTCGACCGCGACGTTGGGAGCTACTCCCCTTCGCATGGTCGAGCATATCCAGCGCGGCGGGCCGGCCGCCCGGGTTGGTGGTGCGTGTCACCCGCCCGGGCGGCCGGAGGCACTACCGGCCGTCGATCAGCCGCCGCAGCTCGAGCCGCTTGCCGGCGGGCTTGTCGCCGTTCGTCGGGTCCGGCTGCGCGACCGGCGGGCAGTGCTTGTCGGACCGCTCGCCGGACCGCCGCTTGGGCAGGACACCGGTGGCCAGGTAGTCCGCCACCACGTTGTCGACGCACTCGCCGCCGAACAACGAGCCCGAGTGGGTGGTGCCGCCGACGCCCTCGACCAGGACGGCTTTCGGGAACCGCTTGCGCGTCTCGAGCGCGCCGGTGAACGGGGTGGCCGCGTCCAGCGTCTCGCTGATCAGCAGGATCGGCGGCACGGTCTCGCCGGAGACGGTGACCGGGATGCCGGCCTTGGCGGGCCAGGTCCGGCAGGGCGCGTTGTACCAGGCGTTGGCCCAGGTCTCGAACGGCGCCCGGCGATGCATCTCCCAGTTGTCCGCGGTCCACTTGGTCCAGCTCAGCGGCCACTGCACGTCGGTGCACTGCACGCCGAGATAGACCGCGTAGCCGTTGTCGGCGTCCTTGGTCTGCGGGTTGTCCTTGTCGTAGAGCTTCTTGAGCGGCTGCGGGTCCCGCTTGTGCACCCAGGCGTTGAACGCCTGCGCGATGTCCTCCCAGCCGAACACGTAGTAGCCGGCCTGCAGGAAGATGTCGGTGAGCTCGGACGGCCCGATCACCCCGGCGGCCGGCGCGGTGGCCAGCTTGGCCTTCTCGGCATAGAACCGCTTGGCGACGACCTTGCCGGTCCTTCCCAGCCGGTAGACCTTGTCGTACTTGGCCAGCCAGGCGAAATAGACCTGCATGTTGTGATCGAAGGCTAGGTCCTGATCGAGGTTCGAGTCGTACCAGACCCGGGCCGGGTTGACGACACCGTCCAGGACCATCCTGCCGACCCGGGACGGGTACCGGGTGGCGTAGACCTGCCCGAGGTAGCTGCCGTACGAGAACCCGTAGAAGTTGATCTTCAGGGCACCCAGCGCCATCCGCAGGCTGTCCATGTCCCGGACGGTGTCCAGGGTCTTGAGGTGGTGGAGCAGCGCGCCGCCGGACCGGGCGCACGCCTTCGCGTACCCCTCGGCACGCTGGAGCCAGGTCTTCTCGATCGCGGCGGTGGTCGGCACGTACTCCGGCCGGCGGTATCCGGCGTAGTCGTGGTCGCAGCTCAGTGCCGGCTTGCTCGCACCCACGCCGCGAGGATCAAAACCAATCCAGTCGTACGCCGCACCCGCGCTCCTCGGGACATGCGCACCCAGCGAGGCAAGACCGAGGCCCTTCCCGCCCGGCCCGCCCGGGTTGACCAGCATGACGCCCTGGTACTTGTCCTCCGGCACGGTGTGCTTGATCCGTGAGACGGCGATCTGAATCGTCGCCGAGCCGGGCTTGTCATAGTCCAGCGGTACGGTCAGCAAAGCGCACTCTGCCTTGCGCGTCTGCAGGTTCGTGTCGGCGCACGTGCCCCAGGTCAGCGGCGGGTAGCCGGGCTTCGCCGCGCGCCCATCCGCCCGGGCACCGGTCGCCGTGGCCCCACTCACCACGGACCCGGTCACCGCCAGGGCAACGGTGACGGCCGTCGCCAGAAGTCTCTTCATGCCTACCCCTTGTGTCCGATTCGCCCCCTTATGCTCTGATGCTCGGCCGCCTCAGCTCCGCCGCCCACGCCGGGGCGTCCCTCACGAGGTGATAAACAGACCGGTCTGCCGCCGTTTCCGCCCGCTCTGCCTAGTGTCGCGTTTATGGCTATTTCACCTGTTCCATCCCCGCGGTCATCCCCGCGGAAGCCGTCCGCGCGCGCCCGTCTGCTGGCCGCCGCCGACGAGCTGTTCTACACCGAGGGCGTCCACACGGTCGGCATCGACCGCATCATCGAGCGGGCCGGCGTCGCGAAGGCGTCGCTGTACAGCGCGTTCGGCAGCAAGGAGGAGCTGGTACGCGCGTACCTGGAGAACCGGCACCGGGCCCGGCGCGAGCGGCTACTGGCCGGCCTGGAGCGCTACGACAACCCGCGGGACCGCCTGCTCGGCGTCTTCGACGTGCTGAGCGAGCTGACCACGGCGCCCGGCTTCCGCGGCTGCGCCTTCCACAACGCGAGCGCCGAGTCGGTGACCCCCGGCGGCGCCGTCGAGCAGATGGCCAACGCCAACCGCGCCTGGACCCGGGGCGTGTTCACCGAGTTGGCGGCCGCCGCCGGCGTCGGAGACCCGGCCCTGCTGGCCGACCAGTTCATGCTGCTCTACGACGGCGCCTCGATCGGCGCCCGGATGGACCACCGCCCCGGCACGGCCCTGCTGGCCCGCGAGGCGGCGGCCGGCCTGCTGGCCGCCGCCCAGCTGACCCCCACCACCTGAGCGGATTTCGGAGCGACGCGTTCCCCCGGACGCGCCGCGCCACGTTGCTCCTTGCGATATGGCAGTTATGTCAGCATGCGGAGATGGACGAGCAGACCTTCTGGGACCTGGTCGACCGGATCGGCCACGACCCGGCAGACTTCGACCGGCTGGCCGACGAGCTCTCCGACCACAGCGCCGCCGACATCCGCGACTTCGCCGACCACCTGGCCCGCGCGCTGCACGCGCTGGACACCCCCGCGCACTACCGGGCCGTCGCCACCTCCGGCACGTCGTTTCTGGGCGTACGCTGCGCCGCCGTCGCCGCCGGCGCCAGCGCGTACCGCCAGGTCCTGAGCGCACCGGCCACGCTGGCCTCGTTCGCCGGCCGCCCCGGCACCCAGCTGCTGCCGCTGGCCGAACGCGCCTACCGCACCTCCACCCGCAACGCCTGGCAGCACCAGCCCGCGGTGAGCACCCGCACCGGCTCCAACGTGGCGGCCTGGGGCGACTCCTGGCTGCGCCCGCACATGGGCACCACCACCGGCGACGGCCGCGCCCCGCGCGACTACATGATCGTCCTGCGCCACGTGGCCCTCACCCTGGACGCCGACCCGGCCTGGCGAGCCTGGTGGCGCCAGTCCGGCCTGTCCGCGTGCGAACTGGGCATAGTGGCCGAGGGCAAACTCGACCACCTGCGCCCGAGCGCCGACATCCGCCGCTTCGACGACCGCCTCAAGGCCAACTTCACCTGCGCCCTGCCCACCGGCCCCGACGCCGACCTGCCCACCCGAGCGGTGGCCGAGGTCCGCGCCATGTTCGAGGTGATCGGCCAGGCGATGTCGCTGCCGGCGCTGCCACCGACCCCACCGGTCCCGGCGCTGCCCTCCGACGTCCCCGAGGTCCCGGTGACCACCAAGGCGCTGCCCTCGGCCCCACAGGACCTGGAGGCGCAGGGCTACCTGACCCTGGCCCAGATCCAGGAGTTCTTCGGTTAGTAGGTGAGCGCCACCAGTTCTCTCAGCTGGTCGAGCGCAGCTCGTGGCAGCTCCTGGCCGGCCGTCGCCAGCAGGCCCGTTCGGATCACCGCGTAGATCTCCTCCTGCGCCTCCCCCGGCAGGTCGGGGATCCACAGGTTGCCGAGATTTTCCTCGACCACCGTGCGCAGCAACTCCGCCGTCTTTTCGTCGGCGACTCGCGGGATCAGGTATTCCAGGGTCCAGTCGAAGAGGGCGCCGGACGTCTGCCAGTCGCGGCCCTCGCGGACCATGATCAGGGCGGCCATCATCGCCCCAGGATGAAGACTCGGGGGGCCAGGCGGCGTTCGGCGATGAAGGTTGCCACCACCTCCACCTGGGCGGGGGTGAACAGGGTGACGTCCACCGGCACCAACTCCGCCTTGTTGAGGTGCAGCACGATCTGTTCGGAGAAGCGGCGCCACTGCTGGTCGAAACGGCCGGCCGCGAACGGGCCCACCGCGTCGTAGGAGATGCCGCGCTCGTCGAACCAGTCGGCTCGGGACCAGCGCGGGGCTCGGGTGAGACGGACGCCCAGGGTGACCTCGATACGCACCGCGGTCTCGGCCTCGTTCGGGCGGAACCGGCCGGTTGCGGTGTCCATGCCCAGCGCCAGGACGCGGGTGGCCTCCAAAACAGAAGCGGCGCGCTGCTTTCGCAGCGCGCCGCTCAGAAGTCCCGTCCACGACCAGCCGGGATATGTCAGGGGATATATCGACATGGCGTTCACCTCTTCACTCGCTCGGGGCGATGTGCGCCGGGTGTGCGCTGGCTGGGGATGTCCGGCGCCGCTTGGGGAGTCACGACGACGGGCACACCGCCCTGGCCGATACCCGCGTAGATCACGGGGCGTGTGCCGCGCAGCGCGGCGCCGTGGAGCGTGCCGCCGAGGACGGCCAGTGCCGGCGGCACCAGCCACACGAGCGACGATTCGGGTGGAACGCCCAGCAGGCCGGGCAGGTTCCATAATGCCAGGTAACACAGGGTTCCGATGGCCACAGTGGACAGGATCGGGGCCAGGAAGCGACCCCAGGTGCCCTCGCCGTTCGGCACCCGGTTGAGGTGCAGCAGCGCGGACAGACCGGTGGCCAGCAGAATCAGCAGGATGCCGACGCCACCGACCACGCTCAGGCGGCTGGCCAGGATTGTCGGCGCGGTGACGCCGGCCAGGTAGGCGCCGGTCAGGATCAGGCCGGCGACCAGCGACTGGGTCAGCGAGGCCACCTGCGGCGACCCGGACCGGACCGAGGTGCGGGACAGCGCGGCCGGCAGCACCCGCTCGCGGCCGAGCGCGAACAGGTAGCGGGACATCGCGTTGTGCAGCGCCAGCATCGCGGCGAACAGGCCGACCAGCAGCAGCACCCGGCCGAGCGTGACGGCCCACGGCGCGAGGCGGGCGCCGGCCAGGTCGAAGACGAGTTCCGAACCGCGGGCCCGGGCCAGCCGGGACACCTGGCCGCTGCCCGCGCCGGCGCTCACCGACCAGGCGGCGAACGCGAGCAGCACGGTGAGGATCAGCACGGCCGCGTAGGTGGCGTGGCCGGCCTCGCGGCGGGGGCGCATGACCTCTTCCGCGTACGTGCCGGTGGTCTCGAAGCCGACGAAGGCGAGCGCGGCGACCGCGAGAAGCAGACCCAGCGCCGGGCGGTCGACCGGGCCGGGGATGATCGTGTCGGCGGTGAAGTCGCCGCCGGCCGGCTGGATCACGTTGGCCGCGGCGAAACCGGCGATCACCGCCACCTCGACGATCACCAGCAGGGCGAACAGGCCGCTGGCCACCTCGACGGACAGGAGGCCGCACAGCGCGACGAGCAGCCAGCAGGCCCAGGCCACCATCCACCACTGCGCGTCGATCTGGAACCAGTTGCGCAGCAGCGGCGCCGCGGCCAGGCCGGCGACGCCGTACAGGCCGAGTTGCAGGGCCTGGTAGGAGAGCAGGGCGAGCCAACCGGCGGCTAATCCGCCGGGCCGGCCGAGACCCCGGGAGACGTACGCGTACATGGCGCCGGCGTAGGGCGCCCGGTGGGCCATGGCCGCGTACGCGGCGGCGAACAGCACCAGGACGGCGCCGACGGCCACGATGCTGAGCGGAACCAGGGGCCCGCCGCCACGGGCGTACGCGGCGGGCACCACGAAGACCAGTACGGCGATGGGGGCGGTCGCGGCGATCGCGAAGAAGGTGACGGCGGCCGCGCCGATACGGCCGGGGGCGAGGGTCTGCGACGGTTCATCATCCGTACCCACGGATCAATTGAGCCTGATCGGCCACCGATCTGCCAACTACCCGTATCGGTTCACTCACTTTCGGTCAGCGGATTGGCACATACCACCGTTGACCTCAGGGTTCGATGAGGATTTTCCGACCCACGCCTTGGCGGAACTGGTCCAGGGCGGCGGCGTACGAGGTCAGCGGGCGGCGGTGAGAGACGAAGATCGATGGATCGAGCACGCCGGCCGCCATCAGTTCGCCGGCCCGCTCGAAGCTGTGCAGCACCGCCATCGACCCGGTGATGGTGATCTCGCGGCGGTAGATCTCGTACGGCTCGATCGCCACCCGCGCGTCGTACCCGGCCACACCGAACTGGAGGAATGTCCCGCCACGTCCGACCCGGGACAACCCGTCCCGGATCGCGGCTTCTGCGCCCGTACAGTCAATGACCACATCGAACCCCCGCGGCGCGACCAGCTCCCCGGCCGATGCAACGGCTGCGGAGCAGCCGAGCCGGACCGCGGTGGCCAGCCGCTCCGGGTTCAGGTCCACCATGGACACCGACTCGGCACCAGCCCGCTTGGCGAGTTCCAGCATCATCAGGCCCATCGTCCCGGAACCGTAGATCAGGTACGACGAGGCCAGGTGCCGGGGCAGCACGTCGAAGCCGCGCACCGCGCAGGACAGCGGCTCGATTAGCGCCGCATCCCGGGCCGGCAGGTGCTCCGGCAACCGGAACAGGTTGGCCATCGGCGCCGCCACATATTCGGCCGCGGCACCGGCGACGGTCACCCCGATCGCGCCCCAGTTCTCGCACTGGTTGCCCCGCGCCCGCTTGCAGTAGTAGCAGTATCCGCAGTACAGCGAGGGGTCGACCGCGACCTGATCGCCGACCGCGTAGCCGACCACCGCGGAACCGACCGCGACGATCTCGCCGGCCAGTTCGTGCCCCGGCACGATCGGGTACGCCGGGGCGAACTCACCGTCCATAATGTGCAGATCGGTGCCGCAGATGCCGACCGCCGCCGGCTTGACCACCACCTCGGCGGGGCCGGGCGCGGGGTCCGGCACCTCCTCGATGGCGATCTCGCCGGGGGTGAGGACGACGGCTGCTTTCATTTGACGGCTCCCATCGACAGGCCGCGGTGCAGAGGCGCGCGAGGTAAGTCCCTCGGAAGAGACCGGATGGCCACCATCGTGGTCACTACTTGTACTTCTTAGCCACAGTTTCGGCCTGGGCCTGACCGTTGGCCAGGGCCTTCTCCACTGTAGTGCGGCCCGCGATCGCCGCACTCACCTCCTGCGACACCTTGGTGCCGAGATCGGCGAACTCGGGGATGCCGACGAACTGCACATCCAGCGCGGGCCGCGGTTGCACGCCGGGGTTCTGCGGGTTGGCGTTCTCGATCGAGCCGAGCGTGATGTCGGCGAACGCGGCCGCCGAGCTCCTGTACTCCGGGATCGCGTAGGTCGAGGTGCGCTTGCCGGACGGCAGCCGGGACCAGCCGAGCTTCTCGCCGACCAGCTTCTCGTACTCCTTGCTGGTCGCCCAGGAGAACGTGTTGAGGCACTCGGTGAATCCGGACTGCGGCGCGCCGGACTGGCCGGAGTTGCGCAGCAGATCGACGTAGAACCTGGTCGCGGCCGTGAATTCCGGTGAGAACCAAGTTCCGCCGTACGAGGACGGAGGACTCGCCGTAGAACGGAGCGGCGTACATCTTGCCGTCATCGCCGGTCAGCGACGCCACCATCGGCTTGAGCAGATCATCGACGTCGTACGCGGAATCCGCCCGCGCCTGCGTGGACAACTCGTGCAGCCAGCCGTTCTTGGCCCAGATCGGCACCTCGTACGCGCCCACCGTGGCGACGTCGTACTGTCCGCCCTGGTTGGCGACGTCCTGGGTGACCTTGTCGCGAAGATCGTTCTCCGGGAGGATCGTGAACTTCACGGTGATCCCGGTCTGCTCGGTGAAGTTCTCGGCGATCAGCTTCCGGATGTCCTCCATCTGCGGATTGCCGACCATCTGCGCGGTGATGGTGTGGTCGGCGGTGTCCCCGCCGCTGCCGCCGGTCGAGCCGGCGCCCGAACGCCGGCCGTCGCCAGCAACAGGCCGACGGCGGCCAGGGCGAGTTTTCTGGGCATGGCGGAACCTCCGTTCTATTCGAAAACGGCGAATGCAGAATTGGTGGTTTCTAGACTCGGATCGCGTGCGGTCCGAGCCGGGCATAACGGTGCCGCTCATCGGAAATCATCGCCGTCTCCTCCCGTACCTGGACTATTTGCAAACCGGAGAAACGCAGGTGGCCCGCACCACTGACCCGGTGAGTTCGTTGTTTCGGTGACCGCTTGCCCGGAGCCCATCCGGAACGCATACCGGTCTCATAGCTGATAAACTTCGCAAATCGCGTGCCCGTTTGCCGTGAAACGGTGCCCGCTTCATGCCCGCGGGTGTGCGCTCGGGCGCGCGGGCGGTTTCGCTCAACTGCCGCACGCGCCGGCCGACTGGGAAGCCGTGCTAGCGACACAGCAACTGACAGAGTTCCTGTCCGTGGTCGCCGATCGCCCCGCCGGGCCGGCGGCACACGACGCTGCCGTCGCCTGCGCCGCGCGCGCCCTCGACGCCGACGTGGCGGTACTCATGATCGACAACGGCGTGGTCGCCACCGTCGGGTTGCCGAGCGCCGACGTGCCCGCGTACGCCCTGGCCGAGGTCGCCGCCGGCCGCCGCCACACACTCGACCTCGCCGGCCGGCCGCACGCGGTCACCTACGCCACCATCGGCGGCGCCGAACCCGGCGTGCTGGTGCTCGGCCGCGGTGGCCCGGACGCCGCATTCAGCGCCGAGGAGGTCTGCCTGCTCCGCGGCATGGCCCGGGTGCTCGAATTGAGCCTCAGCTCGCTGCACATGCTCGCCTCCGAGCGCCGCTACGCCGAGGAGAACGACCGCCTGCTCGACTTCCTCCAGCAGCGGCAGCGCCTGTTCGAGCACCTCACCGAGATCCAGCGGGAGATCGCCCTGCGCACCCCACTGGAACAGATCTTCGACCGGGTCACCCGGTCCTGCCGGGAACTGCTCGGCGTCGAGATGTGCACGGTCGGCCTGCTCGAGGCGGACGACCCGGGCCTCGGCAGCCTGGTCGCCGGGAGCGGCATCCCGGCCGAGGTGCTGGCCCAGTGCACCCGCATCCCACTGCCCGCCGCCGGGGTGTCCGGCCTGGCCGTCCTCGGCGACGAACTGGTGATGGTCGAGGACTACACCACCTCGCCGATCGCCGTGCCCGCGATGGCCGCGGCCCGCCTCCAGTCGGTGATGGCCACCCCGATCCACGAGAACGGCCGCCCGGTCGGCAGCCTCACGGTCGGCACGTTCAGCCAGTGCCGGGAGTGGGACAAGTCGGCCCAGGAGATGCTGCGGGCGTTCGCCGAGCACGCGAGCCTCGCGATCACCGACGCACGGACGCTGGAGGCGATGAACCACTCGTTCCTCGACTCGCTCACCGGCCTGGCCGGCCGCGCGCTGTTCCTCACCCGGATGGAGGAGGCACTCGCCACCGCCACCACCGGGGTGGCCGTGCTGATCGTCGACCTGGACCGGTTCAAGGTCGTCAACGACTCGCTCGGGCACCCCGCCGGTGACGCGCTGCTGGTCGGCGCCGCCGAGCGGATCAAGTCCTGCCTGCGCGACGGCGACACAGCGGCCCGGCTCAGCGCCGACGAGTTCGCCGTGCTGCTGCCCGGGATGGCCGACGCCGCCGAGCCGGTGCCGGTAGCCGAGCGGATCCTGGCACTGCTGCACGAGCCGTTCGACCTGGGCTCGGAGGCGTACGTGAGCGCCAGCATCGGCATCGCGTTCAGCGCCCCCGGCGAGGACGACGCGCAGCAGCTGCTGGTCCACGCCGACCTGGCCATGAACCAGGCGAAAAAGCATGGAAAAGACCGGTACGAGGTCTTCGAGCCGGACATGCAGCGTGCGTTCCAGGCGTCCATCGAACTCGAGGCCGACC
Organism: Paractinoplanes rishiriensis; assembly: GCF_016862375.1. Classification (GTDB taxonomy): domain Bacteria; phylum Actinomycetota; class Actinomycetes; order Mycobacteriales; family Micromonosporaceae; genus Actinoplanes; species Actinoplanes rishiriensis. The sequence goes on along the minus strand of NZ_BOMV01000061.1, from coordinate 111,923 downwards.
TGCGACGCGCCGTGGTCCGGCACGAGTTCGAGCTGCGCTACCAGCCGATCGTCAACCTGACCAGCGGCGAGATCACCGGCGTCGAGGCCCTGATCCGGTGGGCCCACCCGACCCGCGGCGAGGTCGCGCCGATGGACTTCATCCCGCTGGCCGAGGAAACCGGCATGATCGTGCCGATCGGCGAGTGGGTGCTGCGCGAAGCTTGCTCCCGGGTCGCAGCCTGGAACGCCCGCCGCTCCGGCCAGCCCATCACGGTCAGCGTCAACCTCTCGGCCGTCCAACTGGAGCAGCCGGCCCTGCCGCTGATCGTGCAGTCCGCGCTGACCTCCAGCGGCCTGCCCGCCGACCGCCTGATCCTGGAGCTCACCGAGTCCCTGCTGGTCGACCACCGCCCGGCCACCCTGACCAGGCTGACAGAGATAAAAGCCTTGGGCGTACGCCTGGCCATCGACGACTTCGGCACGGGCTACTCTTCGCTGGCCTACCTACGCCGTTTCCCGGTTGACATCATCAAAATCGACAAGTCTTTCGTGGACGACGTGGTCGACGAGCCGACGGCCGCCGCCCTGACCCACGGCATAATCCAGCTGGGCCGAGCCCTCCAGCTGTCCACCATCGCCGAGGGCATCGAACACGAGGGCCAGCTGGACTCCTTGGCCGACGGCAATTGCGAGCTGGGCCAGGGCTACTACTTCGCCGAGCCGCTGACCCGGGCAGCCTTGGACGAGCTGCTCTTCCCCGCCGACCCGGCCTGACACCCGCCCCCGCCCCAACCGGCCACTCGCCGCCCGCCCCTCGCGGACCGCTGGCCCGCCTGGGCGCTTTGGCCCGATCTTGGTGATTCGGTCTGTGGGAGCCGGAGTCAGGCCGCTGAGGTCAGCGGGACGCCCGTGAGGAAGGCCGTGAAGTCGGCTGCCGGCATCGGGCGGGCGAAGTGGAAGCCCTGGGCCGCCACGTAGCCCAGTTCGCGCAGGTGGTCGGCCTGGAGCTGGGTTTCTACGCCCTCGGCCACCGCGTGCAGGCCCAGTGAGCCGGCCATCTGGCGGACCGCGGCCGCTACCGGCACCTCGGCCGTGGGGGCTGTCTGGGTGAAGCTGAGGTCGAGCTTCAGCTCGTCCACCGGGACGCCGTGCAGCGTGGTCAGCGTCGAGCTTCCCGTGCCGAAGTCGTCCAGCGCCACCCGGACGCCCAGCGCTCGCAGGCCGCGCACCGTGGCCGCGGCCTCGGCTACGTCCAGCGGGACCGACTCGGTGATCTCCAGGGTGACGCGGCCGGGCTGGATGTCGAACTCGGTCAGCAGCGCGGCCACGGTCTCGATGAGGTCTGGCTCGCGCAGGTCGCGCGCGGACACGTTGACGCTGAGGCCGGGGAGCGCGCCGGCGTCCCAGGTGGCCAACTGGGTCAGCGCCGCGCGCAGCACCCAGCGGGTCAGCGGGACGATCAGGCCGTTGCGCTCGGCGGCCGGCACGAAGACCTGGGGGGACAGCGTGCCGTGGGTGGGGTGGGCCCAGCGCACCAGCGCCTCGGCGCCCAGCAGGCGGCCGTCCTCCAGGGCCACGATCGGCTGGTAGATCAGGAACAGTTCGTCGCGCTCCAGCGCCTGGCTCAGGTCGGCGCCCAGACCGGTCTGGTCGGTGCCGGGCTGGGTCATGTCGGCGGTGTAGTGCAGGTGGGCGGTGCCGGGGATGAGCTTCGCCGCGTACATGGCGATGTCGGCCTGGCGGAGCAGGACGCTGGGGTCGTCGCCGGCGCGGCCGTCGGCGACGCCGATGCTGGCGCGGATCGGCAGTTCGTGGCCGTCGGCCAGGACCGGGGCGGCGAGCGCGGCGATCATGCGCTGGGCGGCCAGGTCGGCGGCGGCCGGGTCGACGCCGTCGAGCACCACCACGAACTCGTCGCCGCCGAGGCGGGCCACCGTGTCCTCGACCCGGATGCAGGCGCCCAGGCGTTCAGCCACCGAGACCAGCAGCTGGTCGCCGACCTCGTGGCCGAGGGTGTCGTTCACGATCTTGAAGTCGTCCAGGTCGATCAGGGCCACGCTGACCCGGCGGTCGCCGGGGGCGGCCAGCGCCTGCTGGAGGCGGTCGTGGAAGAGGACCCGGTTGGGCAGCTGGGTGAGGGCGTCGTGGGTGGCGCCGTGGTCGAGGCGTTTCAGCAGCCGGCCGTTGTCCAGGAACGCGGTGACCTGGCGGATCACCACGACCGCGGTCAGCAGGATGGCGCTGACCACCACCAGCTGGTAGCCGGGCGCCGGTTCGGGGATGGTCACCGCCAGCAGGAGGCCGTCCACCGCGGCCACCGCGACGTACGGCAGCACGCTGAACGACCGCATCCGGGCCGGGCGCTTGCCGCGGCGGGGTCCGTACTCGGCGGCCCGCTGCCGGCGCGACGCCAGTCCCACGATGAAGTAGATGATCGGCAGGTCGATGATGTCCATGTGCAGGCGCGGGTCGCTCTGCACCACAAGCGGGAACATCACCGGGACCAGCGCGCCGATCAGCACCGCGAGGCCGACCAGCCGCAGCGCCGTACGGTCGAGGGCCGACTCGTGCCGGGTGAGCGTCACCTTGGCCACCGCGAAGACCGCGACCATGGCCAGCAGGCTCAGCACCAGCGAGGACCACACGATCTTGGAATCGCCGGTGGCGAACGCGTTCCGGGTGGAGAAATGCCACATGAAGACGGCGCAGCCGAGCATCACCGTGCCGGCGTCGAGCACCACCCGGAACACGCCGCCGCGGGTCTGTCCGCCGAACGGCAGGCGGAACATGGCGTAGACGACCAGGACCACGGCGGCGGCGTGGAAGACCAGTTGGACCGGGGTGGGCGCGGGCCGGGTCGGCATGTCGATCGAGACGAACTGAATGGCCTCGGCCAGAATGCCGCAACCGACCAGGATTGCCACCACACACACATGGCGCCAGAAACGTCTGATCGGTGCCGGCAGGTGCTCGGCCTGTGCGGTCCGCCAGAAATGCACGGTTACCACGCCGGAGCCGATCACGGCCGGCGCCCAGAGCAGCCACCAGGGCAGCACCGGGTCGACCGCGTTGACCGTGAACAGGGCAATCGCCACGACCATGAGGACGCCGGCATGCCGCAACAGGACGTCGGGTCCACCCGTCAAAGCGGACAACCGGGTCCGAAGCGCCCCCATACTTCAGCCTCCTTCTCAGCCTCTGCGCCGCTTCGATCGGTCAGGGGGTCACCGAGGTGAGGAATTGAGCTGTGACGCAGATCCCGGCAAACTTTGGTTCGCCCGTTCTTAACCCTTCTGAAGCACGGTGAGCTGATGCCCGTCGTTTTGAGCGTGGTCGTGCCCGTGTACGCCGTCGAGGACTATCTGACGACCTGCCTGGACTCGATCACGGCCGGGCTGACCGCCGAGGAACGGGCGCAGGTCGAAATCGTCGCGGTCGACGACGCTTCACCCGATGGGTGTGGCGCGCTGCTGGACGCGTACGGCGGCCTGAAGATCTTGCATTTGACCAAGAACGTGGGGCTGGGACCGGCGCGAAACGCGGGGCTGGCCGAGGCGACCGGCGAATACGTCTGGTTCGTGGACAGCGACGACTGGCTGCCCGCCGGGTCGGTGAGCGCGGTGCTTGCCGCACTGCGCGCCGGTCGCCCGGACGTGCTGCTGATCGACCATCTGCGGGTGCACGAGGACGGCCGGGTCCGGGCCGACGCCAGTTCCCACCTGCTCGCCGGTGAAGCGACCCGGGAGCGGATGCTCGGCGTCCAGCACACCGCGTGGAACCGGATCATCAACCGGGACTTCCTGATCCGGCATGGCCTGCGCTTTCGACCAGGGTGGTACGAGGACGTCTCGTTCAGCCACCCGGTGCTGCTCGCGGCCGACCGGATCGCCGCACTCGACCGGGTCTGCTACCACTACCGGATCGGCCGGCCCGGCGCGATCACCGCAACCCGCAGCCACCGGCACTTCGAGGCCTTTTTCCAGTACGACCTGCTGCACGCGTGGATGATCGGACGCGACGTCGACCCGGCGCTGAAGATCCAGATGTTCACCCTCATGATCAACCATCTGCTGGTGGTGGCGGGCAACGAGCACCGGATGCACCCGAACCACCGCCGGCAGTTCTTCCGGCAGATCTCCGCGCTGTACCGGCGGCACCGGCCGGCCGGCTTCCAACCGCAGAGCCTGCGGATGCGGTTGGTGCAGACCAACAACTATCCGCTGTACGCGCTACTCCGGGCCGGCTATCGGGCGACCGTACGGAGGCGCCGGAAAGCCGAACGGACATCATCGGTTTCCCGGGATGTCGCCCCCGCGACACCGCGGGCACCCACCGCGTCCATACTTTGACCCAGTGCTGCGACCCGCTCTCGAATCCGAACGCGACACGGTGCTCACCTGGCGGAATCACCCCGCCGTCCGCGCCGTGAGCATGACCACGCACGAGATCCAGCCCGCCGAGCACGCCGCCTGGTGGGCACGGAACTGGCCGCACGTCCTGATCTACGAGGACGACGGCCGGCCCGCCGGCGTGGTGATCTTCAACGGCGAGACGTGGTCGTTCTACCTGGATGTCGAGGGACTGGGCCGGCGCCTGCTGCCGGCCTGGATGCGGCTGGAGAAAGAGGCCATCGAGTACGCGTTCGACAAGCTGGGGCTCGATCGGCTCGGCGGCGAGACGCTCGAGGAGAACACGCAGGTGCTGGCGTTGCACCGGCGCTTCGGGTTCCGCGAGGTCCGCCGCTACCAGCGCTCCGTCGACGGCGTTCTGAAGACCGTCGTCGTTACCGAAAAGGGCAGAGATGAGTAGTTTCGGTACGGACCGGCGGCCGTTCATCGTCGCCGAGATGTCCGGCAACCACAACGGCTCCCTCGACCGGGCACTGGCCCTGGTCGACGCGGCCGCGGCGGCCGGCGCCGACGCCATCAAGATCCAGACATACACGGCCGACACCATGACCGTGGACGTGAAGCACCCGCGGTTCCAGATCTCCCAGGGCCACGACCTGTGGTCCGGCGAATACCTCTATCAGCTGTTCGAACGGGCGCACACCCCGTGGGACTGGCATCAGGCGATCTTCGACCGGGCCCGCGAGCAGGGCATCACCCCGTTCTCCAGCCCGTTCGACCGCACCGCCGTCGAGCTGCTGGAAAAGCTGGACGCCCCGATGTACAAGATCGCGTCGTCCGAGATCACCGACCTGCCGCTGATCCGGCTCTGCGCCGGCACCGGCAAGCCGCTGATCATCTCGACCGGCATGGCCACGGTGCGGGAGATCGCCGCCGCGGTCGAGGCCGCCCAGGGTGCCGGCTGCCCCGACGTCACGGTGCTCAGCTGCACCGCGTCGTATCCGGCCCCGCCCGAGGAGACCAACCTGCGGCGCATCCCGGTGCTGGCCGGGATGCTCGGCCTGCCGATCGGCCTGAGCGACCACACGCTGGGCATCGGCGTGCCGATCGCCGCGGTCGCGTACGGCGCCTGCCTGATCGAGAAGCATGTGACGCTCTCCCGCCAGGACGGCGGTGTCGACTCGGCGTTCTCGCTGGAGCCGGCCGAGCTCAAGCTGCTGCGCGAGGAGTCGGAGCGGGCTTGGCAGGCGCTCGGCACCACCCGGATCGGCCCGACCGAGGCCGAGAAGGAGAGCCTGCGGTTCCGGCGGTCGCTCTATGTGGTGGCCGACGTCACGGCGGGCGACCAGGTCACCGAGGAGAACGTACGCTCGATCCGCCCGACCGGCGGCCTCGAGCCGGACGCGATCGGGACGGTGCTGGGCCGCACGTTCACGGTCGACACGGCGAAGGGCACGCCGCTGACCTGGGATCTGATCTAGCCGTCGGCCGGGCCGCGGCGCCCGCGCAGCAGCCGGCCGCCGTGCCGGCGGGCGATCCGGAACGCCTCCTTGGCCGCCATGATCGTCTTGCCGGCCGGTCCGCTCCGGTAGAACTGGATCTGCTGGTCCATCTTGCTGAGCGCGTTGTCCCGGGACTGGATGATCTGCTCGGTCCACTCCATCATCGCGAGCAGATGGCTGGCCTCGTACCGCTGCCGCCACAGGGCCTCGGCCAGCTCGCGATACCCCGGGATGTCCACGCTCGCGGTGCCCGGCGTGACGGCCAGCAGGTGCAGCCGCCGGGCCTGCTGCGCACCGAGGCTCAGGTCGTGGTCGGCGGTCTCCCACCGCACATGCAGGTCGACGGCCGCACGCACCTCGGCGTCGTCGATGCCCCGGCCGACCATCCCGAGCAGGACCGCGGTCAGATCGACCGCGCTGGCGGTGACCGGCCACGGATGCGGCTGTCCCGAGACGATCAGCTGAACGGCGAACTGCCAGAAAGCCCGAACCCGCACGACCGCCAGCGGCACCGGCTCGATCGGTTCCCAGCGGGTGGGCAGCAGAGCCGGCCCGTCCCCGGTCACCAAGACGTCGGCCAGCCCGGCGAGCGCAACCGGTCCGCTCACCAGCCCGTCGGTGGCCCGACCGCTCAGCCAGGTGTCGAACTGGGCCAGCTCCATCCGCATCCGGCGCAGGTCGGCGGTGGCGGCCAGGTGCAGCAGATGCTCCTCGAGCACATAACCGGCGTCCGCCCCCGGTGCCGCCGGCTCGGTGATGCGGCGGAGGCCTTGGCGCTCCTCCGGTTCGGCCAACGGGCTCACGACACCGGTCTGCACCACATTCCCGACAACCTTGAGCTCGTACGCGAAAACGCCGTGCACATCCCCGACGAGCAGCGCGTGCCCACCCGCCGCGGCGACGGGCTGCCCCGCGCGCGCGATCACCAGCCACGCCGGTGCCACCGCGCCCTCGGCGCCCGCCCGCAGCGCCCGCCGCACCAGCCGGCGCGGGTCGCTGAGCACCGGCCGGCCGCGATAAGCCGCCGCGAAAGCCTGCGACAACACCGTGCCCAACCGCGCCCGCAGCGGCGACGACACCTCGCCGAGCAGCCCGGGACCGACCAGAACGGTCGGTGCGACCGGCTCCGGAAACACCGCGTACGCCTCTTCCACGGCGAGACCCAGCCGGGCCGCCAACTGCTCGACCGACGCCGGGCGCTGGGTGTCGTGGTCGTCGATCGGATACCACGCCGCGTCGTCGCGCTCCCGGGCGCCGGGCTCCAGCCGTACGGTGTGATGAATTCCCAGGTGATTGTCGTGCAGCAGGATCAGGACGCCGTCCGGCCGCACCGCCGCGGCCAGGCGGTCCAGCAGTTCGGCCGCGGTCGCCTGCTCGCCCTCGACCGCGTTGAGCCGGTGCACGCCGTCGGTCGCCACCACCAGGTCGAACCGGTCGGCCGGGTCGAGCTTGCCCGCCGCACCGGCCAGCACCGTGACGGCCGGGTGGGCGGCCGCCGCCCGTTCCGCGTCGCCGAGCGAACGCAGCAACCAGGTGACCGCCGCGCCGCCGTCGACCAGCGCCCCGATCAGGTCGTCGGTGTGCGGTCCGGCCACCAGCACGGTGCGCTCCGGACCGGCGTGCTGGATGATCAGGTGCCGCAGCACCGCACCGCGCTGCGGCTCGTGATCGGTCCACGCGAACATCTCGCCGCCGATGCGTCGCAGGTTGGTCAGCGGCGGCGCGGCGAGCGCGGCGGCGAAGTCCTTCCCCCGGGTTGGCGGGACCAGCGCAGCGGCGTCGGACATCACACGACCCTCTCGATAAGGACCGGCCAGCCCAGGAGCGCGCGCAACTCGTCGGGCCGGCACAGGTCGTCGGCGCCCAACTGCTCGCGGGCCATCGCGTGGCAGGTGGCGAAGTCGGTCTCGTACCCGTACACCTCGGGCCACTGCCGGCGCAGCCGGGGCTCGCCGCCGAACGTGGGGTCGGCGTTGTCGAGGACCATCGGATCGCCGTAGACGGCGGCCTCGCAGCCGGCGAGCAGGCCGTACCAGACGGCGCTGCACAGCCGGTTCGACACTACTCGGCGGTGCCGGCGCAGCTCGGCCAGCTGGTGGTAGAGAAACTCGCGATTGTGGTCCCGCCACCAGAATCCGCGATACCCGTGACAGATGACGCGAAAGCCCGCCTTCTCGTACCTCTTACGGACATCGCGCATCCGGTACTCGTTCCAGTACAGACATGCCGTCACCGGGCCCGGCTCGTTCGCCTTGACCTCGTCGATGAGCCGCTGGTGGTCGCCGCTGACCTGCTGCCCCTCCCAGCCGTGGAAGGGGTAGAAGATCGTGCCCTCGCCCGGCGTCCCGTCGCCGGGCTCCATGTCGAGGAGGTATGCGAACGGGGCGCCCACCACGATCACGTCGCGCCGCCCCTGCGACCAGGATCGCCGGCGGGTCTCCTCGGACCAGACCAGCACCCGGCTGCCCGCCACGAACGGCGTACCCGGTGCCAGCCCGTCGCCCATGTTCCAGCCGTGCTGGAGGTATCCCTGGATGCGCGGCGGATGCTGGGGCTCGGGCAGGTCGCAGTACCGGGCGAGCAGGTGGGCGTGTCCGTAGTGATAGTTAGCGTGATGCATTCCCTCGTCCATCGCCGGGCTGCACGCCGCGTCAGGGCGACGCGGAAAGCTATCACCCCAGAGTAAATACCCGCAGGTGTACGAGTGAACTTCTAACTTTCGGCAGTGCCCGCCCCCGGAGATCACCAAGTACGCTGCGTGTCCTACAGTGGACGCGCGAAACGCGAGTTTTCTTCGGGAACAACGGCCCGCTCCCCCGGGCTTCGACCGGCCGGGTTGGACGCCGCCACGTCCACCCCGGCCGTCCAAGCCGACCCGGCGCGGCGCCAGGCCCCCCGCCCCGCGCCGGGTCGGCGCCCGGACTCCGTCCCAGCTGATAGCGTCCGGGCAGTGGACAGCGCGTTTCGCATCCTGGCCGCCGTCTCCGCGGGCGGCGTGCTGGGCGCCCTGGCGCGCTACGGCCTCGGCGTCGCCTGGCCGCATCCGCCGCACGGTTTCCCCTGGGCCACCTGGACGATCAACGTCTCCGGCAGCTTCCTCATCGGCGTCCTGATGACGGCCGTCGCCCGCTGGCGCCCGAACCAGCGCTACCTGCGCCCGTTCCTGGGCATCGGCGTCCTCGGCGGCTTCACCACCTTCTCCACGTCGATCGTCGACGTCCAGCACGCCCCGCCCGCGATCGCGCTGCTCTACCTGTTCGCCACCCTGATCGGCGCCCTGCTGGCGGTCTGGCTGGGCAGCACCGTCACCGGCCTGGGCAGCCGGTGACGGTCCTGCTGGTCGCCGTGGGCGCGGCCATCGGTGCCCCGTTGCGCTACCTCACCGACCGAGCCGTGCAGGCCCGGTTCGGCGCCCGTTTCCCCTGGGGCACCCTGACCGTGAACGTGGCGGGCTCGTTCCTGCTCGGCTTCCTGATCGGCCTGCCCGCCGCCCCGGGCTGGACCGCGCTGCTGGGCACCGGTTTCTGCGGCGCCCTGACCACCTACTCCACGTTCAGCTGGGAAACCCTGGCCCTGGCCCGCATCCGCGGCGCGTTGCCGGCGCTGTCCAACATCCTGCTGAGCGTGACCGCCGGCCTGGGCGCCGCCTACCTGGGTCTCCTTCTGGCCCGCCTCTGACCCCGCGGTCAGGGCACCGGGACCAGCCGGCGCGAGTCGTCGGTGCGGGTTCCGGGCAGCGGCGGCGGCTCGTGCGCGACCTGCGGGAGCCAGCCCAACCACCGCGGCAGCCACCAGTTCCGCTCGCCCAGCAGGGCCATCACGGCGGGCAGCAGGACCGCCCGGATGATGGTGGCGTCCAACAGCACCGCCGCCGCCAGGCCGATACCCACCTGCTTCATGGAAGCCAGCGGCAGGGTGGCGAACAGCGCGAACACCGCCACCATCACCACCGCCGCACTCGTGATGACGCCGGCCGTGCGGCCGATGCCCTCGCGCACCGCGTCCCGGGTGGACAGGCCGCGGTCGTGGCCCTCGCGGATCCGGCTCAGCACGAAGACGTGGTAGTCCATCGACAGGCCGAACAGGATGATGAACAGGAACAGCGGCATCCAGTTGGTGATGCCGCTCGACGGCTGGAAGTCGAGCAGGCCGGCGAAGTGGCCGTACTGAAAGACGAAAACCAGCATGCCGTACGCGGCGGCCACCGAGAGCAGGTTGAGGACCACCCCGGTCAGCGCCACCACGACCGAGCGGAACGACACCAGCAGGAGCAGGAACGCCAGCCCCAGCACGAAGCCGAACACCCACGGCAGGCTGGCCTCCAACCGGGCGTTGAAGTCCGCGTTCCCGGCCGCCTCGCCGGTCACCAGGGCGGTCGCGCCGGGCAGGCCGCCGAACGTGGCCGGCACGACGTCCTGGCGCAACGTGGTCAGGGCAGCCGCGTCGGCGAGGCCCACCGAGACGATCGCCACCGTGCCGGCCGGGTTGACCCGCACCTCGACCGGGCCGGTGAGGCGGCCACCGCTGGCCTGCACCGCCTGCTCGAAGGCCGTCCGGGTCCGGGTGAAGCCGGCGTCCTGCACCGAGGATGCCCGCACGACCACGTCGGCCGGCGAGGCCTTGCTGGGGAACGCCTCGTTGACCGCCTTGTACGCCTGCACGATCGGCGCCGACGGCGACAGGTCCTCCAGGCCCTCCGCCTTGGTGCGCAGGTCGAGCACGGGTGCCGCCAGCACGGCCAGCGCACCCACCGCCAGCACCGCGGACAGCAACGGCTTGGCCAGCACCGCACCGAGCAGCGCGTGCCACACCCGCCCGTCACTGCGCCGCCGGTACATACCCGGGATCTTCACGGCGTCGACCCGGTCGCCGAGAGCGGACAGCAGGGCCGGCAGCACGGTGAGCGACCCCAGCACCGCTGTGGCGACCACCAGGATGGTGCCGACCCCGAAGCTGGTGAACGTGGTGTCGAAGGTGAGGAACATGCCGGCCATCGCCACGATCACGGTGAGGCCGGAGATCCAGATCGAGCGGCCGGACGTCTGCGCCGCGATCACCAGGGCGCGGTGCGGATCCGCGCCGTTGCGCCGTTCGTCGCGTTCCCGGCGGATGTAGAAGAGGCAGTAGTCGACACCGACCGCGAGCCCCACCAGCAGCATCACGTGCATGGTGGCGTCCACCGTGGGCGCCAGCCGGCTGGCCGCCGCGAGCAGGCCGATCGCCGCGATCACCGCGGTCACCGCGAGCGCGACCGGCAGCAGTGCCGCCACCACCGCGCCGAACGCAACCAGCAGGATGCCCAGGGTCACCGGGATGGACAGCATCGACAGCCGGTGCATGCCCTCGTTGAGATCGTCGCCGATCAGCTTGTCGCCGCTGGCGTCGCCGCCCTGGGCGATGTAGAGGCCGGGATGCGCGGCCTGCACCCGGGCGACCGTGTCGAGCGAGGCACCGACCCGTTCCTTGGCGGTGTCGTTGTCGCCGGCGATGCTGAAGGTGATCAGCGAGGACCGCTGGTCGGCCGACTCGATGGCCGGCTGCACGTCGAGCACGTCGGCGGTGGCGGTCAGTTGCCGGGTCAGGTCGGCGACGGCGGCCGCGCGATCGGTGCCGGCCCGGTTCTGCACGATGACCATTTCGCCGGCCGGCCGCTCCGGGAACCCGGCCTCCTCGACGATCAGGTCGGCCCGGGCGGAGTCGCCGTGGCCCTGGTCGGCGTAGCCCGCCTCACGGACCCCGATCTGTCCGCTGAGGATCGTCGCGCCGACCACGAAGGCGATCCAGCCGAGGATCGCGAGCGTCCGATGGCGGGCGCTCCAGACCGCGGCCCGCGCCGCGATTCCCTTGATGTGTTCCCCGTTCGTCATGGGCGTTGACGCTAGGGACGACGGCGCGCGAGTTCGATGAGGCTAGGACCCCAATCCGGGGTATGGCTAGCCCTACCCCTGCAGGTAGGCCAGCACCGCCAGGACCCGCCGGTGCTGCTCCTCGTCCTGGTGCAGGGAGAGCTTGGTGAAGATGTTGCGGACGTGTTTCTCCACCGCGCCGTCGGTGACCACCATCTTGCGCGCGATCGCGGTGTTGGTCATCCCCTCGGCCATCAGGCCCAGCACCTCGCGCTCGCGCGGCGTCAACGCCGCCAGCGGATCGTCCCGGCGGCGCCGCACCAGCAACTGGCCGACCACCTCGGGGTCGAGGACGGTGCCGCCGCCGGCCACCCGGCGCAACGCGTCCAGGAACTCGGCCACCACCGAAACCCGGTCCTTCAGCAGATAGCCGACCGCACCCCGGCGGTCGGCCAGCAGGTCGTCGGCGTACGAGACCTCGACGTACTGGGACAGCACCAGGATCGGGCTGCCGGGCACCAGGGAACGCGCCTGGACGGCGGCGCGCAGCCCCTCGTCGGTGTGCGTGGGCGGCATCCGGACGTCCACGATGGACACGTCCGGCCGGTGCTCGGCGATGGCCGAGACGAGGGATGGCCCGTCGCCGACGGCCGCCACCACCGTGTGGCCGTTCTCCTCGACGAGCCGGACCAGGCCCTCACGCAACAGCACCGCATCGTCGGCAATCACCACCCGCATGCCGCCATGCTGTCAGATTCGCCGCCGTTCAGAGGGGCAGCGCCGCGGTGAGCCGGGTGCCGCCGCCGTCCGGGCTGTCGACCGCCAGCACCCCGCCGGCCGCCCGGACCCGGTCGTCGAGCCCGGCCAGGCCGTGGCCCTTGGCCAGGCTGGCACCGCCCACCCCGTCGTCGGCGACGGTGACCAGCAGCCCGGTGGCGATCCGCTGCACGCTCACCTGCACCTCGCTGGCGCTGCTGTGTTTCGCCACGTTGGTGAGCGCCTCGGCCACCACGAAGTACGCGGTCGACTCCACCGCCGGGGCGAGCCGGTCCATCTGCGGCGCGTCCAGGTCGACCGGCACCGTGCACCGGCCGGCCAGCGCGGTGAGCGCCGCCTGCAGCCCGCGGTCGACCAGGATCGGCGGCGCGATGCCCCGGGAGAGCGCGCGCAACTCGTCGAGGGTCTCGCGGGTCTGGCTGAGCGCCTCGGCCACGGTGCGGCGGGCCGCCTCCGGGTCGCTGCCGAACTGCTGCTCGGCGCGGCCCAGATCCATCGCGAGCCGGACCAGCCGCTGCTGCGGGCCGTCGTGGATGTCGCGTTCCAGCTTGCGCAGCGCGGTGGCCTCGGCCGAGACGGCGGCCGCCTTCTGCTCCTGGGCGACCTCGCGGGCGGCGTTGGCCGTGGCGAGTTGCTTGCGCAGGTCGGTCAGGCTGCACAGCAGAACCCGGGCGAACTGGGCCTCGAGCATCGCGGCACCGCGCACCACCCAGTACAGCGTGCCGGCGAAGAACACGCCGGCCGCCAGGTAGAACAGCACCCGGGAGCCGTAGTCGGGGGCGAAGCCGAGCAGTTCGGGCAGGTCCTGGTCGTTCGGCCCGTTCGGCAGCGACCAGCCCCACAGACCCCAGGTGAGGCCGCCCAGCGCACCCGACCACCACGTCACCACCAGGGCGAACGCGATCGTGCTGGGGATGAACCGGAACCAGGCGTGCAGCAGGTCGAGCCAGTACTGGCCGTCGGTGACCGGCGTGAGCAGCCGCCAGAACGGGCCGGGGTGACGCGGGCGGCGGTACTGCGGGTGCTCCATCCGGCGGCCGAACACCGGGCCGATCCGGGCCCGCTCGGCGGTGGCGAACCCGCGCGACGTGTACATGGCGGCCGCCAGGATCGGCAGGCCGAACCACAGGATCAAGGTGCCCACGCCGACCCAGAACAGGGTCATGCAGAGCACGATCGTGAGGAGTCCGAGCGGGAACCCGAGCAGGACGTACTGGGTGTCGATGCCGATCCGGCGCAGGAGGTGCGCGGCCGGAGCGGGCGCGAGGGTGGAATTGGCGTCGGTGGTGGTCATGCTCTCGACGCTAGGCATCGGCGGCCTCCCATCCGATCCCGCTGCCCGCCGGATCGGCGGTAGGGCTAACCCTACGTTCGCGGGGAGCGGCGGTGGGGGCGCGGCGCCGCCGAGCGCGGTGGAGCGGCTCGCATCCGGTCGCGTACCCGGCCCAGAATCTCCCCGACGGCCGCAACATCCTCGCTCGTCAGCACGTCGAACAGGAGCGACTGCACGACGTCGACGTGGCCCGGCATGACCTGCTCCAGCGCGGCCTGTCCGGCCGCGGTGAGCGTGACGGTCACGCTGCGCTCGTCCTCGGCTCCGGGGGTACGCGTGACCAGCCCCGCCTTCTCCAACTGGGCCGCCTGGTAGGTCAGGCCGCTGCGGCTGTAGACCAGCCCGTCGGCCAGGTCGGTCATCCGCAGCGCGTGCCCGGGCGCCGCGTGCAGCCGGGCCAGGATCGTGAACTGCGGGACGGTCAGCCCACCGGCGTCGCGCAACTGCTTCTCCACCGCGTGCTCCAACAGGCCGGCCACCTCTTTCAGGGTCAGGTAGGCGGCGAGCTGCTCCGGGCGCAGCGACGTGGCATCAGTCACGCGTCCATTCTATTTGCTTCGAATTCGAAGCGAGCTACGGTCGGAGTTGCTTCGAGTTCGAAGCAAAATCGGAGGAGGAACGATGAAAGCGATCCGCTACCGCCAGCACGGCGGCCCCGACGTACTCCGCTACGAGGACGTCGACACCCCGGCGCCCGGCCCCGGTCAGGTGCTGATCCGGGTGGCCGGCACGTCGTACAACCCGGCCGACTCCGCCATCCGGGCCGGCTGGCTGCCCGACGTCTTCCCGGTCGAGCTGCCGCACACCCCCGGCGTGGACGTCAGCGGCACCGTCGCCGAGCTGGGCCCCGGCGTCGAGGGACACCGCACCGGCGACCGGGTCATCGCGTTCCTGCCGATGACCGCACCGGGCGCCGCGGCCGAGTTCGTGCTCGCCCCGGCCGGCCTGCTGGCTCCCGCGCCCACCGGGATCCCGCTGACCGACGCCGCCGCGCTGCCCGCCGTCGCACTCACCGCCTGGCAGGCGATCCACGAGCACGCCGCGGTGCGGCCCGGCCAGCAGGTGCTGATCGTCGGCGCCGGCGGCGGGGTCGGCCGGTACGCGGTCCAGTTCGCCAGGCTGGCCGGCGCCACCGTGCTCGGCACCGCCGGACCGGCCAGCGTCGAGGCGGCCCGCTCGGCCGGCGCCGACCGGGTGCTCGACCACACCGCGGACAAGGTCGACGAGCCGGTCGACGTCGTGTTCACCACGGCCCGGCTGGACGACGACGGGATGGCTGGCCTGGCCGCACTGCTGCGGCCGGGCGGCGTGCTGGTCTCGGTCACGAGCCCGGTCCCGGCCGGCGCCCGCGGGCTCAACATGTACGTCCGCAGCGACGCGGCCCAGCTGGCCGAGATCTCCCGGCTGGTCGGCACCGGGCAGGTGTCCGTGCAGGTCACCGAGCGGCACCCGGTCGCCGAGACCGCCGCCGTGCACCGCGCCGCCGAGGAGGGCCGGCTGCACGGCAAGGTCGTGCTCTACCTCAACTCGTAGACGGTGACCGGTCCCGAGGTGAGGCGCAGCGTGGCGACCCGGCTCAACCCGGGCGCCACGCCGCCGGCCGCCCGGCTGTCGGCGAACAGCCAGCGCACGCCGTACCGGTCGCGCAGTTCGGCCACGTCGGCGGCCGAGCCCTCGGCGAAGACCCGCTGGTTGAGCGCGAACCGGTCCGGATACGGCGCGGGCTGCTGCGGGTACCGCTTGCCGTTCACCCCGTCGGCGGCCACCGCCTGGTCGGTGTAGCCCCAGCTCTCCACGAGCATCCGCTGCCCGCTGAGCCCGGCCACCCAGAACGCCCGCGCGTCGCACATGCTGCGCCAGGTGAGGTGCATGCAGTGCACGTTGGTGGCGACCAGGTCGTCCCGGCCGGCGTTGCGGTCCAGCCAGAGGGCCGCGGCGGTCTCGTCCCGGGTGATCATCAGCGGCGATTTCGACACGTCCCGGTGCCGGGTGAGGGCCGCGTGGTTGTCCCGGGCCTGCCGCTCGACGTTGCCGGCCAGGCCGGCGCCGAGGACCGCGGCGATCAGCGCCACCGGCAGTGCGCGCCAGGCCAGCCGCCCGGTGCGCCGCCGCCAGACCAGCAGCCCGATCGCCGCCACCACCAGCGCCACCGCGGCGGTCAGCAGGACCGGTTGGAGCAGCGTCCACGACCAGTTCACCACCGACCGCCGGGCCGGCGCGGTGAACTGCGGCGCGGCGAAAGCCCAGAGGGCACCGGCCAGCAGACCGGCCACCACCGGGCGCCAGCCGCGCGCGCGGTCGGCGAGCAGCCACACGGTCAGCACGGCGGCGAACGGCACCACGCCGATGAAGAAGTAGCCCTGGCTGGCCGACGGGTGCCAGAGCAGGAACATCGCGCCGACCCCGGCCGCGACCATGCCGCCGAGCAGCCAGGCGGCCGGGTCCCGGCGGATCGACCGCACCCCGATGCCGGCCCAGCCGAGCAGCCGCGGCGCCTGCAGGATCGCCCACCACACCAGCAGCCCGGCCAGGAAGGCCAGGCCGCCGGCTGAGGCGTTCGCGACACCGGCCGGGAGCGACAGGTCGCCGTCGATCACGTCCCGGTTGCCGATGGTCTGCCGGTACGGCGTGAACCAGTAGAGGACGGCGAGCGGCTGGATCGCGGTCGTCCCGGCGCCACCACCGGCGAACAGCTTGAGGCCGGCCAGCACCGCGGCCACGATCAGGCCGGCGAGGGCCAGGATCGGGCGCAGCCGGTCGCGGTGCCATCGCAGCGCCACCGCGGCGGCCAGCACCAGCCCGGCCACGATCGGCGGCAGCGCGCTCGACTTGGCCCCGGCGCAGGCCAGCGCCAGCGGGAAGACCAGCAGCCAGCCCCCGCGCAGCGGCTGCCCGCGCAGCACCGGCACGATGAGGGTGAGCAGCAGCCCGGTCAGCGGCAGCGCGTACGTCTGCGACGGGCTGAGGATCATGACGGGGGTGCCGCCCATCGCGCCGGTGGCCGAGCCGAGCAGCAGCGGCAGACCGGCCACCCCGGCCACCCCGCCGAGCGCGCCGGCCCACCACTTCCCGGTCAGGTCGCGAGCCAGAGCCGCGGTCACCAGCACCGCGACCGCGGCGACCGGCACCAGCCAGAGCCGCAGCAGCACGGTGACCGGCGAGATCCCGGTGAGCATGCTGCCGATCGCGATGTCGGCGTCCGAGAGGTAGTGGTAGCGCAGCGCGTCGCCGGCCAGTTGCGGCACCTCGAACGGCATCGACCGGGTCATCTCGTGCACCAGCGCAAGGTGATAGAGCAGGTCCTGGTAGTAGACGGCGTCGGCGGGCGGCAGCGGGTTGGCCCGCCAGATCGGGAAGCCGGCCAGCACCAGCAGCACCAGCGCCCCGGCCACTAGCCACGACCAGGCCAGCGGCAGCGGTCGCGGCTCGGCGATCCGCCAGTGCCGGCGCAGGCCGGGCACCGCGAGGAAGAGCACCAGGATCAGCAGCGGCCAGCCGGGCAGCAGCGCCTGGAGTCCGGTGGCCGCGGCCAGCGCCCAGCCGGCCAGCAGCACCAGCATGCCGGTGGCGGCGCCCAGTCCCAGGTCCTCGGGCAGGTTGCCCCGGCTGCCGCGCAGCGCCCGGTGCACGAGCGTCCCCGGCAGAACCACACCCAGGGCCAGGTACGCCGCATAGCGCGCGACATCCAGGGCCGGGGTCCCGGTGATCAGCAGCCCGGCCACCAGCGGCAGCGCCGGCGCCAGCCACGGCAGCACGGCCAGCGCCGGGTGGTGGCGGGCCGGACCGTCCGGAGGCGCGGCGCGCACCCCGGTCTCGTCGAGCACAGTGGTCACGGGGTGACCGTAGTCAACCGGGTGAACTCCCGGGGGAGGTCGTAGCCGTCCCAGATCGCGCCGAAGGTGAGCGCCGACCCGAACGGGACGATCCGGTCGACCCCGCGACCGGCCAGCGCGGTGGCGAACTCGTGCAGTTCGGCCGGGGCGAACCCGAAGTGGCTGAACGTCTGGTCCTGCCGGTTCATCGCGGGCACCAGGTCGAGCAGCGAGGCGACCTCGGCGAACGGGAACGCGCCCGCCCCGATCCAGCGGCGCGGCGCGTCCGGCACCGCGGCCAGCGACATCGCGGTGACGGTGTTGGCCGGGAACTCCATGGCCGAGACCGCCCCGGTGGCGGCCAGCCCGTACGCGTTGACCCGCTTCTCCACCGCCATGGCCGCGTCGACCGTCCAGCCGCGCTGGTCGACGACCTCGAGCAGCAGCGACAGGAACTCGGCGCGGACGTCGTCGGTGCCGCTGCCGACCAGGAACACCGTTCGCGGCGACGAGCAGGCCGCCTGGTCGAACCAGTAGGCGTCGTTCGCGAACCCGACGACCGCCGCGCGCCGGGCGGCCGGGTCGGCGGCCCGCCAGCCGGCCGCCGAGAGAGCGGCCCAGGACGTCCGGTCCGGGAACGTGAGGTCGCGGGCCGACGGGCGCAGCGGGTGCCGGCGGATGGCGTCCACGGCCGCGTCGCCGCCCCAGATCACCCGCAGGTCGCACCACTGGCTCAGGGCCGCGGTGACGGCGTCGTCCCGGCCGTAGCTGATCATGCGCTGGGTGCGGCCCAGCACCGGGTCGGCGCCGGCGAGCACCTCGTTGAGCGCGCCGAGGATGGTGTCGGCCGCCGCGGCGGCGCGCTCCGAGACGCGTACCACATTGTGGTTTCCGGCCAGCGCGGACAATGCCCAGGAGTACACGAAAATGGTGTCCACATTGGCCGGCGGGATGTGGAACACGTTGCCGCGCGGGAAGATCAGCGCGTCGTCGCGCCGCATCCGGCTCACCGCCCGGTGCAGCTCGGCCGGCCGCAGGAAGTAGCCGAGCGAGCCCAACTCCGGGTGCCGCCGGGCGACCGCCGGGGCGAGCAGCTTGCGGGCCAGCCGGGACAGGAAGTCGACCACCCGCTCGTCGCCGACCGCCAGCCGGTCCTCGACCGGCGCGGTGAGGTCGCCCTCCCGGCCGAACCGGAACGTGATCACGCCGCCTCCCGGTAGGTGTCGGAGCAGCCGCGCGCCTCGGCCCGGGGCAGCCGCCCGAGCACCGAGAACCGCTTGCCCGGCCAGTCGCCGTCGTCGATCCCGTGCACCACGCCGAGGTCCTCGGTGAGCAGCACGTGCCCGGGGTATGAGGTGGGCAGCGTACTGAGCACCTCGATCAGGCCCGGTTCGCCGGGCGGCTGCTCGCGCCAGGTGTGCGGATCGCGGATCACCACGTCGGCGAAGTCCGGGCAGTACAGCGACCCGCCCGACGGCCCCTCCAGGAAGATCGTGCCGATCTGCTCGACCATGCCGTAGAAGTTGTGCGACCGGGTCAGGCCCACCCCGGCCAGGCGGTCCCGGAACTCCGCCGGCGAGACGGCCCGGTCGACCAGCTTCTTCCAGCCGCCGGAGTGGATCAGGATGCCGTTCGACAGGTCGAGCCCGTGCTCCCGGGCCACCTCGTACAGGTGCAGCCAGACCAGGTAGGTGAAGCCGAAGATCAGGAACGGCGCGGACCCGTGCTTGGCCAGGAACGCGCGGATTCCGGCCAGGTCGATCTGGCCCTCGTCGTCGAGCGCCCAGACGTGGTCGCGGCCGAACGTGGCCATCCCGAGCACGCCGGCCCCGCGGGCGCTGAACGAGCGCCGGTCCTTGAGCATCGCCTTGGTGTCGACCAGCAGCATGGGCAGCCGTTTCGGGCCGAGCACGCTCTGCACGGTGGCACCGAGTTGCCGGGTCTGTGCGGCCGCGGCCGCCTTGTCGAGATAGATCCGGCTCACCTCGCCGGTGGTGCCGCTCGAGGTCAGCACCTTGAACACCTCGTCGTCCGGGATGCTCTTGAGCTCGAGGTTCTTGAACAACCGCACCGGCAGCCAGGGCAGGTCCGCGATCGACGACGCCTTGGCAAAGCCCGAGGCGGACAAAATGCGGTCGTACGGGACGCAGTGCGCGCGGTGGTGTTCGACCAGAGCGGACAGCTCCGCGAGGAGAGCGGACTCCTTCTCCGCCTGCGGCAGGGTGAAGACACTCACAGCGACGCCTCCAGGGCGCGGTAGTCGACCTTGCCGTTGGCCAGCAGCGGCAGCGCGGCGACACTCCGCACGACCACCCCGGTGTGGTGCGTGCCGAGCCAGCCGCTGATCTTGGTGCGCAGGCTGCGCGCCTCGTCGTCGGTGACGCCCTCGGCGAAGACGTGCAGCCGGTCGTCGCCCGCCACGGCGGCCACCGGGAAGTTCTTCTCCACGTCGTCCAGATTGATGCGTACCCCGAAGACCTTGCCCATCCGCTTGGTGCGCCCGGTCAGGAACAGGAAACCCTCGTCGTCCAGCCGGCCCAGGTCGCCGGTGCGCAGCACGCCGCCCTGGTCGTCGCCGCGGGCCAGGTCGGCCGCGGTGTCGGCGTACCCCATCATGACGTTGGGGCCGCGATAGACCACCTCGTCGTCCTCGATGGCGAACTCGCCGCCGGGCAGCGCGACGCCCACCGAGCCCAGCTTGTCGGCGAGGCGGTCCGGCGGCAGCGTGGCCATCCGCGGCCCCGCCTCGGTCTGGCCGTACATGACGTAGAGCCGGCCGCCGACCGTGGCCATCCGCTGCGCGAAGTCGGTGACCAGGTCGGTGCGCAGCCGGCCGCCGGCCTGGGTGAGGGAGCGCAGCGCCGGGTATTTCGCCGGGTCGAAGCGCAGCCGGCGGAGCATCTCGTACTGGTAGGGCACGAACGCCATCGAGGTGACCCCGTCGGCCACGGCCAGCCAGAAGTCGCGCTGCATCAGGCCGGTGCGCTCGAGCACCACGGTGGCGCCGCGCAGCAGGTGCGAGTGCAGAACCGACATCCCGTACGAGTAGAAGAGCGGCAGCGTGGTGATCGCGACGTCGTCGGCCGTGATCCCGAGGACGTCGGCGATCTGCCCGGCGTTCGCCAGCACCGCGTCCCGGGACAGGCGTACCAGCTTGGGGTTGCCGGTCGAGCCGCTGGTGGTGAGCAGCAGCGCCAGATCGGGATGCACATTCTCGGTGGCGAACCGCCGGGCCCAGCCGGCGTTGTCGGCGTCCGGGTCGAGCAGCACAACCGGCCGGCCCAGGCGCAGCGCCGCGAGGTAGCGCGCGATGGCCGGCACCGTGGTGGCGATCGGGTGGAACAGGACGCCACCCGGCTCGGCGGCCAGGTCGGCGGCCGCGGCGTCGACCATCGCCTCGGTCAGCGTCTCGCCGGTCGCGGCGTCGATCACGCGGGCTCCGGGGTGGAGCAGGTTCACAGCGTCAGTCCCCCGTCCACCCCGAGCACCTGGCCGGTCACGAACCGGGCCTGCTCCGAGAGGAGGAACACGATCACGTCGGCCACCTCCTCGGGCTCGCCGAGCCGGCCCAGGGCGGTGTCCGCGATCCGCTCGGCGCGGCCCTGCTCGTCGAGCGAGTCGAGCATGTCGGTCGCGATGAAGCCGGGTTCGACCGCGTTCACCCGGATGCCCTGCCGGCCGAACTCCTTGGCGGCCGACCTGGCCAGGGCCGCCACGGCGGCCTTCGACGCGGCGTAGACGGACTGGCCGGCGATGCCGCGACTCGCGGTGATCGACGAGACCAGAACCACTGCGGGGGTACGCCCGCGGGCCAGCAGCCGGGACGCCCCGCGCAGGGTGTACGCGGCGCCGGCGGCGTTCACCGCGAACAGTCGCTGGATCGTCGCGTCGCCGGTCATGCCGAGCATCCCGGCCGCGTGCGTGCCGGCGTTGACCACCAGCGCGTCCAGCCGTTTGAAGTTCTCGAAGGCGACCTTGACGAGGGCCTTGCTGGTCTCGGGGTCGGCGATGTCACCGGCCGCGGAGTGGGCGGTCACCCCGAACTTGCCGGCCAACTCGGCGGCCACCTCGGCGACCGGCCCCGGCCGGTGCGCGTGCAGCACCAGGTCGTAGCCGCGTTCGGCGAGCCGGGTGGCGGTGGCCCGCCCAATACCGCGGGAGGCCCCGGTTATCAAGGCCACCCTTTCACTCATTGCAGTCAACCCCGTATTTACCCAGAATTCGCACAGCTTCCCCGAAGCTCGACATGTTGATCACGTCATCGGTGTCAATCATGATCGAGAACTCGTCCTCGATCGTCGCAACCAGCGACATGTGCGCGAGTGAATCCCACTTCTCATTGTCCTGATAGCGCAGATCGTCCACCGGTGCATCGGCCGGAAGGTCCAGTGCGGTGCGGAACGCGGCCCGCAGTTTTTCCAGCTCAGTCAAGGGATGCTCCTGTTGTGGGGGTGGACAGAGGACTCCTACTTTCTTACAGCGTGACGGTCGCGATCACCAATGTCAGCTGAACTGAAGTTGAACGCGTGGAGGCATTTTCCGTCTACCCTGGAAATGCCCTCGGAGCTGGTTATGCTTCCGGCTCGTACCGCTTCGCGCTGCCTATGTGCCCACCCCCGGGAGCTCAAACGTGTCTGAACTCAGCGGATCCTCGATCCTGGTCACCGGTGCCACCGGCTCCTTCGGGAAGGCGTTCCTGACCCACGCGCTGACCCACCTGGACCCGCAACGGATCGTGGTGTTCTCCCGGGACGAGCTGAAGCAGTACGAGCTCAAGCAGATGTTCGGCGACGACTCCCGGCTCCGCTTGTTCCTCGGCGACATCCGCGACCGGCCGCGCCTCGAGCGCGCCATGCACGGCGTCGACTACCTGGTGCACGCCGCCGCCCTCAAGCAGGTCGACACCGCGGAGTACAACCCCTCCGAGTTCGTGAACACCAACATCAACGGCTCGCAGAACGTGATCGACGCCGCCATCAACGCCGGCGTGCAAAAGGTGGTGGCGCTCTCCACCGACAAGGCGTCCAGCCCGGTCAACCTGTACGGCGCCACCAAACTGGTCGCCGACAAGCTGTTCATCGCCGGCAACCACTACGCGGCCACCCACCCGACCCGCTTCTCGGTGGTCCGCTACGGCAACGTGATGGGCAGCCGCGGCTCGGTGGTTCCGCTGTTCCGCAAGCTGGCCGCCGAGGGCAGGAGCCTGCCGATCACCGACAAGCGGATGACCCGCTTCTGGATCACGCTCGACCAGGCCGTCCGGTTCGTGGTCAACTCGTTCGACGCCATGCAGGGCGGCGAGTTGTTCGTGCCGCGCATCCCGAGCATGCGCATCCTCGACCTGGTCGAGGCCGTCGCGCCGGACGCGGCCACGCACGAGACCGGCATCCGCCCCGGCGAGAAACTGCACGAGGAGATGATCGCCTCGGACGACAGCCGCCGGACCCTGCGCTTCCCGGACCGCTACGTGGTGCAGCCGGTCGTGGCGAGCTGGGGCTACTCCACCCCGCAGGGCGGCGAGGAAGTGGCCGACGGCTTCAACTACCGCTCGGATAACAACGACCTGTGGCTGGGCATCGACGACATGCGCGCCCTGCTCGGAGAGAAATGATGCTGCCGTACGGGCGGCAGTCCATCGACCCCTCCGACGTCGCGGCCGTGGTGGCCGCGCTCGGCAGCGACTGGCTGACCACCGGTCCCCGGGTGGCCCAGTTCGAGGCCGACCTCGAGGCGGTGACCGGCGCGCCCTGCGTGGCGGTCAGCAACGGCAGCACCGCGCTGCACACGGCCTACGCGGCGGCCGGCATCGGACCCGGCGACGAGGTGATCACCACCCCGATGACCTTTGTGGCCACCGCGTCCGGGGCCTGCCTGCGCGGCGCCACCGTGGTCTTCGCCGACGTCGAGGACGACACCGCCAACCTCGACCCGGCCGCGGTCGAGGCCGCCGTGACGCCGCGCACCCGGGCCGTGGCGGCGGTCGACTACGCCGGCCACCCGGCCGAGTACGACGCGCTGCGCAAGATCTCCGAGCGCGCCGGCGCGGTGCTGATCGGCGACGCGGCACACGCCATCGGCTCGACGTACCACGGCCGGCCGGTCGGCACGCTCGCCGACCTCACCACGTACTCCTTCTTCCCGACGAAAAACCTGACCACCGGCGAGGGCGGCGCGGTCGCCAGCCCGCGCCCCGACCTGCTCGACCGGGCCCGCACCTTCCGCACCGTGGGCCTGGTTCGCGACCCGGCCCGGCTGCGCTACCCCGACGAGGGCGCCTGGCACCAGGAGGTGCACGAGTTCGGGCTCAACTACCGGCTGCCGGACGTGCTCTGCGCCCTGGGCAGTGCGCAGTTGCGCCGGCTCGCCGGCTTCAAGCGGCGCCGGGCCGAGCTGACCGTCCGCTACGACGCGCTGCTCGGTGACCTGCCCGGCCTGCGCCTGCCGACCCAGCGCGAGGGCGTCGACCCGATGCGCCACCTCTACCCGGTGCGCATCCTGGACGGCCGGCGGCGCGAGGTGTTCGACCGGATGCGCGCGGCCGGGATCGGCGTCCAGGTCAACTACATCCCGGTCTACTGGCATCCGGTCTTCGAGGACCTGGGTTACCGGCGCGGCATGTGCCCGGTAGCCGAGACGTTCTACGCTGAACAGCTGTCGTTGCCGCTGTTCGTCGACCTCACCGACGCCGACCAGGATCGCGTCGTCGAGGCGTTGCGCCAGATCCTCGGGAGCTAGCGGGTGCACCACGCCAACCACTTCTACGGCCATGCGCACGTGCTCGCCGAGTACTGCGGACTCGACCCGGAGCAACCGCCCCGGATCGAGGGCTTCCTGCAGCACGGCTGGAACGTGGTGGACGGCCTCGGCACGGCGATCACGTACGTGCCCGGCCGCCCGATCTTCGTGTGGTCCGAGCAGGTCCGGCGGCGGGCCTGGTCGATGGGGCGGCGGCATGCCACGGTGACCGGCGCGCCGTTCCTCTACCTGCTCACCTTTGCGCCGCCACCGTCCGAGGAGGATCGGGCCGGCACCATCTGGTACCCGTTCCACGGCTGGGAGGGCCAGCACGTCACCGGCGACCACCGCCGGCTCATCGACGACATCATGGACACCGAGGACGGCCCGGTGACCTTCTGCCTCTACTGGCACGAGTACCGCAACGACCGGATCCGCGCCGAGTACGAAAAAGCCGGCCGGGTGATCTGCCACGGCTACCGCGGCAACAACTATCTGGACACCGACCCGAAGTTCCTGCACCACCAGTTGGCCGAGCTGCGCCGCCACCGGCGGGTGGCGTCCAACCGGCTCAGCAGCGCCGTCTTCTACGGGGTGGCCGCGGGCTGCGAACCGGCGGTCTACGGTGACCCGATGCACCTGGACGCCGAGCACCGGCCGACCGCCGAACGGATCCGCCGGCAGTGGCCCGAGCTGCACGGCAAGCACCCCGACCCGGAGCCGGCGCGCCGGTCCGCGATGGCCGAGCTGGGCGGCGGATACCTGGCCTCGCCGGCCGAGCTGCGCATGATGCTGGGCTGGCACGCCGCGCGGCCCACGGTGAGCGCGGCGTGATCCGGCTGATCGGCGGCGAGATGCCGGCCTGGACCGAGACCCGCCCACCGGCCGGCGGCGCTCTGGGGGCCTACCTGGCCGACCAGCTGCCGGCCGGCCTGAACGTGCTGGTCGCCGGCCCGCACGAGGACGCGCTGATCGACGCGCTGGCCGGGCGCACCGCGGTGACCTGCCTGGTCCGCTCCCAGCCGGAGGCCATCGCGCTGCACGCCCGCGGCCGTGACGTGCTCTGCGGCAGCATCGCCAAGCTCACCGACGCCGACCGCTGGGACGTGGTGGTAGCGCTGGACGGCCTCGACCGGCTCTGCTCGGTGGAGGGGCCGCAGTTCGACTGGGCCGAGAGCCTGCTGGCGCTCAAGCGGGCCCTGCGACCCGGCGGCACCCTGCTGCTGGCGGTCGAGAACGAACTGGGCGTGCACCGCCTGGTCGACCCGGCCGCGGCCACCAGTGCCCAGGACGACAGCGCCTGGCGACCGCTCGGCGAATACGACACCACCCGCCCCGGCAACCCGACCCGCCTGGCCGCCCGCCTGGCGGCCGAGGGACTGGCGGTCGACTGGCTGGCCGCCGCCTGGCCCACCCCGCAGTCCCCCACCATGATCGCCACCCCGAACGCCCTCCAGGACGGCCCGGCCGGCGCCCTGGCCGCCGCGGCCGCGAGCGCGGTAGGCGCCGCCTACGCCGCCCGCAGCGTCCTCAGCGACCCCCGCCGCCTGACCGCCGCGGCGATCCGAGCCGGCGTGGGCCCGGAGTTCGCCGCCTCCTGGCTGGTCGCCGCCCACCTGGCCCCCCGCCCGGCGGCCACCCTGGCCCTGCCACCGGTGCTGCTCAGCACCCGCCCGGCCCCGGCCGGCCCCGGCCGGGCCGGCGGCGAGGCCGTGGTTGAGGTGGCGCCCGGGCCGGACGGCGTGTGGGTCCGGCGGGTGGTCGGGGGCGGCCCGCAGGGTGACGTCCCGGGGCTGGCCGGGCCGCTGCCGCCCGGGCGGCTGCTGGAGGAACTGCTGCTCGGCGCCTGCCTGCGGCACGACCTGCCGGTGCTGCGGCGGCTGCTCACCGGCTGGACCGCGGCGCTGCCCGAGGTCGGCGCCGACAACGTCGTGGTGCACCGCGACGCGTACGCCTGCCTTGATCCCGGTGTTCCGGCGCAGCCGGACGTTTTGCACCGGTTTGCCGGCACACTGATCGACGGTGGCTACCACCATCCCTGGCCGGCGGCGTCCGACGTGCCGGCGCTGACCGACCTGCTGCGAGCCGCCGCGGGCCTGCCCGACGACGCACCGGACGCACCGATGGTCGCCGGCCCTCCGCTGCCGGACTCGCGCCGCGAGCACGAGGAGCAGCTCCGGGCGGTGCAGCGCCGGCTGGCCGACGCCGTCTCCCGCAACGAGTGGTACGAGCGCGAGCTCGACCGCCGCGACCGGGAACTCCGCAAGATGCGGGTGCAGATCGCCGCGTTCAGCGGCAGCCTCGGCTTTCGCCTGGCGAAGCTGGGGTATGGATTGGCCCGTAAGGCACGCAATCGCCTTCGAAAAGGACATAAATGACATCCCTCGGCATAATCCAGGCCCGGATGGGCTCCTCCCGGTTGCCCGGCAAGGTGTTGCGCCGGCTCGGCGGCCGCACCGTGCTGGAACGCGTGGTCCGGGCCGCGCGTGCCGGCGGCGTCCTCGACGAACTGGTCGTGGCGACCACCACCGAGGAGGTCGACGACGCCGTGGTGGCCGAGTGCGAGGCGATCGGCGTGCCCTGCCTGCGCGGCCCGGTCGACGACGTGCTGACCCGCTTCCTGGGTGTGCTGGACGAGCACGAGAGCGACGTCGTGCTGCGCTTCACCGCCGACTGCCCGCTGCTCGACCCGGGCCTGGTCAATCTCGCGCACCGGGTCTTCACCGCGGCCGGGGTCGACTACCTGACCACCTCGATCACCCGCACGCTCCCCCGCGGCCTGGACGTCGAGGTGGTCCGCACGCCGGTGCTGCGGGCCATCGACACGCTGGCCACCGAGCACCACCGCACCCACGTGACGTCGTACATCTACACGCACGCCGAGGACTTCGACGTGATCGGCCTGACCATGCAGCCCGACCTGTCGCACCTGCGGCTCACCCTGGACACCGAGGACGACTGGAAGCTGATCGAGGCGATCGTCGAGCACTTCGGCGACGAGCCGGTCAGCATCCGGGCGGTCGCCGCCTGGCTGGCCGAGCGCCCCGAGCTCACCGAATTGAACGCGAGCGTGCTGCAGAAAGCTCTTGTCGAGGCATGACCGACTGCACCGGAGTGGGCGAAGCGGTCGTAGGGCCAGAAGGGCATGCACAAGGCGGCTCTGCGTGACGGCCGTCGGTATCCGCTGCGACGCCGGTGCGATCACCGGCGTCGGGCATCTGGTTCGTTGCGTCGCGCTCGCCGAGGAGTTGCTGGCCCGCGACGTCGAGGTCCGGTTCCTCGGCGACCTGGGCGGCGTCGAATGGGCGACCGCCCAGCTGACCCGCCGCGGCCTGCCCTGCGACCCGCCGCCGGCCGGCCCGGACGACCTGGTGGCCACGGCCGGCCGGCTCGGGCTGGACGCGCTGGTGATCGACTCGTACACGCTGCCGCCGGCGCACAGCGTGGCGGTCCGCGAGTCCGGGCGCACCGTACTGGCGATCGTGGACGGCGACTTCCGGGGCCAGACCGCCGACATCTACGTCGACCAGAACCTGGACTCGGTGATCACCACCCCGGGCGTGCTGGGCCTGGCCGGGCTCGACTACGCGCTGCTGCGGTCGGCCGTCCGGCAACTGCGCCCGCTCGCGCCGCCGGCTCACGGCGCCGCGCGTACGCCCAAGGTTGTTGCTTTTTTCGGCGGAACCGACGCCTACCGCGCGGCGCCGCAGGTAGCCGCACTCCTCGCGGCGACCGCGGTGCCTTTCGACGCCGTTGTCATCGGGGCCACCGCCGAGTTGCGGGCCGAGCTGAGCGCGATACCGGCCGGACCGCACGGCCGCTTCGAGGTCATCGCGCCCACCGACGACCTGCCGAAACTCCTGGCCGGCGCCGACCTGGCGGTCAGCGCCAGCGGCACCTCGACCTGGGAGCTGCTCTGCCTGGGACTGCCGGCCGCGCTGGTCTGGGTGGTGGACAACCAAATTCTGGGGTACGAGCGGATGATGGCCCGCGGTTACGCGGCCGGGCTCGGGCAGCTCGGCCACTTCGGCCCGGACGCCGTGACCACCCTGCGCACCCTGCTGACCGACCCCGAACTGCGCACCTCGCTGGCCGCCAAGGGCTGGGCCGCGGTGGACGGCCACGGCACCGCCCGGGTCTGCGACGCGCTGCTCGGCCTGGTCAAGGCCCGGTCACCTCGATGACCACCTTGCCGACCGCGTGCTGCTCGACCGCCTCGTGCGCGTCGGCGATCCGCTCGAACGGGTAGCGCAGGATCGGCAGCCCGGCCTCCTCGCCCACCCGGAACACGCCGGCGTTCACCGCCTCGCCCACCGCGTCGACCGCGTTGTCCTTCTCCTCGGTCGTGGTGGTGTAGGTGAGCACGAAATCGAGGCTGGCGTTCTTGAGCATCGCCTTGAAGCTCGGGATGGCCACCTCGCCGGCCACGTAGATCGCGATGTTGCCGCCGGATGCCACCGCACTCAGGTCGGTGCGCAGGTTGTCGGTGTTGACCTCGACGACGACGTGCGCGCCGGCACCGCCGGTCAGCTCCCTGACCCGCGCGGCCACGTCCTCCTCGCGGTAGTTGAGCACCGCGTCGGCACCGGCCGCGGCCGCCAGGTCGGCCTTCTCCTTGGAGCTGACCGTGCTGAGCACCGTGGCGCCGGCCCACTTGGCGAGCTGGATGGCGGCGTTGCCGACCGCTCCGGCACCGCCCGCGACCAGCACGGTCCGGCCGGCCAGCGCGTCCGGGCCGAGCCGCGGCGGACCGTCGCTGGCCAGCGTGAGGCAGCGGTGCGCGGTGAGCGCCGGGATGCCCAGCGCGGCGCCGACCTCGAACGGGACGTCGTCGTTCATCCGCACCACCTGGCGGCGGGGCAACACCACGTACTCCTGGGCGGTGCCGTTCTCCCGGCCGTAGCCGGCGTCCCACACCCACACCCGGTCACCCGGCTCGAGCCCGGTGACGCCCTCGCCGATCGCGTCCACCACGCCGGCCCCGTCCTGGTTGGGCACCCGCGGCGGCGACACCCCGTCCGGCACGCCGCGCCCGGCCCGGGTGCCGGTGTCGGTCGGGTTGACCGCGGACAGCACGATGCGGACCCGCACCTCGTCGGCGCCGGCGGGTGGCATGTCCCGCTCGACGATCCGCAGGACCGAGGCGGGACCGGGCTCTTCGAAGACGGCAGCTCGCATGCCACCCACACTAAGCTCCCGCGGATGGACCTCGGCACGCTCAGCGATGACGTCGAACGGATCTCACAGCGCTACGCGGAGGCGGTGGGCTTCGCCCGCGACGACGCCTGGTACCTGCTCAAGCTGCAGGAGGAGGTGGGCGAGCTGACCGAGGCCTACCTGGCCAAGATCGGCCAGGCCCGGGCCAAGGACCGCACCCTCGACGAGCGCGAGGCCGCGTTCCGCGCCGAACTGGCCGACGTGCTGTGCCACGTCCTGCTGCTGGCCCGCCACCACGACGTCGACCTACCCGCCGAGATCACCGCCAAGTGGCTGCGCTGGCGCCGCTAGCCACGTCCACTCCCGGTCCCTTCGACCGCCGCCCTAGCCCAGTTCGCGGCGCATGCAGAGCCGCGGCCACCGGTCCAGCCCGTGCGCGGCCTCCTCGGCCCGGATCCGGCGCAGCCCGTCGGTGAGCTCGGCGTCGGCCAGCCGCCGGAAGCCGAGCCGCTCGTAGTAGGGCGCGTTCCAGGCCACCTCGGCGTACGTGCTGAGGGTGAGCGCCGGCGCACCCCGCTCCCGCGCCCACGCCGCGAGGTGTTCGACCAGCGCCACCCCGATCCGCCGCCCGGCATACCCCGGGTCGACCGACACCTGCTCCAGGTGCACGTTGCCGTCGACCCAGCGGGCCAGCAGGTAGGCCACCGGCACGTCGGCGCCGTACACCCAGGCCCGGCCGTTGCCGATGTAGTGCCGCAGCATGTCGGCGGCCGGCGGCTCGTCCTCCGCCACGAGGTCCATCCCGATCTCGGCGAACAGCCGCCCGGCCGCCACCTCGACCGCCCGCATGGTGTCGACGTCGTCGTGCCGAGCCGCCCGGATCACGCCGCCGCCAGCGCCGCGCGACAGGCCCGGGTGTGCGCCTCGATACGCGGGATCAGGCGGTCTGGCAGGCCGGAGCCGAGCGCGACCACCGCATCGGCCGCGGACGCCGCGCGGAACGCATCCGGCAGCCGGGCGGCCAGTTCGTCGATCCGGGCCAGCGTGCTGTCCGGGTCGAGATTGTTCTGCTCGGCGAAGGCGCGCCAGTGCCGCCCGGTAATCGCCGCCATCCGGTACTCCGATCCGATCCGCATCGCCAGGCGCAGCTTCGGCCGGAACATGTCGTCATACGGCAGGCTGCTCGCCACGTCGTAAAGCGGCGCGAGCCGGATCTGGCCGCCGCTGAACAGCAGTGAGTAGTTCTTGGCATGCGCATCCGTGCCGGCCACCAGCCAGTTGAGCGCGAGCGCGTCGACGAACCGCTCCGCCTCGCGCTCGCCCACCGGGGCGGCCACCGCGCGGCGCAGCAACGCGATGATCTGCTCGGGCGTGGGACCGCCCTCGCTCTGATACTTGGCGGTCGGCGGCAGGCCGAGCGCCTGGCACATGTCCTCCTGG
Organism: Paractinoplanes rishiriensis; assembly: GCF_016862375.1. Classification (GTDB taxonomy): domain Bacteria; phylum Actinomycetota; class Actinomycetes; order Mycobacteriales; family Micromonosporaceae; genus Actinoplanes; species Actinoplanes rishiriensis. The sequence continues at coordinate 80,991 of NZ_BOMV01000061.1, read as the reverse complement.
TGAATCCGCAGCACCCGGCCCGCGCCGGCCGGGAACCGGTCGTACCGCTCGACCACCACAGCCCGTTCGCCGCCGAAGGACCGTACCGAGGAGGACGCCACGCGCAGGCCGATGATCTGGGCGGCCTGAAGGCAGAGGTGCTCGTTGAGATCGTGGTCGTCGAAACCGGCGATGGCCGGCTTGAGGATGTGGGTAGTGGGTACCGCGCCGGACGGATCGCCCCACTGCCCGGTCCCGGCGTCGAAGTGCAGCGCCGTCTTGGCCTGCGCGCCGGCCAGGCTGAACTGGCCGGTGCCGGCCAGATGCCAGGCGGCCGGATCGCGGCGCAGCACGCGCAGTCGCTCTCCGACCTGCTCCTCGGTCAACGGGACGATCGAGCCGGTCTGCGCCAGCAGCGCCTCAACGCGATCCGGGGTTACGAACTGCACCGCGCCCGCACAGTCCTCGCCGACGTGCCCGAGCAGCGCGAACGGGTTTCCGGGCGAAACCTGGAACTCGCGACCCCAGCGGTCCAGCACATTTTCGTTGTCGGGCAACAGCCCCTGGCAGTAAGCGCGAACCACCGCGTTGGGGTGACTCGCCTCGGTCAACGGCATGGACAGCGAGAGCGGCAGCGAGCCCGGCGCATCCCGGTAGGCCTGGTCGTAGTCGAGAGTGAGCGCTCCGCCCCGGCCCTGGGTGAGTGAGCCGGCCAGCCGGCCGCCGAGCAGCACGGCCAGCGTCCGGCTCATGAGCCACCACCGCCGAGCGAGTCGAGGTAGGCGTCCAGGTCGATCTCGGGTTCGGGTTCGGGCCGGGCATCCAGGAACAGGCCCAGCGCGGCGATCACCCGGAAGACCAGGCCGACCTCGGCAGTGGCCTTGCCGGACTCGAGGTCGGACAGCCAGCGCCGGCTCACCCGGGCGCGGGCGGCCAGGTCGGTCTGGCTGAGCCCGGCCGAGCGGCGCCGATCACGCACGTATCGGCCCAGGTCCTGGGCGTCTCGCAGCCGCAAGCCATCCTCCTGTTGAGCAAGTACGCGCACATCCTACCCGATGTGCGCGTACGTTCCCATCCCGAAAGGTGTGCGCGTACGTTCCCATTTGTGGGAGTGTGCGCGTACGCGCACAACCGCGTTATGGTCGCGCCATGAACCTGCGCTATCGCAGTGCCGCCGGCCGCTGGGTACTGCTGGCCACCGTGCTCGGGTCCAGCCTCGCGTTCATCGACGCCACCGTGGTCAACATCGCGCTGCCGGCCATCGGGCGCGAGCTCGACTCGGACGCGGCCGGGCTCCAGTGGACGGTCAACGGGTACGCGCTCAGCCTCGCCGCCCTGATCCTGCTCGGCGGGTCGCTCGGCGACCGGTATGGGCGCAAACGGATCTTCCTGCTCGGCGTCGGCTGGTTCGCGGCCGCCTCGCTGCTCTGCGGCCTGGCGCCGAACGTCGAACTGCTGATCGCCGCGCGGGTGCTCCAGGGCGTCGGCGGGGCGCTGCTCACCCCGGGCGCGCTGGCGATCCTCGAGGCCTCGTTCGCCCGCGAGGACCGGTCCAAGGCGATCGGCGCCTGGTCCGGGCTCGGCGGCATCGGCGGCGCGCTCGGCCCGTTCCTCGGCGGCTGGCTGGTCGAGGCCGGCAGCTGGCGGCTCATCTTCCTGATCAACGTGCCGATCGCGGCGCTGGTGCTCTGGGTGGCTGCCCGGCACGTGCCCGAGTCGCGCAACCCGGCTGCGGCCCGCCGGATCGACCTGGCCGGGGTGCTGACCGGGGCGCTCGGGCTGGCCGGTCTCACCTACGGCTTCACGGCCTGGCCGATGCGCGGCGTGGCCGACCCGGTGGTGCTCGGCTCGCTCGCGGTCGGCGTGCTCGGCCTGGTGGCGTTCGTGCTGGTCGAGCGGTCGATCGCGGAGCCCACCGTGCCCTTGGTGATCTTCCGGAACCGGGCCTTCGCCGGGGCCAACCTGGTCACCCTGCTGGCCTATGCGGCCAACGGCGGCATCTTCTTCCTGTTCGTGGTCAACCTGCAGGTGGTGGCCGGCTACAGCCCGCTGGCCGCCGGCCTCGCCATGCTGCCGGTCACCGTGCTGATGCTGCTGCTCTCGGCCCGCTCGGGCGCGCTGGCCCAGCGGATCGGGCCGCGGATCCCGATGACCGCGGGGCCGGTGGTGTGCGCTGCCGCGCTGCTGCTGATGTCGCGGATCGGGCCGGGCGCCGCCTACCCCACCGACGTGCTGCCCGCGGTGATTCTGTTCGGGCTCGGGCTGACCCTGCTGGTGGCACCGCTCACCGCCACCGCGATGGGCGCGCTGGAGGACGCGTACGCCGGCATCGCCTCGGGGGTCAACAACGCGGTGGCCCGGGCCGCCGGCCTGCTGGCGGTCGCGATCCTGCCGCTGGCGGCCGGGCTGGGCAACGGCAGCCTGACCGAGGCCACCCAGCTCCAGCCGGTGTACCGCAACGCCATGCTGATCTGCGGCGCGCTGATGGCGGTGGGTGGCGTGCTGGCCTTCCTGACGATCCCGAACCGGCTCGCCGAGCACGTCCCGCCGCAGAGTTTCTGCGACCCGTGCGCCCCGCCGGCCCAACCACGAAAAGTCGCGCTGCGGGCTTGACCCTGACGCTACGTCAACCCCCCATGCTGACCGGCATGAGCGTTATCCAAGTGCGGGGCCTGGAGAAGGCCTACCGAGAGCTGCGTGTGCTGCGCGGCGTTGACCTCGAGGTCGAGCGGGGCGCCATCTTCGCCCTGCTCGGCTCGAACGGGGCCGGCAAGACCACGATCGTGCGGATTCTGGCCACGCTGCTGCGGGCCGACGCCGGAACGGCCCGGGTCAACGGCTTCGACGTCGCTGCCCAGGCCGCCGACGTGCGCGAGTCGATCAGTCTCACCGGGCAGTTCGCGGCGGTCGACGAGATCCTCACCGGACGGGAGAACCTCATCCTGATCGCCCGGCTGCGGCACCGGAAGGACCCCGGCGCGATCGCCGACGATCTGCTGAAGCGTTTCTCGCTGACCGAGGCGGGCGCCCGGCGCGTCGGCACCTACTCCGGTGGCATGCGCCGCCGCCTGGACATCGCGATGAGCCTCATCGGGAACCCGCCGGTCGTCTTCCTGGACGAGCCGACCGCCGGGCTGGACCCGGAGGCGCGCCTCGAGGTGTGGCAGGCCGTCAAGCAACTCGCCCAGGGCGGGACCACCGTGCTGCTCACCACCCAGTACCTGAACGAGGCCGAGGAACTCGCCGACCGGATCGCGATCCTGCACCAGGGCCGGATCGTGGTCGACGGCACGCTGGCCGAGCTCAAGGGGCTGCTGCCGCCCGCCAAGGTCGAGTACGTGGAGAAGCAGCCCACCCTCGAAGACGTCTTCCTCGCGGTCGTCGGTGACGCCGCCGCGGCCGACCAGAAGTAGGGAACCCCGATGGCCACCCATTTCCTCAGCGACACCGCCGTGCTCACCGGGCGGACCCTGCGCCACGTCACCCGCAGCATCGACACCATCGTCACGACCGCGATCACCCCGATCGCGATGATGCTGATGTTCGTCTATGTCTTCGGCGGCGCGATCGACACCGGCGACGTCTCGTACGTGAACTACATGCTCCCCGGCATCCTGCTCATCACCATCGCGTCCGGCATCGCGTACACCGCCTTCCGGCTCTTCAGCGACATGCAGGGCGGCATCTTCGACCGTTTCCAGTCCATGCCGATCGCCCGGTCCGGCGTGCTGTGGGCGCACGTGCTGACCTCGCTGCTGGCGAACATGATCTCGCTGGTGGTCGTCGTCGCCGTCGCCCTGCTGATGGGCTTCCGCTCGGGTGCGGGGCTGCCGGCCTGGCTCGCGGTGGCCGGCATCCTCATCCTGTTCACGCTGTCCCTCACCTGGATCGCGGTCATCCCCGGCCTCACCGCCAAGACCGTGGACGGCGCGAGCGCGTTCTCCTATCCCTTGATCTTCCTGCCCTTCATCAGCTCGGCCTTCGTGCCCACCGACACCATGCCGGGTCCGGTGCGGGCCTTCGCCGAGAACCAGCCGGTGACCTCCATCGTCAACTCGATCCGCGACCTGCTCACCGGGCGGCCGGTCGGCAGCGCCGTCTGGGTGGCTCTCGCCTGGTGCGCCGGCATCCTGGTGGTGGCCTACTTCTTCGCTAACCTCACCTACCGCCGCCGGATGGCCTGAGCCGGGGGCAGGATCAGAGCATGCTGACGATCGGGCAACTGGCGGCGTACGCCGGCGTCACGGTGCGCGCGGTACGGCACTACCACCACCTCGGACTGCTGCCCGAGCCGGAGCGGGACGACTCGGGCTACCGGCGGTACAGCGCCCGGGCGGTGGTGGACCTCATCAAGATCCGCACCCTGGCCGGCGCCGGCGTGCCGCTCTCCCAGATCGGCCGGATGCTCGATGCCGGCCCCTCGGGTTTCGCCGAACAGATCCAGCGGATCGATGACCACCTGCGCACCGAGATCGAGCGGCTGGAGAACAGCCGCAAGCAGATCGCGCAGCTTGCCGCCGGGGACGGTCTGGTGGTGCCGCCGGAGGTGGCTCACTACCTCGATCGGCTACGGCAGCTCGGGGTGGCCGAGCCGATCGTGGCCGGCGAGCGGGACGGCTGGATCCTGATGTCCGCCCGCTGGCCCGACGACGTGCGCGAGATCATCCCGGCGAAGCTGGCCTATCTCGACGATCCGCAGCACATCCGGGTCTATCGGATCCTGTCGGATTTGATCGGCCTCGATCCGGCCGACACGCGCAACGACGCCCTGCTGGTGGAACTCGCCGATCTGATGGCCGCCGCGGCCGAACAGGCAGCCGCCGCCGGCGACGCCGACCCCGACGAGATGCAGCAGGACAATCTGACGTTCGACCTGATGGACGCACTGGCCGTCGAGTCCGACCCGCGGGTCGAGCGGCTGTTCGGCCTGATCCGCGAGCGCGGCTGGGCGCGGTGGACCCGGCTGGACCGGATGCCCCAATAGAGGGGCTCAGTAGTGCGCGACGACCCGCCGGGCCGGCCCGTCGATCGTCATGCGGCCACCGTACGGCAGCACCCACTGCGGGACCGTATGTCCGAAATCGACACCGAAGACGGCCATCGCTTCCGGGTGATAGGCGCCGAGTGCGCGCAGCACCGCCGCGCGCTGCTCGTCGCGATACCGGGCGCGCTCCTCATACGTCGGCCGGTCGTCCATGAAGGCGGCCTTCGCGGTCGCCACCAGCACCGCCGGAAACTGCGCGAGCAGCCCGCGCTCGCCGGCGTTGCGCAGCATCCGGAACACCTCGCCGGCCGGCGGCCGCTCCTCCGACGTCTCCAGCAGCAGGATCGACCCGGCGTACGCCTCGTTCGGCGCGATCCACCGGTTCGCGGCCAGGTTCCAGTGCACGATCTCCAGGTTGCCGCCCCAGGTCGGCCCGGTGACCACCCGGTCCGGCCGGTGCCACACCCAGCCCGGGCTGGGGTACGAGGCCGCCGAGGTGGTCAGCGAGGCCGGGTCGGACCAGAGCACCTCCTCGTCGCTGAACTCGTCGACCGGGTGGATCTCGAGGTCGGTCGTCGCGAAGAGGGCGGCCCGCAGCGACGCCAGGTGCTCGGGCCGGACCCCGCCACCGCGGGCGAGGTGCACCATCGTCGAACCACCGTGGTAGCCGGCCACGCCGTGCCGCCAGAGCCAGTTCAGCAGGTTGGTGTTGTCCGAGAAACCGAAGAACGGCTTGGGGTCGGCGCGGAACGGCGCCGGGTCGAGGTGCGGCAGCACGGTGATCTGGTCGTCGCCGCCGATGCTGGCGAAGACCGCCCGGATGGTGGGATCGGCGTACGCGGCGGTGAGGTCGGCGGCCCGGTCGGCCGGCGCGGCGTCCACCCGCCGGGTGGTCGGGAACTCCACCGGTTCCAGGTCGAGCAGCGCGCGGACCCGCTGCAGGGCCAGCTCGTGGGTGGCCGGGTAGACACCCGGCCCGGCCCAGGACGGCGACACGATCGCGACGCGGTCACCGGGCTTAAGTTTCGGGGGCATCTGCATGCCCCCACTTAACGCTCAGATCATCCCGGCGCGCAGGGCATATGCCACGGCGTGGGATCGGTTGCGCAGCTTGAGCCGGTGGGTCACGCCGTAGATCACGTTCTTCACGGTCCGCTCCGAGTAGCAGAGCTTGCCGGCGATCTCGTTGGTGTCGAAGCCGTCGGCCATCAGCCGCAGCACGTCGATCTCGCGCGGGGTCAGCCCGGACGCGTTCAGCCCGTTCGGCGCCAGCACGTCGCGCTGCATCCGCTCGACCTGCTTGAGCAGCTCGCCGATCAGGTTCGGCGGCAGCACCCCACCGCCCGCCGCCGCCGCCCGCACGCTGTGCGCCAGCCGATCGGCGGTCACCGCGCCGCGCGGCAGGATGCCCACCACCCGGCACTCGACCGCGGTCATCAGCTCGGCCTCGGTGACCTCCTGGGCCACCAGCACGACCGGGGCGCTCACCTCGGTGCCGACCCGGCGCAGCACCGCCACCACGTCGGGGGTGAGCCGTTCGGCGGCCGCCACCAGCACCTCGGCCTCCGAGCGCTGGGCCGATCGCAACACCGTCACGTCCCCGCGGTACTGGAGTAGTGCCACCAGCCCGGCATGACTGACCGGATCCATCGCCTGCAACGCGACCCGAACCTGTTCCACGGCGGCTCCTTCCCACGCGGTCCCACGAGAGTGGAGCCAGTGTCGGAGAAGCTTCTTCAGAGAATCTTCAGAGATTCTTCATGCCGGGCCTGAGGGCGATAGGCCAGTTCAGCAGAGGGGCGATTCGGTACGGAAGGGGTACGACGCAGGAGTGCCCGTCCGTGCGGTTTCTGTTATCCATTGACACCCGGCCCGTCTCCCTCGAAGTTACACACACCGACCCGGGAGGAAACGTGCCGGAAAGTCTGCGCGTGTACGTGCTCGGGCCGGTCCGTGCCTGGTTCGGTGAACGGGAGATCGACCTGGGTGCGGCCCGGCAGCGCGCGGTGTTCGCGGTGCTCGCCGCGCACGCCGGCCGGCTGGTCGGCCGGGACGAGCTGATCACCGCGATCTGGGGCGACTCCCCGCCGGCGACCGCGGCCGGCAACGTCTACACCTATGTCTCCGGGCTGCGCCGGGCGCTGCCCGCGGACGTGCTCACCTCGGCCTCCGGCGGCTACCTGCTGCGCCTCGACCCGGCCGCCCTGGACGCCAACCGGTTCCAGCAGCTGCGCGCGGCCGCCGCCGAGGCGCTGGCCGCCGGGCGGGAACGGACCGCCGCCGACCGGCTCGCCGAGGCGCTCGACCTGTGGCGCGGCGACGCGTACGCCACCCTGTCCGGACCGTTCCTCGAGCTGGACCGGCAGCGGCTGGCCGAGCTGCGGCTGGCCGCCGCCGAGCAGCGGGCCCGAGTCCTGGTCGACGCGGGCGGCGACGACGGCCTGATCGCCGAGCTGACCGGCCTGGTGCGGGACAATCCGCTGCACGAGCCGCTGCACGAACTGCTGATGCGGGCCCTGGACAAGGCCGGCCGGCACGCCGAGGCGCTGGAGGTGTTCCGGTCCGCCCGCCGCACGCTGGTGGCCGAGCTGGGCATCGAGCCCGGACCGGCCCTGCGCGACCTGCAACGGCAGGTGCTGACCGGGTCAACCGACGAAAAAGCTGTCGAGGAACCCCAGCCCGAGCCGCGGATCGTGGTGCCGACGCCGATCGCCAAGGCGCTGCGGGACGGATTGGCCAGCCGGGAGACGTTCGGCCGGGAGGCCGAAATCGATCACCTCCGCGGGTTGGTGCGGCAGGTCGCCGACGGCATCGGCGGCGCGGTCTGGATCGAGGGCGAACCGGGGATCGGCAAGACCGAGCTGCTCACCCACGCCTTCGCCGGCGCCGGCCGGTACGGCTGCCGGGTGGCCTGGGGCGCGGCCGACCAGCTCGGCTCGCGCGTACCGCTGCAGGTTTTGTCGCGGGCTCTCGGGCTGGAGTCGGCCTCCCGGCGGCCACGCGGACCGCTCGCCGAACCGGACGTCACCGAGGACCAGCTCGTCGCCTCGGTGCGTGCCGCCTGCGCCACCGCACCGCTGATCCTGGTGGTCGACGACATGCAGTGGGCCGACACCGCCACGGTCCGGGTCTGGGAGCGGCTGCTGACCCTGGTGGGCCGGCTGCCGCTGCTGCTGGTGGCGGCGTCCCGGCCGGCCGAGCGCACCGAGCTGCGCCGCCGGGTGCAGTCCCGCCAGCGGGTGCCGCTGCGGCTCGGGCCGCTGCCCGCCGCCGAGCTGGACCGGCTGGTGACCGCCCTGGTCGGGGCCGCGCCCGGCGGCAACCTCCGAGCCCTGGTGGCCCGCTCCGGCGGCAACCCGCTGTTCGCCCGCGAGCTGGTCGGCGCGCTGGTGCAGCGGGAGGTCATCGAGGTCGCCAGCGATCGCGCCGACGTCGGCCCGGACGTGACCGTCGACCCGCCGCAGACCCTGCTGGACGCTGTGCACGCCACCCTCGACCTGCTCTCCCTCCAGACCCGCGAGGTGCTGCGGCTGGCCGCGCTGCTCGGCTCCGAATTCTCGGTGAGCGAGGTGGTCGCGGTGACCGGCCGGTCGGCGCTCGACCTGGTCGGCGCGCTGGAGGAGGCACTGGCCGCGAGCGTGCTGGTGGACAGCGGCACCGACCTCGCGTTCCGGCACGGCTATCTGCGGCAGGCGCTGGTCGAGAGCGTGCCGGCGGCGCTGCGGGCCGGGCTGCACCGGCACGCGGCCGAGGTCCTGGCGGCCGGCGGCAGCCCGGTGACCCGGGTGGCCGAGCAGCTCAACGCGGAGACCCCGGTGGTCGACACCTGGGTGCTGAACTGGCTGGTGCGGCACCTGCCCGAGGTGGTCCGGCGGGCACCGCAGATCGCCGTCGACCTGATCCGGCGCACCCTCGGCACCGACCTGCCCTCGGCCGCGCAGCGCGGAACCCTGCTGGTCGCGCTGGTCAGGCTGGAGTTCCGCCGGGAGCACTACCCGATGACCGAGGCCGAGGAGGCGATGAGCCTGGCCGCCGACCCGGCGGACCGCTCCGAGATGCGCCACCTGCTGGCCACCATGCGCTACCGCACCGGCGACACCGCGCTGGCCGAGGCGATGCTGCGGGACGCGATCGACGACCCCCGGGTGCCGGCCCTCTGGCAGACCCGGCACCGGGTGTTGCTGGCCAACTTCCGCCGCGGCGACCTGGACGACCTGGACCGGGCCGAGCGCACCGCCCGCGAGGTGCACGCCGAGGCGGTCGCGGCCGGTCAGCCGTACGAGACCGCGTTCGCGCTGCAGACGATCTGGTTGACCAGTTCGATCCGGCGCGACCACGAGCGCGCGCTGGACCACGTCGACCGGGCGCTGGCCGTGGTGGCCGACCGGGCCGAACTGGCCGGCACCTACTTCGACCTGCTCGACAACCGGCTCTTCTCACTGCAAAATCTGGACCGGCTCGACGAGGCCCAGCGCACCCTGCGGGCGGCCGCCATGTTCGCCGCCGAGCACCGGCTCTCGGCCAGCATGCAGGTGGCCACCGCGGTGCAGGACTACTGGCTGGGCCGCTGGGACGAGGCGCTGGCCGAGGTGTCCGCGGTGACCGAGGACGGCCCGGGCATCACCTTCCACGGGCTGCGCGAGCCGGGCGCCGTCACCATGCTGCTGCACGGGGTGGCCGCGCTGATCGCCCTGCACCGGGACGCCCCCGACCTGGCGGCCGCGCACCTGGACGCCGCCGACGCGGTGCCGGCCAGCGAGGCGGAGCGGGAGAACTGCGACTTCCTGCTGGTGGCCCGCGCGCTCGCGGCCGAGCAGCGGGGCCGGCCGGCGGAGGCGCTCGACCTGCTGGCACCGCTGCTCCAGCCGTCCTACGCGCCGATCATGCTGCGCCACCAGTGGCTGCCGGACGTGCTGCGGCTCGCGCTGCGGCAGTCCCGGCCGGACATTGCCGAACGGGCCGCGGCGATCTGCGCCGGCGAGGCCGCCAAGGAGGTGCGCCCGGCCCGCGCGTACGCGGCGCATCTGCGCTGCGAGGCGTTGCGCAGCGGCGATCCGGCACCGGCCCGGCGCGCCGCCGAGCACTACCGCACGGTGGGCCGGCGGGTCGAACTGGCCGCCGCGCTGGAGGACGCCGCCCTGCTCGCCGGCGAGCCGCCGGACGAGGCCCTGCGCATCTACGCGTCGATGTCGGCGCGCTGGGACGTGGCGCGCACCTCGGCCACCGTCCGCTAGGCGTGCCCTTTGGTGCTGCGGCACCTGTCTCGACAGGAACAGTTTGATCGTGCGCGAATCCACGTCGCCCCGTGCGGGTCATTGTGGACGGATGGAGGAACGGAACAGAAACGCACATCCCCGACGGCTTCTCGCACTCGTCTCCGCGGTCCTGGTCGCCACCACCGGCACGCTGGTCGCCAGCACCGCACCGGCCGCCGCATTCGTCCCCAAAACCCCGCCGCTGGCCACGCCGTGGACCGGTCAGGTCTCCACCACCAACCCGCTGCCCGAATACCCCCGGCCGCAGCTGACCCGCGCCGACTGGCAGAGCCTCAATGGCATCTGGCAGTTCGCCGGCGCCTCGAACATCACCACCCCGCCCACCGGGCAGACGCTCGGCGAGGAGATCCTGGTCCCGTACCCGATCGAGAGCGCGCTCTCCGGGATCATGCGGCGCCAGGACTACTCCTTCTACCGGCGCACGTTCACCGTCCCGGCCGGCTGGTCCGGCCGGCGCGTCCAGCTCAACTTCGGCGCCGTCGACTGGCAGTCCCGGGTGTGGGTCAACGGCACGCTGATGGGCACCCACGAGGGCGGGTTCGACAAGTTCTCGTACGACGTCACCGATGCCCTGCGGTCCGGCAGCAACGAGATCATCGTGGGTGTCTGGGACCCGACCGACACCCAGGACATCCCGGTCGGCAAGCAGCGGATCAACCGGGGCGGCATCTGGTACACGCCGTACTCCGGCATCTGGCAGACGGTCTGGCTGGAACCGACCGCCGCGGCCCGGATCACCCGGCTGGACACCACCCCCAACGTCGCGGCCGGCGGTCTCGACCTGGTCGTCCAGGCGACCGGCGCGAGCGGTCAGTCGGTGACCGCGCAGGTCCTCGCCGGCGGCTCGGTGGTCGGCTCGGCCACCGGCACGGCCGGCTCGTCGTTCCGGATTCCGGTGCCCGACGCCCGCCTCTGGTCGCCGGACGACCCGTTCCTCTACGACCTGCGGGTCACGCTGGCCGGCGGAGACACCGTCGGTGGCTACTTCGGCATGCGCTCGCTCGGCAAGGCGATGCTCGGCGGGGTGCTGCGGCCGACCCTGAACGGCCGGTTCGTCTTCCAGCTCGGCACCCTGGACCAGGGCTACTGGCCGGACGGCATCTCGACCGCGCCCACCGACGCCGCCCTGCGATACGACCTGGAACAGCAGAAGCAGCTCGGCTTCACCATGGTCCGCAAGCACATCAAGGTGGAGAGCGACCGCTGGTTCTATCACGCCGACCGGCTCGGCCTGCTGGTCTGGCAGGACATGCCGTCGCTGGCCAGCGGCCGGGAGCCGTCGGCCGCCGGGCGCACCCGCTTCGAGCGGGAACTGCGCGAGATGATCGACGAACACAAGGGCATCACCTCGATCGTGCAGTGGGTGCCGTTCAACGAGGGCTGGGGCCAGTACGACTCGGGCCGGATCGCCGACCTGGTCAAGAGCTGGGACCCGACCCGGATGGTCAACCACAACTCCGGCTCGAACTGCTGCGACTCGGACCCCGACCCGGGCAACGGCGACGTGATCGACGACCACCTCTACGTCGGCCCGGGCATCTCCCGCCCGCCGACCAGCACCCGGTTCGTGGTCAACGGCGAGTACGGCGGCCTCGGCCTGCGGGTGCCCGGGCACGAGTGGCCGACCAGCGGCAAGTTCGCGTACGAGTGGGCGGCCGACTCGACCGCGCTGACCAACCGGTACGTGCAGATCACCGGCCGGCTCGTCGACCTGATCGGCGCGAACGGGCTCTCCGGCTCGGTCTACACCGAACCGTTCGACGTCGAGGAGGAGTTGAACGGCTTCTACACGTACGACCGGCAGGTCCGGAAGATGGACTATGCCCGGGTGCGCGAGGTGAACCTGCGGGTGCTCGGCGCCGCGACCGGCGGCACCCTGTCCACCGGCCGGCTGGCCTCGCTGCGGGTCACCACGGCCGGCTACACCAACCGCTACCTGCGGCACCGGGACGGCGCGGCCCGCACCGACGTGGTCACCACGACCAGTCCCGGCACCGACCGGCAGGACGCCACCTGGTGGGTGCGGCCCGGCCTGTCGAACGGCGCCTGCTACTCCTTCGAGTCGCGCAACTTCCCCGGCCAGTACCTGCGGCACCGCGGCAACCGGGTCTATCGCGAGGCGAACAGCGGCGGGACGTTCACGGCGGACGCCACCTTCTGCGCCCGGCCCGGCCTGTCCGGCGGCGGCACCTCGCTGGAGGCGTCCAGCATGGCCGGCTATTTCCTGCGGCACCGCGCCGAGGAGATCTGGCTGGACCAGAACACCGGCGGGTCGTTCGCCGACGACGCGACCTGGGCGGTGGTCACCCCGCTGTGGCGCAGCGGCGCCGACCTGACCGCCGGGCAGAACCGGTCGTTCCGGGTCACCACGGCCGGGTTCGACAACCGCTACCTGCGGCACCGGGACAGCCTGGCCCGAACCGACGTGATCAGCGCGAGCAGCCCGGCGGCCGATCGGCAGGACGGCACCTTCACGGTCCGCGCCGGACTGGCCGACAACAGCTGCTTCACCTTCGAGTCGGTCAACTTCCCGGGCCGATATCTGCGGCACGCCGGTTACCGGGTGCAGACGGCGGCCAACGACGGCAGCACCGTCTTTGCGCAGGACGCCACGTTCTGCGCCCAGCCCGGGCTGTCCGGCGGCAGCGGCAACGTGTCGCTGGAGTCGTTCAACTACCCCGGTTACCACTGGCGGCACTACGCCGAGGCCGTCTATATCGCCACCAACGGCGGCGGCAACACCTGGGACGCGACCGGTAGCTATGCCGCCGACGCGACCTGGAACAACGCCGCGCCGCTGGGATAGGGAGCGGGGGTCAGGGCAGCTTCGCCGTGCCGAGCAGGTGGCCGTCCTCATCCGCGACGCTCACCGAGCGGACGTTGCGCAGCTGGATCGAGCTGGCGCCGATCACCTTGGCGCTGCCACTCACCGTCGGGCCCCACACCGCGGCCTGCTCCACCTCGCCCTGCGCGCTGCGCACCTGACACTTGAACGGACCCTGGCCGGGCAGCTTGCTGACGTCCAGCGCGATGGACACGCCCCACATCTTGGGCGTCAGCACTGCCTCGCCGGCCAGACCGCTGCCCTCGGCGGGCTCGAACGGCGCGGTCACCAATTGAGGGCTGGGTATCGCTTCGGGTTGCTGGACCGCCCGGTTGCTGCGGATCACGCCGAACCCGATCACCACGGCCAGCAGCACCACGGCGGCGGCGGCCAGCCAGCGCACCCGGGCCATCCGGTTTTCCCGGGAGCGTGCCGCGCGCATCCGGCGCAACAGGCCCTCGATGTTCTCCGGCGTCGGCTTGGCCGACATGCTGACCGGTGGTTGCGCTCCGGCGCCCGGGTTGCGCTGGGCGTCCGGCAGGCGTTGCAGGAGCTCCGGTACGGGTGCCAGCCGCTCCAACTCGTCGCGGCAGTCGTCGCAGTACCGCAGGTGCGCGTCCAGCCGGTCGGTGTCGAGCTCGTCCAGGCCGCCGAGAAGGTATCCGCCGAGCAGACGACGCAGGTCGTCGTGGTCCGCGCTCACCGGAGGACTCCCATCTCCTCGAACGCCGTCCGCAGCGCCCGCACCGCGTAGTACGCGCGGGACTTCACCGTGCCCTCCGGTATCGACAACCGGCGCGCCGCCTCGGCCACGCTCTGCCCCTCGTAGTACATGGCCCGGACCACGGCCTGGTGCTCGGCCGAGAGTCGCTCCAGCGCCTCGGACACCAGCCAGCCCTCGACCAGTTGATCGACGTTGTCGGCCTCCGGCACCGCGTTCACCGCCGCCTCGTCGGCCACCAGCCGGGGCCGGCGCTGCTCGGCGCGCCACGCGTTGGTCACCACGTTGCGGGCGATGGTGAGCAGGTACGAACGGGTGCGGCCGGGCTCGGTGTCCAGGTGGTCGATGTGTTTCCAGGCCCGCAGCAACGTCTCCTGCACCATGTCCTCGGCGCGGTGCCGGTCGTGCACGTAGCGGAGCACAAAGCTGAGCAGAACCGCGTAGTGCTCGGTGTAGAGCGCGGTCATCAACTCCTCGTCGGGGCTCACCCGTCGCCTCATCGCGCTCGCCCCTTCCGACTCCTGCTCCGCCAACCACTTGTACCCCGTCGCGGTGACGCCGGTTCGATCGGGCGGCTGGCGATCCGCTGAGAATTCAGCCGGCCGGGAGAACGGGACGATGCCCGGTCCCCCTCGCCGGGGCCGGGCATCGTGTCACGGAGAAACCTCAGCACACCTCGGGATTGGTGTTACCGGGTCCGCCAAACCGCAGTGTTCGGGCACTCAGCGGATTGACCGTGTAGTGGCTGCTGGTGGAGTACACGTTCATCGCCACCGGCGGACCGTTCAGGTAGGTGATGCTCGCCAGGTGCGCCGCGGTGGTCTCCTTGGACCACTGCCCGTTGCCCATGTCGGTGCACGGTGCGTCGCTGGTCGCGGCGACCTCGCCGAAGACCTGCAGCAGACCGGACCGGTTGAACGTGATGCCCTGGTTGTTCCACAGCTTCTCGGGGAAGTAACCGATCCACTCCGAGTCGTAGGCCACCCACCAGGCGTCCTTGAAGTACTGGATGCCGAACTTCTTGATCACGTCGGACGGCAGCCTGTCACCGGGCTTGATGGTGGAGCTGTACTGCTGGAAGCCGCAGCCGTTGTAGCAGCTCGTCTTGCGGTCGACCCAGTGGTAGACGAACAGGTGCGGCTCGTCGTCGCCGTTCACCAGGCGGTCGACGTTCCAGCCGATCTCGACGATCTGCTTGCCGTCGGCCGACTGCACGGCCAGCTCGGCCAGGGTGTGGTAATCCGCCTTGTCGAGGTAAGGCTTGGCGATCGAGACGTTGGTGTAGAAACCGTCGGTCTCCGCCTCCTGCCTCGCGACGTTGTAGAGATAGGTGACCTTGGAGGTGCCCTCGGCGGTGCCGGGCGGCTCCGGTGGCGCGACGTTGGTTTCCTCGCTCTTGAGGACCGTGTTCTTCGCGCTGCGGCCCTTCGGTCCGTACCGCCCCCGTGGTTTCGTCGAACCGCTCGCGTCGGCTGGCGCTGCGTCCATGCCGGCTGCCTTCAGCGACTTGCTGCTGGTTCCTGGCCGGCCCCTGCGGATCTCGGTGGGGCGCTCGCCCCACGGCAGCAGCGGCGGCGGGGTGAACTCGGCTTCGGTCTGCGGTGCGCTCTCGGCGACCGGCTGACCCGGAACCTGCTCTGCACCCGCGCTGACAGTCGAGGCGACGCCCATGGCGCCGACGACAGCGACGGCAAGGCCGGCGGCAAGAAGACCGCGGCGTGACTTCAACACGTGTCCGTCCTCGTTGATTGTGGCGCCGGAGGTGGTGGGCGAGGCGACCTCCAGTGCCGGTTTCTCGGCGGCGCACGCCACCATATAGCCATCCCGATTGGAGTTGAGCCTGCCGACTGGATTTCCGCCTTAACGGCTGAGGCAGCAAGCCGATCCGGTGATTCAAACCTCAATTTCAACGACAGAGCGTGTCGGCGCGACTGCGGAGGGCTCGTTTTCCCGCACTGTTCAGAAAGAGGCAAACTACTAAGAGCTTCTTTCAGGGGGGTGACAAAAGTCCCTCCATATAGAGGCTCATCACTGCCTGCCGAGCGGGCCGGCGCGCACACGGTAGCCGAGGTAGACACCGAGTTTTCGTGATCATGAAGGGTGCATCGCCGAGACGTTCCGGTGTGCACTTCACCACCCGGTCGATGACCATCCGACGGCAAGATCCGGCGGTGTCCTGATTTATCAGGATCCGAAGCCTTTAGCCCGGAGCAATCTCTCTACCGATCAAGTAATCCCCGGAAATTGCCCGATCCGATCATTCCGAGCTTTTCTGTGAACGTGCTGACCCATCCAAACGGCCGGGTCCGACGAATTGCTGGTATGACCGAGTCGAGCGCGATCACTGCCGCCGAGGACAGCCGGGTGGGCGGCCGCTACCGGCTGATCGAAGAGATCGGCAGCGGTGGCATGGGCCGGGTCTGGCTGGCCGACGACGAGTTGCTCGGCCGGCAGGTGGCGGTAAAGGAGATCACCGCGCCACCCGCCGAACTGCCGGACGCCCGCACCCTGCGCGAGGCCCGCGCCGCGGCCCGCCTCGACCATCCGAACGTGGTACGGATCTTCGACGTGCTGTGGTGGTCGAACCGCTCCTGGATCGTGATGGAGTACGTGGGGCCGCGCTCGCTGCACGACCGGATCCGGCGCGACGGCCCGTTGCCGCACCGGGAGGCCGCCCGGGTGGGTCTGCTCATGTTGGCCGCCCTGAGCTCCGCGCACGCCGCCGGGATCCTGCACCGCGACGTGAAACCGCACAACGTCCTGCTCGGCACCGGCGGCCGGGTGGTGCTCACCGACTTCGGGCTGGCCACCGATCAGCCGGAACTGACCGCCGAGACGGTGGCCGGTTCGCCGTACTTCATGGCGCCGGAGTGTCTCGAGGCCGGCCGGTCCGGTCCGGCGGCCGATCTGTGGTCGCTGGGCGCCACGCTGTACGACGCGACCGAGGGCCGCCCGCCGTTCGCCCGGCCGACCGCGACCCGCACGCTGGTGGCGCTGGCCACCGAGCAGCCCGATCCGCCTCGCCGGACCGGCCCGCTCACCCCGGTGATCCTCGACCTGCTGGCCCGGGACCCGGCCGCCCGGCCCACCGCGGCCACCCTGGAACCGCGGCTGCGCCGGATCGCCGAGGGCGCGGTCGGCGTGGCCCGCACGACGACCCGGGTGGCCCCTCCGCCGGCGGTCGGCAACGGTTGGCGCGGACGGGCCACGGTCCCATCTCCCACATCGCGGAACAGGTTTGACCACTGATCATCGGACCGACAAAAATGGGGCACATGCAGCGGACGGGCATCCCTCTCGTCGCCGACCTGGCGATCGATCTGGCCTACTGCGCCAGCGCCTGCTGTCCTGGCTGACCTGCGTTTTCTTTCTTCTGCGCACTGATCAGCTGACCTACCGCCGCGCGGCCACGCGTACCAGTATCCTGGACCCCACTGTGGCGGTAAACCTATAGGACTGATGGGCAAAGTATGCATATCGAGGAGCTCCCGTGACCGCCGTTGATCTCCGCCTGGACCACCTAGCCGTCGCGACCCGCTACGCGGCCAACCCGGACCAGTGGCCGGTCGCGCCCCGGTTCAACCCGGTCGACCGCTGGTACCAGCGGCTCGAAGTGGCCGACGACCACGAGGTGTGGCTGCTCACCTGGCTGCCGGGCCAGGGCACCGACCTGCACGACCACGGCGGCTCGGCGGGCGCGTTCCACGTCTTCGCCGGCACGCTCACCGAGGACACGGTCTCGGTGCCGGCCGGCTTCCCGGCCGCGGAGGCCGACGGCCTGGACCGGCTCGCTGGCAGAAGGGCCGGCGGGGACACCGGCGGACCGGCCCGGATCACCGCGCGGAAACTCGGCGAGGGCGCCGGCCGCCGGTTCGGCACCCGGCACATCCACCGGATCACCAACCGCTCGGCCCGGCCGGCCGTCAGTATCCACGTCTACGGGCCGGCGCTGAGCACCATGACCCGCTACCGGATCGGCGACACCGGCCGGCTCGAGGTGCGCACCGTCGAGCGGGCGGGGGTGCAGTGGTGACCACAAACACGCTGAACCCAAACACGCTGAACCCAAATACGCTGGCCCCGCCGCCCGGCTCGATCGGCATCGATCAGATCCTGGCCAACGCCCGCGCCCGCCTGCACCGGCTCGGCCCGCACGAGACGGCCGAGGCGGTCCGCCGCGGCGCGGTCCTGGTCGACATCCGGCCGGCCGCCCAGCGTGCCGAGTTCGGCGAGATACCGGGCGCCATCGTGATCGAGCGCAACGTTCTGGAGTGGCGGCTCGACCCGCGCAGCGACGCCCGGCTGTCCTTCGCCGACGGTTACGACCTGGAGGTGATCGTCACCTGCCAGGAGGGCTACACCAGCAGCCTGGCCGCGGCCGCCCTCCAGGACCTGGGTTTGTCCCGGGCCACCGACCTGGCCGGTGGCTACGCCGCCTGGCGGGACGCGGGCCTGCCGGTAACGCGGTAGCGGCCACCCACCAGGAGCAGCAGCGAGTCGGGCTACAGGGGCTTCACCACGCCCGACTTGCCGCTGCGGAGGCTGCTGGTCCCGTCGAGCTTGCGCGGGGAGTTCGGGGCGTCCAGCCAGACGATGTACGGGTCGCCCGAGATCAGGCCGGTGATCGTGGCGGTCACCGTGCAGTTCGCGCCGGCCGTCACGTTCTGCCAGGTGGGCTCGGGCTGGGCACCGGTCACCAGGTCCTGGTGGACGGCGGTGAGCCGGTAGGTGGTGCCGTACGAGGCCGGCCACTCGACCCGGAAACCGCGCGCGACCGGGGTCACGATCATCGGGATCAGCACGATGCCCTCCTGCGGCCAGGCGATCGTGCAGCCCGCCGACTCCGTGGGCAGGTAGGACACCGGCGGCAGCCCGGAGCGCGGTGCGTAGCGCGGGCTCACGCCGGGGGCGGCCGTCGGCTTGCCGGGCTCGACCAGCACCCACGGCTTGCCGCCCTGGTCCTTCTCCGCGGTCTCGCCGCCGCCCTTGCCGGAGGTGTCCGCCGCGGTGCTGCCGCAACCGGCCAGCACGCCGGCCGCGAGCGCCGCCACCGCGACCTTCCCGAGCCGCATCGCCGTTCCTTCCGACCGGAGCTCCCTACCGTCCGATCGGCCCGGCGGCCCCGGCGCTTAGCGGCGGCGCGAACTCCCAACCCTGCGCGAGCAGGGCGTCGGTCGCGCTCACTGCCGCGCGCAGACGCTCACCGAAACTTCCGGTCAATTCCCGCAGCGGTACGCCGAGCGCGTCGAGCTCCGAGCGGAACCGGCCGGTCATCCACCGCCGCAGGTGCTCGCCGTCGCGCAGGCCGTCGTCCTCGAACGGCACCCCCTCGTTGTCGGTGAGCAGATAGAGATCGGGCCGGCGGACCCGGTCGCGGACCGCCGCCGAGGTGCTGCCCAGATAGCGCTCCTCCCAGATCGTGGTGGCGAACGCGTCGGTGTCGGCGAACAGCACCGGCGAGCTGAGCCGGGCCGCGGCGTCCTCGGCCGCGTTCTGCTCCACGGCCACCGTCACGAAGTCGTCCCGGTCCCAGGTCACGTCGAAGACCGTGGCGTCCGGCCGGTCCCGCCGCAGCCCGGCCAGCTTGCGCTCGGTCAGTTCCCGGCCGAACTCGGGCACCCACCGGGTGGCCGCCCACACCCCGCCGCGCAGCCGGTAGTGCCGAGCCAGTGCCCGGGCCATCGTGGTGGTGCCGGTCGACTCGGCGCCGACCACCACGACCCGCTTGGCCAGCCAGCCGCGCACCCCGGGCCCGAGCAGGTGCCAGTGGCCGGCCGGGTCGGCGCGCACCGCGGTACCGGACACCGGCAGCCGGCTGCGGTCCAGGTCGACGATCTCGGGCACCGCGTGGAACCGCTCGGCCAGTTCGTTCCCGTACCTCTCCGACGAGAACACCGCATCCACCCGGTCGGTGCCCACCGCGGCCCGGAACACCGCCATGTGCCGCTCCCAGGCCGCCGGGTCGGCGTAGTCGACCGGATGGTCGTCGTGCACCCCGACGAACCGCACCCGCTCGCCGTGCGCCTCGCGCAGCCACTCCAGTCGCAGGTCCAGCGGCACCGACTCGGTGGACGACGGCGCCACCACCACGGTGACCCGTTCGCAGGCCGCCGCGGCCGCGTCGATGAGCAGGTGATGCCCGGCGTGCGGTGGATAGAACTTGCCGACGATCACCCCGTGCCGGTACTTCACGCGGCCGGCACCGCCGCCGCGGGCTGCCGGTGCAGGGCCTGCCGCCAGGCCCGCAGGCCGAGCACGCAGAGGATCAGGAACGCGACATAGAGGATCGCGGTGAGCCACAGGTCCTTGTAGCCGTAGAGCGGGATGTAGATCAGGTCGGCGGCGATCCAGAGCCACCAGTTCTCCATCAGCTTGCGGGTCTGGCCATAGGTGGCGAGCAGCGACAGCGCCGTGGTGACCGCGTCGGCAAACGGGACCGTGGAGCCGGTGAGCCGGTCCAGGAAGAGCCACAGGCCGGTGGTGAGCAGCACGCCGGCGATGGCCAGGCCGGCCCACTCGGCGCGGGTGGTGCGCCGGACCACGAGGCGGGTGTGCTGGGCGCCACCGTAGAGCCAGGCCCACCAGCCGTACAGGCCGAGGGCCACGTACACGATCTGGAGGGCGGCGTCGGCGTACAGACCGGCGGTCCAGAAGACCACCATGAGCAGCAGCACGTTCAGGATGCCGAGCGGCCAGTTCAGGATGTGCTGCCGCACCAGCAGGCCGACGCACAGCAGGCCGGTGGCGAAACCGAGCAGTTCAGCCCAGGAGGTCGGCACGCCGAACGCGGTGAGCGCGGTGCCGGTCAACCAATCGATCACCGTGCCAGCATTCCGGCTCGGCGCGCCGGCCGGCTACCCGGGTCAGGCGCGGCCGAGGCGGTGGCCGGCCATCTCCAGCCCGCCGTCGAAAACCGTGACCGAGGTGTTCAGACCCGAGTCGTCGCTCAGCATCATCGTCGAGCCGTCGAACAGGTAGGTGCCGTGTGCGCGGCGCTTGCGGCCGGCGACCTGGCCGTCGTACGTGCCATCGGTGCGGATGTCCAGGCGAACGGTGCCGTCGGGGGTACGCCAGGCACCCACCGGGGCGGTCTCCGGGTACGCCGTGGGCGTCCGCCGGAGCGACGCGGCGGTACGCGACAGGCTGTCGCCCATCGCCATGGCGAGCAAGGCGGCGGCGTCCAGGACCGTCGTGTCCACGTGCGGCTCGTGGTGGATTCGCATGTCGCCTCCAAGCTCCGGGGGAAGTGGCCATACCTTCGGAAGCCGGCCCGGAACCGGGAGTGCATTCGGGTTGCAGGTGCGGAGTGCTACCGGTCAGCCGGTCTTGAGAGCCGCGGTCACCACCCTGATCAGCGTCTCCAGGTAGTCGTCGCCGAGCGGGGTGCGGGAGACCGCGAGCCGCCAGTACAGCGGGCCCAGGATGAGGTCGACCGCCACCTCCGGATCGGTGCCCGGTGGCAGTTCGCCGCGGGTCACCGCCTGCCCGATCAGCTTTTCGCCGACCGCCTGCTGGTGGGTGCGCAGCGCCTTCTGGAGGGTCTCGGCGATCTGCGGGTTGCGCGACGCCTCGGCCATCAGGTCCGGGATGATCTGCGACGCGATCCGGTGCTGGAGTGCCCGGCTTACGATCATCATGAGCAGTTGCAGGTCGCCGGCGAAACTGCCGGTGTCGGGCAGCGGCACGGACCGGCCGGCGACGTCGGACACGATCTCGAGAACCATCTCGAGCTTGTTGCTCCAACGGCGGTAGATTGCGGTCTTGCCGACCCCGGCGCGACGCGCCACCGCCTCGATGGACAGCCGGCCATAGCCGACCTCGGCCAGTTCGTGCATCACGGCGTTACGGATCGCTGCGGTGATGTCTCCTCGGAGCACCGCCGCGCCGGCCGGTGCGCGTTTCGCTGTCGCCACACGGTCACTATACGCCAGGACGTAACGGTTGCGTTCCGCCGTTTGGTCGGCTAGCCTCGCAGCACGTCGATACGAACCCGTTCCATCGACAGCGGCTTGTCATGCTTGCGTACGTGTTCTCGCGGAAGGAACCAGGACCCGTGGCTCAGACGGCCGTCGCCGGGCCCGAACCCGGGCTGGCGCTCAAGGAGTACGCCCGCCGTAACGGGCTGACCGCTGCCGGGCGTCTGCCAACCCTCGCCGAGTACTCCCGGCAGCTCTGGAAGTACCGGCACTTCATCTGGGAGTTCGCGAGCGCCAAGGTCACCGCGTCGCTGGGCAAGACCCGGCTCGGCATGGTCTGGCAGGTCCTCACGCCGCTGCTCAACGCCGCGGTGTACTACCTGGTCTTCGGCCTGCTGCTGGGCACCAACCGCGGGATCGAGAACTTCGTCCCGTATCTCTGCATCGGGGTTTTCATCTTTGGTTTCACCCAGGCCACCGTGCAGGCCGGCGTGCAGGCGATCAGCAGCAATCTGGGCCTGATCCGGGCGCTGCACTTCCCCCGGGCCAGCATGCCGGTCGCGGTGGCGCTGATCGAGGCGCGCAACATGATCGCCTCGATGGCCGTGCTGTTCGTCATCGTGCTGGCCTTCGGCGAGCCGATCACGGTCCAGTGGCTGCTACTCATCCCGGCGCTGCTACTGCAGACCGTGTTCAACGGCGGCACCGCGATGCTGGTGTCCCGGCTCGGCGCCAAGCTCAACGACCTGCGCCAGCTGACCCCGTTCATCATGCGGGTGTGGCTGTACGGTTCGGCCGTCATCTACCCGGTCACCGCGTTCGAGGAGCGGGTGCACAACCCGGTGCTGCTGGCGGTGGTCGAGAGCAACCCGCTGCTGATCTTCATCGAGCTGATCCGGCACGCGCTGATGGAGGAGATCCCGCTGGCCAATCCGGCGCCGGTGCTGTGGGCCAAGGCGATCGCCTGGACCGCGGTGGTGGGCCTGGGCGGTTATGTGTACTTCTGGCGCGGAGAGAAGGGATACGGCCGTGGCTGACGAGCAGATTCCCACCGTCATCGCGGACAACGCACACATCATCTACCGCATCCACGGATCCGCCACCCCGGGCCAGAACAACGCGCTGACCAGCTTCAAGCGTCTGGTCACCCGCACCAAGAGCGCGGCGATCCGCGAGGTGCACGCGGTCAAGGGCGTCAGCTTCGTGGCCTACCGCGGCGAGGCGATCGGCCTGATCGGCAGCAACGGCTCGGGCAAGTCGACGCTGCTGCGGGCGATCGCCGGGCTGCTGCCGGTGGAGCGCGGCGGCGCCATCTACGCAGCCGGCCAGCCGTCCCTGCTCGGCGTCAACGCGGCCCTGATGAACGACCTGTCCGGCGAGCGCAACGTGACGCTCGGCTGCCTGGCCATGGGGATGAGCCCGGCCCAGGCCAAGGAGCAGGTCGACGAGATCATCAACTTCTCCGGCATCAACGAGCGGGGTGACTTCAGCTCGCTGCCGATGCGCACCTACTCGTCCGGCATGGCGGCCCGGCTGCGCTTCTCGATCGCCGCGGCCAAGAAGCACGACGTGCTGCTCATCGACGAGGCGCTGGCCACCGGCGACGCGAAATTCCGCAAGCGCAGCGAGCAGCGGGTCCGCGACCTGCGCGCCCAGGCCGGCACGGTGTTCCTGGTCAGCCACAGCGAGCAGTCGATCCGGGACACCTGCGAGCGCAGCATCTGGCTGGAGTCCGGCGTGATCCGGGCGGACGGCCCCACCAACGCGGTGATGAAGGAGTACGAGGCCTTCGTGAAGGCCTCGTAGCTCCCCGATCCATCGCCGCGAGCTAGCGCATCGACAGGTGCACGTGGTTGGTGTGGTCGCTGGACGGGTCGCCGTTCCCCCGGGAGTACGACTTCCAGCCGCTGCTCGGCAGCCAGATCCGTTCGAACCAGATCACGTACAGCACGCCCAGCCGGCTCGCGTTGTTGATGAAGTAGTTCGCCAGCCGGTCGCCGTAGGTCCGGCTGCTGCCGCTCGCCACGCCGCCGAACCCGCTCTTGTCGGCCGCGAAGTCACACGCCTTGCCCAGCGGATGCTCACCGCTGTTCTGCTGCCGGAAGCACTTCACGAACCGGGTGAAGCCGGCGGACTTGGCCTGCTGGAGGGCGTGCAGGGTACGCGGGGTGAGGCAGCCGCCGGTGGTCGGGTCGTCGCGGGAGCAACCCTGGGACGGCAGTGATCCGTCCGAGCTGCGCGGCGCCGCGGAGGCCCGGTCGCTGCCGCCGCCGTCGCTGGGCCGCGGATCGTCCCGGCCGGCGTTGGCGTTGGCCGCCTTCAGCGCGTTCTCGGCCTGCACCTTGCGCTTGGCCATCAGGTTGACCTGCTTCTGCTGGTCCCGGACGGCCGCGTCGATGCCGATCTTCGCCTTCTGCTGCCCGTTGCGGGTGGCGAGCAGTTCGTTGAGCACCGCCCGTTCCTGCACCGCCACGGTTTCCAGCGTCTCGGCCCGGTCCAGGAAGCCGGCCGAGGTGCTGGCCTGCAGCAGCGCCCTCATCGGGCCGAGCCGGCCGGTCCGGTAGGACTGCTGCACCACTTCGTTGAAGGCCTCCTGCCGCGGCCCGAGTTCGGCGTCGAGTTCCTTGAGCTTGGCCGTCAGATCGCTCTGCCGCTTGGTCGACCGGGCCAGCGCCTCCTTGGCCTCGAGATAGCCGCGGGAGGCCGCCTCGAGCTGCTGGACCAGGGACTTCGAACCACCCTCGCCGTCGTCGCCGGTGTCACCCGGCGCCGCGGTGGCCGGCACCCCCAGCGCCACGACCAGTCCGGTAACTGCCAGGATCAGCGCAGTTTTGTACCGCACACGTGTTCCTTCCGTCGGCCGCCGACCGAGTTAGCTGACGGGTTCGGGACGGAAGTTCCCTACCGCATTAGTGCGGATTCACCCCGGAAGTAATACGTGGTTCCCCGGCTCGCCGGAGCGGGCGATTAGGCGGCGACCCCGGGCGGGGCCGCGACCGACGATACCCACGATATCGATTGATCGACACCTTCCGACCGCCCCACCCACCACCCAATGAGGACTAAGGGCAAGTTCTCGCACTCAGCGCATTTCCCCAACCGCATTCCGTCACGGTGTTACGGAAAGTGTTTGGACGATCACAACATTGCGTTTTCTCGAGCGATGAAGGACCGGCCAGTCTCGGGTAAACTGGCGCCGGTTCTGCCACCGTGGCACCGCCCCCGAGGTGCCGGCAGGCCACCGCCTAATCGCCGCAAGGCGAGCCGGGGAACCAGGTCAGTGGGGTGCATCCGCAGTAATGCGGTAGGGATCGCTTCCGTCCCGAACCCGTCAGCTAACTCGGTCGGCGGTAACCCGGAAGGAACGTGAATGACCGTAAGACCCCGCCGGTGGTTGACCGTCGCGCTGGCGCCGCTTGTGGCCGTCGCCTTCCTGACGGTGCCCGCTGCCCCGGCCGCGGCCGAACCGAACGGCTCGTCGGCCCAGCCCGACGAGAAATCGACGGACGACGAGGACGACCTGCTCCTCAACGAGGTCCTCGAGTCGTCCAACCGCAAGTTCGTGGCGGCCAAGTCCGCGGTGGAAAAGTCGACGAAGAAGCAGAAGGAGCTCTCCGTCGCGCTGACCATCGCCGAGGCCCGCCGCAAGGCGCTCGAACCCGAGGTCAACGCGATCGCCGCCCAGCAGTACCAGGTGGGCAACCTGGGCGCCGCCAGCTTCCTGCTCGGCAGCCAGGGCTCCGACGACTTCCTGCGTAAGGCGGTCTCGCTCGAGGAGATCAACGCCCTGCACGACCACAAGCTGCGCGAGCTCAACAAGGCCATCGACAACGTCAACGCGACGAGGGCCGAGCTGGACGCCGAGGTCAAGCAGCAGCAGCAGAACCTCGTGGCGATGAAGAAGCAGAAGGAGGCGGCCGACAAGGCGCTCGCCCTGGTGGGTGGCAAGAGTTTCACCGGCGGCCTGGTGCTGGCGAAATCGCCGTCGGCTGCCCCGGCGCCGCGCAATTCGGACGGCGGTTTCTCCGCGGAACGCTGCAACCAGGACGACCCGACGACCGGCGGCTGCATCACGGCGCGCACCAAACACATGTACCAGCAGGTGCGTAAGGCCGGTTTCAAGCGCTTCGTCGGCTGTCACCGCACCGGCGGCCCGTTCGAGCATCCGAAGGGCCGGGCCTGCGACTGGTCGCTGCAAAGCAGCGGATTCGCGGCTTACCACAACTCGGACATGAAAACGTACGGCAACAACCTGATGGCGTTCCTGGTACGTAATGCGGACCGACTGGGCATCTACTACGTCATCTGGAATGCGCAGATCTGGTTCCCAGCGTCCGGGTGGAGCTCCTACAGCGGCGCCAGCAACCACAAGGACCACGTGCACGTATCGATGCTGTAAGAGAGCGTAAGAAAGGGCCCCCGGCAAACCGGGGGCCCTTTCTTTATGCCCTAATCCTTGGGCGTGCGACGCACCGGTGCGCGGCCGGCCGGCTGGGTGGGCGGCGGGCCCACCGGGGGCGGCGGCGGGATCGGCACCGCCACCGGCTTGACCTGGGTCACCTCGACCTCCTTGCCGTGGTGGATCACCACGAGCCGGGCCGAGCCGCCGCCGTTGCGCAGCGAATAGGTCACCTCGTCGGCGGTCACGTTCACCCGCAGCCGCAGCCCTCGCCACAGCAGCGAGAACTCCAGGTTGTTGATCCGGCTGGGCAGGCGCGGCGCGAACGACAGCTGGCCGTTGTAGTCCCGCATGCCGCCCAGGCCGGCGACGAGCGAGATCCAGGTGCCGGCCAGCGAGGCGATGTGCAGGCCGTCCCGCGAATTCTGGTGCAGGTCGTGCAGGTCCATCAGGGCGGCCTCGCCCAGATAGTCGTGGGCCAGCTCGAGGTGCCCGGTCTCGGCCGCCAGCACCGCCTGGATACAGGCCGAGAGCGACGAGTCCCGCACGGTCCGCGCCTCGTAGTAGGCGAAGTTGCGGGACTTCTCCTCCGGGGTGAACGCGTCGCCCCGGATGTACATCGCCATCACCAGGTCGGCCTGCTTGACCACCTGCTTGCGGTACAGGTCGAAGTACGGGTAGTTGAGCAGCAGCGGGAAGGCCTCGGTCGGGGTGTTCTCGAAATCCCACTCCTGGAGCCGGGTGAAGCCCTCGGACTGCTGGTGCACCCCCAGCTCGCGGTCGTACGGGATGTGCACGGCCGCGGCCGCATCCCGCCAGGACGCCATCTCCTCGTCGTCCACGCCCAGCTTGCGGGCCAGGTCGGGGTGGCGCTTGGCGGCTTCGACGGCGGTGAACATGTTCTGCTGCGCCATCAGGTTGGTGTAGATGTTGTCGTCCACCACCGCGGTGTACTCGTCGGGGCCGGTGACCCCGTCGATGTGGAAGCGGCCGTGCCGATCGTGGTGGCCCAGCGAGCGCCACAGCCGGGCCGTCTCCACCAGCAGTTCGAGGCCGAACTCGCGCTCGAAGTCGTAGTCGCCGGTGGCCTGCACGTAGCGGCGGACCGCGTCGGCGATGTCCGCCCCGATGTGGAAGCCCGCGGTGCCGGCCGGCCAGTACGCCGAGCACTCCTGCCCGCGGATGGTGCGCCACGGGAAGGCGGCACCCTGCAGGCCGAGCGTCTGGGCCCGCTCCCGGGCCAGGTCGAGGGTCGAGTGCCGCCAGCGCAGCACGTCGGCCGCCGCGGAGGGCTGGGTGTAGGTCAGCGCGGGCAGCACGAAGGTCTCGGCGTCCCAGAACGTGTGGCCGTCGTAGCCCGGTCCGGAGAGGCCCTTGGAGCCGATCGGGCGCTGCTCGGCCCGGGCACCGGCCTGGAGCGTGTGGAACAGGCCGAAGCGGACCGCCTGCTGCACCTCGGAGTCGCCCTCGACGCGGACGTCGGAGTGGTCCCAGAACGCGTCCAGGTATTCGCGCTGGGCATCCACCAGGCCCTCCCAGCCGTCCAGCCGGGCACTCGCGAGGGCGGCACCGACCTGATCCCGCACGGCGGGCAGCGACCGGTTGCTGGACCAGCCGTAGGCCACCAGCTTGACCACCCGCAGTTTCTGCCCCGGCTCGAGCTTGGACGCCACGGTGGTGCGCAGCCAGTCGGGGTGGCCCTCGGTGGTGATCGCGTGCTTGCCGGGCGTTTCGACCAGGTGTTCCATGGCCGCGGCCATCCGCAGGTCACTGGCCTTGGTGCGGTGCACCAGCAGACCGCCGGTGCGCTGCTCGAGGAGCTCCTCGGCCTGCAGCGGGTGGTCCAGCACGGCGGCCACCCGCGGGTCCTTGCTCATCGGCGGCAACTGTTCGTTGGCGACCAGCTCGGACTGCAGGATGAGCCGGGCCGACCCGTCCAGCGGCTCGACCTCGTACAGGTACGCCACCACGGCGCGCTGGGTGAACGACACCATGCGAACGGTGCGGACCCGGATGGCCTGACCCGATGGGGAGACCCATTCGACGTTGCGTTCGAGCGTGCCGGCCCGCAGGTCGAGGACCCGCTCGTGCGACCGGAGCTCGCCGTACCGCACGTCGAACGGCTCGTCGTCGACCAGCAGCCGCATGAGCTTGCTGTTGGTCACGTTGATCATGGTCTGACCGGACTCGGGGAAGCCGTAACCGGCCTCGGCGTACGGCAGCGGGCGCAGCTCGTAGAACGAGTTCAGATAGGTGCCCGGCAGGCCGTGGGGCTCGCCCTCGTCCAGGTTTCCGCGTATCCCGATGTGCCCGTTGGCCAGCGCGAACACCGATTCGGACTGGGCCAGCAGGTCCAGGTCGAGCCGGGTCTCCCGGATGTGCCAGGGGTCCACGGGATATGCCCGTTCACGGATCACGGTGGTGCCTCTCGACAATAAAAAAGAGAAAAAGTCTTCAAGGTACGCGCTCAGCGCGTGAGTAGTTCTGACAGATCATTGACAACGATGTCGGCCCCGTGTGCCAACAACTCGTCACGCTGACCCACGCGATCTACACCGATCACGATCCCGAAGCCGCCTGCCCGGCCGGCCTCGACACCGGCCAGGGCGTCCTCAAAGACGGCGCAGCTCTCGGGGGGCAGCCCGAGAAGCTTGGCGCCGAGCAGGAAGGCGTCCGGTGCCGGCTTGCCCGGCAAGTTTTGCTCGCGGGTGGTGATCCCGTCCACGCGAGCTTCGATGAGGTCCGCGATGCCCGCCGCCTCCAGGACGTCCTTGCAGTTGGCGCTCGCCGACACGACGGCGCGGCGCAGACCGGCGTCACGGGCGGCGTGGAGGTAGTCCACGGAGCCCGGGTAGACCTGGACCGCGCCCTCGGCGATCTTCTGCAGGACGAGCACGTTCTTCCGGTTGCCGATGCCGTTCACGGTCTGCTGGTCGGGACCGTCGTCCGCGGTGCCCTCCGGCACGGTGATGCCGCGAGAGGTCAGGAAGGTACGGACGCCATCGGCGCGTGGCCGGCCGTCGACGTATCGGTGGTAGTCGGCGCCGGAATCGAAGGGTACGAACGCTTGACCGTGTTCCTGCGACCACGTCTCCAGGAACGCGTCGAACGTCTGTTTCCACGCAGCATTGTGCACGAGCGCGGTCTGCGTGAGCACGCCATCAAGATCAAATAGGCATGCCGAAACATGCTGAGGTAGTCCGAGCACGCGCCCAATGTAGTCGCATGCGGCACCCCGTGAGTCCCGAAGGGCGCCTTCACATTTGCCCAGCGGTTTACACGACGTTAAAAATGCCGTTTCAGCTGGGTTTCCCTCGGCGCGGCAACGCGATGCGAAGCCCGATCGTGGTACCGATCGGTCCGGTGGCCACCGTCACCTCGTCGCACAACTGGTGCGCCAGCCAGATGCCGCGGCCGCCCACCTCGAACGCGGCCGGCACCTCGGGCGGCCGCAGGAACTGTGCCGGGATGCCCGGGCCCGAGTCGGTCACGGTGCACCACGCCGAGCCGCCGGCCAGCCAGAGCACCGCCCGGCCCTGGCCGCCGGCGTGCAGCACGACGTTGGTGATCACCTCGTTGACCGCGAGGACGAAGCCCTGGTGCCGCTCGCCGGTCAGGCCCACGGCCGCGAGCCGGCCGGCCACCTCGTGGCGCACCACGGCGATCTCGTCCCGGCCGAACCGCCGGTCGAGCAGCGGCGCGCCGGAACTCGTCGGCACGTCGGTGCTGACCGGCTCCGCGGTCGGGGCCGGACGGACGCTCTGGCTCAAGCTCTCCTCCACCGTGGTGCAGCCTACGCGGAGTGCTTGCCCGATGGCAGCAGGCGGCGGCGCCGGATCCGGAAAGACCCGGCCGCCCCGCGGTCAGAACAGGTACGAGATGGTCTTGAAGATCTCCGCATAGAAGTTTCCGTCGATATCCCGGTAAAGGCTGAACTTCATGCCGGGACTGCCGAAGAACGGGCGCAGCGTCCAGGCCAGCTGTGTACCGACGAAGCCGAACAGCAGGATCCAGATGTAGAGCAGGGTCATGCTCGGCGGCGTCGCCTGCTGCTGCGGCAGCGGCCGCGGCTGGCGCAGCGGCTGGAGCGTGTAACCCGGCGGCACCTGCACGGCAGGGACGGCACCCGGGTGCACAGCCGGGACAGCACCCGGGTGCACAGCCGGGACGGCTGCCGGAGCCGCCACGGCCGGGGTGGTGCCGTTCGCGGCACCGTCCGGCGCGGCCGGCGCGCCCACCGGAACCGGGGCCGGCACGACAGCCGGGGCCACGGCGGGCGAGACCGGGGCCGGCACGGCGGGCGAGACCGGCGCCTGGACCGCGGTCGACGGCGGCGCGAGCAGGCCGTGCTCGTTCAGCACCCGCATGCCGCCGGTCAGGAAACGCAGCCCGACCAGGGCGGACAGCGCCAGAATCACCACGTTGAGCAGCTTGAAGAAGCTGTAGTCGGGCGCCGTGATCAGGAAGAACAGGCTGATCGGGGCGAACGCGAGGGCAAGCATGGCGGTCACCGTGAGCGCCACCATGACCAGCGCCAGCGACTGCCGGATCGACAGCCGGGCGCCGAAGACCAGGTTGAACAGATACAGCGTGGGCAGGCAGATGGCCAGCGTGACCAGGAACAGCAGCGGCAGCTTCGCCGCCGACGTCAGGGCCATCAGCACACTGTGGAAGGAACCGAGCACGGCGCCGTAGACGGCCAGCGCCACCACCGAGCTGACCAGCATCTGGCCGGTCAGCTTAGGCAGCTCACGGTCCTCGACCACCTGCTGCCAGATGCCCTGCCGATCGCGCAGGATCCGCTCGATCACGAGCAGTCCGGACGGATTCGCCACGTACCCACCCCCTAAGACGGAGCCGTTACGTCGCTACGCCATCGCACCGACGTGTGGGCGGAACCATAGTTCATGCCGTCAAGGAGGGAAAGAGTCCTGCCAATTACCGCCAGCCGACGTCGATCCGGTCGCCGCGCCCGTCGAAGAAGTGCAGCATGTCCATCCGGACCGCCACCGACAACGGGTGTCCCGGCGAGATGGCCGGGTACGGCGCCAGCCGGACGGCCAGCTCGGCCGGGCGGCGGTGGTGCCGGCCCGGATCGGTGAGCACGCTGGCCGGGTCGCCCTGGTCGCGGGACTGCGGCCCGGAGCCGTTGCTGCTGCGGCCGGCCAGCTTCTGCAGGGCACCGCCGAACCGGCGCAGCGCGTTGCCGCCCTCGCCCTCGGCCTTACCGGCGCCCATCTCGTCGACCACGATCGCGGTGGCGCCGATGTCCAGGAACGCGAGCGACTCGTGCCCGTGGTGCTCGAGATAGCGGATCCGGCCCCGGAGCACGTCGCCCTGCACCTCGGGGGCCACCGGGGTGAGCGCCTCGGCCCGCAGCCCGACCACGATCCGCTCGCCGTGGTAGTGCGCCACCGCGCGGGCCCGGATGTCGCTCCACGGCAGGTAGAGCGACTGGTCCCCGAACTTCAGCACGATGTACTGGTCCAGGTGGACGTAGACGGACGCCTCCAGCAGGTTCATCCGGGGCGAGCCGAGGAACGCGGCCACGTACAGGGTGGCGGGCCGCCCGTACACCTCGGTGGGGGTGCCGACGTCCTGGAGGATGCCCTTGCGCATGATCGCCACGCGGTCGGCCATGGTGAGCGCCTCGGCCTGGTCGTGCGTCACGTACATGGTGGTGACGCCGAGTTCCTTGGTGAGGCCGGTGATCTCGGCGCGCAGTTCGGCGCGCAGGCCGGAATCGAGGTTCGAGAGCGGCTCGTCCATCAGGAAGAGGCCCGGCCGGCGCACGATGGCGCGGCCCATGGCCACCCGCTGGCGCTGACCGCCGGAAAGCTGGCTGGGCTTGCGGCCGAGGACGTCGCCGATGCCGAGGGCGGACGCGACGTCGCCGACCCGGTCGACCCGGGTGGAGGGCTCGACGCCGGACAGGCGGAGCGGGAAGCCGATGTTGTCACTGACCGACATGTGCGGATACAGCGCGAAATCCTGGAAAACCATGGCGATGCTGCGGTCGCGCGGCGCCAGTTCCAGCACCGGGTCCCCGTTGAGCAGGATGTCGCCTTCGGTCGGGTCTTCCAACCCGGCGATCATGCGGAGGATCGTCGATTTACCACAGCCAGACGGGCCGAGCAGCACGAGAAACTCGCCGTCCTGCACGTCAAGGCTGACGTGATTGACCGCGATAGTGCCATCTGGCCACACCTTGGTGACGTCCTTCAGCGAGACGGTCGACACCGTCTACCTCCTGCCGGGAATGTTCGCTGTGATCCCGGTCCCACGGTGTCCGGCGATCTTCCTCACTCTGACTACGAGTATCGATATGCCGCCATCGGGTGAACGTGCCATTCGCGCACGGTAACGAAGTGATTACGGTCTCTTAAGGCTCCGCTAAGAAGACGCGACGCACCACGCGCTCCGCGGCGCCGCCGTCGTCGAGATAACAGAATCGGTCACGGAAGGCCGAGCGCCGGTCGGTCGCCGCGACACCGGCGTACGTTCCGGACCGAAACGTCTCGAAAAGCTCGTCCTCGTCGGTGGCCACCGCGCCCGGCGGTTCGGCCATCAGGTCGAAGTAGACGCCGCGCAACTCCCGGTAGACCGGCCAGTCGGGGGCGTAGATCACCAGCGGCCGGTCCAGCACGGCGAAGTCGAACATTGCCGACGAATAGTCGGTGACCAGCACATCGGCGGCCAGATAGAGATCTTCCAGGACCGGGTAACCGGACACGTCGACGATCCGCCGGCGGCCGGACGGCACCCGGCCCGCCTGCTCCGCCGGAACGTAGAAGTAGTGCGCCCGGACCAGCAGCGTGGTGTCCGGTCCCAGCGCCTCGGCGAACCGCTCCACGTCCAGCACGTGGCTGCCCTTCGGCCGCCATTCGCGATGGGTGGGCAGGTAGAGCACCACCCGGCGGCCGGGGTCCACGCCCAGCCGCGCGCGGGCCGCCGCGGTGTCCCCGGCGGTCGCGGTGGCCAGCCGGTCGTTGCGCGGATAACCCACCTCGAGCGTCTCGTACCGGCACGGATAGGCCCGTTCCCAGGCGATCGTGGTATGTGCATTCGCGGTCACACTGAAGTCCCAGCGATCGGCTCGGCGCATCTGCGCGGCGAAGTCGCCGGCGCCCGCGGCGGCCGGATAGTCGAGCTGATCCATCCCCATCATTTTCAGCGGAGTGCCGTGATGTGTCATCACATGTCGGGTGCCGCGGCGCTTCCGAAGGTGGTTCGGCCAGTTGACGTTGTTGATCAGATACCCGGCCCGGGCGATGGCCCGGTAGTAGCGGGCAGTTCCGGCCACCACGTAGTCGGTGCCCGGCGGCACCGCTCCCACCCGGGCCGGGCCGACCACCCACAGCGGACGGACCTGCGGCACCAGTTCGGCGGCCTTCGCGGCGATCGCGGCCGGGTTGCAGCTCACCCCGCGGTACCAGTACGCGGCGTACAGCGCCAGCGAGCGGTCCACCGGCAGCCGCAGCTGAAGCTGGTAGTAGAGGTAGCCGAGCGCCTGCTTGCCGCGCCGGGCCAGGCGGCGGCGCGGCCGGGCGGACACCCGCTGAGCCCGCCGGACCGTACGCAGCAGCAGGTCGGCGACCCGAAAGGTGCGGTACGCCCCCCGGGCCAGCAGCCGGAAACGGATGCCGTCGCCGCCCCTGGGCAGGGGAAAGCCGCCGGACGGTAGATAGCGGTGGTATTGCTCGGCGGCCTGGCGGAAGAAGCGGCGCCGGGACCCGCGCGGCACCCGGGCGTCGTGACAGAGCACCCGCATGTAGTGCCAGATCATCCGGCGGAACAGCAGGCCGCGCACCTTGGCGCCGGAGCCGGCGCCGGCGCAGAGTGCCATCGTGTGGTCCCAGTGCGCGAAGACCTCGAAATGCCGGTCGCCGACCGTGCGGGTGATCGCGCCGGTCCGCCGCTGCCGGTAGTGCACGCAGGTGCGGGACAGCGTGCTGATCCGCCGGGCGGCCAGCATCAGCGGGAACGTGAACGAGACGTCCTCGTACCAGCCCGGCGCGAACTCGAGACCGAGTTTGAGCAGCAGGTCCCGGCGGATCACCCGGTTCCAGGCCACGTGCAGGGCGTTGAGGATGCGCGGCCACTCCTCGGCCGCGAACACCCGGGGCGCCGCGGCCAGCAGCGACTTGGCCGACCCGGCCTCCACCGGACCGTTCCAGTGCACCCGGTCCCAGCCCACCACCAGCACGTCCGCCTCGGTGGCGCGCAGCCGGGCGACCACCGCGGCCAGGGCGCCGGTGGCCAGCCAGTCGTCGCTGTCGACGAACCAGACGTAGGTGCCGACGGCGTGCTGGAGGCCCAGGTTGCGGGCGCGGCCGAGCCCGACGTTCTCCGGCGCGGTCACCACCCGGACCCGGGGGTCGCGGGCGGCGTACTCGGCCAGGATGTCACCGCTG
Organism: Paractinoplanes rishiriensis; assembly: GCF_016862375.1. GTDB lineage: Bacteria > Actinomycetota > Actinomycetes > Mycobacteriales > Micromonosporaceae > Actinoplanes > Actinoplanes rishiriensis. Next base: position 46,478 of record NZ_BOMV01000061.1, on the reverse strand, counting down.
TAGTCCGGTGAGCAGTCGTCCACGGCCACGATCTCGAAGTCGGTGAACGACTGGCTCAGCAACGAGTCGAGACACTGCCGCAGGTAACCCTGTACCCGGTAGACGGGCAGGACGATGCTCAGCTCGGTCATGGTCGGCCGCCCACCGCCCGCCAGTCGGTGATCGCGTTGACCAGGAACGCCCCGCCGGTGACCACGGCCAGCAGGGCCAGGCCCCAGGTCGCCTGGCCGGCCAGCGCAAAGACCGCGAGCACCAGCACCCGGCCCTCCCAGCCGAGCGGCGCGCCCCGGGTCCGGCCGGCCGGTGCGCCCTTCTCCATCCGGGCGGTCAGGTCGTAGTGCCGCAGGGCAAGCGTGAACAGCAGCAGGAAGACCACCGCGGGCGGCACCGCCCCGGCCAGCCCGACGGCCACCACGAACAGGTACTCGGCGGCCCGCAGGGCGGCCGGCACCAGCCAGTCGAGCGGGCCGCCGTGCCGGGCCGCGGCCGGCAGGCCGGCGGTCAGCACCAGCAGCGCCGCCACCGCGACCGCCGGGGCGGCCGGCGGCGTCAACCAGCCGGCCAGCAGCGCCGCCACCAGGGCCAGGGCGGCCAGCACGGCGAGTGCCGCGAAGGCGAGCGGGAGCGGCAGGCCGGCCTTGGCGAGGACGCCGCGCACCAGCGGGCCGTCGTCGCGGTGGCGGCCGGTGTCCACGGTGTCGAGCACGCCCACCCGCATCGACAGCGAGCGCAACGACCGCAGGGCCAGCGTGTAGCCGAACGCGAGCAGGCCGAACCCGACCACCGCGGCGAGCGCCACCCGGCCGTCGGCCACCATCGCGACCACCGCGATCAGCGCCCAGCGCTCGCCGATCGGAAAGACCACGATCCGCTTGAGCCAGTACGCGACCGAGCCGGTGTCGCCCTGCACCCGGTTGGAGGCGGCGCTCAGCCGGGCGCCCACCCCGCCGGTGGCGACCGGCCGGGGCCGGGCCGCCGCCTCGTCGTGCAGCGCGCCGTACCAGGTGTCGGTCATGTGCCGCACGGTCTGGAGCACGATCGCGGTGATGGCCAGCGGCCAGGCGTACGGCAGGCCGATCCGCTCGGCGCCGGCCGCGAGCCCGGCGTACACCAGATATTCCTTGCCCCGGTCGGCCATCGTGTCGAGCCAGCCGCCGAACGCGCCGAACTGCCGGGTGTACCGGGCCAGCTGACCGTCCACGCAGTCGAGCACGAAGCCGAGGTAGAGCAGGATGCCGCCGGCGATCATCGCGGGCCGGGACGCCTGCCAGAAGGCGAGCGCGGCGACCGCGGCGAACAGCACCGACAGCCAGGTGACCGCGGTCGGCGACAGGCCCAGCCGGGCCGCGGCCCGGGTGACGACCGGCGACCAGGTGCTGACCGCGTACGTGGTGAAGAAGTCGTCCTTCTCCTTGACCGCCAGCCGCAGCCGGGCCGACTCCTCGTCCACCGCGGCGATCGCGCCCCGGGCCTGCACCAGGTCGGACTCGGTGTGCACCTGCTGGGCGTGCAGCAGCCGGACCGGGGTGGCGATCGGCACCAGACCGGCCTCGAGCAGCGCCGGCAGCACGTCCGGCCGGTCCGCAACGGTGTCCAGCAGCGGCAGGTCGGCGGGTGCCAGGCAGAGCGCTCCGGCGAACCGGACGGTGCCGTCGCCGGACCCGGCCGGCAGCACCCGACCGCGGTCGTCGCGCAGGTCGCCGCCCGGGTCGGCGACCACCAGCGCGGTGCTGCGCCCGGCCGGCTCGGTAGCCAGGGTCCACAGCAGACTGGGATGGGCCACCAGGTTGTCGGCGCAGATCAGCAGCGGCTCGTTCGCGTCGTGTGCCTGCCGGGCAAGCTCGCGCAGCCGGCCGTTCGCGGCCGGGCCGTCGAGGCGCTCCACCTCGCGCGCGCCGGCCGAGCGCAGCGCGGAGTCGAGGTCGTCGGCGAGGCGGGCGGCGTCGGCAGGTTCGAGGGCGTAACCGGTGCTGGCATGCAGGACGGCCAGCGTCACCGCGTGCCTCCTCGTGAAGGGTGGGGATCGGCCCTCAGGTTAACAGCGGCTGGCCTGCGGGTACGGGTGACCCTTACGGGGGCCGGACCGTCCATCTCCGCCTGCGGGCCGAGGGAAGCGGGTCGGCCCGCCCCTACCGTCGAAGGTGGTTACGGCGACCGACCGTAGCCGCCAGTGAAGGAGTGAGTGACCGTGGCCCGCCGCCTCGCCCGACCCCGCGACGACCGTTGGATCGCCGGTGTTTGTTCCGGTCTTGGCCGCCGCTTCGGACTTTCGTCCGGCGTGGTTCGCCTGATCTTCGTGCTCTCCTGCCTGCTGCCCGGCCCGCAGTTCCTGCTGTACCTGGTGCTCTGGGTGATGCTGCCCAACGAGTGACTTAGCGACGCCCGGCTCCGCATCCGCGGGGCCGGGCGCTCGCGAACCTACGGCTGGCCGAACGTGACCGACACCGAGGTGTAGCCGAGCCGGGTGAACAGGCTCTCCAGCATGCGCTGGGTGTTTTCCCGGGCGCGCTGGTCAAGCCCGCTGGCCCGGGCCGCCTCGGTGATCCGCTGCTGGGCCAGCTGATAGACCCGCTGCTGCTTGTCGGGGTCGCTGCGGAACGCGTCGCCGATGCTGGTCAGCAGGCCGCGTTTCTCCTCGACCACGTAGCTCTTTTCCATGTCGAGCGCCGCGGTGCCCTGCTGCGGCGGCGGCAGCGTGATGGTGATCGACTTTTTCTCGTTGTCGACCTGGAGCGCGTCCGTCGAGAGGGTGCCGAAGTCGACGTACTCCTCGACGGTGCCGGAGCCGACGAACAGGATGCGCCGGTTGATCAGGAAGTCGGGGATGTTGTCGCGGTTTTCCTCGAGGTCGACGATGACCTGGAAGGTGCCGTCGGCCGCGACGTACCGGCTCAGGTCACGCATGGACTGGAGCAGCACCGGCTGGCTGCGGTCGGTGGTGCTCTCGGCGAACGGGTTGGAGAAGCTGGGCAGCACGTCGACCGCGCGCAGCCCGAGGCAGGCCGCGACGATCACGGCGAACACGATGCCGAAGAAGATCAGGACGCGGGCGATGACGCTGGACCGCGGCGGATCGGCGGCGGGAGGTTCCGTGGGGACTTCCGGATACTCCCTTGTGGGGTCGTCGACATCCGGTTTCTGAGCCATACCCTCACGGTAGGACGGGGGTACGACACTCGCGACTCGTGATCAGGCGAAGGCGCTCAAACCGGTCAATTTTTGTCCGATGACCAGCTGGTGGATCTCCGAGGTTCCCTCGTACGTGAGCACGCTCTCCAGGTTCGCCGCGTGCCGCATGATCGGGTATTCCCCGCTGATCCCGTTGCCGCCCAGGATGGTCCGGCACTGCCGGGCGATCGCGATGGCCTCCCGCACGTTGTTGAGCTTGCCGATGCTGACCTGCTCGGGGCGCAGCGCGCCGGTCTCGTCCCGGCGGCGGCCCAGGTGCAGCGCGAGCAGGAAGCCCTTCTGCAGCTCCAGGGCCATGTCGGCGAACTTCGCCTGGGTCAGCTGGAAACCGGCGATCGGCCGGCCGAACTGCTCCCGGGTGGCGGCGTAGTCGAGCGCGGTCGCGAGGCAGTCCCGGGCGGCGCCCAGCGCGCCCCAGACGATCCCGAACCGGGCCTCGGTGAGACAGGACAGCGGCGCCTTGAGCCCGTGCGCACCGGGCAGCCGGGCCGCGTCCGGTAGGCGTACGTCATCCAGGGAAATCTCGCCCGTGCTGGACGCCCGCAGCGACATCTTGCGCTTGATCTCCCGGGCGGCGAAGCCGGCGGAGTCGGTCGGCACCGCGAAACCCAGCACGCCGTCCTCGGCCCGGGCCCAGATCACCGCCACGTCCGCGACCGGCGCATTGGTGATCCACATCTTGCCACCGGAGAGCACCCAGTCATCGCCGTCCCGGCGGGCACGGGTCGACATGTTGGCCGGGTCGGAACCGTGGTCCGGCTCGGTGAGGCCGAAGCAGCCGATCAGCTCGCCCGCCGCCATGCCCGGCAGCCAGCGCTGTTTCTGCTCCTCGGAGCCGTACCGCCAGATCGCATACATGGCCAGTGAGCCCTGCACGCTGACCAGCGAGCGCACCCCGGAGTCGGCGGCCTCCAGCTCCATGCAGGCGAGGCCGTACGCGACCGCGGAGGCGCCGGCGCAGCCGTACCCGCTCAGGTGCATGCCGAGCAGACCCAGCTTGCCGAACTCGAGCGCCAGCTCACGGACCGGCACCCGGCCGTCCTCGTACCACTCCGCCACGTGCGGCCGGACCCGGTCGTCAGCCACCCGGCGGCAGAGCGCCCGGATGTCGCGCTCCTCGTCGGTCAGCAGCGTGTCGAGATCGAGCAGATCCAGCGGAGCGACCATGAATTCAACCTAACGGGTGAAGCTCAGCCTTCAGACCAATCTGGGGTGGCGGGCGGGGCGGTCGGATTGGTATCCACGACCAGGACTCTCGCGTGGATCTGGTTGCGCTGCTGCAGGGCCGCGCGCAGCGCCCGGTGCAGGCCGTCCTCCAGATAGAGGGCGCCCTGATACTCCACCACGTGCGGGAACAGGTCGCCGTAGAAGGTCGAGTCCTCGGCCAGCAGCTTGTCCAGCGCCAGCTCGCGTTTCGTGGTGATCAGGTCAGCCAGCCGGATCGGCCGGGGCGGAATCTCGGCCCAGGCCTTGAGCGTCGTGTGGTGATCGGGATACGGGGCTCCGTCCCGGACCGCTTTGAAGATCACGGCGGGTTACCCCCTTCCATAGCCCACCCTGCCCCAATGTCGTGCCGCGTGCCAGCCTAGCCGGGTGACCCTCACGGGGTCCCTGCCGACGCTGCGGGCGCGGCCCATCGGCCATGATGCACCACCTCTGCCACCGGGCGGTGCCCGCGCTTCAGGGACGGCGACCTCTTGTCGTCCGCGGTGCGGTAGCCGACCGACAGCGTGCCGATCGGGTTGAACTCGGCCGGCACCCCGAACGCGTCCTTGAAGTTCTGCACGTGGGTCGCCGGCAGGCCGAAGAAGCAGGAGCCGAGATCGGCGTCGACCGCGCTCAGGTGCATCAGCAGTGCGGCGAATCCGGTGTCGATGTCCCAGTACGGCACCGGCCAGTGCTTTTCGTCCCGGTCCGTCCAGCCTTTGTCCGGTTCGGCGTACCGGTTGAGGTACACCGACTTGTTCGCGAGGCAGACGATCAGCACCGGCGCGGTGCGCATCCGGGTGAGCCACTCGCCGCGCCACGCCGTGTCGGCCTGCGCGTCGCCCAGGTCGCCCTCGGTGGTCGACGACCAGTAGCGGTCGCGGTCGGCCGGCTCGGTGAGCACCAGGAAGCCCCAGCCCTGCGAGAAGCCCGCACTCGGCGCCCGCAGCCCGTGCCGGACGATCCGGTCGATCACCTCGGCCGGCACCGGACGGTCCGGGTCGTAGCTGCGGACCATCCGGCGGCGGCGGACCACCTCGTCGAACTCCATCAGGGCCGGATTCCCCAGGTGGCCGTCCAGCGCTCACCCGGCGACAGCACGACCAGGTCGCGCCCGGTGCGGAAGGAGTCGGGCGGGCAGGTCATCGGCTCGATCGCCACCGACCGGCGGAAGCGCTCGCCGCTCAGCGTGTCACCGGAGAAGATCTGCCAGTACTTGAACTTGTCGTCGGCCCAGACCACGACCTTCTTCGACGAGTTCGGGTCGGCGATGGACACCTCGGTGACGCCGGCCGCGTCGTGCTCGATGTCGCCGAACGTGGTGTCCAGGACCAGGTCGCCGATCCGGCGGGCCTCGGTGAAGTCGTACTCGGTGCCGGCCACCGAGACCGAGCCGATCGGCAGCAGCCGCGCGTCGGCCAGGATCCGGGTCTTGCCCGGCACGTGCAGGAGCGTGTCGTCGACCGAGACCCCCGGCAGCTGCACGTAGGGGTGGATGGAGTAGCCCCACGGCGCGTTCGACTCGCTGTTGTTCACCACCTCCTGGTGGCAGTGCAGCCCCTCGGCCGAGACCTGCCAGCGGGTGCGCAGCGTGAGCCACCACGGGTAGCCGATCTGCGGCGGCAGCTCGAACTCCAGGGTGACCGCGTCGGCGGACTGCTCCGCCAGCGTCCACCGGGACCAGTTGGCCAGGCCGTGCAGCGCGGTGTGCTTTGCCGGCTCGGTCAGCGGCAGCTGGTAGTCCTGCCCCTCGAACGTGTACCGCCCGTCCCGGATCCGGTTGGGCCAGGGCGCGAGGACCTGTCCGGCCGAGGCAGGCGCCAACTCGTCCGCATCGAATCCGTCGAGCACCGCGACACCGTCGACGGTGTAGTCGCGCAGCCCGCCGCCGACCTCCACCACGACGGCCCGGTGCCCGTCCGCCTCGATCGACCACTGAGTTCCGGATTTCGCCGGTACGACGCTTGTCATGGCCTGGACACTATCGGTTCGGATCGTCGTCAGGGTCGGCCGGCGGCCGGTAACGCAGCAGCGCGGGGAACGCAAGGGCCAGGACCAGCGCGAGTCCGGCCGCGGTAAATCCGCCGCCGGTCCACGATGTGGTCGGCCCGGCGAGTTCGGCGGTCGAACCGGCCCGCAGATCGCCCAATCGAGGCCCGCCCGCAACGACGACTATGAATACGCCCTGCAGGCGGCCTCGTAGTCGATCAGGCGCGAAGGTCTGCATCATCGACTGCCGGTAGACCGCACTCACCAGATCGGCCGCGCCGCCCACCGCGAGCAACGCCACCATCAACCACAGTTGATGGGCGAGGCCGGCCAGACCCACCGCCACGCCCCAGGCGACCACGGCGACCACCAGGGCCACGCCCTGCCGGCGTACCCGGCCGATCCAGCCCGAGGTGAGGCCGGCCAGCACCGAGCCGATCGCGATCGCCGCGAACAGCCAGCCGACCGCCGCGCCGCCGCCGAACCGGTCCGCGGCCACCTCGGGGAACAGCGCCCGGGGCATGGCGAACACCATGGCGATCAGGTCGATCGCGAAGGACAGCAGCAGCACCGGGCTGGTGGCCAGGAACCGCAGGCCGTCGGCGATGCCGCGCAGGCCCGCGCTCGGCCGGGCCCGGTCCGGGGCCACCTTGGCCGGCGGGATCGCGGGCAGCCGCCAGGTGGCCCAGAAGGAGATGCCGAACAGGGCCACGTCGACCAGGTAGGCCACGGTCACCCCGGTGCCGGTGGTGGCGACCGCGAAGATCAGGCCGGCGGCCAGCGGCCCGAGCACGCCGCCGGCCGTGGTGGTCGTGTGGGTCAGCGTGTTGGCGGACGGGACCAGCGACATCGGCACGATCCGCGGGACGATCGCCTGCCGGGTCGGCGAGCTCACCGCGAACGCGGCCGACTGCACCGCGGTCAGGGCCAGCAGCAGGTAGGCACTGCGCACCCCGGCCAGCGCCTGGGCGAGCAGCCCGGCGGTGGCCAGCCAGGCCAGCAGCGAACTGGCCAGCAGCAGCTTGCGCCGGTCCACCACGTCGGCCACCGCGCCGCCCCACAGGCCGAACACCAGCAGCGGGACCAGTCCGGCGACGCCGAGCAGGCCGACCCAGGCCGACGAATCGGTGACGTCGTACATCTGCACCGGCACGGCCACCGCGGTGAACTGGAAGCCGAAGTACGAGGCGCCGTTGCCGATCCACATCCGGCGGTAGGCCGGAACCTCCAGCGGCCGGGTGTCGATCACCCACGACCTCACGGTGCCAGCCTCACGGTGCCAGCCTCATGGGGGCCAGCCTCATGGGGCCAGCCTCTCCACCACCCAGGGCCCGTCCGGAGTGCGGCGATAGCGGAGCCGGTCGTGCAGCCGGTTGCTGCGGCCCTGCCAGAACTCCACGGTCTCGGGCAGCACCCGCAGGCCACCCCAGTGCGGCGGGGCCGGCACCGGTCCGTCGCCGAACCGGTCCACCGCCGCGGTCAGCCCGGCCTCCACCGCGGCCCGGCCGGTCAGCACCGAGGACTGCGGGCTCGCCCAGGCGCCCAGCTGCGAGCCGCGCGGCCGGGAGGCGAAGTACTCCTCGGTCTCGGCCCGGCCCACCCGCTCAACCGAACCGGCCACGAGCACCTGGCGATGCATGACAAACCAGGGAAAAACCAGGCTCGCGTACGGATTCCCGGCCAGTTCCCGGCCCTTGCGGGACTCGTAGTTGGTGAAGAACACGAAGCCGCGCTCGTCGTACTCCTTGAGCAGCACGGTGCGGGCCGAAGGCCGGCCGGCCGCGTCGGCGGTGGCCACGATCATCGCGTTCGGCTCGGGCAGCCCGAACTCGGTGGCCGCGGTGAACCAGGCCGCGAACTGACCGGTCCAGTCGGCGGCCAGATCCGTCTCGAGCAGCGCCTCGCGCTCGGTGTAGTCGCGCCGCATGCCGGCGGGCGACGGGCGTTCCCCGGTCACCGCTGCTCCCTGGTTACGTGATCTCTTAGCACCGCAAACGACCGTAAGTCGGCCCGCCGGTTCCGTCAGCCCGGTAAGGATGGTTGTCGCGGAGAGCACATCACGCCGGGTCGACCCGCCCGCAACCGGCGGGCAATATGAAACACACACAGCATTTGCCAGCAGGGAGCACCGTGTCCGATTTCAAGCCGGGCCTCGAGGGCGTCGTCGCGTTCGAGACCGAGATCGCCGAGCCTGACAAGGCAGGCGGCGCGCTGCGCTACCGCGGCGTCGACATCGAGGACCTGATCGGTCAGGTTTCGTTCGGCAACGTCTGGGGCCTGCTGGTCGACGGCCGGTTCGGGCCGGGCCTGCCGCCGGCCGAGCCGTTCCCGGTGCCGGTGCACTCCGGCGACATCCGGGTCGACGTGCAGTCGGCGGTGGCCATGCTGGCGCCGTACTGGGGCCTGTCCCAACTGCTCGACATCGAGGACGACCAGGTCCGGAGCGACCTGGCCCGGGTCTCGGTGACCGCGCTGTCGTTCGTGGCCCAGGCGGCCCGCGGGCTGGGCCTGCCGGCCGTGCCGCAGAAAGACATCGACAAGGCCGAGACGATCGTCGAGCGCTTCATGCGCCGGTGGCGGGGCGAACCCGACCCGCGGCACGTCAAGGCCGTCGACGCGTACTTCATCTCGGCCGCCGAGCACGGCCTGAACGCGTCCACCTTCACGGCCCGGATCGTGGCCTCCACCGGCGCCGACGCGGCCGCCTGCATCTCGTCCGGCATCGGCGCCCTCTCCGGCCCACTGCATGGCGGCGCCCCGTCCCGGGTGCTGCACATGATCGAGGCGGTGGAACGCAGCGGCGACGCCGAGGGCTACGTGCGCGGCGTCCTCGACCGCGGCGAGCGCCTGATGGGCTTCGGCCACCGCGTCTACCGCGCCGAAGACCCCCGCGCCCGCGTCCTCCGGCGCACCGCCCGCGAGCTGGGCGCACCCCGGTACGAGGTGGCCGAGGCCCTGGAGCGCGCCGCGCTGGCCGAGTTGCAGGCCCGCAAGCCCGACCGGGTGCTGGCCACCAACGTCGAGTTCTGGTCGGCCGTGGTGCTCGACTTCGCCGAGGTGCCGGCCCACATGTTCACCTCGATGTTCACCTGCGCCCGGGTGGCCGGCTGGAGCGCGCACATCCTGGAGCAGAAGCGCCTGGGCCGGATCGTGCGCCCCAGTGCCCGCTATGTGGGACCGGCGGTCCGCAAGCCGCAGGAGGTCGAGGGCTGGACATTGCTCGCCGAGAATGGGACTCGCGCATAATGTTTGACCGTGACTGACATCCGGATCCCCGACGAAATCAAGCCGGTCGACGCGCGCTTCGGCTCCGGCCCCAGCAAGGTCCGCCCCGAGGGCGTCGAGGCGCTGTCCGCGGTGTCACGCACCTACATGGGCACCTCACACCGCCAGAAAACGGTGAAGGACCAGGTGGCCCGCCTGCGCCGCGGCCTGGCCGAGTTCTTCGCGATGCCCGACGGGTACGAAGTGATCCTCGCCAACGGCGGCACCAGCGCCTTCTGGGAGGTGGCCACCTTCGGCCTGGTACGCGACAAGGCCCAGTTCGCCGAGTTCGGCGAGTTCGGGGCGAAGTTCGCCCAGGCCGTCACCGGCGCCCCGTTCCTGGCCACCCCCACGGTCCACCGGGCCCCCGGCGGCCAGGCCGCGTTCCTGACTGCTGAGCCCGGCGTCGACGTGTACGCCTCGGTCCACAACGAGACGTCAACGGGCGTGGCCGTACCGGTCCGCCGGGTGGAAGGCGCCGACCCGGGCGCCCTGGTCCTGACCGACGCCACCTCGGGCGGCGGCAGCCTGGACGTCGACCTGCGCGAAACAGACGTCTACTACCTGGCCCCGCAGAAGGCCCTGGGCTCCGACGGCGGCATCTGGCTGGCCCTGATGTCTCCCGCCGCCATCGAGCGAGCCTTCGAGATCAAGGGCAGCGGCCGCTACATCCCCCAGTTCCTCGACCTGGTGACCGCGATCGAGCAGTCCCGCCTCGAACAGACCTACAACACGCCGGCCCTGGCCACCGTCTTCCTGGCCGCCGAACAGCTGGACTGGATGAACGCCCAGGGCGGCCTGACCTGGGCGGTAAAGCGAAGCGCCGAGAGCGCCGCCGCGGTCTACGGCTGGGCCGACCGCTCCGCTTACGCCACCCCCTTCGTGACGGACCCGGCCCTGCGCTCAGCCGCCGTAGCGACCATCGACTTCGACGACGCGGTGAACGCCACCACGATCGCCAAAGTCCTGCGAGCCAACGACGTAGTGGACACCGAGCCCTACCGCAAACTGGGCCGCAACCAGCTGCGAATCGCCCTCTACCCCACCGTGGACCCGGCCGACGTAGCCGCCCTGACCACCTGCATCGACTACGTAGCCGAACGCCTCTAGCCCCAGCGCGCGCGGGGCCACAAACCCTGAGGGCCCCGCGCGCCGCGCCCGCCCTCATCCGCGCATCCCTCTGCGTCCGCTATCCCACCGCCGCCCCTCGGCGCGCCAGGCGCCGCCTCACTCCTCGCCCCGGTTCCCACGTTCAAGTCCGACAGCGGCGACATATCGCATTTGTCCCGGCCGGGCGTAGCCAGTAGCTGCCCTCGCTCCGCAGAGATGTGGAATTCGCGTTCGAGCAGAGCAGCAAAGCCGCAAGATCGGCAGCAGGCTGCGCAGGGGCCACGGGCGCGCACGGAGCGCCAGCTCGGAGCACCCCGGCGCGCGCGGAGCATGCGGAACAACAGGCACGCGGACCACCAGGCGCGCGGAACACGAGGCGCGGGCGCGAAGCACGGGGCGCGCCGACCGGCTCGGGAGCCGGGCGCGCGAGCTAGCCGGGATGCAGGAGGTTCGCACAGTGGGGGCACAGGTGGCGCACAGAGCCGGCGGGTTCTCTGGAGGCATCCGACGACGAAAGGTTTGTGGCGATGTCTAAGGCTCACGATCCGGAGAACGCCGCCTACGTGCGCCGCGTGCATGACAAGGGGCTTCAGTTCGACCTTCGGACGATGTCGCGACGACGGCTGCTGGCCGCCCTCGGCGGGGTGGGCGCCGTGGCCGTGCTCGCCGCCTGCGGGGATGACGCCACCAGCACGTCCGGCAGCAGCAGCCCGGCCGGCACAAGTTCGTCGAGCGGGACCCGCACCGAGGTCGCCTCGGAGACCAACGGTCCCTACCCCGCGGACGGGTCCAACGGGCCGGACGTGCGGACCATCGAGGGGATCGTCCGCAAGGACATCCGGACCTCGGTGGGTGGGGCCGGCGGGACGGCCGCGGGCGTCCCGCTGGAGTTCTCGCTGACCGTGACCGACCTCAATGGTGCGCCGCTGACCGGTGCGGCGGTCTACGCCTGGCACTGCGACCGGGACGGCAACTACTCGCTGTACTCCACCGGCGTCACCGAGGAGAACTACCTGCGCGGCATCCAGGAGACCGACAGCAGCGGCACCGCGGCCTTCACCAGCATCTTCCCGGCCTGCTACTCCGGACGGTGGCCGCACATCCACTTCGAGGTGTACTCGTCCCTCGCCAACGCCACCAGCGGTGACGGTCCGATCGTCAAGACCTCGCAGATCGCTCTGCCGGAGGATGTGTCCGATGCGGTCTACGCCACGGACGGGTACAGCCGGAGCGTCCAGAACATGAGTCAAATCACATTGGCCAGCGACAACGTGTTCGGTGAGGACGAGGCGGCTACCGAGATGGCGGCCGTCACGGGCAGCGTGACGGCGGGATACCGGGCCACCTTGAAGATCGCTGTCGATCCGTCCGACACCGAGAGCAACAGCGGTGGAGGCCCTGGTAACGGGCCGGGTGGCCCGCCTCCGACCAACTGACCGCACCCGGTGGCGCGCGGCCGGCCGGACCACCCACTCCAGCCCGGCGGTCGCGCAGCGGCCGGTGCCACCCACCCGGCTCGCGCTGCTCGGCGGGGGCGGCGCCGATGCGGTTGGTGCACGTCGCGGCGCGTACCATATCCGGGTCTTGGGGTTTGAAAGCAGTTGGATACCACACGCAGAAGAGACGGCGTGCCTCCCCCCATTAGGTGACCAAGGCGCGTACCGTGTTCCGAAACGCGCCCGGGTGGCTGACTCTCGGGAGCACAGGCCAACGCGACGGGACGGAGGCAACGCATGCGGCCGGTACGCTTCGTCGCCCTCTCCGAGGACGGTCAGGCCATGGTGCTCGCCGATGAGGTCGGCCGGCTCCTGGCTCTCCCCATCGACGACCGCATCAACAGCGCGATGTCGCACGAGACTCACGGCGCGCCCGCCGGCGCGGCCGTGGCGGTGATGGCCCCCGACGCCATGCCGTCTCTGTCCCCGCGCGACATCCAGGCTCGGATCCGGTCCGGTGAGTCCGCCGAGGACGTGGCCCGCATCGCCGGCGTGCCGGTCGACCGCGTGCTGCGCTACGCGGGTCCGGTGCTGCAGGAGCGCGCCATGCTGGCTCAGCACGCGCGGCGCACCCGGCTCAAGACGTCCGATTCGGGCGCACCGCTGGCCGAGGTGGTCGACGGACGGCTGGCGCAGCACGGCATCGACACCGAAAAGATCTCCTGGGACGCCTACCGCCGCGACGACGGCACCTGGCGCATCGTCGCCACCTGGCCGTCCGGCAAGGCGACCGCGCAGGCCATCTGGGACCTCGACAAGGGACGCCAGGTCGTCACGCCGCACGACGACATGGCGCAATACCTGTGTGCCGAGCGGCCCACCCAGATCCTCGGTCAGGACCCGGTGCCCGAGCGCGGGTTCGCCGCCGAGCGGGGCGGGCACGCTCTGCCCGGTCCGGCCCGGTCGGCCGAGCCGGCGCGCGGCGGGCACGGCCTGCCCGCGGCCGAGACACCCACGCCGCGACCCACCCGCGACCCGATCCGGGCCGGCCGGGACGCCCTGCTCGCCTCGCTCGACCGGCCGCTCACCGGCGGCCGCGGGTTCGAGTCGGCCGGGCCCGAACCGCGTCGCCCGGTGCCCGGTGGCGCCGCCGCGCTGCTCGGCGGTGGTGCGGGTTCCGCCTTCGACGACGACGCCGACCTGCCCAAGGAGGTGCCGGCCGTGCCGTCGCTCGCGGTACTGCGGCCGCGCCGCACGGCCAGCCAGACCGGCGGCCAGGGCGAGACCGACGAGGGCAAGCCGCGCAAGCGCCTCCCGAGCTGGGATGATGTCCTGTTCGGTGGCGGCCCGGCGGCCCGCGAGTCGTCCTGACGGCTTAGCGCAGCGCGAGCCCCGCCGCCTGCAACTGGCTCTCCAGCCGCATCCGCTCGAGGTCGCGATCCATGCCCTCGAGCGGTCCGAGGTGCTCGGGCAGACCGAGGCACTGGCAGGCCAGCGACAACCTCAGGTCATACGCCGACATCACCGCCGACTGCCACTTCACCGACTGCCGGTTGGGGCCGTGGTAGCGCTGGTGGCCGAGCCGGCGCAAGTCGTATGCGATCTGCTCGAAGGACGGCGCGGGCAGGTCGACAGAAACGGCAACCATGTGCCGGTCGAGCCGGCTCAGGGCACGGCCCGTCCACCAGTCCCGCAGGGCCAGCGGATCGTGACCGAGAATGGCGGCGACCACACACGGCAGAGTGAGCAGCGTCAGCAACGCCACGGTCAGCACAACAATGTGCACGATTCCCACGGTTTGACGCTAGGACGGGACCTGCGCGGAGGGAATACCCGTTCGGCCGACTCGGCCTGCCAACTCCCCGACACTTAGCGTCGCGGGGATCTCCCCGTCGGCCACCGCCACCCGCAACCGCAGGCCGGTACGCCGCTCCACCACGATCCGGTCCCCGCTGACCCGCAACTGCCACACCAGCGCCGCCAGACCGGCCACGAAGCACACCAGACCCGCGACCCAGATGCTGGACGGCACTCCGAAGTGCTCACCCCACCAGCCGATCGCCGTCGCCCCGATCGGCGTCGTGCCCAGGAAGACCAGCACGTACAGCGACATCACCCGGCCCCGGAACGCGGAGTCCACGCCCATCTGGACCCGGTGGTTGGCCGCCTGCGCCACGTAGATCGAGAAGAACCCGGTCGGCAGCAACAGCAGCGCCGCCACCGTGAAGTTGGGCGAGAACCCGACCGCGAACTCGAGGGCCGCGAACGCCAGGGTCGCGCCGATCACCAGGTAGGCGCTGGGCCGGCTGCGGCGCCCGCTGCCGGCCAGCGCCCCGCCCAGGGCGCCGACCGCGAGCGCGGTGGTGAGCAGCCCGAACGACGACGGCCCGGCCTGAAAGTCAATCTTGGCGAGGGCGGCCAGGGTGACCGGGAAGTTGAAACCGATCATGCCGACCACGGCCATCAGGCACAGCGGCAGCAGCAGGTCGTGGCGCTTGCGCACGTACCGCAGGCCGTCCAGCACCCGGGCGTCCTTGGCGCTGACCGGGGCCGACCGGTACAGGTCGCCGGTACGCATCGCCAGGTAGGCGAACACCGGTGCCACGGCCAGCACCGTCGACATCAGAAAGACCGGTCCGGTGCCGGCCACCGCGATCGCCACGCCGGCCAGCGCCGGGCCCGAGATCCGGGCGACGTTGAAGGTCGCGGCCGAGAGGGCGAGCGCGTTCGGCAGCAGGCGCAGTTGGACCAGCTCGGAGACGAACGACTGGCGGACCGGGGTCTCCACGGCGTTCGCGATGCCCAGCAGGCCGGCGAACAGGAACACGTGCCACAGCCGCACCACACCGGCCGCGACCAGCACCGCGAACACGACCGCGGTGACCGCGAAGGCGGCGTTCGCGGCGATCAGCAGCTTGCGCTTGTCGTACCGGTCGGCGAGCCGGCCGCTGTAGAGGGTGAGCAGCAGCACCGGCAGGAACTGGATCGCCGTCACCACGCCGAGCGCGCCCGGCGAGTTGTCCGAGAGCTCGAGGACCAGCCAGTCCTGGGCGGTGAACATCATCCACACGCCGACGAGCTTCACCAGTTGCCCGGTGCTGAAGAGCCGGTAGTTACGAACCGTCAAGGACCGGAATGTCTTGCCCACCACTGACCGCACGCGGTTGTGCCTCCTGTTCGGCCGTACGCGTCATCGTCGTGTGATGAAGCGCGACCGAACCGGACCGGTCAGGAGCGGGCGACCTGCTGCAAGATCGCCGCAGCCCGCCCGAGCACGTCCCGTTCCTCGGCGCTGAGCGCGGCCAACTGGGCGGCCAGCCACTCGTGACGCGCCTTCTCGAACTGCGCGTACATGGCCCGGCCCTGCTCGGTGGGCGCCAGGATGACCTGCCGTCCGTCGGTGGGGTGCGGGGTCCGGACCACCAGCCCGCGTTCCTCCAGCTTCCCGACGATCTTGGTCATCGTCGGGGGCTGGACACGTTCGACGTCGGCCAGCTCGCGGGGGGTCAGCGCGCCGGCCAGCTGGAGGCTGGTGAGGGCGGAGAGCTGGCTCGACGTGAGATCGCCGACCGCGCGGGTCTGCCGGACCCGCCGGTTGAGCCGCTGGATGGCCTCGCGCAGCAACTTGGCCAGCTCGTCTGCTGTCCCTCGCTCCGTAGCCACCGGCCACTCCATCACGATTCTTAGCCTAACTAATGAGCTTGGCTAACGACATTGTTCACGCGTATGACTGCCGTCACCGGACGACCTGGACACACCCGGTGACGGCAGTCTAGAGAGGGCCTCAGAGGATCCAGGACTCCAGGGGACCGCGAAGGAAATACAGCACGAAGAGCACCGCGACGCCGTAGAGGATCGGGTGGATCTCGCGGGCCCGGCCGGTGGTGAGCTTCAAAAGCACGTACGCGATGACCCCCGCCCCGATCCCGTTGGAGATCGAGTACGTGAACGGCATGAGCGTGATCGCGAGGAAGGCCGGCACCGCGACCGTGTAGTCGGTCCAGTCGATCTGCCGGACCGCGGTCATCATCAGGAAGCCGACCACCACGAGCGCCACCGAGGCGGCCTCGAACGGCACCACCAGCACCAGCGGCGCCAGGAACGTGGCGAGCAGGAAAAGCCCGCCGGTGACCAGGTTGGCCACCCCGGTCCGGGCACCCTCGGCGACACCCGAGGCGCTCTCGATGTATGACGTGTTGCTGGACACGCTGGCCGCGCCGCCGGCCGCCGCGGCAACCGAGTCGACCAGCAGGATCTCCCTGGTCCGCGGCGGGTTGCCGCCCTCGTCGAGCAGGTCACCCTCCTGCCCGACCGCGACCATCGTGCCCATGGTGTCGAAGAAGTCGGTGATCATCAGGGTGAAGACGAACATCACGCACACCAGCCAGCCGGCCCGCGACCACGAGTCGAGCACGTTGAACTGGCCGATCAGCGAGAAGTCCGGTGTGCTCACCACCGCGTCCGGCCAGGTCGGCACGTTCAGCGACCAGCCGTTCGGGTTCTGCACCGACGAGCCGACCCCGGCGATGGCCTCCACCACGATCGCCAGCACCGTGCTGGCCAGGATGCCGATCAGGATGGCGCCCTTCACCCTGCGGGCGAAGAGGATCAGCGTGAACAACAGGCCCACCACGAACACCAGCGACGGCCAGCTGACCAGCTTGCCGCCGGTGCCCATCTCGACCGGGACGGTGGTGCCGGCCGCGTCCGGGATCCGGTTCACGAAGCCCGCGTCGACCAGCCCGATGATCATTAGGAACAGGCCGATGCCGACCCCGATGGCGGTCTTGAGCTGGGTGGGCACCGCCGTGAAGATCAGCTGCCGGAGCCCGGTGAGCACCAGGATGGCGATCAGCACACCCTCGATCACCACCAGGCCCATCGCGTCGGCCCAGGTCATTTCAGGGGCGATCTCGTACGCGACCAGGGCGTTGACGCCCAGGCCGGCGGCCAGCGCGAGCGGGAAGCGGGCCACCACCCCCATCAGGATGGTCATCACCCCGGCGACCAGCGCGGTGCCGGCGGCCAGCGCCGCGATCGCCAGCTTTCCGCCGTCGGCATCGACGCCGTTGCCGAGGATCAGCGGGTTGAGCACCACGATGTAGGCCATCGTGAAGAACGTGGCAAAGCCACCACGGATCTCGCGCCCGAGGTTCGAACCCCGGGCCGAAATCTCGAAATATCGGTCGAAAGCGTTGCGTGTGCCCGCATCGGTGGCGGCGGTCGACATGCAGACCCTCCCAATGGTCTGACGGACTACGACGCGGGCATGTTCTCAGATGCAGTGACCAGCAGAAAGTCGAGGATGTTACCGACGCACACCATTGATCAGATGCTCGTACCCTTGACTTGATCGACACAGCCGCGGACGTACCCTGTCGAGGTGACTCAGCCGAGACCCCGCGTGGAACCGCTCGACCCGCCGATGGTCCCGTTCGCGGTGGGTGGCCTGGTCGGGTTCGCGATCGCGGCCCTGGTCGTGTGGCTCGCCGACGGGCCGCGACGCTGGCTGGAGATCTGCATCGCCGGTTTCCTGGTGGGCATACCCGGCCTGATCACGATGATCGTCCACGACCGGAACAGGCGTCGCCGCCGGGCACTCACGCACCCGGAGTTCACCGTCGACTCGGAGACGGTGCCCAAGCCCTGAACCCCTAGCTGTGGCCGTAGTCCTCGGCCGGTTCGGCCTCCTCGACCGAGCCGTGGCCGCGGCTCACCGCGACGGTCTCGACCTCACTGTCGTCGTAGACCGTGGGCAGTTCCTCGACCGGCTGCTCGGTGGTGCCCAGCAGCGCCTCGGAGTGCGCGCCGCAGCCGTGGTCGGCGCTCACCGCGCGGCCGTCGTCGGGGGCGTACAGGTTGCCGCAGACGCCGAACATCTGCCGCAGCGAGCCGGCCAGCGGGAGGTAGAAGCCGCAGGAGCCGCAGCGGGCGTTGCGCGGCGCCGCGGTCGAGATCGGCGCCTCCGGGCCGGCGTCGCCGTCGTACCAGCGCTGGGCGGTCTCCATCCGCCCCTCCTTGGACATCACCCGGGACCGGCCGAGGCCGAGCTCCCAGCTGACGTCCTCGACCGCGGCGTCGTCGCTGAGCACGTAGCCCTGCGCGAGCCGCTCGTCGTCGGGCGCGGTCGGCATGAGGTCGCCGACGCCCAGGTCGCCGGGCTGGAGGCGCTCGTTCCACGGCACCCAGCCCGGTGCCATCAGCGCGTCCGGGCCGGGCAGCAGCACCGTCTCGCACACCGTGACATGCCGGCTGCGCGGCACCCGGGTCACCGTGACGGCCCAGCGCCAGCCGCGATAACCGGCCAGGTGGCTCTCGAAGAAGTGGGTCACGACCCGGTCGCCCTCGGCGATGGCCTCGAGATGCTCGCCGATGTCGGCCGCGTCCACATCGGTGATCGCTCCCCGGGCCACTCCGACGGCATCGGCACAAACCTGGTCGAGGCGGGCGGCGCGCGTGGTGGTCCTGGTCGTCACGGATCCATTGTCCCCCACGCGATGCCCCTCGTCACAGCGACTCCCCCGAATTGCACAGTGCCAGGACAGGACGCGGGTCGACCGGATCAGTCAGGATGGGTGCCATGCCGCTGCTTCCCACTCTCGGACGCACCGTCGGCTCCGGCATCAGGGCCGCCCGTCTGCTGGTGCGCGGCTCCGTGCGCGGCGGAGCCTGGGCGACCCGGCGGGTCGGCAGCGCACGGGCCCGGGGCGCCGCCAACGAGATCGGCATGATCCGTCTCTTCGACCTGCACGCGATCTCCTGCGCCGGCGACACGCTCATCGCGATCGGGCTGGCCGGCACGATCTTCTTCAACGTCCCGCTCGGTGAGGCCCGCAGCAAGGTCGCGCTCTACCTGCTCGTCACGATGGTGCCGTTCGCGCTGCTGGCGCCGGTGGTCGGCCCGCTGCTCGACCACTTCCGGCACGGCCGGCGCTACGCGCTCGCCACCACCATGCTCGGCCGGGCCTTCCTGGCCTACGTCATCTCCGACAATTTGTTCGGCTGGGGACTCTATCCGGCGGCTTTCGGGGTGCTTGCGCTTTCCAGGGCGTACGGGGTGGCCCGCTCGGCCGCCGTGCCGAGGCTCCTGCCCGAGGGAGTCGGCCTGTCCCAGGTGGGTGCCCGCGCGAGCGTGTACGGCACGTTCGCCGGCGCCCTGGTGGCACCGGTCGGCCTGCTCGCGTTCAAGTTCGGCCCGCAGTGGCCGCTACGGGTGGCCGCGATCATCTTCGTGGCCGGCATGGTGATCTCGCTGCGCCTGCCCCCGCGCGCCGATTCCGACCCGCCCGAGGCGGTGCCGGTGCCGTGGCGGGCCATGCTGCGACTCAAGGTCGGCGACGACCGCCCGCTCTCCGGCAAGCTGGTGATCGCCACCCTGCTGGGCAGCGCCAGCCTGCGCCTGCTCTACGGCTTCCTGCTGCTCTTCCTGGCCTTCGTGATCATGGCGAACCAGCTGGACACCACGGTCCTCGGCCGGGACATCGGCCGGCAGGGCGCGGTCGGCCTCATCGGTGGCGCGCTGGCGGTCGGCACGTTCCTGTCCACCGCGGTGGGCACCCGGCTGCGCATCCGCCGCCCGCTGGCCCTGCAGTCCGCCGGCCTGACCATCACGGCCGGCGTCGCGGTGCTGTGCGCACTCTTCTACAACCTGTCCATGCTCGCCCTGCTGGCGCTGGTCACCGCCATCTTCAGCGGCATCTCCAAGCTGGCCATCGACGCGAGCATCCAGGAGCGCGTGCCCGAGCGCCTGCGGGCCAGCGCCTTCGCACACTCCGAAACGGTCCTGATGATCGCCTGGGTGGCCGGCGGCGCGATCGGCATCATCCCGCTACCCGGCCGCCTGGGCGTGGCCCTGGCCGCCCTGCTGGCCGTGGCCATGGCCGCCCGCGCCGCATGGGCCGCCGCCCGCCTCCACAATGAACGCCTGAGCGGCCGCGCCGACGGCGAAACCCCACCGGTCGTCGAGCCCACCCCCGACCCGGCCACACCCACCGACCCCTGGCCGGACGCCCCGACGGTCCCGGCCCGCAACCGCCCCCACCCACCCCCACAGCGCGGCACCACGGCCACCCAGACGCGTCCCGCCAGCTCACCCAGCCGCCGCCGCACCGAGCCGTCGAGCGGGTCCCAGGCAAGCGGAACCCAGCCGGGCACCGACCGCCGACGTCGCAAACCTGCGCCGGCAGACCGGACCCGCATCGATCCCGCCGCCGACCGCACGCGTATCGACCCCGCGGCCACGAGGCAACCGGCCGGACCAGCCGACGAGCCGGGCCGCAAGTGGCGGTTCGGCAGGCGCCGCGCGACGCCACCGGCCGATCAGACCCCACCAGCCGCCGACACCCCACCAGCACCAGCCGCACCCGAACCGACCCGCCCCGATCCGGCCCTCGCGCCGCCGGGCTTCCACGTCTACCGCCCCTCCTCCGCGGGCCGCCCGTCCGGCAACGGCGACCCGGCGGAGGAGGACGACAACTGACGCCCGATCGCGCGGCGCCCCGCCCTCGAGCGTCTGGAGGACGCCGCCTGATGCCCGATCCCCTGCTCGTGGTCACCGCGGTGGCCGCCGAGGCGGACGCCGTCCGGGCCGGCGCCGATCCCCGCCACCTCGATGCTCGCCAGATTGTGGTCGCACCGGTCGGCGTCGGGCCCGCGGCGGCCGCGGCCGGCACCGCGCGCCTGCTCGCCACCGCCCGTTACCGGGCCGTGGTCAGCGCCGGCATCGCCGGCGGCTTCGCCGGCCGGGCGCCGGTCGGCGGCACCGTCCTGGCCGCCCGCAGCATCGCCGCCGACCTGGGCGCCGAGTCGCCGGCCGGCTTCCTGGCGATCGAGGAACTGGGCTTCGGCACCAGCGTCCTCCCGGCCGATCCCGACCTGCTCACACGCCTGTCCACGGCGCTGCCCGGGGCGATCGTCGGCGACGTCCTCACCCTCGCCACTGTCACCGGTACCGCGGCCACCGCGACCGCGCTCGCCGAGCGGCACCCGGGCGCCGTGGCCGAGGCGATGGAGGGCTTCGGGGTAGCCGTCGCGGCGGCCGGGCTGCCGTTCGCCGAACTCCGGACGATCTCCAACCCGATCGGCCCGCGCGACCGCGGCTCCTGGCGGCTCAAGGAGGCCCTGGAGGCGTTGTCCACAGCTTCTGCGGCGCTGTGGAAATCTTGTGGATAACCCCACATTGTGGGATGAGAGACAGGTGGCGCGCCGGTCCGGAGGGTTCTGGCGGGGCTACCGTTTCGGACGTGGCGCTTTCACTCGCGGTATCCCCGTGCCCCAATGACACGTTCGTCTTCCACGCCCTGGTGCACGGGCTCATCCCCGGCACGCCCGAGGTCAACCTGACCTTCGCGGACGTGGACGTGACCAACACGGCGGCCGAGCGCGGCGAGTTCGACCTGGTCAAGGTGAGCTACGCGGCGCTGCCCTGGCTTCTCGACGACTACGAACTGCTGCCCACCGGCGGCGCCCTGGGCCGTGGCTGCGGCCCGCTGGTGCTGGCCCGCGACGCCGGCCAGGACGTGGCCGGCGCGACCGTGGCCGTGCCCGGCGACCGCACCACCGCCTATCTGCTGTTCCGCCTCTGGTCCGCCGACCGCGCGCCGGCCCGCGTCCAGGTCGTCCCGTTCCACGAGATCATGCCGGGCGTCGCGGCCGGCACCTGGGACGCCGGTCTGGTGATCCACGAGGCCCGCTTCACCTACCAGCAGCACGGCCTGGTCGCGCTGGCCGACCTCGGCGAGTGGTGGGAGGCCGACACCGGCCTGCCGATCCCGCTCGGCGCGATCCTGGCCAAGCGCGGCGTGGTCGATCCGGCCGAGGCCACCGAGTGGATCCGCAACTCGGTGAGCATGGCCTGGGCCAACCCGGAGGCGAGCCGCGACTTCATCCTGGCCAACGCCCAGGAGATGGATCCCGCGGTGGTGCAGCAGCACATCGCGCTGTACGTGAACGAGTTCACCCTGGAACTGGGCCGAGACGGACTCGCCGCCGCCGACGCCCTCCTGCAGCGTGCGGCGGCGGCGGGTCTGACGCCGTCGGTGAAACCGTTTAACTAGACCTGGACCTAGACCTCGAACTCCCGGGCCACCGCGTGCACGACCTGCGCGATCGTCTGCGCCGTCTTTTTGTCCGGGTAACGGCCCCGGCTCAGGCCCGGCTGCACCTGCTGCTCCAGCACCTTGATCATGTCTTCGATCATGCTGTGCAGCTGGTCGGCCGGGCGGCGGCGCAGCTCGGCCAGGGACGGCGGCGCATCGATCAGTTTGACGCCCATGGCCTGGGCGCCCTTGCGGCTGTCCACCACGCCGAACTCGACGCGCTGGCCGGTTTTCAGTTCCGCCACCCCCGCCGGTAGCGAACCCTTGGGCAGGAAAACGTCACCGCCCTCATCACTGGTGACGAATCCGAATCCCTTCGCCGCGTCGTACCACTTCACTCGACCCGTGGGCACCGCTGACCTCAACTTCACTCAATGGAAACAACCGCTCACCGCAAGGCTACTGAAGGCGCGGGCTACGGCCCAACTGCAATCTGACCCAGCAGACCCGGAAACGCGGTGAGATCCGGGAGCACGTACGCCGCGCCGGCCGCGCTCAATTCATCCGCCGAGCACGGTCCGGACGCCACCCCGATGCCGGGTACGCCTGCCATGCGCGCGGCCACCATGTCCCCGACGTGATCTCCGACATACCACCGCACCCCGTGCTCGGTCAGCGCCGCCGCCTTGCCCTCGGCGAACAGGTCACCGGCAAGTTCGTCGACGGCCAGGCCGAGGTGGTCGAGGTGTAGCCGGGCCAGCCGGCCGATTTTGGAGGTCACCACCACCGTGCGCAGACTCAGCGAGCGCACGGCCTCGAGCGCCGCCACCGCGCCGGGCATCGGCACGGTGGGTGCGATCGCGAAGTCCGGGTAGAGCGCCCGGTAGGTGGTCACCGCCTCCTCGACGTGCGCGGCCGGGAACCAGTGGGCCAGCTCGGCACGCAGCGGCGGACCGAGCCGGCTGACCGCCAGGTCGGCGTCGACGAAGACGCCGGTGCGGGCGGTCAGCGCCCGGTACGCCGCGTGGATCCCCGGCCGGGAGTCGATCAGGGTCATGTCCAGATCGAAACCGACCGCTCCACTCACGCGGGCGTGGACGGGATGTAGGTCAGGCGGTCCACCGGCAGCGGGAAGGTCTGGTCGTCCCCGAACGGCGACGGGGCGGCCGCCCGGTCGGCGAGGAGCTCGGACACCGCCAGGTGGCCCTCGGTCGAGACCGACTGAGTCTGGCGCGAGCCCGCGCCACCCCGCACGTCGGTACCCGGCAACTTGTTCTGAGCGGCCACTGGTCTCCCCTTCAGTGTTACGTCCGGTTCCGTGTGCCCCGAGCGCACGGCCCGGGGACCTCAATATCGTCCCACGGCGGCTAGCGTTGAGAACGATGGCCACCACATTCGCCGATCAACTACGGTCGCTCACCGACGAAGCGCTGGGCGCGCTCATCCAGCTACGCCCGGATCTCGTGGTGCCCGTGCCCGCCGACGTCTCGGCGCTGGCGGTGCGGGCGCAATCCCGCGGGTCGGTCGCCCGCTGCCTGGACGGCCTCGACGAGTTCACCCTCCAGATCCTGGACGCGGCCCGGTTGAGCCGATCCGCCGCGACCGCGCTGAGCTCGCTCGACGCCATCCTCGAGCTGGCCGACGGCGCCGCACCCGACGACGTACGGGTGGCCGTCGACCGGCTCCGGGTCCGGTTCCTGCTGCACGGCCCCGAGGACGCGCTGCACGTGGCCGGCGCCGTCGACGAGGTCACCTCGCCCTACCCGGCCGGCCTGGGCCGGCCCGCCGACTTCCTCGACTCGCAGGCTGCCGCGCTCTGCACCGACCGGGCCAAGCTGCGCCGCACCGTGCTGGCCGCGCCGCCGGCCGCCCGCGCCGTGCTCGACCGGCTGGCCGCCGGGCCGCCGATCGGCGCGCTCGGCCGGGACGCCGTGGCCGAGCCGGTGCGCTGGCTGGTCGAGCAGCACATCCTGGTGCCGATCACCGAGGCCGGCCGGTCCCCGCGGCCGGACGGCGAGCTGGTCGAACTGCCCCGCGAGGTGGGCATGCTGCTGCGCCGGGACAGCGGCCCGCTCGGCGTGCTGCGCCCGTTCCCGCCGATCCCGGAGGGCACCGCGCGCGACCCGAAATCGGTCAACTCGGCCGGTGCCGGGCAGGTGATGGAGGCCGTCCGCAGCACCGAGTCGCTGCTCGAGGCGCTGGGTGCGGAGCCCGCGCCGGTGCTGCGGGCCGGCGGTCTCGGCGTCCGCGAGTTGCGCCGGCTGTCCCGGGCCACCAATCTCGACGAGTCCGGCACCGGCCTGCTTCTGGAGATCGCATACGCGGCCGGGCTGCTCGGCGAGGCGGACGCGAGCGGCTCGTCCCGCTCGGTCACGGTGAGCCGGGCCGGCGGCGCGGTCGACGAGATCTTCCTGCCGACCGGCGCGTTCGACCTGTGGCGGGCGCTCAGCATCGCGCAGCGCTGGCACACCCTGGTGCGGGCCTGGCTGACCATGACCCGGCAGCCGGGCCTGGTCGGCAAGCGCGACGAGCGGGACCGGCCGATCAACGCGCTCGCCCCCGAGGCGGAGCGGGCCGGCGCGCCACAGGCCCGCCGGGACGCCCTGCTGGTGCTCGCCGACCTCGAGCCGGGCACCGCGCCGACCGCCGACGAGGTGCTCGAACTGCTCGCCTGGCAGGCGCCGCGCCGGGCCCGGGGCCGGGAGGCGGCACACCGCGACGCGCTGGCCGGTGCCGCGCTGCTCGGCGTCACCGCGCTGGGCGCGCTCACCTCGTACGCCCGCCTGTTGTTGCCGGACGCCGAGCGGATCGACGCCGACAGCGACGACCCGCTCGGCGTCCGCCCCGGCACCCGGACGCCGACGCACGACGCGGTGCGCACCCTGGACGGCCTGCTGCCCGCGCCGGTCGACCACATCCTGGTGCAGGCCGACCTGTCGGTGGTGGTGCCCGGCCCGCCCGAGCCCGAGTTGGCCGCCGAACTGGACGTGATCGCCGAGCCGGAGTCGGCCGGCGGGGCCAGCGTGTTCCGGGTGACCGCGCCCAGCGTGCGCCGGGCGCTCGACGTCGGCTACACCGCGACCGACCTGCACAACCTGTTCAAGCGCCGGTCCCGCACCCCGGTGCCGCAGACCCTGTCGTACATGATCGACGACGCCGCTCGCCGGCACGGTGGCCTGCGCGCCGGTTCCGCCGGTTCCTACCTGCGCAGCGACGACGAGGCGCTGATCGCCGAGGTGCTGGCCGACAGGCGGCTGTCGGTGCTCAACCTGCGCCAGATCGCGGCCACCGTGCTGGTCAGCCCGGTGCAGGTGGGCCGGCTGCTGGGCGCGCTGCGGGAGGCCGGCTTCGCCCCGGTCGCCGAGGACGCCGGTGGCGCGGCCGTGCTGTCCCGGCCCAAGGTCCGGCGCGCTCCCGCGCGTACCTCCCTCGGAGCTCGGGTGATCGAGCAGGCCGGACCCCCGATGCTGGCCGGACCCCGGCTGGCCGGGGTGGTCGAACAGATCCGGCGCGGCGACATCGCCACTCGCGCGGCCCGGCGTGCCCCGGTCACCGTGCGCGCCGCGAACGGGCAGAGCGTCACCAACCTCACCGCGGTGCAGCGGCACGGCGAGGCCATGGCGGTGCTGCAGCAGGCGGTCCGGGAAAAGGCCCGGGTCTGGGTCGGCTACGTCGACTCGCACGGCGCCACCCTGTCCCGGCTGGTCCGCCCGGTGTCGCTGAGCGCCGGTTACCTGCGGGCCGAGGACGAGCGCACCGAGACGCTGCACACGTTCGCACTGCATCGGATCACCGCGGCCGTCCCGGAGGAGCCCGAATAGGCGGGTCGCACGCCCCCGAAGTCCCCGCCGCGCGACCCGCCTGTGTGTTCGGTTAAACGGAGAAACCGCGGGGCCGGTTGCATGCGAATTCGCGTGGCAAACTGGAGGGTCGGCGTTCGCGGGAAAGGGAGACGACGGGTGAGCTCCGGACCACTGATCGTGCAGTCGGACAAAACACTGCTGCTGGAGGTTGACCACCCCGACGCGCAGGCCTGCCGGATGGCGATCGCGCCGTTCGCCGAGCTGGAGCGCTCCCCCGAGCACGTGCACACCTACCGCCTGACCCCGCTGGGCCTGTGGAACGCGCGGGCCGCCGGCCACGACGCGGAGAGCGTGGTCGACTCGCTGATCAAGTTCTCACGGTACCCGGTACCGCACGCGCTGCTGGTCGACGTGGCCGAGACCATGGACCGGTACGGGCGGCTCCAGCTGGCCAACGATCCGGTGCACGGCCTCGTGCTGCGCGGCCTCGACAAGATCGTGCTGATCGAGGTGGCCAAGTCCAAGAAGCTGGCCGGCATGCTCGGCGCCAGGCTCGACGACGAGACCATCGCGGTGCACCCGTCCGAGCGCGGCCGGCTCAAGCAGGCGCTGCTCAAGCTGGGCTGGCCGGCCGAGGACCTGGCCGGTTACGTGGACGGCGAGGCGCACGAGATCGAGCTCGCGCAGAACGGCTGGACCCTGCGGTCCTACCAGCAGGAGGCGGTCGACGGCTTCTGGGCCGGCGGTTCCGGCGTGGTGGTGCTGCCCTGCGGCGCCGGCAAGACGCTGGTCGGCGCGGCCGCGATGGCCACCGCCAAGGCCACCACCCTGATCCTGGTCACCAACACGGTGGCCGGCCGGCAGTGGAAACGCGAGCTGATCGCCCGCACCTCACTCACCGAGGAGGAGATCGGCGAATACAGCGGCGAGCGCAAGGAGATCCGCCCGGTCACCATCGCGACCTACCAGGTGCTCACCTCGCGCCGCAGCGGCACGTTCACCCACCTCGACCTGTTCGGCGCCCGGGACTGGGGCCTGGTCATCTACGACGAGGTGCACCTGCTGCCGGCGCCGATCTTCCGGTTCACCGCCGACCTGCAGGCCCGCCGCCGGCTCGGGCTGACCGCCACGCTGGTGCGCGAGGACGGCCGGGAGGGCGACGTGTTCTCGCTGATCGGCCCGAAACGCTACGACGCGCCGTGGAAGGACATCGAGGCGCAGGGCTGGATAGCCCCGGCCGAGTGCGTCGAGGTGCGGGTGACGCTCACCGAGGCCGAGCGGATGGCGTACGCGGTGACCGAGGCCGAGGAGCGCTACCGGGTGGCCGCTACCGCGCGCACCAAGCTGCCGGTGGTCAAGGCGCTGCTCAACCGGCACCCCGGCGAGCAGGTTCTGGTCATCGGCGCCTACATCGACCAGTTGCACGAGCTGGGCGAGTTCCTGGACGCGCCGATCGTGCAGGGCGCCACCACCAACAAGGAGCGGGAACGGCTGTTCGACGCGTTCCGGTCGGGCGAGCTGCACACCCTGGTCCTGTCCAAGGTCGGCAACTTCTCGATCGACCTGCCCGAGGCCGCGGTGGCGATCCAGGTGTCCGGCACGTTCGGCTCCCGGCAGGAGGAGGCACAGCGGCTCGGCCGGGTGCTGCGGCCGAAGGGGGACGGCCGGCAGGCGCACTTCTACACCGTGGTCTCCCGCGACACGATCGACACCGAGTACGCCGCGCACCGGCAGCGGTTCCTGGCCGAGCAGGGGTACGCGTACACCATCGTGGACGCGGACGACGTGCTCGGCCCGCCGCTGCCGCAGATCGACTGATCGACTATTAGCCGGTCGGCGTCGGCACCGGTGCCGAGACGCCCGCCTCCGGCTGGGGCGGCGCCGTCACGGCCGGGGCCGGCGCCTGCACCGGCCCGCTGCTCGCCCCCCGGGCCATGAAGAACGCGCCGAAACACAGGAAAAGCACGACCAGCACGCCGCCGGCAAGCGCCACCCACGGCCAGTAGGACCGCTGCGGCGGAGCAACCGGCGCCGGCCGGGTGCCGGCCTCCTCGTGCGCGGCGGCCGCGACCACCTCGGGGCTGCCCAGCCGCTCGAGCACCTCGATCAGCTCGCCCTCGGTGCGCAGGTTGCGCTCGGCCCGCTCGGTCTCGATGTGCGCGCGCAGGTCGGCGAGCAGTTCGCGGCGCTGCAGCACGGGCAACCCGGCCAGGCGCTGGTCGACCTCGTGCAGGTATTCCGCGACGACGTCGGTGTGCTTGGTCTTCATGCGGCCTCACCGGTTCCCACAAGACGGTCGACGGTCTGTCGAAACGAAACCCATTCGGTGCGGAAGTGCTCCAGTGCCGATCGGCCGGCGGTGGTCAGCCCGTAATAGCGCCGCGGCGGCCCGGACGGCGACTCCGCCCACTTGCTGTCCAGCCAGCCGACCCGGCGCAACCGGGACAGCAGCGGATAGATCGTGCCCTCGCCGGCCGCCAGATTTGGCTCCTCGCCGAAGCGGCGGACGATCTCGGTGCCGTAGCGATCCTCGTGCTCCACCATGGCCAGCACGCAGAACTCGAGCGTCCCGCGCCGCAGGCCGGTCGACAACTGCCCGACGTCTGCCATGCGTCACACAGTACCTTGCGACGCAAGGTAGGTCCACCCCCGAGCGATCAGCACCCCGACCAGGGCGCCCACGGTGTTGTGTACGACGTCCACGGCGTCCCCGCTCCGGCCGATCAGACCCTGCCACGCCTCCAGCAGGAAGCTCAGCCCCGCGCAGCCGGCCAGCACGGTGACCGGACGCGCCCACAGCAGCGTGCCGATCAGCCCGAGCGGCAGATAGAGGCCGATGTTCGCGAGCCGCTCGAGGTTGCTGCCGAAGCCGCCGAACAGGTAGCCGGGACTCCCGAAGCCGGCCAGGTAGGGTTCGACGCCGCTGGCCGCCGGATAGGCCGGGGTGGTCGTCGCGGTGGCCGCCAGGATGCCGCCGAACACCAGCACGAAGAGCACTCCGGCGCGGCCACGCCGCCGGCCCAGCGGCCACGCGAGCAGAAGCGTCGCCGCCAGCACGGCCAGGGTGGCCGGTGCGGTGACGACGTTCCAGATGACAACCGTGTCGACCATGCCGACGACGAAAGCAGAGCCGCGCCAGCCGCTCAGGACTCGGGTACCGCCGGGCCGGGCGTCAGCAGGTCCGCCAGCAGGTCGCCGTGCTCCTCGACCCGCGCCAGCACCTCGTCCGCCCGGTAGTGCCGCGGCTCCTCGGCCCCGGTCGCCACCGCCTCCACCTCGTCCCAGGTCAGCGGCGTGGACACGGTCGGGAACTCCTGCGCGCGCAGCGAGTACGGCGTCACCGTGGTCTTGGCCGCCGCGTTCTGGCTCCAGTCGATGAAGATCTTGCCGGGCCGCACCGCCTTGGCCATCCGCGCCGTGATCGAGCCGGGCACCATGGCCTGCAACTCCTCGGCGACCCGTTTCGCGTACCCGGAAACCACCTCGGCACCCTGCGTGCCGGAGATCGGGCAGCACAGCTGCATGCCCTTCTTGCCGGAGGTTTTCGGGTACGCCGCCACGCCGTCCTCGGCCAGCCGGTCGCGCATCAGCACGGCCACCGCGCAGCACTCCCGCAACGCCGCCGGCGCGCCCGGATCCAGGTCGACCACCAGCAGATCCGGGTCGGCACCGATCCGCCACTGCGGGGTGTGCAGTTCCAGCGCGGCCAGGTTGGCGAGCCAGACCAGCGTCGGCAGGTCGTCCACCACTACGAAGTCGATGGTCTCCCGGCTCTTGGTGGATCCCGGCACCGGCAGCGTCTCCAGGTGCACCCAGTTCGGCGTACCCCCGGGTTTGTTCTTTTCGAAGAAATGCGCGCCATCGACCCCGTTGGGATAGCGGATCCGGGTGACGGCCCGGCCCTCCAGGTGTGGCAGGAGCACCGGCGCGATCCGGGTGTAGTAGTCGATGACCTCGCCCTTGGTGAAGCCCGCGGCCGGGTACATCAGCTTGTCGAGGTTGGAAAGCTCCAGGTCGCGGCCGTCGATCGAGACGGCGAAGCGGTCAGGAGCCATCCTCGTCCTCCTCCGCGCACTCCTGCGGCGTCTTGTCGTCCCGCAACCGCAGGAACCGCGGGAAGCGCAGCCTGCCGTCCGGGGTGCGATTGCCGTACTTGACCTCGACCACCAGCGACGGGTCCACCCAGTGGGCGCCCCTGGCATCCTCCCTCGGAACGGCGCCGGGCGCGAACGGAGATTCCCGCCGGGCCAGCGGCTCCAGCCGGGTGAGCAGTTCCTTCTCGGCCACCGCGCCGATGCCGCCGCCCACCCGGCCGCGGAACACCAGCCCGTCCGGCGACGGTACGCCGACCAGCAGGCCGCCGAGCTTGCGCGCGCCCGAGCGCCACCCGCCGATCACGTAGTCGCCGGTGCGGTCGAACTTGACCTTGACCCAGTCCGGCGAGCGGACGCCGGGCAGATAGACCGAGCCGGAGCGTTTGGCGACCAGGCCCTCGAGGTTGTTCTCCCGGGCCGCGGCCGCGGTGGCCGGCCCGTCGCCGAACGACGGCGGCACCATCCAGCGCGGCCCGGCCAGCCCCAGTTCCTCGAGCCGCTCGCGACGGGCCAGATAGGGCAGCCCGGTCAGGTCGTCGCCCTCGTGATAGAGCAAATCAAAGATCATGTACGTGACCGGCAGGCTCACCGCCAGTCGCGCCGCCCGGCCGCGTTCGCGCACGTGCATCCGCTCGGCGAGGGCGGTGAACGAGGGCCGTCCCGCCGCGTCCAGCACCACCATCTCGCCGTCCAGCAGTGTGCCCTCCGGCAGGTGCAAGTCGGCTATTTCCGGGTATGCGGCAGTAACCACCGCTCCGGAGCGCGCGAACAGCTCGGGCGGACCGCCGGCGAACAGGGCGAGAACGCGTACCCCGTCCCACTTGAACTCGTAGCTCCAGTCCGGCCCGACCGGCAGCGCGCCCGCGGTCGCGAGCATCGGGGAGAGCGGCGCACCGGGCACCTGATCACCATAGGCAAGTCCGAACACCTTACGCAGGCGTCTCAGTAATGCCATTCTGATCAGGGATGACGAGGGGATTTTTACCATGCGCGCGATCTGGAAGGGCGCGGTTTCGTTCGGCCTGGTGTCGATCGCCGTGAAGCTCTACTCCGCCACCGAGGAGAAGGACATCCGGTTCCATCAGGTGCACCGCACCGACGGGGGCCGGATCAAGTACCAGCGCACCTGCTCCATCGACGGTGAGGTGGTCAGCTACGACGACATCGCCAAGGGGTACGACATCGGCGGCGGCGAGATGGTGATCCTGACCGACGAGGACTTCGCCGAGCTGCCGCTGACCACGTCCCGGGCGATCGACGTGCTGGAGTTCGTGCCGGCCGACGACATCGACCCGATCCTGTTCGCCAAGACGTACTACCTGGAGCCGGAAGGTCAGGCGGCGAAGCCGTACGTGCTGCTCCGCGACGCGCTCCAGGACGCCGACCGGGTGGCCATCGTCAAGATCGCGATCCGGCAGCGCGAGCAGTTGGCGACGCTGCGGGTGCACGACGACGTCCTGGTGCTGAACACCATGCTGTGGCCGGACGAGGTGCGCACGCCGGAGTTCGCGTTCCTGGACGAGGACATCGAGACCCGGCCGGCCGAGCTGGCCATGGCGAGCTCGCTGATCGACTCGATGGCGGGGAGCTTCAAGCCGGACGAGTTCACCGACAACTACCGGGCCGCCCTCCAGGAGGTAATCGACGCCAAGGTCGAGGGCCGCGAGGTGGTGCAGCCGGAGGAGGCCGAGGAGCCACCGGCCGCGGCGATCGACCTGATGGCGGCGCTCAAGGCGTCGGTCGAACGGGCCAAGCAGGCACGCGGCGAGTCCGCGAAGCCGGCCGCGAAGAAGACGGCCACCGCCAAGAAAGCTCCGGCCAAAAAGGCAGCGCCTGCCAAGAAGGCGGCCCCCGCTAAGAAGGCGGCCAAAAAGTCGGCCTGACTAGAGTTGCCCCGTGGCATTGACGTGGGCTGAGTCTTATCTGGGCAGGGTACGCGCCAGCATCGGCGACACCGACACCATCCTCTTCGTCGGGGCCCGCGGCGTGGTAATCGACGGGCAGGGCCGGCTGCTGCTGATCCAGCGGTCCGACAACCTGCGCTGGGCGATCCCCGCCGGGGCGATGGAGCTCGGCGAGAGCATGGAGGAGTGCGCGATCCGGGAGGTCTGGGAGGAGACCGGCCTGCGGGCGACCGAGCTGACGCCGTTCGCCTTCTACAGCGCGTACACGTACACCAACGACTACGGGCACACGTACCAGCAGATCCTGATGAACTTCCGGATCGACCGCTGGGAGGGCGAGCTGCTGCGCCAGACCGAGGAGTCGGTGGACGCCGGCTTCTTCCCGCTGGACGCCCTGCCCGGCCCCAAGTCGTTCGTGATCGACGAAACCCTCAAAGACCTGGCCGCGTACGAGGCCACGGGTCGCCTGGTCCTGAAATGAGGTGGCCCGCGGCCGTCGGGTAGGGGCAAAGTCCGCTGTGTGAGCGACCGCAAACGCCTGCTGGGGATGGACCTCACCCCGCTGCGTACCTCCCGCGACTACCGCCTGGTCTTCATCGGCGGCACCATCTCGGGCTTCGGCTCGTTCATCACCTACGTCACCATCCCGTTCCAGGTGGCCGCGATCACCGACGACCCGCTGATGGTCGGCCTGCTGGGCGTCTGCGAGCTGGTGCCGCTGCTGGTGATGGCGTTCGTGGGCGGCGCCCTGGCCGACTACCTGGACCGCCGCCTCCTGGTCCGCGGCGGCGAGTTGGCCCTGGCCGCCCTGACCGGCGTGCTGCTGCTCAACGCACTGTCCGACGAACCCCATCTGTGGTTGCTGTACGTGATCGCCGCGCTGACCGCCTGCGTCGACGGCCTGCAGCGCCCGGCCCTGGAGGCGATGGTCCCCCGCCTCGTCAAGCCGGAGGAGTTGCCGGCCACCATGGCGCTGAGCTCCCTGGGCATGCAGATGGGCCAACTGGGTGGTCCGGCTTTGGCGGGTTTGCTGATCTCCGTCTGGGATCTGGCGTGGGTGTACGCGTTCGACCTGCTCACGTTCTCCGCGTCACTGATCTGCCTGACCCTGGTCCGCGCCGTGCCCCCGCCGCCCGCCGCCGACCGCCCCTCGGTCCGGTCGGTCGTCACCGGTCTGCGCTACGCCAAGTCCCGCCCCGAGCTGCTCGGCACCTACCTGGTCGACATCAACGCCATGTTCTTCGGCATGCCACAGGCCCTGTACCCGTTCCTGGCCACCCAGCTGGGCGGCCCCAAGATCTTAGGACTGCTCTACGCCGCCCCCGCGGTAGGTTCCCTGCTGGCCACGGTCGGCTCCGCCTGGACCGGCCGCGTCCACCGCCACGGCCTGATGGTCCTGCTGGCCGCGGCCCTGTGGGGCGTAGGCATCGTCGGCGCGGGCCTGTCCACCACCCTGTGGCTGACCCTGCTCTGCCTGGCCTTCGCCGGCGGCGCCGACATGATCTCCGGCATCTTCCGCTCGATCATCTGGAGCCAGACCATCCCCGACCACCTACGGGGCCGCCTGGCCGGCATCGAGATGCTCTCCTACACCACCGGCCCGCTGCTGGGCCAACTCCGATCCGGCGCCATGGCCCGAACCCGCCTGGGCGTAACCGGCTCCATCTGGGTAGGAGGCGTCCTCTGCATAGTCGGCACCGCCGCCTTGGCCGTAGCCCTACCCCGCTTCTTCCACTACAACGGCAAAGACGGCATAGCCCTGAAAAAGGCAGCCGACGAAGCATGGCAGGCAGCCGCGCACACTCGAGACCTTGACGGCTCCCGATAGCGCGCCACGGCTCCGGCACCCGTCCAGGTCGTGCGCACCCGTCTGCCGGGACCCCGATCCCGCATCGGGGCCGAACTTCCCGCAAGTGGACGATCACCGCAGATCCGGCCCATCCGTTCGGACAAATGCCAACGGCGGATGTCGGGAGGGTTTCTGTTCGCCTGAGAGACTTCTACGTAGATCGGGGGCCACCGCCGTCGCCCGGGCGGTGGTGGCTCCGAGTCGCGATCTTGAAGAGTTGGTGTTCCGGTCGAACTGTTCCGGTCGAGCAGAAACTCGCCACGATCTATCGGTGGCGCAGCCTTATAGGGTGTTACGTGGCTTTTGCTCCGGCCGGCGTCCCGGCCGGTGGAATGATCGCCCGCATTCCAGGACCGGCCCCCGATGCGGCCAGCGGATCCCGGCATGCGGTGGCGGTGCCCGGCGGCAGGAGAAAAGGCGCGACGGTCGTGGAGCGCGGGCCGCAGCGTTCACCACGCATAACCCACGCAAGCGGACAATGGCGAAAGTAGGGAGGGTAGCCAAGCGACCAAGATCCGGGCTGCGGTGGGGCCGGGACAGCCCGGAAGCTGGGCGCGGAGCCGGTGTTGCAGCTAGCGTGCCGTGCGCCACGGGACCGGCGGTCGCCCGTACCCCCTAATGCTTTTGCAGTGGACGCACCGAGCCCGCCAGCGCCACCGCGATCCCCAGCAGGCCGACCACCGCGAGCAGGGCCTTCAGGACCGTGACGTGATCGCCCAGGAAGCCCACCAGGGGCGGGCCGCCCAGGAAGGCGCAATAGCCGATCGTGGCTACGACGCTGACCCGCGGCGCCGCGTGGGCCGGGTCGTCGGCGGCGGCGCTCATGCCGACCGGGAAGCCCAGGGAGGCGCCGAGGCCCCAGAGCAGCACGCCGAGGAAGGCGACCGCAGGCACGGGGCCGAAGACGAACAGGGCCAGGCCCAGGATGCTCACGACGGCCAGCGCGCGGACCACCGGGACCCGGCCGTAGCGGTCCAGCCAGCCGGGGCCGAACCAGCGGCCGATCGTCATGGCGGCCAGGAAGGCGGCGAAGGCCAGGGTGCCGATGGTGGCGTCGACGCCGTAGCCGTCGATCATGGCGACGCTGATCCAGTCGATGCCGGCACCCTCGGTGAAGGCGAAGGCAAGAACGAAAAAACCGATCAGGATGGTACGAGGTTCGCGCCAGGTTGCCAGGGTCCGGCCCAGCCGGCTGGCGGGCGGGGCGGCGTGCGCCGGGTCAATCGGGACCGGCTGGTTTTCCTTCGGATCGGTCGCGTCGTCCGGGACGAAGGTGCGGACCGCGAACATCACGACCAGCGCCACCAGGATGGCCGCCACCAGCAGGTGCACGGTCACCGACAGGTCCAGGGCGACCACGGCGGCGCCGACCAGGGCACCGGCGACCGTGCCGACGCTGTAGCCGGCGTGGAAGCGGGGCATGATCGCCTTGCCGAGGCGGCGTTCGACGATGGCGCCCTGGACGTTCATCGCCACGTCCCAGGCGCCGTTCGCGAAGCCGTAGAAGAACAGGCCGATCACCACGGGCAGCACGCCGAACTGGTAGCCGACCGCGGTGGCGCTCAGCGACACACCGAGCAGCGCGGCCATCGCGGTGACCGTGCGCCGGGAGCCGAAGTGCGCCACGATCTGGCCGGCCAGCACCAGCGAGACGATCGAACCGGCCGCGATCGCCAGCAGCACCAGGCCGAGCCGGGACGGGGTGAGTCCGAGCTGGTCGCGCACCTGCGGGATGCGGGCGGCCCAGCTGGCGCCGGCGAAACCCATCAGGATGAACGCGAGGTAGACGGCGCGGGTGGCGGCGCGAACCTGCGGCGGCGCGGTGACGACAGCGGTCACGACGCGGCCTCGAGCAGGCGGGTCACGATCGCGCGGGTGTCGGCCGGGTCGAACGTCGCGGTGGACAGCGTGAGGTGCATGACCATCCCTTCGATGAGTGCGTCGACACCGCGGGCGGTCACCGGATCGACGAAACGCTCCAGCACACCGCGTGATCGGCGCATCCACGCTTCGGTCACGGTGCGTAGCGCGGGGTTGCGCAGGGCGGCGAGATAGAGCTCGTACGCCACGGCCCAGTCCCGGGCGCCCGAGCCGGCGTCGTTGTGGATCAGGCCGGTGACCGCGTCGATGAAGCTCGCCCGGTCGTGTACGCCGGCGAACTGCGCCTCGTAGGCCGGCGACATCCGCTCGGCATGCCGCTGGAACGCCTGCCCGAGCAGGTCGTCGAGGCCGGCGAAGTGGTAGGTGAGCGAGCCCAGCGGCACGTCCGCGGCGGCCGCGATACGGCGGCTGGTGGCTCCCGCGACCCCGTGGTCGGCGACCACCTCGATGGTCGCGTCGACGATCCGGCTCTTGCGCTCGGGGTCGTGCCGGCGGGGCGAGCGGGTGACCGGGACGGTGGTCACGGCTCGATCGTCCGGATCACCCGGGCCGGGTTGCCGACGGCCACCACGTTCGGTGGCAGGTCGCGGGTGACCACGGCACCGGCACCCACGATCGTGTTGTCACCGATCGTCACGCCGGGCAGCACGATCACGCCGCCACCGAGCCATACGTTGTCACCGACCGTGATCGGGCGAGCGGCCTCCCATTTGTCCCGGCGCGGCCCCGGCTCGATCGGGTGCAGCGCCGTCAACAGCTGCACGTTCGGCCCGATCTGCACGTCGTCGCCGATCCGCACCTCGGCCACGTCCAGGCTGATCAGCCCGAAGTTGGCGAACGTGCGGGCACCGATGAACGTGTGCCGGCCGTAGTCGCAGTGGAACGGCGGCCGGATGTGGCTGTCCTCGCCGAAGGCGCCGAGCAGCTCGGCGAGCACCTCCCTGCGCAGGTCGGAGTGCAGCGGGTCGGCGGTGTTGAGGCGGTGCGTGAGCGTGGCGGCGCGCTTCATCTCGCGGGCCAGGTCGGGGTCGTCGGCGATGTAGAGCTCGCCGGCGAGCATTCGATCGCGCATGGTCCGGGTATCCATATGTACGATCGTACATAACTGGCCGGACTAGACTCCCGATCGTGATCGCAGAGCCACCCTGGGACGTCGCCGTAGTCGGTGGCGGGCCCGCGGGTCTCGCGGCGGCGCACGCCGCGGCCCGGGCCGGTGCCCGCACGATCGTGCTGGAGCGCGCCGAGCATCCGCGTTACAAAACCTGCGGCGGCGGGCTGATCGGCACGTCCCTCGGGATGGCATCGCCGCACCTCACGGTCCCGGGACGGGACACGATCCACGCTGTCACCTTCACCCGCAACGGCCGTCGCCCGTTCACCCGCCGCAGCCACCGGCAGCCCCTCCTCACCATGGTCCGCCGGGATGACTTCGACCGCGCCTGGTTCGACGCGGTGGTCCGGGCAGGTGCAAAGGTCCGGCAAAATTCGCAGGTACGCGCGATCGCGCAGGACGACCGCGCGGCGACCGTCACCCTGGCCGACGGCACCCAGATCGTCGCGGGCACGGTGATCGGCGCCGACGGTTCGGCCGGCGTCAGTTCCCGGTACGCCGGGGTCACCTTCGCCCAGCAGGATCTCGGGCTCGAGGTGGAACTGGCCGCCACCGCCCACGATCGGCAACTCTGGCGCGGCCGCATCCAGCTCGACTGGGGCCAGTTCCCCGGTTCCTACGGCTGGGTCTTCCCCAAGGACGACGAGCTCACGGTCGGCGTGATCATGTCGAAGGGCCACGGCGCCGCCACCAAGCAGTATCTCCAGGACTTCCTCGACGACCTGGGCCTCACCGACCGCAAGGTGGTCCGCGACTCGGGCCATCTCACCCGGTGCCGCGAACCCGGCGCGCCGTTGCGCCGGGGCCGGGTGCTCGTGACCGGGGACGCGGCCGGCCTGCTCGAACCGCTGACCCGCGAGGGGATCAGCTTCGCGCTGCGCTCCGGCGCCTGGGCCGGCGAGGCCGCGGCCACCGGCGACCTGGCCGGCTATGAGCGCCGGGTGGAAGCCGAACTGGGTGCCGAGATGGCGGCGGGTCGCCGGCTGCTGAACATCTACCTGCGGCGGCCCGGCCTGATACAGACCGCCGTGGCCACGCCTCCAGGCTGGCGTGCGTTCGCCTCGTTCTGCCGGGGCGAACTCTCGATCGCCCGGGCCGTCGGGCGGCCCGGCATCCGTCACGCGGTCACCCTGCTGGGCGGCTCCGCGGCCAGGGTGCCCACTGCACGGCAGCCGCGAACCCGCTCCGCCGCGCCTCCCTCGCGTCCCGCGGAGTGAGCGGACCCTCGCGCCGGGCCCGGAGGCCAACGCCGATCAGCCGGGTCTCGAACCAGGAACCGCCGACCCCGCGCCGGACGCGTTCCCACAGCCCACCCTCGATCAAAGCCGAGGTTTGTACGCGTAACGTCTCGACGAGTTCGGCCGGGTCCTCAGCACAGTCGTCACACCCGCAGGCGGGCAGCGCCTCGGCCCACCAACGCCCGAGCCGCACAGCAAGCCCCGGAAAGTCGGTGAAGGCGATGGCGAGTGGCCCCGCCGCCGGCGTGCGCGGCATGAGCCGCACCATCCGCACGAGCGCTTCGTCGGGCCCGAGCAGTTCCTTGGTCTCGCGGCGATCCACCATGTAACGCTCGGCAAGCTCATCGAGCAGGGTGTCAGCCGCGTCGTGCAACATCGCGAAGCGAGCGGTGTCAGTGGCGTGCCTGTCGGCCCTCACCTGCGTCAGTATGCCCCGATCGGGACGGGGCGACTCCATCAACCGCTGAGGTTGGCGGATGGTGCACGCGTCAGAACCGGAAGTCGCCGGCCGCGACGCCCTCAACGAAGGCCTTCCACTCCTGCGCGGTGAAGGACAACACCGTCCCCCCAGGGTCCTTCGAATCCCGAATCAGGTATTCCTCGTCGACCTTTGCCACTTCCACGCAGGCTCCGGTGCCACAGCGTGAGCTCTTGCGCCAATGTGGCGAGTTGACCTTCTTCATCTCCTGCCTCCGATCCCGTTCCGCGTTAACTGCCACGTTCGCGGGGAGCGGCACCGCCGATCGACTGGGATGATCACCAGTCGAGTTCTGCCGCGGAAAGGTAGCCGTCCGTCGCGCCGGCCCGTGGCCTCAGGGCGTCAGGGAAATGCCTGGAAAAGATCACGGCACGCACAGGAAGCGGCAGATGCAACACCTCTCGCCCGGTCATCGCGTGCCTCTCCCGTTAGGCCCAATAGCCTCCACGGTAGGCGATTGGCGCGCGGGGGACCGGATGACAACGTGAATGAACGAGAGTTTGGCATAGTGAAATGGCGGCCTATGGGTCGCCTTGCGACGAAATGTCCGTCGTCAATATTCAGCACACGCGCCGAGCGGGCACGCGCTCGGAAGATCTATAGACGGCCTGCATGCTGACCGGTTGGCGAGAACCGACCCCCATACAGGCCGGTAAGTCACTTTTGGTTGAATTCGCCCGCTCGCACGCCCTGCACAAAAGCGGACCATTCGTCCATTGTGAAAGACAGCGGTTCCACCTGCGGGTTCTTCGAGTCCCGGACGAATACAGCCTGCGGGGTCAGCGCGACCTCGACGCAGGCGCTGCTACCGCAGTAGCTGCTCTTCTGCCACTCCGGCATCTGATTGATGTTCACTTGACGGCCTTGACCTTCCGAGTCGTTTGCTATGTCATGGGGAAAACTTTCCCCGTCTGGAAGAGTTACGGGAGAGCGTTCCGGTCACCCCAACTCGCTGATCCGCCTCCGAATAAAGTCGATCGTGTCAGCTTCACTGTCGGCCGCGTTCCAGAGCTTCTGATAACGATCATAGTGGCGCGCAACGACTCCGGAGGAAGAAGAAGTCAGAGAGCTTGCCCTGATCGGGTCCTCGATTATTTCGTCGCTAAGAGCGCTTTCGCGATACATCACCGCGCGCGACAGATCGCCGTTATCACCGAGGAAGAGGAGTTCGAAGTAGGCGTTGTACGAGACGGCCACTTCCGCATTGAACCTAATCATGCGAACCGACAGCAGGCCGATCTCATAAAGGCGGACCACCTCACGGAGCGCGGCCGCCAGCATCTCCGGGGAACCCATGGTGCGACGGAAGACCGACTCATCGAGGAGGGTCGTGACGTGCAGGTCGCCGACGCGCTCGAGCACTCTCTCGCGCCGCCGGCGCCGGGCTTCGAGCCGGTAGGTGATCTGCTCAGGAGTGAGCTCGTGGCTCCACAGCTCAGTCAGCACGCTGGAATACTCGGGCACCTGGAGTGGGCCCGGCAGATAGAAGACCGAATAGCTGTGAATCCACTTGGCCTCGGCCTCGTACTCGATCTGCTTACGCATCGCGTCGGTCAGGTGCTCCCGGAACTCCGCAGCCTGATACCACGCATGCTGCTTGCTCGGCCGGGAACGGGCCACTTTGGCGGCCTCGATCAGATCGGTGATGACCGCCCGGTCCCGCACCTCGAGATAGGCCAGCAGGGGTCGCAGATCGTTCGGCGCGATGCTGACGTCGCCGTTCTCGATTCTGATGACCTTGCTGAGACTCCACTCCATCTCTTCGGCGACCTCGGCCTGGGTGTAGCCCATCGCCTCACGCGCCTCGCGCAGCGCCAGGCGCACGCGACGTCGCGCAACAGTGGGCGACTCACCCTCGGCCATGAGGTCCTTCAACGTCGAGATGTCGGAGACGGCACGTAACCTGCAACATCGCTGGCTGCCAGCAGGCAGCCAGCGAGGTCGCGCGCAAGCTTACTTACCGTCGTACCAGAAAGGAAATCGGCATACAGGTGATCAAGAAATTTGGTACTGACCTTGAGTGACACTGTCTTGACACCACGCTGTAGCGCCTGCTGAACGGCCCCCCGCCTCAGCTGGCGACCAGCCCGTATGCCTGGCGGGGGCGTCGCTCGATCGTGCGACGCAAGGCTCGGGTCACCTGGTTGAAAATTCGTGGGTCTGTGGACGTATAGATCGTCACCTCCTGAGAGCGGTAGCGGGCTCGGATCTCCCAGCCGTGCGCACCCCGCCGGCGCAGGCTCAGCACGGCGAGCATGAGGGCTGCGGCGAGCAGGGGCAGGGCGGCGAGGACGCCGAACTTGAGGCCGGCCAGCACGGCGACGCCGAACACTCCGAATCCCAGGGCGACGGTCACACCGGACGGTCCACCGGCCACGGAACGAACCAGACGGACGTCGGCGAGGTCGGCGATCGCGAAGATCCGCACGGTCGGGGTCTGCCAGACGAAGTGGGTGTCGGTGATGATGGCGTCGGGCCCACGATAATAGGTACGCATTTCGTCTTCCCCCTCGCAAATTTCGGCACGCTGCGGTGCTTTAGGCGAGGCCAGGAAGAGGCGCACAGGGTCGCGGCTCCGAGAGAATTCCCACCTCGCTGAAATGGGGTGGGTCCAGAGAAGGAGATGGCACCTGGTTGCCGCCAGGTGCCGATCGGTGAACTCCCCCCTCGAAGACTCCGCCCTTCTTTGACTGTCGTGCAATCAGTGAAGCACAGCCAGCAGTCTGGCCGCTACCGTTCAACCTGCCATCTAGCAGATTGCGCATACGCAGATCTCCGTCGATCTACATGTGCCCAGGTCAGGCCGATAGTGCAACGCCGAGGCTGGCACACTCCCCCGCACGTTCAGCCCGAAATCATGATCAAAAGCGGCGGCGACCCGGCTTCAGCTCGCCTTATGCCCTAGACCGCGCATTGACGTCGGTCAGTGCTCAGGCCGCCGCTGGGCGCTCCCAGCGGTGATCCTCGAGCGCCCGGCGCAGCGCTCGGCTCACCTGATTGAAGACCCGCTCGTCGGTCGACGAATACAGGGTCGTCTCGCGCCCGCGATAGGTCGCGCGCAACTCCAAACGGCGCGGCTTACGGCACCGGATCAGTCCCGTAACCCCGCCCGCCACCGAGGCCACGACCAGGATGGTGAGCGCCACCAGCACCCCGCCGGCGGCCGAGACAGCAGCCGCCGCGACCAAGGCGGCCGCGGCGGCAGAGACGATGACTGCGGGTCTGGCGACCTCTTCCGCACCGGGAGCTATGCCGACCTGGCGCAGGTCACCGATCGCGAACCGGCCTGGCGGTGAGCCGCACCGGATGAAGAGTTCGCTGGTCACGATGGCGTCGGGTCCACGGTAATAGATGCGCATGGCGAACTCCCTCCCCGAACTCCTTGCGAGACCGGGATGTGCGAGCCACCATTGGCGCAGAGAGAATTCCCCGCCTCGCTCGTGTCGGCTGCGACGGAGCTCAGAGGTGACAACGGCACCCGGTTGCCGCCGGGTGCCGTTGCGGTGTCTCCCCCTCCAACTCCGCCCTTTCTTGCTCTACTGGTAGTAGAGCACGCCACAAGGCAGTTCGCTACACATCAATCTGCCATGTTGCAGATTGCGTACAAGCTGAGTAGCAGTGTTTGGCGCGTCACTCCGACCGTCTTGTGGCGTTTCATTGATGTACCGACCGGGTAGCCAACCACGCCATGCCACCAACAACCTACGATTTACGCAGGTAGGAGGGCGATACCGCATGGAGAGCCGCCTGAGCATCGCGGGTCAAGCGGTGCAACCCATATTGGTGATGTTTCCCCTGGGCCTGTTCGCCATGGCAGTGATCTTCGACGTGGCGGACCTGCTAGGCGGCTTCAGCCTGCTCGGCACACTCGGCTACTGGAACGTGGTGGCCGGCCTGGTCGGCGGCACTCTGGCCCTGCTGGCCGGCGCGATCGACCTGGCCTTCGTCCGCCGCCCCACGGCGCGACGGATCGGCGTGCTGCGCATCCTGCTCAACATGGGCGTCCTGGTCCTCTTCGCCGTGATCCTCATGGTGCGCGTAGGCGACCCGGCCCGCGGCGTGGGCGTCGGACTGTTCCTGCTCGAAGTGGTCGCCGTCGGCGTCTCCGGCTTCGGCCTCTGGTTCAGCGGCGAACTCGCCAACGGCCGCACGCCCGCCTTCGCCAAGGCCGCAGCCTCCAACCGCGGCTACTGACCCGGAAGCTGCAAGAGGCCCGTCCTTGGATGGACGGGCCTCTGCGTGCGAGATCACGCGTCGAGGTCGTCCAGAATCTCGCGACCCGCAGCCCCGCGCCACGCCATAAGGACTATGCGGACTGTGGGCGCTCCCGGCCCCGTAGTCGACCTTGAAAATAGACGAAGCCCAGGCCGATGACCTGGGCTTCTCTCTGAGCCGCCTGACGGAATCGAACCGTCGACCTACGCATTACGAGTGCGTCGCTCTGACCGACTGAGCTAAGGCGGCAACGATGGATAAGTGTACGGTATCGGGTCGCCGGGTCCCGAGCGGGTTCCCCGGGCGGCCGGGGTTTGTGTCGCAGCCCCCGACTAGTGTGCCTGGCGTGACCGACGATCACCCCCCGAACGCCGAGGCGGAGCGCGTCGTCCCGCCCCGGCCGCGCCGCATGGACCCCCAGGAACTCGGCTTCACGCCTCAGCGCCCAGTCGGCTGGCTGGCGCCGTTATTGCTGCTCAGCACCGGTTTGCGAGCGCTGCTGGCGGTGCTGTTCGGCGCGTATCTGGACAAACGCGAGTTGCAGAACGCGCTGGACGGGGCCTGGTTCGATCATTCGGTCACCGAGGACGGTGAGATCTGGCTGGACTACGTGGCCGACCTGGGCGACGGGTTCCACGCGACCTACACGGTGGCCTGGCTGCTGGCCCAGCGGCGCCTCGAGGTCGGCGGTGCCACGCTGCCCCGGGGCCGGCTGCTGCTGATGGGCGGTGACCAGGTCTATCCGCTGGCCAGCGGAGACGGGTACGAGAGCCGGATGAAGGGGCCCTACCGCGCGGCCCTGCCCGAGCCGCCGGCCGGCGAGCCGCAGCCGACGCTGTTCGTGCTGCCCGGCAACCACGACTGGTATGACGGGCTCACCGCGTTCCTGCGTCTGTTCGCCCGGCGTAAGGACGGCCACATCGGCGGCTGGCGCACCCAGCAGCGCCGGTCCTACTTCGCGGTCAAGCTGCCCGGCGACTGGTGGCTGTTCGCGATGGACGAGCAGTCCGGCGCCTACATCGACGATCCGCAACTGCTCTACTTCGAAAAGGCGGCACAGCACGTCCGGCCGTCCGACCGGATCATCATGATGACCCCGTCGCCGAAGTGGGTAAAGGCCAAAGACGACCCGGAGACGTACGACGCCATCGACTACTTCATCCGCACCATCCTGGCGCCCACCGGGGCTCGGGTGCGGGTGCTGGTCTCCGGCGACCTGCACCATTACGCGCGCTACACCGGCGCCGACCGGGAGCTGATCACGTGCGGCGGCGGCGGCGCCTACCTGCTGGCCACCCACCACCTGCCCGAGCAGATCGTCGTGCCGCCGGAAGCCACGCTGACCCGCAACAAGAGCCGCAGCCGCCGGTACGACCTGGGCGGCCGCTACCCCGACCCGGCGAAGTCGCGACGGATGAGCTGGGGCGTGTTCGGCCGGGTGCCCACCCGCAACCCCGGCTTCGTGACCATGCTGGGCCTGATCCAGACGCTGACGGTGCTGGCCATGGCGGGTGCGGTCAGCCAGGGCGGCAACATCCAGCGCCTGTTCACGATCCCGCTGAGCCTGATGCTCGTGATCATCGTGGGCGGCACGGTCCTGTTCGCCCGCCCGCCACGTGCTACCAAAAACAAACACGCGCGGCATTGGATTCTCGGCCTGATTCACGGCGTCGCCCAGATCGGCGTGGCCGTCGCCGGCACCTGGGTGTGGCAGTTGTTGCCGTTCAAGGACTGGTCGTGGCCGGGGCCGCTGGTCGTGGCCGCGGTCCTCGGCGTACCGGTCATCGGGTTTGTGTCGACTCAGGTGTGCGCGCTGTATCTGCTGGTGGCGAGCTGGTTCGGCGTGAATGTCAACGAGTTGTTCGCGGGGCAGGGCATCGAGGACGCGAAAAGTTTCCTGC
This sequence comes from Paractinoplanes rishiriensis, assembly GCF_016862375.1. Taxonomy (GTDB): domain Bacteria; phylum Actinomycetota; class Actinomycetes; order Mycobacteriales; family Micromonosporaceae; genus Actinoplanes; species Actinoplanes rishiriensis. Next base: position 1,773 of record NZ_BOMV01000061.1, on the reverse strand, counting down.
GCCTGCACATCTCCCGGGACGGCACCCTGACCATCCATCCCATCGGTGTGGACAAGATCTGCCGCAAGTGGACCGCGGATCCCGGCGCCGCCCCGGACGCGCCGTGGCTGCGCCCCGAGGGGCAGGAGCCGGTCGCCCACCCGATCGAGCCACCCATCGTGGTCCGCTGACGCTCGTGGGTGCGCCAGTCAGGTGGCGTAGCGCTCTTCGTGGCTTTGGCGGGGGCCGCAGACCGAGGCTCGGCTGCAGGAGCATCGGGAGCCGTCGGTGTCCAGGCGGACGACTACCTCATCTCGGGGGACGCTGTGCGCTACTACGCGGCCGTCGCCGGAGGGAGTCGTCACGCGGGTGCCGACGGCGGGGGCCTCGGCCTGGAATTTCTGGTAGAGCGGGTGTTCGTACTTCAGGCAGCACATCAGGCGGCCGCAGGCTCCGGAGATGCGGAGCGGGTTGAGGGGCAGGTCCTGGTCCTTCGCCATCCTGATGGTCACCGGCTCGAAGTCGGTCAGGAACGTGGCGCAGCACAGGTCGCGGCCACAGGATCCGATGCCGCCCTGGACCCGGGCGGAGTCGCGGGCCGAGAGCTGGCGGAGTTCGACCCGGCAGTGCAGGGTGGCGCCGAGGTCGCGTACCAGGGAACGAAAATCCACTCGGTGCGGGGCGGTGAAGTAGATCGTGGTGCGCGGGCCGCCGGTGCCTGGCTGCTCGAGGACGTGGTCGACGGCTACCACCTTCATGGGGAGGTCGTGGGCTTTGATCAGCTTCTTGGCGGCGACCTTGGCCTCGGCCTTGCGCTTTCGGAGCAGCTCGTCACGCCGCAGGTCATCGTCGGTTGCGAGGCCGGCGACCTTGGGGAAGCCCGTCGTGTCCTCGTCCACCCACTGCGCCGCCCAGACGCACTCCGCCACCTCGGGGCCGTCGTCCGTGGGGACGAGCACGCGGTCGCCGACCTGCGGCGAAAAGTCGCCCGGATCGAGGTAGTAGAGGCGGCCGTACCGGTTGAAGCTGACCGCGCACAGCATGCCCATGGCGACAACCCTACGACGCCCGGCACGCCGCACCAAATGCCGGTTTTGAACTACCCGCCGGGGTTGTCGCATCGACGTTGCGCAACCGGGCAGATCGACCTTCGTTGGGCAGACCCGTAGACGCCGCTACATCGCGGAACACTTCGGGAGGGAACCGCCTTGACGCCCGCCAGGTCTGTCGCCGCCAGTGTCGTCGCGCTCGGATTCGCGAGCTCGCTCACCGCGCCGCTGCCCGCTTCCGCCGCGCCCGCACCATGCGAGCGGGCCGAGAACTACGCGGCCCAGTCGGGCGCCGAACTGCTCCGGATCGAACGGCTCGAGGTCCGCACGGCCGGCACGGCCACCGAACGGCCGGAGGTGCCCGAGGGGAAGATCGAGGAGAGCGGGGCGGTGGACGCCACCGACCGCATCCTCGGGCAGCAGGCGTCGCCGCTCGACCCGACGGACACCACGGGTGAGGACAGCGACACCATCAGCGAGGGCATCGGCATGCTCGGCGAGGCGGTGCTCGACTCGGTGGTGCCGGGTGGGACGGCCGCGCTCACCGACCCGGATGCGGGGTTGCTGTCGGAGGTGCCGCCGTCGGTTCGCAACGCCCGGCCCGCCGAGATCATCGAGGGAGCGGCGTCGGCGCTGAGCACGAACCGGACAGCGGGTGCCGGAGCGGGTGCCGGAGCGGGTGCCGGAGCGGGTGCCGGAGCGGGTGCCGGAGCGGGTGCCGGAGCGGGTGCCGGAGCGGGTGCCG
>NZ_BOMV01000060.1 GCF_016862375.1 Paractinoplanes rishiriensis | reverse complement strand
CGGGTGCCGGAGCGGGTGCCGGAGCGGGTGCCGGAGCGGGTGCCGGAGCGGGTGCCGGAGCGGGTGCCGGAGCGGGTGCCGGAGCGGGTGCCGGGACGAGGCAGGGAACCGGAACCGGGAACGGGGTCGGAGAGGAAGCCGGGAACGGGGTCGCAGAGGAAGCCGGGAACGGAGACGGAGAGGAAGCCGGGAACGGAGAGGGAACCGGAAACGGTCAAGAGGGTCCGGGCGCCGGAAACGCGGACAACGGCTCCGACAAGCGCGGCACCGGCGCGAGGACCGCCGTGGTCCGCGGCGTCGGCCTCGGCGAATCTCGCGCCGCCCTGGTGAGCGCCGCCAACGTCAAGTCTGCCGCCATCGCCCGCATCCTGGAGGGCGCCGCCGACAGCAAGCCCGCCTGGACCAAGCCGATCCTGCAGCAGGCCCCGCCCAGCCACGCCAAGGCCGCCACCCGCGCCACGCCGGCCGGCATTCTCGGCCCGCTGCGGGTCGGCAGCGGTTCGGTCGCCGCGCACGCCCGCTGGGAAGACGCGATGACCTGCGGCCGCACGGCCGGTGAGGCGTCCCGCTCGGCCGCCACCATGAACGGCCTCAGCCTGCTCGGGAACGGGAGCGCGGCGCTGGTACACGTACCGGAGCAGTCGGGAAGCCTGACCACGACGGCGCTGGACCGGCGCGGTGACAGTTCGCAGACGGTGGCCTCGGCCACCGTCAAGGCCGGGCGGATCGAGCTGGCCGGCGGGCAGGTCCGGGTGCGGATGCTGCAGCCGCCGTCGCTGGTCACCACCATGTCGGTACGGGGCGGCCAGGCGCACTACGAGCCCGCGCAGATCGAGGTGTCCGGCCCGGGCATCGGCACGAAGCGCCTGGACGCCGTCGGCGAGCACGTCGACGTAACGCTGGGTCCGGACCGGCACGCGGCCGAGGCGAGCACGCTGGGCCTGGGCAAGCTGCGGCCGGGTTCGCCGCTGCCGCTGCCGGTCATCCCGGGTCTGCCGCAGGTCACCACCCCGAGCGTCGAGTCGGCGCCGGCGGCCGAGGCGGGCACGAAGCTGCGGATCTCGCTGGGTGGGATGCGGGAGGCGCGGAAGGGCCACGCGATCGCGGCGCGGGCCACCGCGATCAAGGTGTCGGTCACCCGGACTGCCGCGCCGAAGGGTCGTGGTGGCTCCGGCTATCAGGGCAAGACCGGGGCGGTCGCGCTGGACCTGGGAGTGGGGCTGATGGAGGCCGCGTCGGTGGCCCCGGAGCCGGGACAGGTCGGCGGTTCGGCCGGCGCCGCCGGTGGGCTGCCGATCACCGGCCCGAAGGTCGCCGGACTGGCCGTCGGCGGGCTGGCCCTGCTGGGCGTGGGAATCGCCGCGGTCGCGCTGAGCGTCCGTCGTCGCCGAACCCGCGGCTAGGGGCCGCCCGGGGTGCCCGGCGGTTAGTCGCGACCGCCGGGCACCCGATCACAAACGGACGAAAAGGCGCCTGACCGGCACCGACATGGTCCGTATGGATTAACTTCTATCTCCCGTCGGGTGATCGGGGGTCGACGGTCGTGCCGTCCTGACCCGCCGAGCGTATTGAACCCCCGCCCAGACCAAGACAACGGTCGATCAATGCCGTTGAGTGGTGTCTACGCCTGCGGGGGGTGCAGGAGGACGCGGCGTCGCATTCGGAGCTGACACCCGAATGCGGCGCCGCGCCCATGTTTTGAGGCCAGTTCCTATCAGGCCAGGTCGCGCGAGCCGCGCAAGAGATCGGCCGCCTCCAGGTAGTTGTCGGCGATGCTGCGCAGGACGTGGACGGCCACGTCGGCGGCGGCCGCCGTCTCCGCGGTCGCCGGCGGCAGGGCAGCATGCGCGGGCGCGGTCAGGGTCAGCGCCTGCCCGGAGACCAGCACCGCGGCCAGCACTTCGGCCAGATCGGCGCGGGTCGCGGCCATCCAGTCGGTCAGGGCCTCGGCCAGGTCGGCGGTGGCCTCCAGGCGCTCGTCCAGACTTTCGTCGCCGCCGCTCAGATCGGCCACGGCCCGGCGGCGTACGTCCTCATATGCCTCGGCGGCCTCGCCGCTCCACTCACCCGGCTCCGGCAGATCGGCCGCGGTTTCGACGCACGCGCGGGCATTCGCCCGCAATTCGGGCACAACCTCGTGGAAGGCGGCCGGTCGCAGGGCCGCAACAGCTTCGGCGGCGGCTCCGGGCAGCAGGCGTACGCGTCGCAACTCACCCCACACCTCGTGGGCGGCGGGCGCACCCGTCGTGGCGAGCACGTCGTCGACCCGTCGCAACAGCGGGCCCGCGGTGGCCAGCACCTGGTCGAGCCGATCCATCACGCCTCCCGGACCAGGCGGTCGCGGACCGCCCGGTCGGTGCCGGCGTAGTCCCCGGCGGTGACCCGGACCGAACCGGCGACCTCGGCCAGGCGCGTGGCCAGGGCCGCGGCCTCACGGGATCGAGCCGCCAGCACCGCCGTCCAGTGCGCGTGCAGATCGCGGCCGAGCCGGCCGGGCAGCCCCGCGTCGTCGGCGCCGAGCGCGACCGCGTCAATGGCGAGCGCGGGCATCCGGCGGTCGATCGTGGACAGCGTGTCGGCGGCCCGGTCCAGGCGGTCGGCCAGGTGGTCCATCTCAGTCCTCTCCCAGCGGGGGCAGCTTGCCGAAGACCTCGGCGGCGAGCTTGTCCCGGGCCCAGCGGGCCGCGTCGGCCGCCGTGGTGACGACGGCCCGGATCTCTCGTGCGAACTCGGACGGGTTGCGGTGGTGCAGCGTTCCGTTGATGCGGACGTCGGTGATGGCACCGGCGGCGGTGACCACGACCTCGATCGAGTTGTCGGGCGAGTGGACCGACACCGCGTGCGAGGCCACAGCCTGGTCGAACTCGGCGCGTAACTGATCGAGACGGCGGTAGCGGGCAATCGCCTCGTCGATCCACGACTCGTCGATCTCACGGCCCATCCCCAGGCTCCTCACCGTGCGTCAGCGACACGTCGCGTTACGGCACCAGACCGTACCCGGTTGAGCGAGCGCACCGCTACGGTCTGTTTCTCCCCTGTGGACAAAGCCCGGTGGGGCGTCGGTTCTGTCGTACCCGGCCAATACCATTCGGTGCGTGAATGACGTCTTCGCCGATCTGGTGGGTCAGGACGAACCGGTCGAGACGCTGCGGCGGGCCGCCGGAGCCGCCGCCCGGGTGGTGCGCGGCGAGGAGGTCGCGGCCGGCGCCATGACGCACGCCTGGATCTTCACGGGACCACCCGGGTCGGGGCGGTCGGTGGCGGCGCGGTCCTTCGCGGCGGCGCTGGAGTGCACGCGCGACGGCGTCGGTTGCGCCGAGTGCCACGGCTGCCGCACCGCGCTCGGCCGCACCCACGCCGACGTGCGCTTCGTGGTGCCCGAGGGGCTCTCGATCGGGGTCAACGAGATGCGCGCCCTGGTGCTGCGGGCGGCCAGCGCGCCGTCCGGCGGCCGCTGGCAGGTGGTCGTCATCGAGGACGCCGACCGGCTCACCGAGCAGGCCGGCAACGCGCTGCTCAAGGCCATCGAGGAACCACCACCGCGCACGGTGTTCCTGCTGTGCACGCCGTCCACCCACCCGGACGACATCTCGGTGACGATCCGCTCCCGCTGCCGGGTGGTGCCGCTGCGCCAGCCGCCGGCCGCCGCGGTGGCCGAGGTGCTGGTCCGCCGGGACGGCATCGCACCGGACGTGGCCGCCTGGGCCGCGGCCGCCGCGCAGGGGCACGTGGGCCGGGCCAAGCGGCTGGCCGGCGACGCCGAGGCGCGCGGCCGGCGGGAGGCGGTGCTCGCGGTGCCGCGCCGGCTCACCGGCGTCGGCGCCTGCTTCGACGCGGCGTCCGCGCTGATCGAGGCGGCCGAGGCGGAGGCGGCGGCCGCGGTGGTCGAGACCGATTCGACCGAACGCGCCGCGCTCGAGCAGGCCCTGGGCGCCGGCGGCACGGGCCGGGGTGCGGCCGGGGCGATGCGCGGCGCGGCCGGCCAGCTGAAAGATCTGGAACGCCGGCAGAAGTCCCGGGCCACCCGGGCCCAGCGCGACGCGCTCGACCGCGCCCTGGTCGACCTGGCCGGTTTCTACCGCGACGTGCTGGTCACCAACCTGCGCGCCCCGGTCGCCGTGGTGCACACCGACACCGCCGACCAGTCCCGCGCGGCGGCCGGCAAGTGGACGGCGGAGAGCACGCTGCGCCGCCTCGAGGCGGTGCTGGCCTGCCGCGATGCGATCGACCAGAACGTCAAGCCCAAGATCGCCGTGGAGGCGATGATGGTCAGCCTCTGGCGCGGCTAGTCCTGATCTTGCGCTAGGGGCGGCCAGGGCCGTCCGGCGAGTCGTCGTCGTTGATGCCGACCAGGTGCGCCATCTCGTCGAGCGGGTCCTCGCCGGGTGCCGGCGGGCGGCGGGCGGCCGCCAGGTCAGGTGCGTCCAGGTCGGGGCCCGGCGGCATCGCGGTCGAGGCTGGAGCCGGGTGGGTGGCGTTCGGGGTGCCCAGCAGGCTGGACAGCCGGCCCGTCACCGCCTCGCCGATCTCCTCGGCCGGGCGGGCCGCGTCCAGCACCAGGTAACGCCTCGGGTCGGCGGCGGCCAGGTCGAGGAAGGCGTAGCGGACCCGCTCGTGGAACGCGCGCGACTCGCTCTCCAGGCGGTCCTGGCCCTGGCCTCGCGAGTCGACCCGGCCCAGGCCCACACCGGGGTCGACGTCCAGCAGGACCACCAGGTCGGGCTTGAGGCCGCCGGTCGCCCAGGAGGACAGCCAGGAGATCTCGGCGACCGGCAGGGTGCGGCCGGCGCCCTGGTAGGCCAGGGACGAGTCGACGTAGCGGTCGCTGATCACCACGGCGCCGCGGGCCAGCGCCGGCCGGACCACCGTGGCCACGTGGTGGGCCCGGTCGGCGGCGTAGAGCAAGGCCTCGGCCCGCGGAGCGGGGGCGTCGCCCTTGTCCAGCACCAGGTGACGGATGCGGGCGCCGACGTCGGTGGCGCCGGGCTCGCGGGTCACCACCACGTCGTGGCCATCCTCGCGGAGCGCGGCCGCCAGGCGGTCCACCTGGGTCGACTTGCCGGCACCCTCGCCGCCCTCGAAGACCACAAAGACGCCGTGCCGGGTGAAATGCTCGTCGGGGGCCAGCGGACGGCCGCGGATCGAGCCCCACAGGTCGGCCAGGACCGCCACGCCGCGCTTGTCGTCCATCTGGCGGAACGCGCTGATGCCGACCCAGATGCCGATCGCGCCGGCCACCAGCAGCAGCACCCGGGTGGACGAGACGTCGAAGCTGACCGCGCCCAGGTCGACCCGGCGCGAGCTGCCCAGGCCGACCAGGAAGCCGGACAGCGTGATGGCCAGCAGCAGCACCATCCGGACGCCGATCTGGACCACCGCGAAGACCCGGCCGCGGACCGCGTCGTCGACCTCGCCGTACAGCAGCGTGGTGCCGGCCAGGAACGCCATGCCGGCGCCGGCGCCGACCAGCAGCGCGCCGGCCAGGGCCATGGACAGGTGGAACGCGACGCCCAGGAACATGACCGAGCCGCTGGCCAGCACGATGCTCATGCCGAACCAGCGGCGCCGGGACAGGTCGCGGACGATCATCGGGCCGAGGCCGATGCCGACCGCGAGGCCCATGAAGATGACGCCGAACAGCAGGTAGAACGCGGCCTCGCCGGCACCCAGCGAGGTGGCGAAGGTCTTGGCCGCACCGATCACCACACCGCCGGCCGCGAACGCGCCGAAGATGCCGAGCACGAGGCCGCGCACCAGCGGCGTACCGCCGATGTATTTCCAGCCGTCCAGGAACTGGCGGGTCATGCTCTGCTGCGCCGCCTCCTGCCGGCGCCGGTCGCTCTTGCCGCCGATCTCCTTGATGCCGAAGAAGACGGTGAGCGCGGTGGCCAGCCGGGACAGCGCGTTCAGGTAGAGCGCCAGCTGAACCGGCTGGGCCCAGTCGGGCAGGGTCACGCCGGACTGCTGGAGGCCCGCGGTCAGCGCGGAGAGCACCAGCGCCGCCAGGATCGGCGTGATGCCGTACGTGGTGACCAGGGTGAGCTGGTTGGAGACCTCGATCCGCGACTTGGGGATCAGGTTGGGTACCGCGGCCTCCTTGGCCGGGATCCAGATCAGCGTGATGGTCTCGCCGATGAACGTGGCGATGGTGGCCCAGGCGACGGTCATCGCCGGCGAGCCGCCGAGCAGCGGCACCAGCGGGATGGAACCGTAGAACACGAACCGGAGCAGGTCGGTGATCACCATCGTGTAGCGGCGGTCGAACCGGTCGGCGAAGACGCCGGCTATCGGTCCGAGCAGCAGCGCCGGCAGCAGCCGCACGGCGATCGTGCCGCCGAACGCCGCGCCCTGCCCGGCCGGGCTGTCGAACTGGGCGGCCGCGAAGATGCCGGTGGCCAGCAGGCCGATCCAGTCACCGAACGACGCGAGGCCGAGCACCAGCCACAGCCGGCGGAACGGCCGGATGCGCAGGACAGAACGCAGCGCCGCAACTCCCGATAAGTCGACCGGCCCGGTTTCCCGCTTTTCGGTGTCGATGTCCGTACCTCCCGTGATTCCTGCCGGGTGCACTCTAACCGGCGACCCCGGCCGGCCGGGTTTCGCACGTTCGGGTGGCACAGACGTGAATGTCTTTCGTATTGACTGTTGTTGGCGTTACGGTGCTCGCGTGATTGCCGACCGTGATGCCCTGCGACAGCGTCTCGACCGGGCCACCGGCCACCTGGAGACGCCGATCGCCGTGGTCGACCTGGCCGCGTTCGACGACAACGCCGCCCAGCTGGAGCGCCGGACCGGCGGCAAGCCGATGCGGGTGGCCAGCAAGTCGGTGCGCTGCCGGCAGTTGCTCGAACGGGTGCTGGCCCGGCCCGCCTGGCGCGGCGTCCTCGCGTACACCCTCACCGAAGCGATCTGGCTGGTCCGGACCGGCGTGACCAACGACGCGCTGGTCGCCTACCCGACCGTGGACCGGGCCGCGATCGGCGAGCTGACCAAAGACCCGGCGCTGGCCGGTGCGATTGCGCTGATGGTCGACCACCCCGCCCACCTGGACCTGATCGACCAGGTCACGCCGCCGGCCGGCCGGCACGACATCAGGCTGTGCCTCGACCTCGACGCGTCCTGGCGGCCCGGCCCGCTGCACCTGGGTGTGCGGCGCTCGCCGGTGCACTCGGCCGGGCAGGCTGCCGCCCTGGCCCGGCGTCTGGTCGAGCGTCCGGGCTTCCGGCTGGTCGGGATGATGTCGTACGAGGCACAGATCGCCGGCGTCGGCGACGCGCCCCCGCGCCAGGCCCTGCGCGGCCGGGCGATCCGGCTCATGCAGGCCCGGTCGCACGCCGAACTCGGCAAACGCCGGGCGGACGCGGTCGCGGCCGTCCGGCAGCAGGCCGACCTGGAATTTGTGAACGGCGGCGGCACCGGCAGCGTGGCCCGCACCGGAGCCGATCCGTCGGTCACCGAGGTCACCGCCGGATCGGGCCTGTACGGGCCGGCCCTGTTCGACGCCTACCGGGACTGGCGCCCCACCCCGGCCGCCTTCTTCGCCCTGTCCGTGGTGCGCCGCCCGGCCCCGCGGATCGCCACCGTGCTGGGCGGCGGCTGGATCGCGTCCGGCCCCGCCGAGAGCTCCCGGCTCCCGCAGCCCTACCTGCCGGCGGGGCTGCGGTACCGGACCGAGGAGGGCGCCGGCGAAGTCCAGACTCCCCTGGTCGGCGCCGTGGCAGGTACGCTGCGGCCCGGCGACCGGGTGTGGTTCCGCCACGCCAAGGCCGGCGAGCTGTGTGAACACGTCAACGAGGTGCACCTGATCGACGGCGGGACAGCGGCGCCGGCCCCGACGTACCGCGGGGAGGGCTATGCGTTCTTGGGGTGACCCGTCAGGCGGTGACGTGCCGGTGCAGATACTCCCGGATCAGCGCCTTGGCCTCGGTCAGCACCGCGTCGTCGCCGTTCTGGTCGCGCCGGAACGCCAACTTGATCAGCGCGTCCGCCGCCTCCACCGAGATCTGCAGCGCGAACCGCAGCCGCGCCCGATCGATCAGCTTGAACTGGTCGACCAGCAGTTCGGCGAGCCGGTCGGCGATGACCGCGTTGTTGTCCCGCTCGACGTCCAGCAGGTGCACGTCGACCACGTCGCCGAAGTGCAGCGTGCGGAAGCCGGGCACAGTGCGGTGCATGTGGATGTAGACGTCGATGGCCGCGTCGACACCATCCCACCAGTGCGCAAACGTCTCACTGGCGAACCGGTCGGACAGACCCTGGAGATACCCGTCCATATTGCGCATTGCGAGCGCCTGCACGATCGCGCGCTTGTCGGGGAAGAACTGGTAGACCGAGCCGATGGCAACCTCGGCTCGTTCGGCGAGCAGTGTCGTGGTGAGGCCTTCATAGCCCACCTCATCGACGAGCTCGGCGCAGGCGTCGAGCATGCGCTGGACCCGGGCAACGCTTCTGCCCTGCACCGGAACGCGCCGCAGCGGCCCGGTGGTGACGGTTGGTGTCGACACGCGTCGCCACTCCCTCTCAGCAGTGATAATCGGAACGTTACTCGGATCAACGAGCGAGACGCATCGACGGGACGCGGGCAACCCTCCCCATGCCCCGTTTTGTGCGACTGTCCGCTCGTACGGAGGACAACGCCACAATGACTACCCCCGTCATCGCCCGGCGCTGGACCAACTGGGCCGGCAACCAGCACGCCGCCGCCACCGACATTTTGACCCCTGGCACTGTCGACGAGCTTGCCACCCAGGTCAAGGAAGCGTCGGCAACCGGACGCCGGATAAAGGCGGTAGGTAGCGGCCACTCGTTCACGGCCATCGCGGTGGCCGACGACCAGCGTATGCACCTGCACCGGCTGGCCGGCCTGGTGTCGATCGACGGCCCGCTGGTCACCGTGCAGGCCGGCATGCCGCTCGCCACCCTCAACGCGGTGCTGGCCGAGCACGGCCTTGCCATGCCCAACCTCGGCGACATCGACGCGCAGACGGTGGCCGGCGCGATCGCCACCGGCACGCACGGCACCGGGACGCAGCACGGCACGCTGGCCTCCGCTGTGGAGGGTGTCAAGCTGGTCACCGGCACCGGCGAGATCCTGACGGTGGAACGGGGCGACGAGATCTTTCCGGCGGTTGCGCTCGGACTCGGCGCCCTGGGCGTGCTGGCCGAGGTGACGCTGCGCTGCGTGGACGCGTTCGTGCTGCTGGCCGACGAGCGTCCGATGCCGCTGCGGGAGATCATGGCGGGCATCGACGACTGGGTGCCGGGCAACGACCACCTCGAGTTCTTCTGGTACCCGTACACCGACCGGGCACAGCTCAAGCGCAACAACCGGGTGGCCGCGAACGATCGGCCGCTGTCCCGCTTCCGCGGCTGGCTGGACGACCAGTTCCTGTCCAACACGGTCTTCGCCGGGGTCTGCCGGCTCGGCCGCGCGGTGCCGGCCGCGGTGCCGGCGATCAGCGCGATCTCGGCCCGCGCGCTCACCGCGCGGGTCTACACCGACCGCTCCGACCGGGTCTTCTGTACGCCGCGGCGGGTGCATTTCACCGAGATGGAGTACGAGATACCACGCGCCGCCCTGCCCGAGGTGATGGCGGCCCTGCCCCGGCTGATCGGCGAGTTGCCGTTCCGCGTGCAGTTCCCGGTCGAGGTGCGCTTCACCGGGCCGGACGACGCCTGGCTGTCGCACGGATACGGGCGGGAGTCCGCCTACGTAGCCGTGCACCAGTACATCGGGGCGCCGTCCGAGCCGTACTTCCGGGCCGTGGAGGCGCTGTGCGAGCCGCTCGGCGGGCGTCCGCACTGGGGCAAAATTCATTACCGTACGGCGGAGACGCTGCGGCCGGCCTACGAGCGGTTCGACGACTTCCGGGCCGTGCGCGACCGCCTCGACCCGGCCCGGGTGTTCACCAACGACTACCTGGACCGGGTGCTCGGCAGCTGACTACTCGGCGGCGGCCGTCGCCTTCCTGGGCGCGGCCTTTTTGGCCGCCGCCTTCTTGGCCGGTGCCGCCTTTTTGGCCGGTGCCGCCTTTTTGGCCGGAGCCTTCTTGGCCGCGGCCTTCTTGGCGGGTGCCTCGCCGTCCTTGGGCGCCGCCTTCTTGGCCGCCGCCTTCTTGCGGGCCGGCGCCGGGCCCTTGGCCCGCTTCTCGGCCAGCATCTCGGACGCCTGCTCGACGGTCAGTTCCTCGGGCGTCTGGCCGCGCCGCAGGGACGCGTTGTACTCGCCGTCGGTCACGTACGGGCCGAACCGGCCGTCCTTGATCACCATGGGCTTCTCGGTGACCGGATCGGGGCCCATCTCGCGCAGCGGAGGCGCGGCGGCCCGGCGCTGGCGCGTCTTGGGCGTGGCCAGCAGGGTGAGCGCCTCGTCCAGGGTGACCGTGAAGAGCTTGTCCTCGCTCTCCAGCGAGCGGTAGTCGTCGCCGCGCTTCACGTACGGCCCGTACCGGCCGTTCGCCGCGGAGATCTCGGCGCCCTCCGGGTCCTTGCCCAGGACGCGCGGCAGGGTCAGCAGCTTGAGCGCCTGCTCCAGCGACAGGTCCTGCGGGTTCTGGGACTTGAACAGGGAGGAGGTCCGTTCACCGCTCTGCACGTACGGCCCGAACCGGCCGGACTTGACCACCACCGGCTCGCCGGTGACCGGGTCGTCGCCCAGTGAGCGGTCGCCGCCGCCGGAGAGGAACAGCTCCTCGACCTTTTCCGGGGTCAACTCGTCGGGCGCCACGCCCTCGGGGATCGAGGCCCGGTCGTCCGGCGACTCCTCGATCGCGTCCGGGAGCTGGCGTTGCAGGTACGGGCCGAAGCGGCCGACCCGGACCACGACGCTGCGGCCCTTCTCGTCGGTGTGGAGAGGGATCGAGTTGACCGAGCGCGCGTCGATGGCGCTCAGGTTTTCGGTCACCATCTTCTTGAGGCCGCCGGCCTTGGCGATCTGGTCGTCCGGCCCGGCGGTCTGGCTGCCGAAGTAGAAGGACGTGAGGAAGTCCAGAGCGGCGTGGTCGCCGGCCGCGATGTCGTCGAGTTGGCCCTCCATGGCGGCGGTGAAGTTGTAGTCGACCAGCCGTGGGTAGTGCCCCTCGAGCAGGCCGATCACCGCGAACGCCAGGAACGACGGGATCAGGGCCTGGCCGCGTTTCTCGACGTAGCCGCGGTCCTGGATGGTCCGCATGATCGACTCGTACGTCGACGGGCGGCCGATGCCCAGCTCCTCCAGTGCCTTGACCAGCGACGCCTCGGTGTAGCGGGCCGGCGGCGAGGTGTGGTGCCCGGCCGCGGCCAGCTCCTCCGCGGTCAGCGGCTGGTCCTTGACCAGGTTGGGCAGGCGGCGCTCGGCGTCCTCGGCCTCGGCATTTTCGTCGTCGGACGACTCGACGTAGGCACGCAGGAAGCCCGGGTCGGTGATCGTCTTGCCGGAGGCGGCGAAGTCGACCTCCTCCCCGGCGGTGGAGATCGCCCGGATCCGCACGCTCACCGAGTTGCCGACCGCGTCGGTCATCTGCGAGGCGATGGTGCGGCGCCAGATCAGCTCGTACAGCTTGAACTCGTCGGTGTTGAGCTCGTTGGCCACCTCGCCCGGGGTGCGGAAGTTGTCCCCCGCCGGGCGGATCGCCTCGTGCGCCTCCTGGGCGTTCTTGACCTTGCCGGTGTAGCGGCGCGGCTGTGGCGGCACGCTGGCCGAGCCGTACAGCTCGGCGATCTGCCGGCGAGCCGCGGTGAGCGCGGTCTCGGACAGGTTGACCGAGTCGGTACGCATGTAGGTGATGTAGCCGTTCTCGTACAGCTTCTGCGCGGTGCGCATCGTCTGCGAGGCGGAGAACCGAAGCTTGCGGGCGGCCTCCTGCTGGAGCGTCGAGGTGATGAACGGCGCGTACGGCCGGCGGCGGTACGGCTTCTCCTCGACCCGGGTGACCGTGAACGGCCGGTTTTCGACCCGGGCGGCCAGCCCGCGGGCGCCGGCCTCGTCCAGGTGCACCACGGCGGCGCCGGGCTTGACCTGGCCGGTGGTGGGCTCGAAGTCGCGGCCGGTGGCGACCCGGTCACCGTCCAGGGCGATCAGGGTGGCCTGGAAGCTGCGCGGCCCCTCAACCTGTCCCTGCACCGAGAGGGTGGCCAGGATGTCCCAGTACTCGGCGGAGCGGAACGCCATCCGCTGCCGCTCGCGCTCGACCACGATGCGGGTGGCGACCGACTGGACACGCCCGGCGGACAGGCGAGGCATCACCTTCTTCCACAGGACCGGGCTGACCTCGTACCCGTACAGGCGGTCGAGGATGCGCCGGGCCTCCTGCGCGTCGACCAGGTCGCGGTCGATGTCGCGCGGGTTGGCCACCGCGGCCTGGATGGCCGGCTTGGTGATCTCGTGGAAGACCATCCGCCGGACCGGGACCTTCGGCTTGATCGTCTCGACCAGGTGCCAGGCGATCGCCTCGCCCTCGCGGTCCTCATCGGTGGCCAGGAAGATCTCGTCGACCTCCTTGGCCAGCTTCTGCAGCTTGGCTATCTGTGCCTTGCGGTCCGAGGAGACGACGTAGAGCGCATGGAAGCCGTTGTCCACGTCCACGCCGAGCCGCGCCCACGACTCGCCCTTGTACTTGGCGGGCACGTCGGCGGCATTGCGTGGCAGATCGCGGACATGGCCGAAGGAGGCCTCGACAAAATAGTCGGGGCCCAGATAACCGGCGATCGTCTTGGCCTTCGACGGAGACTCGACGATGACCAGACGCGTCGTCCTGGCGTCACTCGGCACGGCACTCCCAAACTTCACCCTCAGCGGTCCGCCATCCGGACCGGCGGAGCACAGACTTTCAACGTAACGCGCCGGAGGGGCAACCATTCCCCGGGAACCCGGGAGTCGGATGGTAACGGTCCGGCCACCGCACGCGTCCGACGAGCGACACCGTACACCGGGAACATGCTGTCGTGTCGCACACAATCCAGGAAGATCACGCAGCTGCGCCACCTGGCCACATCTGCGCAGGTGCCGCGGCCGGGCGCTCCCCGACCAGCTCAGCCAGGCGTCGGAGGCGCCGTTTACCCACGATCAGGTAGCGCCGGCCACCGTCCGACAAATTTCCGGCCAGACCGGCCCGGACCAGCGCCGCATCGATCGCCGCCGGGTCCTTGTCCGGGTCCAGGCCCAGAGCGTAACCGGCGGCGACCGGTGTGCCTGCGGCGGCGACCCAGAGCCGCAGCCGGGGACCGCTGAGAAAAAGCTGTGCGGCGGCCTGCGGCCAGCCACGAGCCAGGCCGTTCAACCGACTGGAGTACGCGGTGAGCACCTCGAAGTGGGGTTGATGGCTGATTGTCCCTTTTTCCGAGTCGTCCTCGACGACGAGCTGGTCTGACGGGTCGTTGACGTGCTGATCCGAGGGGTCGTTGACGCGCGGGTCCGGCGGAGAGAGATCCCCTTGGACAGGAATGGGCCGGCCCGCGCTGGACTCAGACTCCCCGGGAGCGGACGTCTCAGGATCATCCGCGACGGGCGAAACCTCGATCGGACGCCAGCTCGCCACCAGCCCGCGCACCACCAACTCGGCGACCAGGACGTGCACCCGCCAGGCGGCGTCAACCTCGATCGACACCCGGGCCGTGCCGCCCATCCGGCCGAGACGGCCGGGACCGGCCAGCAGACCGACCAGGTCACTCGGCGCCGGCTCGGTGGTCTCGGCGCCGAAGAACGGCAGCTGACGGCCCAGCTCGGCGGTGGTGGGCGGCCGGGCGGGCAGCCGCCGGCGGGCAGCCGGTACCGGCGCGGGGAGCACCTCGCGCGGGATCAGCGGCCACCCCGTCTCGGTCATCTCACCGGCACTCCGGCACCTGGTCGAACGCCGCCTGGAGCTCCTCCGAGTTGAGCTTGCTGGTGTCCAGGCTGCTCGCCTCGTAGTCGGCGTTGAGCTGGTCGACCACCTGGCCCACCTGCTCGTAGAACACCTTGGCCGGGGTGGTGGCCAGGCCCTCGATGCCGGACCGGGCGCGGCCGTACGCGTCGCGCATGGCGGCCAGCGAACCGGTGAAGCCCTCGGCGATCTGCTGACCGTTGTCGACGTCGGGCACGCCGGCCTTGACGACCCCGGCCCGGGCCCGCTCGCTGGCGTCGTGCGCCCCGCCGAAGAGCCGCATCAGGTTTTCCTTGGCCTGGCCGGGGGTGGTGGCGGCGCTCATCTGCTGCTGGGTGCGGCTGGTCAGCGCGCCGATCTCGGTGCGCCAGGGACTGAGCGTCGTGCAGACGGACGTGGCCCAGGCGCGAGCGCCGTGGCCACCGGAGCAACCGGCGGCGGGCAGAACCAGGGTGAGGAGAAGCAACAGCGCGAGGGGTCGGGCCGGACGCATGGGAAGCAGCGTACGGCCAAGGTCCGACAACCTCATCTATGGTGCGGGGCACCCGGCCGCAGCCGAGTGCCCCGCAGTTACGCAATCCGGACGGGTCAGGCGCTGACCCGTTCGTTCGGCGTGTTGTCGCCGGCCGAGGCCGACGGGGTGTCGTCGCCCATCGAGATCGGCTTGCGCTTGCTCCAGACCACCGCAGCCACCACGATCGCGACGGCGACCAGTGCGATGGTCACCCGCAGCGGCGTGTTGGCGTCCGTGCCGATGCTCCAGGCCACGACGGCCGGGGCGATCAGCAGCGAGACCAGGTTCATCACCTTGATCAGCGGGTTGATGGCCGGGCCCGCGGTGTCCTTGAACGGGTCACCCACGGTGTCACCGATGACCGTGGCGGCGTGGGCGTCGGAGCCCTTGCCACCGAACGCGCCGTCCTCCACCAGCTTCTTGGCGTTGTCCCAGGCGCCGCCCGAGTTGGACAGGAAGACCGCCATGAGCGTGCCGGTACCGATCGCACCGGCGAGGTAGGACGCCAGTGCGCCGGCACCGAGGCCGAAGCCGACCGCGATCGGCGCCAGGATCGCCAGCAGGCCGGGCGTGACCAGCTCGCGCTGGGCATCCCGGGTGCAGATGTCGACGACCCGGCCGTACTCGGGCCGCTGGGTGCGGTCCATGATGCCGGGGAACTCGCGGAACTGGCGGCGGACCTCCATCACGACCGCGCCCGCCGAGCGGGATACGGCGTTGATGGCCAGGCCGGAGAAGAGGAACACCACGGCCGCGCCGACCAGCAGGCCGACCAGGTTGCGCGGGTTCGAGATGTTCAGCAGGCCGAGGATCTCGGCGCCGACCGCCTCCGGGCTGATACCGGCCTCGGCGAGCGAGGTGGCCAGTGTGTTCGTGTACGAGCCGAACAGCGCCGTGGCGGCGAGTACCGCCGTGGCGATCGCGATGCCCTTGGTGATCGCCTTGGTGGTGTTGCCGACGGCGTCCAGCTCGGTGAGGATCTGCGCACCCTTCTCGTCGACGTCGCCGGACATCTCGGCGATGCCCTGAGCGTTGTCCGAGATCGGGCCGAAGGTGTCCATCGCGACGATGACGCCGACCGTGGTGAGCAGGCCGGTGCCGGCCAGCGCCACGGCGAACAGGGACAGCGTCAGCGACGTGCCGCCGAGCAGGTAGGCGCCGAAGACGCCCGCGCCGATCACCAGCGCCGAGTAGACCGCCGACTCGAGGCCGACACTGATGCCCGCCAGCACCACGGTGGCCGGACCGGTCTGCGACGACTTGCCGATGTCCTGCACCGGGCGCCGGTTGGTCTCGGTGAAGTAGCCGGTCAGCGCCTGGATGGCGGCCGCCAGCACGATGCCGATCACGACGGCGCCGACCGCGACCCAACGCGGGTCCTGACCGCTGTCGAGGATGTCAGCGGCGATGCCGTCGTCGTTGAAGCCCGCGAACGTGGACGGCAGGTAGACGAAGCTCACCACGGCCACCACGACCGCCGAGATCAGCGCCGAGATGTAGAACGCCCGGTTGATCGCGGTGAGGCCGTTCTTGTCGGACGGGCGCAGCCGGGTGATGAACACGCCGATGATGGCGATCACGACGCCGATCGTCGAGACGATCAGCGGGAAGATCAGGCCGTCCTGGCCGAACGCGGCCTGGCCGAGGATCAGCGCGGCCACCAGAGTCACCGCATACGACTCGAACAGGTCGGCGGCCATGCCGGCGCAGTCACCGACGTTGTCGCCGACGTTGTCGGCGATGGTGGCGGCGTTGCGCGGGTCGTCCTCGGGGATGCCCTGTTCCACCTTGCCGACCAGGTCGGCGCCGACGTCCGCGGCCTTGGTGAAGATGCCACCGCCGACCCGCATGAACATGGCGAGCAGCGCGGCACCGAAGCCGAAGCCCTCCAGCACGGTCGGAGCGTCGCCCTTGAAGATCAGGACGACCAGCGCACCACCGAACAGGCCGAGGCCGACGGTGAGGAAGCCGACCACGCCACCGGTGCGGAACGCGATGCCCATGGCCTTCTCGCGGCCGCCGGACTCGCCCGCCGCCGCGGCCACGCGCAGGTTCGCGCGGGTCGCGAGCGCCATGCCCGCACCACCGATGAAGGCGCTGAAGACGGCGCCGACCACGAAGAACAGCGAGCGGCCGATCTTGACCCAGGTCTCGTTGTCGGTCTCGTGCACCGGCAGGAGGAAGAGGAGTACGACCGCGACGACGACGAAGATCCCGAGCGTCTTGAACTGGCGGAACAGGTACGCCGAGGCGCCCTCCTGGACCGCTCCCGCGATCTCCTGCATGTTCTCGGTGCCGCGCCCGGCCTTGAGCACCGACTGGACGAACATCGCCGCGAAGCCCAGCGCAATGAGCGCGAAGACCAGCGCGATAATCACAAATGTAACGTTTGAACCACTCAGGGACACTCCGCCCGCGGCAGAAGTTATCAAGGTCCCGGACATCAATGTCCTCCTGTACACCAAACGCGCCCGAGACCGGCGGACGAGACCGCCCGGGCGCTCCCCCGTCACCGGGGAGACGACAACTGGGCCCCGCGGACGCGGGACCAGGAGCAGTAGCTGATAACTCGCGTACTGTATCGGCCGGTCGTGGTGGTGGTCACACCCGGTTCCGGCCGTGTCGTGGTGATATTCGCCGCTGTGTTAGCGCGGCGCCAGAGGGGTATGACTGAAATTTGATCTTTACCGGCTAGCGCCGGTGGACCGGCCAGACCATGCGAACCTCGGTGCCGTGGCCGTCCTCGACCGGACGAACCTGCAGGTCATCGACGAATCCCTTGAGCAGCGCGAACCCGACGCCGGTCGTCAGCGCCTCGTCGGTGAGCGACTCGTCGGCCAACTCGTCCGGGGGCAAACTCGGCAAACCGATGCTTTCCTCAAGAGGCGCGTGATCTATCACCCGTACCGTGTACGAGTCCGAATCGGACATTTCGACCGTCACGAGGTCGGCCAGACCGTACTGGTTGTGCAGGGCTACCGCCCGGGTGCACGCCTCACCGATCGCCAGCCGGACCTCGTCCAGCGTTTCCTCGGCGACACCGGCGCGACGGGCCACCGCCACGCCGACCAGCCGGGCGGTGCGGACGTGCACCGGCGCCGGGGAGAAGGACAGCCGAACCGTCGCCATCACGAAGTCGAACCGCTGCCGTCGCTGTCTCCGGTAGCCGCCTCGACCGATGGATAGATCGGGAACACCTGGTCGAGCGCCGTGATCCGGAAGATCTTGAGCAGCGGCTCCTTGGCACAGACCAGCCCGAACCGGCCGTGCGCCACCCGCAGCCGCTTCATCGCGCCGACCAGCACGCCCAGGCCGGTGGAGTCCAGGAACTCGACGCCGCCGAGATCCACGATGACGTTCCGCTCGCCGGCGTCGACCAGCTCGACGAGGCGCTCGCGCAGCCGCGGAGCGGTGTACACGTCGACCTCGCCGCCGACCTCGAGCACCGTGTGCTCGGCGACAGTCCGAGTCGCAAGGGACAGCTCCATCGCTCCTCCTCCCTGCGGGGCACGGTCGTCCGGCAGCCGATCTCCCCAGCGAATCTAACCACCGTGCGGTCGGTTGCACCGCATGGCACCCCGTTTGGGGTTGGGCACACTCCGGTGTCAGAGTGCTCGGCGTGACGTCCACCGCCCTCGGTCCGGCCGCGTTGCTGCGCCGGCTGTCGTCGTCCGCA
Source organism: Paractinoplanes rishiriensis (assembly GCF_016862375.1). Classification (GTDB taxonomy): domain Bacteria; phylum Actinomycetota; class Actinomycetes; order Mycobacteriales; family Micromonosporaceae; genus Actinoplanes; species Actinoplanes rishiriensis. The sequence continues at coordinate 169,216 of NZ_BOMV01000060.1, read as the reverse complement.
GCGGACTCGCCGGTCACCCACGTGGAGCGGGTGCCGGCGCGGACCGGGCGGCCCGCGGACTGGCCCGACTGGGTGGCCCCGGAGTTCGTGGCCGCCTGCCGGAGGCAGGGTATCGCGACGCCCTGGGAGCACCAGGCAACGGCCGCGTCGCTCGCGGCCGCGGGGACCCATGTCGTGCTGGCCACCGGGACCGCGTCCGGAAAATCGCTCGGCTACCAGATGCCGGTGCTCAGCCGGCTGCTCGGAGACGAGCGCGCCACGGCGCTCTACCTCGCGCCGGCCAAGGCCCTGGCGGCGGATCAGCTGCGGGCCGTCGTGGGTTTCGGACTTGAGGGCGTACGCGCGGCCACATACGACGGTGACACCGGCCGCGACGAACGGGAGTGGATCAGGCAGCATGCGCGCTTGATCCTGACAAACCCCGATATGTTGCACCATGGGGTGCTTCCCGGGCATGCGCGGTGGGCCACGTTCCTGCGCCGGCTCTCATACGTGGTCATCGACGAGTGCCACGCCTACCGCGGCGTGTTCGGTTCGCACGTGGCGCACGTGCTGCGCCGGCTCCGGCGGCTGGCCACCCGGTACGGCGGGAACCCCACCTTCGTGCTGGCCTCGGCCACCTCGGGCGACCCGGCCGGAACGGCGTCCCGGCTGATCGGGCTGCCGGTGACGGCGGTGACCGAGGACGCGTCGCCCCGCGGAGCCACCACGTTCGCGCTGTGGGAACCGCCGTTGCTGCCGCCGGACCAGGACGACCTGCCACCCACCCGCCGGTCCGCGCTGCGCGAGACCGCCGACCTGCTCACCGACGCGGTGGTGGCGGGCACCAGGACGCTCGCCTTCGTCCGGTCGCGGCGCGGCGCCGAGGTGGTGGCCGCGGTGACCCGCCGGCAGCTGGACGAGGCGGTGCCCGGGTTGGGCGACCGGGTGGCGGCCTACCGGGCGGGCTACCTCAAGGAGGACCGCCGGGCGATCGAGCGGGCCCTGCTCGACGGCGACCTGCTCGCCCTGGCCTCCACCAACGCGCTCGAACTCGGCGTCGACCTGGTCGGCCTGGACGCCGTGCTGATCTGCGGCTATCCGGGGACCCGGGCGTCGCTGTGGCAGCAGGCGGGCCGGGCCGGGCGGTCCGGCGGCGAGGCGCTGGCGGTGCTGATCGCGCGGGACGACCCGCTGGACACCTACCTGGTGCACCACCCGGCGGCCCTGTTCGGCCGCCCGGTGGAGGCGACCGTGCTGGACCCCGCCAACCCGTACGTGCTCGGCCCGCAACTGTGCTGCGCCGCCGTCGAGGGCCCGATCACCGCGGCCGACCTCGACCTGTTCGGCGGCGAACCGGCCCGCCAGGCGGTCGACGGCCTGACCGCGTCCGGTGCGCTGCGCCGCCGCCCGTCCGGCTGGTACTGGACCCACACCGGCCGCCCCGACGTCGACCTGCGCGGCTCCGGCGGCGCCCCGATCTCGGTGGTCGAGACCGGCACCGGCCGGCTGCTCGGCACGGTCGACCCGGCGTCGTCGCACGTCATGCTGCACACCGGCGCGGTCTACCTGCATCAGGGCAGCACGTACGTGGTGGACGACCTCGACCTGGACGACGCGGTCGCGCTGGTGCACGCCGAGGAGCCGGACTGGACCACGCACGCCCGGGATGTGACGGACCTGTCTGTCGTGGCCGTCCGGTCGTACGTGGACGCCGGCCCGGTCGGCCTGTTCCTGGGCGACGTCGACGTGACCAACCAGGTGGTGTCCTACCAGCGGCGCCGCCTCGGCACCGGCGAGGTGCTCGACACCCGGCCGCTCGACCTGCCGGCCCGCGAGCTGCGTACGGTCGCGGTCTGGTTCACCGTGTCGCCGCGAGCCATGGAGCGGGCCGGTGTCGAGCCGCCGGACTTCCCGGGCGCGCTGCACGCCGCGGAACACGCGGCGATCGGCCTGCTGCCGCTGATCGCGACCTGCGACCGCTGGGACATCGGCGGCCTGTCCACGGCCAACCACGCCGACACCGAGGCACCGACCGTCTTCGTGTACGACGGGCACCCGGGCGGCGCGGGCTTCGCCGAACGGGCATACGCCACGGCCGCGGAGTGGCTGAGCGCGACCCGCGAGGCGATCGACGCGTGCGGCTGCGAGACCGGCTGCCCGTCCTGCGTCCAGTCTCCGAAGTGCGGCAACGGCAACAATCCCCTGCACAAGCCGGGTGCCGTCGTGGTCCTGGACGTGGTGCTGGCCGCACTCGCGGCGGCGTAGACCGGCCCGGCCCGCGCCACCGCCCCGGCCCGCCGGCGCAGCCCCGGCAGCGGCTCGACCTCGACCTCGGCGCGGACCACGATCTCCAGGCCGTCGACCGTGCACGCGGTCAGCCGGCCGCCGTTCGCCACGGCATATTCGATCGCCCGCTCGCACGCCGGCGCCTCGCCGTAGATCGCCCGTGCCGCGCCGGCCAGCGCCGCCAGATCCGCCGCGACCTGGGCCCGGTGCCGCCCCACCCGGGCGGCGCCCACCGCCGCTCCGGCCAGACCCGCCGCCACCAGGAGCAGGCCCACCGCCAGCACGAAGATCGACGCCGACCCGCGGTCGCGGCTCACTCCGTCCAGCCGATCGTCGCGGGCTCGCGGGCCGCCACCGCCGTACCCTCCACCGTGATCACCCGCAGCGACCCGAGCAGCCGCACCGGGGCCCGCACGGTCGCGGTTACCGCATCGGCGCCGGTCACCACGTCGAACTCGGCGCCGGGCGGTGCCACCCGGGCCGCCGCCTGCCGGGCGTCGTCACCGCGGGCGGCCGCCAGCGCACCCGCCCGGGCGGCGTCCACGCACTGACCCTTCGCGGTCACCCCGGTCACCGCCGTGAGGCCCGCGAACAGCAGCAGCATGAGCGCCGGCAGCCCGGCCGCAAGCTCGGCCGTGAACGATCCCCGATCGCGGCCGGGCCACCGGCGCCCGGTCACTTCAGGGCCTGCTCGATGACCGCACTGAGAGCCGCCATCACCTTCGGCCCGTTGACCACCTTGAGCAGGACGGTGGCGAACGCCACCGCGGCGAGCGTGCCGATCGCGTACTCGGCTGTGCTCATCCCCGCGTCGCCGGCCTCGGTCCGCAGGCGGATGTAGTGCGCGATCAGTCTGTGCACGTGGTTCTCCATTCGGTTGTGGGTGGGTGCGGCGGTTGCCGCGGTTTGCCGGGACGAGTCCCGGAGGTCAGAGCACGTCACCGAGCACGGCGATCAGGACCGGAACCAGCCCGGCCAGCAGAAAGGCCGGCAAGAAGCACAAACCCAGTGGCAGTACGACGAGGACGCCCGCCCGCTGCCCGGCCCGCTCCACCGCGATGGCCCGGTCGGCACGCAGGTCGTCGGCGAGCCGGACGAGCGCACCGGCGAGCGCACCGCCGCTGGCACTGGACCGCACGGCCGCCGCGGCCAGCCGATCGGCACCGGTCACCCCGGCCAGGTGCGCCCAGGCCTCGGCGGGTTCCGCACCGAGCCGCAGCGACCGCGCGGTCCGCTGCAGACGTTCGCCGAGCTGCCCACCCAGCGCCTCGGCCACCGCGGCCGCCGCGCGGTCGAGCGGCGCACCGGCCCGCAGCGCGGCCGCCAGCAGATCGGCGCCGAGCGGCAGGTCAGCCGAGGCGGCCAGCCGTTCCTTGCGCACCCCCGGCGGCTCCCGGCGCCGCAGAAGCCGCTCGGCCCCGACCGCGGCACCAACCCCGAGCGGCACGCCGAACCACCCACCGACCAGACCCGCCATGGCCAGCCCGGCGACCGCAGCGAGCAGCAGCCTCGACCGGCGTCCCTCATCGGCCGGCGGCTTGGCGGGCCGGGACGGCACATCTGCCTTCGTGGCAAGGGCAAGATCAAGACGCCGTCGTACGCCTCCCGGCCAGCCCACCGGCAAAGCCAGCACCACGGCCGCGGCGACCAGCAGGACCGTCACGTCGGCACTCCCGATCCGAGGGCCGGCAGTTCCTCGGCCGGTTCCGCCGCCGGGCACACGAACGACTCCCGCAACTCCGGATCAGCCGGCGCCCTGCCCCCGACCAGCGCCAGCACACAGCAGGGCCGCATCGACACCCGCACCGGACCGCCGCTCTCCAACAGCGCGGCGACCGCACACTCCGCCGTCATCGAGCCACTCCCGCGACGAGGCGCTCGGCCCAGAGCAGGCCACCACACTGGAGCACCACGGCCCCGAGAGCACAGGCCGCACCCACCGGCGTCCGCAGCAGCACGTGTACCGGATCGGCGCCGATCGTCATCCCGAGCCCGATGCCACCCAGCGGCAGCCCCGCCAGCAGGAGCGCCGTGGCCTGCGCCCCGGCAGCCTGAGCGGCCGCCGAGGCCAGGGCCCGGTCCGCCGCCCGAGCGTCGGCCTCGATCCGCTCGACGAGGTCGGCGGCGGGCGCCCCGGTCCGCTCGGCCAGCCGCCACACCGACGCCGCCAGCCGCCCCAGCCGCTCAAGACCCGGCGGCTGGCCGAAGTTGTCAGCCCACGCCGTCGTGGGTGGCAGGCCGGCCCGCAGGTCGGCCGCCAGCGCGGACAGGTCGTCCAACGCCGCTGCCTTCGCCGCCTTGGCCTGGCGCTGTCGCTGCACGCGGAGGAGGGCGCGGCCCGCCAGTCCGGCGTAGGCCGCGGCGATCGCCCCGGCTACCGGTCCCCCGGCCACCAGCGCCAGCGCGGCCGCAGCGCCGACGGACAGGCCGATCGCGCGCCGGTTCATGCGCCCACCCCCGCCGGTGGTTCCAGGACGGCCGGGACCGCTACGCCGCGAACCGCCAGCAGCCGGGCCAGGGCCGCGGCACCCGGGCCGGCCCCACGCGAGCGCCGCCAGGCCGGGACCACCGTGGCCAGGCGCTGCTCGCCCGCCGGCAGCAGCACGCTGACCGAATCGAGCACCCGGCCGCGATCGGTGCGCCGCACCTGGAGCACCACCTGGAGGGCGGCCACCACCTGGGCGTGCAGCGCGGCCCGGGGCAGGCTGCCGAGCAGGCCGAGCGCTTCCAGCCGGGCCGGTACGTCGGCGGGGGTGTTGGCGTGCAGGGTGCCGGCGCCGCCGTCGTGGCCGGTGTTGAGGGCGCCCAGCAAATCCACGATTTCGGCGCCTCGGCACTCGCCGACCACGAGCCGGTCGGGGCGCATCCGCAGCGCCTGCCGGACCAGGTCGGTCAGGCCCACGGCACCGGCACCCTCCACGTTGGCCGTGCGGGACTGGAGCGCGACCACGTGCGGGTGCACCGGGCGCAACTCGGCCGCGTCCTCGACCAGCACGATCCGCTCGGTCGACGGGACCAGGCCGAGCAGCGTCGAGAGCAGGGTGGTCTTGCCGCTTCCGGTTCCTCCGGTGACCAGGTACGCGAGGCGCGCGGACACCATCGCGGTCAGAACCGGGGCCACCGTGGGCGCGACCGTGCCGTGGTCGACCAGGTCGCCGAGGCTGAACGGGCGCTGCCGGAAGGTGCGCAGCGAGAGGTACGGGCCCTCGGCGGCGACCGGCGGCAGTACCGCGTGCAGGCGGGTGCCGTCGGGCAGGCGGGCGTCCGCGTACGGCTGCCCGTCGTCGAGCCGGCGCCCGCACGCCGCGGCCAGCCGTTGCGCCAGCCTGCGCACCTCGTCGGCATCGCGGAAGGCGACCGCGGCCCGCTGCAGGCCGGCACCGCGGTCGACCCAGACCTGGGTGCCGTTGACCAGCACGTCGGTGACCTCGACGTCGCCGAGTAGCGGGGCCAGCGGGCCGGCGCCGACCAGCTCGTCGCGCACCCGGTCGGCCAGGCGCAGCACGGCGGTGTCGCCCAGCGCCGCCGCACCGGTCTCCCGCCGCACCGCCTGCACCACGGCGGCCGGCGTTGCCTCCACGCCCTCGACCGCGAACCGCTGCCGCAACGAGGAGGCGAGTCCCCCGTACTCGCTCATGCGGGCACCTGGGTCTCGCGTACGAGATCACCAATGAGGCGGCGGCAGAGCTCGGCCAAAGGTCCCTTGCCGGCGTTGGCCGGCGCTTCGCCGCGCTCCAGCGCATGGCACATCGCCGGCTCGGGACGCAGCGAACCGATCAGCGGCAGACCCAGAGCCGAGGCCACTTCCCGGGGTTTGAGCCTGCCGGGCGAGGGGCCGCGAACCACCAGCGACAGGTCGTCGCGATGGACTCGCACCATCCGGGCCACCCGGGCCGCGCTCGCGGTGGCGCGCAGTTCGGCCGGGACAATCAGGACGGCTTGATCGGCGGCCTGGAGTGCCAGCACCGCGGCGTCGTCGAGCTGCCGGGGCAGGTCGGCGATGATCACGTCGCGGCCCCGGCGGCCGGCGTCCAGGGTGGCGGCCATGGCTTCACCGGGTACGGCCGGCGCCTCATCCCGGGCGAACGAGAGAAGTACCAAGTCGCCTCGATGCGGCAGAGCGTTGAGCAGCGCCGGCGGGTCCACCCGGCCGCCCGCCTCGGCCAAGGCGGACCAGCGCAGGCCGTCCACCTGCTCCCAGCCGAGCAGCAGGTCGAGGCCGCCGCCCAGCGGATCGGCATCGACCAGCAGGGTGCGGTGACCGGCCGCGACCGCGGTGACCGCCAACCCGCCGGCCAGGATGCTGGCGCCGGCCCCGCCCCGGCCGCCGATCACCGCCAGCACGCGGCCGTACGGGCGGCCGGGACGCTCGGCGAAGCGGTCGACCAGCCACGGCTCGGCGGCGGGCACAGTGCAGACATTTTCGGCACCGAGCAGGTGGGCGGCCTCCCAGACGTCGGCGGTGAACTTCTGCCGGGCCACCGCGAACAACCGGGGACGGCGCGGCAGCCGAGCACGCAGGCACGCGCCGACCTGGTCGGCGCCGATCACGACGAGCTGCGCGGAGGTGAAGCGGGAGCGGGCCGCGGCCGGATCGGGAGCCACCGTGACCTCGGTGCCTCCGGCGGCGGCCAGCCGGATCAGATCGTCGAGCAGGTCGGCGTCGGCGGTGACGACGAGGGGCAGACGCGGGTCGGACATCGGCACTCCAACGCGAGCGGCGGGCGGATGAGGCGCCCACCTTCGCGGCGGCCGGACGGCCCGGGCAACGCGAAACTTCCCTGCCTGTGGATAACTCGGAATCCTGTGGATAACGGCTTCCCGGCGTCCCGATCTGGTATTTGCGGCCGCCGGAATCCGGACAGAACCAGACACGCGGGCGAGTGAATTGGGCGCGCCTTGGGTATGTTGGGCCGACACGGATTGATGGGGTTGGCATGGAAAGTGCGATCCAGCGCAGGCTTGACGACGACGGCACGGCCACAGTCACCGTGCGCGGCGAGATCGATTACGCCAATTGCGACGACCTGGCGCGCTGCATGCAGGAAGCGGTGACCGAGTGGTCCCCGGCCGTGCTCCGCGTCGAGTTGCGCGGCGCCACCTTCATCGACTCGACCGGCTTAGGCGCACTCATCGAGGGTTACAAGGCGGCCAACGACGCCGAGGCGCAGTTCCTGGTGATCAACCCGACGCGGGCCTTCCGCCGTGTACTCGACGTAACCGGCCTGTCGGATTTCTTCGGCCTGGCCGAGTCATCCGTATCGGACACCGAGGCGACCCAGGCCACCGGCGCATAGGGAACGACCCCCGTCGGGGGAGACGGGGGCCGTCCGAAGATTCGGCTCCGGGGGGGTCGAGCCGAATCGACTCGGTGATCGCGGGGGGCGCAATCACCGAGGGTTCAGGTGATGGAAAGCGGCCGTAGCAACGTGAATCCCGGTCGCAACAAGCACTAGCATGCCTCACCGGAGCCGCACCGTCGAGTACCGATTGTGACTCGCTGCGGCGGTGCTGCCGCTCTGACCGTTTTCACAGCGCGTCACCGAGACCCCCGCACGGCGCGGCGGGGACGGCGCCGATGAACGACTTCCGGCTACACTTTCGGCCCGTGGGCCGCAGCGCCGCGTTTTTCGACCTCGACAAGACCGTCATCGCCAAGTCCAGCGCCCTGGCCTTCGGACGGCCGTTCTATCGTGACGGCCTGATCAGCCGCCGCGACGTGGTCAAATCCGCTTACGCACAGCTGATGTTCCGCCTCGGCGGCGGCGGTGACGAGCAGGCCATGGCCCGCACCCGCGACTATCTGGCCGCGCTGTGCAAGGGCTGGCGGGTCGAACAGGTCCAGCAGATCGTCGCGGAAACCCTCAACGAACTCATAAACCCTTACGTGTACGCCGAAGCGGCCACGCTGATCAGCGAGCACCAGCAGGCCGGCCGCGACGTGGTCCTGGTCTCGGCGTCCGGCGAGGAGATGGTCAGGCCGATCGGCGACCTGCTCGGCATCACCGACGTCATCGCCACCCGGATGAGCATCGTCGACGGCCGCTACAGCGGCGAGATCGAGTTCTACGCCGCCGGCCCCAACAAGGTCACCGGCGTCCAGGCCCTGGCCGACGAGCGCGGCTACCAGCTGGCCGACTGCTACGCCTACTCCGACTCGGCCAGCGACCTGCCGCTGCTGTCGGCGGTGGGCCACCCGAGCGCGGTCAACCCGGACCGCCCCCTGCGCCGCGCGGCCATCGAAAACTCGTGGCCGATCCTGGAGTTCCGCCACCCGATCGCCCTGGGCCGCAGGCTGCGCGACCGCCCGGCGGTCCCGGTGGCGGCCGCACTCGGCGTGGGCGTCGGCGCGGCGATCGGGTTCGCGCTCTACGCCCGCCACCGCCGCCGCGCACTCGCCTAGCCACCCCCGGGCGGCCACGGTCGTGCCACTCGGCGACCGGTGACCGCCGTGTTGCCGGAACATATCCGATAATTACCGCTTTACCGGGCACCGATGGCTCGCCTCGGCAGATCTTGTCGATCTACTGCCATCCCCATCCCCGAACTGAAGATCGACAACGTCGCGACGCAGGCGAGGGCCAAGGCGGACGTTTATCGGCAAAACGCCTCGGCGAGTGCCATGCTCGGCGATCGCGGGGCGAGTTCGCGCACGGCGACCGGCAGGGCGAGTTCGCGCACGGCGACCGGCAGGACGAGTTCGTGCACGGCGACCGGCAGGGCGAGTTCGTGCGGGCCGGGGCGGTGGCGCCGGGACCAAGCTCAGCCGGCGGTGGTGGCGCGCGTCAAGGGCGGGTGGGCCATGGCGGCCGGTGGGCGATTTGATGCCGGCGGGGGGTGGCGCTGGTGGGGAGTGAGCTGGGTGGATGGGTTTGGTCTGACTAATGCGAAAGGCCGGGTTTGCCTGGGGAAGGCCTGGCGATCAAGGGAGCGGCGGCGTAGAAAGAAACGGCGAGGCCTGATGCGGAGGACTTGGATTTTGGGAGAGCCCGGGTTGCCGGGAGACCTTGAAATTCGGGGAAGCAGCGGCGTCTCGTGCGCGGCCACCGGGAACCCACGCGCGATCAGCCACGGCAGGCACGTTGCGGCGGGACCTTTAGCCCTCGGGCTTCTGGACTGTCGACAACGACCCAGGTGCACGCTTGATAACCCGGTCTGGACGGGCATACAGCCGGCGCCCCTCAAGGGACGCCGGCTCTGTTCTGTCCGGCGGGCGTCGGGCAGCGGGCGTCGGGCGTCGGGCAGCGGGCGTCGGGCAGCGGAGAGCCGGCGAGCGGGCGGAGCCGAGCCCCGCGGGACAGCCCGGCGGCTGCGCGCGGAGAGTGAGTTGCAGCCAGCGTGGCGTTGTTCCGGGGACCTGGCTTTACCCGTACCTATGAAGTTGCTTTTTGGTGTCTTGTGCGAAGTTCGTGGTAGACCGCTCGGAAAACGCCGGGGCGGGAGTGGAAGTCGACTCCCTGGGCCCAGAGTTCAGTGTTGATCGTGGAGCCGTCGTGGCGGTCTATCAGGACGGTCATGCCGCTTTCGATCTCCCAGGGACCCACCCGATGGGTCGCCTTGTGCAGGCGGACGTGGGCCACCTCGCGCCAGTGCATCGTGCGGGAGCGGAGCAGGCCGTGGATGCGCAGGCCGGTGACGCCGACGTAGGCGCCCATCTGGAGGATGCGGTGGGCGCCCACCACCCAGAGCGCCGCCATCGTGCAGCCGACCAGCGTGACGTGGTGGCCGGTCAGGTCGAACTGGCGGATCGTGGCCCAGGCGAAAAGCGCCAGCGCGGCCGCCTCCCAGACGATCACCAACCAGCGGCCGATGCCGGGCCGGTAGGGGCGGGTCCAGTTGCTCTCCACGGTTTGGAGTATGGCAGGGGCCAACGGTCAGACCGTTGCGAGGACGCCGTCGCCGATGCGGGTGATCTCGTCGGCGGCGACGGTGACCGCGGCGGCGTAATGGCGCAGCCAGGAGCGCACGCCGTCGGGGGTTCCGGTGGCGTAGGCGCCGGCGGCACCGACGTATTCCGGCTCGCGGTCGCGATGGCCCACATCGGCCGCCACCAGGCCGCGCGGGTCGAGGCCGCGGCCGATCAGGGTCAGGCGGGCGGCGGCTCGGGCGACGACGCCCGCGGGGCCGGCGAACGGGCGCAGGGTGATCAGTTCGGCGTGCACCACGGCGGCCAGCAGGAGCGGCGGGGTCTGCTCGTTTCCGGCCACCAGCGCGGCCAGGGCGTCGATCCGGTCAGCGCCGGCGGTCAAGCGGCCCAGGTCGTCCGGGGTGACCACGCCGCGGGCGGCCAGCACGTGCAGCTTGGCCAGCACCTGCCTGGGCGCGCGCGGCCACAGGTCGACCAGGCCGGGCACGCCCTCGGCGACCCGCAGCGCGCCCTGCAGCACCGGATCGGTCACCGTGCCGGCCCGGACGTCGTCCAGGTCGTAGGCGTGGCCCTCGAGCGCGGCGCTGGCCACCGCGGCGCGCAGGCTCACCTCGGCGGCGACCTGGCCGCCGTGCCGGCGCAGCGCCCGGTGGCGCATCGCGGCGTCCACCCGGTCCCGGGCCGCGGCCAGGGCGGGAGCGACGTCGGCCAGGTCGAGCAGGGGGGCTAGCGGATCCACGCGACCACGGTAGCCGGTAAAAGTGGCGCGACGGTTGCTGCGCGAATCGGTTCACTAATGGCATGATTCGCGCAGTACTACGCAGGTTCCGGTCATCCAGCGCGCCCACGTGGCCATCGGGCGCGCCCTTGGCCGCAAACATCGCCGGGTCGCACCGGCCGAACTAATCTGCAAACGAAGAAGCCCCGGTCAGACGTGAATTTAAGAGGAGCCGCCCTCATGAGCGAGACGTTGGAGAACCTGTACTCGGAGACGCGGCAGTTCCCGCCGCCGGAGGAGCTGGCGGCGAACGCCAACGTCAAAGCGGATGCGTACAACGAGGCGGCGGCCGATCGCCTCGCCTACTGGGCGAAGCAGGCCGAGCGGCTCAGCTGGGCAAAATCGTGGGACGAGATCCTGGACTGGTCCAACCCGCCGTTCGCCAAGTGGTTCATCGGCGGTGAGCTGAACGTCGCGTACAACTGCGTGGACCGGCACGTCGAGGCCGGTCACGGCGACAAGGTCGCGATCCACTGGGAGGGCGAGCCCGGCGACACCCGCACGGTCACCTACGCCGACCTGCTGAAGTCGGTCAGCCAGGCGGCCAACACGCTGACCGAGCTGGGCATCAGCGCCGGCGACCGGGTGGCCATCTACCTGCCGATGATCCCGGAGGCCGCGGTCGCGATGCTGGCCTGCGCCCGGGTCGGCGCCACGCACAGCGTGGTGTTCGGCGGCTTCTCGGTGGATGCGCTCTCCACCCGGATCCAGGACGCCGACGCCAAGCTCGTGATCACCGCGGACGGCGGGTACCGGCGGGGCAAGCCGTCGGCGCTCAAGCCGACCGTGGACGAGGCCGTCGCGAAGTGCCCGAGCATCGAGAACGTGCTGGTGATCCGGCGCACCGGGCAGGAGGTGGCCTGGACCGACAAGGACAAGTGGTGGCACGAGACCGTCGAGCAGGCCAGCCCGGAGCACACCGCGCAGCCGTTCGACAGCGAGCACCCGCTGTTCATCCTCTACACCTCCGGCACCACCGGTAAGCCGAAGGGCATCCTGCACACCACCGGCGGATACCTGACCCAGACGTCGTACACCCACCACGCCGTCTTCGATCTCAAGCCGGAGACCGACGTCTACTGGTGCACGGCCGACATCGGCTGGGTGACCGGGCACTCCTACATCGTCTACGGGCCGCTCTCCAACGGCGCCACCCAGGTCATGTACGAGGGCACGCCGGACACCCCGGGCCGGGACCGCTTCTGGCAGCTCGTCGACAAGTACCAGGTGTCGATCCTCTACACCGCACCCACCCTGATCCGCACCATGATGAAGTGGGGCGACGACCTGCCGGCCGGGTACGACCTGTCGTCGCTGCGCATCCTGGGCAGCGTCGGCGAGCCGATCAACCCCGAGGCCTGGATGTGGTACCGCGAGCACATCGGCCGCAACCGCACCCCGGTGGTGGACACCTGGTGGCAGACCGAGACCGGCGCCATCATGATCTCGCCGCTGCCGGGGGTGACCGCCGCCAAGCCGGGTTCGGCCATGACCCCGCTGCCGGGCATCTCCGGCGACGTCGTCGACGACACGGCCCAGTCGGTGCCGAACGGCGGCGGTGGCTTCCTGGTGCTGCGCGACCCGTGGCCGTCGATGCTGCGCACCATCTGGGGCGACGACAAGCGGTTCATCGACACGTACTGGTCCCGGTTCGGCGCCGGGGCTGGGCAGGGAGATGCCGTCACAGCGAGCAGCGGTAAGGAATGGGTGTATTTCGCCGGTGACGGCGCAAAACGGGACGACGACGGCTCGATCTGGCTGCTCGGCCGGGTCGACGACGTCATGCTGATCTCCGGCCATAACATCTCCACCACCGAGGTGGAGTCGGCCCTGGTGTCGCACCCGTCGGTGGCCGAGTCGGCCGTCGTCGGCGCCACCGACCCGACCACCGGGCAGGCCATCGTGGCGTTCGTGATCCCGCGCGGCAAAGTGGACACCGCGGGCGACAAGGGCGAGGAACTCACCGCCGAACTGCGCAACCACGTGGCCAAGACGCTCGGGCCGATCGCCAAGCCGCGGCAGATCATGCTGGTGCCGGAGCTGCCCAAGACCCGGTCCGGCAAAATCATGCGGCGGTTGCTCAAGGACGTGGCCGAGCACCGTTCGCTCGGCGACGTCACGACCCTGCAGGACTCGGCGGTCATGGATCTCATCTCGCAGGGGATGAAGGGCGCAAAACCGGAGGACTGAACGATGTAATCCGAGAGGGCCGGCGATATTTCGCCGGCCCTCTTCTCGTGCTATGTCCGGGCCATAACACATAACCAATGGCTATCGATTTTTCTAGGTCTTCCATGCCATCGGTGCGTTTGCATACGTTTACCGCTAGCCCCTGAACACGGGGCTGATTCATGCCGGGCAGCACCCCCGCGCCCGGCCCATATGCGGAGGTATGCGTGGTGCGCAAAGTAGTCGCAGGACTGCTCGGCGCCGCGATGGTCACCAGCGTCGGTGTAATGCTCCCGACGGTGGCCCAGGCGGCACCACCAATTGACACGGCGCCGGCGGCGAAGTCCGGCGAACCGGGCGCATTGCCCAAGGACGACCTGCCCAACCCGCTCGAGGACAAACGCCGCGCCCTGCGGACGCAGGCGGTGTCCGATGTGGTCAGCGGCCGGGCCCAGGCGGTGACCAAGAACGGCAGCTCGGTCCTCAAGGTCGGGCACACCCGGGGCGGCAAGCGGGGCGGCAAGGACCAGTACGTCGAGCTGAGCCGTGAGCGCACCGACCGGATCTTCGTGATCCTGGCCGAATTCGGCAACGAGCGGCACCCGGACTACCCGGACATCGACTACGACCCGGACACCCCCGGCCCGTCGACCTGGGAAGGCCCGCTGCACAACGCGATTCCGCAGCCGGACCGCACCAAGGACAACTCGACCAACTGGCGCGCGGACTACTCCGCCGACTACTACCAGGACCTGTACTTCGGCACCGGCAAGAACGTCGAGTCGGTCAAGACCTACTTCGAGACCCAGTCGTCCGGCCGGTACACGGTCGACGGCCAGGTCACCGACTGGGTCAAGGTCAACTACAACGAGGCCCGGTACGGCCGGGACCTGTGCGGCAGCAGCAACTGCTCCAACGTCTGGGAGCTGGTCAAGGACGCCGCCAACAAGTGGGTCGCCGACCAGCTCGCGGCCGGCCGCACACTCGCCGAGGTGACCGCGGACGTCAAGTCGTTCGACCAGTACGACCGGTACGACTTCGACGGTGACGGCAACTTCAACGAGTCCGACGGCTACATCGACCACTTCCAGATCGTGCACGCCGGCGGCGACCAGGCCGACGGCGACCCGCAGCAGGGTGAGGACGCCGTCTGGAGCCACCGCTGGTACGCCTTCTACACCGGCCAGGGCAGCACCGGCCCGTCCGGCAACCTGCTCGGCGGCACCCAGATCGGCAACACCGGCGTGTGGATCGGTGACTACACCATCCAGCCCGAGAACGGCGGCCTCAGCGTCTTCGTCCACGAGTACGGCCACGACCTCGGCCTGCCGGACGACTACGACACCAGCGGCGGCGGCGACAACAACAGCGAGTACTGGACGCTGATGGCGCAGAGCCGCCTCGGCGCGGCCGGCGACCAGGCCATCGGCACCAAGCCGGGCGACCTGGGCGCGTGGAACAAGCTGCAGCTCGGCTGGCTGAACTACACCACGGTCAAGGCCGGCAAGAAGAAGCTCGTTAACCTGGGCCCGGAGGAGTACAACACCAAGAAGCCGCAGGCGGTGGTGGTGGACCTCGGCCAGAAGACGGTCACGAGCGACCTGGGCGCACCGGCCGCGGGCACCAAGCAGTTCTTCTCCGGCAACGCCGACGATCTCAACAACGCGCTGACCCACGCGGTCGACCTCACCGGCAAGACCAGCGGTGCGGTCACCCTGCAGGGCCGGTACGAGATCGAGGAGGACTACGACTACCTCTACTTCGAGGCGTCGACCGACGGCGGGACGACCTGGACCAAGCTGAACGGCACGGTCAACGGTGCCGCGCTCCCGGTGGACGGCAGCGGCCAGCCGGCCCTGACCGGCAGCTCGGGCGGTGCCTGGGCGAACATCGCGATCCCGCTGAACGCGTACGCGGGCCAGGCCATCCAGTTCCGGCTGCACTACCTGACCGACGGTGGCGTCTCGGCGGGCGGCTTCTTCGGCGACGAGCTGACCATCACGGCGGACGGCGCGACCGTGCTGGCCGACGGCGCCGAGGGCACCACGACCTGGGCACTCGACGGCTTCTCGATCGTCGGCTCCAGCGTCACCAGCCAGCACCCGCACTACTACATCGCGGGTAACCGCAGCTACGTGTCGTACGACCGGTACCTCAAGACCGGCCCGTACAACTTCGGCTGGGTCTCCACCAAGCCGGACTGGGTGGAGCACTACAACTACCAGACCGGTCTGCTGATCTCGTACTGGGACACCTCGCAGGCCGACAACAACACGAACGTGCACCCGGGTGAGGGCCGCAACCTCTACGTCGACGCGCACCCGAAGCCGTTCAACAACGTCAACGGCGTTCCGTTCCGGTCCCGGATTCAGGTCTACGACGCTCCGTTCGGCCTGACCCCGACCGACGGCATGCTGCTGCACGTCGACGGCAAGGCGTCGCCGGTTCGTCCGCTGCCGCCGTCGCCGCTGTTCAACGACAAGGGCAAGTACTTCTACGAGGAACTGCCGAACCAGGGCGTCAAGCTGCCCGGTCTCGGTGTCAAGATCGCGGTGCTCAGCCAGAACGGCACCTCGATGACGGTCGGCGTGCTCTGACCCTTCCGGTTCAGGCCGGCGCCCGGGGAGTCGCTCCCCGGGCGCCGGCTCGTTTCGGGGAACGGGTGCGGTCTCTGGCGCGTCCTATCGGTTCGGCTTCAGGAGGGGTTCGGATGATTCGCAGGATGGCGATTTGTGCCGCTACGGTGGCTCTGGTGGCCGTTTCCGGCGGTTGTGGCGGCTCACCCGCTGCCGCGCCCCCCGCGGGTGCCACCCCGCCCTCCTCTGCGCCTGCCTCCTCCCCGCCGGCCCCCTCCGCCGCGCCGTCTTCCCTGCCTCCGCGCGCGACAAATCCGACAAGTCTCCCGAGCTCGTCACCTCCGGTCGATCGGCGTCCGTCCGGTCCGCCTCGCGACCCCACCGACACGATCAAAAAGACCAGCTGGGTGGTGGGCACGGTGACTGCCGGCGGTTCCGGTCCGTGCTACCGCCTCACCACCGACGACGGTACGCAGTACGCGCTGTACTCCGGCGACGGAATCACCCTGGTCAAGGGCGACCGCATAAAGATCAACACCAAACCTGCCCTGGTACGCATCAGCTGCGGCCCCGGCAGATTCGTCGAGATCGTGGCCGTCGAACCGGTGCGATGACCACGGATTAGCACCCACCGCATAGGCTGGACGGCATGGTTGACGAGTCGTGCGTCCTGGTGGAGGGCCCCTGGACGCATCGTTTCGTCGGGGCCAACGGCAGCCGCTTCCACGTGGTCGAGGCCGGCGCCGGCCCGCTCGTCCTGTTCCTGCACGGCTTCCCCGAGTTCTGGTGGGCCTGGCACGACGTGATGACCCGGGTCGCCGACGCCGGCTTCCGGGCCGTCGCGATCGACCTGCGAGGGTACGGCGCCAGCGACAAGCCCCCGCGCGGCTACGACGGCTACACCATGGCGGCCGACGTCACCGGCCTGATCCGCGCCCTCGGCGAGCGCAACGCGATGATCGTCGGCTCGGGCGCCGGCGGCATGATCGGGTGGGCCGCCGCGGCCTTCCACCCCAAGCTGGTGAGCCGCCTCGTGGTGCTGGGCGCAGCCCATCCGCTACGCCTGCGAGCCGCACTCTTCGCCGACCCGCGCGGCCAGCTCGCGGCGTCCGCCACCATCCTGCGTTTCCAGGTGCCACGATACGAACACGTCCTGACCCGCGACGACGCGGCGCTGGTCGGCGAGCTGATGACCCGCTGGTCCAGTCCCCAGTGGAGGCAGACCCCGGAGTTCGCCGACTACGTGCGCCGCTGCCGCGATGCCATCCAGATCCCGCAGGCGGCGTTCTGCGCGCTGGAGGCGTACCGCTGGGTGGCCCGCAGCGCGCTGCGCCTACAGGGCTACCGGTTCGTCAAGCTCATGCAGCACCCGCTGATCACGCCGACGCTCCAGTTGCACGGCGCACTCGACACGGCGACGCTGCCGCGCACCGCGCAGGGTTCCGGCCGCTACGTCATCGCACCGTACGAATGGCGCCTCATCCCGGACGCCGGCCACTTCCTGCACCAGGAGGCGCCCGACGTGATCACCGGCGAAGTGCTGCGCTGGCTCAAGACGTCCTAGGTCAGGTCGATGGCGCGGTCAGCAGGCCGCGCCAGAACGGGGCCATCACGGCCGTGGTCGGCGCGTGCCGGGCAACCAGCGCCGCCACGCCGTCCGGCAGCCCGTCGAGGTCGAGCGGACCGCAGAGCATGTCCAGCGCCCGGTCCCACGGCACCCCGAGCTCATGGCAGATCAGCCATTGGCTCAGGTGAGTGACGGTGAAACGCACGGTCGTAGCCGGCGTGCCGGCGCAGGAAGCCGGACTCCGCCGGCGTCAGGCCGAAACCCGTGTGCAGGGCTAGGCCGAAGTCCGCGAAATAGACCCGCTCGCCATCCGTGAGCAGGTTGCCGAAGTGCGCGTCGAAGTGCACCAGCCCCTGCCCGGCCAGAAAATCCACGCCCTCCCGCACGGACCGGTCCACGAACGCCACAGCCTCCGGGTCGCTCCGGGCCGCCAGCCACGTCCCCACCGGTCCACGTCATCCGGGTCCGGCGCGGGCACCCGCGGCACGATCCGCCAGTGGTAGAGCAGCGGGACGCCGGCATACCGGCCGCTCAGCGCCCACTCGGTGGTCATCCGGTGCGCGGCCAGCTCACGCCAGGCGCCGAAGCCGGCCGAACCGATCCCGTACTGGTAGTGGAGCGGCAGGCCGAACAGGTTGGCGGTGGAGCCGGAGCGCTGCCGTTCCCCGTCGGTGAGCGGCACCCACTTCACGAATACCGGGCTGCCGTCGAACAGCGCCGTCCCGGTGCGGCCGCCGACGCCGGTGGCCTGACCGGCCACGTCCGCGTCGAACAGGGACCGGAACTCGTCGTCGTCCAGCGCGGCCAGCCCGGCCGAGACGGCCTCGTAGCGGGCGTGCCGCGTGGTCAGATCCGCTGCTCCATCAGATCGCTGATCTCGTGGGCGGGCGCCCAGGCCTGGTAGACGCCGAAGTCGAACTCCTCGAGGCCCATCTGCCGGGCTATCGGGGCGCGGCCGCCGGTGTACTCGAGGCGGAACCAGTTGTCGGCCTCGGCCAGGACCAGGAACGGTGCGCCGCGCCAGGAGCAGACCGTGCGCACGTAGACCAGGTCGTCGTACTCGTCGGGGCTGAGCACGCGCACGTAGCGGCCGGGCTTGACCTCGTCGAAGCCGTCGGCCGGCTGGGCGGCGTACACCCGCACGTTGTCGGCGTCCGGGACCGCGTCGTACTCCCGGCCCTGCCAGGTGACCACGTAGCCGTCGCGAATCATTGCTCACCCACCCGGCGCCACAGTGGACCGTCATTGTCGAAGATGGCGACCATGTGCTCGGCGCCGTCCGCGTCGATGCGCCACAGCTGGGCGCCGTGCGGCAGACGGACACTGTCCACCTTGAACTCGGCGATCACGTCGCGGCCCTCGCCCGGGGCGAAACCGTTGCCCCGGAACGGCGCCCGCTCGATCACCCAGCCGTCCATCGCGCGCAGCGCCTGCTCGTTCTGGCCGCCGTACGGGATCCGGTAGAGACTCGGTCGATAGGCCGGCCACCGCAGCACGTACGCCTCCTTGGCGTCCGGCTGATGCGGCGAACCGTGGTAGGTCAGGCCCAGCGCACCGAACAACTCGGCCGGGGTATGCAGGTGCTCGACCTCGGTGGCGCGGTGCACGAAACCGGCCACCCGGTCGTAGCCGCGCTCCAGGTAGTAGTCGACCTGCTCGGGTGGCAGCGTCTTCTGCATGACCGTGGCGTGCTGGGCGTCGTCGCTGGCCGGCTCGGGCGCGGGCACCGGGGCGAGCGCCTCGTCGGCGTGATCGACCGGATCGGCGCCCAGGCCGGCCTCGGCGGCCCAACTCGCCAGCGCGATGACCTGCGGACCAGGGTATTTGGCGCCGACCGGGGTGCCCGGGTTGACCGAGAAGGACCAGGCCGGGTCGGGCCAGTTCCGGATCAGCTCGAGGAACCGGACGCTCACCGTGCGGGTCGGCTCGGCGAAGTGCTCGGCCAGCCGGTCCTTGCTGGTGAAGACGACCAGGAACTGCTCGCCCTCGACCTGCTCGGTGCGGAACGCGAAGCCCGACTCACCGGGCGCGCTGCCCGGCCGGGAGTGGTGCGCCACCGGCACCAGCACGGTGGCCAGCAGCAGCGTCGAGAGGAACTGGTCGGTGCTGCCGCCGTCGGCCGCGTCGTGCAGATCGCGTTCCACATCATTTGCCGGAACGAACGGAGGCGCCGGCGGCAGGGCACGCGCGCTCGGCTGCGGCACGCCGGTGGTGCGGACCTCGAGCGGCGGCGCCCCCAGCCGAGCCGGTCGGTCGCTGCCCGGCGAACCCGGGATGACCGGCGGAGCGGCGGGGCCGCCGACGGACCGTTCCGCCGGGGTCTTGAAGGCTGGGAACGAGGTCAGCGGGGCCGGCTCGCTGGCCGGAGTGGCCTGCCGGCGCGGCAGCGGGCTGCCGAAGCCGGGCCCCGGCTGATCCGCCGGGGCGGAGCGCGGATCCGCCGGGGCGGTGCGCTGGGCCGCGGCGGCCTGCGGCGAGGCGGGCCCCTGCGGGAAGGCGTTGGGCTGGTACGTGGACGCCGGCATCTCGGCGCCCGGGCGGCCCCAGCGCTGGTCCGGCTCGCCCGGGTGCTGCCCGGTCAGGTGCTCCGGGACGGGCGGGGTGTTCGCCATCGGGGTGCGCACCGGCAGCCCGCCGGTCGCCGCCCGCGGGTCGGTGGACCAGCCGGAACCGGCCGGCACCGACGGCGGCCGGTAGGCGGTGGGCACCTCGGGCGACAGGGCGGCGGGCACCTCGGGCGGCGGCGCCGAGGTGGGAGTGCGGGAGGGCAGACCGCTGGGCAGCACGCCGCCGGGCGACCGGAGCGGCAGGCCGCCGGGGCCGACCTGGCCGGGCTTCGGGTCGGCGGGCCGCTGCTCCTCGTCGGCGGCGGGGAACCCGGGCGGCTGACCGGCGGCCGCGGCGGCCCGGGCGTAGCTGGCCGGCGCGCCGCCGAGCGGCACGCTGCTGACCGGGTAGCCGGCCGGCGGGGCACTGCTGGGCTGCGGATATCCGGCGGCAGCCGCACTGCCGGGCGACGGGTATCCGGCCGCGGCAGCGCCGCCGGACGACGGATAACCAGCCGGCGGAGCAGTGCTGGGCGGCGAGTAGCCAGAACCGCTGGGCGACGGATAACCGGCCGCGGCGGCACTGCCCAGCGCCGGGTAACCAGCGGGCGGGGCACTGCTCGGCTGCGCATAGCCGGCCGCGGCCACACTGCCCGGCGGCGGATAACCGGCCGGCGGAGCACTGCTGGGCTGCGGGTATCCGGCCGCGGCGGCGCTGCCGAGCGGCGGGTAACTTGCCGGCGGGGCGCTGGTCGGCTGCGCATAGCCGGCGCCGGCCGCCTGAGCGTAAGCGGCGGGCGCCGAGCCGGTGTATCCGGCCGACCCACCACCCGGATAGGAAGCGGCAGGGTATGCGGCAGCGCCGGGGTAGCCGGCCGGCGCGCCGCTGCTGGGCTGCTCATGCCCGGGCAGCGCCGGGCTGCCCGGCGGTGCCGAGGAGGCGGCCACCGGGTATCCGGCAGGCGAGGCACTGACGGGCTGGCCATAGGTGGCCGCCGCGGCCTCTTCCTTCTGGGCGGCTGCCGCGTTGGCTGCCAGCGCTGCCGAGTGCAGGTCCTGGATGCGGTTCGCCTGCGATTTCTCGCGGCCGGGGCCGCGCGTGGGCAGCCGCAGGTCACCGCGGGACAGCTGGGCCACGAACCAGGCCGGCAGGTAGCCCTCGATCGGCAGGCCGGGGTTTACCGCCAGCCACCACTCGAGGTTGGGCCAGGTGTTGGCCAGTTCCGCGTACGGCACCCGGCGGGCCGAGCCGGTGTAGTCGGCTAGGCAGGCCTGTAGCGCCGCGGTCGACGTGAAGGCCAGCACATGCGTGCGGCCACCCGTGCTCCAGGTGCCCCAGCCCAGCGGCGCGAGGCCCGCCAAGGCGTCGGCGGACACCGGTAACAGCAGGTCAACGCCGGACAGAATACGGAAGTACGTCTCCTGGTCGTCCGTGCGCAGGGCATCCCGCATGGCGACCTCGGCGTCCGTAGCCGGTTCCCACTCGGACACGTCCACCTCTCCCCACCGCGCGACGAGGCCATCTCAACGCGTACAACCTACAAGGTCAGGCGGCGATCACAATGGGCGGCGGTGCGCTGACTGGCAAGTCGGGTGTACGGCGCCCTCGGATGGTCGCCGGGAGCATACCGACAACCCCGTATCGATTGCTAGGCGCGATCATTCAAACACCGATCGTAGCTTCCCGGACACTCTGGGCCAGTACGCGATCGGGGGACACTTAACACGCAAGAACGGACCAAACGGAAACGGTCGGTGCAACCGCCGAGGGCTGAGCCGACCGTTAACCGTCCGTGTGCAGCTGCGCTTACTGGAAGCGCTGGGTCGCCTGCTTCTCGGTGGTGAGGTAATCCTCGGACGCCCGGTCCACCGCGCCCTTGATGTTCTGCAGGATCTGGGTCAGCTCGGCCGAAGCCTTGCGCCACGTCTCCTGGCGGACGTAGTAGGCCTCCTTGGCCTCGCCGTCCCACTCGGAGATCAGCGGAGCCGCGTCGCGCTCAAGCTGATCGAGCTGGCTCTGGAGGGTGCTCACACCCTTGTTGATGTCGGCGCTCGCCTGCTGGAGCGCGCCGAAATTGACGAGAAGAACCCCGTCGCCTGCCATATTTTTCTCCTCCCGTCTCAGCCCTAGAGCGGCAGCTGGAAATTGCCGCCGGTGCTGGCGACGTTGGCGGCCTGGTCGGTGTCGACCGCCGTGTAGCCCTTGCCGGACTCACGGATCGACTGGGCCGTCTCGGACAGGGCCTGGTTGAGCGCCTTGAGGTCGGTCGAGTACTGCGTCTTGACCTGCTCGAACGCGGTCGCGCCGAGACCCTTCCAGGTGCCGCCGAGAGCCGACAGCTCGGACATGAGCGTCGACAGCATGGACTGCAGCGAGTCGTTGGTGCTGTCGAATTTCGCGGCGACACTCGCCATCACCGCGGCATCTGATTGCGTCTGGGCCACCCCGGACGTCACCCCGCTTTCATATTCGGCGCCGACGGACCCGATCCCTAATGGACGGCACATCGACGTGAGCCACCACGTTAACGCGTCCGCACCAACCGTGGGGGGCAGCCGTACGCGGTGACCACTCTTCTTTCACCCTCGAACGACGACGGTAGCCATCCGGTTCAAAGGCCGGAACCCCGAATTTCAAACCTGTGGATAACCCGCCACCCCCTACCGGTGACGGTCAGGTCCTACGATGGGCCGCGCAACGGGGAAAAGAAGGGTGGTGCAGGGTGACGGTGGTGGCGAGCGGCCCCGACTACCGCGACCTCACCGGTCCGGCCAAACCGCAACCCAGGTCGACCGTACGCACGGTCCGGCGTGGACGGTTGTTCGGCGTCCGGGCCAGCCAGTTCGTCGGCACCCAGGTGGCTGCCGTGGTGCTGCTGCTCGGCGCGGTCAACGGCACCGTCGGGCTTGCCGTGGCCGCCGTGCCGGCCGTCGTGATTCTCGGCTTCACCTGGCTGCGGCTGCGCGGCCGCTGGGTGTTCGAGTGGCTCGGCGTGGCGATGCGGTTCAGCGGCCGGCGGCACACCGCCCCGGCCGGTGCGGCGGCACCGTCGCTGTTGGAGTTCGTCGCGCCGGGCTCGCGTGTGGAGCAGGCCGAGATGGCCGGCGACCCGGGCGCCGTACTGATCGACGGTCTCGGCTGCACCGCGATCCTCGAGCTGGGCGACCCGGCCGGCCTGCTCGCCGAGGAGTCGGCCGCGCTGCCCTCACCGGCCTCGCTGCTGCCGGCAGCCGGCCCCGAACACCCGCCGGTACTGATCCAGCTGCTGCTCAGCGGCGCACCCGCGCCGTCGATCCGGGCCGGCGCGGGCACCCCGGCCAACTCCTACCGGCAGCTCACCGAGGGCCGCCTGCTCGGGCACAGCCGCGCGTTGCTCGCGGTCCGGGTGCTGCGGTCCGAGGGTTGGTCCGAGGAGGAACTGCGGCGGGCCCTCGGCGGCCTGGTCCGCAAGCTGGTGCGGCGACTGTCCGCGGCGCCGGCCCGCCCGCTCGGCGAGGCCGCGGCCCTCCGGGTGCTCGCCGAACTGGCCCACGACGACGACGGCGCCGCGGCTCAGGAGACCTGGCCCGGCCTGCGGGTCGGTGGCCTCGCCCAGGCGACGTACCGGCTGCGCCGCTGGCCCGACCTGCGGGTCGAGACCGCCCGCCGGCTGGTGCCGCGGATGCTCACCCTGCCGGCCACCTCCACCACGGTGGCGCTGACCGCCGGGCCGCGCCCGGCGCACGGGCCCACCCCGATCGAGATGACCGTCCGGCTCGCCGCCCCCGACCCGGGCAGCCTGGGCCTGGCCGGTCAGGCGCTGCGCAAGGTGGTGTCGGCCGAGCACGCGGCGGTCCGCCGGCTCGACGGCGAACACCTGCTGGGCCTGGCCGCGACCCTGCCGCTGGGCGGCACCCCGACCGCCGTGCCGGGCCTGCCGCCGGACGGCGTGCACCCGGCCGACCAGTTCGAGGGCCTGCACCTCCCGGTCGGCACCTCGGGTCTGATGCTGGGCCGCAACCGGCACGGCAACCCGGTGGTGGCCCGCCTGTTCCGCCCCGAGCAGACCCGCGCGCTGCTGATCGGCGGGGTGCGCTGCGCCCAGTTGGTGGCGCTGCGGGCGATGGCGGTGGGTGCCCGGGTCGTGGTGCAGACCGCCCGGCCGCAGGCGTGGGAGCCGTTCGTCCGGGGCGCCGCGGTGCCCGGTGAGGCGATCGCCGTGGTGCCGCCGGGCCGGGCCATCGAGATCGCCCCGGGCTCGGCCATCCAGCCGCTGCTGGTCGTGGTGGACGTCGGCCCGGTCGGCGCCGACAACCGCCCGGGAGCGGGCTGGCAGGCCACCCTCGTGGTGCGCGACGACTTCAGCCCCGCCGACGTCGACGTGGCGTCCCGGGCCGACCTGCTGATGCTCCAGCCGCTGCGACCGGACGAGGCGACTCTGATCGGCGGCGCGCTCGGCCTCGGCGAGGTCGCGCAGTGGATGACCCGGATCCGGCCCGACATGGTCGGCGTGGTCAACCGCCGCGCGGTCCGCTGGGCGGCGCTTGCCGAGACTCCGATCGAGGCCCAGCTGATCGGTCCGCCGGGCCGATAGCCACAAGATCTACCCCCGATTGGCATGATCGTGACACCATCGCGTGCCATGGGCATCATCATCCGGCTGTTAATCACCGCCGTCGCGCTCTGGATCTCCACGCTGCTGATCAGCGGGATCCGGCTGACCACCGACTCGATTCTCGAGCAGGCCGGGACGCTGCTCGCGGTCGCCGCGATCTTCGGCATCGTCAACGCGGTGCTGCGGCCGATCATCAAGGTCATCGGTTGCGGGCTCTACGTCCTCACCCTCGGCCTGATCGCGCTCGTCGTGAACGGACTGCTGTTCCTGCTCACCGACTGGATCGCCGGGCAGTTCGGCCTGCCGTTCGAGGTGGACGACTTCTGGCCGAGCGCGGTGCTGGGCGCGCTGCTGGTCGGCGTCGTGAGCTGGGTCCTCAACATGCTGGTGCCGGACGGCGACGACTGATACCGGGCCGGCCGTGAGCTGAGCCATATGCAAGGACCGCCGACCGCCCATGCCCTTACGGTGAGGGCATGGGCGAGGAGCGGAGCGGATATCTGTACGGCCTGTTGGCGTACACCCTCTGGGGTTTCTTCCCGATCTATTTCAAGCTGCTCAAGCCGGCCACACCGCTGGAGATCCTCGCGCACCGGGTGATCTGGTCGGTGGCCTTCGTCGGCCTGCTGCTGGCCGTCATGCGGAACTGGCGCTTCCTGGCCAAGCTGCTGCGCTCGCCGCGGCAGTTCGGCGGGATGGCGCTGGCCGCCCTGCTGATCGCCGTCAACTGGGCGGTCTACATCTACGGCGTCAACTCCGACCGGGTGCTCGAGACCGCGCTCGGCTACTTCATCACGCCGCTGGTGCTGGTGGTGTTCGGGGTGACCCTGGAGCGCGAACGGCTGCGCCGCTGGCAGTGGGCGGCGGTCGGGCTGGGGGCGGCCGCGGTCGTGGTGCTGACCGTCGACTACGGCCGGCTGCCGTACATCGCGCTGGCCCTGGCCGCCAGCTTCGGCTCGTACGGCCTGGTGAAGAAGCGGATGTCGCTGCCGCCGGCGCAGGGCCTGTTCGTCGAGTCCGGGGTGCTCGCGCTGCCCGCGCTGGCGTACCTGATCTGGTTGACCGCGGCCGGGCACGCCGAGTTCGGCCACGTGTCGGTGCCGCACACGCTTCTCATGATCGGCGCGGGCGTGGCCACCGCGGTGCCGCTGCTGCTGTTCGCGGCGGCGGCCAACCGGGTGTCGATGGTCGGGATCGGCATCCTGCAGTACGTGGCGCCGATCCTCCAGCTCGCCTGCGGCCTGCTGCTGTTCCACGAGCCGATGCCGCCGGCCCGGCTGGCCGGGTTCTGCCTGGTCTGGGTCGCGCTGATCATCTTCACCGCGGATGCCATCCGGCAGAACCGCCGAAAGCAGAACCGCCGGAAAAGGACGGTGACCGGACCGACGGCCGCCACCGCCGAGCCGGTCACCGCCTTGCCACCCCGCTGACCCGGAATCAGAAGGTCAGGGGACGTCGTAGGCGAGAAGCGCCTTTCCGTCGTACCGCACCAGCTCCAGCCGGGAGAGGCTGCCGCGGGCGAAATGCGTGACTCCCGGCATGCTGAACGTCGCGCCGGGCGCGGCCTGCCACGAGCCGAGTTGTTCCTGGTCCTCGTCGGGTCCGTAAGCGATCAGCCGGAACGTGCCCGGCCGCTGTGCCGATTTGTCGTACTGGCAGACCAGCTCGACCCGGGTGCCGCCGGTGGTGCTGGTCAGCTTGACCGTGGCGGTGATCGGCGAGGAGCCGGCGACCGGTGCCATGGCGACGGCCGGGCCGGACGGCGGGGTGGCCGGCGTGGCGGTGTCCCGCGTCCAGACCAGGACCCCCGCGGTGATCACCGCGACCAGCACCGCGGCGGCCGCGCTGCTCATCACCCGTACGCCCAATGCCTTGCGCCTTTTGCCGCGATTAGCGCAAGTCGCCGACGAGACCGCCATGTCCCGCAGCGACGCGCCCGGGTGTGCCCGCCGGCCGGAAAGCGCCGGATCGTCCACGGTGAGCGTCGGATCAAGGAGTTTTGCGAACTCCTTGGCGTCCAGCCTAGACAAGAGATCCGGCAAAGTGGAAATATCGGCCACGGCCTCGCGGCAGAAGGAACAGGTCGCGAGGTGGCGCTCGTAGGCGGCACGCTCGGCCGACGAGAGGGCGCCCAGCACGTACGCTCCGTCATCGTGCTCATGCTCACAGCGCACCCCGTCACCACCCTCCGCTGATATCCCGCTGCACCCTGTCTTACGTGAGCGAACAGTGGGAGGTTCAACGGAGTCTTAGCCGCCCAAGTCAGGCAGTGGCGGACTCACCGGCCGACAGCGCCTCGGCCACGTTTCGGGCGGCCGCGGTCAGCTTGGCGCGCACCACCCGGGCCGAGGTGAGCATCTCGGCGGCCGGTAAGGCGCAGGCCAGGACGAGTCGGCGCTCGATGTCCCGGTCGGGCACGACGAGCACCGAGGCGCATGCGAGGCCCTGCCGGAACTGACCCATTTCGATCTGCATGCCGCGCCGCTCACCCGCTGACAGGTCGGCTTCGAGTGCCTCGGGAGTGGTGAGAGTGGCCGGGGTGAATTGGCGCATGCCGTAATCGCGCAGGTACCGGGCACGCTGATCGGGGGTCAACGTGGCCAGCAGGGCCTTGCCCAGCGCGGTGGCGTGCCCGCCCTCGTCGAACCCGGGCGCCATGTCGTCGACGAACGGCGAGCGGGCGCCCTCGGCCGAGGCGGTCACCGCTATCCGGCCGCCGACGAAGCGCCCGAGATAGTGGCTGTAGCCGGTATCCAGGGCGGCCCGGCGTAACGCCTCACCGACCGCGGGCGGCCCGCGGAAGGCGGAAACCAGCTCTCGGTACCGATCGGCGATCTCCAAACCGACGATGTACGTGCCGTCCTCGCGACGGATCACGTAGCCCTCGTACGCCAGTGTGCGCACGAGGTGGTACGTCGTCGCGACGGTCAACTCGCATCGTCGCGCTATCTGCTTCACGGTGAGTCCGCGCGGGGCCCGGCCGACCGACTCGAGGACGCGCAACGCGCGTGACACGCTCCGAATCAGATCGGACGGCTCCGCCAGGGGGTCGCGCACAGCTACCTCCGACGCCAGGGACTTACACCATATGAATAATCTTCCGCCGACGGAATGCCAAAAAGCATGTGGATCACGGTCGATTTACACGACGCGTGTGGTCATTAGCACTCAACGCGCTCGGATGCATTCTCTGGGCATAGTCTCCGGAGGATGACCGAGCCCAAGATCCCCGCCGCTCGCAACGCGCCTACCAGCGCGAACGCGACCCGACCGGTCCGGGCCGCCGCCGGTGCGCTGACCACGACCGTGGCGGTGACCCTCCCGGTCTTCCTCGTCGGCGGCCTCGCGGTCCAGATCAGTGATGAACTTCAATTTTCTCCGGCCGGGCTCGGACTGGCCGTGTCGGCGTACTTCGGCGTCAGCGCGCTCACCTCGCTGCCGTCCGGCGCGCTCGTCGAGCGGTTCGGCGCCGCCCGGATCTCCCGGATCGGCATCGCCCTGTCCGCGGCGGCGCTGCTGGCCGTCGCGGTGGCCGCGAATGCACTGTGGAGCCTCATCGCGATCCTCGCGCTCGGTGCCGGCGCGAACGCGATGGGTCAGCTCGCCAGCAACACGAGCCTCTCCCGGCATGTGCCCGCCGGCCGGCAGGGGCTGTCGTTCGGCGTGAAGCAGGCGGCCATCCCGGTGGCGTCGCTGCTGTCCGGCGCGGCGGTACCGGCGGTGGCGCTGACGGTCGGCTGGCGGTGGGCGTTCGTGCTGGCGGCCGGCCTGGCGGCGGTGGCGGTTCTGCTGGTGCCCGCCGACCTGGAGCGGCCGCGGGCCGCGCACGGCGAGGAGGCCCGGCAGGCGACCGGCGCGCTGGTGGTGATCGGGGTGGCGGCCACCCTGGCGGCCGGCTCGGCGAACGCGCTGGGCACGTTCCTGGTCGACGCGGCGGTGACCCGGGGCATCGAACCCGGTCCGGCCGGGCTGGCGCTCACCCTGGGCAGCGCGGTGTGCTGCGCGGCCCGGGTCATCGGCGGCTGGCAGGCCGACAAGCATCCCGGCCGCCAGGTGGGCGTGATCGCGGGCCTGCTGGCCGGCGGCGCGGTCGGCCTGGCGGTGCTGGCGCTGTCCGGCCCGGTGCCGCTGCTGGTCGGCGTGGTGGTCGGATTCGGGCTGGGGTGGGCGTGGCCCGGTCTGATGAACTTCGCGGTAGTCCGGCTGCATCCGCAGGCGCCGGCCGCGGCCACCTCGATCACCCAGACCGGGGTGTACGCCGGAGGTTGTCTAGGTCCGCTGGGGTTGGGCGCGCTGGCGACGGCCACCGACTATCCGACCATGTGGATCGTGGCGGCCGCGGCCATGCTGACGGCATCGATGCTGATGATCCTGGGCAGCCGCCTGCTGGGCCGTCACCCGGTGGCCGGCTGAACAGCTGCCGCGCTCCCGGCCTGTCGTCTCGTGATACGGGACCTCGGCTCAGCCGGTGCGGTCGGCTATGAAGTCACACAGGGATTCCATGGCCCGCTTGGGCTCCCCCGCCGGCAACGGGGCCAGCCGTGCCCGAGCCTCCTCGGCGTAGGAGCGGACGGTCTCCCGCGCCCGCTTCATCGCCACCGACTCGCGCAGCAGCGTCAACGCCTCGGCGTGCAGCGCGTCGTCGGTGATCGGCCCGAGGGCCAGGATCTCGCGCAGCCGAACCGCGGACGCGTCGGTGTCGTCGCCGGCCAGCGCGTAGAGGACGGGCAGCGTAGGCACGCCCTCGCGAAGGTCGGTGCCCGGCGTCTTGCCCGACTGATCCGACTCGGACGCGATGTCGAGCAGGTCGTCGGAGAGCTGAAACGCGATGCCGATGGTCTCGCCGTAGCCCGCGAGCGCCTCCACACACTCGGCCGGCGCCCCCGAGAACAGCCCACCGAACCGCGCCGACGTGGCGATCAGCGAAGCGGTCTTTTCGGTGATGACGCTGAGATAGTGCTCGATCGGATCGCTGCCGCGCGGCCCGACCGTCTCGGCGATCTGCCCGTGCACCAGCCGGGCGAACGTGCGGGCCTGTAGATGCACCGCCTCGGGCCCGAGCGAGGCCGCGATGTCGGCCGCCCGGGCGAAGAGGTAGTCACCGACGAGAATCGCCACCGAGTTGCCCCAGCGCGAGTTGGCACTGGCCGCCCCCCGCCGCACCGGCGCCTCATCCATCACGTCGTCGTGGTACAGCGTTGCCAGGTGCGTGAGCTCCACCACATTCGCCGCGGCGACGACCTCGGGCGCCTCCGGATCACCGAACTGCGCCCCCAACGCCACCAGCAGCGGCCGGAACCGCTTGCCCCCCGCATCAGCGAGATGCCGCGCCGCCTCGGCCACCAGCGGATCGGCGCTGGCCACGTTAGCCCGAAGCGCCTCCTCCACGGCAACCAGCGTCGCAGTGACCGACGCATCGACCGCCGGATCGATGTCGAGGCCAAGCGACGACAGAGCCATGTCAAAAGACGGCGTCATATCACCGGTGCTCACCACGCTTTCACGATGCCACATGGGTCCGACGCTTCCGGTCCCAGGGGTACAAGCAGCAAGATCAAAATCAAAATCTGACACACGTACGCGTAGAGGTCTGTCCCCGGTTTTGCGCCACGCCAGGCGCCCCTTCCGCTCCGCACGCGGCTGCCGGGCGGGCCCAGTGGTACATCTTCGACATTTCGCCTGCGGCGAGCTCGCGGGGCCCCGTCCCCGATCCAGCCTTCCCGATCATTTCCAGCCACCATCCGGACATCGCCGGAAATCCGACTTTCCCCGAACTTCCACCCAGCCTTAAGCGGCGTTCACTCATCTCGACTTCCTGGCGCGGCCCAGGACAAGCAGAGCCGGACCCGGGGCGTTCAGCACTGCCGCGCCGGCGGCACCGCAGGGGTTTCCCGCGTTCCGGTAGCGTGACGGCTCCAAATGCCTCGATCCGTGCATATCGTCCTCCCGGCGCTGGAGCGGGGGCCGAAGTGGCTAGCCTTCGCGGTATGTCGATCACGGATGGGGAGCTTGCGATCGCGGCGGCTGAGGCCGGGGCGGTCGTTGTGCGGGAGCGATTTGGGGAGTCGCTTGCTCGGGTCGACAAGGGCGACGGGGACTTCGCGACGGCCGCTGATATCGAGGCTGAGGCGGCCATCCTCGCGGTTCTCGGGGCGGCTCGGCCGGACGACTATGTGATCGGGGAAGAGAGCGGGCGCAGCGGCACCGGCGCGTCCGGGCGCACCTGGCTTGTCGATCCGCTCTGCGGGACGCTCAACTTTGCGGCACGCACCAGCCTGGTCTCGGTCAACGTGGCGCTCAAGGACGGGTCGGCCGCGGCCATCGCGGACCCGTTTGCCGGGGAAGTGTTCTGGACGGCGGGCGCGGGAGCCTTCGTGCGCCGGGCGGGAACTGACGAGAAACTCACGCCCGAGGTGGGGTCGCGGCTGGTGGACGTCAACCTGGATCCGCCGTTCCCGAACGACCCGCAGTTTCGGGCGGTCGCGCTGCTTGCCGATCGGGAATTTGTCGCCACCTACCGGCCGCGGGTTGTGTCGACTGCCCTGGCCGTGGCGTGGACCGCGGCGGGACGCCGGGCCGCGTACCTCTCCGACGGGCACCAGACCTACACCGTGCATTCCGCGGCCGGAATCGCGCTCTGCCGGGCCGCGGGCTGCGTTGTCACCAACCTGCAAGGTCACGAGTTGCACAGCGGCGTGGGCGGAATTCTGGTGGCGGCGGACCCGGACACCCATGCCGACCTGCTGCGGCTGATCGGGAAACAGTTCGGGCCCCGGTGAAGAACCGGGGCCCGCAAACCGTGGGCGATCGTTATCGGACGAAGGTTGCCGCGTCCCGGGTCAGGTCGATCAGCGGGGCGGGCACCACGCCCAGCGCCAGCGTCGCGATCACGCCGATGGTCAGCGCGGCCGAGGTCAGGAAGCCGGGGATGGAGACCGTGGGGGTCGACTCGCCGGGCTCGCTCAGCCAGAGCATCACGACCACCCGCAGGTACGGGAAGGCGATCAGCATGCTGGTGATCACGCCGAAGATGACGAGCCAGGTCTGTCCGCCCTCGACCGCGGCGCCGAAGACCGCGAACTTGCTGGTGAAGCCGCTGGTCAGCGGGATGCCGGCGAAGGCCAGCAGGATGAACGTGAAGACGGCGGCGAACAGCGGGCTCTTGCGGCCCAGGCCGGCCCACCGGGACAGGTGGGTGGCCTCGCCATCGGCGTCGCGGACCAGGGTCACGATGCCAAACGCCGCGAGCACCGAGAAGCCGTACGCCACCAGGTAGAACATGGTGCCGCTGAGGCCCTCCTCGTTCAGCGCCAGGACGCCGACCAGCAGGTAGCCGGCGTTCGCGATCGACGAGTAGGCCAGCAGGCGCTTCAGGTCGGTCTGCGTCACCGCCAGCACGGCGCCGACCAGCATGGTGAGCACCGCGATCGTGCCGAGCACCGGCTGGAAGTCCCAGCGCACGCCGTCGAACGCCACGTACAGCACGCGCAGCAGGGCACCGAACGCGGCCACCTTGGTGCAGGCCGCCATCAGCGCCGTGATCGGCGTGGGCGCGCCCTGGTAGACGTCCGGGGTCCAGACGTGGAACGGGGCCAGCGCGCTCTTGAACAGCAGGCCGATCGCCAGCATGGCCAGGCCCGCGTACAGCAGCACCTGGCTGCGCTGCGGGCTGGCCACCGCCTCGTGCACCTGGCCCAGCTCGATGCCGCCCGAGAAGCCGTAGATCAGCGCCACGCCGAACAGGAAGAACGCCGAGGCGTACGACCCCAGCAGGAAGTACTTGAGCGCGGCCTCCTGGCTGAGCAGGCGGCGCCGCCGGGCCAGCGCGCACAGCAGGTACAGCGGCAGCGAGAAGACCTCAAGCGCCACGAACATGGTCAGCAGGTCGTTCGCCGCCACGAACAGCAGCATGCCGCCCAGGGCGAACACGGTGAGCGGGTAGACCTCGGTGGCGCCGGGCTGGTCGCCCGCCTGCCGCAGGTCTTTCTGCGAGCCCACGGTGATCGCCGCCTGGGAGACGAACGGGCCACCGTTCTCGATCGACCGCTCACCGATGAGCATCAGCGAGACGCCGCCGAGCAGCAGGATGGCGCCCTGCAGGAAGAGCGTCGGGCCGTCCACCGCGACCGCGCCGCCGATGGTGATCGTCTGCTTGCCGTTGTTGGCCACCACCGCGACGAACGACGCCACCACCGCGAGGAACGCCAGGCCCAGCTGGATCGCGTTGCGCGACCGGCGCGGCACCGCGGCCTCGACGAGGATGCCGAGGCACGCCGCGCCGAACAGGATCAACATCGGCAGCAGCGCGCCGTAGTCGATGCCGGGCAGTTTCAGGTCTTCCATGGCTCAGCGCGCCCTTCCATTGGCAGTGACCGCCGTTGGCGCCGGATCGGTCGTCCCGACGTCCTGCATGGTTGCCTGGACCGCCGGGTTGATCACGTCGGTGACCGGCTTCGGATAGAAGCCGAGCAGGATCAGCAGGAGGATCAGCGGGGCCACCACGACCTTCTCCCGCATGGTGATGTCCTTGCGCATGGCCGGCACCTCTTCGAGGGCCGGGTTCAGCGTGCCCTGGGTGGTGCGCTGGACCATCCAGAGCACGTACGCGGCGGCCAGGATGATCCCGGTGGTCGCGATGACCGCGTACGCGGGGTGGACCGTGAACGTGCCGATCAGCACCAGGAACTCGCTGATGAACGGCGCCGTGCCGGGCAGCGCCAGGGACGCCAGACCGGCGAAGAACAGCACCCCGGCCAGGACCGGCACCAGCTTGCCGGCGCCGCCGAAGTCGCTCACCAGGTTGGAGCCGCGCCGGGCCACGAACATGCCGACCACGATGAACAGCAGGCCGGTGGCCAGGCCGTGGTTGACCATGTAGAGCACCGCGCCGGAGCCGGCCTGGGTGGTGAACGCGAAGATGCCGATGCCGATGAAGCCGAAGTGCGCGATCGACGTGTACGACACCAGCCGCTTCAGGTCGTTCTGGCCGACCGCGAGCAGCGCCGCGTAGATGATGCCGATGGTGGCCAGCACCAGCGCGGCCGGCGCGAACCAGCGCGACGCCTCGGGGAACAGCGGGAGGCAGTAACGCAGGATGCCGAACGTGCCGACCTTGTCCATCACGCCGACCAGCAGCGCGGCCGCACCGGCCGGCGCGGCGCCACCGGCGTCCGGCAGCCAGGTGTGGAACGGGAAGAACGGCGCCTTGATCGCGAACGCCACGAAGAAGCCGAGGAACAGCCAGCGGGACGTGTTCTGGTCGATCGCGTTGAGCGACTCGATCAGCCGGCTGAAGTCGAACGTGTGCCCGCCCACCACCCACAGCCCGATCACCGAGGCCAGCATGAAGAGGCCGCCGACCAGGCTGTAGAGGAAGAACTTCACCGCCGCGTACTGCCGGCGGGGTCCGCCGAACGACCCGATGATGAAGTACATCGGGATCAGCATGACCTCGAAGAACACGTAGAACAGGAACACGTCGGCGGCCGCGAAGACGCCGATCATCGTGAACTCGAAAGCCAGCAGCAGTGCGAAGTATGTCGGCACCGAGCGCTTGCTCTCGTCCACGTCGTGCCAGGACGCCAGGATGACCACCGGCGTGAGCACCGCGATCAGCATGAGCATGACCAGCGCGATGCCGTCGGCCGCGAAGGTGAACCGGGCGTCCCAGGACGGGATCCAGGCGTACGACTCGTGGAACTGGAACCGGTCCCCGTCGACCTTGAACGCGATCCACATGAAGACGCTTAGCAGCAGCACCACCAACGACCAGACCAGGGCCACCGTCTTGGCGAGCTGCCCCTTGGTCCGCGGGATGAGGCCCACCACGATCGCGCCCGCCAGCGGCAGGAGCGTCAGGAGGGAAAGGAACGGAAAGTCAGCGAACATTATTCGGCCTCCCGGCCCTGGTTGAGTCGCCGATCATGAGCCCTTCCGGACCGAATAATGTTCGTCACGCCAACCACCCCAGCTGGATTGCAAGGAAGGCGCCGACCACAAGGACGCCGCCGGTGAGCATGGAGAGGGCGTACGAGCGCACGAAGCCGGTCTGCAGCCGCCGGAGCCGGCCGGAGCTGCCCCCGACGCCGGCCGCGATGCCGTTGACCAGACCGTCGATGCCCTTGTTGTCGAAGTAGACCAGCGCCCGGGTGAGGTAGATGCCGGGGCGCTCGAAGACCGCCTCGTTGAACGCATCCGTGTAGAGGTTCCGCCGGGCCGCGGTGACGACCGCGCCGGCCGGCTGCTCCTGGAGGGCCGTGCCGTTGCGGAACAGTGCCCAGGCGAGTCCGGCGCCGATCACGGTGACCACCAGGCCCAGGATGTTGATCAGAGCGTGCGGGATGACCGACTCGGCGTGCGCCTCCTCGGCCCCGAAGACCGGCTCGAGCCAGCCCGGCACCGAGGTCGACATCAGCCAGCCGGCCCCGATCGAGCCGAGCGCCAGCAGCATCAGCGGCACCGTCATGATGAACGGCGACTCGTGCGGGTGCTTGTTGTCCTCGGTGTAGCGCTCCGGACCGTGGAAGGTCAGCACGAAGAGCCGGGTCATGTAGAACGCGGTGAGCCCGGCACCGAGCAGCGCGGCGGAGCCGAACAGCCAGGACGTCCAGTCGCCCCGCTCGAAGGCGGCCGCGATGATCGGTTCCTTGGAGAAGTACCCGGACAGCGGCGGGATACCGATGATCGCCAGCCAGCCCATCATGAACGTGATCCAGGTGTACTTCATGTACTTGTGCAGGCCGCCGAACCGCCGGATGTCCACCTGGTCGTGCATGCCGTGCATGACCGACCCGGCGCCGAGGAACATGTTGGCCTTGAAGAAGCCGTGCGCCAGCAGGTGGATGATCGCCAGCGCGTACGCACCGCCGCCGAGCCCGACGCCGAGGAACATGTAGCCGATCTGGCTGACCGTCGACCAGGCCAGGACCCGCTTGATGTCGTCCTTCGCGGCGCCGATGATGCAGCCCATCAGCAGGGTGAGCGCACCGACGCTGACCACGATCGTCTGCAGCGTGTGGTTGGCCGTGAAGATCGGGTTGGACCGGGCGATCAGGTAGACGCCCGCGGTGACCATGGTCGCCGCGTGGATGAGGGCCGACACCGGGGTCGGGCCCTCCATCGCGTCCGGCAGCCAGGCCTGCAGCGGGAACTGGCCGGACTTACCGGCGGCGCCCAGCAACAGCAGGATGCCGAGGATCAGCACGGTCGTCGCGGTGAGCGCGCCGACCCCGTTGAACACGGCGTCGTACTGGGTGGTGCCGAGCGTGGCGAACATCAGGAAGATGCCGATCGCCAGGCCGGCGTCGCCGACCCGGTTCATCAGGAACGCCTTCTTGCCGGCGGTGGCCGCGGACGGCCGGGTGTACCAGAACGAGATCAGCAGGTACGACGCCAGACCGACGCCCTCCCAGCCGAAGTACAGCATCACGTAGTTGTTGCCGAGCACCAGCAGCAACATCGCCGCGACGAAGAGGTTGAAGTAGGCGAAGAACCTGCGGCGCCCCGGGTCGTGCTCCATGTAGCCGACCGCGTACAGGTGGATCAGCGAGCCGACACCCGTGATCAACAGTACGAAGACGCCGGACAGCGGGTCGAAGAGCAGACCGAAGTCGACGTTGAGCCCACCGACGGCGATGAAGTCCCACAGGCTCAGCTCGGCCGAGCGCGCCTCGGGGGCGAGCCCGCGCAGGCTAAAGAAGAAGATCAACCCGAGCACGAAGGAGGCCGCCACGGCGAGGACGCCGAGCCAGTGTCCCCACTTGTCGGCCCGCTTTCCGAGCAACAGCAGGACCGCGGCGCTCGCGAGCGGAATGGCCACCAACAGCCAGATACCGCTCAACGTCCCCGTCGCTTGGGCAAACTCCACTGTCTGTTCCACGTGAAGGCCCCTTTAGTACTTGAGGAGGTTCGCGTCGTCGACGCTCGCCGAGCGTCGCGTACGGAAGATCGACATGATGATGGCGAGGCCGACCACGACCTCGGCCGCCGCGACCACCATCACGAAGAACGACATGATCTGGCCGTCCAGCGTGCCGTTGATCCGGCTGAAGGTGACCAGCGCGAGGTTCGCGGCGTTGAGCATGAGCTCGATGCACATGAACAGCACGATCGCGTTCCGGCGCACCAGAACGCCCGCGGCGCCGATGGTGAACAGGATCGCCGCGAGCACCAGGTAGTAGTCGGGAGTCACTGGGCCACCCCGGTGAAAGACCAACGCTTCGCGCTCATTTCTCAGTTCCCTTCGGTGCCGCTTCCTGCGCCGTCAACTCACGCACCGGCAGGATCGGCGAGATGCTGCGCTCGGCCCCGTTGCCGTCCGGCAGACGGGCCGGGGCGGCCACCGACATCGTGTTGGCGTAGACGCCCGGACCCGGCTTGGGGCCCGGGTAGTTGCCCGGGCGGAACCGCTGGGTCATCCGGGTGACCTGGTCGGCCACCTCGGCCTTGACCCGCTCGACGTGCGCCATCACCATCGCGCCGACCGCCGCCGTGATCAGCAGGGCCGAGGTGACCTCGAAGGCGAAGACGTACTTGGTGAACAGCAGGCTGGCGATGCCCTGCACGTTGCCGTTCGCGTTGGCCGCGGTCAG
The DNA here is from genome assembly GCF_016862375.1 of Paractinoplanes rishiriensis. GTDB lineage: Bacteria > Actinomycetota > Actinomycetes > Mycobacteriales > Micromonosporaceae > Actinoplanes > Actinoplanes rishiriensis. The sequence goes on along the minus strand of NZ_BOMV01000060.1, from coordinate 132,260 downwards.
GCCGACCACCGGGTTGTCGCCCAACGACCGGGCCACACCGGCGCCGATCAGGGCCGCGAAGCCGACGCCCAGGACGATCGCCGCGACCCGCTGGCCGCGCAGTGTCTCGATCAGTGAATCGGACGCATCCCGGCCGACCAGCATCAGCACGAACAGGAACAGCATCATGATGGCGCCGGTGTAGACGATGATCTGCACCGCGCCGAGGAACGGCGCCGCGTTCATCACGTACATGAAACCCAGGCAGAGCATCGTCATCACGAGCCACAGCGCGGAGTGCACCGCGTTGCGGGCGATGACCATGCCGAGCGCACCGGCCACGGAAACCGTCGCGAGGATCCAGAAGCCGACCGCCTCGGCGGTCGAGACGTCATTCATCGGACCGCCTCCTTCGCCGCTTCGCCGGTGCCGTCGGCGACCTCATTCGTCGCCCACGGCGCCCGTTCCGCGCCGGCCGACGTGCCCGGGTTGGTCAGCGCGCCGACGTAGTAGTCCTTGTCGGTGTCGCCGAGGCGCATCGGGTGCGGCGGCTGCTCCATGCCGGGCAGCAGCGGGGCCAGCAGTTCCTTCTTCGTGAAGATCAGGTCCTGCCGGCTGTCCCGGGCCAGTTCGTACTCGTTGCTCATGGTCAGCGAGCGCGTCGGGCAGGCCTCGATGCACAGGCCGCAAAAGATGCAGCGGGCGTAGTTGATCTGGTAGATCTTCGCGTACCGCTCACCCGGCGAGAACCGTTCCTCCTCGGTGTTGTCCCCGCCCTCGACGTAGATCGCGTCGGCCGGGCAGGCCCAGGCACACAGCTCGCAGCCGATGCACTTCTCCAGGCCGTCGGGGTGCCGGTTGAGGATGTGCCGGCCGTGGTACCGCGGCGCCGGGGTAGGCGGCGAGAACGGGTAATCGGTCGTGATGACCTTGCGGAACATGTGCGCGAAGGTCACGCCGAAGCCCTTGAACGAGCCTCCGAACGTCCCCACGTCACACCTCCTTGGTTTCGGATTCGGCGCCGACCGTGGCGGGAGTGCGTTCGGCCACCGCGCGGCGGGCCCGCGGGCTGGGGGGTACCTGGAGGTCCATCGGCGGCACCGGGAAACTGCCCGGTGGTCTGGCCGCCAGCTGTTCCTCGATGGAGCGCTGCCGTGGTTTGCGTGCCTGCGGCCAGGACACCGCCACGATCAGCACGACCAGCACGAGGCCACCGATCGAGAGCCACTTGGCCGTGGCCGAGAGCTCGTTGTTGGCGACCTTGACGTACGAGAGGAACAGGATCCACACCAGGTTGACCGGGATGAGGACCTTCCACCCGAACCGCATGAACTGGTCGTAGCGCATCCGGGGCAGCGTGGCCCGCAGCCAGATGAAGCCGAAGAGCAGCAGCAGCACCTTGGCGAAGAACCAGATCAGCGCGAACCAGCCGGAGCTGGCGCCGGGCCAGATCCAGGTGATCGGCCACGGTGCGCGCCACCCGCCCAGGAACAGCGTGGTGGCGAACGCCGAGACGGTGATCATGTTGATGTACTCGGCCAGGAAGAACAGCGCGAACTTGAACGACGAGTACTCCGTGTGGAAACCGCCGACCAGCTCGGACTCGGCCTCGGGCAGGTCGAACGGGGCCCGGTTGGTCTCGCCGACCGCCGCGATGCAGTAGATGACGAAGCTCGGGAACAGCAGCACCGCGTACCAGCTCGGCGTGGTGGCCGTCCAGCCGAGGATCTCGACCTCGTTGCCGTGTGCCTGCGCCGCGACGATCTGCGAGGTGCTCATCGTGCCGGCGGTCATGAAGACCGCGACGATCGAGAGACCCATGGCGACCTCGTACGAGATCATCTGCGCGCTGGACCGGAGACCGCCGAGCAGCGGGTATGTCGAGCCGGACGCCCAGCCCGCGAGCACCACGCCGTACACCGCCATCGAGGAGCAGGCGAGCAGCACCAGCACCGAGACCGGCACGTCGGTCAGCTGCAGCGCGGTCTGGTGACCGAACATGCTGACCACGCCGCCGAACGGGATCACCGAGAACGCGGTGAAGGCCACCGTCGCCGAGATCACCGGGGCGATGAAGTAGACCACCTTGTCGGCGGTCTTCGGGATGATCTCCTCCTTGAACGGCAGCTTCACGCCATCCGTGAGGCTCTGCAGCCAGCCCTTCGGACCGACCTGGTTGGGGCCGGGCCGGACGGCCATCCGGGCCACGACCTTGCGCTCATAGTTGATCGTGAAAAGGGTCAGCAGCAGCAGGATCACGAAAACGCCGAGCAGCTTGATCAGCACGATCCACCAGACGTCGTTCTCGAACGTCTGGAGCGTCGGGTCCTGCGCATTAGCCGCCAGTATCAGGGAGTTCATGCGGTGGTCGCCCCCTTCATGCGGGTTTCTCCTTGTAGTGCGGCGGAGCCGCCTTCGGTAGACCCGGCGAGGATCGGGCCCGCGGCACCGGCGGAGAGCCGGACCACCGCACCCGAGGTGACGCCGAGGCTGCGACGCACCGTCGAGCCCGGCGAGTTGGTGGGAAGCCACACCACCTGCGGGGGCAGGTCGGTGATCGCGGCCGGCAGCGTGATGCCGCCCTGGTCGGTACTGACCGTGACCTGATCGCCGTCGGCCACGCCGAGCGCCTCGGCCAGGTCCTTACCGATCAGCGCCAGGGACGGGCGGGCGGTGCCGGCCAGAACGGCGTCGCCGTCCAGCAGCGAGCTTTGGTCGATCAGGTAATGCCAGGTGGCGAGCACGGCCTCGCGCTCGCCCCGCTGCGGCAGCGCCGCCGCGGAGACCGTGGGCACCGAGGGCCGGGCGGCCTTGCTCGGCGGCATGGCGCCCAACTCGCGCCGCACCGCCATCACGTCGCCGGTGCCCAGCGTGAACTCCAGAAGGGCGGCGATCGCCTCCAGCACGCGGCCGTCGGTCATCGCGGTGGTGGGCAGCACGGTGCCGAACGAGCGGAGCCGGCCCTCCCAGTCCATGAACGTGCCGGACTTCTCGGCCGGCGGCGCCACCGGGAGTACCACGTTGGCGCGCCGGGTGACGGCGCTCGCCCGCAGTTCCAGGCTGACCAGGAAGCCGACGTTGTCGAGCGCCTGCTCGGCCAGCCGCGGGTCGGCCAGGTCACCCGGGTCGACCCCGGCGACCAGCAGGCCGCCTAGCTTGCCCTGGGCGGCCGCCGCAACGATGCCGTCGGTGTCCCGGCCCGCCACGGTGGGCAGCGTGCCGGCCTCGACGTCCCAGGCCACCGCCAGCTCGGCGCGACCCAGCGGGTCGCCGACCGGGCGGCCGCCGGGCAGCAGGTTGGGCAGGCAGCCGGCGTCGACCGCGCCGCGGTCGCCGGCCCGGCGGGGCACCCACGCGAGGCGGGCACCGGTGCGGGCCGCGAGGGCGGCCGCCGCGGACAGGCCGCCGGGCACCGAGGCCAGGCGCTCGCCCACGATCAGCAGCGCACCCGGCGTGGCCAGCGCGGCGGCGACCGCCGGGTCACCGGCCAGCAGCCGGGCCTCGTCGCCGGGCGCGGCCGCGACCAGGGCCGCGCCGAGCTTGCCGAGGCCGCGGGTCAGGAACGGCGCCACCGCCGTGACCGGGAGCCGCTTGCGGACGAAGCGCTTGCGCAGCCGCAGGAAGAGGATCGGGCACTCCTCCTCCGGCTCGAGACCCACGATGAGCACGGACGACGCGTTTTCCACGTCGTCGTAGGTCACGTCGGAGACGCCGCCGGCCACCGACGAGGCGAGAAAAGATGCCTCCTCGTCAGTGCTCGCCGAACCGCCAGAGGCGCGAAGCGGACGGGACCGGAAGTCGATGTCGTTGGTGCCGAGTGCCACCCGGGCGAACTTCGCGTACGCGTACGCATCCTCGACGGTGAGCCGGCCACCGGTCAGCACGCCGACGCCGCCGGCCGCCTTCGCGGCCTTGAGGCCCTCGGCCGCCGTCACCAGCGCCTCGCTCCAGGACGCCTCGCGCAGCTCACCGGTACGGCTGTCGCGCACCAGCGGGGTGGTGAGCCGGTCGTTCGCCACCGCATAGCGGAAGCCCCACCGGCCCTTGTCGCAGTTCCACTCCTCGTTCACCGCCGGGTCGTCGCCGGCCAGCCGGCGCAGCACCTTGCCGCGGCGGTGGTCGGCCCGCATCGAGCAGCCGGCCGCGCAGTGCTCGCAGGCGGTCGGCGAGGAGACCAGGTCGAACGGCCGGGCGCGGAACCGGTACTGCTCGCCGGTCAGCGCGCCCACCGGGCAGATCTGGATGGTGTTGCCGGAGAAGTAGGAGTTGAAGGGAACGTCGCCCTCGCCCTCGCCGACCTGCCCGTCGCCGGTGCCCCGGCCGCCGAAGAAGTCGTCCCGGTACACGTTGATCTGCTCAGCGGACGAGCGGTCCATCAGGTCGATGAACTTGTCGCCGGCGATCTCCTCGGAGAACCGGGTGCAGCGCTGGCACAGGATGCACCGCTCGCGGTCGAGCAGGACCTGGCTGGAGATGTGGATCGGCTTCTCGTACTCGCGCTTGTGCTCGTGGAACCGCGAGTCGGACCGGCCGTTGGACATCGCCTGGTTCTGCAGCGGGCACTCGCCGCCCTTGTCGCAGGTCGGGCAGTCCAGCGGGTGGTTGGCCAGGAGCAGCTCCATGACGCCGTGCTGGGCCTTGTCGGCCACCTCGGACGTCAGCTGGGTCATCACGACCATGCCGTCGGCCACCGTCTGGGTGCACGAGGCAACCGGCTTGCGCTGGCCCTCCACCTCGACCAGGCACTGGCGACAGGCGCCGGCCGGGGCGAGCAGCGGGTGGTCGCAGAACCGCGGGATGGCGATGCCCATCCGCTCGGCGACCCGGATCACCAGCTCACCCTTTTCGGCGGTGACCTGGACCCCGTCGATGGTGAGCGTGACATCGTCGGTCTTTTTCGCCACGTCTGTCATTAGTGTGCTCCAACCAGGGCCTTGGCGGACAAGCGCGGAGCTGTCCGGCCCTCGATGTAGTCCAGGTAGTCCTGGCGGAAGAACTTCAGCGTCGAGATGACCGGCGTGGCCGCGCCGTCACCGAGGCCGCAGAACGACCGGCCGAAGATGTTGTCGGCGGTGTCCTGGAGGGTGTCGAGGTCGGCGTACGTGCCCTCGCCGGACAGGATCCGCCGGTAGGTGCGGACCATCCAGTAGTTGCCCTCGCGGCACGGGGTGCACTTGCCGCACGACTCGTGGTGGTAGAACTCCAGCCAGCGCCAGGTCGCGTAGACCGGGCAGTCCTGGTCGCTGAAGATCTGCATCGCCGTGGTGCCGAGGATCGAGCCGGCCGCCGCGACTCCCTCGAAGTCCATCGGGGTGTCGATGTGCTCGGCGGTCAGCAGCGGGGTGGACGATCCGCCCGGCGTCCAGAACTTCAGGTTGTGGCCCGGCTTCATGCCACCGGCCAGCTCGATCAGCTCGCGCAGGGTGATGCCGAGGCCGCACTCGTACTGGCCCGGGTTGAGAATGCGGCCGGAGAGCGAGTAGATCATCGGGCCGGACGACTTCTCGGTGCCCATGCTCTTCCACCAGTCGGCGCCGCCGAGCACGATGTAGGGCACGCTGGCGATCGTGCCGACGTTGTTGACCACCGTGGGGCTGGCGTACAGGCCGGCGATGGCCGGGAACGGCGGGCGCAGCCGGGGCTGACCGCGGAAGCCCTCGAGCGAGTCGAGCAGCGCGGTCTCCTCGCCGCAGATGTACGCCCCGGCGCCGCTGTGCACCACCAGGTCAAGGTCGAACCCGGAACCCAGGATGTTCTTGCCCAGGTAGCCCTTGGCGTACGCCTGCTGGACCGCGCTGCGCAGCCGGCGGGCGGCGTGCACGGCCTCACCGCGGATATAGATGAACGCGCGGTCGGCCCGGATCGCGTACGAGGCGATGATCGCGCCCTCGATCAGCGAGTGCGGGTCGTACGTCATGAGCGGCAGGTCCTTGCAGGTGCCCGGCTCGCCCTCGTCCGCGTTGATCACCAGGTAGTGCGGCTTGCCGTCGCCCTGCGGGATGAAGCCCCACTTGAGACCGGTGGGGAAGCCCGCGCCGCCTCGGCCGCGCAGGCCCGAGTCCTTGACCAGCTGGATCAGGTCGTCGGGGTGCACGTCGAGCGCCTTGCGCAGGGCCGCGTAGCCGTCGAGTCGCTCGTAGACGTCGATCTTCCAGGCATCCGGCGAGAGCCAGCGCTTGGTCAGGACGGGTGTGAGTTTCTGGAGGACCTCACGCCGTGGCTGCGTCACTTCTTCACCTCGTTACCGACGCTGTCGCCGGCCGGCTTGGCGTCGCTGGCCGGCTTGTTGGCCGCCGCGCCGGCCCGTTCGGCCGGGTTCTGCGGTGTGGCCTTACCCTCGCGGGCCGGCTTGGACTTGTTGATCGGAGCGTCCAGGTTGAAGTTGGGCACCGCGACGCCGTGCTGCTGGGCCAGCGTGACGCCGCGCAACGTGGGAGCGCCGGCCGGCCCGTCGGCCACCGCGCCCTCCCGCTCGTCGCTGAACCCGGCCAGTTGGACCTGCATCTCCTTGAGCGAGCAGATCCGCGCGCCGCGCGACGGCGTCGGCAGCTCGCCCTTGCGCAGCCGCTCGACCATCTCGATCGCGGCGTCCGGGGTGGCCTCGTCGATGGCGAAGTCGTAGTTGACCGTCACCACCGGCGCGTAGTCGCAGGCCGCCAGGCACTCGGCGTGCTCCAGCGTGATGCGGCCGTCGGTGGTGGTCTGGTCGTGGCCGACCTCGAGGTGCTCGGTGAGCCGGTCGTAGACCTCCTGGCCGCCCATCATGTTGCACAGCGTGTTGGTGCAGACGGAGACCAGGTATTCACCGGTGGGGCGGCGCTTGTACATCGTGTAGAACGTGGCGACCGCGCCGACCTGGGCCTTGTTGATGCCCAGCACCTCGGCACAGAACGCGACCCCGTCCGGGCTGACGTGCCCCTCGACGGTCTGCACCAGGTGCAGCAGCGGGAGCAGCGCCGAGCGGCCGCGACCCTCGGGGTACCGCGCGATGATCTCCAGTGCCTGCGGCAGCAGTTTCTCCGCCAGCGGCGCCGCCGCCGGGGAGAACTCGATCGTACTTTCGGACATCAGCGGTCACACCCACCCATCACGGGGTCCAGGGACGCGCCACCGGCGATCACGTCGGCCAGCAGGGCGCCTTCGGCCATCGCGGGGATGGCCTGGAGGTTCACGAAGCTCGGGTCGCGCATGTGCACCCGGTACGGGTGGGTGCCGCCGTCCGAGACCGCGTGCACCCCGAGTTCGCCGCGCGGGTGCTCGAGGCCGATGTAGACCTGGCCCGGCGGAACCCGGAAGCCCTCGGTCACGAGCTTGAAGTGGTGGATCAGCGACTCCATCGACTGACCCATGATCTTGGCGACGTGCTCGAGCGAGTTGCCCAGGCCGTCGACGCCGACCGCGAGCTGGGCCGGCCACGCGATCTTCTTGTCCGCGACGAAGATCGGGCCGGGCTTCAGCCGGTCCAGGGCCTGCTCGACGAGCTTGAGCGACTCCCGGATCTCGGCCATCCGCACCAGGTAGCGGCCCCAGACGTCGGCCGTCTCGGCGGTCGGCACGTCGAACTCGTAGTTCTCGTAGCCGCAGTACGGCATCGTCTTGCGCAGGTCCCAGGCCAGGCCGGCGGAGCGCAGCACCGGGCCGGTGATGCCCAGCGCCAGGCAGCCGGTGACGTCCAGCACCGCGACGCCCTGGGTCCGCTCCTGCCAGATGATCTGGCCGGAGAGCAGCTTCTCGTACTCCTTGAGCTTCTTGGGCAGGTAGACCAGGAAGTCGCGGATCTTCTTGATGGCGGACTCGGGGATGTCCTGCGCGACGCCGCCGGGACGGAAGTACGCGTGGTTCATCCGCAGCCCGGACGTCTCCTCGAAGATGTCGAGGATGTACTCGCGCTCGCGGAAGCCGTACAGCATCATCGAGATCGCGCCCAGCTCCATGCCGGTGGTGGCGATCCACACCAGGTGCGAGGAGATCCGGTTGAGCTCCATGAAGAGCACCCGGATCGTGTTGGCCCGCTCGGTGATCTGATCCTCGATGCCCAGCAGCTTTTCCACGGCGAGGCAGTAACCGGCCTCGTTGAACAGCGGTGCCAGGTAGTCGGCCCGGGTCACGAACGTGGTGCCCTGGGTCCAGTTGCGGTACTCGAGGTTCTTCTCGATGCCGGTGTGCAGGTAGCCGATGACGGGCCGGGCCTCGGTGACCGTCTCGCCCTCGAGTTCCAGCACCAGCCGCAGCACGCCGTGCGTGGACGGGTGCTGCGGTCCCATGTTGACGACGATCTTCTCGTTCGACAGCGGGTCGATGCTGCCGGTGACCGTGTCCCAGTCGCCGCCGGTGACCGTGAAGACCCGGCCCTCGGTGGTTTCGCGTTCGGTTGCATAACCGGATGTAGTCACTGGTAGACCCTCCGCTGGTCAGGAGGCGGAATCTCGGCGCCCTTGTACTCGACGGGGACGCCGCCGAGCGGGTAGTCCTTGCGCTGCGGGAACCCTTCCCAGTCGTCCGGCATCAGGATCCGGGTGAGGTTGGGGTGCCCGGTGAAGACGACTCCGAACATGTCGTACGTCTCCCGCTCCTGCCAGTCGGCGGTGGGGTAGACGCTGGTCACGCTCGGCACGCTGGTGCCGACCGGCACGGCCACCTCGAGGCGGACCCGCCGGCGGTAGGTCATCGAGGTCAGGTGGTAGATCACGTGCAGCCGGCGGACGTCACTGCTCAGGTAGTCCGCACCGGAGACCGACGAGCACAGCTCGAAACGGAGCCCCTCGTCGTCCCGCATGATCTGGGCGATCTCGGCGATCCGCTCGGCCTTGACGTAGAGGGTCAGCTCGCCGCGGTCGACCACGACCTTCTCGATCGCGTCGGAGAAGCCCGGGAATGCCTCCTCGAGGGCGTCGGTGACCTCGTCGAAGTAGCCGCCGTACGGTTTCGGGCTGCCGACCACCTCGGGCTCCCGGCGCACCAGGCCGCCGAAACCGGAGACGTCGCCGGAGCCGGTGATGCCGAACATGCCCTTGCGCGGGCTGGCCGGCGTCTGTGCCGGTGCGCCGAGGTTGGCGCCGATCGGCTCGGCCTCGTTCGATCCGGGGTTGGGTTCGATGCTGCTCACTTGCCACCCTCCCGCAGGTGCGGCTGCAACTTCATCCAGTTCTCGATGCGCAGCTGCTCCTCGCGGCCTTCCTTGACGGCCTGGGTCCACTCGGCACGGCGGGCCTTGTCCACCCGGTACGACGAGGGCATGGCGCCGGGGGCGACGATCGGCATGTTGCCGGCCGCCTTGCGAGCCTCGAGCATCTTGCGGCCGTTCGGGCCGAGCGGCTGGGCCATGACCTTCTCGCGCATCTTGAGGATGGCGTCGATCAGCATCTCCGGCCGCGGCGGGCAGCCCGGCAGGTAGATGTCGACCGGGACGATGTGGTCCACGCCCTGCACGATCGCGTAGTTGTTGAACATGCCGCCGGATGAGGCGCAGACGCCCATCGAGATCACCGAGCGTGGCTCGGGCATCTGGTCGTAGATCTGGCGCACCACCGGGGCCATCTTCTGGCTCACCCGGCCGGCCACGATCATCAGGTCGGCCTGGCGGGGCGAGGCCCGGAAGACCTCCATGCCCCAGCGGCCCAGATCGTAGTGCGGGCCGCCGGCCGCCATCATCTCGATGGCGCAGCAGGCGAGGCCGAAGGTAGCTCCCCAGAACGAGGACTTGCGTGCCCAGTTGGACAGCTTCTCGACGGAGGTCAGCAGGATCCCGGCGGGGAGTTTCTCTTCGATTCCCATGTCACATCAGTCCCAGTTGAGTCCGCCACGCCGCCACACATACGTGTATGCGATGAAGACGGTGACGATGAACAGGACCATTTCCACGAACCCGAACAGGCCGAGCGCCTCGAAGGACACGGCCCACGGGTACAGGAAGATGGTCTCGATGTCGAAGATGATGAACAGCATCGCGGTCAGGTAGAACTTCACCGGGAAGCGCCCGCCGCCGATCGGCTGCGGCGCCGGCTCGATCCCGCACTCGTACGCGTCGAGTTTCGCCCGGTTGTAACGCTTCGGCCCGACGATCGGCGCGATCGACACCGAGAACAACGCGAAGAGCGCACCGAGGATCAGCAACCCGACGATCGGGACGTAAGGATTGATCGTCATGTTCTCTCCTGCTGAGGTGATAGCCACTTCACACTATTAATCCGATTCAGCGAGACCGCGACCGGGGTAGCCAAGCTGCTCATACCGCGGGCGCCACCTTCGTGAGTCCATTGATGATGCGGTCCATGGCGTCGCCGCCACGCGGATCGGTCAGGTTGGCCAGCAGCTTGAGGACGAACCGCATCAGCGTCGGGTGCGGCATGCCGTGCTTGGTGGCGATCCGCATGATCTGCGGGTTGCCGATCAGCTTCACGAATACCCCACCGAGCCGGTAGTAGCCGCCGAAACGCAGGCTCAACTCGGCCGGATATGCCCGCAGGGCGCGCTCCCGGTCGGCGCCGGCCGGCCGGGCCAGCGCCTGGACGGCCACCTCGGCGGCCAGTTCGCCGGACTCCATGGCGTACGCGATGCCCTCACCGTTCATCGGGTTGACCATGCCGCCGGAGTCGCCGACCAGCATGAGTCCGCGGGTGTAGTGCGGCACCCGGTTGAAGCCCATCGGCAGCGCGGCACCCAGGATCGGGCCGTCCGCATTGGTCTCGTCGCGCATGCCCCAGTCGGCGGGCGTGCCGGCCAGCCAGTCGGTGAGCATGTTCCGGTAGTTCGTGCGGCCGAACGCGCTGGACGAGTTGAGAATGCCGAGTCCCACGTTCACCCGGCCGTCACCGAGGCCGAAAATCCAGCCGTAGCCCGGCAGCAGCCGGTCGCGGTCGGAGGCGCTGCGCAGTTCCAGCCAGGACTCGAGGTAATCGTCGTCGGCACGGGCCGGCGAGTGGTAATAGCGCCGGACCGCCACGCCGAGCGGGCGGTCGTCGCGTTTGGTCAGACCCATGGCCAGCGGCAGCTTGCCGGAGACGCCGTCGGCCGCGATCACCAGGGGCGCCCGGTATTCCACCGGTTCCTTGCCCGCGCCCACATTGGCGCTGACGCCGACCGCGTGGCCGTCCTCGTCGAGGATCGGGCCGGTGACGGTCACCCCGGTGCGCAGCAGCGCGCCGGCCTCGACCGCGCGCTTGGCCAGCATGTCGTCGAAGTCGAGCCGGGTGCGGACCAGGCCGTAGTTGGGGAAGCTGGCCAGGTCGGGCCAGTCCAGTTCGAGACGGACGCCGCCGCCGATCACCCGCAGGCCCCGGTTCTGCAGCCAACCGGCCTTTTCGGAGGTGTCCACACCCATCCGGACGAGCTGCCGCACGGCCCGCGGGGTCAGACCGTCACCGCACACCTTCTCGCGCGGGAACTCGGTCTTCTCCAGCAACAGGACCCGCAGGCCGTGCCGCGCCATGTGATATGCGGCCGCCGAGCCGCCGGGACCCGCCCCGACGACGATCACATCGGCCTCGTCGCCAATTGCGTCGGACGGTTCCGCGGGCCCGGTTACTTCTGGGTTGTGCACGGCACACCTCCGTCTCGTGCGGGCTCGTGAAACAGTTCACAAGCACGCCCAGATCGGAGTCTAAGACGGCCATTGAAGCTCGTTCGGGTTAGGCAACCCTAACTGTTCTGAGCCGGTGAAATGCCCGATCCGCTCTCCGTCAAGTCCCGCTCGGCAGGGTCCAGGTACTCACGAAACGTACCGCCCATTGCCCGGTCGAGAGCGGCGATCAGCTCATCTACTAGGTCTTGAGCCAGTTCCGGGTCCTGCGCGGCCACCATCCGGATCCGGGCGGCCAGCTCCATGCCGCGGCGCTCGCCCGCTTCGTTCTCATCGATGGCGATGTCGATGTCGGTGTCCTCAAGCTGTCCGAAGGTCGTCATAACCGCAGCAAAACAGGATGAAAGGAGTTTTGCTGCTAAATGACCGTTTTATACCCGAGTAGCGCGATGAAGAGCCACAATACCGCCGCTCAGATTCCGCCACGCTACCCGGGTCCACGGCTCCGACGCGGCAATCCGGGCGGCGAGGGCGGCCTGGTCGGGCCAGGCGCGGATCGACTCGGCGAGATAGACGTACGCGTCCGGATTGGTCGCCACCCCGCGCGCCACCGCCGGCAGCGAGCGCATCAGGTACTGCAGGTAGACGGTGCGGAAAGCGGCGTTGGTGGGGTGGCTGAACTCGCACACCACCAGCCGTCCGCCGGGCCGGGTCACCCGGGCGAACTCGGCCAGCGCCGCCTCGGTGTCCACCACGTTGCGCAGCGCGAAGGAGATCGTCACGGCGTCGAACACGGAGTCCGCGAACGGCAGCCGGAGCGCGTCGCCGGCCAGCAGCGGCACGGCGGGCCGCACCCGGCGCCCGGCCTGGAGCATGCCGATCGAAATGTCGGCGCCGGCCGCGAACGCGCCCGACCGGGCCAGTTCCTCGGTCGAGATCCCGGTACCAGCGCCCACGTCCAGGACCCGTTCGCCCGGACGCAGCCCGAGCGCGGCCCGGGTGGCCCGGCGCCAGCCCCGGTCCTGGCCGAAGGAGATCACGGTGTTGGTGAGGTCGTACCGCCGGGCCACGCCGTCGAACATCTCGGCGACCTCGTGCGGCTGCTTGTCCAGATCTGCGCGCGTCACGTTCGCAAGTCTCTCGCACCCGGGAGAAACAGAACGGGCGAGATGGTCACCCATCCCGCCCGTGCCTTGTGCGTTATATAAACGACCGCGATCGGTCGGGTCCGCGAGCGTCAGGTGCGCACCTGACGTTCCAGAAGTTCTCAGCCGTACGCGAGGAACCTAACCAGCGAGAACAGGGCGGTACAGAGGTTCACGCTCCTCGTTACGAAGGAGCAATCCGCCCCACACCGCTCTACCGACCCCCACCTGTCCGAACGGTCGAGAGCGACCCCCCAGGTGGGTTCTGGCTACTTGGCGTTTACGAGTGGCAACTGCTTGCGGGCCGCGCCGCCGCCGGGCATCGCGATCGAGGAGAAATGCGAGACCACGCGGTCGTCCGTGGGGTCGTCGGCCTCGGTGTGGTGCACCGCGAGGTGGCGGTAGAGGGTGTCGCGCTGCGCCGGGACGCGCTCGGCGGTGCGGATCATCCAGATCAGCTCGTGCAGGTTGGACCGGTGCCGGGCACCGGCCGAGGAGATCACGTTCTCCTCCAGCATGATCGAGCCGAGGTCGTCGACGCCCAGATGCAGCGACAGCTGGCCGACGTCCTTGCCGGTGGTCAGCCAGGACGCCTGCAGGTGCGCCACGTTGTCGAAGAACAGCCGGGACACCGCGATGAAGCGCAGGTATTCCATGGCGCTGGCCTGGGTGCGGCCCTTGAGGTGGTTGTTTTCCGGCTGGTAGGTCCACGGGATGAACGCCCGGAAGCCGCCGACCTCCCGTCCAACCGCCCCGACCACCGCCCTTGACCGGACTGAAGACTCGTCAAATCTCTCGACCGGCTCGTCCCGGTAGCCGTTCGCGACGGCGAGGTCCTGGACCTCGCGGATCATCCGGATGTGCTCGATCCGCTCGGCGTTCGTCTCGCCGGTGCCCATCATCATGGTCGCGGTCGAGGACAGGCCGTTGCGGTGCGCCACCGCCATCACCTCGAGCCAGCGGGCGCCGCTCTCCTTGAGCGGCGCGATCGCCTTGCGCGGCCGGTCCGGCAGCATCTCGGCACCCGCTCCGGCGATCGAGTCGAGGCCGGCGGCCTTGATCCGGACCACCGCCTCCTCGATCGAGACGCCGGAGACCTTGGCCATGTGCAGGATCTCGCTCGGGCCGATCGAGTGGATGGCCAGCTGCGGATAGGCGCCCTTGACCGAGGAGAACAGGTTTTCGTAGTACTCCACGCCGTACTCGGGGTGGTGGCCGCCCTGCAGCATCACCTGGGTGGCACCGAGGTCGACCGCCTCGCCGCACCGGCGCAGGATCTCGTCCATCGGGTGCGACCAGCCCTCGGCGTGCTTCGGCGCGCGGTAGAAGGCACAGAACTTGCACGCCGTGACGCACACGTTCGTGTAGTTGATGTTGCGGTCGATCAGATAGGTGACGATCCCGTCCGGGTAGCGACGGCGCCGGACCGCGTCGGCCGCCTCGCCCAGCGCGTGGAAGGGCGCCTCGGTGTAGAGCAGCAGCGCCTCGTCCGGCGTGATCCGCTCGCCGTCCGCGCCGCGTTGCAGGATGCTGTCGATCTCCGGGTTTCCCGTCACCTTTCGAAGACTACGTCCCCGTCCGATCGGGCGTCAGCGGCGAGGGTCACGGTCGTTACTCTCGATGCGTTCGTCAGGGGGTGGGAGTGCAGGTCTTACACGGCTGCTGGGTGCCCGGGAGCGGGCTCGCGCTCTGGTCCGAGGGCGGTTCGGTCGAAGACATACCGGACGCGGAGCCGGCCACGCTGCGGCTGACGCTGCCGGGTAACACGCGTGGCCCGGCACCGTCCCCGGAGAGCGGTCTCGAGCCGCCGAGCCGGGGCGTCAAGCTGCGCCCGTACGACATCCCGGTCTTGATCGTCCCGGCCGGACGGGCGCTCACCACCCTCGCCGCCGTGGCCGACCCCGACCCGGAAAACCCCTGGCAGGCCGGCTCCTCGCTGCGCTACCTCGGGGTGCTCGCCGGTTTCGCCTGCGACCTGGCCCGGCGCGGCCGGATGCTGCCGCAGTTGGTCATCGAGGGCGGCGTGCCGGCCGGGCGCTGGCGGCCGGTGCTCACCGGCGGCGACGCGGCCACCTACCGGGACTTCGCCGCCGGGATGCCGCCGGCGGTGCGGGCGACCGGCACCGGACTGGCCCGCACCCTGCGCGACGCCCTGGACGCGCTGGTCGACGACGCGGCCCGGCAGGTGATGCCGGAGCGCATCCTGCACGGCCACCGGGCCGGGCCCAAGGGACCACTGCCGGACCGGTGGATCGCGGCGCTGACCGCGGACGACCCGGCGCTGCCCGGTGCCCGCCCGGACGAGGTGCGCGAGCTGGGCGCGGCCCTCGGCGACTGGATGCGCGCCGCGAACGAGGCAAACGGGCCGATCCGGGTGAGCTTCCGGCTCAGCGAGCCGCTGCCCGGCTCGGACGCGTGGGGCCTCGAGTTCGCCCTCCAGTCCGCCGAGGACCCCAGCCTCTATCTGCCGGCCGCCGAGGTCTGGGCGGGCGCCCGGTTCCCGGGGATGCCGGCCCGGCCGGACGAGACCCTGCTGGCCGGGCTGGGCCGGGCGGTCCGCCTGTTCCGGTTGCTGCACCTGGCGCTGGCCGATCAGCGGCCGGCCGGCATGGAACTGGACACCGGCGAGGCGCACGACTTCCTGCGCCAGGCCGCGCCGCTGCTCCAGGCGGCCGGGTTCGGCGTACAGCTGCCGGCCTGGGCCGGGCGCAAGGCGGTCGGGCTGAAACTCACCACCCGCAGCCGGTCCAAGCAGAGCAAGAGCCGGGCGGTGGCGGCCTCCGGCTTCGGCCTCGAGCAGCTCGTCGACTTCCGGATCGACCTGGTGATCGGCGACGGGGTGGTGACCGCCGAGGAGCTGGCCGAGCTGGCCCGGCTCAAGGTGCCGCTGGTGCGAGTGCGCGGCCAGTGGGTCGAGCTGGACGACCGGCAGCTCAAGGCGGCCCTGCGGGCGGTGGACCGCCGCCGCGAGGGCGAGCTGACCGCCGGCGAGGTGCTCCAGCAGGTGATCGACGGCGGCGACGAGGACCTGCCGCTGGTCGAGGTGGACGCCGACGGGATGCTCGGCGACCTGCTGTCCGGTCAGGCGGCCGAGCGGATCGAGCCGCTGCCGACGCCGATCGGGTTCCAGGGAAAGCTGCGGCCGTACCAGGAACGCGGGCTGTCCTGGCTGCACTTCCTGGCCCGGCTCGGGCTGGGCGGCATCCTGGCCGACGACATGGGCCTCGGCAAGACCGCGCAGACCCTGTCGCTGCTGCTGACCGAGCGGGCCGACGGCGCGACGCCGGCACCGACACTGCTCATCTGTCCGATGTCTCTGGTGAGCAACTGGCAGAAGGAAGCGGCCCGGTTCGCGCCGAGCCTGCGAGTGTACGTCCATCATGGTGGTTCGCGCCGCCGGGACGGGATCGACGACGCCGACCTGGTGCTCACCACGTACGGCACCGCAGTCCGCGATCTGTCCACATTGCGCGGCGTGGAGTGGGCCCGGGTGGTGTGCGACGAGGCACAGGCCATCAAGAACAGCGGCACCCGGCAGGCGCAGGCGGTGCGCGCCATCCCGGCCGGCACCCGGCTGGCGCTGACCGGCACCCCGGTGGAAAATCACCTGGCCGAGCTGTGGTCCATCATGGACTTCTGCAATCCGGGCCTGCTCGGGCCGGCCAAGCGGTTCCGCCGCCGGTTCCAGGAGCCGATCGAGGTACGCCAGGACGAGGACGCCGCGGCCGCGCTCAAGCGGGCCACCGGCCCGTTCGTGCTGCGCCGGCTCAAGACCGACAAGACGATCATCTCGGACCTGCCGGAGAAGAACGAGATGAAGGTCTGGTGCACGCTCACCGAGGAGCAGGCCACGCTCTACCAGGCCGTGGTCGAGGACATGATGTCCGCGATCGAGGGCAGCGAGGGCATCCAGCGCCGTGGCAACGTGCTGGCCGCCATGACCAAGCTCAAGCAGGTCTGCAACCACCCGGTGCATCTGCTCAAGGACGGCTCGCGGCTGCCGTCGCGGTCCGGCAAACTGGCCCGGCTCGAGGAGTTGGCCGCCGAGATCGTCGAGGACGGCGACAAGGCCCTGGTCTTCACCCAGTACGCCGAGTGGGGCGCGCTCCTGCAGCCGTACCTGGCCGCGCATCTCGACCGCCCGGTGCTGTGGCTCCACGGTGGACTGACCAAGGCCAAGCGCGACGACCTGGTCGAGCGATTTCAGACCGACGACGAACCGATGCTGTTCCTGCTGTCGCTCAAGGCGGCCGGCACCGGCCTCAACCTCACCGCCGCCAACCACGTCGTCCACTTTGACCGGTGGTGGAATCCGGCGGTCGAGGATCAGGCCACCGACCGCGCGTTCCGGATTGGACAGTCGCGCAACGTGCAGGTGCGCAAGTTCATCTGCACCGGCACGCTGGAGGAGAAGATCGACGCGATGATCGAGCGGAAGAAGGCGCTCGCCTCGTCGGTGGTCGGCACCGGCGAGGAGTGGATCTCCGAGCTGAACACCGACCAGCTGCGCGAGTTGTTCGAGCTCGACCGGACGGCGGTGCGCTGAGATGCCGTTCAACCGCAAGGGCGAGTTCTTCGAGGGCGGCAAGCCGATCGAGGTCGACGGTGGCATCGCGGTGCGCGCCAAGCGCGGCCAGATCGGCGAACAGTGGTGGTCGCGGCGGTTCGTCGACGTGCTGGAGCGGGTCTGCGACGGCGGCCGGCTGGCCCGCGGGCGGGCCTACGCCCGCAAGGGCCAGGTGATGGATTTCGCACTCACGCCGGGCCGGGTCACGGCCCGGGTGCAAGGATCAAGACCGCAGCCGTACGCCGTGACGATCCGCATCGCAGCGTTCGACGAGACAGAGTGGACGGACCTGACCGAAGCCCTCGGCAGCCGCGCCCTGTATCGCGCCGCATTGCTGGCCGGTGAGATGCCGCACGAGATCGTCGACCTGTTCGCCGAACACGACCTGCCGCTGTTCCCGGACGACCTGCGCATCGAGTGCAGCTGTCCGGATTGGAGTGTTCCCTGCAAGCACGGTTCGGCGGTGCTCTACGTGCTGGCCGAGGCGTTCGACGACGACCCGTTCCTGGTGCTGGCCTGGCGCGGCCGCAACCGGGACGAACTGCTCGACGCGCTGCGCGGCACGCCGGAACCGGTGGACCCGGTTGACCCGCTCGCCGTCGACGAGACGCCGCTGCCGGACAAGCCGGCCGACTTCTACTCCCCCGCGATCAGCCTCGGCCGCCTGCGGGAACGCCCGGCCCGGGTGACCGCGCCGCCGGAGTTGCTGCTGCGCGCGCTCGACCCGCCGCCGGTGCGGGTGCGGCACATCCCGCTGGTCGATCTGCTCCGCCCGGCGTACCGCGACCTGGCCGATCCGAAGGATTGACCGGCCAGGTCACCGCAGTTGTCAGCCCTTGCGCCACCGCTGGTTCGAGCTGCCGGCGCAGTCCCAGAGCTGGAGCTTCGCGCCGTCGGCGGCGTTCAGGTCGACGATGTCGACGCACCTGTTGGCCTGCGGGTTGACCAGGTCACCCGCGGCGCTCAGCACGAACTGCTGGGCTCCGGTGCCGTTGCAGGTGTAGAGCTGGACGGCCGCGCCGTTCGCGGTCGAGCCGGCCGCGACGTCGAGGCACTTGTTGTTCTGGCTCCTCAGGGTGCCGCCGGTGAAGGTCCACTTCTGCGCGTTGGTGTTGTTGCAGTTCCACATCTGCAGCCGGGCACTGTCCACAAAGTTCGAACTGGGCACGTCGATGCACTTGTCGTTGAGCGAGCTGATCACGGATACCGCGGAAGTGGTGTTTCCGCCGCCGCCACCGGTGAACGGCGACAGGATGATGCCGGCCGAGCGGGGATCGCCGTCATGCACCAGCGACTCGAACGCGCCGACGTCGTCGAAGGCGAACGCGTACGCCTTGCCGTCAGTCATGTTGGCGTGGATGACCTTCGCGTACGTGTTGGTGGGGTTGTTCTTGTAGAAGTCGGCGGCGTTCAGGCTCGGCTGGGTGTCGATGGTGCCGAGCGTGCCCCGGTTCAGCGCCGCGCAGAGGGTGCGCGAGATCGGGCCGACCACCTGGTCGTTCGGTGCCGGCAGGTCGCCGTCGCAGCCCCACACGCTGGCCGACGACGGCCGGTTGAAGCGGGCCACCACGGCGCCCGACGAGTTCGTGAAGGTCATCACCGTGCCCGAGGTGCGGCCGAAGTAACGGGTGTTCGGCTGGTCCCCGAACGGCACCACGGTGAGCGTCTTACCGGTGTACGCATTCCACGCCGAGGCGATGTACGAGTCGAGGTAGGTGCTGCTGAGCAGGCCCGCGCCGGCGGCCTTGCCGGGGGCGAGCACGCGCAGCACGGTGCCGTCCGAGCGGGTGCGCACGGTGTTGGCCCAGCCGGACGTGTTGCGGATCGTGTTGATCACGTTGTCCCGGCCGTTGGCGACCACGTCACCGGTCCGCTTGGTGGCGCCGTTGCTGCCGGTCACCGTCACCGCGTGCGGGATCGCGAACATGTCCACCTGCGAGCTGTTCAGCCACAGGCCGGCGTCGTTGTAGGTGAACTCGCTCCAGTCGAACAGGATGTTGGCGTTGGCGTCGCCGCCGGCCCACGGTGCCGGTTGCACCAGGCCGTCCGGGGTCAGGAAGAACTTGAGCTTCTCGCCCATCGAGAAGTAGACCCGGCCGGAGAAGCCGCGCGGGAAGTTGATGGTGCTGGTGCCGCCGTTGCCGGCGCCGGGGATGGCGACGTCGGGCGCGGCGACCGGCGGGAGCGCGCCGCCGCTCCACGCCGTGAAAGTGCCGGCCTGGTTGACGTAGCCGAGCCGGCCGGAGGACAGCTGGACGCCGATGACGTAGATGTGGACCGCGTCGGCGCGGCCGCTGCTGTTGGTGATGGTGACCGGCAGGATGGCCGGCCCGACGGCCTGGGCCGCCGGCGGGGAGACGGCGGCCGTGACCGGGATGGCCAGGGCCAGCGCGGCGAGGACGCGGAGACTTCTTCTTCGCACGGGGGAGACACCTCTTTCCGCAGGTGGGGGACGGAGAGCGCTCTCACCAGCTGACAATTGTTAAGACTGTGTGTCAATAGATGCGTACGGATGCCGGTGTCCACGGGCAAACGTCGCGTCAAACGGGCATAGGGTCGGCCCATGAGTGAGATGCGCTATCGCCGGCTCGGCACCTCGGGCCTGGTCGTGTCCGTGGTGGGGATCGGCTGCAACAACTTCGGCCGCAAGCTCGATCTGGACGGGACCCGGGAGGTCGTCGACGCGGCCCTGGACGCCGGGATCACGCTGTTCGACACCGCCGACATCTACGGAACCCCGCACGGGTCCTCCGAGGAGTGCCTGGGCGCCGCCCTCAAGGGCCGCCGCGACGAGGTGGTGCTGGCCACCAAGTTCGGCATGGACATGGGCGGGCTGAACGGCAACGACTTCGGCGCCCGCGGCTCCCGGCGGTACATCGTGCGCGCGGTCGAGTCGTCGCTGCGCCGGCTCGAGACCGACCACATCGACCTCTACCAGATGCACCGGCCCGACCCGGCCACCCCGATCGACGAGACCCTGGCCGCCCTCGACGACCTGGTCCGGTCCGGCAAGGTGCGATACCTGGGCAACTCGAACTTCGCCGGCTGGCAGATCGCGGACGCCGACTGGACCGCCCGGGCCGGCAACCTGACCCCGTTCATCAGCGCGCAGAACCACTACAGCCTGCTCCAGCGCGGTGTGGAGGAGGAAGTGGTGCCGGCCTGCGAGCAGTTCGGCCTCGGCCTGCTGCCGTTCTTCCCGCTCGACTCCGGCCTGCTCACCGGCAAGTACCGGCGCGGCGAGACGCCCGCGTCCGGCACCCGGCTGTCCCTCGACCGCTACCGGCGAGTGCTGGAGAACGCCGACTGGGACACCGTGGAGGCATTGACCGCGTTCGGCGCCGAGCGCGGCCACAGCCTGCTCCACGTGGCGATCGCCGGTCTCGCCGCCCGGCCCGCGGTGGCCAGCGTGATCGCCGGGGCCACCACCGCCGAGCAGGTGCAGGCGAACGCCGAGGCGGCCACCTGGCAGCTCACCGCCGAGGACGTCGCGGCCCTCGACGACATACTCACCTCCTGAGAGGTCACTCACACAGGTGGTCTCGTCCAAACGGACGGTTCGTCGTTGATGCGCGGCGCTGGTACTTTCGCACGCGCACATCAGGACTGTCCGTTTGGATGACACTTGTCTATTCATAGGCGGCACGCGCTGTTCCTGGTCGTGGTCGCCGGGGCAGTGGCGCTCCGGGTCTACTACCAACTGACGTATCCGCATGCCTTCTTCTTCTCGGACAGCCTCGACTACATCAGCGCCGCCGCGGACAACGAGCCCTACCGCATTCGCCCGTACGGCTATTCCTTTTTGATCAAACCCTTCGTGGGTCACCCGTACGCGTGGCTGGCACTCGCACAGCACGTCGTCGGCGTCGCGGTCCTGGTGCTCGGCTACGTCTTCCTGTGCCGCCGCGGCGTCCGGCCCTGGCTGGCCGCGCTCGCCCTGCTGCCGTGGGCGCTGGACGCCCGGGTGGTCACGGTCGAGCACTACGTGCTTGCCGAGTCGGCGTTCGTGGCCGCCACCGCGGGCGGGCTGATGCTGCTGGCCTGGCGCGACCGGCTGGGCTGGCCGGCGGCCGCGCTCGGCGGCGCCCTGCTCGCCTTCGCCGCGGTCACCCGCACCGTGGGGCTGCCGGTGCTGGCGCTGGTCACGATCTATCTGCTGGTGCGGCGGCCCGGCCTGGTGCGGCTCGCCGCCTTCGCGCTGCCGGTGGCGGCCATCCTGGGCGGCTATCTGTTCTGGTACCACCAGACCTGGGGGCCGTACGCCTTCGGCGAGTACCAGGGCCGATTCCTGTACGCGCGGGTCATGCCAATCGCCGACTGCGACCGTCTCGAACTCACGGCCGAGCAGCGCAAACTCTGCATGCCGGAGGCACCGGCCAGTTGGGACCAGCGCCCCGACCAGTGGTTGTGGAGCCTCGCCAGTCCGGCCCGGCGCCTGTACCCCACCGTCGAGGGCGATCCGGTGCTCGCCGAGTTCGCGTACACGGTGATCCGGCAGCGGCCCGCCGCGTACCTGGGCATGGTGGCCGAGCAGACGTCGTGGCACCTACGGATGCGGGCGCCGGTCACCGACATCGGCCACTGCCTGACCCTGCAGTGGGTGCCGCCCGCGGAGCCCGGCGGTGTCTGCCAGCCGCGCTACTACCTGCCGGCGAACAGCCCGAAGGACAACCCGCCGCCGGCCTTCGTGGTGGACAACGCGGACGCTCGCGTGCTGCACGCGTACGGCCGCTTTGTGGTTATCCCCGGCCCCCTCTATGCGATAGCCGCAGTTCTGGCCCTGGTGGCAGCGGTCTGGCGCCCGCGGCGCCGCTCGTGGCGCCCGGCCGCGGACGCGCTGCTGTTCACCGGCGCCGGCCTCGGCCTGATCGCCGGCAGCGTGGCCACCAGCCTTTTCGACTACCGCTACGCGGTGCCGGCGGTGCTGCTCGTGCCGCTCGGCCTGGCCCTGTCTGTCACCCGGATCGCAGCCGCTTCATCCACGCACGCCGAAAGCGAGATCCCATGTCCTCCAGCGGTGCCCATTTCGCCGGCGACAACCTCGAAGTCACCGTCCTCCTCCCCTGCCTGAATGAGGCCGAGACCTTGGAGACGTGCGTCCGCAAGGCGCTCGGTTCGCTGACCCGGCTGGGCGTGCGCGGCGAGGTGCTGGTCAGCGACAACGGCTCCACCGACGGCTCGCCGGAGATCGCCCGCCGGGCCGGCGCGCGGGTCATCACGGCCCCCCGCCGCGGCTACGGCGCCGCCCTGATCGCCGGCATCGAGGCGGCCCGCAGCCGATACGTGATCATGGCGGACGCCGACGACTCGTACGACCTCACCGACCTGGGCCCGTTCATCGACAGCCTGCGCGCCGGCCACGACGTGGTGATGGGCAACCGTTTTCGGGGCGGCATCGCACCGGGCGCCATGCCCTTCCTGCACCGCTACCTGGGCAACCCGGTGCTGTCCTGGCTGGGCCGCCGGCTGTTCGGCCTGCGCAGCATCGGCGACTTCCACTGCGGCATCCGGGGCTTCGACCGGCACCGCATCCGCGACCTCGACCTGCGGATGCCCGGCATGGAGTTCGCCTCCGAGCTGGTGGTGCGCGCCGCGCTGAACGGCTACGACCTGACCGAGGTGCCCACCACTCTGCGCCCCGACGGCCGCAGCCGCCCGCCCCACCTGCGCACCTGGCGCGACGGTTGGCGGCACCTGCGCTTCCTGCTGGTCTTCGCCCCGCGCCGGACCCTGCTGTGGCCCGGCACCGCCCTCTTGCTGACCGGCCTGCTGGCCACGATCGCCCTGGCCACCGGGTCACGCACGGTGGCCGGGGTGCGCTTCGACGTCAATGCCTTGGTGTACGCGTGCCTGGCCGTCCTGGCCGGCGCACAGATCGTTCTGTTCGGCGCGTTCGCGGAGCTGTACGGCCAGTTCGAGGGCCTGGTGCGCCGCGCGAAACCCAGCCCGTGGGTGCGCTGGCTGAGCTTCGAACGGTCCATCCTCTTCGGCGTGTCCCTCATCCTGCTGGGCCTGGCCGGCACCGGCGTGGCGCTGGGCGAGTGGGGCCGGCACGGCTTCGGCGACCTGGACCCGAGGGGCACCATCCGCCTGGTACTACCGTCCGCGACGGCGATCGGGCTGGGCGCGATCGGGGTGTTCTCCGGCTTGTTCGCGAGCCTGCTGACCCTGAGGGGCATGCGCCCGGAACCGGCCCGCGCGGCTCTCCGCTCCGGGCATGCGCCGGTGCCGCGCCAGGCGGGCCCCACCCAGGTCGACCAGCCGGTGCACTGACGGCCGTCGCGCGCTGCCCCCGCCCACAGCCGTCGCGCCCTCCATCAGCACTGCTCAGCGACCGCGGCGTCCACCTCAGCCCGCCCCGCAGCCGTCCCGCCGCGCAGCCGTCCCGCCGCGCAGCCGTCCCGCCCCGCAGCCGTCCCGCCCCGCAGCCGTCCCGCCCCGCCCCGCCCCGCCATCAGCCCACTCCACGACCGTCGCGCCCTGACCGCCAGACCCACTTCCGGTCTTCCCAAGCCCGATATTTCACGATATCTATTGCTCTGACCCCCAGCAGGGGAGCCCATCGCGGTTCAGCGCGCGACCGACCTGCTTGACCTTGTCGAATTCGAGTTCCGCGCGCACGGCCTGTCGACAAGATTGGCGGGCCAGCATCGCCCATCGCTCAAACCTGTCGAACTCTCGCACCCCGCAGTTCGACAAGATCTGGACCGCCAACACGCCCGGTTCAGTCGGCGACGGTGACTATTCGGCAGCGGCGAGCCAAACGGTGCAGGGTCAGGCCCAGCAGCAGCAAGGCGATCCCGGCGGCCGCGAACCAACCCGTGGAAGCTCCGGTCACCGGCAGACCGCCGCCCTCGCCTGAGGCGGTCGACTGCACCCCGATGGCGGCGCGGTCGTTGGACCGGTCCGGGTCCTGGACGCCGCCGTCGACAACCACCGCTCCGGGCTTGGCGGCCGGGTCGGTGATCTCGGCGGTGAAGGTGAAGAGGTGGCTCGCGCCCCGGCCCAGATAGGTCAGGATGAAGCACGTGTAGACGCGGCCCCCGATGGTGCCCGCGGTGGCGAAGTCAAAGGCGGTGCCGGGCACGCAGTTGTCGTCCACGGCGGTCAGGCGGACGCCGGCCGGGATGGTGACCCGGACGGTTTGGAACCAGGTCAGGCTGGGCGGGATCACCGCGGTCGGGCCCTCGTTGCGGACGCCCACCTGGATCGAGGCGCTGTCGCCCACCGCTCCCCGAAAAGACGCGCCGATCGCGGCGGAGTCGGCCGTCGATTTGCCCACCTCTACGCCGAAGGTCTGGATGTTGTCGTCCTCGTTGATGTCCCCGGCCGGCGGGGTGGCCGACATCCGGAGGGTTGGTCCGGACTTTTCGGACAGGTCTTCGAGCGCCTGCGGGGGAACTCCCACCACGGCAACGGCTGCGGAGTACTTGTACGGGCCGCCGGCATCGGGCGCGACCTTGATCTGGAGCGGGGTGGCGGACGGCAGCGAGAACGTGGCGCCGGCCGGGAACTCCTGCTCGAACAGGCAGACCACGATGCTCAGGTCGGGATCGGCGTCCACCGCGCAGTTCCGGTACTTCGTCAAGCCCTGCAGACCAGGCTCGGCCACCATCACCAGGCCGATCGCGTCCACCCGCTCGGTGCCGGCGTTGCGCACCGCCACCGGCACGTCGGCGGTCTGGCCGCGGCCCAGCCTCAGGTCGTCGATCGGGGCGAGTTCCAGGTCGAGGCCGCCCTTGGCGCGCACCACGGTCACCGGCGACTGGTAGCCGAGCACGCCCTCGGCGCCGCCGACCGTGACGTCGAAGGTCGAGGTCAGCGCGGTGGCGTCGGCCGCGGGCGTGAGGGTGAAGGTGAACCTGCGGGACCCGCCGGGGGCCAGGTCGCCGACCTCGCAGCCCTGGGCGCCGCAGCCGGCCGGCACCTTCAGGCCGACCGCCGGGTCGACCGGGTGGACGGCGCTGCCGAACTGGAGCACCACCGCCGTGGCCGTGGCCGTGCCGGCGTTGAGCACCGTGGCGGTGACCGACTTGGTCGTCCCCTCGATCACCGTCACCTGCTCGGGGACCAGCACCCCGACGAGCGGCACCTCAAAAGTCGGCTCGGCGAAGGCGGGAGCAGAAACGGGAGCGGCCAGGACGGTCAGGGCCAGGACGGTCAGGGCCAGGACGGTCGTGGCGGCGGGCAGGCCGAAGTGGCGCAGGCGCATGTGATTCCCGTTTCCACTGGTCGAGGGGTCCCGGGAGCGTAGGGCCTGTGCCCTTGAAGATCAAACTTCGGCGAAAACCGGGCCGGAGCCCAGTGCGGGCACCTCGCCGCGGGCGGTGGCGCGGCGGGCGAACTCGCGGAGGCCGGCGATCTGCCGCTCGCCCAGCGAGAAGTCCAGGGCGCGGAAGTAGGTGGCCAGGGTCGCGGCGTCGAACGGCTCCCAGCGGGCCGCCGCGCTCGCCACCTCGTCGAGTTCGCCCAGGCACAGGTCACGGGAACGCTGGAAGGCCTCGTGCACGTCCTTGACGGCTCCCGGGTTGGCGGCCGCGTAGTCGCGCCGGACCGCCCACACCGCGAACACCATCGGCAGGCCGGTCCACTCGCGCCAGGCCTCGCCCAGGTCGGTGACGGTGAGCCCGTGCCGGGGTGCCTCGTAGAGCGCGCGCAGGGCCGGGTCGCCGATCAGCACGCCGGCGTCCGCCTCCATCAGCATCTGGGTGAGCTCGGGCGGGCAGCGGAAGTACCGCGGCTCGGCGCCGTACCGATCGGCCAGCAGCATCTGGGCGAGCAGCACACCGGTCCGCGAGGTGGACCCGAGCGCCACCGGGCGGCCGTCCAGTTCGGCGAGCGGCCGGGTGGAGATCAGGTTGACCGAGAGCACCGGCCCGTCGCTGCCCACCGCTAGATCGGGCAGCAGGAGCAGGTCGTCGGCGTGTCGCAGGTATTCGACGAGCGTGATCGGGCCGATGTCCAGGTCGCCGGCGACGAGGTCGGCGCTGAGCCGGTCGGGGGTGTCCTTGCGCAGGTCGACGTCGAGCAGGGCGCCCGAGCGCATCAGACCCCAGTAGATCGGCAGGCAGTTGAGGAACTGGATGTGCCCGACCCGGGGCCGACCGGCGCTGTCGCTCATGCTCCGACGCTATCCCGCACCCGCTCGGGATCGACGGTGGGCTGGGGTGTTTCGCGTCGCACCACCATCAGGCACGTTACCGCGATGATCAGACTCAGCGTGGCGGCCGAGGCGACCAGCACCCGAGGGTCGAAGCGGTCGACCAGCGGCCCGGCGGCGGCGAGACCGAGCAGCCCGGCGGCCTGGACGGTCGAGCCCAGCGCCGCGAAGGCACGACCTCGCGACCGGCTCGGGGCACGGCTGGCGACGATCACCATGACCAGCACGTTGGTGCCACCGTTGCCCATCCCGCCGATGATCCAGAGGGGGATCAGCCAGGGTGCAACGCTCACGCTTGCACCAAGGAGCAGCGGTACGCCCGACACGACCACGGTGAGAAGGACGGCCCGCACGGTCATCAGCCGGCGCGGTAACCGGGCGAAGACCACCGTCCCGACCAGCATCCCCGCGGTCCAGGCGGCCTCGACCAACCCGTAGACCGTGGTGGACGCGCCGAGCGTGTCCCGTACCAGAAAGACCATCAGCACGTTGATCGAGCTCATCGCGGCGACCGAGGCGGCCAGCACGCCGATCATGATGCTGAGCGTGCGGTCGTCGCGCACCCGGTAGGGCACCTGCGCCGCGGTGACGCTGCCGCCGCGGTGGTGCCGCCGGGTGCGCAGGGCCAGGCCGGCAACCACCAGAGCCAGGTACGAGGCGGCGTCGATCAGCAGCGGCAGGCGCGGCCCCATCTGCCCGACCAGAACCCCGGCCAGCGCCGGGGCGACCATCATGCCGAGCACCCCGGCCGTCTGATAGATGCCGCTGGCCTTGGCCAGGTCCCGCTCGGCGACCATGTCCGGGAGCAGCGCGGACAGCGTGGGCTGCACGATCGCCAGCCCGCAGGCGAGCAACGCCACCAGCCCGATGATCGCCACCGGGTGGTCGGTGCCGGCCAGCACCAGGCAGACCAGGGCCTGCCCGAACCCGGCGACCACCAGGACCCGGCGGCTGTCCACCCGGTCGGCGATCCGCCCCGCGACCGGCACGAGCAGGGCCAGCGGCAGGCTGGCCGCCACCATGAGCCCCGAAATGGCGAGGCCGCCGTGCCCGGCGCCCTGCAGCACGAGGGCCAGCGTGGTGGCCGCGAGGAAGTCACCGCAGACCGAGACGGCCCGCGCCCCGGCCGCCAGATAGACGTCACCCCAGCGAGATGTGAAGGACATACTTCGAAAGCATTCCTTCACACCTCCGGAAACGCCATGTAGTTGACCGCAACTTTTCGTGCACCTTCTGGAGCCGTGTCCCGCCGGTCCCGCAGCCGATACGGCTCGAGCAGGTCGCGGACCTGCCCGTTCAGCTCACGAAGTTCGTCCGGCGTGAGCAGCAGCCGCTGCCCCATCATGGCGCTGGCGCCGCGCCATTCCGCCGGCTCGTCGTCCTGCCGCTCCACCCATTGCCGTACGCGGGCCAGGTCGCGGTTCAGATACATGTCGATGAGTGCGTGCGAGGCCGCCCGGGTGTCCGGCCCGTCCGCCGGGTCGGCGTCGATGTGCACCCCCGTGCCGACGCTGCGCCAGACCCGTTCCCGCCCGTCCCCCCGGCTGGGCGCCTGCTCCACCAGCCCATACTTGGCAAGCTCACGCAGGTGATACGAGGTGGCACTGGGTGACAGCCCGACCATCCCCGCACACTCGGTGGCGGTGACCACGGCTCCGGTGTCATGCAGATACTCAACAATCTCAATGCGCGCGGGATGCGCCAGAGCCCGCATCACCCGCGGGTCGGTGATCCGCACCCCACCGCTCCTGGTACGCCAGTCAGCCATAAAGCCATTCTCACGCCAGCGCCGGGAAACAAATCAGGGGCACCCGATGAGGTACCCGAGGTGCTTTCGGTACCGAGGAGGTCATGATGGCGACATCCAGCACGCCCCGCCGGCAGGCGCCACTCAAGGTCGATCCGGCGGTTGACGAACTGATCGCCAGCGGCGCGAATTTCCTCGGCATGACCAAGAAGGACCTGGTCGTCGAGGCAGTTCAGTTTTACCTCGACGCGCGGCGCGACGAGATGCGGCGTCGCATGCGCAACCTGATGCACCCACTCGACGACACCCGCGCCTCCAGGGTCGCCCTGCTGAGCGGCCTTAGCCGGGACCAACTCGACCGACTCGGCGGTGCAGCCGAGGAGAAGGACTAGATCCACAGCCATGCCGTCCGCCCGCCCGCCCCACCCTGCGATGCCTCCGCGAAGATCTCAATCTCCCGGACCGCACCCGAGCGCATCGCTGCCATCGATGACCTTGTGCTGTTCAAGGCCAAGATTCAGCGTTGGCGCGGCGCGGTGTGGATCGACGGACCGAGCGCTGACCTCCGCCACTGGCTCGTCGCGGCGGGCCAGAGACATGACGGCGCGAGCACCGACTTCTACGCCCGACTCGCCGCCGGCGCTACCGCTGCGCGGGGAGAT
This sequence comes from Paractinoplanes rishiriensis, assembly GCF_016862375.1. Taxonomy (GTDB): domain Bacteria; phylum Actinomycetota; class Actinomycetes; order Mycobacteriales; family Micromonosporaceae; genus Actinoplanes; species Actinoplanes rishiriensis. Next base: position 103,482 of record NZ_BOMV01000060.1, on the reverse strand, counting down.
CCTCTACGACGGACAAGGTTCGTAAATCGCTGGACAGGTGGTGGGGCGGGCGTAGTGTGGAGGACCGCTTGACGGCCGTGGTGAGCATGCACCGCAGCGGACGTCCCCCGCGCCGGTGACCGCCGTGCCGGTCCCGGATACGCGAGCAGCCTGCGACGGACTGCCGAGGATGACCCCGTGCCCGAAACAATCGATCTCGACAACGAACTTGCCGCCGAACGACATCATCTGACCGAGTCGCGGGCTGCCCTGCGGCGCATGCGGGATCGGGCGGAAGCCCTGTTCGGCGTGGGTGACAAGGTTGCCGGGGACGCCTATACCGCCGAGCAGCTCGGCCGGCACATGGCGCGCCGGGTGGCCGAACTGGCCGACGACCCTGGTACACCGCTGTTCTTCGGGCGGCTCGACTTCGACGACTCGTCGTATCACGTCGGGCGCCGGCACGTGGTCGACGACGCCGGCGAACCGATGGTGCTCGACTGGCGGGCGCCGCTGTCCCGCCTGTTCTACCGGGCCAGCGTCCGTGATCCGCAGGGCGTCGGCACCCGGCGCCGGTTCGGCTTTGTCCGGGGTGAGCTGACCAGCTTCGAGGACGAGCACCTGGACCGCGGCGAGGAGCTCGGCACCAGCAGCCGCATCCTGACCGCCGAGATCGAGCGGCCCCGCGTCGGGCCGATGCGCGACATCGTGGCCACCATTCAACCCGAACAGGATGAGCTGGTACGCGCGGAGCTGACCGACTCGATCTGCGTGCAGGGAGCGCCGGGCACCGGTAAGACCGCCGTGGGCCTGCACCGGGCCGCCTACCTGCTCTATCTGCACCGGGAACGGCTGCGGCGCTCGGGCGTCCTGATCGTCGGGCCGAACACGGCCTTCCTCTCGTACATCTCTGCGGTTTTGCCTGCTCTTGGCGAAGTTGAAGTGCAGCAGTCAACCGTCGACGGGTTGATTGACCGGCAGCCGGTCCGTGCCGCCGACAGCGAGGCGGCGACGCTGGTGAAACACGATGTGCGGATGGCCGAGGTGCTGCGCAGGGCGCTCTGGCGGAAACTGGCCAAGCCGACCGAGCCGATCATGGTTCCGGACGGCTCGTACCGCTGGCGGATCGACCCGGAGCCGCTGCGGCGGATCGTCGACGAGGCAAGGCGAGAGCATTTGCCGTACGCGATCGGGCGCGAACGGGTGCGCGCCCGGGTGGTGGGGCTGCTCCAGCGGCAGTCCGAATACCGCACCGGAAACTCGCCGGGCGAACCCTGGCTGCGCCGGATGGGCAAGGTCGCGCCGGTCACCGAGTTCCTCGACGCGGCCTGGCCGGCGGTGACCGCGGAGGGCCTGGTGGTCGAGGTGCTGACCGATCCGTCGGTGGCCGAGGGCATCCTGACCGCCGAGGAGCAGGAGGCGATCCGCTGGGTCAAACCTCCGCGCACCGTCAAGGCGGCCCGGTTCAGCGCCGCCGACCAGCTCCTGATCGACGAGGTGGCCGGCCTGCTCGAACGCGAGACCAGCTTCGGTCACGTGGTGGTGGACGAGGCGCAGGACCTTTCCCCGATGCAGGCCCGGGCGATCGCGCGGCGCAGCGAGCACGGCTCGATCACCCTGCTCGGCGACCTGGCGCAGGGCACCGCACCGTGGGCCGCCGCGGACTGGCGGGACACCCTCGGCCACCTGGGTAAGCCGGCCGCGTCGGTGGTGCCGCTGACGATCGGCTTCCGGGTGCCCGCGGCCGTGGTGGCCCTGGCCAACCGCCTGCTGCCGGCGCTTGCGGTGCGCGTGCCCGAGGCGGTTTCGCTGCGCCGCGACGGTGACCTGGCGATCATCGCGGTGCCCGATCCGTCCGAACTGGACAGCGCCACCCTGGTCGAGGTGACCGCGGCGCTGGAGCACGAGGGTTCGGTGGCGTTGATCGCGGCCGACTCGGCGGTGGAGCGGCTGCAGGGGCACCTCACGGCCGCGGGCATCGAGCACGCGACGCCCGACGACGTCGAGGCCGAGGCGCGCGTCACGGTGGTGCCGGCCACGGTCGCCAAGGGTCTCGAGTACGACCACGTGATCGTGCACGAACCGGCGGACATCGTCGCCGCCGAGCCGCGCGGCCTGAATCGCCTGTACGTGGTGCTCACCCGCGCCGTCTCCCGGCTGTCGGTGCTGCACGCGAAGCCGCTACCGGCTCCGCTCGGCTAGGCACGGGATCAGCGCCGCGGCGCCCGGGTTCGAGTGCCGCGGCGCGTGCGGCCAGGGGACGGGCCCGGTCTTCAGAGCGGTTTGACCCAGCGCGACCACTCCGGTTGGGCGGCGTAGCCGCTGGCGGCCCACACACCGTGCGCGTCCGCGTTGTCGTCGAGGACCATGGCGTCGGCCCGGCCACCGCCGAACGCCCAGAAACGTTCCTCGGCCGCTGCGATCAACCGCCGGCCCAGGCCCTCGCGTCGCCGGTCCGGGCGCACCGCGAGCCGGTAGAGGTGACACCGCCAGCCGTCCCAGCCCACGATGATCGTTCCGATGATCTCGTCGCCGTCGACCGCGACGATCAGCGCCTCGGGATCGCGCCGGTGCAGCGCCAGCACAGCGTCCACAGTGTCGGCCGGCCGATGTCCGTTCTCGGCCGCCGTGTGCCAGAACGCCAGCACCGCCCCGAACTCGTCGACCCCCGCCGCCCGCAACACAACCTCCCCCATGCGACGAGCCTAGGACGCTTCCACCCGTACGGCCGACCGCTTTTCCACCACCCGGAAAGCCGCACCGACCCACCGGGCCGGCCCCCACCACCCCCCGTCAACTTTATGGCACAAACCTCTTTGACTTTATACGGTAAAGTTCTTTGCATGACACCTACCGACGACGACGCCCCGCCTCTGGACCCGGCCGAGTCGCTCGCCCTGATCGAGCGCGAGCGGGCCAACCTCGCCCGCTCGCTCACCCCCGACCCGCGGCTGATGCTCTGGCCGTGGGGGTTCGCCTGGCTGATCGGATTCGGGCTGTTCTTCCTGCGGTTCGGGCCGGACGGGCGGGTCTTCGTCGACCTGCCCGACTGGCTCCCGCTGGTCGCCCTGATGACGCTGTTCATCGTCGCCGGCATCATCACCGGCGTCGCCGGCAGCCGCTCCAGCCGGCAGATGGCCGGGCCGACCAGCCGCCAGGGATTGATGTACGGCCTGACCTGGTCCATCGCCTACTCCGGACTGTCCGCCCTGTTTGCCCAGTTCAGCGGCGACATGCCGAATGAACAGCTCGGACTGCTCTGGGCCGGCGGCATGGTGGCGCTGACCGGCGCGCTGCACATGGCCGGCGGCGCGATCTGGAACGACCGCAACCTGTTCATCCTCGGCGCCTGGACGAGCCTGGTGAACGTGGCCGGCATCATCGCCGGACCCGGCTGGCACTCGCTGATCGTCGCGGTCGGCGGTGGCGGCGCCATGATCGCGGCCGGGGTGATCGGCTGGATGAGGCTGCGATGACCGACGGCGCCGAACTCGACCCGGTGATTCACGCCCAGGCCCGGCTGCGGGTGGTGTCCGCCCTGTCGATCCTCAACGACCACGACAAGATCGCCTTCCCACGGCTGCAGGACGAGCTGCGGATGACCGCCGGCAACCTCTCGGTGCACCTGCGCAAGCTCGAGGACGCCGGATACGTCGAGGTCACCAAGACCCATCACGGCCGCACCCCGGCCACCCTGGTCCGGCTCACCAGACGTGGCCGGCTCGCCTTCGACGACTACACGGCGGCACTGCGTGCTCTGCTGGACCCACGGGAGAAAACATGATCCTGGCCCGCGCGATCGACGTCAGCCGCAGCTACGGCAGCACCCTCGCGCTCGACCACGTCAACCTCGAGATCTCCGCCGGCGAGCTGGTCGGCCTGCTCGGTCCCAACGGCGCCGGCAAGAGCACGCTGCTCAGCCTGCTGACCGGCATCCGCCGGCCCACCTCCGGCCGGGTCGAGCTGGGTGGTGGCGACCCGCGCCGGCCGGCCAGCCGCCGGTTGCTGGGCGTCACCCCGCAGGAGACCGGGGTGCCCGCCTCGCTGCGCGTCGGCGAGGTGGTGGATTTCGTACGCGCACACTTCCCCGACCCGATGGGCCGGGCCGAGTTGCTCGACCAGTTCGGGCTGTCCGATCTGGTCCGCCGGCAGACCGGTGGCCTGTCCGGCGGCGAGAAGCGGCGGCTGGCCGTGGCCCTGTCCTTCGTCGGCAAGCCGCGGATCGTGCTGCTCGACGAGCCGACCACGGGACTCGACGTGGAGGCCCGGCGGGCGCTGTGGGACGGCATCCGGGCGTTCCACGCGGGCGGCGGCACGGTGCTGCTGACCAGCCACTACCTGGAAGAGGTGGAGGCGCTCGCCCGGCGGGTGGTGGTGATCGGGGGTGGCCGGGTGCTCGCCGACGACTCGGTCGCTGCGGTCCGCGGTCTCGTCGCGATCCGCCGGGTGAGCCTGGCTTCACCCGTACCCCTGCCGCGGTTGGCCGGCGTAGCCGGTGTTGATCGTGAGGGTGACCGGACGCACCTGCTCACGCCGGACGCCGACCGCCTGGTCCGGGATCTGGTGGCGGCCGAGGTGCCGTTCACCGACCTGGAGATCCGCCCCACCTCGCTCGAGGAAGCCTTCCTCACCCTGACCAGCCGGAGGTCCTGATGTCGTCGCTCGCCCTCACCCACGCCAAGATCCAGATGATCGAGACCTTCCGGATCCCGATCGCGGTGATCGGCAGCGCGTTCTGGCCCGCCGCGTCGATGCTCGCCTTCGTGGTGCCCTGGGTCGGCGACGACGCGCAGTTCGCCACCTACGCCACCGCCTCGATGATCACATTCGCGGTGATGAGCACAAACCTTTTCCAGTACGGGATCGGAGTCGCCGAAGATCGGGCGCAGCCGTGGGAGCCGTTCGTCCGCACCCTGCCGGCCGGCGCCCTCCCCCGGTTCGCCGGCCGGTTGCTCGCCGGGCTGGCCCTGATGGTGTTCGCGCTGCTGCCGGTGGTGCTGATCGCCGCGCTGTTCACCCCGGCCACGCTCAGCCCGCCGGCGATGCTGCTCGCGATCGGCGCGACGGTCGTGATCGCGGTGCCGTTCATCCTGATGGGACTCGCGATCGGCTACTCGCTGCCGCAGAAGGCCGCGATCGTGGTGGCCCAGGTGCTGTTCTTCCCGCTCGCGTTCGGCGGCGGCCTGATGTCGGCGCCCGGCGGCGCACCCGGTTTCATCGAAGCGATGGCGCCCTATCTGCCGACCGGCGCCGCGGTCCGGCTCATGTGGGCAGCCGTCGGTGACTATCCGTTGGAGCTCGGTTCCGCAGGGTCGCTGGTTGCCTGGATTGTCGTGCTAGGTGCCGTTGCGACATGGGCCTATCGACGGGACGAGGGTCGTCGATTCAGCTAGAACCATGACACTTAAGCCCATCGAAAGGTAGGCAATGGAACGATGCGCACATGAGCGCATCGACGCCCGGCTCTCCCGCATGGGTTGATCTGGGAACTGCCGATCTCGAGGAAGCGAAGCGTTTCTACACCGCTCTGTTCGGCTGGACGGCCGACATCTCCGGCGAGGAGTACGGCGGGTACACGACGTTTCTGCTCAACGGACTCCCAGTGGCCGGGGCCGGCCCACTTTTCGGTGAGGGCCAGCCAACGGCGTGGAGCACGTACATCGCCACCGACAGCGCCGACGCGGTGGCCGCCCGCGTGACGGCCGCCGGCGGCAAGGTCCTGGTAGCCCCGTTCGACGTGATGGACCAGGGCCGGATGGCAGCCTTCCTCGACCCGTCCGGCGCCCCGTTCAGCGTCTGGCAGGCAGGCTCGATGCGCGGCGCGGCCCTGTTCGACGTGCCCGGCGCGCTGACCTGGAACGAACTGAACACCAGAGATCTGGACGGCGCCTGCGCGTTCTACGCCGCGGTGTTCGGCTGGGCGTTCCGCAACAGCGAGATGGTCGGCCTGCCCTACATCGTCGCCAAGCTGAGCGAAACCGCGATCTGCGGCCTCCAGTCGATGGTCGGCGACACCTGGCCGATCGACACCCCGGCCCACTGGATGGTGTATTTCGCGGTGCACGACACGGACCGCTCCACCGAACACGCGGTCGCCCTGGGCGGCCGAGTGATGCAGCCACCAACCAGCTTGCCGATCGGCCGGTACGCGGTGCTGGCCGATCCACAGGGCGGCGTGTTCTCAATCCTGGCCAGCAACCGCTAGAGAACTTCCAGGTTCGAGGTCCGCGCGACTCCGGTTCGGCGGCAGTCCTGGCCCAGCCCGATCATGTGGAGTTCGTGTTCCGGCGGGACAGCGATTCCACAAGATCTGCTGTCGGCGGGCGGAATGGGCGATAAGCGAACTTGCGCCGTGAGCTATCCCGGATCGCGGCAGTCATCCACTGCTCAGGATGACTGCCGCGATCCGGGACTCTGTGCCGGCAGCGACACGCGCACCCCGGTCGTGGCGTTGGTGCCTTTCGGGAATATCGGTCCGAAGTGGCGTCATGTGGCCGGAACCTGACCACCCACGTGGGCTGAGCTCGGCGAAAGGCGGACCACCGCCGGCTGGTTGCGGACCGGTGGCGCGAACGTCACCGGTTCCGTGACCAAAGGCATGAGCTGGGTCGCGCGGACCACGACCCCGGAAGCTGTCTAATCCGCGGTATAGGGATCCTCCGGAATCAGCCGGATGCCAGCCGGGATTTGTTCGGCCCGCTCCTCGTCCGTCGCGTCGAAGCTCAGCATCGGCGCGCCGGACGGGATACCCACCCGATGCAGGAAAATGCCGTTACGGCCGACGTCGCACCATAACGTCGCGAAGCCGATCCGATCCTCCGGATCGCCGGTGTAGGTGATCCGGAGCTTGCCGCCGTCGCCGTCCGGACAGGGCACATCGACCGGGGCGGGCCAGGCGTCACGAATCCTGGTGAAGGCGTCGAACCACGTCTCCCAGTACCGCTGCGACTCCGTCATCTCGGGCATCAGGCTCACTCCGCTTCGAGCAGGTGCTTGTGCTCCCGCCACCATTTCTTCTCAAAGGCGTACGCCCGCCGCTCATAGGCCTCGCGTGCCACATCGTCCCAGGGATACGGCAACCCACTGTGCAACTCGTCGAGGTGGAACCTCTCGTGCGCCAAGGTGCGTGCCAACTGTTCCTCGTCGACGAACGCGTCGCGAGCCAGCGTGATCGAGCCATTCGGCAGGGTGACGCCGTACAACTCCTTGCCCGAACCGGAGCCGCGGCGAAGCTTGTCAAGCGTGAAGCTCACCCCGTGCATGTCGATTCCGTACTTCGCCGCGACGGTAAGCACGTTCTGCCTGGTCATCAAGATTTTGACTCCGTTGCGGGCGATGCCGTCGCCCTGACGCAGCAGGCCGACCTCGTCGGGGGTGGAGCGAAGACGGGCGACCAGATCCTGAACAGCCTCCCCGAGCTGCCGGACGAGCGACCCGAGATTGCGCAGACTGCCGATCAGATCCCGCAGCCAGCGCCCGATCCGCGCCGCCCACGATGCGCACAACGTGGCCACCTGCTCGACCACCAGTGGCGTCGCGAAACCCATCGTGGCGCCCAGCTCGACGGCGTACACGATCAGCCGGGACACCACGGTCGCGATCGCGTCGCGGACCATCGTCCGGACCGAGGCGATCAGCAGGCCGGCGCCCTCGGTCATCTCCGCCATCGTGCCGGCTGCCCGGCCGAGAGCCTCGAGCGCCTGGTCGCGATTGTCGATCCAGATCCGGTACGCGTCGGACGCCGCGCCCTGCCATTCGCTCAGATCGAAACGGACCGCCCGGGCCAGCTCGTCCGACTCGGCCCGCATCGTCGCCGCCACGTTGCGCCATACCTGCGCGTGCCCGGCGATCGCCGCCGGGTCGCCGGCCAGCCAGTCGAGAGCCTCGGACAGGGGCTTGACGTGCTCGATCAGCCACGCGATGCCGTACTGCAGCAGGCCACCGAGCGGGTCCGACACCAGGGCCAGCGCGTCCAGGCCCGCACTCACCGCGCCCAGGCCGCCGTCGACCCAGCTGCGGTCGCGGACGCCCTGGGCGATCAGCTCGATGTCTTCGGCCAGCCAGACACCCGACCATGGTGGCGGGTCCACCGTTCCACGCTAAGCAGAGCGGTCAACGCGTCCGCGGACCGGGACCACGAGCGGGCCGTGTTCGCCCTCCACCACCCGGACCCGGACCCGGTAGTGCGTTGCCAGGTTGGCCTCGGTCAGCACCTCGCGCGGCGGGCCCGCGGCCACCACCCGGCCGGCGGCCAGCAGCACCATGCGGTCCGCGTACTCGCCGGCCGTGGACAGGTCGTGCATGGTCGCGAGGACCGTGAGGCCGCGTTCGGCGCGCAGGTGGTCGACGAGTTCGAGCACCTCCTGCTGGTGGCCGATGTCCAGGGCGCTGGTGGGCTCGTCCAGCAGCAGGATGCGGGCGCCCTGGGCCAGGGCCCGGGCCAGGAAGACGCGTTGGCGCTCGCCGCCGGAGAGGGTGTCGAGGCGGCGGCTCGCGAACCGGGACAGGTCGAGCGCGGCCAGCACCTCATCGACCATCTCGAGGTCGGCGGCCGACTCGCGGCCGAGTGGGGGGACATAGGGGGTACGCCCCAGCAGGGTGTAGTCGAAGACGCGCATGGCGGGCGGGACGACCGGGTTCTGCGCGACGCCGGCGATCGTCTTGGCCCGTTCCCGGCGGGGCAGGCGGTCGACCGGGACACCGTTCAACTCCACGGTGCCGTCGAAGGGAACCAGGCCGCCGATCGCGCGCAGGGCGGTGGACTTGCCGGCACCGTTCGGGCCGATCACGGTCACCCACTCGCCGGTCGCCACGTCCAGGTCGACGCCGTCCACGATCAACGTCTCGTCCAGGCGTACCCGCAAAGCCTTGACGGCAATGGCCTGGCTCACGACGCGGCCGCCCGGGTGGTGCGCAGCACGACGATGAAGAACGGCGCGCCGAAAAAGGCCGTCACCACCCCGATCGGAATCTCCGCCTGGCCACCGGCGGTGCGGGCCAGCAGGTCGGCCAGCGCCAGGAAGGCGCCGCCGAACAGCACCGACAGCGGCAGGATCGAGCGATAGCTGGAACCGGCCAGCAGGCGCATGGTGTGCGGCACGATGAGGCCGACGAAGCCGATCAGGCCGGACACCGAGACGGCCGCGGCGGTGGCCAGCGACGCCGCAATGATCAGGATGTAGCGGCTGCGCTGCGGGTGCAGGCCGAGGCCGGTCGCCTCCTCGTCACCGACCGTGAGCACGTCGAGTTCGCGCCGCTGGAACAGCATGATCGCACCGGTCACCGCGGCGTACGGCAAAATCAGCAGGACGTCGTGCCAGCCGGCGGTGGACAGCCGGCCGAGCAGCCAGGAATAGATCTCGCGCAGCGTGTCCATGTGCTGCTGCATGAGGTAGGTCTGCGCGGCGGCCAGGAACGACGACACCGCGACCCCGGCCAGGATGAGCGTGGCCGGCGACCGGTCGCGACCGCCGGCCGCGCCGAGCAGCCAGGTCAACGCCACCGCGATCAGCGCACCGACGAACGCGGCGACTGGCACCCCGAGCGGCTGTCCGCCGGTGGCGTCGGCGGAGCGTACGGCCACCACCGCGGTGACACCCAGGCCGGCGCCGGCCGCGACGCCGAGCAAGTGCGGGTCGGCCAGCGGGTTGCGGAACACGCCCTGGAACGCCGCGCCGGCCGTCGCCAGCATCGCGCCGACCAGCAGGCCCAGCACCACCCGCGGCAGCCGCAGCTCGGTGACGATCGCGATCTCCCGCTCGGTGAGGCCGCTGTCCAGGTGCACTCCGGGGATCAGGTTGAGCAGTTCGGCCGCGACCGCCGCGGGTGGCAGGCCGACCGGGCCCAGGGCCAGGCCGGCCACCATCGCGATCAGCACCGCGACCACGCCTCCGACGAGCCAGACCGGTCGCAGCCCGGCGGGTCGCACCCCGGCCCGGGCCTTCGGCCGATCGGCCTCCGGCCGGCCCGTGCGGAGGCCGGTGGTCACGCCGGGACCTTGGCCACCGCGTCTGCCACCGACTGCACAAGATCGACCGTACGGGGGCCCCACCGCGAAGCGATGTCGTCGTCGAGCGGGTAGATCTGCCCGGCCTTGACCGCGGTCACCGCGCCCCACCCCTGGCGGGCCGAGACGGTCTGCGGCGACTGGTTGCAGCACTTGGTGTCGGCCAGGAAGACGGTGTCCGGGTTGGCCTTGACCAGCGCCTCCGGCGACAGCTGCGGGTAGCCGAACTTGCTGCCGTCGGCGTCCGCCGGGTCGGCCACGTTGGTCATCCCGAACATCGCGAAGATCGAGCCGACGAACGTCTTCGAGGTGAGCGTGTACAGCTCCGGACCGAGTTCGTAGTAGTAGCTGAGCGGCTTGCCACGGGCCGGCACCGACTTGACGATTTTGTCGATGTCGGCGGCCATCTGCTTGGTCAGCGCCTCGGCCTCGGCCCGGTGGTCGGTGAGCGTGCCCAGTTCGGTGATCTCGCGGTAGGTGTCGTCCATGGTGGTCGCGGCCGGAACAATGAAGACCGGGATCTTCAGCTGCTCCAGCTGCGACACGATCTTGTCGCTGTCGGTGGAGAGCACCACGAGGTCGGGGTTCTTGGCGGCGATGGCCTCGGCGTTCGGCTTGAACCCGGACAGGTCGGTCTTGGGCGCGTCGGCCGGGAAGTTGGACTGGTCGTCGACCGCGGCGACCTGCGGCCCGGCCCCGATCGCATACAGCATCTCGGTGGTGGTGGGCGACAGCGAGACGATCCGCTGCGGCCGCTCGGTCAGGGTCACCTTGCCGACCGTGACCGGGTAGGCGGCGCCGGCCGAGGCGGTCGTCTCGGGTTCGTCGGCACTGCCACACGCGGTGGCAACAAACAACAGGGCGGCGGCGACCGCCGCGGTGAGCACGCGTTTCATGGGGTCCTCCGGTCGGCTCGGCTGCGGTGGTGCTTCGCCGACAGGACCTCCGGGCCCGTCCGCGAGGCGCCCCTCCCCGAGAGCGCTACGTCGCGACCGGCGCCCAGGCGACCTGGCTGGTCCTCCCATTTCTCGTCGGGAGGCATCACAGTTGCGGGACAGCGCCGGATTCGCACCGGCTTCGCTGGGACGCGGTCTCTCGCACGCTATCCCACGCCGCCGACCGGATCGGCGCGGGATTCGCCTACTTCTTTTCGTCGACCTTCTTGTCGTCGACCTGGGCCGCCTCCGTTGTCGCCTCCGGCGCGGGCTGGGCGGCGCGGTCGCCCGCGGCCACCGCGTCCTCGTCGCCGGCCAGGGCGGCACGCAGGCGCTCCTTTTCGGCGCTGCGGCGGCTCGCCGAGGCGGCCAGGCGGTCGCTCATCTCGTTGCGCCAGCGGGCCAGCAGGAAGTAGGACAGCACGGCCGAGATCAGCAGAGCCACCATCGCGCTCACCAGTATGTTCAGCGGGAGCGGCTGGAGCAGCACAAACACGATCACGAACAGGGCCAGCCGGCCCAGCGTGTACTTGAGGTACGGACTCATCTATCTCTTCCTAACCCGCGCGTTGGCTCAGCCACCGGAGGCCGTAGAACCAGATCAGGCAATACACCAGCGTGCAGGCGCCGGCGCCGACGAAACCGCTCACCAGCGCGGGGAAGATCGGCGCAACCAGACCGGCGACGGTCATCCCCACGGCCACCCCGAAGCCGGCGGCCAGGGCGGCCACCACAATCCGGTGCGCGCCCCAGCCCACCGCCCGGAACTCCTCGGTGAACAGCCACAACGGCAGAATCATGATGATCCAGCCGCTGGTGTTGCCGAACGACGCGACCCGGGTCAGCGCCAGGATGGACTCGAAGATCAGCAGCAGGACGACGCCGATCACCAGGCCGGCCAGCGCGGTGCCGAGCAGATCGCCGATGGTGGCCAGGCGTCCACTGGGGTCGCGGCGAGGGCGCCGCTCACTCTTCGTCTCGGTCATGACACCTGAGAGGGTACGCCGTGCCCCTACGCCCAGACCTGCTGCGGCTCGCTGCGCCGGTCGGCGAGTGAGGGCGCCTTGTCATACTCCCGGACCACCTCGTAGCGCGTGTTGCGCTCGACCGGCTGGAAACCCGCGTCCCAGATCAGGTTGAGCAGGTCGTCGCGGTGCATGGTGGTGGGCGTGCCGTACGAGTCGGCGTCATGAGTGATCTTGTATTCGACGACCGAGCCGTCCAGGTCGTCGACCCCGAAGTTGAGCGAGAGCTGGGCCACCGACAGGCCGTGCATGACCCAGAAGCACTTGACGTGCGGCACGTTGTCGAACATGAGGCGGGACACCGCGAACGTCTTGAGCGACTCGGCCGGCGCCGCCATCGTGGTGCGCTCCTGGATCCGGTTGCGGACCTTGCCGTCTTTGGAGTCGACGAAGTCGTGCTGGTAGCGCAGCGGGATGAAGACCGCGAAGCCGCCGGTCTCGTCCTGTAGCTCGCGCAGCCGCATGACGTGGTCGACCCGGTGCCGGCGCTCCTCGATGTGGCCGTACAGCATGGTGGCCGGGGTCTTCATGCCCTTTTCGTGGGCCAGCCGGTGGATGCGCGACCAGTCCTCCCAGTGGCAGGCGTGGTCGACGATGTGCTGCCGGACCTCCCAGTCGAAGATCTCGGCGCCGCCCCCGGTCAGCGACTCGAGCCCGGCGTCCATCAGCTCGTCGAGGATCTCGGACGCCGGCAGGCCGCTGATCTTTTCGAACCACTGCACCTCGGTGGCCGTGAAGCACTTGAGCTTGACATTGGGCAGTGCCGCCTTGAGCTCGCGCAGCACCTTGGGGTAGTAGCGCCAGGGCAGGGTCGGGTGCAGACCGTTCACGATGTGCAACTCGGTGAGCTGCTCGTCCTCCATCTCCTTGGCCTTGCGGACGGCCTCGTCGATGCGCATCGTGTACGCGTCTTTCTCGCCGGGCTTGCGCTGGAAGGAGCAGTACGCGCAGCTGGCCGAGCACACGTTCGTGAGGTTGAGGTGCCGGTTGACGTTGAACATCACGCGGTCACCGTTCATCTCGGTGCGCTGGTGATGGGCCAGCTTGCCGAGCCAGGCCAGGTCGTCGGAGTCGTACAGTGCGACGCCGTCCTCGCGGGTCAGCCGCTCACCCGCATAGACCTTGGCCTCGAGCTCACGCTTCAGTCCGGCATCCATGGAGACCCCTTCCATCCTCGCCGTCGAGCGTACGTCCCACCCCTGACAAGAACACGACCGCCGGGTCCAAGGCGGTGCAGGTCACGATCGGGTAGCAGAAAAATCTTCAGAATTCCCAGACATCTTTCATCTCCGATCGATCGACATGCGTGTCAAGGGTGAGGTATTCAGTTAGGGGGACGACAAGCGACCGGGTGATCACCGAGCGCGGACGGGGAGCACATGTCGACGGGAAGGCACCGAGCCGGAACTGGAGGAGCACACGCAGCGCCGCCCTGGTGGCGACCTGCGGCGTACTCTGCTGCCGCCACCGCGGCCATCGCGGCTCTGTTCAACCCGGTTCCAGCCTTCGCCGCGCCGAGCGTGCCGCAGGTGCCGGCCATTCCCGCGGTGCCCGACGTCGGCTCCCGGCCGATCCCGCTCGGCACGCTGACCCTGCCGGGCCAGTCGCCCGGCAGCACCCCGAGCCCGACACCCGGCCTCACCGGGGTGGCGCTCAGCCCCGTACTGCAAAAGATTGAAAAGGGCCGGGCCGAGATCGCCACCCTCGGCGACCAGCTCATCGTGCTCGGCCAGGACCGTGACCTGGCACGCGACCAGCACGCCGCCGCCCAGCTCAAGCACAGCCAGGCCAACGCGGTCCTCCAGGAGGCGCAGACCAGGGCCGCCGACGCCGCGGCCCAGTCGATGCGCGAGGCCGCCTCGCTGCCGCCCGGCTCATACCAGACCGGCCTCTCCGGCCTCGAAGACCTGGCCCGCCTCCAGCGCGGCAGCGGCAACTCGCAGGAGGCCGTGGCCCGCACGCTGGTGGCCGCGCAGTCCGCCGTCCAGGTCGCCCTCGGCGAGGAGACCCTGGCCCGCCAGCGCTACGACGAGCTGGTCGACAAATACAACAAGGCCAACCTGCAGCTCAGCAAGAAACAGGCGGCTCAGCAGGCGCTCGAGCTCCGGCACGCCGACGAGCTGACCGCGGCCGAGACCTCCGAGACCGCCGCCGACAGCCGGCTCGGCGCGCAATACCTGGCCGGCGCCGAGGCCGGTCGCGGCGCCGACCCGCGCGCGCTCCAGGCCCTGCAGTACGCCGTGGCGCAGCGCGGCGACCCGTACGTGTGGTCCGAGGAGGGCCCCGACCAGTACGACTGCTCCGGTCTCATGTACATGGCGTACCGCCGGGTCGGGTTCCCGCTCCAGCGGGTCTCCCGCGACCAATACCTCCAGACCATCAACAAGGTCGTCGACCGATACTCGCTGCTCCCCGGTGACCTGCTGTTCTTCAGCTACTCCAACAGCTGGCGCGGCATCCACCACGTAGCCATGTACGCCGGCAACGGCATGATGGTCGAGGCACCGCGCAGCGGCCTCAACGTCCGGCTCGTCCCGGTCCGCTGGACCAGGCTCTTCCAGGCCACCCGCGTGTTCGGCTCGGTCGAGGGCATCACCGAGGGTCCCGACCTGGGCGCCCCCGACCCGGAGCCGACGCCCGGCCCGTCCACGACGCCGCCGCCTGCCACCACGACGCCGCCGTCCAACCCCGGGACGACGCCGCCCACCAGCAAGCCGACCACCCCGCCGACGACACCGTCGACGCCGAGCACGCCACCGACCACACCGCCCACCACACCGCCGAGCACGCCTCCGTCGTCCTCGCCGCCTCCGCCGACCACCACGCCGCCGGATCCGGAACCGACCACCACGGCCCCCGAGCCGACCACGGCGGTGCCCACCAGCGCGCCGCCGAACAGCTCCGAACCGACCACCGCGACGCCGAGCGGCAACGGCTCCGGCACGGCCAGCTCGAGTTCGGCCGGAGCATCGCAGACCGGGTCTGCCTCGTCCTCGTCCTCGTCCGCCAACTGACGCCTCCTACCGGGCGGCAAAAGATCGCCTTTCCGGTGGTTACGGACCGGTCACGTGGGTGGCCGGGTTGATGCCGGGTGCGCTGACGAGCACGGATATGGCACGGTAAAGCAGACGCCCGACGTCCGAAACGTTCGGCACGCGGCGGTCGGGAGGGTTCATGGACGAGCGGCAGGCGACACCGGGCGGCACCGGCGGCAAGCCGACGACCGGTGACGACCAGGAGGCGTACGCTCCTCCGCCGCCACCGGCCCCGGGTGCCCTCTGGGCCACCCCCGCCGACCGCGATGAGGCCGACCCGGAAGCAGCAAAGAGCGAAGCCAGCACCTCCACACCCAACGGCGCCGCCAAGGCCGCTGCCACCGCTTCCCCGGCCGACCTCGCTCGCCGCGACAAGTCGCTTAAATCCGACTTGCCGTCGACCGTGAAGGGGCGTCCGAAGGGGTCGGCCTCGGTCAACGGCGTGGGCTCAGCCTCGGTCAACGGCTCCGGCTCAGCCTCGGGCGGCGGCTCAGGCTCAGCCTCGGTCGGCGGCTCAGCCTCGGTCGGCGGCTCAGCCTCGGTCGGCGGCTCAGGCTCAGCCTCGGGCGGCGGCTCCAAGGAGGCGACGCCGGTCGATTCGTCCGCCTCGGACACCGGCAAAGATCATTCCAACGGGGCTCGGCCCACTGGTAAGGCCCGGCCCCAGGGCTCGGCCTCGGTCAGCACCCCCGCCGCGGTTCCCGGCAAACCGGCCGAATCGGGCTCCAGCACGCCCGGATCGATCAGCGGGTCGGCGCCGGTGTCGGGAACGCCGGCCGGCTCGGGATCGGCTGGGGCTTCGGCTCCCGTGTCGGGCAAGCCGGCCACCTACGGCACGGCCCGGCCCGGGACGGTCAGCGCATCGGCGTCCGTGTCCGGCATGCCGGCTGCCTCGGGGCCGGTCAGCGCGTCTGCGCCTGTTTCCGGTGGGCCCGGGTCGGTGAGTGGCTCGGTTCCGGTGCCGGAGCGGGTCGACGGCTCGTCTCGCCAGCTGCCCGCCACGCCCGGCGCAGGGGCTGCGCGGGCTACCGTGCCGGGCGCGGTCGTGCCGGATCCGGCTGCGGTTCGGGCGGCCACCTGGCCCAGTGGGCCCGCGAAGCTCTACGACGGGCGGAAGTCGGAGCACCCCGAGGCGGTCGCCAAGCCGGCGGTCTCGTCGACCTCGATCGGCTCGGCCTCGATCGGCTCGGCTTCGGTCACCCCGGCCTCGGTCACCCCGGCCTCGGTCACCCCGGCCGATGCCAAGGGCGCCACCGACCCCGAGCCAGCCCCACTCGAGCCCGCCGACCCCAAGCCTGCCGACCCCAAGCCTGCCGACCCCAAGCCTGCCGACGCCAAGCCCGCCGACGCCAAGCCCGCCGACGCCAAGCCCGCCGACCCCGCGCCCACCCAGCCGAAACCAGCCGAGCCCAAGCCCAGCGACTCACGGCCCAGCGACCCACCACCCGGTGACCCGGAGCCTGCGCAGCCCGAGCCCACCGAGCCGGAACCGTCCGAGCCGGAGCCGCCGCGTCCGGTCCCGGTCCCGCCGGCCAGACCCGGTGAGCCGAAGCCGGAGCCTCGGCCCGGTGAGCCGAAGCCGTTCGAACCGTCGCCGCCGCTGCCGACTCCGCAGCCCGGGCCGTTCCCGGCGCCCAGCCCGACCCCGGAGCCGGCGCCCGGGCCGACGCCACCCGGGCCGACGCCACCCGGGCCGCCGGGGCCGGTGCCGAGCCCGCCGCCACCCGGACCATCACCGGTTCCGCCGGGACCCGGGCCATCGCCGGTACCGCCCGGTCCTGGGCCGTCGCCCGTACCGCCGGGGCCCGGTCCTTCCCCCGTTCCGCCGGGGCCGTCGCCCAGCCCGGTGCCGGGACCCCCGCCGGGACCAAGCCCGATCCCGGGGCCGCCGCAGCCGCTCGTCCCGCCGCCGCCGACCATCGCGGCGGGTGGGCTTCCGGCGTACACCGTGCCGCCCGCGGCCGGGAATCGGCCGGCCGGCGCGCCGCCCACGCACCCGTACGGGTTCGGCGGACCGGCTCCTGCTACTCAGCCGTTCGGTCCGACTACGGCGCCGACCGCCGTCCCCGCCGCGGAGGATCCCGCGGCCACGATGGCGGTACCGCAGCAGCGTGGGCAGGCCGGCACGCTGTACGGAACCGGCGGCTACGCGACCATCGACACCACCATGCCGGTGTCCACCAACGCGGTGGAAAACTCCGGGTCGCTGACCGGGCATATCCTGGCCCAGGGCTGGCGCGATGAGATCGTTGACCGGCGGCGCAGCAACCTCAAGGTCGCCATCGCGATGCTGGTGGTGCTGGGGTTGCTGGTGACCGTCAGCGTTGTCTTCCTGCTGACCGCGGGCGACGCGTTCCGCGAAATGATCGAGGGCATGTTCAACTGATTTGTCGGACAGAGCACCACGGCCTATCCTGGCGAGGTTGCGCCGATGGGTGAGCCTGCCCACTACCGGCGCGGAATGCGGTCGGCGCACCAAACGTTGAGCCGTACACTTATGACAGTTGTTCAAGCGGCGCGCCTTTACGAAGCGTGCCACGGGCGTTCTTGCGGTCATTTCAGCGGCCGGCTCACGGCAGCCGCGGCGGGCCATTCGCGAGCATGCGCCCCCGTAGAGAGGTTCTCTTGACCACTTTCGCTGATCCCAGCACGTTCCCGTCCGTCTTCGAAACCCCCTCGCCCGTTGAGATCCCCGTCACTGAAACTGACACGGAAGCTGACCCGGACACCACGCCGGCCGCGGCGACCAGCTTTGCCGACCTGGGACTGCCCGCCGAGCTCGTGCGGGTGCTGACCCGCGAGGGCCTCACCACCCCGTTCGAGATCCAGGCCGCGACCATCCCGGATGCGCTGGCCGGCCGGGACGTGCTCGGCCGCGGCCAGACCGGCTCCGGCAAGACCCTGGCGTTCGGCCTGCCGCTGCTCGCCCGCGTCGCCGCCGGTGGCCGTGCCCGGCCGCACCACCCCAAGGCGCTGATCCTGGTGCCGACCCGCGAGCTGGCCATGCAGGTGGCCGACGCGCTCCAGCCGCTCGGCCGGTCGGTCGGCGTCTTCCTCAAGACCTCGGTCGGCGGTGTGCCGTACGACCGGCAGATGGATGCGCTGCGGCGCGGCGTCGAGGTCATGGTCGCCACCCCGGGCCGGCTCGCCGACCTGATCGAGCGCGGCGCGTGCAAGCTCGACGACGTCGAGATCACGGTGCTCGACGAGGCCGACCAGATGGCCGACATGGGCTTCCTGCCCGAGGTCACCGAGTTGCTGGCCAAGACGCCCGAGAACGCGCAGCGCCTGCTCTTTTCGGCCACTCTCGACGGTGACGTCGACATGCTGGTCAAGCGGTTCATGCACGACCCGGTCACGCACTCCACGGCGCCCGCCGAGGCGAGCGTGTCCACCATGGACCACCACCTGCTGCTGATCCCGCCGCAGGAGAAGTTCCCGATCACCGCGGCGATCGCCAACCGGGCCGGCAAGACCATCGTCTTCGCCCGCACCCAGATGGGCGTCGACCGCCTGGTGGAGCAGCTTGCGGCGGTGGGTGTCCGGGCCGGCGCGCTGCACGGCGGCAAGACCCAGCGGGTACGCACCCGCACGCTCGCCGAGTTCAAGGAGGGCCGCACCAACGTCCTGGTTGCCACGGACGTCGCGGCCCGGGGCATCCACGTCGACGGCATCTCGCTGGTCGTGCACGTGGACCCGCCCAAGGACCCGAAGGACTACCTGCACCGGGCCGGTCGCACCGCCCGGGCCGGCGAGTCGGGCGCGGTGGTCACGCTGGTGCTGCCCAAGCAGCGCCGCAGCACCCAGGCGATGATGGGCCGGGCCGGCGTGGCTCCGGCCGAGGTCCGGGTGCGTCTCGGCGACGAGAAGCTCGCCGAGGTCACCGGCGCCCGTGAGCCGAGCGGCGTGCCCGTCGTGGAGGAGCCCGAGCCGCGCCGCGAGCGCCCGCGGGGTCGCTTCGGCGACCGGCCGCAGCGTTCGTACGGTGACCGGCCGCAGCGCACGTACGGTGACCGCCCGCGTGGCGACCGTACGGGTAGTGACCGCTCCTTCGGTGACCGTCCGCAGCGCAGCTACGGCGGCGAGCGTCGCTCCTTCGAGGGCCGCCCGCAGCGTTCGTTTGACGACCGCCCGCAGCGTTCGTTCGACGACCGCCCGCAGCGTTCGTTCGACGACCGGCCGCAGCGTACGTACGAGGACCGCCCGCAGCGCTCCTACGGCGACCGCCCGACCGGGGACCGCCCGACCAGCGACCGGCCGGCCGTCGACCGCCCGCGCGGCGATCGCGACCGCGCCCCGCGCAACGGCGAGCGCACCACCGGCTTCCGCCGCGACAACCAGCGCAACGACCGCCGCGAGGGCACCGCGGGCCGCTTCGGCGCCCGCCCCGCCCGCACCTACTGACAGATCTACCCGAAAGCCCCGGCACACCTGGTGTGCCGGGGCTTTCGGCTCCTCCGTCCCCGGAGCCCCGCCGGTCTAGGCGGCTCGACCACCGCTTTCGAGTCTGCCATCGGCAACGGGCCCGACTGGTTTGGGCTTTCGTTGCAGGACAGCCCGGAAGCTGCGGCACCGGGGCCGGGACGGCAGCCAGCCGGGCGGTTGACCGTGGAGCCGGCGCCGCCCGTACGTCCAAAGGCTTTCGAAAGGACCTTCGGGCGGGTAGACGTAGAGGAATGCTGCCTGATTCGCTGTTTTGGGAACGCGTCGACGTAAGCGGGGCCGAGCAGGCGCTGGTGGACACGCGCGCGGGGCTCTATGCCCGGGGGACCGCCGTCGCGGTGGATCCGGTTGCCTATACGTGCCGGTATGAGCTTCGGACGGATCCGGGGTGGGTCACAGCGCACCTGGACGTGACCGCGGAAGGTGCCGGGTGGCGGCGCAGCATCCGGCTCGAGTTGGCCGCGGGACGATGGCGGGCCACCACCGCTGAGCAGGGAAATCTGGACGCGGCGCTGGCTGCGGCGGGGCATGCGCGGGCGGGACTGCCGGGCATCGAGGAACCGGATCTGCTGTACGGGGCGTTCGACGTGGACCTCGGTGGGTCGCCGCTGACCAACACGCTGCCGATCCGGCGGCTGGAACTACTCAAGGCGGAAGCGGGGGTCTCGCACCGGCTGAACGTGGCCTGGGTGCTGCTGCCCAGCCTCGAGGTGGTGCAGGCGGATCAGATCTACACGCCGCTCGGTGACCACCGGGTGCGCTACGCCAGTGAGACGTTCAGTGCTGATCTCACGGTGGATGACGAAGGGTTCGTCACCGACTATCCGGGGCTGGCCCGGGCGGTGCGGTGAGTGACCCGGACGCCAGGAACGCGGCGATCGAGGCCAGGTACGGGGGCAGGTGCAGGCCCTGGGCGGCCAACCAGTCGTCCGCGTAATAGGTGTCGGCGTAGCGCTCGCCGCCGTCGCAGATCAGCGTCACCACTGAGCCGGTGCGGCCCTCGGCGAGCATCTCGGCGATGATGCCGAACGCGCCCCACAGGTTGGTGCCGGTGGAGCCGCCCACCCGGCGGCCCAGGATCTCGGAGCCGGCACGCATCGCGGCCAGCGACGCGGCGTCGGGCACGTGCACCATCCGGTCGACGACGCCGGGCTGGAACGACGGCTCGACGCGCGGGCGGCCGATGCCCTCGATGCGGGAACCCTTGCCGGTCACGACGCTCCAGTCGCCGGCAAGGTAAGCCTGCCAGAACGCGGAGCCCTCCGGGTCGACAACGCAGAGCTTGGTGTGCAGCCGGCGATAGCGGGCATACCGGCCGATGGTCGCGCTGGTGCCGCCGGTGCCGGCACCGACCACGATCCAGGCGGGTACGGGGTGCGGCTCGAGCGCCAGCTGGTGATAGATCGACTCGGCGATGTTGTTGTTGCCGCGCCAGTCGGTGGCCCGCTCGGCGTATGTGAACTGGTCCATGAAGTGGCCGTCCAGGCCCTCCGCCAGCCGCCGGGCGGTCGGCACCACCTCGGTGGGGTCGTCGACCAGGTGACACTTGCCGCCCTGGAACTCGATCAGCGAGATCTTCTCGGGCGAGGTGGCGGCCGGCATCACGGCGATGAACGGCAGGCCCAGCATGCGCGCAAAGTACGCCTCGCTGACCGCGGTCGATCCGCTGGACGCCTCGACGATCGCGGTGTGCGGGCCGATCCAGCCGTTGCACAGCGCGTACAGGAACAGCGAGCGGGCCAGGCGGTGCTTGAGCGAGCCGGTGGGGTGCGACGACTCGTCCTTGAGGTAGAGGTCGATGCCCCAGCTCGCCGGCAGCGGGAACGGCAGCAGATGGGTGTCGGCGGACCGGTTGGCGTCGGCCTCGACCAGAGCGATCGCGGTGCTGATCCAGTCCCGGGGCTCCACCCTCGTCACCCGAGGCCCGGCTGGGGGCGGTTCTCCCATTTCGTGGACAGCGCGATGGCGGTCCGGGTGGACGCCACCCCGGGGGTCCGGTTGATCCGGACGATCAGCTGCTCCAGCTCGGCGATCGTGCCGACCCGCACGGTCAGCTGGTAGGACTCCACGCCGGCCATGAAGTAGCAGCTCTCCACCTCGGGCATGGCCCGGACCGCGGCCAGCACGTCGTCGGTGTCGGCACCGGAGTCCTCGATGATCCCGATCAGCGCGGTGACGCCGAGCCCCAGCGCGTCGTGGTCGACGTCGGCCCGGTAGCCGCGGATGGTGCCGGCGGCCTCGAGCTTGCCGACCCGCTCGTGCACCGCGGGCGCGGAGAGGCCGACCTTACGGGCCAGCTCGGCATACGACGAACGGGCATTCTCCCGTAGCAGGTCGATCAGCCGGAGGTCGATGGAGTCCATAGCCAGACCCTAATCGGGTGGCAGATAGCTACTCACGCCCGGTAGCGACGAATCGGCGGCAGGATAACGATCACTGTCGCAATTAGGGCTTTTTCCGCATTCCAGGGACTCGGTTCCGGGGCGATGCTCTAATGGCTTTACGTCCCGATCGAGCACGCCGACACTCACCGTGATCACGGCCGCTCCAAGACCACGCGAGGAGGGGGTTGTGGACACTGGAGATCGTCTGCTGACACCGGGTGAGGTGGCCGCGCTGTTTCGCGTCGACCCGAAAACGGTCACGCGCTGGGCCGCCGCCGGGCGTATCGGCAGCATCCGTACTCCGGGTGGCCACCGCCGGTTCCGCGAGTCCGAGGTCCGTGCATTGCTCGAGGGCGATGGCGTGGTCGAGGAAATGCGGGAGGACGACGCTGCTAATCGGCCCCGCAATGCGGGTCCGACCAACCCGGGCATGGGTTACGGCCCGCCCAACGGGTTGCGCTGAGCCTGCAACTCACCCTTCCACCGGGCAAAAAGATTGTGCGGTACGCCGAGCGCGTCAAGCACCTTGCCCGCCACGAAGTCGACGAGTTGTTGTGCGGTCGCCTGCGCCCCTGAGCCATAGAACCCTGGGCTCGCCGGCAGCACCACCGCCCCGGCATCATGCAGGGCGATCAGGTGCTCGAGGTGACTGCGGGTAACCGGAGTCTCCCGCGGTACCACCACGGTGCGTCGCCGCTCCTTGAGGTTGACCTCGGCGGCCCGCTGCAGCAGGTCCTTGGAGAGTCCGATGGCGATCCCGGCGCACGCCGCCGTGCTGGCCGGGACCACCACCATCCCCTTCGCCGGGTAGGAGCCGCTGCTCGGCCCGGCGGCCAGGTCACCCGCCGGCCAATAGACCAGGTCACCCAGGTCGTGGGCCAGCCAGCCGGTTACGTCGTCCTTCCAGTGCGCGTCCCGGACCGTACCGCCGGTCTCGTCGAGCAGGGTGAGCCGGGCGGCCCGGGAGACGACCAGATCCACCGGCTCGCCGGCGTCCAGGAGCGCGGTGAGCACGGCCCTCGCGTAGGGCGTGCCCGAGGCACCCGAGACACCGACGACCCATGGTTCACGCATGTCTCAAGTGTGCCCGTTAGCCGACGTCGAGCAGCACGGATGCCGGCACCGCCGTGTCGATCGGCCACCAGGTGTCCGGCTTGGCGGGGTCGGCGACGTCGACCACCGACAGCACCTTGCGCATCTCGCCCTGATCGACCTTGCGGCCCATGACCACCAGTTCCGAGTCGCCGCCGTTGGCCGGGGCCGAACAGACCGGGCCCTCGCACTCGGTCGACTTGGGCACGGTGAGCAGGTCGGGGCCGCCGGTGGAGAGCCGGATGTCGACCGTCGTGGTCTTGTCGGCGGTCTCGCCGGGGGCGCGGCCGCGGCCCGGTTCGGCCAGGCGGGCCTCGGCCACGTCCGACGGCACCAGGGTGAGCTGGGACCGCAGGCCGGAACCCGGGTCGGTGAAGATCGAGACGAGCCGGTAGTCGGCGTCGATGCTCGCCAGCCGGAACGCGATCCTGATCTCCCGGGGCGTGCCGGTGGTGAAGGCCTCGGCCACCCGGCGCAGGTCGTCCGGGGTCATGGCGCCGTCCTGGCTCCTCACCACCGCGGACGCGCCGTCGGCGTACTCCCAGAGCAGGTCGCGGTCGTCGGCGCCGTAGTCGACCAGGGAGGCGGGGCGGCCCTTGATCGGGTCGGTGCCGGTGACCGTGGGGCGGCGCTTGTAGCCGGCCAGCGGGTCTACGCCGCGGCGGTAGACGGTCAATGCTCCGGTGGTGCCGTCCCGGCCGGTTTTACGGATCTCGGCGGTCTCCCCCGCGAGGGTCCAGGTGGTCGGGTTGAGGACGCGGAACCCGACGGCAGAGTAGGCCGCGAAGGTGAAGTGCGGTTCCCGCAGCTTTTCCGGAGCTTTCGCCCCATTTGTCGCGGCAGGCTGCGGGGCGGACGACGGGGTGGCGGCCAGCGGCACCCCGATCCCGATCGCCGCGACCACGGCGGCGGCAGCGGCCCATCCGGACTGCCGGCGGCGGCGCCGGCGACGGCCGGCCGCGACCACGTCGTCAATGTCGTAGCGGGCCGGCGGCATCTCGGCCTTGGCCTCGTTGAGCAGGTCAGATAGCTGCTTCATGGCGTCCCTCCAGACGCTCGTCGACGCCCGGGTCGACACCCAGGATCTGGCGGAGCGCGTCGAGGCCGCGTGCCGTGTACGCCTTGACCGTGCCCTCGGGCAGCCGCAGGGCGGCCGCCGTCTGCTGCACGCTCAGGCCGTCGAGAAACCGCAGCACCAGCACGGCCCGCTGCTTGACCGGCAGCCGGCCGAGCGCGGACCGCAGATGCAGCCGGTCGTCGACGCCGGTGGTGCCGTCCGGCACCGCACGGTCGGGCAGCGCCGCGTGGCTGTGCGCGTGCTCGCGCCGCCACCACGGCCGGCGCGTCTCGTCGATGGCGGCACGCACCACGGCGGTCCGGGCGTACGCGTCCGGATTGTCGACCCGGCGCCACTTCACGTACAGCTTGGCCAGCGCGCCGAGAACAGCGTCCTCGGCCACCTGCCAGTCGCCGCACGTGAGGTAGGCGAGCCCGCGCAGCGCATCCATCCGCGCCGCGACGAACTCCCGGAACTCGGCCTCGTTATCGCTCACGGGGATTAGACGGAAGCCGGGCCGGTGGCGGTTACAACAATGTCAGGTCGAGCACTGCGAACAGGAACAGTGCGATGCCGACGAAGCCGTTGGCGGTGAAGAACGCCCGGTTGACCTTGGACAGGTCGGTCGGGGTGACCACGATGTGCTGGTAGGCGAACGCGGCCGCGGTCAGCGCCAGCCCGATCCACCAGAGCCAGCCCAACCCGACCATCTGGCCGAACCAGACGAACAGCGCGAACGTCACCACGTGGGTGGCGGTCGAGATGTGCAGCGCGGTGCGCACCCCGAACCGGGCCGGCGTCGAGTGCACCCCGATCCGCCGGTCGACCTCGACGTCCTGGCAGGCGTAGATGATGTCGAACCCGCCAATCCACAGGCCGACCGCGACGCCGAGCAGCCAGGCCGGTCCGGAGCCGGCGAACGTGCCGGTGATGGCCAGCCAGGCGCCGACCGGTGCGACCGCCTGGGCCAGCGCGAGCACGTAGTGCGGGTAGTTGGTGAACCGTTTCGCGTACGGGTAGATCACCAGCGGGATCACCGCGAGCGGGAACAGCACCAGGCACAGCCAGTTGAGCAGGCCGGCGGCGACGGCCAGCACCGCGAGCGACACGGCGGCGCCCGTCCAGGCAGTGCGCAGGCTCACCGCGCCGGTCACCAGTTCGCGGTTCTGGGTGCGCGGGTTCTGCGCGTCGATCTTGCGGTCCAGGATGCGGTTGGCGGCCATCGCGAAGGTGCGGCCGGCCACCATGGCCACCGTGATCAGCAGCAGGTCGACCCAGTGCACGCCGGTGCCCTGCCGGTCGAGGGCGACCAGGGCGGACAGGTAGGCGAACGGGAGCGCGAAGACCGAGTGTTCGATGGCGACCAGGCGCAGGAAGGATTTGATCCGGCCGGGTCGCTCCGGCACCGCCGCCACCGCTGTCATATGCCGTATTCCTTCCAGCGCTTGTCGACCAGCGCCACCACCTCGGGCGACATGACCATCGCCTCCGGCCAGCCCCGGGTGTAGCCCTCGGCAGGCAGCTTACGGGTGGCGTCGATGCCCGCCTTGCCGCCCCAGAACTGCTGATAGGAGGAATGGTCGAGGTGGTCGACCGGCCCCTGGGTGACCAGCAGGTCGCGGTCGTAGTCGACGTTGCCGAACGCCCGGAACGCGACCTCGTGGTAGTCGTGCACGTCACAGTCCTCGTCGACCACCACGATGAGCTTGGTCAGCGACATCAGGTGGGCGCCCCAGATCGCGTTCATGATCTTTTGGGCGTGCTTGGGGTAGCGCTTGCGGATGGAGACGATCACGCAGTTGTGGAAGACGCCGGCGGCTGGCATGTCGTAGTCGACGATGTCCGGGATCAGCATGCGCAGCAGCGGCAGGAAGATGCGCTCGGTGGCCTTGCCGAGCCCGTGGTCCTCCTGGGGCGGCTGGGACGTGATGATCGAGTGGTAGACCGGCTTTTTGCGCATCGTCATGGTCTCGATGTGCAGCACCGGGAACGGCTCGACCGGGGTGTAGAAGCCGGTGTGGTCGCCGAACGGGCCCTCGGGGTGCCGCTCGCCGGGCTCGAGATAGCCCTCGAGTACGACCTGGGCGTGCGCCGGGACCTGGAGCGGGACCGTCTTGCAGTCGACCATCTCGACCCGCTCACCGCGCAGGAAGCCGGCGAACAGGTATTCGTCGATGTCGGACGGCAGTGGGGCGGACGCGGCGTAGCAGACCACCGGGTCGCAGCCGATCGCCACGGCCACCGGCAGCCGCTCGCCGAGCCGCTCGGCCACCGCGTGGTGTGCGGTTGAGTCTTTGTGGATCTGCCAGTGCATGCCCAGTGTGTTGCGGGAGTGCTGCTGGAGCCGGTAGAGGCCGAGGTTGCGCTTGCCGGTCTCGGGGTGCTTGGTGTGGGTCAGCCCGAAGTTGTGGAAGATGCCGCCGTCGCCGGGCCAGACCTGGAGTCCGGGCAGGCGGCCGAGGTCGACCTCGTCGCCGGTGAGCACCACCTCCTGGCAGGGCGCGTCCTTCACCTTTTTCGGCGGCAGCGACTTGAGCTGGAGCGCCTTGCCGATGCCCTCGCGGATGCCGGACCAGCCGACCGGTAGTTCCGGTTTGATCAGCGCGCCGATCCGGTCGCCGACCTCGTCGAGCGAGCCGACGCCGAGCGCCATGGCCATCCGTTTCTCGGTGCCGAACAGATTGATCGCCACCGGCATGTCGCCGCGGGTGGGGCGCTCGAACAGCAGGGCCGGGCCGCCGGCCCGGACGGTGCGGGTCACCACCTCGCTGATCTCCAGCGTCGGGTCGGCCGGGACGGTCACCCGGCGCAGCTCGCCGGCCGCCTCGAGGGCGGCGAGGAAGCTCTGGAGGTCTTCAAAGGGAAACCCGCGAGGTGCCATGTACCCAGTGTTCCGCACGGGTACGACAGATCCGCCAGCGGGCGATCACCGTCACTCGACGTGTCCGATTCGAGTTGAAGCGGGCAATTGTTCCCGTCGGCTCTGTGAGGTGGCAGTGAAGCTCCGGAATGTGGCGCGGTGGAGCGCCCTGGCCGCGATCACGGCGGCGCTCGGGGTCGGCACCCCGGCCCCGGCCACCCTGATCCCCGCCGCCCCGGCGGCCTCGGCGCCCGCCAAGAAGCTGCCCGCCTGCGCGCCGGGCAGAGCCTCGACCCGGCCACCCACCGGCCGGGCCGGCTATCAGTCGCCGAGAGCCTGCCGGGCCGCGGGACGCATTCTCGAGTCGGCAGTCCAGCGCGGTTTCACGCCGAGCGGCTACCACCACCTCGGCGCCAACTCGGCCGGCGAATGGCGCGGCGTCTCCGGCCGGATCTCGGTCGTGGACGGCTCGATCCGGCCCAGCAGCTACGACTTCGTGGCCGCCCGGTTCATGGCCAAGCGCAACCTGGGCGGCGGCCGGATCGCCTGGCTGGAGGCCGGCTGGGCGGAAACCGGCTGGGCTGGGCCGGGCCGCCAGCACATCTACACGTTCAACACCAACACCAAGACCTGGCAGTTCCACGACCAGTACCCGCTGCGCCCCGGCGACCAGATCTGGCTGGACCTGAGCAGCGACGGACGCGGCTGGTGGGCGGCCTGGCTGTGGTGGGACAACCGGTGGAACCTGCTCACCGCGCAGTATCTGCCGATCGGCGGCACCGCCTTCATCGAGCAGTACGTCGAGGTGCACGTCGACGCCACCCGGCCGACCCGGATCGACGTGCCCGCGGTGACCGTGGACAACGTGCAGCTGCGCCCGGCCGACGGCGGCTCGTCCCGCTACTGGCGGGCGGACGTGCCGACGCTGACCGGCTATCACCCCGGCGAGCAGCAGCGTTCCGGCGGCTTCTGCCTGAACTGGGTGAACCAGTACGACACCTGGACCGCCGGCGACTGCACGCCGCCGGGGCCGGAGGTCACACGCCGGAGTACGAGTGGAAGCCGCTGAAGAAGAGGTTGACCCCGAACAGGTTCATCAGCATGGTGGCGAAGCCGAGCAGCGCGATCCAGGTCGCCGCGGTCCGCTTCACGCTCGGCGTGGCCCGGGCGTGCAGGTAACCGGCGTAGACGATCCACGAGATGAACGCCCAGACCTCCTTGGGGTCCCAGCCCCAGTACCGGCCCCAGGAGGCCTCGGCCCAGATCGGCCCGGCGATCAGCGCGCCGAAGGTGAACAGCGGGAAGCCGAACGCGTGCAGCCGGAAGGTGAGCCGCTCCAGCACGCCCGCCTCCGGCAGGTTCCGGCCGAGCGTGTACGGGAAGCGCCGCTTGCCCTTGTCGTAGCCGTCCCGGATCAGATAGAGCGTGGCCGGCACCGCGCCGAACAGCAGCACGCCGGAGGCCACGATGATCGTCGAGACGTGGATGATGAACCAGTACGAGTTCAGCGCGGGCACCAGCGGGCCGACGGGGGTGTACGCGATCATGCCGGCCGCACCGAGCAGCACCACCATGGTCAGCGCGACGAAGAGACCCATGTGCCGCACCGCAGGCCGCCGCAGCAGCACACCGAGCCAGACCGCCGAGCCGACGAAGCCGGCCGACAGGATGTACTCGTACATGTTGCCCCAGGGCATCCGCTCGGCGGCGATACCGCGGGTGACCAGCGCGCCTAGGTGCAGCAGGGCGGCCAGGACGTTGAAGCCGACCCCAAACCTTCCTGCCAATTCGCCCTTTTTGTCCGGCTTGGCTACGGGCGGACTCTCCACAACGGCGGGGCCGCCGGCGCCGACCAGTTCACGCACGGCCGCCTTCCCGATCCGGCTCTTGGAGCCGAACGCATACTCCCCCGCGTAGCAGACCATCGCGGCCAGATAGGCGAGAACGGCCACCGCCAGCAACTGGTTCGACAACTCCGCCATCAGGACGTCCCTTCCTCGGCGGCCTTCTCCAACGCGCGGAACTCGTCCGCGAAACCCGGATAGTCGGTGCGGGGCAACCCACCGGCCGACAACAACGTACCTCCGGACGTTCCCGCAGATACCGGCAGGGCGCGGAACCAGACCCGGCGGCGATGGCCGGCCAGCGAGAGCATCAGCCCGATCAGCCCGAGCACCGAGCCGACCAGCAGCAACGACTGGGTCGGGTCGTACCGGATGGCCAGCGTCGCGAACGGGCGGGTGCCGAGGAACTCCAGCGTGGTGCCGTCGTCCAGGCGCCAGGTCTGGCCGGCCTCGAGCCGGTGCGGCCGGGTGCCGCTGATGTTCTCGAGCTCACCGATCGCGATCTGGCCCTGGTCGAGCGAATAGATCGAGCGCGGCCGGCCCACGTCCAGGCCGAGGTCGCCGCGGTAGGCGGTGAGGAACAGCGCGGGCGCGTTCTCGGCCGGGAAGACCGAGGTGGCTGCGCCCTCGGTGCCGACCGTGGGGAGGTACCGGCCCTCGAACCCCATCTGCAGCGCCGGGTCGCGCTCGTCGGTCCTGGGGTCGATGTTGACGTCCGGGAACTGGACCACGCCCTCGCTGGTGAACATGCCGTCGATCGGCAGGAACGGCACCACCTTGGTCTGCGACGCGCCGAACCGGTCGGTATACCGCACGGTCACCGCGTAGCCGTGGCCGATCAGGTGCACGCTGGCCCCGTCCAGCCGCAGCGGGTCGTTCACGGTGAACCGGCGGGTCGCCGGCGGCCCGTGGTCCTCGCTCACCGACACCTGGGCGGAGTACATCTTGGGCTGGCCGGTCTCCTGGAAGCTGACGTCGAACTTGGTCAGCTTGAGGCAGAACCGGGGCAGGTCGGCCGCCGTGACCCGGGGCCCGAGCGTGGACTCGTCGAACTGCGCGAGCGAGCTGCAGAAGCCCTGGTCGCCGCCGGCCACCAGGATGCGGTTGGCGTGCCATCCGTACCAGTGCCCGAATCCCACCCCGATCAGGACGGCCAGCAGCGCGAAATGGAACAGCAGGTTGCCGGTCTCCTTGAGGTAGCCCTTCTCGCCGGAGACCGTCCAGCCGCCGTCCGCGCCCTCCCGGACCCGCGTGCGGAACCGGCGTTTGCGCAGTATCCCGGCCACCGACTCGGCGACCTCGGCCGGCGAGCCGGACCGTTCCGCGGTGAAGTGCTGGGGCAGGCGTTCGAGGCGCTTCGGCGCGTCCGGCGGCGCCATCCGCAGAGCCCGTACGTGGTCGAGCAGGCGGGGCAGCACGCAGCCGACCAGCGAGGTGAACAGCAGCAGGTAGATCGAGGCGAACCAGGGCGACGAGTAGACGTCGAAGGCGCCCAACCGGTTGAGCCAGGGCGCCAGCCCGGGATTGTCGTTGTAGAACTGGACGACACGCGAGATGTTGACCGAGCGCTGCGGGAACACCGAGCCCGGGATCGCCGCGACGGCCAGCAGGAAGAGCAGGACCAAGGCCGTACGCATGCTGGTGAGTTGCCGCCACGAGTTGCGCAGCAGCGCCCACAGCCGGTTCGGGCGGCGCGGCGGTGGTTCGGCGGCAGTCGCGGGCCGTTCCTCGACGACGGTCACAGCAGCGTCCCCCCGCCGAAGTTGAACGTGGTGAGCAGCCAGACCAGGAAATGGTTCCAGCCGCCGCTGACCAGCGCGATGCCGACCAGGATCAGCAGCACGCCGCCGATCCGGGTCACCCACCGGCTGTTGCGCCGGATCGCCCGGAAGACACCGAGCAGCTTGCGGAAGAAAAGACCGAAAAGCACAAACGGCAAACCCAAACCGAGGCTGTACGCGAGAGCCAGCGTCACCGCTCGACTGGTCTGCCCGCTGGTCGTGGCCAGCGCCAGTACCACGCTGAGGGTCGGGCCGGTGCACGGCAGCCAGGACAGCGCGAAGATGCCCCCGAACACCGGCGCACCGAGCAGCCCGGCGGCCGGCAGCCTGCGGATCCGCATTTCCCGCTGCAAACCCGGAATCCAGCCCAGGTACGCCAGGCCGAGCACGATCACCAGCACGCCGAGCGCGATGTTGAGCACGTCCTGATGCGACTTCAGGGCGAAGCCGATGTTGGCCACCAGCGTCACCAGCAGCGTGAAGACGACCGCGAAGCCCAGCACGAACAACAGCGTCCCGGCCAGCACCCGGCCGCGGGTGTGCCGGCGGGTGCGCACCGCCACCCCACCGGCGCCGTCCGGCTCGGGGCTGTCGTCCAGGTCGGAGCCGGCCAGGCCGGTGACGTACGAGAGATAGCCCGGTATCAGCGGCAGCACGCACGGAGACAGGATGCTGACCAGGCCGGCGATCGCCGCGACACCGATCGCCAGCACCAGTGGACCGGTGCCGGCGATGCTCGCGAACTCCTCGCCCATCAGCCCGCGGCCTCCGCTGCGATGCGCTCCACCAGGGGCTGCAGCTGGGACACCGTGGTGGCGTCCCGGATGGCGACCGCGATCCGGCCCTTCCGGTCGAGAATCAGGGTGGCCGGGGTGCTGACCTGGGTGACGTCGAACTTCAGCGCCACCTCGCCGTCGAAGTCGTAGATGCTGTCGTAGGTCGCCCGGCCCCGGTGGAACGCCTTGGCCGAGTCGCGGTCGTCGCGGGAGTTGACCCCGATGAAGTTGACGCCCCTGTCCTTGGTGGCCTGGAAGGTCTTTTCCAGGTCGTCCGCCTCGGCCCGGCAGGGCCCGCACCACGAGCCCCAGAAGTTGACCACCACGACCTTGCCGCGGTCGGTGGTCACGTCGTACGAGCCGCCGTCCAGCAACTCGCCGGTGACCTCGGTGACCTGGGGCCGCAGGTCGGGCGCGCACTCCACGACCTTGCCGGTGGTGGTGCACCTGGTGGCCCAGTTCGGCTCGCCGCAACCGGCAAGCGCCGCACCGGCCAAAGCAGTGGCGACCACGGCGGCCACGAGGCGACGCATCAGGCCCCCTTGGCGTATTTGGCCGTCGCGGACATGGCCACCAGGTGGGCGGCCGGTTCGGAGTAGTCGATGCCGACCACCGCGGAGCCCACGAAGCGGAACGAGGTGAGGCTGGCCAGGCCGCACTGCCGGCGACGCGGGTCGTGCCAGAGGCGCTTCTTCTCCACGTACCGGCGCAGTGTCCAGATCGGCAGCTGGTGCGAGACGCAGACCGCCTCGTGTCCCTCGGCGGCCACCCGGGCGGCCTGCACCGCGGCGAACATCCGCTGCGCGATCACCAGGTAGGCCTCGCCCCAGGACGGGGTGATCGGGTCGCGCAGCACCCACCAGTGCCGCGGGTTGGTCAGCGCGCCGTCGCCGACCGACACCTTTTTACCCTCGAAGTAGTTGGCGCTCTCGATCAGCCGGGTGTCGGTGGCCGTCTCCAGTTCGAACGCGGCCGCGATCGGCACGGCGGTCTCCTGGGCCCGGTCGAGCGGGCTGGCCACCACGTGGGTCACGTCGCGGTCGGCGAGCACCTCGGCCGCGGCCTTGGCCATCTGCACGCCCAACTCGGACAGATGGAAATCGGGCAGCCGCCCGTACAGGATCTTGTCCGGGTTGTAGACCTCGCCGTGCCGCAGCACGTGCACCGTCGTCCTGGTCGCCTCGGTCAAGCTGTGCCCCCCGCCTCCGCCGCCGCACGCGCCGCAGCCGGCAGCGCGGTGGCGATCTGCTCCAGCGCCACGTCGTCGAGCGCCGTCGAAACGAACCACGCCTCGTACGCGCTGGGCGGCAGGTAGACCCCCCGGGCGAGCATGGCGTGGAAGAACGCCTTGAAGGCCGCCACGTCCTGGGTCTTGGCGGTGTCGTAGTCGGCCACCTCGGCGTCGGTGAAGAAGATCGAGAACATGTTGCCGGCGGTGGACAGCCGGTGCGGCACCCCGGCCGCGGCCAGCGCCTCGGTGGCCAGCCCACTTACCGTGCCGGCCAGGTCGTCGAGACGCTTGTAGACGGCGTCGTCGGCGAGCCGCAGCGAGGCCAGTCCGGCCGCGCAGGCCAGCGGATTGCCGGAGAGCGTGCCGGCCTGATAGACCGGCCCGGCCGGCGCCAGCCGCGACATGATCTCGGCCCGGCCGCCGAACGCGGCCGCGGGCAGCCCGCCGCCCATCACCTTGCCGAACGTGAACAGGTCGGCGTCGACCGGGTCGAGCCCGGCCCAGCCGCCGGCCGAGACCCGGAAGCCGGTCATCACCTCGTCGATGATCAGCAGCGCGCCGGCCGCGTGGGCGATCTCGGCGAGCCGCTGGTTGAAGCCGTCGCGCGGGGCGACCACGCCCATGTTGCCGGCCGCCGCTTCGGTGATCACCGCGGCGATCTGGTCGCCCTCGGCAGCGAACGCTGCCTCGACCGCGGCCGCGTCGTTGTAGGGAAGCACGATCGTCTCGGAGGCGGCCGCGCCGGTCACCCCGGGCGAGTCGGGCAGTCCGAGGGTGGCCACGCCGGACCCGGCCGCGGCCAGCAGCGCGTCCACGTGCCCGTGGTAGCAGCCGGCGAACTTGACCACCTTGGCCCGGCCGGTGAAGCCGCGGGCCAGCCGGATCGCGCTCATCGTCGCCTCGGTGCCCGAGTTGACCAGGCGGACCTGGTCGACCGGGGTGCGCCGGACGATCTCCTCGGCCAGGTCGACCTCGCCGGCGGTGGGCGTGCCGAAGCTGGTGCCGTGCGCCGCGGCGGCCTGCACGGCGGCGATCACCTCGGGGTGGGCATGGCCGTGGATCAGCGGCCCCCACGAGCACACCAGGTCGACGTAGCGACGGCCGTCGGCGTCGGTCAGCCACGGGCCGGAGCCGTGCGCCATGAATCGGGGCGTGCCACCGACCGCTCGGAACGCACGCACGGGTGAATTGACCCCGCCGGGCACGATGGCCGAGGCACGGTCGAACAGGGCCTGGGAGACCGGGGCGTCCTCCGGGTAGGGGAGGCCCTCGGGGCGGTATGTCGTGGTCACAGCGGCTCCCATTCTGTCAGCGGCGTGCCCGGTGGTTTCCGAGAGGGTTGTTCACGTCATCCGAGCATGCGCCGCCGACCATCCCCGCATGTCCGGAAGCTCCGATGCGAACGCGCCCGGCAGGCCGATCGGGACCGCAAGCGATAGGCTTCCCTCGTGGAGCGGCCGGAGTTGACCATCGCGGTTGATCGCGCCCCCGACGAGGTCGTCCTGCACCTCGCCGGGGAGGTTGACGTGTTCACCGTGACCAACCTCTCCGCCATTGTGAACGAAACGCTGGCCGACCCGCCGGCCCGGATCGTGCTCGACATGGCAGGCGTCACGTTCTGCGACTCGCAGGGCCTGGGCACCCTGGTGGTGCTCAGCCGTAAGGCCCAGCACGCCCGTTCGGTGCTGTCGCTCACCAACGTCGGCGACTTCCTGATGCGAGTGCTCGACATCACCGGCCTGCGCAGCGCCTTGATGATCACAGCACCGTCCTGACCCTTGCCCTGACATCGGTGTGAAGCCCTACCGTCGGTGCACGACGGGAGGCTGCCATGTTGATCGGTGAGTTGGCCGAGCGGGCCGGCACGAGCGCCCGGACCCTGCGCTACTACGAGGAGCAGGGCCTGGTGCGCCCCAAGCGGGACGCCAACGGCTACCGCCAGTACGACGACGCCGAGTTGCGCGTGGTCCACGAGATCCGGTCGCTGCTGGCCGCCGGTTTCGGGCTGGACGACATCAAGCCCTTCGTCGCGTGCCTGCGCGCCGGCAACGAGTCCGGCCACGTCTGTCCCGACTCGGTGGTGGTGCTGCGCCGGAAGCTGGCCGAGGTGGACGGCTACCTGGAACAGCTCACCGCGGTCCGGCAGCAGTTGCACGCCCAGCTGACCCAGGCCGAGGAGTCCCCATGCCGCAAACAGACCTGATCACCGTCACCGACGCCACCTTCGCCGACACGGTGCTGGCCGCCGGCCTGCCGGTGGTCGTCGACTTCTGGGCCGAGTGGTGCCCACCGTGCCGCCCGATGGCGCAGACCCTGGCCGAGCTGGCCCCGGAGTTCGAGGGCCGCCTGCTGATAGCCAAGCTGAACGCCGACGAGAACCCGGAAACGACCCGCACCTACCGGGTCATGTCGATGCCCACCCTGCTGTTCTTCACCGGCGGGGTGGTGACGGCGTCCCTGGTCGGCGCCCGCCCGAAGTCGATCCTGCGGGCCGCACTGACGAACGCCCTGACCCCCTATGTGAACAGTTGACGCCGCTCAGCGCCGGGCGGTCTCCCGGGCGCGGCCGGAGGTGGCCGGGTGCCGCTGGGGCAGCGGCTCGGTGCCCACCGCGTACGTCAAATAGGCGAAGCGGCCCACCAGGGCCGC
This sequence comes from Paractinoplanes rishiriensis, assembly GCF_016862375.1. GTDB lineage: Bacteria > Actinomycetota > Actinomycetes > Mycobacteriales > Micromonosporaceae > Actinoplanes > Actinoplanes rishiriensis. The sequence goes on along the minus strand of NZ_BOMV01000060.1, from coordinate 68,385 downwards.
GCCCGTCAGCACCATCTCCCGGGCGCTCAGGTGCCGGGGCAGCAGCGGCGCCCCCTTGCCCAGCAGCACCGGGGCGATGCCCAGGATGATCTCGTCGAGCAGGCCGCGGTCGACGAACTGGCCGACCAGGTCGCCGCCGCCGACGAGCCAGACGTTCTTGCCCTTGGCGGCTACCAGCATGGCCTCGTGTACGCGCTGGACGTCGCCGCTGACCATGAAGATGTTGGCGTCGGGAACCAGCGGGAGTTCCCGGTTGGCGAAGACCCAGCAGGGCACGTCGCCGTACAGGTCGTGCCAGTTGTGCGGCTCGGCCAGGACGTTGTCGTTCTGCAGGACCCACTCGTACGTGTTGGCGCCCATGGCGAACGCTCCGACCCCGGCGAAGAAGCCACCGAACGGGTTCTCGGCGCCGCCGTCGACGTCGAAGAGCCATTCGAGCGAGTTGTTCTCGTCGGCGATGTAACCGTCGATGCTCGTGGCCGTGTAGTACTGGGTTTTCGCCATGAGATCCACCATGCCACGCGGATGCGGGCGAAAGGCGCGAATCCGACTAACCGGCGTCGTTCCGGAGGACCAGTACGGCGATGTCGTCGCGAGGCTCCTCGACCGAGAAGTTGATCGTGATGGAGCGCAGGCGGGCGGCCATCACGTCGGCCGGATAGCCGGCCAGCGGGCCGGCCGCGTCCAGCAGCCGGGCGGTGCCGAACAGTTCGCGGCCACGACGGCGTTCGGTCACCCCGTCGGTGTAGAAGACCAGCGAGTCACCGGCCTGGAGGCGTACCTCCACCTGTGGTGAGGCGATCGTCTCGAGCAGGCCCAGCGCGGTGCCGCCCTCGCCCACGAACGACGCCTTGCCGTCGGCCCGGATCAGGGCCGCCCGGTCGTGCCCGGCCAGGTGCAGGCAGACCGCCAGGGTGCCGTCGCCCTCGCGGTGCACCGAGGCCATCGCCAGCGTGCAGTACCGGCCGCCACCGCGCTGCACCAGCGTGCGGTTGACCCGGGCCAGCACCTCGGTCATCGGCTTGCCGTCGTCGACCAGGATCCGGATCACGTCGCGGACCAGGCCGGTCACGGTGGCCGCCTGGACGCCCTTGCCCGAGACGTCGCCGACCACCACCACCCAGCGGTCCGGGCCGGACGGCACCACGTCGTAGAAGTCGCCGCCCACCTCGGAGCCGGTCGGCACGTACTCGGCCGCGAAGCCGACCCCGTCCACCCGGGGCAGCGCCGGCGGCAGCAGCGAGGCCTGCAGGGTGCGGGCGACCTTGCGGCGCTCGTCGTGGATGCGGGCGTTGTCGATCGCCAGCGCGGCCCGCCGGGCCACGTCCTCCAGGACGGCCACCTCGTCGGCGTCGTGCCGGTGCCGGGCGTGCCGGCCCACCGCCAGCGTGCCGAGCCGGGCACCGCGGGCGACCAGGGGCACGGCAAAGCCTTCTGTCATCTTCTGGGGTTTTCCGCCGCGGGAAGACTCAGTCGGGCCGCCGAACATCACCTGGGTGCCGAGCCGGGACGCCTCCTCGAGCCGGGCCAGTATCGAGTCGCTACCGGTCTCGGCCAGCGTCTCGTGCAGCTTGGGCACCGCCGACTCGTCGGTGTGGGTGGCCGCCGCCAGCTGCAGCCGGCCCCACGCGTCGGTGGTGTGCACCGCGCACCACTGGCCCAGCCGGGGCACCACCAGCTGCGGGATCAGCGCCATCGTCAGGTTGACGTCGAGCGACTGGGCGAGCAGCTCGCTGGCCTCGGCCAGGAAGGTGAGCCAGGTCTGCCGGCGCAGGTCGGTACGGCGCAGCCGGTCGTTCTCCAGGTGCAGCGAGAACCGCTCCGCGACGATCGTGGCCAGCGGCTGCGCATAGCCGGTCGGCGCCGCGTCCAGCTCCAGCTCGCCGGAGTACGGCCGGTGCACGGTCAGCGGCACCCGGATCGTGTCGGCGTCGTCCCGCGGCTGCCGACCGTAGCGGGCCAGCAGTTGCCGGCCGCCGCCGTCGCCGCGGTCGAGGCGCACCACCCCACCGGCGGCACCGGTCAGCCGGGCCAGCTGGGCCAGCATGTCGGTGGCGAAGTCGGCCAGCGCCTCGTCGGTCTGCCGCTCCGGGTTGACCTGCAACAACGCGGTCAGCGCCCCGACGCTCGGGGTGCCCGCCTCGGCCGCCGTGCCGACCGGCACCACCGACGTGGTCGGCTCGGGCCCGGCGTGGCGTTCGAGGCGAAACCACACGCCCTTGCCGGTGCCCTCGTGCACCGTGCCCCAGCGGCTCGCGAAGTGGTCGACCAGCAGCAGGCCGCGGCCGCGCTCGGCGACCTCGCCGATGTCCACGCTCTCGTTGCGCGGGCCCACCGCGAGCTGCTCGACCGGGCCGGGCGCGAAGTCGGTGACGGTCACGGTGAGGCCGGCCTGGTCGGCGCTGACCTCGATGTCGAGTTCGGTGTTGGCGTGCACCACGGCGTTCGTCGACAGCTCGGTGGTCAGCAGCAGGGCCTCGTTGAGCAGCGGGTCGAGGCCGGCCTCCTCCAGCACCGACCGGACGAGTGCGCGGGCTGCCGCCGGGGTACGACGATCATTGGGCAGCCGGACCCGCCGGACGAGACCGCCCGCCGGGGTCTCCGAACCTGACACCCATGCATCCTCTCCTGTTGACAGGGGGATGCACAAAGTCGTCTCTCGCATTGACCCGGTCGAGCGAGAGAGGATGGAGAGCCCGGCAGGACGATGGAAGAGCCCGGCAGACGGACAGCAGGTGAGGACAGCATGACTGCGGCCAAGGAAGCCAGCGTCGGCGTGCCCGACGAGACCGCCCTGCTCGGTGAGCTCGCCGAGGCGCTACGGCGGGTCCGCCGCGGCGATCTCAAGGTCCGCCTGCCCCGGCGCGGCGGGATGGCCGGCGAGGTGGCCGACGCCTTCAACGAGGTCGTCTCCCTGCAGGAACGTCAAAATCTCGACCTGCGCCGGATCAGCCGGATCGTGGGCCGGGACGGCCGGCTCACCGAGCGGCTCGACGACGAGGGCCTGGACGGCTCGTGGGCGGACAGCGTCCGGTCGGTGAACTCGCTGATCGACGATCTCGGCCGGCCCACCACCGAGATCTCCCGGGTCATCGTCGCGGTAGCCGAGGGCGACCTGTCCCAGCACATGGCCCTGGAAATGGACGGACGTCCTCTAAGGGGTGAATTCCTGCGCATCGGCCGCACGGTCAACACCATGGTCGACCAGCTGTCGTCGTTCGCCGACGAGGTCACCCGGGTGGCCCGCGAGGTGGGCACCGAGGGCGAGCTGGGCGGTCAGGCCGACGTCCGCGGCGTGGCCGGCACCTGGAAGGACCTCACCGACTCGGTCAACCTGATGGCCTCCAACCTGACCCATCAGGTGCGCTCGATCTCGCAGGTGGCGACCGCGATGGCCCGCGGCGACCTGTCGCAGAAGATCACCGTGTCGGCCCGCGGCGAGGTGGCCGAGCTGTCCGCCACCATGAACGGCCTCACCGACACGCTGCGCCTGTTCGCCGAGCAGGTGACCCGGGTGGCCCGCGAGGTGGGCACCGAGGGCAAGCTGGGCGGCCAGGCCGAGGTGCCGAACGTGGCCGGCACCTGGAAGGACCTCACCGACTCGGTGAACTCGATGGCGTCCAACCTGACCAGCCAGGTGCGGAACATCGCCCAGGTCTCCACCGCGGTGGCCAAGGGCGACCTCTCGCAGAAGATCACGGTGGCCGCGCAGGGCGAGATCCTCGAGCTCAAGGACACCGTCAACACCATGGTCGACCAGCTCTCGTCGTTCGCCGACGAGGTCACCCGGGTGGCCCGCGAGGTGGGCACCGAGGGAAAGCTGGGTGGCCAGGCTCAGGTGCGCGGCGTCTCCGGCACCTGGCGCGACCTCACCGAAAACGTGAACCAGCTCGCCAACAACCTCACCGACCAGGTGCGGAACATCGCCCAGGTCTCCACCGCGGTGGCCAAGGGCGACCTCTCGCAGAAGATCACGGTCGACGCCCGCGGCGAGATCCTCGAACTCAAGAACACCGTGAACACCATGGTCGACCAGCTGTCGTCGTTCGCCGACGAGGTCACCCGGGTGGCCCGGGAGGTGGGTTCGGAGGGCAAGCTGGGTGGTCAGGCCCAGGTCAAAGGCGTTTCCGGTACGTGGCGCGACCTGACGGACAACGTGAACTACATGGCGTCCAACCTGACCAGCCAGGTGCGGAACATCTCCTCGGTTACCACCGCGGTGGCCAAGGGCGACCTCTCGCAGAAGATCACGGTCGACGCCCGCGGCGAGATCCTCGAACTCAAGACCACGGTCAACACGATGGTCGACCAGCTCTCGTCGTTCGCCGACGAGGTCACCCGGGTGGCCCGCGAGGTGGGCACCGAGGGCAAGCTGGGCGGCCAGGCCCAGGTGCGCGGCGTGGCCGGCACCTGGCGCGACCTCACCGACAACGTCAACTCGATGGCCTCCAACCTGACCGCCCAGGTGCGGAACATCGCCCAGGTCTCCACCGCCGTCGCCAAGGGCGACCTCTCGCAGAAGATCACGGTCGACGCGCAGGGCGAGATCCTCGAGTTGAAGAACACCGTGAACACCATGGTCGACCAGCTGTCGTCATTCGCCGACGAGGTCACCCGGGTGGCCCGCGAGGTGGGTTCCGAGGGCAAGCTGGGCGGCCAGGCCCAGGTGCGTGGCGTGGCCGGCACCTGGCGCGACCTCACCGACAACGTCAACTACATGGCGTCCAACCTGACCGCCCAGGTGCGGAACATCGCCTCGGTCACCACCGCGGTCGCCAAGGGCGACCTGTCGCAAAAGATCACCGTCGACGCCCGGGGCGAGATCCTCGAGCTCAAGGACACCGTCAACACGATGGTCGACCAGCTCTCCAGTTTTGCCACCGAGGTCACCCGGGTGGGGCGCGAGGTCGGCGTGGAGGGCAAGCTGGGTGGTCAGGCGCAGGTCAAGGGCGTTTCCGGTACGTGGCAGGACCTCACCGACAACGTGAACCAGCTCGCCTCGACGCTCACCATCCAGCTGCGCGCCATCGCCGAGGTGTCCACCGCGGTGACCCGTGGTGACCTGACCCAGAGCATCGCGGTCGAGGCGCAGGGCGAGGTGGCCGAGCTCAAGGACAACATCAACCAGATGATCGTCACGCTCCGCGAAACCACCAAGGCGAACGCGGAGCAGGGCTGGCTCGACTCCAACCTGGCCCGGATCGGCGGCCTGCTCCAGGGTCAGCGCGACCTCGGCGAGGTCTGCCGGATGATCATGACCGAGGTGACCCCGCTGGTGGACGCCCAGCTCGGCGCGTTCTTCCTGGTCGACAACGAGCAGGCGGTGATGCGGCTGCGGCTGGCGGCGTCGTACGGCTACGTGGCCCGCAACCACGAGGTGACCTTCGGGCCGGGCGAGGGCCTGGTCGGGCAGGCCGCGGTGTCCCGGCGCACGATCCGGGTGCGGGCCACCCACGACGGCATCCTCACCATGCGCTCGGGGCTCATGTCGATGCCGCCGAACGACCTGGTGGTGCTGCCGGTGCTGTTCGAGGGCGAGATGCTCGGCGTGATCGAGTTCGCCTCGGTGGCCGCGTTCTCCGGTCTGCACCTGACGTTCCTGGAGCGGCTGGTGGCCACGATCGGGGTCGCTCTCAACACCATTCAGGCCAATAGGCGTACGGAGGAACTGCTCTCCCAATCGCAGCGGCTGGCCCGGGAGATGCAGGACCAGTCGGCCGAACTCCAGCGCACCAACGCCGAACTGGAGGACAAGGCCCAGCTGCTGAGCGAGCAGAAGGCGAACATCGAGACCAAGAACCGCGAGATCGAACAGGCCCGGCGCGGCCTGGAGGAAAAGGCGCAGCAGCTGTCCCGGGCCAGCGCGTACAAATCCGAGTTCCTGGCCAACATGAGCCACGAGCTGCGGACGCCGCTCAACTCGCTGCTGCTGCTGGCCCGCCTGCTGGCCGACAACACCGAGAGCAACCTCACCGAGAAGCAGATCGAGTTCGCCCGCACGATCCACAGCGCCGGCTCCGACCTGCTGTCGCTCATCGACGACATCCTCGACCTCGCCAAGATCGAGGCGGGACGGATGGACGTCGAGGTCGACCAGATCGATTTCGACGGCGTTCGCGCGTACGTGGAACAGGCTTTTATCCCCCAGGCCGAAGAGAAGAGCCTGGAGTTCCGGGTGGAGGTGGCGCCCGACCTGCCCGAGTCGATCGTCACCGACGGTCAGCGGCTCCAGCAGATCCTGCGCAACCTGCTGTCCAACGCGGTCAAGTTCACCGACAGCGGTTCGGTGACGCTGAGCATCTTCGCGGCGCCGCCCACCACCGACTTCGACATCCCGACCCTGTCCTCGGCCCGGCAGGTGGTGGCGTTCGCGGTGGCGGACACCGGCATCGGCATCTCCGACGAGAAACTGGCGATCATCTTCGAGCCGTTCCAGCAGGCCGACGGCACCACCACCCGCAAGTACGGCGGCACCGGCCTGGGCCTGTCGATCAGCCGCGAGTTCGCGGCCCTGCTCGGCGGCACCATCGTGGTCTCGTCGAATCCGGGCGAGGGCTCCACCTTCACCCTGTACGTGCCGGACGCGCTGACCGCCGACTCGGTGCAGACGCTGAGCCTGAGCATTCTGCCGTCGGAACCGTCCACCACGGTCGTGGTCCGGCCGGCCCAGTCGCTCGACCTGCCGCTGCTCGACCTGCCGGTGGTGACCGCGCCGCCGCAGGTGGACACCCCGCTCAGCCCCGCCGGCCGTCAGCTGGACGGCGCCACCGTGCTGATCGTCGACGACGACGTGCGCAACGTGTTCGCCCTGACCAGCGCCTTGGAGATGCACGGCCTGAACGTGCTCTACTCGGACAACGGCGCGGACGGCGTACGCCTGCTGGCCGAACACCCCGAGGTCGACATCGTGCTGATGGACGCGATGATGCCCGATCAGGACGGCTACGAGACCACTCGCGGCATCCGGCGAAACCAGCGCTTCCGGGATCTACCGGTAGTGTTCCTTACCGCGAAGGCGATGCCCGGCGACCGGGAGTCGGCCCTAGCCGCCGGCGCCAGTGACTACATCACGAAGCCGGTAGACCTGGACGAGCTGATCGAGCTGATGGCCCGCTGGGTGAACGCTGACCGGACGCCGGAGCGCGGCTGACCGCCGGAGCGAAAGCTGACCTAGGAAGGAGGCGGCGTGGCGGAACGCGCCAAAGCTTTGCTGGTCGACGACCGAAAGGACAACCTCCTGGCTCTGGAGGCCATCCTTCAGGGTCTCCCGGTGACCCCGGTCGCCGTGGAGAGCGGCGAGGCAGCGCTGAAACAGCTGCTCACCGACGATTTCGCGGTGATCCTGCTGGACGCGCAAATGCCCAACATGGACGGCTTCGAGACCGCCAGCCACATCAAACGGCGCGAACGCACCCGGCACGTGCCCATCCTGTTCCTGACCGCCGCCGACCGCGACGCCCAACTGGCACTGAGGGGATATGCGGCCGGCGCCGTCGACTACCTGACCAAGCCTTTCGACCCGTGGGTGCTGCGCGCCAAGGTCTCCATCTTCGTAGACCTGTGGACCAAGACCCAGCAACTGAAGTCCCAGGCCGAAGCCGCCCGTGAACGCGAGGCCCAGTGGCAACGCCTGACCGAAACGGTCGACGAGGCAGCCCGAGTCCTGCGCGCGAACGGCGACGAGGCAGCAGCCGAGGCTCTGGCGCTGCTGGAAAAGGCCCGCTGGGGCAACTGAACCGCCGCCCACCAGGGTCCGGTGCGAATCACCGTGCCCGTCGCTGCCGACCGTGCGGGCCGGAAGCCACCCGGCAGGTTTGCTCCCTCGGCCTCCGCTTTCCGGTCTCATGGCACCCGGCGAGGTATCGAGCGCGGCGGCGAGAGCCCGGCCTCTCGATCATGTCGGGTTGCGGTTCGTGGCAGTCACTCTCGAGTTTCGCCATCATCCGTTATGCGCGTTATACGAAGGCGGCTTGTCGGCCGAACTCCTGATCGGCATTCCCGTTCCCAGTCAATGGTTCCCGGCAACCGAATGTCGGGACAGGCCCCCGCGCCGTGGCCTTCTTCCCGACAAGTGGACGATCGTTCCGTCAGTCGGTGATCCAGCGGGAACAAAAACCGCAAATACTCCTAAAAAGTCGCACCGCGGCTTTGGACTTTTCGAGTTCCTGTTCAACCGAAACGCAACTCCACATCGCCCTGACGGCGGCGGGTCGGCGGGGCAGCCGTGCGCGCCGGCGACCCGCAAAGGGTTCCCAACCCGAAATGGCGAAAGTCGATCAGACACCAGATCGACAAAATCTGGCCGTGCAGACCGGAATCCTGTTCAGGCTCGGGGACTCGATCCCGGCGCGCGCGGACCCGCCCGGCATGTTGTGGTGCGGCGCGGGGGGAGGGACGACCGGGAGAGGGCGGTGTTGGGCGGAGACCAGCCGGGAGACTAGCCGGGGTCCTTGTCGTTCTGGTGACGTTGCCACAGACGGATGATCCAGGGGTTCGAGCCCGCCGGCGGGGCGGTGGACACGGCCGGCGCGGGGGCTGACTCGACCAGGTGCAGCAGCGTCCAGGCCAGGCCGAAGCAGTCGTCCTCGCCGAAGGCGCCGAGCAGCAGGTCTGCCTCCTCGGCGGAAACCGGCGGCTCGACGGCCAGCAGCGCGCGTTCCCGTGCCTCGAATGCCTCGTCGCCGTCCTCGGAGTCGTCGAGCTCCGACGGGAGCGGGCCGAGCTGAACGAACGCCCTGACCTGGTGGCTGATCATGTGCTCAGAAGAAGTCATGGCGGGCAGCCAATTCGATCTCGGTGGCCAGCGTGGGTGGGGCGGAGATCAGGACGGCCTGGCCGTTGCGGGCCATCAGGACGTGGCGCAGGGTTTCCATGATCTGGTTGATGCGTTCGGGTGGGAACGTGCCGGGCAGTACGGCGTGCACGCTACCCAGGCCGGCCGAGCCCCGGACCGATATCGGCATGCCGGCGGCGTCGGCGAGGGCGTAGACCGTGGCGGGCAGGTCGGCCGGGGACGTGGAGAGGCGCAGCGCCACGTCGGACGGGGCGAAGGGGTACCGGCCCCACCAGGCGGGCGCGACCGGGGACACCGCGGCGTCGGCGCCCCACGCGTCGGCCAGGCCGTCGGACTCGGCGGTGACCACGGCCTCGTCACCCTCGAACAGGACCGCCAGCGCGCCGGCGCCCTCGGCCGGCAGGTCGGTTTCGATCGCGGCGGCGGCGCGGTCGGGCACCGAGGTGGCCAGCTTGGTGGCCTGGATCGGATTGAGCACGGGGGTGGTGACCCAGCGGCGCAGGGCGGGCAACGGCTCGAGGCGGACCGCGGCCGAGGTGATGACGCCGGCTACCTCAGCCAGGCCGGGGCGGCCGCGTTCGCCGTCGGATTCGGCGGGCTGGCCGAGCTCGTCGACATACGCCATACGCTCGACCCACTCGGCCGGCGAGCCGAAGCGGTGACGCAGCGGGCCCGACTCGTTGACCGCGAGCATGCCGCCGACCGTCGCGGTGCGGGACGGCGGGTCGACCGGCAGCCGTTGACCGCGCAGGGCCAGGGCGGCCTGGAGCGCGTGCACGGGAGTGCCGGTGCCGACCTCGGCGGTGCGGCCGGCCACGTCGTGATGCCACATGCCGCCGAGTCTCGCCGTGTCGACGATCAGGTCGACGGCGGCTTTAGGCGGGCCCCAGTCGATTTTGCTGCCGGAACCTCGGGCCACGGCAACCAGTCCACGGTCGGCGGCGAGGCGGAGGACATCGGCGACCGCATGCACCGTCGCGGGCACCGCCACGAAACCGGCACGCCGGCCACCCACGGCATCCACCGACCGCGCGGCGCGCGCATAGTCAGGGCCGCAGATGTCCACAAGCGCATCAAGCAGCTGGTTCATGTCCCCCGGCCTCGGCGGTCAAAAGCGGCGGTCAGATGGGGCGGTCAGATAGATCGTCCACTCTGGCATATCGTACACATGTTCGAACGCGCGCGGGGTTGGGTGGCCCAATAATGTCTGCCAAACCCTGGTGCCCGGTACCGTGAGTCCCGTGACGACCGAAACGCCCGACAGCCCGCCCACGGTTCGCCAGGTGCCGAGCGAGCGCACCTTCCACGGTGACACCGTGCACGACGAGTACGCCTGGCTCGCCGACAAGGACCACCAGGCGACCACCGCCTACCTCGAGGCCGAGAACGCCTGGACCGACAAGGCCACGGCACATCTCGCCGGGCTGCGCGACCAGGTCTTCCAGGAGATCAAGAGCCGCACCCAGGAGACTGACCTGTCGGTGCCCACCCGCAAGGGCAATTACTGGTATTACACGCGCACCGTCGAGGGCAAGCAGTACGGCATCCACTGCCGGGTGCCGGTGCAGCCGGGCGAGACCGCGCCGCCGATGGCCGACGACAAGCCGGGCGAGGAGATCCTGCTCGACGGCAACGCGCTGGCCGAGGGCAAGGAGTTCTTCGCGCTGGGCACCTTCGACGTCAGCCCGGACGGCAACTGGCTGGCCTACTCGACCGACTTCGGCGGCGACGAGCGCTTCACGCTGCGGGTCAAAAACCTGCTCACCGGCGAGATACTGGTCGACGAGGTGCCCGAGACCTTCTACGGCACCGCCTGGTCGGCCGACGACAGCACGCTGTTCTACATCACCGTGGACGACGCCTGGCGGCCCAACCGGGTGTGGCGGCACACCATCGGCAAGGCGGCCACCGACGACGTGGTCGTATATGAGGAGTCCGACGAGCGCTTCTGGGTCGGCGTCGAACTCACCCGCAGCGAGAAGTTCATCGTCATCGACACCCAGAGCAAGGTGACGTCCGAGGTCCGGATCATCCCGTCCGAGACGCCGACCGCCGAGCCGGTCCTGGTGGCGCCGCGCCAGCAGGGCGTCGAGTACAACGTCGAGCACCACGGGCACCGGTTTCTGATCCTGCACAACCGCGACGCCGAGGACTTCGCGCTCGCGTACACCTCGGCGGACGCACCGGGCGACTGGGTCGAGCTGATCCCGCACCAGCCGGGCACCCGGCTCGAGTCGGTCGACGCGTTCGCCCGGCACATCGTGATCTCGCTGCGCCGGGACGGCCTCACCGGGCTGCGGGTGATGGGCGACGGCAGCACCGACTCGTACGACATGCCGTTCCCCGAGCCGCTCTACAGCGTGGGCCTGGCCGGCAACCCGGAGTACGACACCGGCACGGTCCGGATCGGCTACACCTCGATGGTCACGCCCGACTCGATCTACGACGTCGATCTGGTGACCCGGCAGATGACGCTGCGCAAGCAGAAGCCGGTGCTGGGCGGGTACGATCCGGCCGACTACGAGCAGTTCCGGGAGTGGGCGCGGGCCGCCGACGGCACCAGCGTGCCGATCTCGATCGTGTGCCGTAAGGGCGTCCGGGACGGCGGCGCGGCTCCGGCGCTGCTCTACGGCTACGGCTCCTACGAGCACAGCATCGACCCGTACTTCTCGATTGCCCGGCTGTCGCTGCTGGACCGCGGCGTCGTCTATGCCATCGCGCACGTCCGCGGCGGCGGCGAGATGGGCCGTCACTGGTATGAGGACGGCAAGCTGCTGACCAAGAAAAACACGTTCACCGACTTCGTCGCGGTCGCCGAGGCGCTGGTGGCGAAGGGCTGGACCACCGCGGACCGGCTGGTGGCCCGGGGCGGCTCGGCCGGCGGCCTGCTGATGGGCGCGGTCGCCAACCTGGCGCCGCGGGCGTTCGCCGGCATCGTGGCCCAGGTGCCGTTCGTCGACCCGCTGACCTCGATCCTCGATCCGTCGCTACCGCTGACCGTGACCGAGTGGGAGGAGTGGGGCAACCCGATCGAATCGGCCGAGGTGTACGCCTACATGAAGGCGTACAGCCCGTACGAGAACGTCGCCGACCTGCCATACCCCAAGATCCTCGCGGTGACCAGCCTGAACGACACCCGGGTGCTCTATCACGAGCCCGCCAAGTGGATCGCGCGGCTACGCCGCGTCGCACCGAACGGCACCTACCTGCTCAAGACCGAGATGGGTGCCGGCCACGCCGGTCCGAGCGGCCGCTACGACGCCTGGAAAGAGGAGTCGTTCGTGGCCGCCTGGACCCTCGACGTGCTGGGTCTAGCCGGCGCGTAGCTCCTCGAGGTCGGTGCTGGACCGCAACACCAGCAGTCCGGCACCGACCGCGACCAGCACGGTGAGCAGGACGCCGCCGCCGAGCAGCGAGAGGTGCGCCCACGGGATCGGCACTGCCAGCTCGATGCGCGGCACCACCTGGGAGACGCACGCCGTGGTTCCGTCCTCGCCGATGCAGGTCTCATAGCCGCCCACGGTGACCCGGGTTTCGATCAGCCGGGCCAGCGCGTTGCCGACCGCGAGTCCCAGCAGTATGGCCGGCACCAGCGGCGCCAGGGTCTGCCACAGCACCGCGGCGGCGAGGGTGCGCCGGGGCACGCCGGTCGCGGTGAGCGCCGCGAACGTCCGCCGTCGGGCCACGATGCTCTCGGCCAGCGCCACCAGCACCCCGGCCGCCGCCACGGCCGCGCTCACCGCGATCGCGATCATGATGAGCCGGATCGCGCCGAAGTAGAACCCCGGCTCGTCACCGGCCGAGATGCCCGAGCCGTCCCGCTCGCCCATCGCCTGGTTGAACAGGTCGTAGGCGCGGAACGTGGTAGCGAGATTGGCCCGATAGCCGAGCACGCCCGCCCCGACGATCACCGCTGCCAACAGCCCGGCCATGGTGCGGCTGCCGTTCCACGGATCGGTGATCAGGCGCTGGCCGGCGAGCAGGGTGGCCGGCCCGCGTCCGTACCGGCGCAGCAGCCGGCCGGCGGTGTGCGAGATCCAGCCGGTGCCCAGCACCACCCCGGCCATGGTCAGCACCACCCCAGCGGTGAGCAGGCTGTAGAACAGCGCCCGGGGCATGGTGTGCACGCGCTCCCACGAGACGGGGATGCCGAACAGCACCAGACCGGCCGCGATCAGCAGCCCCGGCCACGGCCGCGGACCCCGGTCCCGGGTCCGCCGGACGACGCCCAGCGGGGTGACGATGACCCGGCGCATCAGCAACGCGCCGATCAGGGCCGCGAGCAGCGGCACCACCAGCACGATCGGCACGATGGCCGCGGGGTGCGGCAACACGTCGGTGGGCAGCAGCAGCCGGCCGAGTGCGTCACGCCGAGTCAAAACCTCACGACCGATCAGGTACGCGACCAGGCCGAGCACCGAGCCGAGCAGGCTCGCCACGGCCGTCTCGGCGGTCGCGATCAGCACCGACTCGCGGGGCGTGGCACCGGCCAGCCGGAGGGCCGCCAGCCGCCGGTCCCGAGCCGGCGCGCCGAGCCGGATGCACTGCCCGGCCAGGGCCAGCACCGGCAACGACACCAGGACCAGGGTGGCCATCACGCCGGGCCGCAGGCCGTCCTCGACGAGCAGCGGGTTCGAGTACCGGTCGGCCCAGCCGGTGATCGAGATGACGGTGGCCGCGGCCAGCAGCGCCACCACCGCGAGCCCGGAACTGAGCGCGGTGAGCACGGTCCGCAGCACGTCGGTGCGGTTGCCGGCCACCGCGAGCCGGCTCAGCGTCGCCGGACTCACGCCGTGACCCCCAGACCTAGTCCGGTCGGGTCGACCACGCCGTCGCGCAGGGCAACTTCGCGATCGGCGTACGCCGACACCCGCGGCTCGTGGGTGACCAGGACCACCGCGGTGCCCTGGTCCCGGGCGGTCCGCACGATCTCGCCGAGCACCTGCTCGCCGGTGAGCGCGTCGAGCGCGCCGGTCGGCTCGTCGGCGAACAGCACCCGCGGTTCGGTGACCAGGGCCCGGGCGACGGCGCAGCGCTGCTGCTGGCCGCCGGACATGGCACCGGGACGCTGCTCGGCCAGGTCGGCCACGCCGAGCCGGTCCAGCCAGCCGAGCGCCGCCTCCCGCGCTTCTCGCCGCCCCGAACCGGCGAGAAGCAGCGGGAGCGCGACGTTCTCCACCGCGGTCAGCTCGGGCACCAACTGGCCGAACTGGAACAGCACGCCGAACTCGGTGCGCCGCAGCCGGGACCGGGCCGCCTCGGACCAGAGCCCGATGTCCTGGTCGCGGTAGGTGATCGTGCCGGCGTCGGCGCGCAGGATGCCGGCCAGGCAGTGCAGCAGCGTGGACTTGCCGCAGCCGCTCGGCCCGGTGACGGCGACGATCTCGCCCTCGGCCAGCGCGAAGTCGACGCCGCGCAGGGCCGGTGTGTTGCCGTAGCTCCGGGTAATCGCGGCTGCGGCCAGGAGTGCGCTCATGTGGTCACTTCCTTCTGCAGGTCGGCGACCCGGGCGAGGGTGGTCTGCAACCAGCTCAGGTCTGCGTCGATGTGCCCGAGCGCATAGTCGGCGGCGACCACGTCGCCGACGCTCGCGCCGGACTCGGATTTGGCGGCGGTGAGCTCACGCATCCGGCTCATGTGCGCGACCCGCTGCGCGACCAGGTAGTCGCGGGCGCGGTCGGCATCGGCGGCCAGCAGCGCCACCACCACCTTGTTGAAAAGAGCACTGGTCACGTACGGCGCGGGCGGCTCGACCGCGGACAGCCAGGTGTCCAGGTGCTCGCGGCCGGCCTCGGTGATCGTGTACGACGTGCGGTCTGGCCCACCCTCGCGGTCCTGACCGGCCTCGGTCACCAGACCGTCCCGCTGCAGCCGGCCGAGAGTGGCGTACACCTGACCGAAGGCGAGCGGCTTGGCCCGCGGCAGGCGCTCGTCGTGCGCCCGTTTCAGGTCGTAGCCGTGCCGCGGGCCGCCGGCGAGCAGCCCGAGGATGACATGCGCGGTGGACATAACCGTTACTATTCAATGAGTGAATAGCGGCCGTCAAGACCCCATACCGAAGACCCCTACCGAAGACCTCAGTCGCGGCGCAGAGCCACCACCGCGATGTCGTCGGCCTGCTGTCCGGACGCTCCCAGCTGCAACAACAGCCGCCGGCAGAACGCGTCCAGGCTGCCCTCCACCGACCGGGTCGCCTCGGCCAGCGCGGCCAGGCCCACGTCGATGTCCGCGTCCCGGCGCTCGACCAGGCCGTCGGTGTAGAGCACCAGCGTGCCGCCGCGGGGCAGCACGAATTCCAGGTCGCCCGGCCGCGGTGCGTTGATGCCCAGCAGCGGGCCGGCCGGCTGGAGGAAGCTGACCCCGTCCGCGGTGTGCAGCAGCGGCGGCAGGTGACCGGCGCTGGCCATCCGCACCGCGCCGGTGGCCGGGTCGAGGGTGAGCAGGCACAGGGTCGCCGAGTCGGCCGGCAGCACGGTCCGCATGAAGCGGTTGACCAGGCCCAGCACCGTGCCCGGCGGATGACCCTCGACCGCGTACGCGCGCACCGCGTGCCGCACCTCGGCCATCACGGTGGCCGCGTGCAGCGAGTGCCCGGCCACGTCACCGATCGCCACCAGCAGCCGGCCGTCGAGCATGGTCAGCTCGTAGAAGTCGCCGCCCACCTCGGTCTGCGCGCCGGCCGGCTCGTAGCGCATGGCCAGTTCCACGCCCGGCACGTCGGGCAGGTGCGACTGCAGCAGGCTGCGCTGCAGGGTGACCGCGATCCGGTGTTCCTCGTCATAGGACCGCTGCGCCTCGACCGCGGCCGCCACCGCCTGGGAGAGCTGGCGCAGCACCGGGAACCCCGGGGTCTGCGAGCTGCTCGGCACGGCAACATAAACCGCCGGCCGGTCGATCCGCAGCCGGGCGGCCGCCACCGCCACCGACTCGTCGTCCGGCCAGTCGGTTACGTCCCAGTCGGCCGGCTCGTCGGTGCGCACCAGCGAGCCCACCGCCACGTTGGGTTCGGTCAGTGACCAGTGGTGCAGCACCGGCGGCGAGCCGACCGCGGCCAGGCTCTCGCCGTCCACGGTCTCGGCCAGCACCACCACCGGGCCGCCGAAGATGTCGTGCGCGCCCTCGGCCGCCGCCTCCAGCAGGCCGGCCAGCGTGGACGCCGAGTTGATGGCCAGCGTGGTCTCGGCCAGCCGCACCATCCGGGCGGCCAGCGACTCGGCCCGCCGCCGTGCCGAGTAGTAGCGCAGCACGGCCTGGCAGGTGGCGATCAGCTCGTCCGGCTCGATCGGTTCCACCAGGTACGCGTCCGCGCCCCGGTTCAGACCCTGGGTGCGGTCGCCCACGTCGACCGCGTGCGCCGACACGTGGATCACCGGCAGGACGCCGTACGCCGGATCGGTTTTGATTTTTTCGCAGACGTCGAAACCGCTCATGTCCGGCAGCTTCACGTCCAGCACCACGAGGTCGACGCCGGCGCCCGGGAGCATGCGCAGCGCCTCGCCACCGGTCTCCGCCTGCCGCACCGTGAAACCGGCCCGGGTCAGCCAGCTCACCAGCAGATAACGCTTGGTGGCGCTGTCGTCGACGACGAGAACGGTGGCCACGCTCATGACGGGGCGACCGGTAACCGCACGGTGAAGGTGCTGCCCTGGCCCGGCGTGGACTCGACGCGCAGCCCGCCGCCCAGAATGCCGACCAGCCGGCGGGCGTAGGGCAGGCCCAGGCCGGTGCCCTTGCCGCTGATCGACTGGCTGCCCGGTACCTGGTAGAACTCCTCGAAGATCCGCTCATGCAGCTCCGGCGGGATGCCGGTGCCGGTGTCGGCGACGGTGAACTCGACGTCGTCGTCGACCCGGCGCATCGACATCCGGACCGATCCCTCCGCGGTGAACTTGATCGCGTTGGTCAGCAGGTTGCGCAGCACCCGGGTGAGCAGCACCTCGTCGGTGCGCACCGTGGCCACCGACGGCTCGTCGACCACGAAATCGACCTCGGGCCGGGTGGCCAGCGGCCGCAGTGTGCCGCGCAACTGGCCGAACACCGCCCGCAGGTCGACCTCGGACCACTCCGGCTCGACCCGGCCGGCCTCCGCCTTGGCCAGGTCGAGCAGGTCGTTGACCAGGGTGAGCAGATCGGCGGCCGAGCCGCTGATCAGGTCGACCTGGCGGTGCTGTTCGGTGCTCAGCGGCTCGGACGACGCGTCGCCGAGCAGCCGGGCCAGCCCGATGATCGCGGTGACCGGTGCCCGCAGCTCGTGGCTCACGTTCGCCAGGAACCGGCTTTTCGCCTCGCTGGCCGCGCGCAGCTGCACCGATTTCTCGTCCAGCTCGGCATAGAGGGCCACCACCCCGCGGTTCGTCTCCTCCAGTTCGTCGGAGAGCTGGTGGTACAGCGCCATCACGCCGCGGTTGGTCTCCTCCAGCTCGGCGTTCAGCCGAGCGAGGTCGTCGCGTTGTGCGCGCACCTCGTCGAGGGCCGCGATGAGCTGCTGATTCTGTACGTTCAGCTCGTCCAGCGGGGTACCGGGGACATGGCGGGCCAGCCCGGCGCGGATCTCGTCCATGCGTTCCGGGGTCAGCCTTGGCGCGCTCGCGGGCAGGCGTCGTGCCATCCGAACCACCGTACCGGTTTCGCCATCGCCGACCTCCATCGTATCGACCAGGCGGCCGACCAGGGCTAGCTGCGGCTCCAGGCCGGCGCCGCCGGCGGACAGCGGATTTTCCACCACCACCCGCAACATGGGTACCCCGTTCGGCTCCGCGCTGAACGCCACGTCCGCGGCGGTACCGGTGGCCAGCATGACCCGGGCCACCTCGCTGAGCGCGGTGGCCAGCCGGGTCTGGTCCTGCTGATCGAGGCCGACCGCACGGGCCACCTCGCGGCCGAGCTGGCGCACCACGAAGATGTCCTGCTCGACGCGCAGCCGCATGCGCATCAGCGGCTCGGTCCTGGCAGGCTCGGTCATGGCAGCCTGGCCGCGAGCACTCCGGCGTCGTCGCGGCGGACCCCGGCGTCGCGCAGCACGGTGGCCGCGATCACCGTGGGCGAGTGGGTGAGCAGGCCCGGGTAATCCGCCGGGTTCCACCGGTCCACCACGCCGTCGCTGTGCATCACCACCACCGCGGCCGGCTCCAGCGGGTAGTCGAACTGCCGGACCTGGCGCCGCTGGTGGCCGGCGATGCCGGGCAGCGAGACCATGCCACGCCGGGAACCGGTCGGGCCGAAAACGGTGCCGGTGATGTTGCCGAGCCCCGCGTACCGGACCAGACCGGCGTCCTCGTCCAACTCGGCCACCGCCAGAGCGGCGCCGCGGGTGTGGCTGAGCCGGCGGTGCAGCAGCTCGACCACCGCGGCGGGGTCCGACGGCGGCGCCTCGCCGAACACGCGCACCGCCTCGTGCGCGGCCGCCGCGGCCAGCCCGCCGTGCCCCAGCCCGTCACACATCAGCAGCTGACGGCGGCCGCCGGCGTCCCGGATGGCGAACGCGTCGCCGCTGACCGGCTCGCCGGTGAGCGGCCGGGTCAGGCCCGAGGCCCAGCCCGGTGGCGGCGGCTCGGACGGCCAGACCTGGGCGGCCAGCACGGTGCCCTTGCCGGGCACCGAGTGCAGGTCGCACCAGGAGGCCTGCCGGACGATCGCGCCCAGCCCGATGCCCAGCGTGCCGGCCGTGGAGTGGCCGTCGCCCACCGAGACCGCCAGGTCGGCCATGCCGGGCCCGCGGTCCAACGCGATGATCTCCACCCCGGCCTGCTCCGCGTTGCGCACCGCGCGGACCAGCAACTGACCCTCGTCGGCGTGCTTCACCAGGTTGCCGGCCGCCTCTGCGGTCACGATCGCGAGATCGGCCGTGCGCCTGTCGGGCAGTCCCAGCTCGGCGGCGAGCCGCTCGGCCGATCGCCGGGCGGCGGAGGCCGTCGCGGTGGCCTCCACCCGGAACCAGGCTCCCCCGTTCAGGAGCCCCTCGGGTAGCGACACCACCGTGCCTCCGCTCATCGGCACCACTTGGTCACGGTAATGGTCGTACCCTGCCCCACCGCGGTGTCGATGTCGAACTCGTCGACCAGCCGGCGCGCGCCGCTCAGGCCGAGCCCGAGGCCGCCGCCGGTGGTGTAGCCGTCGGTAAGTGCGAGGTCCAGGTCGGCGATACCCGGACCCTGATCGGCGAAAACAATCTTGATGCCCGGCCGGCGGCCGTTGTCGACCCGGAAGACCTCGACCGAGCCGCCCCCGCCGTAGACCAGGGTGTTCCGTGCCAGCTCGCTGGCCGCGGTGACCAGCTTGGTCTGGTCGACGAGCGAGAGCTTGACCTGCACGGCAACAGAACGCACCAGCTGGCGGACCCGGACGACGTCCTGGTCGGAGACGACCTCGAGCCGCTCGCTGTCACCGTTCACGGCGCGGGTACCGCGGGCGTTCCGGGTTCGTCCTCGGCGTCGCCGTCCTCGTTCACACCCTCGTCGCGGGCCCGGGCCAGCAGTTCCATGCCGAGCTCCACGTTGAGAGCGGTGCGGATGCCGGGCAGCGACAGCCCGAGCTCGACCAGGGTGATGGCCACGGCCGGGCGCATGCCGACCACCACCGTCTCGGCGTCGAGCACCCGGGAGATCGAGGCGATGGTGGCGAGGGTACGGCCGACGAACGAGTCGACGATGTCCAGCGCGCTGATGTCGATGACCACGCCGTGACAGCCGGTGGCCACGATCCGCTCGGCGAGGTCTTCCTGAAGCTGGAGGGCGACCTGGTCCTCCATGTCGATCTGGATGGAGACCAGCAGGATGTCGCCGATCTTAAGGATCGGAACCCGGTCCACCTCAGCGCTCCCTGCCACGACCGGTCCGGCCGGCGGTCTGACCGGTCCGGGCGAGGACGTAGCGCAGCGCGTCGGCCAGCGACGCCTTGGTGGCGATGTCGCCGAATTCGATGCCGAGCGCCACGATCGTCTGGGCGATCTGCGGCCGGATGCCGGAGATGATGCAGTCGGCGCCCATCAGCCGGGCGGCCACCACCGTCTTGAGAATGTGCTGCGCCACCTGGGTGTCCACGGCCGGGACGCCGGTGATGTCGATGATCGCGTACGGGGAGCCGGTGTCGACCAGGGTCTGCAGCAGCCGCTCCATCACCACCTGGGCGCGGGCCGAGTCGAGCGTGCCGACCAGCGGAACGGCGACCACGCCCTCCCAGAGCTTGACCACCGGGGTGGACAGCTCGAGCAGCTGCTCGGCCTGGTCGGCGATGAGCCCCTCACGCACCCTGACGTAGCTGTCGAAGGTGAACAGCGCCGCCTCGTCCACGAAGGCCGAGAAGGCCACGTAGTCCCGCAGCGTGGCCAGGTCGTCGCCGTCACGGCCGTTGAGGATGCTCAGCACCGCCTCCTTGAAGGCGTACACGCTGACCGCCGTCTCGGTGGCGGTGAACCCCTGCCGGGCCCGGCTGTTGGACAGCTCGCTGAGCTGGGCGCGCAGTTCGGCGGCCGATTCATCCGACAGTTCGGCGGCCCCGCCGGTCATCGCCAGCTGGAAGCCCTTGCGCAGCTCGCCGGTCTGCCGCTGGAGCTCGGCCCGGCTCAGCCGGCCGCGCAGGGTCTCGGCGACGCGGTCGGTCCATGCCCCGACCAGTGCCTCCTGGTTCTCCTCGAGGAGAACGGCGAAGCGACTCGCCTCATCCGTACTCAGCGCCACCGCTTTGCCTCCCGACCTCGTGGTCTCGCGGACTTTATCATCGCAAGGTCCAATACTTGCTGTAAGCCAACTAACCCGGCAAGGGCGACCGACCTGCCCCGTCATGCCGAACCGCCGCCACCTGGAGTACCGTCATGCACATACCTGGAGGTCCTGAATGTCCCTGACGGTACAAACGGAACAGCGCGCCGACATGGTCGTCGTGTCGGTGGCCGGCGAGCTCGACATGGCCACCGCGCCCCAGTTGCAGGACCAGATCAGTGACCTGCTGGAAAAGGGGCGCACGCGGCTGGTCTTCGACCTGGCCGAGGTGTCGTTCTGCGACTCCACCGGCCTGTCGGTCTTTGTGCGCGCCAAAAACAGCACGGACGACGCCGGCGGCACGGTCCGGCTCGCCGCACCGCAGCGGGGCGTGCTTCGCATCCTTGAGGTCAGCGGCCTGGTCGAGGTCCTGCGCACCTACCCCACGGTCGACGAGGCCGTCGCCGCGCAGGAGCCCGCTCTCGACTGAGCCGGGGCTCCACTTCCTGTAGCAGCCCGATCGGCGTAGTTTGTCGCCGACCGGCGGCGGGCACCTGCCGCTTGACGGATCCCCTCGGCGTGCGGGAGTGCCATGAGCAAGATGTTCCAGGGTTTCAAAGACTTCATCATGCGCGGCAACGTGGTCGACCTCGCGGTCGGCATCGTGATAGGCGCCGCGTTCACCACGGTGGTCACCGCCTTCACCAACGGTTTCATCAAGCCGCTGATCCAGCTCATGGGCGGCGATACCGGCGTCAACGCCGGCAAATGGTCCGTGGGTGACGTCCATTTCGACTACGCCACCTTCCTCAACGCGATCGTCACGTTCCTGATCACCGCGGCGGTGCTCTACTTCCTGGTGGTCTTCCCGCTGAACGCGCTGGCCGAGCGGCGCCGCCGCGGCGAGGAGCCGCCGCCGAAGGCCCCCAGCGAGGAGATCGTGCTGCTCACCGAGATCCGGGACGCCCTGGTGCAGGGGCGGCAGGCCCCGATCGGCAAGGGCAGCGCGGTCGACGACGTGCTCGGGCGTCATCACCAGGAGCCGCCGCGCTGACACGCTGCGAAGTACCCGGAGGGTAGCCGGTACGGTTCGAACAAATGTTCGATACAGTGCCGGGATGGAGCAGCGTAAACACTGGTGGAACGGCAAATGGGGCCGCATCGCGCGCAAGGACGTCTACCTTCGCGTCAGCGGCGACCAGTGGTATGTGGAGCAGCGCGCAGGCGGCGCCGACGGGGTCTCGCACTTCTTCGAGTACGACAGCGAGGAGGCGGCCCTCGACACCGTGCGCGCGCTGCTGTCCGGCCCGGACGAGTGGCGCGAGCTCTCGATCCGCCCGCCGGCCCGCTGACCCCTCTGCCCGGCGTGTTTACGCGGCGCGCCGCTCGTCGTGCTCCGCGGTCATCGGACCGCGGGGCACCAGGCGCAGCCCGGGCCGCGGTGCCGGCACGCCGACCGGCTCGTCGCCGCCGAACCGCACCCGCCAGCCCGAGCCGCCGCCGGCCCGCGCACCGGGCGGGGCCGTGAAGCCGCCCGGCATCCGGGACAGCGTGACGATCAGCAGATATCCGAGGATGACGAACCCGTGGCTGACCAGCCGGGTGCCGTCGACCCGGTCACCGGTCAGGTCGTTGACCGAGAGCAGCACCAGCATCCCCACGAAGGCGGTCAGCATCGGCACCAGGCCGGACGGCCGGCTGCGGCGCAGCGCGATGAACAGGTATCCGGCACCGATCGCGACGTTCCACGCGGCCGACTCGTGCCACAGGTGGCCGGGGGTCGCGTTCAGCGCCGCGTGCTCGTGGGTCGCGGCCACGCCGCCGCCGACCTGACCCAGGCCGAGGATGAGCTGCACCGCACCGACCGCGGCGAGCGCCACGTAGAGGGCGGCGGTCGGCGGGAGGCGCCGCCAGAACGGCACCGTCGCCGGGGTCGCCGGCAGGGCCGCCAGGATGGTCGCGCTGAGATCCGGGGCGAGGCCCACGCCGGTCCGCGTCAGCCGGTTGACCGTGGCCGCCCGGTCCAGCCACTCCCGGCAGCCGGCACATCCGGCCAGGTGTTCCTCGACCCGCGGCCGGTCGGCCGCCTCGTCCTCGCCGTCCAGCTGCGCAGACAGCATCTCGCGCCACCGCTCACAACCCATGTACCTATAGTCGCGCGGTCGCGCGACGAAGTTCCCGGGAGCTGGTCAGCGGAAGGTGGGCGGCGGACCGGACACCGAGGGCGGCTGGCTGCCGCTGCCGCCCATCAGCCGCTTGCGCTCCCGGAAGGCCCGCAGATTGGCGGTGTTGCCGCAGGTGCTGACGTCGTGCCAGACGCCGCTGTTGTTGCGCGAGGTGTCGAAGAAGGCGGCCCGGCAGTCGACGTTGTGGCACAGCTTGAGCCGCGGCCACAGCCCGGCCTGCTGGGCCAGCAGCGCCTCGGCCCACAGCGCCGAGGCCAGCCACCGGGTGCCGCGGCCGGTAGGCACCATCCGCACCCAGCCGTCGGCGTCCGGCACCAGGCTCACCGGCACGTCGGCCGGCGGCAGGGCGCCGTCGAACTCCTGCTTGCCGGCGGCCAGGATCACGTTTTCGAAGGTGGTGCGCAGCCGGCGCAACGACCGCAGGTCGGTCGACGAGATCAGCAGCGTGGGTGCCGGCAGGCCGGACACCCGGGCCCAGGTGCCCAGGGCCTCGGTGAGCCAGCGCTGGGCGTCGTCGGCGTTGAGCAGCAGGTCAGCGCCGTAGTGCATGGTCGCGCGGGTGTTCAGCAGATCCTGCACGAGCGCGAGCCCGGCAGGGGCTTCACGTACGCCGTGCCGGGCGCTGGCCATCCATGACATAACCGAAGAGTACTTGACTCTTTTTCACAACCGCGTCCACCTACCGTTCCCTTCCGCCGAACGTGGGGGACGAACACGCTGCTCGGGGCGCTTGCCCGCGGCTGTCACAGTGCAATGCGAACCGAATTCACGGTGACCAGTGGTCATCGTGAACACTTTTCGGCAATGATCCTCTGGTGGGACAGGAGGAGCGCGTGATGCGGAAGGCCCTGATGTTCGCGGCTGCGGTCGTGACATCACTCACGCTGGTCACTGGCTGCGGCTCGGATGAGCCGGACAATTCGGGCGCGCAGGCCCCGACGCCACCGGCGCCATCCCCGTCCGCCTCGCTCGAGCCCAGTTCGCCGGCACCCACCGGGTCACCCAGCACCGGGTCACCCAGCACCGGGTCACCCAGCCCTGCCCCGACGACGCCACCGGCGCCTGAGAAACCCAAGCCGAAAAAGCTCAAGGTCGGCGCCAAGGGCCCCGAGGTGCTCGCCCTCCAGAAGCGGCTCGTCGAACTCGGCTACTGGATCGCCAAGACCGACGGCAAGTTCGGCGGCACCACCCAGCAGGCGGTCTTCGCCCTGCAGAAGGCGGCCGGCGTGGGCCGCGACGGCGTGGTCGGCCCCAAGACCCAGAAGGCGCTGGACGAGGGCGTCCGCCCCACCGCGAAGTCGAAGTCCGGCAGCGGCTACCTGGTCGAGATCGACCTCCGGAAACAACTGCTCATGCTCGTCCGGGACGGCGAGGTCGTCACCACCCTCAACACGTCGACCGGGTCGAACGAGAACTACGAGCACGAGGGCCGCACCTACCTGGCCGACACCCCGACGGGCAAGTTCAAGGTCGGCCGGCAGATCGACGGCATGCGGAACGGCCCGCTCGGCGACCTGTGGCGCCCGAAGTACTTCAACGGCGGCATCGCGGTGCACGGTTCACCCAGCATCCCGCCGTACCCGGCCTCGCATGGCTGCGCCCGGCTTTCGAACGCAGCCATGAACTGGATCTGGGCGACCGACAAGATCCCGCTGAAGACGAAGGTCTGGGTCTACCGCAGCTGATCAGCCGTCGATCCGGGTGATGTTGCGGATCTTGTTGGAGGCGTCCAGGGCCGCGACCTTGTACGCCTCGGACAGCGTCGGGTAGTTGAAGACCGTGTCGATCAGGTAGTCGATGGTGCCCCCGCAGCCCATCACGGCCTGGCCGATGTGCACGATCTCGGTGGCCCCGGTGCCGAACACGTGCACGCCGAGCAGGCGGCCGTCCTCCGGGGCGACCAGCAGCTTGAGCATGCCGTAGGAGTCACCGACGATCTGGCCGCGGGCCAGTTCCCGGTACCGGGCGATGCCCACCTCGAACGGCGTCGACGAGTCGGTGAGCTCGTCCTCGGTCTTACCCACGAAGCTGATCTCGGGGATCGTGTAGATGCCGATCGGCTGCAGCTGGTGCATCTCGCGGGCCGGTTCGCCGCAGGCATGGTGCGCCGCGAGACGGCCCTGTTCCATCGAGGTGGAGGCGAGCGCCGGGAAGCCGATCACGTCGCCGACCGCGTAGATGTTGTCGACCGTGGTGAGGTAGTTGCCGTCGACCTCGATCCGGCCGCGGCGGTCGGCGGCGAGCCCGGCCGCCTCGAGGTTGAGGTCGTCGGTCTGGCCCTGCCGTCCGGCCGAGTACATCACCGTGTCCGCGACGATCTTCTTGCCGCTCTTGAGCAGGATCAGCGCCGCGGTGGCGTGCTTCTCGACGGCGGCCACCTCCTCGCCGAAGCGGAACGTCACGCTCAGGTCGCGCAGGTGGTATTTCAGTGACTCGATGATCTCGTCGTCGCAGAAGTCCAGCATCTGGTCGCGGCGCTCGATCACGGTGACCTTGGTGCCGAGGGCGGCGAACAGCGACGCATACTCCATGCCGATCACGCCGGCGCCGACCACCACCATGCTGCGCGGCACGGCTTGGAGGTTGATCACGCCGTCCGAGTCGACGATCGTGCGGTCGTCGAAGTCCACACTGTCCGGCCGGGCTGGTCGCGTACCGGCTGCAATTATGATCTTGTCGGAGCTGACCTTGCTTTCCCGTCCGGTACCGCCGTCCACCCAGATCGAGTGCGCGTCGGCGAACCGCCCGGTGCCGGTGATCATCGCGACCTTGTTGCGGGCGAGCTGGTTGCGGATGACGTCGGTCTGCCGGCTGATCACATGCTGGGTACGGGCGGCCAGATCGCTCACGGTGATCTCGTCCTTGACCCGGTAGCTCGACCCGTAGAGATCACGCTGGCTCAGGCCGGTCAGGTAGAGCACCGCCTCGCGCAACGTCTTGGACGGCACCGTGCCGGTGTTGATGCACACCCCGCCGATCATGTCCCGGCGGTCGACGATGCCCACGCGGCGGCCCAGCTTGGACGCGGCGATCGCGGCCTTCTGCCCGCTGGGCCCGGAGCCCAATATCAACAGGTCGTAGTCATACACACGGCTAGCCTCGCAGCCGGTCGCCAACCCGGTCTATGGCCGCAATCAGCTTTTTTCACGGTGTTCGCGGGCCAGAAGCTCGCTCCGCTTCAGACGGTCCGGCGCACCGGGCAGGCGGCCACCGCGCCCCGCCGGGTCCGTTGACTCGGCACGAACACCGGAGGCCAGGCGGTCCCGTACAGCTCCGCACAGATGACCACGCTCAGCCACGGCACCCACGGACCGCCCAGCACGATCGGTTCACGGCCGCGGAACTCCAGCGCCACCGACCATTCGCCGGGCACCGGGCGCACCCGGGTGATCGCCCACAGCGGGTACTCCTCCCCCACGATCAGCCGCAGGTTCGTGATGACCGCGATCCGGCGGCGGCCCCGGTCGACCGTGACCGGCAGCCAGCCGTACTGCTTCTCACCCGCGCGTAGCGGGATGGTCGGTGCCACCGCGGCCGGCCGCCCGCCTCGCCGGACGAAGCCGGCCAGCATGTTCATGGCACGGAAGCCCGCACTCATCTGCTCGGCGCCGTACTCCGCCACGCCTCTCTCCGCTCTCGACGGGCCGCCCCCGTGCGACCACCGCCGACAGTGACACGTTGTGACGCTCGGAAGCCACTGAGTACTCACCCTGGGTGAGCGTTTTGGCCGATCCGGTTAACCCGCACGGGTATCAGCATTCCAAAGGTTTGCTTGACATCCACCGTACACTCCAAACATGTCTTTGGAATCGGAGCGGTACGAACGCCGGGTCATCGGAGATCCCTATGCACTGCGCGCCCTGGCCCATCCGCTGCGTCTCAAACTGCACGCGCTGGTCGGCCGGGAGGGCACGATCACCGCCGCCGAGGCCGCCCGGCAGCTCGGGGTCAGTCAGGCGCTCGCCTCCCACCACCTTCGCCAGCTGGCGAAATACGATCTGGTCGAGCCGGCCGAGGCCGGCGACAACCGGGAACGCCCGTGGCGCGTGACGCACACCTCGAACCGCTTCGAACCGGGCGACTCGACCGAGGCGTGGGAGGCCACCGAGGCTCTGGAACGCTTCCTGGTCGAACGCCTGAGCGCCCAGCTGGCCGACTGGCAGATGCGCCGCGCCGACGCCGAACCCGGCTGGAGCGAGCAGACCGGCGTCTCGCAGAATGTGATCTACCTGACCCTCGACGAGCTGGCCGAGCTCAACCGCGCGTGGGACGAGCTGATCACCCCGCTGGTCCGGCGCCGCCCGCTGGGCGACCGGGAGGCCCGACCGGCTGACGCCGTACCGATCGACGTGACTTTGGTTGCGGTCCCCGTTCGACCCACGGCTTCCGGCGGCTGAGATGGGTACGCTGCGGCGCCTGCTCGCCCACCATCGCGACTACAGACTGCTGCTCGCGGCCAACTTCGTCTCGTTCACCGGAGACTGGATCCTCAGCGCCGGCCTCGCATACCAGATCTATGTTCTGACCGGTTCGACGCTGGCCTCGGCCACCATGGTCCTGGCCGCGCTGGTGCCGCAGGTGTTGCTCGGCTCGTTCGCCGGCGTGCTGGCCGACCGCTGGGACCGCCGCCGGGCGATGATCGTCTGCAACCTCCTGCTGGCCGCCACCCTGCTGCCGCTCCTGCTGGTCAACCACCCGGACCGGGCCCCGATCGCGTACGCGGTGGTCGCGGTGCACAGTGCCCTGGCCGCCCTGTTCGCGGCGGCCGAGGCGGCGCTGGTGCCGGCCCTGGTCGACCGCTCGGACCTGGTCACCGCGAACGCGCTGAACGGCCAGGCCCGCGACGTGGCCCGCCTGCTGGGCGCGGCCCTGGGCGGCCTGCTGGCGGCCACCGGGGGAATCAGGTTGATCGCCCTGGCCGACGCGGCGACGTTCGTGGCCGCGGCCGCCCTGTTGCTTCTGATCCGGCACCGAGCCGCCCGGTCGTCGGCTCCCTCCGTCGCCGGGGGCTTGCTCCGCGACTGGCGGGCCGGCGCCCGGATCGCCCTGTCCAGCGGCACACTCCGCATCCTGCTGGCGTTCGGCCTGATCACCGCGGTCGGCGAGGCCATCATGATGACGCTGATGGCCCCGTTCGTCCGCGACATCCTGCACGGCGGCCCGCAGGCGTACGGCACCATCATGTCGGTCCAGGCGATCGGCGGCCTGGCCGGCGGCGCGGTGGCCACTCTGGTGGGTCACCGCTTCCCCCCGCGCCTGCTGCTGGGTGCCGGCGCGGTGATCTTCGGGCTGCTCGACCTGGTCCTGTTCCTCTACCCGCTGCTGGCGCCTTCGCTGTGGCCCGCGCTGGTCATCATGATCCTGGTCGGACTGCCCGGCGCTCTGACGATCGCCGGCCTGGTCACGGTGTTCCAGACCGCCACCGAGAACGCCCACCGGGGCCGGGTGTTCGGCGCGCTGACCGCCCTGAAGGCAGCCGGCATGCTGGCCGGCACAGCCCTGGCCGGCACCCTGGCGGATCACCTCGGGATCGTCCCGGTGATCGCCGTCCAGGGTGTCGGTTACGTGGTGGCGGGACTGCTGGTGCTGCTGGCCCTGCCTGTCCCCGAACGTCCGTTAGGGAGGCGCCTCATCGGGGTAAAGGCATAAGAGTGACGTGACGGAGGAACCCGTAAATGTTTGCCATCGTTCGCCTTGACCGTGCGGTCCTCCTGTGTGCGGAGCGGCCGCTCAACGGTGCGGCCGCTCCACAACTCCACGGAATCCTCGATGGGGCGATCACGGAGGGCGCCAGCCCGATCGTGGTGGACCTGGTATCCGTGCCGACCATTGACGAGGGCATCGTCGCCGTGCTGGCCGCCGCGGCGGATCGGATCGGTCATTCCGGGCTCTGTCTGGAACTCCGCCTGGCCGGGGACCGGCGCTTCCGGCTGAAAAGCGCCTTCGAACTGCGGGCGGCCCTCGCCCAGGGGTTCCCCGAGGCCGCCTGAGCGAGCCGTTGTTCCGCGTACGGGACGGTGCCATAGTGACCTGAATGGCGACTCGCACCCTGACCGAGGCGGACGACGGCCGCGACGTTGTGCTGCACGAGCACGACGCCGTCGTGGTCAGGCTGACGGAGAACGCAGTTACCGGCTACCAGTGGACGGCGGCCGCGAGCGGCGACTGTGTCGTGCTGGAGGAGGCCGGCTACGCGCCGCCCGAGGCCGCCACGCCCGGCGCCGCAGGCGTGCGCAACTTCCGGATGCGGGCTGCAGCGTCGGGTGTCTGTGAGGTGGAGTTCCGGCTCCGGCGGGCCTGGGAGACCGATCGCTCGCCGGAACGCACGCTGCGGATACGTCTGCGAGTGGAGTGAGGATCTACCAGAGGTAGATTTCGTAGATCATCCCGTCTGCCTCTTCCCGCAGGGTGACCGAGCGCTTCGTCTGCCGGGCCTGGCCGGCGAGACCGGTGAGTGCCATGAAGGCGCCGTCGCGGCCGTTGTAAATCTTTCGCCAGCCCTTGTTCTGCACGTGGATCCAGGCGTTACGGATCTCATTGATGGACCACATCGCCGTGATGGTGACTCCGGTGTGCCAGGTGGCGGTCACGCCCTCGGCCCTCACCTCGGCGAGTTTCTCGGCCGTGCCGGCGACCGACGGTGGAAGCAGCTTCGGGCGTGGGACCTCCTCGATCACGACATGCTGGCCGGCTGTCTCGTCGGGGGAACGCACCGGCGCCGTCTCGCCGAGCGTGGCGGTGGCAGTGGCGGAGGTCTGCGGTGACTGCTGCGGCTCGCTGTACTTTTCAGTGCTCATGAAATCCTCCTTCGAGCCGTCGTCACCAGGCGTAGACCTGCTGGACGGATCCGTTGTCCTCGAACATGCCGACCGCCTGGCCGGCGGCCTTCGAAGCGGCGAGTTCGGTGAACATGGCCTGATTGGTGACCACGTTGTCGGCGTCGAGATGGAGCCAGCCGCGAAGAGAGCCGTACACATGGATGTTGGCGTCCTTCTCGTTGCTCCACAGGGCGAGGATCTGTTGGTCGGGCAGCCAGGCGCGCACCCGCACGCCCGTGGTGCCGACGGTTTGATAGGTCTCGATCCGGCATTCGCCGTAAGCGATCTGCAGGAATCCGGAAGAGCCCCAGCCGGTCCCCCAACTGTTCTTCCCGATCCAGCAGCCGGCGCTGTCGTCGTACCCGATCAGCGTGATGCAATGGCCGCCGGCGTATGCGCCGGACACATGCCGGTAAATGCCGCTCGAATAGCTGAAGAAGTCCTGATAGACGTCGAGGCAGGCGGTGATGGACCCGAACGTGGAGATGAACTCCTTCATGCGCGCGGCGTTTCCGTTGAGGTACTCCCAGCCGACGACGCGGGCAAGACGGTTGGGCCAGTCCCCGTTGAGGCCGGAGCAAGCCTGATCTCCGGCGACGTACGGATAGTAGTCGCCGTAGGTGACGCCGATGTCGCGCGCGGCGGTGTAAGCCTCGTTCGGCCACCAGCCCGTGTTGCAGCGTGCGCCCGCATTGCGGCCGTGACAGTAGAAGAGGTGCGCTTCGGACAGATCCACCGGAAGGCTGGCCGCCCTCCGCGTGTACCGCGTTACGTGTTCCATGGCGCCCACCACGCCGAAGGCGACGCAGGACCCGCAACCGCCCTGATCTTTCACGGGTGTGGCGTAGTTGACCCCGCTGGCGTTGCGCAGGTCGAAGCTGGCCGGAGCACCCACCGATTCGGCCGTCGCGCTGCGGGCCGCCGCGGCCCGCTCGTCTTTGTCATCCTCAAGCCGCTCCAGGTCGAGTCCCGGCGTCGGTGGGACGCCGAGCCGAAGGACGCGTTCGTCCTCGGTCAACGCGGTCATCGAGGTGTAGGACATCTGCCAGGGACTGCCGGCGTCGTCCAGGTTCGCTCGCAGACTTCGCAGATCCAGTGAATCGTTGACGGGCATACTTCACCCCTCTCAAGAAATGGAGGACTGGCGAATTCAGCTTTCGCTTGTGACGCTGCCGCGGCAATCGGGTTGTCCTCGATCGGACCTGCGGGTGTGCGTCGCGAAGCGGCAAAGCGTAAATCCTGGGCAGTGCCCGGAAAATGGATGGAAAGCTCTCACCCGTCAACGTGAATGGCACTTGACCGGCAGATTCGGACAAACGCCGGGAAGACCGCACCGCCCGGCGACGCGACCGGGGCTGCCAGCGGCTGGGCCCAGCCCGGCTCACCGGCCGCTGACCTGCAGAAACGCCGCGGCGAGGGTATCCCGATGGCTCCACCAGGCGCCCCCCGGTACGCTGACTCCCGGCGGGCCGCTAGCTCAATGGCAGAGCTGAGGACTTTTAATCCTTAGGTTCGGGGTTCGAGTCCCCGGCGGCCCACGGTATTTACCTGGGGGCGACCCCCAGACCCCACGGTGCGGTGGGCGCGCCGGGCGGTCCGCTCACGGCCGGCCGGCGGCCAGTTTCTGTGGATGTGTTCGATGGCGGCCGTGTCGGCCGGCTCTGTTTGCTGTGCCTGTCAGGCCGTTCGCTGCTCACGTGCCCGATGACCTGGATCCTGGCTTGTTGCTGGCCGGTCCGTTGGCGCCGCTGGCGTTGTGGTCGCAGAAGCCACGCGACCTTGACGGAACTTCGTTCCCGAAATTGCTCCGCCGCGGCACTACGAATTCTTCGGCATTCCGTCGGCTGGTCGAGGTGATCGCGCCGCGGCCGGCCGGCGGGGGAAAAATGCTGCGCCTCTCAACGGGCCGTGGCCGCCGCGGCGACGCGGTAACGTTCTCCGCGTCCGCCGCTCACAGGGGAATCGTCATGTCGTACGTCGTGGACTTTGAGACCGTTTCGACCGTTGGGCTGGAGTCGTCGCCGGTGGCTGGCGCGCTTGCTGGTCTTCGGGCTAACGAGGCGCGGTACTTCCGGAACAAGTACGGCCACGTGTTCACGGTCGAGGCCGCCGGCGACGCCGCGCCGACGATCGACTGGGTGCACCGGGTTCTTGCGGAAGAGCGCGGCCTCGTCATCTCTTCTCGCCCGCTCGAGGCGACCGCGTTCCAGGTCGAGAACATCCGGATGGCCTACGTGTTCTACGAGAACGGGCTGTCGATCAACGTCATGTACACCGTTGACGAGGGCGGGAAGCGGGCGGTCGGGTTCAAGCTCTCCGACGGGATGGACGTGCCCGCGGAACTCGAGTCGTTCAAGTTCGCCCGGCAACGGTCGAAGCTGGCCGGGACCATTCGCGGCTCGTACTTCGTCATCAAGAAAGAGCACTGATGCGGATCACTGTGCTGGGCGCCGGCTCCTGGGGCACCACGGTCGCGTCCGTTCTCACCCGCCGGGATCACGAATCGCTGATCTGGGCGCGCAACGCGGCGGCCGCGGAGGAGATCAACGCCGAGCACCGCAACGCGCGTTATCTCGAAGGTTTTCCGCTGCCGGACCGGCTCCGGGCCACCGCGGACCTCGCCGAGGCGGCGGCCCATGCGGAGTTGCTCGTCGTCGGCGTGCCCACCGCGGCGTTCCGCGCCACCCTCGAGCAGGTCCGGCCGGACCTGCACCCGTGGATCCCGGTGGTGAGCCTCAGCAAAGGGCTGGAACGCGACTCGCTGCTGCGGATGACCGAAGTGATCAAGGAAGTGCTGCCGGGGCATCCAGCCGCGGCGCTCACCGGGCCCAACCTGGCCAAGGAGATCATGGCGGGCATGGCGGCGGCCACGGTGATCGCCACCGAGGACCTCACCGTCGCGGCAGAGATCCAGCGTGTGTTCCGGCGGGGTCTGCTGCGCGTGTACACCAACCACGACGTGATCGGCTGCGAGGTCGGCGGGGCGCTGAAGAACGTCGTAGCGATCGCCACGGGTATCGCTCAGGGCCTCGGCGTCGGTGACAACACCCGGGCCGGCGTGATCTCCCGCGGACTTGCCGAGCTGACCACGCTGGCGGTCGCGATGGGCGGCGAGGCCAACACGCTCGCCGGGCTGGCCGGGATGGGTGACCTGGTGGCGACGTGCATCAGTCCGCACAGCCGCAACCGGTACGTCGGCGAGCAACTCGGCCGCGGGCGCAGCCTGGACGACATTCTCGCCGAGATGGGGCAGGTCGCCGAGGGCGTCAAGACCGTGCACGCCGCGGTTCAGCTGGCCGACCGGCACGCGCTGCCCATGCCGATCACCCGCACGATCCACCGTGTCATCACCGGCGACATCACCGCCGAGCGAGCCTACGACGGCCTGCTCCGCTCCCACCCGGCCGGACACGAGTCCGAGCCCGGCTGACGATCCGCCGGTCAGCGTTTCAGCAGGGCAAAGACCCCCCAACCCAAAAATTCCCGACGGCGTACGTGGCGCAGCGGGTCCGCGGTCAACTCGGCGCGGAACTGCCCGGCCAGCTCATCGTCGGGATTCTCGTCGAGCCAGCGGCGGATCGTGAGCCATTGCGGCGCGGCGTACCGGTCCCAGCTGTCCGGGTCGGCGAGCATCCACTCGACCACGTCCCAGCCCAAGCCGTGAAACCGCCGCAGCAGACCGGTCAGGTCGTCGAAGTCGTCCCGGTGCGTGGCGTGGCAGGCCTCGACGGTTTCCTGATCGGGCGGGTCCAGCCGCCAGTAAGGCTCGCCGACGAGCAGCATGCCGCCCGGCCGCAGGCTGCGCTCCAGCACCGCAACCGTGCCGTCGACCCCGCCCCCGATCCAGGTGGCACCGATGCAGGCGGCGACGTCGACGCGCTGGTCGGCGACGTAACCGCCGGCGTCGCCGTGCACGAAGGTGACCCGGTCGGTCACGCCGAGTTCGCCGGCCCGTCGCCGGGACATGTCGACGGCGACGGTGCTGATGTCGACGCCGGTGCCCGAGATGTGGTGATCGCGAGCCCACGTGCAGAGCATTTCGCCGCGGCCCGAGGCCAGGTCGAGCAGAGTGTCGCCGGGCCGCAGCCGGACGGCCCGCCCGAGAGCCGCGAGCTTCTCAGCCGTGAACGGGTTGACGATCCGCTGATCGCCCTCGCGAATGGTGTGATGACGAGGAAGGTCCATTTCCGAGCAGATTAGGTCGGCGTCCGGGCCGGCCCAACCGAATTAGCCGCCGGCGACAGTCCCGGGCAGGACGAAGCGCATCTGGGGCAGCATCCGGCCGGGGATTGCCGTCGACGGGGTTTCGCCCACCGTTGTCGCGCCCATCTCGCGGTAGAAGCCTTCGGCGTTCGGGTCGGCGTCGATCCGGATGGTGGTGAAGCCCAGGCCGTCGGCTGTCGCCACGGCGTGCTGCCACAGGCGCCGGCCCAGTCCGCGGCGCATGTGGGCCGGCTCGATCCACAGGTTGCCGAGTTCACCCTCGGGTGGCGTGCCGTCCAGCGTGTAGAAGCCCGCCAACTGGCCGGCCGCCTCGGCGACCACCACCCGCCTGGCGCTGACCTCCGCGGGGCGGATCGTCAGGTCGGCGCGGCAGGCGTTCAGGAACTGCTCGTCGTACCCCCATCGTGCCTTTGACCTTAAAGCCAGATCGCTCAGCGCCCCGGCCTCCTCGGGCCGGGCCGGTCTCAGGTCAATCTGCACCGCTCCCCCTATCCAAGGTGAAGGCAACAAGGCTACGTTGTCTAAAAGTCGAGTTTCCGTACTTTAGAAGAGGAGAGCGTCATGACGCGACGCTGTCCGCGATCCTGTTCGGTGCTGCGATCGCCGGCAACCGGTCGGCGCCGAGCAACGCCCGGGTCATCACCGCCTCCCCCTGCTGACGCGCAGAAGCCGCCGATTCAACGGTCCGGGCTGCGAGCGCGCTGTGATTGACTGGCCGCATGGTCCGGGGCCCGCGTGTGTCTGCTCGAGTGATGTGGTGACCGCCGAGCCCGCTGCGACCACCCGGCCGCGCAACCGCAAGCAGCTCATCGTCGAGGCGGCCGGCCAGATGTTCAGCGAACGCGGCTACCACGCGGCGTCGATGGAGGAGATCGCCGCCGGGGTGGGCATCAGTGCGGCCGCGCTGTACCGCCATTTTCCGAACAAGTACGCCCTTTTCGCCGAGTGCGCCGATGTCCTGGTGAGCCGGCTGGTCGCGGCGGTCGACGAGGCGCCGCGCGACGCCGCCCTGCGGGATGTGCTCGCCGCGCTCACCCGGATCACGGTCTCGCACCGCGCATCCGGCGGCCTCTACCGCTGGGAGGCGCGCTACCTCGAGCGGGAGGACAGGCAGAAACTCAAGACCAAGTTCGCGTACGTGGTCAATCGCGTGACCGCCGTGGTGCGGAGTGAGTATCCGCTGGGCGACGAGGAACTGCGGGCCGTGGCGGCGCTCGGCGCGATCGGGTCGATCACGATGCACCACACCTCGATCGCCCAGCGCCGCAGCGAAGACCTGCTGATGGCGTCCGCGATGCACGTGACGGCGACCGATCCGGCGGCCGCCGCGGGCAGTGCGCGCCTGGTCGAACTGCCGGCCCAGCCGGTGCCGCGCACCCGGCGCGCAGAGATCCTGGCGGCGGCGGTCCCGCTGTTCGCGCGGGACGGCTTCGCCACCGTGACGAATGCGCAGATCGCCCAGGCGGTCGGACTCGCGCCGTCGGCGATCTACCGCCACTACCCCGGCAAGGTCGACATCCTGGTGGCCGCGTGCCTGCAGGCGGCCGGGCTGCTGGCTCAGGCCGTGGACCGCAGCCTGCAACAGGTGGCCGATCCGGGCCGGGCCGTCGTCGCGCTGGCCGCGGCCTATGTGGCGTACAGCTTCGAACACAACGCCCTCAACAGCGTCGCCGAGGCCGAGATCGTGGGACTGCCGGCCGACCTGCGGCGCCCCCTGATCCTCGCGCAGCGTGAGCACATCGCCGTCTGGGAGCAGCAACTGCGGACGTTGCGATCGGAACTGGATCCGCGGCAGGCCCGGCTGCTGGTGCACGCGGCGTTCGGCGTGGTGGTCGAGGCCGGGCGTGCCCTGCGCTGGCAGGACACCCCCGGCCACCGGGACACCGTGACCGCCCTGGTCATCGGCGCCCTCACGCTGTGAAACTCAGGCGCCGGGCCGGTTCGCGGTCGGGATCGTGATCGGCGTGTACGTGGCCGAGGTGCCGTTGTTGAGGAACAGCATCGCCAGGGCCCGCACGAACCGGTCGAACATGGAGAACCCGTTCGGCATGATCGGCGAAAGACCCTCACGGAAGGCGACGTACGCGGGCCAGCCGACCTCGATCAGCCCGCGCGCCACGTAGTCGCGCCGCAGCTTCAGCCAGTCGCCGATCTGATCGCTGAGCACGTACCGCACGAACTCGTTGAGGAAGCCCCGGGTGACGCCGAGGTCGATCTGCGCGGTCAGTCCGAGCAGGATCTCGGCGAGGTCGATACCTTCGGGCGTCGGGGCGAGGAGCGGTGTCAACGCGTACGCGGACTGCTGTTTGGCGGCCGCCCAGGTCGCCGGGATGAAGTCGTCGCGAACTCCCAGCAGGTGCAGCGCGACCTGCCACATGTGCAGGTAGGCGGCCTGTTCGGCGGCCGACATCCGGATGCCCCAGTCGCCCAGCTTGCCGTGCACGAAGGTGCCGAGGCTGTGGAACGTGATCAGGATGTCGCCGTTGCTGATCGGAATGAAGTCCTGGTCGTCGGTGACCCCCCGCCACGCCCGCGACTGCGGCAGCAGATGCCGGACCGCCGCGTGCGTCAGGCGCGTCTTCTGCGAGGTGACCACGAAGTGCCCCGTGGGCTGGAACGCATCGATCGCGCTCAGGTCATAGCCGTACGTGAACGTCTTGGCCGCGCGTGACTTCATGTCGGCGCCGCCCTCGGACCAGTACACGTTGCGGGCTTCGCGCGGGATCACGGTGCTCATGATTCCGCTGCCCAGCCCGTAGAGCAGGAACAGGTACATGCTCATGCGCTTGTTGAACTGGGCGGCCTGGTTGAGCTTGGCCCGGTCGGCCCACGACGGCAGCACGTTGGCCTGCCGCAGGTAGGTGGTGAGGTCGGCGGGGAAGGCGCCGGGCAGCGGGTCACCGTTCCTGACCCACGACTCCATAGCGGTGTTGACGGCCGGAATCTGCCCACGCTCCAGAAGCGAAGCCACCAGCGGGTCGGTGGCGTCGTCCCAGACCGACCACGGATCGGTGACCGCATCAACACCGGCAATCGAGCCGGCAGACGACCAGGCCCAAGCTTTCGAGGGGTCGGCGACGCCCACCAGCCCCAGCGCGGCACCGAGGGTGAGGACGCTTCTCCTGCTGAGATTTTTCATTAGCTTACCTCCGGATCGGGAGGCCAGACATCCCCTTGGAGACCGGCATACGGCGCTGTTGCGAGCAGGCTTCCAAGTGGTCCGGGATGTGATTTCTCGTTAACATAACGACCTGTGACGCAGTCCACAAGGGGTAGCGCTCCATCGATGTCCGGCAGTGCTTCAGGGACGTCGCCAGCGTTCGAGGACCCGGTCTATGTCCGCGCGGATTTGGGCTCGGGCCTCTTCGCGGGGCACGCCGGCCATCAGCATCTCGTCGTATGTGGTGTCCTCGTGCCGCACCGAGGCGACCACGGCACGCGTCACGGCTTCCGGGTCGAGTGCCCGGCCGGCGGCGCTGCGGCCCACCCGTCCGCTGCCGCGGGTGCCGGTGTGTTCGCTGATCGCGGCGGCGCGGTGCGGCGGGCAGCCCGGGAACAGCCGGCCGATCTCCTCGGCCAGCTTCTGCTGGAACGACTCGTCCGCGACCTCCCGCCGCTGCCGGTCCCGTTCACGGCGGCGAGCGCGGGCATCCTCGTCGGACAGGCACTGCTGCTCGGCCTGCTCGACCGCGGCCCGCTCCACCAGCAGGCCCTGCCGCTCGTTGCGCCGGCGCGAGCGGTTGAACCGCACCACCACCGCGGACAGCCGGCTGGCCTGCTTGGCGCGGCGGGTCAGCGCCGCGTCGCCGGCCGGCAGGAACACCAGGTGGTCGAGGTCCGCGCAGGCGAGGCAGACCGGTCCGGCGTCCTCCATCATCAGCATGTCGCCGCCGGCCTGGCCGCAACCGGCGCAGGTGAACGGCCGAGAAGCCAGCACCACCACCAGGTCCGGCGGCCTGCTCTGCCGGGTGGTCATCCGCTCCCGCTGAGCCTCGGTCAGCTCGGCCGGCGTCCAGTGGATCCGGTACGCCTTCTCCGCCTCGTCCGGCCCGGTGGCGGTGAAGCGCAGCGGCCTCCGATCACGGGTGGCAGCGACGTACTCGACCTCGCTGGCGCGCAGGCCCCGCCCCTGCACCCAGCGATGGAACACCTCCAACGCGTCGACAAGCCGGTCGGCCGACACCACCGCGACCGCCTCCAGATGCGGCGCCCGCCCCTGCCGCCAGTCCGTCACCAGCCCCGGCGGCACCCACCCCATCCCGGTCAGCACGTCGAGCGGACTCACGGAGTTCTGCCGAGCCAGCGCCTGCTCCGCGGCGGTCACCACGCGACGTTCCAGCTTCGAGGCGGGCTGCATGGACGCAGGCTACCGAAGGCATCACCGGGCTCCCCGGCGGTGACCGAACGAATCCCAACCGTTCGCGACCAGCCCGGCCTGCACCCGATCAGCGACGACCTTGATCGGAACTCCATCGGTGTCCACGGCGAAATCGGCGAAGTCGTCAGCCTCAAGCTTTGCCGCGAACTGCGCTGACCGCTGCGCGTAGGCGTCCAGCCCGGCCAGCATTTCGTCGTTCGTTCCGCCGTCCCCGGCCTCGAGGACGCCACGGCGAAGGATCCGGTCGGCCTGCGTCTGCGGGGTGACACGCAGCCGGCACAGAATTGCCCGCGCGTCCGGAACAGCAGCCGCGTAACGCTGCCACTGCTGCCGCGTCACCACCACACCGGCCTCGGCGAAGGTCGCCCACATCGCCGCCAGGTTACGTTCGACAAGCCAGGTCGGATCACCACCGGGTTGCGGTGTGCAGAAGCCGAGATAGTCGACG
Source organism: Paractinoplanes rishiriensis (assembly GCF_016862375.1). GTDB lineage: Bacteria > Actinomycetota > Actinomycetes > Mycobacteriales > Micromonosporaceae > Actinoplanes > Actinoplanes rishiriensis. The sequence continues at coordinate 29,841 of NZ_BOMV01000060.1, read as the reverse complement.
TCCAGATAGGCCGCCGTTCCCCCGCTGCCGGTGATGCGGTCATAAATCTCCCAGCCGACCGTCGACTTGCCCGCAGCATCCGCACCGCAGAGCCACACCATCCGGACCACCATGACGGCGGACGCTACCGACGCGACCCGCACCACGCGATCTAATACCGGATGCGGTTTGTTACTTTCACTTGTCGTGGCGTGGCTGCCGAACGTGAACGCCGATGACCGGACGGCCCAGGACGCCATCCGGTGGAGGTCCTGACCGCGAGAGGTTTCCCCGGGCGCGCCCGACGGCCGACGTGGCCAGCGCGGAGAAGGTAGTCGCCGAGGTCGCACGGGCCGGGCGGTCCAGAGCGGACGGCGGCCGGGCGAGCGCCATCACGGGGACGAGTGAGTTCCGCGCTGACTTTCCCCGCGGTACCGACTTCGTCGACAGCGCCGACGGCTATTCGGCACACGCCGCCCAGGCGTACCGGCGCATTCGCAGCAGCCCGGACGACACTCCGCTCGTTGCGGCGAACACCGGCATCGATCCCCGCGTCGTCGAGGGGATGCGTCAGAACCTTTTCGTCCAGCAGCACGACATCCCGCTCGGCCCGGACCATGTTGAGCGCGGATACTTCACGCCGGACGATGACGTGGCCGATCTGTGGGACGGCGCCGCCCGCGGGACGCTGAGCCCGGAGAAGACGGCCTGCTCCACGCGGTGGCGCCCGGGGGCCGCAGCGTTGCCCGGGTGACGCCCCTCCTGTTGCACTGGGCTGCGCTGCGTACGACACCCGGTTTCGAACTTCCCCCCGGGCTGGAGGACCCTTTCGAACCGCTGATCCTGCTCTTCGAACGGGACGGCGGATTTCACACCGAGAACGGCGAAGTCAACCTCGAATACAAGGCCGTACGCATGGCCGGCTGGCGGGACCGCGCCGAGGATCCGCCCATGGTCAGCTTTGCGGCTGAGGCGCTGGACGAGATCGACCGGGTGGGCTCGGTTGCTCAGTTCGGCTATGTCGTGGGGCCCTCGGCCTAGCGGACCTTCACCGAAGCGCTGGTGGCGCGGCCGTCTGCGTATCCCGCCTTCTTGGTGATCACCGTGACGGTGATGCGTTTGTTGCGCCAGGCGGCCTTCAGCTTCAGCGTGCGGGCCGTCGCGCCCTTGACGAGTTTGCCGTTCAGTCGCCATTCGTAGCGGTACGCGTCGACCTTGGGGGACCAGGTGCCGACGGCGGCCGTCAGTTTTCTGCCGGCCTTCGGCGTACCCGTGAACTTTGGTTTTTGGGTTGCTTTTGGCGCTTTGCCCTTGGCCACCGCGGCGGTTGCGGCTGACGCGGCGGTGCCGGACGGGTGGCCGGTGCGGGTTGCGGTCACCGTCACCGTGAGGCGCTTGCCTACGGCGGCCGGTGGGACCGTCAGGGCGGTGCCGGTCGCACCCTTGATCGCAACGCCGTTCGCCGCCCACTGGTAGCGGTAGCCGGTGGCGACCGGCGTCCAGGTGCCGGGCGCCACCTTCACGACGCCGCCGACCGCGACCGTCCCGGAGATGGTCGGGCGCTTGGTGGCCTGCAGGCTCGGCGGCGGGGAGACGGTGAACGCCGACGGCACGCTGACCACGGGCTGCTCGGCGCCGTACGGCTGGAGCGTGACCGATGCGGTGCCGGCGGGGGCGCCGGTCAGGTCCACGTCGGCCGTCAACGTGGTGCCGGTCGCCGAGGTGACCGTGGCGGTCAGCGGGGTGCCGCCGGCCGGTGTCACCTGGAGCACGTCCTTGGGGTGCAGGTTCGTGCCCTGCAGGGTGATCGTCCGCACCGCGCCGGTGAGCACCGACGACGGGCTCACCGATGTGATCCGCACGTCGGCCGGTGCCACTCGGAAGCGGTACGTGGTGAGCTGTGAACTGGCGCTGCCGTTGTAGCTGCGGACGTCCATGGTGTAGCTGCCCGAGGCGGGCGGCGTCCAGGTCAGCGTGGCGGAGCCGTCCGCCTGCGCGGGCAGCGTGCCGACCGCGCCGAAGTTGATCTCGTACTGGTACGACGTCGCCACCGGGAGCCGTGGCGTGAAGGTGAACGTGCCGGCGGCGACCCGGCCGGCGCCGGTCACCGGGAAGTCGGTCGAGGTCACCTTCGGGCCGTTCGCGACGTTCCACGAGGCGCTGCCGGTGTCGGTGCGGATGCCGGCCGTGTTGGTCGCCCAGATGTGCAGGTACTGGTAGCCGGTCTTGGTGGGCGTGAACTCGAAGGTGGCGCTGCCGTCCGCGGCCGGGGTCAGCGTGCGCTTGGTGGCCGCGTCGCCGTTGAACTGGACCGTGTAGTCGGCGACGTTCGTCATCGCGGTGCGCGCCACGAAAGTCGCCACGCTGCCCGGCTCGCCGCCGCCGGTCCGGGTGACGGACGGCTCGGCGCCGTTCACCCCGCTGTTGATCCGGCGGGCCACCGAAAGTGTGCCGTCCGCGGTGCGGCTCTGCACGTACAGGCCCTGCTGGTCGATGTCGGAAACCGGCCACGCGATGTCGGCCGTCCCGTCGGCCTTCGCGGGCACCGTCACCTTCCGCGGTTCGCCGTCATCAGAGCGATAAAAGAGCCAATAGACGTACGCCGTGACGCCGGCGACCCGGGGAGCCGCGCGGAACGAGGCCGTCGAGCCGATGACCACATCCCGGTCTACGTCGCCGGTGACCAGCGGCCCGTCGTCGACCAGGAACCGGTATGAGCGCTCCGGGTACGCCGTCCCGCCGGCGGTGACCCCGCGCACGTACAGCGTCTGCACCCCGGCCCGGGTCGGCGCGATCCGCACGACCGCGTCGCCGTCGTCGTTCACGTCCGCGGTTCCGGACGGTCCACCCTGGTCGATCCGCCACGCGAGCTTCTCGACGTCGTCGGTGCCGTTGAACTGGAACTCGCCGGCCACACCCACGTTGAAGTCGAGGTTGGCGCAGCAGGTGCTCTCGCCCCACAGTTCCGGGTAGTCCGCCGAGAAGACCGTCGGCCGGGTGTCCCGCACCCAGAAGTCGTAGCCCGCCAGCTCGGACCGATTGCCGGCGCGGTCCACGGCGTACACGTTAAGGCCGTGGTAGTTGGCCGCGACCGGCGTGAACGTGACGGTGACCGGGGCGCCTACCGAGGGAGCGTCGGCCGTCTTCCACTCGGCGTCGCCGGAGATCTCGCTCGCCGAGAACCGGTATTCGTAAGCCACCACGTCGTCGGTGGCAGCGGTCAGCGTGAACGTACCGGGAACGCCGATGCCGCCGCGGTTGAACGAGCCGGCCGGATACTGCTCGGAGGCGACCGCCGGCGCATCCCCGCCCACCCGGTCGAGCGTGAAGTAGCAGGTCTCACTCCACGGCGAGACCTCCTCGCCGTCCAGCACCCGCACCCGCCACGCGTAGGTGACGCCGTGCAACTGCTTCGCGTCGTCCTCGAGCTGGACGTAGAGATCGCCCGTCTCCTCGTTGGCGCCGCGCCGCCACTGCTGCCGGTTCTGGTCGTCGGCGACGTCCCAGACCTCGAAGTCCGACTCGACCTCGGCGACCGTGGTTTCGCCCGGGTACCGGGCCTGCAACACCACGGCCCGCGCCGCGTTGAGCAGATCAGGGCTGAGGTACGGGCCGGGCGCCTCCCGCATGCACGGCTTGCCCGCGGTCCGCAGTTCGACCGGAGCCCCGGCCGCGGCGGCAGCGGGCGAGGCACCCACCCCGGCCACCACACCGGAAAAAAGCAACGAGACAGCAGCAATCGCCACGAAGCGACGAGACAAAGTGGATCTCCCCCGGTTCCCGTCGGCGAGTTTCACCGCACGGCGTGATGATCATAGATCGCCGCCGCTCCCCCTATCTGTCATCGTTGTGGTCCGCGCCGGACCGGACGAACGGTCAGCGATCGTCGAGAGGGCACCTCATGGCAGACTTCCCGGGCGGCGAACTGGCAGCCATCAACCCGATCCTGAACGTGGCCGACCTGGCGGCCGGCATCGCCTTCTACACCGAGGTGCTGGGCCTGGAGCTGCACCACTCTTTCGGCGACCCCGCCGACTTCGCGATCGTCGGCCGGGACGGCCAGCAGATCTACCTGTGCCAGAACGGCCAGGGCCGGCCCGGCACGTGGCTGGCCCTCTTCGTGACCGACCGCACCGCCCTGCTCCAGCAGCTGGCGTCCCACGGACACGAGGCCGTCCCGCACGGCGACGAGTTCCGCGTCCAGGACCCCGACGGCCACGTGCTGCGCCTCTTCGAGTGACAGATGCTCTTTGATTTGTAGCGCTTCCGCTATATGGGGGCCGATCACCTGCACCTGCGCGCGGCCTGGCTCCAGCTCGAGCCCCAACATCCCGGCCTGGGATCGGAGCGCAGCTGATCGCCGATGCGCTGCGATCGTCCCGAATCGGTCGCCGCGGCGATCGCGCCTCATGCGGCAGCACACGTCTCAGCGGGTCAGACGCCGATGTCGGCTGCGGCGGTCAGCAGCGGGAGATACGCCTGGGCGTAGCCGCCCGCGTTGGGGTGGTACGAGTCGTACGGGCGCGTCTGGGAGACGTTGTTGATCCAGGTGACCGCGGTGCAGATTTCGTGGCCGGAGAACAGCGGGCGGACGTCGACGAACGTGAAGCCGGCCGCCCGGGCGCGGTCGCTGATCACCTGGGTCAGGTGGTCGGCGGCGGCGTTCAGGGACTGCTGCTTGGTCACGCTCAGGCCGCCGCCGGGGCAGCTCACCGCCGGGTTGAACAGGCGCGGGTAGCCCAGCACGACCACCTTCGCGTTCGGGGCCTTCTGGCGGATCGCCTGGTAGGTGGCGTCCAGCTTGGCCGGCAGCGCCTGGGCCATCGCGGTGCGCGCCGTGGTCACCTGCTGGGTGCAGGTGGCGTCGGCGGCCGCGGTGCACACCGACAGGGTGGGTGAGAAGCCGACGTCGTTGCCGCCGATGGTGATGCTGACCAGATCGGTGTCGCCGTTCAAAGCATTCAACTGCGATGCGCGTACGTGATCAGTCGTTGCCCCGCCGCAGGCGTCGAAATGCAGGGTGGCGAACGGGTGATTGACCGCCCACAGCGCCGGATAGCTGCTCGGACTGCGGCCGCAGGTGCCGGACGCGTCGACGGTGCCGACGCCGGACGAGTACGAGTCGCCGAGCGCCACATAGTCGATGGGCGCCGGGGATGCCGCGGCGGCGGAGGGCGCCAGGGTGACGGCCAGCAGTACGGACAGGGCAAATTTCATTGAAGATCTCCTATGTCAGCGCGCTGACCAGCGTAAGCGCCGCTTGTTCGGCGAGATGTAGGAGCCCACCTCGTCCGTTCAGCCAATCCGTTATGAGCGGTTTGTATAGCAATGCGATAACGCCGGTCGCGTCGCGCGCGCCATCATGCATTTCGCCCTTAATGTCCATGTCGAGGAAGCGGAACCTCCCCCTTCGCTTCCCTGACATGGAGGTCGAAATGAGCAGCAAAGTGAACCGTGTGGCGGCTTCGCTGGCGTTCGCCGCGGCGGCTGGTGCACTTGTCGCGACGGCGGCGGCCGGTCCGGCGGCGGCGGCCCCCAGGCACTTCGGCCCGGAGCCGGTGTCCACCCGCCTCGCGCCGGTCCAGGCCCAGTCCACCAACTGGGTCAACATCTTCTGGCGTTCGCGCACGCCAGTCTGCAACGCGCAGGTCCAGGTGGACGGCGGCCGCCAGGTGGCCGTCAGCTACCCGGGCATGCGCCGGTCGACGACCTTCACGCACGGCGACAACCTGCGGCCGGGCCGCACCGCGGCCACCCCGATCCGGGTCAGCACCTTCCGCGGCAGCAGCAACGTCGTGGTCCTGCGCGCCACGATGTCGTACACCGACTGCGGCCGGCACGCCCGCACCCAGTGGAAGCGCGTGGACCTCGCGCTGCCGGTGATCAACCGGTTCCACCCGGGCAAGCCCGGTGGCCACAACCGGCCGCACCCGGCCCCGCCGGTCCACCACGGCCAGCCGGTCCACCACGGCCAGCCGGTCCACCACGGCCAGCCGGTCCACCACGGCCAGCAGGGCGGCCCCGGCCCCCGCTAAGTCCGAGTTTGGTTGCCGGGCGCCCGCGCGGCGTCCGGCAACCTCTATTCCACGCCGTACTCCTTGCACAGGGCGACGTAAACGCCCGTGCACAGCTCCTTCTTGCTGATGACCCCCTCGGCCACCACGTCCTTCACCTGCTCCGCCTCGATCGGGACGGGCGGGATGCTGGCGAACGGGATGAACTCGCCGGACTCCGGGTCCTGCAGCTTGGCGCCGACCTTCGGGGTCTCGCCCTTGAACAGCTTGGCCGCCAGGCTCGCGGCGGTGTACGCCTCCGGCTCGACTCGCTTGTAGATGGTCAGGCACTGGTCGCCGGAGAGAACGTTGCGCAGGCCCTCGAGCGTGGCGTCCTGGCCGGTGACCGGAACCTTGCCGTTGAGCTTGTTCTTCTTGAGCACCTTGATGACCGCGCCGGCGATGTCGTCGTTCGCGGCGAGCACAGCGTTGATCTTCGGCTGTTGCTTGAACATCTGCTCGAAGACCTGTTGCGCCTGCGCCGCGTCCCAGTCGGGGACGAACTGGTCCGGGCCCCTGCGGTACTCGCCGTTGTCGAACCGGCTCTGCAGGACGAAGTCGTACCCCTCCTTGAGGATCGTGGCGTTGCCGTCGGTCGGCGAACCGTTGAGCGAGGCCACCATCGGGTTGACCGCGTTGTTCACCCGGAGGCACTTGGTCAGCCCGTACCCCTGAAGCTCGCCGATCCTCTCGTTGTCGAAGCTGACGTAGTAGTCGGCGCCGCCGTTGAGGGTGAGCCGGTCGTAGTCGATCGTCGGGATGTCGTTCTCCGCGGCACGGTTGAGCACGGCCTTGCCGGAGATCGAGTCCAGGTTCGCGATGATCAGGACCTTCACGCCGTTGTTGATCATCTCTTCGCCGATGCGGACGAAGTTCGCCGGGTCGCCACCGGCGTTCTGGATCTCCACTGGGACGCCGAGCGCGGCGAACGCCGCCCGGAAGTACCTGGGCTCCTTGGCCCAGCGCTGTGAGCTTTTCGCATCCGGCAGGATCAGGCCCACCCGCGGGTTGCTCGGGCCGCCGTCGCCCGACTCGTCCGAGCCGCACGCGGCCAGGCTGGAAACGATCATCACGCCGGCCGCCGCAATTGCCAGCAATCTTTGCAACTCGGCTGTCCTCTCCGATGAATCCCACGTGGTGACCGCAGGAATCCCGCAGGGGATCATGGCACGGATGAGCGCGTCATGAAACACCCGATTGGAGATGCATTCCGCCAGGATGGGTTCGGCCACACCCACGGCCGTCGCCGAAGACCCGAACGCTCGGTAATGTCCGCGGCGGAAGTTGACCGAGAGGGGGCCGTTCGGAGCCCCCCGCACCGCCCAACGGCCCTGGTCGCGGGCTGATTCGCATTGACCGCTGTAACGTGTTCTTGATCACTAACGGTAGACCCGGAAATCGCCATCGGCCGCAATGTCGGCTACATAAATGTTGACGATTCTGGATCGCCCGTCGAATTCGGAGAGAGTTCAACCCACACAGCGTAGGTGAATCTCGATCCGCTCGATGACCCCCGCGGTCCCGTCGTGCAGATGTCCGGCCATTCCCAAAGATCGAGCGGCATCCACGTGACCCTCCGTGTCGTCCACGAAGAGCGCATCACCCGGCTCGACGCCGAGACGGCGCAGCGCGATCTCGTAGATCCGGCGATCCGGTTTCGCGCACCCCACCTCGCAGGAGAGCACGACAGCATCGACGAGCCGGTCGACGCCGGCCTCGACGATCCGCGCCCGCGCCGCGGGCCACGCGTTGCTGACGATCGCAATCGCCACCCGCCCGCGCAACCCCCGGAGCCCGTCCACCAACTCGGCATCCCAGCGGTGCCGGGCGGCCAGATCGCGCCGAATCTCGTCAACCGCCGCGGCGTCCCGGCGCAACCGCTCGCCGACCAGCTCCCACCAGGCGCTTTCACTGGTACGCCCGACGAGCACGGCCTCGTCGTTACCGGCAAAGACGGCCGCGAGAAAGTCCCCCGGAGCGATCCCGAGCCGCCCGGCCCAGTAGTTTGCGGCCGCGCCGAGGTAGTCCGGAACGAGGACCCCACCGAGGTCGATCAACACCGCGGGACGCGTCATGCCGTCCCGAATCCCAGTGCGCGGTATCCGGGCATGCGGCGCTGCAGCGAGACGGCGAGCACCGGCGTCGCCTGGTCGTGGTAGTCGTGCACCTCGGCGACCTCCTTGCCGGCGGCCGCGCGGACGACCCGACCGGCGCACTGGACAAGCAGGCCGTCATACGAGATCGGGCCGGCCAGGAAGAGGGTGTCGAGCGCCGGGGCATCGAAGCCCTCGCCGATGAACGGCGTGGTTCCGATGACCAGGATGCCGTCGCCCGGCTTGGCCTCGGCGAGCCGGGCGACCGCGGCCCGCCGATCGGTCGTGCTCATGCCGCCCTGGAGCACGAGCGCCCGGTGCCCACGTGTGGCCAGCAGCGATGCCAGGGCCTCGAGGTGGGCGACCCGCCGGGTGAGCACCAGACAGTTCCGTCCACGGCGCAGCGCCGCCTCGACGTCGTCGACGATCCGGCCGTTGCGCGCCTCGTCGGCGGCGAGCGCCCGGTGCACCTCGGCGAGCCCGCCCGGTGCGGACAGATCCACGTCGTCGTGACGGAACGTGGTCTCGTGGACGTACAGCACCCGGCGCGGTCCGGGTTCGGTCGCCCACGCGGCCGCGAGGGTGCCCTGCTCCTCCTGGGTCACCGTGTGCCGGACGGGTCCGAGCTGCCAGGTGACGACCTCGCCGAGCCCGTCCCGCCGGCCCGGGGTCGCGGTGAGCCCGAGCCAGAACTGCGCACCGATCCGCTTGACCGAGTGGTCGTACGCGGCGGCCGCCAGGTGGTGGCACTCGTCCACGATGACGTGACCGTATCCGTGCGTGAGCTCCTCGACGTCGTCGCGACGCGCCAGCGAGGGCAGCATCGCGACATCCACCACGCCGCTCAGCTTGCGCCGGCCGCCGCCGACCTGACCGGCGCGGATGCCGAGGAACTGCTCGATCCGGGTCCGCCACTGCTCGGCCAGCGCCTTGCGGTCGACCAGCACCAGCGTGGACGTGCCGCGCTCGGCGATCACCGCGCAGGCCATGACCGTCTTGCCGGAGCCCGGCGGCGCCACCAGCACCCCGTCGTCGTGGGCGAGCAGCGCGCTGACCGCGACCGTCTGCTCGGTGGTGAGCTCGGCCGTGAACGCCACGTCGATCTCGCGGCCCGCGTTCCGGATGTCCGTGACGGCCAGCCGGGACCCGGCGCGTCCGACGATCTCCTCGACCGTGTGCCGCAGCCCGCGCGGCAGGATCAGGCGATCGTCGAGGGTGAGGTCGTATCCGCGGACGAACCGCGGCGTGTCCCAGGTGGACTTGCGGAGTCGCTGCAGCTCGTAGAACTTCGGGTTGGCCATCGAGGCGGCGTGCTTGAAGGTGGCCAGTGCCGCCGGGGTGAGTTGCGCCGCGGCCAGGGTCAGGCCGGCGCCGAGTTCGGCCGGCACCACCGCGGGCAGGCTCGGATGGACCTTGGTCGCGCCGGACCTGCTCAGCGTGTCGACCTCGGTGCCGACGGCCAGACGCTGGGCCCGCCGGGCGATCCGCTCCGCGTCGCCGGGCGTGAGGCGGTCCAGTGTCGACAGGAACACCCACTGATCCTCGTACGGCTCCAGCGTCGCGAGATCGAGAAAGACGGTGAGCCCGTCTTTGCGACGCCGGCCCTGCAGCGGCGCCGCGATCAGGTTGCCGAACCCGCCCTCCGGCAGCACGTCCTGGTTGGGAAAGAGCCGGTCGTAGGAGCGCAGGTCCATGGACCCGCGCAACACCATCGCCTCGTGCAGCAGCGCGGTCCCGACCCCACGGGCCACGGTCGCGGACACCGCTCCGGTGAAGAACACCCAGACATGGGCGCCGCGGCCGGACTGGGAGATCTCCAAACCCGCGGGCACCACCGCGGCGCGCGCGGCCTTCGTGTACGCGAGCGCGTCGAGCATCGCGGCGGGCCCATCGAAGTCCGCCACCAGGAACCGGCAGGTGTTGTTCCGCAGCAGCGGATACAGCCCGAGGAAAACGTCACCGACCAGGTGCGCGGCGACCCGGTCATCGCTGAGCCGCAAATAGGCCGCGCCGCGGCGGTCCATACCCTTACGCCAGCCGCCGGCCACCGCGGGCATCCAGCCGGTCGCGCCGGTGCGGGCGTTCTCCCAGCGCACCGCGTACACGTCGGGGCGCGCCGCGAACCTGTCCGCGAACAGGGCCAACTTGTCGTTCACCGGGGACGACATGGTCACCAGGCCGGGCGGTGTGACCGGGGCGGACAGCTGCTCCGGCGGCGGCGAGGTGTCCTGGCCCCGCAGTTCGAGCAGGCGCGACAGCCGGGCGTTCTCGGCACGCAGCCGGGCCACCTCATCCGCCAGGGCCGCATCACCGGACGCCATGCGGCCATCGTTCCATGGCCGGTTGTCGCCGATCCGAGCCGGTGGGCGCGTGGTGCCGTGGTTGGCACGTTGCATGGCGGCGTTACGTAACGCCGTTCTGTTACGGTGGTCGGCATGAGTCCACGACCGCGAGACGAGAATCTGCGCGACGCCGTGCTCCGGGCGGCGGCGCACGTGCTGGCCGAGGAGGGTCCGACCGCGCTGACCACGCGGCGGGTGGCGCGGGACGTCGGTGTCTCCACCACCTCGGTCTACACCTACTTCGGCAGCATGGAGGAACTGCGGCAGGAGGTGCGCCGGGCCGGCTTCGCCACCCTCGACGCGCGCGCCGACCGGGTGCCGTCGACCGACGACCCGGTGGCCGACCTGGCCGCCCTCACCGAGGTCTACTTCGCATACGGCCTCGCCGAACCCAACGTCTACCGGGCGATGTTCATCGACCGCCCGCTGGACGGCGACAACAACGGCAAGGAGGCGTACGAGCGCCTGGTCACCGAGATCAGCCGGTGCATCGAGGCCGGCCGGTTCGCCGCCGGCACCGAGGTGCTCACGCTGGTGTGGGCCGCGCAGGTGTGGAGCATGCGGCACGGCATGGTCACCCTGGTGCTGTCCGGGCAACTGCCCGTCGACCAGGCCCGCTTCGTGCTCTCCGACATGCTGGTACGCCTCTGCGTCGGCTACGGCGACGACCCCGGACGGGCCGCGGCCTCGGTCGCGGCCGGGCTGGCGGGTTGAGATGGCATCGCGCCTGGACCCGATCGGCGGCTGGTGGGGCCTCACGCTCTCGGCCGTGCCGCCGGCCCTGGTGGCGACGCTCCACTCGGTGATCGGGCTGGGGCCGGCGCTGCTCATCGCGGTGACCTTCGCCACCGTGGTCTGCGTGGTGCGACTCCGGCGGGGGCACCCGTTCGGACAGGCCGCCGGCGGGCTGATCGGCGTCGCCATCTCGGCGGCGATCGCCTGGCGCAGCGGCTCCGCGATCGACTACTTCCTGCTCGACCTGATCTGGAACCCGACCGCCGCCGGCCTGCTGCTCCTGTCCATAGTGGTACGCCGTCCGCTCACCGGGGTGCTGTGGCAGATCGCCCGGCGTGAACCGATCACCCGCCTGCCCGGCTGGCACTTCGACCTGGCCACCGTGGCCTGGGCGGCGGTGTTCGCGGCCCGGTTCCTGGTGCAGCAGTCGCTGTTCGCCCAGCAGCAGGTGGCCGGGCTGGCAGCCGCCAAGGTCCTGATGGGCCTGCCGCTGACCGCGGCGGCGGTGGCCGTCTCGCTGTGGGCCATCGGCCGCGCCGAACGCACTCGTGCAGCCGACCGCCGCGCGCTACAACGGAGTGCGTGATCGTCGTGGTGACCGGGCCGAGCGCGGCCGGCAAGACAACCTGGTGTCAGCGGCTGTTTCCGGACGACACGGTTCCCGAATGCCCGCCGCCGCCCGGCCAGCCGAGCGGCATCGATCCGGCCGAGACCGCGGCGTTCTGGTGTGAGCACGACACGCGGCGCTGGCGGCACGCCGTGCGCCGTGAGGCCGCCGGCGGGTTCGCGATCTGCGACGACGACCCGATGAAACTGCACTACAGCTGGTCCATGGCCCGGTTGGGAGCACTCCCGCCGGGCCACTGGCGGCACGAGGTCGACGCCCGCCGGGAGGCAATGGCCGCGGGCCGGCTGGGCCTGGCCGACCTGTTCCTGGTGTCGGTGCCGTCGGCGGTCGAACTGCGCCGGCGCCGCGACGCCGACCCGACCCGGCGGCGGCGGAACTTCGATCTGCACGTCCGGCTGGCCGAGCCGCTCCGCGAGTGGTACCACGCGGTCGAGCGGGCCGATCCCGACCGGGTGCGCTGGCAGTTGCCGCCGGAGGGCCTGCCGGCCGACCTGCCGCCGCCGCGGGCCGACCGGTGCGATCCGCTTCTCCTGGACGCCGTGATCGCCGGGCTACCCCAGCTGGACTGATCGCTTCCATCGAAGCTTGCAGATGGGTCACCTATACTCGCGGCCCCTCGGCGGCGATCGTGCCGTCGTCCACCCGCGGAGGTACCAGATGTCAGCCCGGACGCAGAAGACCCGGACGCTCCTCGTGGTGAGCGCCATCTGCCTGCTGGCCGTCGCCGTCACCGCGGCCCTGTATCACCTCCGCGGCACCGGCGACGAGGAATCCGTTCCGGTGTCTGCCAAGAAGGGCGTCGGGACCTGGGATTTCCGGAGCGTGAAGGCCGGACTCAGCAAGGCGCAGGTTTCCTGGTACTACAACTGGACGGCGGAGCGCGGCCGGGTTCCGGCGTCGCAGAAAGCGAAGTTCGTGCCGATGGTGTGGAATGCCAGTTCGGTAACCGCGGAGAATCTGGAAAAGGTCAGGGCGTCGGGCGGCGACGCGTTGCTCGCGTTCAACGAGCCGGACCGGGCAGATCAGGCGAATATGACCGTCCAGCAGGCCATCGATCTCTGGCCGCAGTTGGAGGCGACCGGCCTGCGGCTGGGCAGCCCGGCTCCGGCGGCCGGCGGCGCGGTCGAGAACGGCTGGCTCGACTGGTTCCTCCGGCTCGCCAAGGAACGCGGTCACCGGGTCGACTTCATCGCCCTGCACTGGTACGGGGAAACTTTCGACGCGAGCGCGGTGCAGCAAATGCGGGACTATCTGCAGTCGGTTTATCAACGATACGGCCTGCCGATCTGGCTGACCGAGTTCGCGCTCATCGATTTCGCCGAACAATCGCCGGATCCGGCACATGCGCGATACCCTTCCGACGCCGAGCAGACGCAATTCATCAATGACGCCACCGCAATGCTGGAGCAATTGCCCTACGTGGAGCGGTACGCCTGGTTCGGCCTGCCGACTCTGGACGGCACCGCTGGTAGCGGGTTGTGCCGCGAGGACGGCACGCTGACCGTGGTGGGCGAGGCGTACCGCACGGCCGGCCGGCTCGACTCGTGACACAGACCACAGTAACGTTTTCCGGCTCTATTTTGCGGACGGGCTGGAAGGTAACAATAGCGGTCGGTGACCGATCCCTTGCCTAAGGTTTGCATAAGAAATTTTCGAGCTGATTTCTAGTTGTCCGCCGGAAACATTGATTAACACTTCTCGGGCTTGCGTAATGCATTGATTAGCTTCATAGTCTTGTTTCTTGAGAGGCCTTAATCGGTTCATCGAGCAAGCAAGCGGAGGAAGTCATGCGTGCGGTGGTCAGTGGAGGCGGCGGCTTCCTGGGCTCCCATCTGTGCGAGTCCCTGTTGGACCGCGGTGACCAGGTGGTCTGCCTCGACGACTGGTCGACCGGGTCGGCCGAGAACGTGGCCCACCTGCGCGGCCGGTCCGGGTTCACGGTGCTCGACGTCGACGTGAGCGACCCGGCCGCGCTGTCCGCCGCCGGGCTGACCGGCCCGATCGACGCGGTCGCGCACCTGGCCAGCCCGGCCTCGCCGCCCGACTACCACCGGCTGCCGCTGGAGACGCTCGCGGTCGGCAGCCGCGGCACCGAGAACCTGCTGCGGCTCGCGCACGACCACGACGCCCGGTTCGTGCTCGCGTCGACCAGCGAGATCTACGGCGACCCGCTGGTGCACCCGCAGACCGAGGACTACTGGGGCAACGTCAACTCGATCGGCCCGCGCAGCGTCTACGACGAGGCGAAGCGCTACGCCGAGGCGGTCACCGCGGCCTACCGGCGCAGCTTCGGCACCGACGTCGGCATCATCCGGATCTTCAACACGTACGGGCCCCGGATGCGCGCCCACGACGGCCGGGTGGTCAGCACGTTCATCTGCCAGGCCCTCACCGGGAACCCGCTCACCATCTACGGCGACGGCTCGCAGACCCGCAGCTTCTGCTATGTGGACGATCTGATCCGCGGCATCGCCGGCATGCTCGACGCGGCCGAGTTCGGCCCGGTCAACCTCGGCAACCCCGGCGAGTACACGATGCGCCAGCTGGCCGAGGAGGTCCTGCGGATCACCGGCTCAACGTCCGCGATCGAATACCACCCGCTGCCCACCGACGACCCCACCCGCCGCAAGCCGGTGATCACCCGGGCCCAGGACGCCCTGGGCTGGGAGCCGAAGGTGCCACTCGACGAGGGCCTGCGGCGCACCGTCGCCTGGTTCGCCGGCCGCCCCGCCGAGGTGACCGCGGCCGCGGCCCTGGTCGCCGGCGGTGCCGTCCCGGTCAGCGTCGCCGTCTGATTCGCCAGCCACCGGTGTCCACCAACCTCGCCCCCCGCCGAGGCACCGTCTACCGCTCCGCCTCAGCCTCGGCCGCCAAATCCCCGGCCGCCAAATCCCCGGCCGCAGACTCCCCGCACGCAGACTCCCCGCACGCAGACTCCCCGCACACCGCCTCCCCGCACACCGCCTCCCCGCACGCAGACTCCCCGCACGCCGCCTCCCCGAGCCGTCTCCTGACCGACAAATCCGATTTGTTAGCCGATAGTTCCCCGTGGCTGACCCCGGCGCCGCACGGAGCGAGGCCGCGGCCGGGTGCCGGGCCCGCCGTAGTGCCGATCCCACCCGTCCGGCCACCGGCACGCCCGGGACCCGAACTACCCCTACCCCGCACCCGCCGGCCGCGACGCAACGGCCAGGAGATCCACATTGCCGATCTCCTGGAACTCTCCGCCGGCCGGGTCCTCGACGCTCCGCCCAGCGGCCCCTACCTCTCCCCCGGGAACCGGCGGCGCCGGATCGGCGAGGGCACGTTCGTGTCGCTGCTGTCGGTGCCGGACCGGCTGCTGGTCGCCGCCCTCACCGTCGGCTGGCTGGCCTGCCTCGCCTGGTTCTGGCACTGGTGGCTGGCGCCGGGCCACCGGATCACCTGGTTCGGCATGGCCGTCAACAGCACCCTGTTGCTGGTCATCTCGGCCCAGCCCGCGTTCTTCTTCCTGGCCGCCAACCGCCTGCGCGGCATCAATCCCCGGCTGGAGATCCCGGAGCTGCGGGTCGCCATGGTGGTCACCCGGGCACCGTCCGAGCCGTGGCAGGTCGCCCGGGACACCCTGGTCGCGATGCTCGGCCAGCGCTTTCCGCACCCGTACGACGTCTGGCTCTGCGACGAGGCACCGACCGCCGAGATCTTCACCTGGTGCGCGGCCCACCACGTGCGGATCTCCAGCCGGCAGGGCTCCACCGAGTACCACCGATCCACCTGGCCGCGCCGGACGAAGTGCAAGGAGGGCAACCTCGCGTACTTCTACGACGGCTGGGGTTACGAGTGCTACGACGTGGTGGCCCAGTTCGACTGCGACCACGTGCCGCAGCCCACCTACCTGGCCGAGATGGTGCGGCCGTTCGCCGATGCCGCGGTCGGTTACGTCGCCGCGCCGAGCATCTGCGACGCCAACGCCGCCGACTCGTGGGCCGCCCGCAGCCGCCTGTTCCGGGAGGCCGGCTTCCAGGGGCCGTTCCAGGCCGGGCACGCCGGCGGACTCGCGCCCACCTGCATCGGCTCGCACTACGCGGTCCGCACGAAAGCCCTGAAGGACATCGGCGGGATCGGCCCCGAGCTGGCCGAGGACTTCTCCACCGCGTTTCTGCTCACCTCGGCCGGCTGGCAGGGCGCCTTCGCGCTGAACGCCAAGGCGCACGGCGACGGCCCGCCCACCTTCGCCGCCATGATCACCCAGGAGTTCCAGTGGTCGCGCAGCCTGACCACGCTGCTGTTCGACCTGAGCCGCCGGCACCTGCGCCGGATGCCCTGGCGGCTGCGGTTCCGGTTCCTCAACACGCTGTCCTTCTATCCGCTGCTCGCCGTGGTCTCGCTGGCCGGCACGCTGCTGCCGCCGATCGCCGCGGTCTCCGGCATGCCCTGGGTCAAGGTCACCTACCTGGAGTTTCTGGGCCGGTGGGCGACCGTCGGGATCTGGATGCTGCTGCTGATCGGCCTGCTGCGCCGGCGCGGACTGCTCCGGCCGCGCCGGGCACCGACGCTGAGCTGGGAGGTCTGGCTCTCGTCGATCTGCCGCTGGCCGTTCGTGCTCTGGGGGGTCACCGCCGCCACCCTGCAGAAGCTCTGGCCACGCCCGGTCAGCTTCAAGGTCACCCCGAAGGGCGGCAACGGTCTCGAGCCGCTGCCGATCACGCTGGTGCTGCCGTTGCTGGTGCTCAGCACGGTGCTCAGCGGGGGCGCGCTGCTCGGCGAACTCGGTTACGGCGCCGGCGGCTACCTCCTGCTGTGCATGCTCGGGTCCACTATGTACGTCTTCGCGGCGTTCGCGGTGTGTTTCCTGCACGGCCTGGAGACCGGCCGCGCCGCCAAGGTCAAAACCTTCCATGCCGTACGCGTGACCGCCGGCCTCCCGCTGTTCGCCACGGTGGCCGCCGTGCCTCCGCTCGTCCTCGCCTACCTCCACGCCCCGGGCTATGTGCTGGCCTCGGTCGGCTGGTGGTGAACCCCACGTCCCCGAAAGAGGAACCGCAGTGACAACCGTGCTCGTCACCGGTGGCGCCGGATTCATCGGCAGTCACACCTGCGTCGACCTGCTCGAACACGACTACGAAGTGGTGGTCGTCGACAACTACTCGAACAGCAGTCCGGCCGCGCTGGACCGGGTGCAGAAGATCGCCGGAAGACCGCTGATCGCGTACGAGACCGACCTGCGCGACCGCCACGGCCTGGACCGGGTCTTCGCCGACCACCCGATCGACTCGGTGATCCATTTCGCCGGCAAGAAGGCGGTCGGCGAGTCCATGCAGATCCCGCTCGACTACTACGACGTCAACCTGGGCGGCACCGCCAGCCTGCTCCGGGTGATGGTCGAGCACGGCGTGCACGACCTGGTGTTCTCGTCGTCCTGCTCGATCTACGGCGAGGCGGACGCCAAACCGCTCACCGAGGCCGACCCGGCGCGCCCGACCAACCCGTACGCCCGCTCGAAATGGATCTGTGAGCAGGTGATCGGCGACGCGTGCCGGCGGTATCCGCAGATGCACGCGATCGCGCTGCGCTACTTCAACCCGATCGGCGCGCACCCGAGCGGCTTCCTCGGCGAGGACCCGCTGGGCGTACCGAACAACATCGTGCCCTACCTGCTGCAGGTCGCGGTGGGCCGGCTCGAGCAGCTGAGCGTCTTCGGCGGCGACTACGACACCCCGGACGGCACCGCGATCCGCGACTACATCCACGTGCTCGACGTGGTCGAAGGCCACCGGGTCGCGATGGAACGCCTGCACGACGCGCCCGGCCTGCGCGTGGTCAACCTCGGCACCGGCGTCGGCACCTCGGTGCTGCAACTGGTGGCCCGGCTCAGCGAGGCGGTCGGCCGTGACCTGCCGTTCCGGATCGTCGACCGCCGGCCCGGCGACGTGCCGGCGCTGATCGCCGACCCGGCCCGGGCGAACGCGACCTGGGGCTGGCGGGCCCGGCGCGACCTGTCCGACATGTGCCGCGACGCGTGGCGCTTCCAGTCGCTGAACATGGCCGGTTACGCCGGCTGACCAGCCCACACCCCCCGTAAGGAGAAACGCGCGATGCGCATCACCGTCATCGGCACCGGTTATCTCGGCGCCGTGCACGCGGCCGGGATGGCCGAGATCGGGCACGACGTGCTCGGCGTGGACATCGACCCGGCCAAGATCGAGGCGCTGGCCGACGGCCGTCCACCGTTCTTCGAGCCTGGGCTGTCCGAGTTGCTCGCCCGTACCCGCGAGAAAGGGAACCTGACCTTTACGACTTCGCTGCGGGCGGCGGCGGAGTTCGGCGACCTGCATTTCATCTGCGTGGGCACACCCCAGCAGCGAGGCTCGTACGCGGCCGATCTGAGCCACCTCAACGCGGTTGTCGACGGGCTCGCCCCGTACCTGGAACGCCCTTGCCTTGTGGTGGGGAAGTCGACGGTCCCGGTGGGGACGGCCGCCGCGGTGGGTGAACGGCTGGCCGCGCTGGCCCCGGTCGGCGCCCGGGCCGAGGTCGCCTGGAACCCGGAGTTCCTGCGCGAGGGCACCGCGGTGCAGGACACCCTGCACCCGGACCGCCTGGTCGCGGGCGTCGTCTCGGCCGGGGCGGAGACCCTGCTGCGCGAGGTCTACCAGCCGATGCTCGACGAGGGCTGCCCGTTCGTGGCCACCGACCTGGCCACCGCCGAGCTGGTCAAGGTCGCCGCGAACTCGTTCCTGGCCACCAAGATCTCGTTCATCAACGCGATGGCCGAGGTCTGCGAGACCGCCGGCGCCGACGTGGTCACCCTGGCCCAATCGATCGGGTACGACGCCCGGATCGGTGCCCGGTTCCTGTCGGCCGGCCTCGGTTTCGGCGGGGGCTGCCTGCCCAAGGACATCCGCGCCTTCACCGCCCGGGCCGAGGAACTGGGCGTCGGCCGCTCGCTGAACTTCCTGCGCGAGGTCGACGAGATCAACATGCGGGCCCGGCACCGCGCCATCGCAGCCGCGAAGGACCTGGTCGGCGGCACCTTCCTGGGCCGCAACGTGACCATCCTGGGCGCCGCGTTCAAGCCGCACAGCGACGACATCCGCGACTCGCCGGCCCTCAACGTGGCGGCGGCCATCAAGCTCCAGGGAGCGCACGTGTGCGTGCACGACGAGGAGGCCATCGACAACGCCCGGGCCGCCTACCCCGCACTGGAGTACGCCCGGGAACCGTTGAAGGCGTGCGAGGGCGCCGACGTGGTGCTGCACCTGACCGAGTGGCCGCAGTACAGCGCCCTGGACCCGGCCGAACTCGCCAAGGTCACCAACGTGCCCCGGCTGCTGGAGGCACGCAACACGCTGGACGTACGGCGCTGGCGCGATGCCGGCTGGACGGTCCGCTCGCTGGGCCGCGCGGCCTGAGATCCTCCGATGGAGCAGCTGACCGCCCTGGTGAGCGCGGCCCGTGATGGTGACGAGGCCGCGTTCGCCGAGCTGTACAACACTGTGCAGCCGGGCCTGCTCCGCTACCTTCGCGCGCTGGTCGGCCAGGACGCCGAGGACGTGGCCTCGGAGACCTGGCTGCAGATCAGCCGCGAGCTGCCCTGGTTCCGCGGCCGGGGCAGCCGTTTCCGCACCTGGGTGGCCACGGTCGCCCGGCGCCGCGCCCTGGAACACCTCCGCGCTCGGGACCGCCAGACTGGGGCGGCGGTCCCGAGCGACGAGGTAGACCTGCTGCCCACCACCGACCACCAGACCGAGTCGGAGGCGGTGGCCGCGGTAGGCACCGACGCCGCGCTCCGCCTGATCATGTCGCTGCCCCCCGACCAGGCCGAGGCGGTGCTGCTGCGCGTGGTCCTCGACCTGGACGCCACCGAGTCGGGCCGGGTCCTCGGCAAGCGGGCCGGCGCGGTCCGGATCGCCGCCCACCGGGGCCTGCGCCGCCTGGAAGACATCCTCGAACGCCGAGCCGCCGCCGGTACTCTCCGCTCGGAGGCCATCATCACGCCCCGGACGGGTCGAACAGGAGCTCCCCCATGACCGGCCCCACCCCACCCCGCCGCCCACCGCTGACCCGCCGCACCGCCGAACACCTGCTGCGCCGCGATTCCCGTGCCCGGGCGGGCCGCCCCGACCTGGCCGACCTGCTGGACGCCGCGGCCGCGCCGGCCCGCCCGGCGGAACTGGCCGGCCGCACGGAGGCACTGGCCGGCTTTCGGACCAGGCCGTCGCGCCGCCGCCGTCCTCATCTGGCCAGCCTGCTCACGGTCAAGGCCGCGGCGGCGGCCGTCCTGACTGCGGCCACCGGGGGAGCCGCCCTGGCGGCCGCGACCGGCGCCCTGCCGGTAACTCCGCATCCGGCCACCACCACGTTTTCCCCGGCCGCGACCAGCTCACCGTCGGAATCTCCGTCGGCCGCCGACCACACGTTTCGGCCGCCGCGCTCCACGGCACCGCCGGCACCGTCGGCATCACCGCGAAAGTCCTGCTCGGACGCGCCGCTGGTGTCTCCACGGCCGACTGGCGACAGATCAGCGCCGAGCCGCTTCGAGCACACGGCGAAACCGGCCGGCTGCCCGCGCGAGGCCCCGACGTTCCCGCCGCCACCGCTGTCGCCGTCCCCGAACCCGTTCCCGTCCGGCGGCACCGGACCGCGAGAGGAGCCGGACTGCCAGCAGTGGTGCCCGCCGGCACCGGACGAGACGCGTCCGCGCCCATAACAAGCGTTCGGCGCCGGCCGTGGCCGGCGCCGAACCCCGATCGTCAGTCCGTCTCGGGTGCCGCCTCGGGCTCCGGCTGGACGACGTCGCGCAGGTGGCGGTTGTGGCGCGGCTCCTGCTTGGTCTTCGCGTCGTTCAGGCGGCGGCGCAGGTCGTCGCGGACGTCCATGATGGCGGCGTGCAGGTCCTCCTCGGAGGACGTCGTGACGATCTTGTCGCGGCCGCCGATCCAGCACTCCAGCGTGACCTTCTGGCCGCGG
Organism: Paractinoplanes rishiriensis; assembly: GCF_016862375.1. Lineage (GTDB taxonomy): Bacteria > Actinomycetota > Actinomycetes > Mycobacteriales > Micromonosporaceae > Actinoplanes > Actinoplanes rishiriensis. The sequence continues at coordinate 9,062 of NZ_BOMV01000060.1, read as the reverse complement.
GCCTCGCGGTCCTTAACCGAAATCTCCAGTTCGGTCGCGTCGGCGTGGAACGAGGCCAGCCGGGCGTCCAAGGGTCCGAACTGCTCGGCTATCCAGTTCCGATCACGCTGGGAGAAACCGGCACCCACACGCAGGCACTCGCCGACCGTGGCCGGGTTGGTGACAGCGCTCATCTGACCTCCTCGAAGCGGCAAACCGAACAAAATCCCTTCTACCCGCCAGATCGACTGTTCGAACCAGATGCCGTGCTTCACAAATCCGAAACAACGCTGTTCAATGTTGGGAGCGCTCCCATAGGCGCACCCAGGGGACAGGGAGAAAACGCTCATGCGGGCAAATCGCTGGTATCGCCGTGCGGCCGTGGGGGCCCTGACCGCGGTCGTCGCGGTGGCGGCAGTCGTGGTTGGCAACCTGGTACGGCCGGCCGAGGCGGCGGGCACCTACAACTACGCCGAGGCCCTGCAGAAGTCACTCTTCTTCTACCAGGCGCAAATCGCCGGCAAGAAGCCGGCGTGGAGCCAGGTGTCCTGGCGCGGCGACTCGGCCCTGACCGACGGCGCCGACGTGGGGCTCGACCTGACCGGCGGCTGGTTCGACGCCGGCGACCACGTCAAGTTCGGCTTCCCGATGGCGTTCACCACCACGATGCTGGCCTGGGGCGCCGTCGAATACCGCGACGCGTACGCCCGCTCCGGGCAACTGACGAACTTCCTCAACAACCTCCGGGTGCCCAACGACTACTTCATCAAGGCACATCCCTCGGCCAACGTGCTCTACGGGCAGATCGGCAAGGGCGACGACGACCACCGCTGGTGGGGTCCGGCCGAGGTGATGCCGATGGCGCGGCCGTCGTACAAGATCGACGCCACCTGTGGTGGATCCGACCTGGCGGGTGAGACAGCGGCTGCCATGGCCGCCAGCTCCATCGTCTTCCGGCCCACCGATGCCGCGTACGCCGACAAGCTGTTGACGCACGCGAAGCAGCTCTACACGTTCGCCGACACCGTGCGGAAGGCGTACAGCGACTGCATCACCGACGCCAGCAGCTTCTACAAGTCGTGGAGCGGCTACCAGGACGAACTGGTCTGGGGCGCGATCTGGCTGTACCGGGCCACCAACGACGCCAGCTACCTGGCCAAGGCCGAGTCCGAGTACGACAAGCTGGGCACCGAGCCGCAGTCGACCACCCGCTCCTACAAGTGGACGATCGCCTGGGACAACAAGCAGTTCGGCGCGTACGTGCTGCTGGCCAACCTGACCGGCAAGCAGAAGTACGTCGACGACGCGAACCGCTGGCTGGACTACTGGACCGTGGGCGTGAACGGCGAGAAGGTGCGCTACTCGCCGGGCGGCCAGGCCGTTCTGGACAGCTGGGGCTCGCTCCGGTACGCCTCGAACACGGCGTTCGCGGCCCTGGTCTACAGCGACAAGACCACCGACACCACCCGCAAGGCGCGCTACCACGACTTCGCGGTACGGCAGATCGACTACGCGCTCGGCGACAACCCGCGCTCGTCCAGCTATCTGATCGGCTTCGGCGCCAACTCGCCCAAGAACCCGCACCACCGCACCGCGCACGGCTCCTGGTGGGACAACCAGACGGTGCCCGCCGAGACCAGGCACGTGCTGTACGGCGCCCTGGTCGGCGGACCGTCCTCGCCCGACGACAAATACCAGGACCTGCGGAGCGACTACGTGATGAACGAGGTGGCTACCGACTACAACGCCGGCTTCACCTCCGCGGTGGCCCGGCTCTACCAGGAGTACGGCGGCACCGCGCTGGCGAACTTCCCGCAGCCGGAGTCGCCGGACATCGACGAGTTCAGCGTCGAGACCACGGTCATGCAGGCCGAGCCCCGGGCCACCGGGCTCAAGGTGATGATCTACAACAAGTCGGCGTTCCCGGCGAAGGCGCTGACCAACGCGTCCTACCGGTACTACTTCCGCAAGGAGGGCACGTCGGCGATCCAGGTGACGCCCGGCTATACCCAGGGCTGCCCGTCGCCGTCGACCGCCCAGCAGGTGTCCGGCGATCTCTGGTACGTCGAGGTGAAGTGCGCCGGGTACACGATCGCGCCGGCCGGGCAGTCGCAGCACCGGATGGAGGTGCAGTTCAAGGTCGGCGTGCCGGAGGGCGGCACCTGGGATCCGGCCAACGATCCGTCGTACGCGACCGGCACGGTGCTGAACCGCAATGTGCCGCTGTACGAGGGGACGACGCTGCTGTGGGGCCAGGTCCCCACCTCGGTGACGCCGTCTCCCTCGGTCAGCTCCTCGCCTTCGTCTTCGCCGTCGCCGTCGGTGAGCCCCAGCGTTTCGCCGTCGGTTTCGCCGAGCCCGTCCTCGACCGCCGCCTGCCGGGTCGCGTACAGCACCAACGACTGGGGCGGCGGCTTCACCGGCACGGTGAATGTCACCAACTCCAGCGCCGCCGCCTGGTCCGCCTGGACCCTGCGCTTCGCCTTCCCCGGCAGCCAGCAGGTCAGCCAGGGCTGGTCGGGCGTCTGGTCGCAGACCGGCAGCCAGGTGACGGTCACCAACCAGTCCTGGAACGGTGCCGTCCCGGCCGGCGGCTCGGTGAGCCTCGGCTTCAACGGCACCCACAGCGGCAGCAACCCCGCGCCGACCGCGTTCACCGTGAACGGGACCGCCTGCGTCGCCGGTTAGCAGCCGCGGATCTGCCTCGCGCATCGCGCCAGCGTCAACGGCGCGATGCGCGGGGCGATCCCGTCGAGCCGCCGGCCGATCGCGAACTCGGCGGACACCAGCACGAAGTCGCCACGGCGCACCGCCACCAGGTCGGCCTCGACCGACACGCGGACCATCCCGCTGGTCCGGCCGGAGAGATGGATGGGCACCGTACGGGCGCGCAGCGGTCGCATCGGCAGCGTGGTGATTCCGAACCGGACCGCGCCGACCTGCGACCGGTACGTCACGAAGTGGCAGTGCCGCCGGGCCGCGTCGAGCGCCTCGATGGTCGCCGCGGCACCGCCGGGCGCATACCGAAGGGCGAGCGCCGCCACGTATGGACCGGTCGGCCCCTTGGCGTACACCGCGGACGTCGAGCGCACCGGCTGCCGGGACATGCTCAGCGCCGGGCAGCCCCGCAGCGCCTTACCGGTGCCGATGCCGAGCGAGGCGACCGTGTCGTTCCCGCTGTCCACCTGCCGATAGCCGGGCGGCAGATCCCGCTGGGTGATCAGCGCCCGGTCGGCCGGCCGCGCCACCGCACCCGCCGGCGTAGCTCCGAACAGGGTGGCCACTGCGGCAGCCGCCACGATGAGACTTCGCATATCTACTCCATGAAGAATGGGCGATTTGTCCAATCATTCTATAACGGACATTTCGGCCATCGCCCCAACCGGAGGCGTCCGATTAGTGTGCGCTGACCGGTTAGGGTCATAGAGGCTCGCTGATGACCGGAGGATGGCATGACTCAGGACGTCCGAGACGATCTCGCAGATCCGGCATTCCACGACGACCCGCATCCGTTCTATGCCCGGTGGCGGCAGACCGGACCGGTGCGCGAGGTGCGGCTGCCCGGCGGCGTCGACGCGTGGCTGGTCACCCGCTACGAGGATGCCCGGCAGGTGCTCACCGACCCGCGTCTGTCCAAAGCGGCTTCCGACCCAGTGCGCGACGGCCCGCTGCCGCCGGAGATCGGCGCGGCCATCGGGCACCACATGCTCAACGCCGATCCACCCGACCACACCCGGCTGCGCCGCATGGTCACCGCGGCCTTCACCACGCGCCGGATCGAGGCGCTGCGGCCGCGCATCGAGCAGATCACCGACGAACTGCTCGACGCCATGGCCGGCCACGACCGGGTCGACCTGATCGACGCGCTCGCCTTTCCGCTGCCCATCCAGGTGATCTGCGAGCTGCTCGGCATCCCGTCCGACGACCGCGACGACTTCCGCGCCTGGTCCAACATCGTCGTCGGCGGCGTGTCGATGCGTGAGCAGCTGCCGGCGGCGATCGGGTCGCTGGTCGCTTACGTGCGCGGCCTGATCGCCGACCGCCGGGCGCATCCCGGCAACGACCTGCTCTCCGGCCTCATCGGGGTGCGCGACAAGCAGGACAGGCTCACCGAGGACGAACTGTCCTCGATGGTGTTCCTGCTGCTCATCGCCGGCCACGAGACCACCGTCAACCTCATCGGCAACGGCACCTACCTGCTGCTTTCGCAGCGCGAGAAGTGGGTCGAGCTCGGCGCGAATCCCACCCTCCTGCCGCGGGCCATCGAGGAGTTTCTGCGGTACGAGAGTCCGGTGGAAATTGCGACGTTCCGGATCACCACCGAGCCGGTCGAGATCGGCGGCCGGACGATTCCGGCCGGCCAGACGGTGGTGATCGGCCTGCTGTCCGCCAACCGCGACGAGGACCGGTTCGCCGGCTCGCGTGAGTTGCGGCTGGACCGCGAACACAACCCGCACCTGGCGTTCGGCCACGGCATCCATTACTGCCTCGGTGCGCCGCTGGCCCGGCTCGAGGCACAGGTGGCGTTCGGCAAACTGCTGGCCCGCTATCCCGGCCTGCGGCTGGCCGAGCCGGAGCCGCCGGGCTGGCGGCCCGGCCTGCTGATGCGCGGGCTGCGCGGACTGCCCGTCACTCTGACGGCGGGGTAGCGTCAGGCGATGATCAGAGCCGTTCCCATCCTGCCGGTGCGGGAGCTCGACGCCGCCCTCGAACGCTACCGGCGGCTCGGTTTCGCCGTGGAGTCCTACACCGGCGGCGAGCGCTACGGATTCGTCCAGCAGGGCCCGGTCGAGCTGCACGTCTCCGAGTCACCCGGGCACGATCCGCTCACCACGAATGCCATGGTTTACCTGTACGTCGAGGACGCCGACGCGGTCCACGCGGCCTGGTCCGCGGCCGGCGTCGAGGGCCGGCTCGGCGCGCCCCGGGACACCGCGTGGGGCCTGCGCGAGTTCGCGTACGTGGATCCGGATGGCACCCTGCACCGAGTGGGGTCGAAACTCTCCGGATAGATCGATACATTCCCTGCCTATGCCCAACCTCAGTCTCGTCCGCGCCGGCCTGACCGGACTCGTGACGGCCGGAGCCCTGTGCCTGACCGCGACGCCGGCACTCGCGGCCGACATCGACTTCGGACTCGAACTGTCCGGCACCACCATCGCGACCGACGCCTCCGGTAAATGGCCCAAGGTCAAAATCACCAATCACGGTACGACGTCAGCCTCCGCGGTCAGCGTCGTCTTCGACACCACCCAACTGGACCCCGCCAAGGTCAGTGCGTCCGACGTCGGCGGCTACTGCACCACCGAGAACGGCCTGATCACCTGCGACCTCGACGACTACGGCACGCCCGCGCCCGGCGGTTCGCTCCACGTGCTCGTGCCGCTGGTCCCGGTCGACGGCGCCACCGGACCGGCCGGCAAGCTGACCGTCACGGTGCGGGCCGAGGGCGACACGGTCGAGGCCAACGACAGCCGCACCGCCGACGTCACGATCAGCGGCCACGGCGCCGACCTCTCGGTATACGTCCAGGACCTCACCTGGCAGAACGAGAACGGCACGATCACCGAGGAGCCGGTGCCGCCGGGCAAGACGTCGCCGCTGTTCGCCCTGATCGTCAACCAGGGCGACATGGTTGCCGACGGCGTCCGGGTCCGGGTCCAACTGCCCGAACAGACCTCATTCACCACGCGGCAGTACCAGGGTTGCTCGATCAGCGCCGACCGGCGCACCGCAAACTGCGAGCTCACCCAGTTCAGCCTCAACCCGCGTCCCGCACCGGGCAGCACGGCGGGCGAGTTCGGCATGTTCTTCACGTTCCAGGTCCTGGTCTCGCCGGACGCGCGCGGCCCGGTCGCGCTTCAGGGCGGCAAGGTCACCGCCGAGCCGATCCAGCAGGTGAGCGCACTGTCCGCCGCCGGGCGCCGGAACGCCGAGCTTCCCGACTTCGTCTCCTGGGCAACTCCGGAGCAGCTCAGCAAGATCGACCCCGACCCCAGCGACAACACCGACACCTTCGTCGTCTTCGTGGGCGCCGGCCCGGACGACGGCGAGACCCCGCCGGGCGACGGCGAGACTCCGGGCGATGACGACGGCGGCCAGGGCGGCAGCGACGGCGGCCTGCCGGTGACCGGCCCCGGTGCCGTCGCGGTCGGTGGCGCCGGTCTCGCCGCGGTCGCCGTGGGTGCGTTGCTGCTGGTCATCACCCGGCGCCGTCGCATCTAGACAGCTTCGCGCGAGCCGTCCGGCGGCGGCGAGGCAGACCGTCGACTGGAGAACTCTGAGTCTTTTCCCGAGTGGTGCATGAACGATCGACGCTTTTCCGTCGTCCGGCATAAGCTTGCCGCCCGGCCAATGCCGGACGACGGAAGGTAGGCGGGTGGCTAACTTCTCGGTCGATGTCCGCACCGACCCCGACGGCAGTCTCGTCGTCCAGCCGAGCGGCGACCTGGGCACCGAGTGTGCCGTGCAGTTCCGCCAGATCCTCGTGCACGCGGTGCGCAAACTGCGGCCGCTGCGCCTGATCGTCGACCTCGGCGAGGTCACCGCGGTCGACCCGATCAACCTGGGCACCCTGGCCGCACTGTGCGACCTGGCCGACGACCACCGGGTGGTGGTCTTCCTGCATCACGCACCGGCCGCGATCGGCGACGAGCTACGCGCCGCCGGCGTCCCGCCCCAGCGGCTCGTGGTCCCGGCCGGCGCCGTGCGCCTCTAGAAACCCGGCCACCGAGGCCGACCAGGGAAAACGTTCGGCCTGCAGGCGGGCGGCCAACCGGCGCTCCGCCTCGGGCATCGCCAGGATCTCCCGGATCGCGGCCGCATACTCCGGCCCGTCGCCGTGCGCCGCCACTCCCGCCGGACCGATCACCTCGGGCAGCGCGCTCTCTGCGCTCACCACCACCGGTGTCCCGCTGGCCAGCGCCTCGAGCGCCGCCAGCCCGAACGTCTCCACCGGTCCGGGCGCGATCGCCACGTCCGCGGTGGCCAACAGCTTCGCCACCTCGTCCGGATCGGACAGATGCCCGAGGAACCGCACCGGCAACCCGGCCCGGCCGGCCTCCTCCTGAAGCCGGTTCCGCAACGGCCCCGCTCCGGCGACCACCAGCACCGCCGGCACACCCGCCCGGCGCAGTGCGGCGAGCGCCGCGAGCGACCGCCGCGGCTTCTTCTCCGGCGACAGCCGTCCACAGTGCAGCAGTACGACGTCCTCCGGGTTGGCCCATCGATCCCGCATACCCGGATCCCGCCGCGCCGGCGCGAACCGCTCCAGGTCGACGCCGAGCGGCACCCGCCGGACCTCGACCCCGATCCGCTCGAACTCGGCGGCCGCCCACCGCGTGGTGCACACAATCTGGTCGTGCGTCCGCGCGGTCCGCCCGTTGATCGCGTCCGCGACCCGCCGCCCCGACGCCGGCCCGAACAGCCGCAGCAGCCCGTCGAGGCTCTCGTGCGACACCATCATCGACGGCACACCCGCATCACGCGCCCAGCCGCCGACCCAACGCAGCGTGGTCCGGTCCGACACCTCCACCCGGTCGGGCCGAAGCTCCCGCAACTTCTCCGCGACCCGCCGCCGGTCGAGCAGCACCCGGTACCCGCCCAGCCCCGGCAGACGCGGCCCCGGCAGCGTGACCACCAGCCCCTGCTCGGTCATGTCCGCATCGGCCCGCTCACCCGGGATGACCAGCACAGCGTCATGCCCGGCCGCCTGATAGCCGGCCCCGAGATGCCGAAGCGCCGTCTTGAGCCCCCCGGACCGCGGCGCCACATAGTTGGCGATCCGCACAATCCTCACGCCGCCACCCGGCCTTCCGCACCCCACGACCCCGCAGCCCGGCCTTTCCCCGCCCGGCAATCTGCCTCGAACCTCACGCGGCGACCGGCCGGCGCTCGATCAATCCCAGCGCGCACACCTCTGCATAGTGCCCGATCAGCTCGTCGCCAACCGCCGACCAGCTGCGGCCCTCGATGGCGTGTCGTCCCGCGGCACCGAACGTCAGCCGCCGCACCGGGTCGCCCACCAGGTCCCGTACGGCCTCAGTGAATCCCGCCGCCTGGAACGGCCGCACCAGATATCCGGTGCGCCCGTGCGTCACGAGATCTACCGGCCCGCCGGCCCGGGGCGCGACCACCGGCAGCCCGCTGGCCATGGCCTCCTGCACCGCCTGGCCGAAGGTCTCGTACGGCCCGGTGTGCGCGAAGATGTCGAAGCTGGCATAGATCCGCGCCAGCTGGGCTCCGCGCCGCACTCCCAGGAAGATCGCGTCGGGCAGCACCCGGTGCAGCGCCTGCCGCGCCGGCCCGTCACCCACCACGACCAGCCGCACCCCCGGCATCCGGCTCACGTCGGCCAGCAGGTCGATCTGCTTCTCCACCGCCAGCCGCCCGACGAACCCGACCACAACCTCGCCGTGGGGCGCGAGCGCCCGGCGCATGCCGGCGCTGCGCTTTCCCGGGTGGTACAGCAGATCGTCCACCCCGCGCCGCCAGAGATGTACGCGTTGCACGCCGTGCTCGGCGAGCGCCGCACCGGATTCCGTCGACGGCACCAGCGTCCGCGAGGCCTGGTTGTGCACGGTCCGAATCCACCGCCAGGCGGCTCTCTCCGTCTTACCAACCCCATAGGCACGGGCGTACGCGGCCACATCCGTCTGGTACACCGCCACGGTGGGCAGTTTGAGTGACCGTGCCGCCGCCATGCCCCAGGCCCCGAGCACGAACGGGCTGGCCAGATGCACCACGTCCGCCCCGTGCGCGCGCAGCGCCGCAACCATGGTCGGTGTGGGCAGCCCCAGCCTGATCTGCGGATACCCCGGCATCGGAAGCGAAGCGATCCGCACCACCGGGTACGGCACGTCAACCGGCACATCCCGAACCGCCGGCGGCGGCTGCGGCGCGATGACCATCGGCTGATGCCCGCGGCGCAGCAGATGCTCGGCCGCCCGGACCACCGAGTTGGCGACCCCGTTCACGTCCGGCAGAAACGACTCCGTCACCAGACCCACTCGCATGAGGTCACGATGATCCGTGTCGATGTCCATTCCCCAAACGTCACGAGACGCCCAGGCAATGTCTGGAAA